>NZ_JBITJE010000009.1:0-312729 GCF_044459685.1 Kribbella sp. NPDC050241
GCCAGGTTGACCCCGCCCAGCCCCCGTCCGATGGGTTGACCCACGAGACGGTGGGTTGGCCAACGGCACGCGGTTGGCCAACCCACCGACGGCTGAGTCAGACCATCAGACGGGGCGGGGGTCGGGCCAGGTTGACCCCGCCCAGCCCTCGTCTGATGGGTTGACCCACGAGATGGTGGGTTGGCCAACGGCACGCGGTTGGCCAACCCACCGACGGCTGAGTCAGACCATCAGACGGGGCGGGGGTCGGGCCAGGTTGACCCCGCCCAGCCCTCGTCTGATGGGTTGACCCACGAGATGGTGGGTTGGCCAACGGCACGCGGTTGGCCAACCCACCGACGGCTGGGTCAGCCCATCAGACGGGGCGGGGTGGGGTGGTGGGGTCACGCCAGTGAGACCAGGTCTAGGTAGTCGTTGGACCAGAGGTCCTCGCTGGCGTCCGGGAGGATCAGCACGCGGTCCGGCTGCAGGGCCTCGATTGCGCCCTCGTCGTGGGTGACCATGACGATCGCGCCCGGGTAGCTGCCGACCGCGCCCAGGACCTCGTCCCGGGAGGCCGGGTCCAGGTTGTTGGTCGGCTCGTCCAGCAGCAGCACGTTGGCACCGGAGTGGACCAGCCCGGCGAGCGCCAGGCGGGTCTTCTCCCCGCCCGACAGCACGTGGGCCGGCTTGTCCGCGTCGTCTCCGCTGAACAGGAACGAACCGAGCACGTTCCGGACCTCGCCGTCGGTTAGCCCGGGCGCGACCGACGCAAGGTTCTGCCGAACTGTGCCGGCCAGGTCCAGGGTGTCGTGCTCCTGGGCGAAGTACCCGAGCCGCAGCCCGTGACCGGGCACGACCCGGCCCTCGTCCGGCTCTTCCCGGCCCGCGAGCAGCCGGAGCAGGGTGGTCTTGCCCGCGCCGTTCAGTCCGAGAACGACGACCCGGCTCCCCCGGTCGATGGCGAGGTCGACGCCGTTCAGCACCTGGAGTCCGCCGTACGCCTTCTTGAGGCCGACCGCGGCCAGCGGTGTCTTCCCCGACGGCGCCGGAGCGGGCAGCCGGATGCGGGCTACTCGCGCGGCCCGGCGTACCGGCTCGAGGTCCGAGAGCAGCTTGTCCGCCCGCCGCGCCATGTTGCGCGCGGCAACGGCTTTCGTCGCGCTGGCTTGCATCTTCTGCGCCTGGGTGTGCAGGACCGCGGCCTTGCGTTCGGCCGTGTTGCGCTCCCGGGTGCGGCGACGCTCGTCGGTCTCCAGTTGTTCGAGGTACTTCGTCCAGCCGGTGTTGTGGATGTCGATCGTGACCCGCAGCGGATCCAGGTGGAAGACCCGGTTGACGGTTGCCTTGAGCAACTCGCGGTCGTGGCTGATGACGATCAGGCCGCCCGGGTACGACAGTAGGAACGAGCGCAGCCACAGCACCGAGTCGGCGTCGAGGTGGTTGGTCGGCTCGTCGAGCAGCAGCGTGTCGTGCTGCGCGAACAGGATCCGGGCCAGCTCGACGCGACGGCGCTGACCGCCGGACAGTTCACCGACGGGCTGCTCGAGGGCGCGGTTCGGCAGGCCGACGCCGGCCGCCAGCCGCGCCGCCTCCGCCTCGGCCGCGTACCCGCCGCCGGCCTGGAACTGCGCCTCGGCCCGCGCGTACGCCATCGCGCGCTCCTGCGCATCGCCGGTGGCAGTGCTCATCGCGGCCTCGGCGTCGCGTAGCTTGCGGACGGCGACGTCCAGGCCGCGGGCGGACAGGATCCGGTCCGTGACCGTGACGGCGGGGTCGGCGGCGCGCGGGTCCTGCGGCAGGTAGCCGATGGAGCCGGACACGCTGATGGTTCCGGTGGCCGGGCGGTCTTCGCCGGCCAGCGTCTTCAGCAAGGTGGTCTTGCCGGCGCCGTTACGGCCGACGAGCCCGACTCGGTCGCCGGGACTGACGTGGAACGACAGGTCGGACAGCAGCAGGTGGGCGCCGACGCGAATGTCTACACCGTTGACGGTGATCATGATGGTTACTCTCCGTGATAGCCAAGGGACGCACTTCAGGTACGGAAGCGGGTCCCGCAGCTAGACACAGAGGCAAGTAGCCATAAACCCAAAATACCCACCACCCCCAGCCACGTCATCCGATTAACCGCGCAGAGGGGGCGGAGGCCTGGTGGGTCAGGTGGATTTGGCGGGGAGTTCTACTACGAAGCGGGCGCCGCCGGAGGGGTGGGTGGTGACCTGGATGGTGCCTTGGTGCCATTGGACGTGGCGGGCGACGATGGCCAGGCCGAGGCCTACGCCGCGGCCCCGGCCGCTGGTCTCGCCGCGGCCGAAGCGCTGGAAGATGCGTTCGCGGTCCTCGGGCGCGATCCCGGGACCGGCGTCGTCGACGGTGATGATCACGCCGAGTCCACCGGCCTCGACGCCGACACCCTTGCAGCCGCCGGCGTGGTCCTCGGCGTTCTCGACCAGGTTCGCGATCACCCGCTCGAGCCGGCGCTTGTCCGCCTGCAGCGTCAGCCCCTCGGCGTCCGGAGCCACCGTGGTCACCTCACGCCCGGCCGTCGCATCCGCCGCAGCCCGGACAAGGTCGGCGATCCGCACAATCTCCCGACTGCCCTGATCACCACCGTCGTCCCGCGAGATCTCCAGCAGATCGATCACCAGCCGCCGGAACCGGTCCAGGTCGTCACCGAGCAACTCGACCGGCTCACGCACCGCCGAAGGCAGTTCTGCCCGATGGTTCTGGATCAACTGCATCGAGTTGAGCATCGTCATCAACGGCGTACGCAACTCATGGCTCACATCACCCGCGAACCGCGCGTCCGCCGCCACCCGCCGTTCCAGATCCGCGGCGGTCTGGTTGAACGATCGCGCCAGCCCGCCCAGGTCGCGGTCGTTCTCCGCCTCCAGCCGCCCGCGCGCCACCGCATCCGCCACCTTGGTCAGCGCCGCCAGCGGCCGCAGCGCCAGCGTGCTCGCCAGCCGCCCGACCGCCAGGCCGATCATCGCGGTCACGATCGCCGCCGCGACGAGCGTGATCTTCAACGTCCGCAGCGTCCCGTCGAGACTCGCCAGCGGGTGCCACTCGAAGAACGCCGTACCCGGCACCTTCATCGGTACGCCGACCGCCAGCACGTGCTGCCCGCCCACGGTGAGCCGGCGGCTCGCCGCCGTACCGTTCCGGACCGTGGTGACCAGGTCGATCGGCAGATCCGACGGCTTCCCGGTCAGGGAGTACCAGGTGTCGTCGTAGTAGACCATCGAAGCTGCGGCATCCGTGGATGGCAGGCTGGTCAGCAGATTCGTCACGCTGACATCCGGGTTCGGCGTCAGGCTGCCGCACTCGGCCTGCTCACGCACCGGCCGGCACGGCTGTGGCGCGCCGAACAGCCCGTAGTGGAAGGCCGCTGCGTTGTCGGCCGTCTCGACCATCGCCGAGGACTCGCGCTGCTCGGTGAGGTAGTCGGAGACGACACCCCAGGTCACCAGCGCCAGCACAGACGACAGTCCGAGCGCGAGCAGGCCGTAGGCCACCATCACGCGCCCGCGCAGGCCAGGCCTGAGACCCGTCCGGCCCCATCGCCGCCCCAGTCGCCGTCGCCGCAACGTCAACTCACCAGTCGATAGCCCAGGCCGCGGGCGGTGACGAGATGCTTCGGACTGGCCGGGTCGTGCTCGATCTTGAGCCGCAGCCGGCGGATGTGTACGTCGACGATCCGGCTGTCACCGAAGTACCCGTAGCCCCACACCTTGGACAGCAGTTGCTCACGGCTCAGCACCTTGCCCTCTGCCCCGGCCAGTTCGGCGAGCAGCTTGAACTCGGTCCGGGTCAGCGGCAGCACCGAATCGCCGCGGGTCACCTCGGCCCCGGGGACGTCGATCGTGAGGTCACCGACCACGAGTACGTCGGGCTGCCGGGCGTTGGCCGGCTCCACTCGGCGCAGCAGCGCCCGGATCCGGGCCGACAACTCCTTGGCAACGAGCGGTTTCGTCACATAGTCGTCGGCACCGGCCTCCAGCCCGGCGACCACGTCGTGACTGTCGGTGCGCGCGGTCACCATGATGACCGGCACGTCGCTGGCGCGGCGGATCTCGCGGCAGACCGTGAATCCGTCCCGGTCCGGCAGCATCAGATCCAGCAGCACCACGTCCGGTGGTTCCCGGCGCAGCGCGGCCAGAGCGTCGTACCCGTTGGCCGCCTCGGCGACCTGGTACCCCTCGTCTTCCAGGGCAAGCCGCAGCACCCGGCGGATGCGCGGCTCGTCGTCGACCAGCAGCAGGCTGTGTGGCACGGACCCAGTGTCCCGCACCACCGGAGCGCGCGCCGGTTACGGCTGTCATGAATCCGTCATGTTCGTGCGGGCCCCGGGTGACAACCTCTTGACGCTTCGGTAACCCAGCCTCCGGGGTCCGCGCCACGGTCCTAGCTTCGGCGCTATCGAGTCCGGAGGAGGACCAATGGCCAGAAGACGGCTGGCGGCAGTATCCCTTGCCGCCGTGGCAGCGCTCGTCGCGCTCGCCGCATGCAGCAACGGTGGCGGATCACCGTCCGGATCCGGAGGTGACGCAGCCACACCGGTCAGCGGTGGCACCCTGAACATGCTCGGGGCAGGCGACGTCGACTACATGGATCCGAACATCAGCTACTACTCGGTCGGCTACCTGAACCTGCGAATGTGGAGCCGGCAGCTGTTCACGTACCCCGCGGAGCCAGGTGGCAAGAACACCGCACCGGTCGCGGACCTCGCCACCGACATCCCGACCGCCGCGAACGGCGGGCTGAGCGCGGACGGCAAGACGTACACGATCAAGATCCGGCCCGGCGCGAAATGGGGCACCTCCCCGGCGCGCCAGGTGACGGCCGCCGACGTGGTCCGCGGCGTCAAGCGGACCGCGAACCCGGTACAGCCGTTCGGCGGCATCCCGGACTTCGCCAACCTGATCGACGGCTACCAGGCGTTCGCCGCCGGCTTCGCCAAGGCGCCGAAGACGGTCGCCGGGATCCAGGAATACATCGACAAGACGGCGCTGCCCGGTGTGGTCGCGAAGGACGACACCACCGTCGTCTTCCACCTGACCCAGCCGGCGACGTACTTCGTCGACATGCTGACGCTGCCGGCCTTCTCGCCGGCCCCGGTGGAGTCGCTGAAGTACCTCCCGGCCAGCACCGAGCTCGGCAACCACTTCCCGTCCGACGGTCCGTACAAGGTCGACTCCTGGGTTCCGACCAAGTCGATCAACTACTCGCGCAACCCCGCCTGGGACGCGGCCACCGACCCGGTCCGCAAGGCGTACGTCGACAAGATCGTGGTGAACGAGACCGTCACCCAGGACTCGATCCAGCAGCAGTTGCAGACCGGTACGCCGACCGCCGACATGGAGTTCGACGTCGCACCGCCGCCGTCGCAACTGCCCGCGCTGCAGGCCAAGAAGGACCCGAACCTGACGATCGGCGACACCGCGAGCTCGAACCCGTACGTCGTCTACAACACGGTCTCGCCGAACAACAACAAGGCGCTGGAGAACCCGAAGGTCCGGCAGGCGATCAGCTACGCGATCAACCGGGACCATGTCCTGCAGGTGCTCGGCGGCAAGACGCTGAACCCGCCGCTCACGCACGTACTGCCGGACGTCATCACCGGCTCGAAGCAGATCGACCCGTACCCGTACGACCCGGAGAAGGCCAAGCAACTGCTCACCGAGGCCGGGTATCCGCATCTGACGCTGAAGTTCCTCTACCGCAACGCGACCGAGGGCAGCAGCAAGGGCTTCCAGACGATCCAGCAGGACCTGTCCAAGGCCGGCATCACCGTCACCGGCGTACCGTCGCCGAACGCGGACTTCTACGTGAAGTACCTGCAGGTGCCGGATGTCGCCCGGCGCGGTGTCTGGGACCTGTCGCTGGCCGGTTGGGGCGCCGACTGGTACGGCAACGCGGCACTGTCGTTCTTCAACCCGTTGTTCTCCGGTGAGCCGTCGTTCCCGCCGGTGGGCAGCAACTTCGGCCTCTACAACGACCCGGAGACCAACGACCTGATCCAGCAGGCGATCGCGGCACCGACGACGGACGCGGCCGCCGAGCTGTGGGCCAAGGCCGACGCCCGGGTGATGGACCAGGCCGCGTTCTACCCGCTCACCAACAACAAGCAGGCGAACTACCACGCCACGCAGGTCCACAACGCCGTCTACGTCCCGTCGATGCAGAACTACGACCCGACGAACGTGTGGCTGTCCAAGGACAAGCAGGGCGGCTGAACCTCATGGCCCTGCTTGAAGTAAGGGATCTTCGGGTCTCCTTCGACACCCCGGACGGCACCGTCCGCGCCGTCCGGGGCCTGTCGTTCGACGTCGAGGCCGGACAGACGCTGGCGGTGGTCGGCGAGTCCGGGTCGGGCAAGAGCGTCGCCACCCAGACCATCACCGGTCTGACCCGCGGCGCCCAGGTGTCCGGTACGGCGTTCTTCGACGGGACGGACCTCATCAGCGCGGACCAGTCGACCCTGCGCAGGTTGCGCGGGGCACAGATCGGGATGATCTTCCAGGACCCGCTGTCCAGCCTGCACCCGCACTACCGGATCGGCTGGCAGATCGTCGAGATGATCCGGGCGCACGACACCGTGATCAGCAAGCAGGCGGCCCGGCAACGGGCCGCCGAGCTGCTCACCCTGGTCGGCATCCCGCGGGCGTCGGAGCGGATCGACGACTACCCGCACCAGTTCTCCGGCGGGATGCGGCAGCGGGTGATGATCGCGATGGCGATGGCGCTCGACCCGGCGCTGCTGATCGCGGACGAGCCGACGACCGCGCTCGACGTGACCGTGCAGGCCCAGGTGCTGAACGTGATGCGCCGCCTGCAGGAGCAGTTCGGTACGGCGATCATCCTGATCACCCACGACCTCGGCGTGGTGGCGGAGATGGCCGACGAGGTGGTCGTCATGTACGCCGGCGCGGTGATGGAACGGGCGCCGCGCCGCGACATCTTCTACCGCAACCACCACCCGTACACCCAAGGCCTGCTGGCATCGCTGCCGGCCCGCAGCGGCGACCGGTTGACCCCGATCGCCGGCAGTCCGCCGAGCCTGATCAGTCTGCCCGCGGGCTGCCCGTTCGCCGCCCGCTGCCCGCACGTGTTCGACAAGTGCCGCACCGAGGCGCCGCCGCTCACCGACGTCGGCGCCGACCCGCGACATCAGTCGGCCTGCTGGCTGCCCCACACCGTGAGCGAGGCGATCGCGTCATGAACGACGTACTGCTGAAAGTCGACGACGTCCGTAAGGAGTTCCCGACCCACTCGAAGGAGGTGGTCCATGCGGTCGACGGGGTCTCTCTCGAGGTGCGCAAGGGCGAGACGCTCGGGCTGGTCGGCGAGACCGGCTGCGGCAAGTCGACACTGGCCCGCTGCATGGCCCACCTGTACGACGTGACGTCGGGCTCGGTCTGGTTCGACGGGAAGGAGATCAGCACGCTGTCGCGGCGGGCGATGCGACCGGTGCGGCGCGAGGTGCAGGTGATCTTCCAGGACCCGTACGGCTCGCTGAACCCGCGCCGCCGGGTCGGCTCGATCATCGGTGACCCGTTCGCCATCCACGGCATCGCGTCCGGGCCGGAACGGAAGAAGAAGGTCCAGGAACTGATGGAGCTGGTCGGGCTGAACCCCGAGCACTACAACCGGTTCCCGGCCGAGTTCTCCGGTGGCCAACGGCAACGGATCGGGGTCGCCCGAGCGCTGGCGCTGCGGCCGAAGCTGGTGATCTGCGACGAGCCGGTGTCGGCGCTGGACGTGTCGATCCAGGCGCAGATCATCAACCTGCTGGCCGATCTGCAGAAGGAGTTCGACCTGACCTATGTGTTCATCTCGCACGACTTGTCCGTGGTCCGGCACGTGAGTGACCGGATCGCGGTGATGTACCTGGGCAAGATCGTCGAGCTGGCGCCGACGCACGAGTTGTTCGGGCAGACGCGTCACCCGTACACGCGGGCGCTGTTGTCGGCGTTGCCGGTGGCGGATCCGGACACGGCCGACAGCCGTGAGCAGATCATCCTCGGTGGCGACATCCCCGCCGCGACGAACCCGCCGGAGGGGTGCAGGTTCCACACGCGGTGCCCGAAGGCGCGAGCCGACTGCGCCGCGGGCGAGCCGCCGCTGATCTCCGTCCTCGACGACCAGCACGACCACCGGACCGCCTGCTTCCATCCGCTGACGATCGGCGAAGACCTGTCGACCGCCGTACCGGACCTGAAGGCATCATGACCGCCGCCATCGAGATGGTCGATGTCCTTGACGAGCCCAAGGCGATCGAGGGCCGCAGTCCGTTCGTGCTGGCGTTGCGACGGCTGCGCAAGGACAAGGTCGCGATGATCTCGCTGGTCGTGATCGTGCTGATCGTGCTGATGGCGATCCTCGCGCCGGTCTTCGCCGCGATCACCGGTCATCCGCCGAACGAGCAGTACCGCGACATCGGGCTGACCCCGGACGGGTTGCCGCGCGGGCCGAACGGGACGTTCTGGCTCGGCACCGACGACCTCGGCCGGGACATCCTGGTCCGGATCGCGTACGGCGCTCGCGTCTCGCTGCTGGTCGGCGTCATCGCGACCGCGATCACCGTCGCGATCGGCGTGGTACTCGGGCTCGCGGCCGGGTTCCTCGGCGGGGTCGTCGACACGGTGCTCGCGCGGCTGATCGACGTCGTACTGTCCGTGCCGTTCCTGCTGGTGGCGATCGCGCTGGTCTCGGTCACCGGGCCGAGCCTGACCGTGACCGTGCTGGTGATCGGGTTCTTCAGCTGGGCGTCGGTGGCCAGGATCGTGCGTGGGCAGGTGCTGTCGCTGCGCGAACGCGAGTTCGTCGAGGCGGCCCGGTCGCTGGGGGCGGGCGACGGGCGGATCATGTTCGTCGACGTACTGCCGAACGTGCTGGCGCCGGTGATCGTCTACACCACGCTGCTGATCCCGGTGGTGATCGTGACCCAGGCGACGTTGTCGTTCCTCGGGCTCGGACTGCCGCCGCCAACGGCCGACTGGGGCGGAATGATCAGCGCCTCGCAGAACTACTACACGACCGCATGGTGGTTCATCCTCTTCCCCGGCCTGGCGCTGCTGATCACGACGCTCGCGTTCAACCTGTTCGGTGACGGGGTCCGGGACGCCTTCGACCCCCGCGCAGATCGGACCTAGTGATGGCTGTTTTCCTCCTCCGCCGGCTGGGTCATGGACTCCTGGTCCTCTGGCTCATCACGGTGGCCGTGTTCGCCCTGTTCTTCGTTGCCCCGAGCAACGTCGCGCAGACGCTGGCCGGCCGGCAGGCGACGCCGGAGACCGTTGACCTGATCAAGCACCGGCTGGGGCTGGACCTGCCGGTGTGGAAGCAGTACCTGCACTTCGTCGAGAACGCGCTGCACGGCAACCTCGGATACGACTACTACCACCAGGTGCCGGTGACCACGATCATCGGGACCGCGTTGCCGATCACGGTCTCGCTGGCACTCGGAGCCGCCGTACTGTGGTTGCTGCTGGGCATCTTCAACGGGGTGATCTCCGCGGTGCATCCACGGTCGCTGGCCGATCGCGGACTGACGCTGTTCTCGTTGTTCTTCTACTCGTTCCCGTCGTTCCTGCTCGGGTTGCTGCTGCTGTACTTCCTGTACTTCCGGCTGACGCTGGCCGGATTCCACTGGTTCCCGGCAGGTGGGTACTCCCCACTGAGCGCCGGGGCCGGCGCCTGGTTCCAGCACTTGTTGCTGCCGTGGGTAGCTCTGGCTTTGTTGCTGGCGGCCACCTACACCCGGTTGACCCGCGGCTCGATGCTCGACGTCCTCGGCGAGGACTACATCCGGACCGCTCGCTCGAAGGGCATCCGGGAGAGCCGGGTGATCGTCCGGCACGGTCTGCGCAGCGCGCTGACTCCGGTGGTCACGCAGTTCGGCATCGATCTGGGTCAGCTGATCGGCGGTGTCGTCGTCATCGAGACCGTGTTCAGCCTGCCCGGTCTCGGGCAGACCGCGGTGACGGCGATCAACCAGCAGGATCTCCCGGTCATCATCGGGATCGTCCTGTTCGCCTCCGCCGCCGTCGTGGTCGCGAACATCCTGGTCGACATTGCCTACGCCTTCCTGGATCCGCGGGTTCGACTCCACTAGATGTACCGAAGGACAGGAGGTAGTGGCCGGTTGGTTGGCCTTTCAGGGGTGGGCCAAGCGGAGCCGCGCCGGTCAGCACTGACTACCTCCTGTCCTTCGGTACGGTGGTGCCGTGTCGATCGTGGTGTACGGCGCCGGCGGGATCGGCTGCTACGTGGGCGGACGGCTGCTCGCGGGTGGGGCCGACGTGGTCTTCGTCGGGCGGCCGCGGATGGCTGCCGAGGTCGCGGCCCACGGGCTACGACTGACCGACTACCTCGGTGCTGATCTCCGGGTTGCCGATGTTCGCTACGAGACCTCGCCCGCGGCGGCGGGAGCGGCGGATCTGGTCCTGCTGACGGTCAAGTCGGCGGCGACCGGGACCGCAGCCGCCGAGCTGGCCGATGTGCTCAAGCCGGGCGCGATCGTGGTCAGCTTCCAGAACGGCCTCCGCAACGGTGACGTCCTGCGGGAGCGGCTGCCGGACCAGGTCGTGGTGCCCGGGATGGTTCCGTTCAACGTGCTGAACCGTGGCGAGGGAATCTTCCACCAGGGCACCGCCGGTGCGCTCGATGTCCAAAGCCATCCGGGCCTGGCGCCGTACGTCGAGGACTTCGCCCGAGCGGGGCTGCCGCTGAAGCAGCATGACGACATCCTGCCGGTGCAGTGGTCGAAGCTCCTGCTCAACCTCAACAACCCGATCAACGCGCTCTCGGACCTCCCGCTGCGCGACGAGCTGTCCCAGCGCGCGTACCGCCGCTGCCTCGCCGCGGCTCAGGCCGAGTCACTCGCCCTTCTCGCTGCGCACGGCATCGAACCGGCCCGGATCCTGGCGGTGCCGATGCGCCGCTTCCCGGCCGTCCTCCGCCTGCCCGACTTCCTGTTCCGCCGCTTGGCCGGCTCGGTCCTCGCGATCGACCCGCTCGCCCGGACCTCCATGTGGGAAGACCTCAAAGCCGGCCGCCCGACCGAGATCGACTACCTGAACGGCGAGGTCGTCCGCCTGGCGGAGTCCCTCGGCCGCAGAGCTCCGGTCAACGCCAAGCTGATCGAGCTGATCCACAAGGCCGAGACCAACCACCACCCCTGGCCCGGCCCCGAGCTACTCCGCGAACTGCAGCGGTAGCTTCGCCCGGACATCGACGCTCACGATGCCGTAGGTGAACCCGAGGTGCTCGTTCAGCCGGCGCATGTTCTCGTTGCCGCGCTGGGTCCAGGTGTAGATCTCGGTGATCCCGTGCTCGGCCGCCCAGGCCATACTCGTTCGCTTCAAGGTCGCGGCGACGCTCTTGCCGCGCCAGTCCGGATGGACGGCGGTGTAGGCGACCTCAGCCCGCTCCGGTTGGTCGGTGTCGAGCATCAACCCGGCGACACCGATCACGTCGTCACCGACGACGGCCAGGAACATCGCCGCCGGGTCGTTGATCCACTCGATCTCCCACTCCTCGGCCGAGACGTCCATCGGTGCCGGCACATCCAGGTCGGGAAGGGTCGGCACCGCCACCTGCTCGTAAGCCTTCGCCCAGAGCTCGGGCCGCTCGGCCACGGTCACGATCCGGTACGCCGTCGGCTGCTCCGGCCACGGCTCGGTTCCGATCCGGCGGAGCTGCTCGACCTGGCGGTTCGCCTCGGTGAAACCGAAGTGGTCGGCGAACGCGAGCGAGTCCTCGTCGTCGACCGAGCAGCCCGCGACCTGGTAACCCTGGGCAACGGCATGCTCGGTCAGCGCACGCAGCAACTCGGTGCCGGCACCTCGCCGTCGTGCCTCAGGGCGGACCCGCGGCTTGACGGCCGCACGAGCCGCCTCGCTGGAGTGATCCGACATCCCACTGCCGACGACCGCACCGTCCATCACCGCCAGCACCAGGAGCCGTCCTGGCTTCGCCAACTTCTGCAGCTCGGCCACACTCGGACAGCGCTCGTACGGCTGCACCGCGAGCCGCACCGCACGCCAGTCCTCGTAGTCCCGCTCCGACTCGACCGGCCGGAACACGATCTCACCCATGCCCCCACCTTGCCCTACCCGGACCTGGTGCGCACTCGATTTCATCGTCTCGTTATTTGAGCCAGTTCTTCTCGAATTGTGGAAGCAGCGGCAAGATGGCGCTGTGATCGACGCAGCGGTGATCGGTGGAAGTGTGGCGGGCCTGCAGGCGGCTCTGACCTTGGGACGGGCGCGGCGGCGAGTGGTGCTGTTCGACGACGGGAAGGCGCGGAACCGGACGGCCGAGCACGTCCACAACTTCCTCGGAGTCGAGGACACCGCACCGGGCGAGTTGCTCGCGCTGGGGCGCCGGCAACTCCGGGAGTACGGCGTCGAGGTGCGGGACACGCGGGTCGAGGACCTGACCGCTGACGGCGACGGTTTCGTCGTCGAGGGTGAGCGGGTGCGATCCGTGGTACTGGCGACCGGGCTCCGGGACGAGCTGCCGGATGTGCCGGGTGTGTGGGAGTCGTGGGGTCGGTCGGTTGTTGCCTGTCCGCACTGTCATGGCTGGGAGGTGCGTGACGAGCCGCTCGTGCAGCTCGGGATGCGCGGGCTGCCGGACCGCTCGGTTGCCCGGGCGCTGTTGCTCAGCAGGTGGAGCAACGACGTCGTCCTGTGCACCGACGGCGACGAACTCAGCTTCGATCACCTGACCAAGCTCGACAAGGCCGGCGTGACGATTCGCACCGAGCGAGTCGAGGCCGTTCAGCCAGCGGAGAACGACGTACGCGTGCTGCTGAAGGGCGGTGACACGTTGCTTCCTCGGGCTGTGTTCGTGGTCGTCCGGCAGCATCAGCAGAGTGATCTCGCGGCGAACCTCGGCTGCGACGTAGTGGATGGCGCGGTCGCCGTCGACAGCTCCGGAAGGACCAGCATCCCTGGTGTCTACGCGGTCGGTACGACGGCCGTCCCCGCCCTCTTCGCGATCGGCGCTGCCGGGCACGCGAGCACCGCCGCGGTTGCCCTGCACGCGGACTTGCTCGACCGCGACCTCAGCTCATGACCGCGCAGCAGGCGGCAGGAGCGCAGGATCCCCGACGGTCCACTCCCCTGGCGCCCCACTGAGCTCGTCCAACTGCAGCAGGCACCACGGCGACAGGCCCGGTACGTCGCGCATGTCGGACCATTCGACCCATCGGTACGACGCCACCTCCGTGGGATCGGGCGTGGGGTCGCCGGACCACCGGACCCGGTACACCGGGCACATCTCGTTCTCCACCACGCCGGTCGGCATCTCGGCGCGGTAGCGGAACTCGGGCAGCACCAGCTCGACGCCGTCCGCCACGATCCCCAGCTCGTCGGCGAGCCGGCGCCGTACCGCATCGGGGACCGGCTCACCGGGAAGTGGATGCCCACAGCAACTGTTGGTCCAGACCCCCGGCCAGGTCGGCTTGGTCAGGGCGCGCTGGGTCAGCAGCACCCGGCCCGCGTCATCGACCACGTAGCTCGAGAACGCCAGGTGCAGCGGGGTCGCGGAGTGGTGCACCGTTGCCTTGGCCTCGGTCCCGATCGCCCGGCCGGCGTCGTCCAGCAGCACCACTCGCTCCTCCGTCACCCCCCGAGGGTAGGCGGATACCCGCCTGCGGGCCCAATGCGCCGGTGCTACTCTGACGCCGTGATCAAGCGACGCGTGGCATATCGACCGGCTCTGGGAGGGGCCGGCATTCGGTAGTCCCCACAACTCGCTCCACCCAGAGCCTCCGAGGCAGGAACCGACCGGGTTCCTGCCTCTTTCCGTTGCCGGAGGCGCTGTCGTGGCGAGGGTGCCTCCAGACCTGCTGAGAGGACCCCCATGAACGACCCGACCGCGGTGATCGACCGATTACGCCGTACCACCGACTCCATCGTCGGCGAGGCCGACCTGCGTGAACGACTGACGTCCGGGCGGCCGTTGCGGATCAAGTACGGCGTCGACTGCACCGCACCGGATCTGCATCTCGGCCACGCCGTCAACCTGTGGATGATGCGGCAACTGCAGGACCTCGGCCACCAGGTCGTGTTCCTGCTCGGCGACCTGACCACCCGCGTCGGCGACCCGACCGGGCGGTCCGAGACCCGGCCGGTGCTGACGCCGGAGGAGATCGAGGCGAATGCGACGTCGTTCCTCGAGCAGGTGTCACTGGTACTGCGCACGGATCCCGCGGTGTTCGAAGTACGGCGGAACTCCGAGTGGTACGACGGGATGCGGGTGGCGGAGCTGCTCGGTCTGTTCGCGCAGGTCACGCATGCACAGCTGATGGCGCGGGACATGTTCCGGGAGCGGGTCACGGCCGGGCGCGAGATCGCGGTCCACGAGCTGGTGTACCCGGTACTGCAGGGCTACGACAGTTTCGCGATGCAGAGCGATCTGACCATCGTCGGCACGGACCAACTGTTCAACGAGCAGCTCGGCCGGCACTTCCAGCAGCGCTTGGGCGCGCCGCCGCAAGCGGTGATCACGACCACGATCACGCCGGGCCTCGACGGACGGGCGAAGCAGTCGAAGTCGCTGAACAACTACGTCGGGCTGACGGACCCGCCGCGGGAGAAGTTCGGCAAGCTGATGAGCATCCCGGACGACCTGGTCGAGCCGTACGCCCGCGTCTACACCGAACTCCCGATGGACACGGTCGCCGCACTCGGCGCCGCAGCCGCACACGGCGGTCCGCAGGCGCGCGACGCCAAGCTCCGCCTGGCCGCTGCCGTGGTGACGCGCTACCACGGCGCCGGCACGGCGAAGGCCGAACTGGAGGCGTTCCGACGGACCTTCTCCGACCGCAATCAGCCCGAGGACATTCCGGAGATCGTCGTCGACAGCTCTGTGACGACTGCGCTCGATCTCCTGCGCGCGATCCGGCCCGACGACAGCAACTCCGAGCTCCGGCGGCTGATCCGGCAGGGGGCCGTCACCATCGACGGCACCCGGGCGGACGACCCGGCGGAGGCCGTCGACCTGGGCACCGGCGTGGTGATCAAATCCGGCGCACGCACATGGCACCGGGTCAGACGACACTGATCACGTGGAGACGAAGACGGTCGAGGCATTGGTCAGCGTCGGGCAGCGCTACGCGGGCCGGGTGCCGGCGTTCGAGGTGGAGCCGGCGTGGTGGTCCGAAGTCGAGGGCGTGACCCGGCAGCTCGACCAGTTGCTCGGCGTCCGGACCATGGTGCTGCGGCTCGTGCACGCGGACGAGGCGGTGGTCGGTCGCGGTGGCCGGGTCGTCTATCACGTGCAGGCGCTGGGCGAACCGCGTGCCGGGGTACTGGACGAGACGCCGTACGACGGATGGGACGCGATCGTCGCACCCGATCCGCTGCGGGCGACGTGGGCCGAGGTGGACGGACCGGGCCGGCTGATCGAGTGGGCGCGAGGCATCATCGGCCCGCTCGATCCGGTTCAGGTGAAGACGTGGAACCTGTCCTGTCTGATCCGCTTCCCGGGTGCCTGGGCGAAGGCGACGAGCCGGTTCTGCAGTATCGACGCCGATATCATTGATCACATCCGCCGGTACGACGCTCAGCTCGCACCCACCGTGCTCGGTACGTCGGCCGGCAACCGCTGGTCACTGCTCGCCCACGCGCCCGGGGTCGACTGCTGGCAGCCGGATCCGCCGACGATCGAGGACGTGGTCAGCCGGTGGGTCGCCGTACAAGCCGAGCTTGCGGCGGAGGTGGACGAGCTCGACGCGCCGGTACTGCGACCGGAGCACCTGGCGGATGAAGTGTCCCGGCTGCTGACCATCGTCGCGCTGCCCGGTGATGACGCGCTCGCGGTTGAGGAGCTGCTGACCAAGCTGCCCGGCATCCTGTCCGAATTGGATGCGTCGGGTCTTCCGATCACGCTCGTACACGGCGACTTCCATCCGGGCAACTGGCGTTCGGACGGCACCAACCGGGCGATCGTCGACTGGGCGGACAGCTTCGTCGGCCATCCGGCCACCGACATCCAACGGCTGCGCGGATGGATGCCGCAGGCACAGGGCGATCACGCGGTCGAGGTCTGGTCGGCGGCCTGGAAGCGCCGGATCCCGAACAGCGAACCGTTCCGGGCACTGCAGCCGATGACGGTGCTCGGACGTCTGGTCGGGGCGGTCATGTACCAGCGGTTCCTCGACAACATCGAGCCGGACGAACGCCTTTACCACGCGGACGACCCGCGCACCGAACTCCAGGCCGCGGTCGAGGCTATGCGGGCTTGCGGGTGGTGACGAGCCACGCAGCCGACGGGTAGTCGACGCCCGGACCCACCTGGATGAGTTCCTGCAGGGGCTCGCATTCGGGCATCCGGAAGCCCGCGGTGGTGAGGATGTGCGCGACCCGTGCAGGGTCGGCGAACGCGAACGGACCGGGTACGTCGAGCCGCGGCGTGGTGCCGGTGGTGAGTTCGGCGTACCACGGGTTCCGGCTGGGCGCTTGCCAGACCAGGAGTGCGACGCGCCCGCCCGGACGCAGCGCTCGCGCGAGATTGGTGAAGGCCGCGATCGGGTCGGCGAAGTCCGTGCAGCCGGTGCGGCTGAGGAGGACATCGAAGGTCTCGGTCTCGAAGGCATGCACCTGTGCGTCGGCCGGCACGAAGGTCGCGGTGACCGCGCCGGTCTCCTCCGCACGACGGGCCGCCTCCGCAAGCACCTGCTCCGAGACGTCCACGCCGACGGCGTCGCCGGAACCCGCGAGCCAGGCGGCGGCGCGCGTCGTACCGCCGGTTCCACAGCCGATGTCGAGGACGCGATCACCGTCCCGGATGGCGGCTGCCCGGAGCAGCCAGTCGTCGTACCGATACAGACTGTTCTCAGTCAGCCCGGTGCCGTATGCGAGGTCGGTGCCGCTCATCCTGATCCCCTTTCGTTGCCCTGCTGTACGGATCAGCGGGCAATCCGGTTCAAAGGGCAACCAGGATCAGGGCGTTCCGGCGGGCGACTCCGGCGTCCGGGGGCCGACCGAGGTGTCGGGCGGCATGGCGGGCGGCTTGTCGGTGTCGGGCGGCGTGGCGGCGTCACCAGCGGCGGCGTGGTCGTGGTCAGCGGAGGAGGTACGACGACGACCGGAGGCGGCACGTGCACCGCCTGCACGAGAGCCTGCGGATTACAGCCGTAATGTACGGACAAACACGCTTTCGCCGATGGCGTGCGGGATATGGAACGCTGACTCATCGAAGCCGAGCGAAGGGGTGGGAGCATGACGATCCTGATTACGGGTGCGACCGGAAACGCGGGCGGCGCGGTCGTGCAATCGTTGGCGGCCGAGGGGATCGCGGGCCGGGCGCTGATCCGCTCCGACACACCACTGCCGAGCGGGATCAAGCCCGTGTACGGCGATCTGAACAAGCCGGACTCGTTCGCCGACGCGCTGGACGGGGTGTCAGGGATTTTCCTGCTCAGCGGTTACGACCGGGTCGAGGAATTGCTCGCGAACGCGGTCCGGGCGGGAGTGCGGAAGGTCGTGCTGCTGTCGAGCAGTTCGCTGGCCGGCAGCGATACGTCGAACGCGATCGCCGGATATCACCAGGCGGCCGAGGAAGCGGTGAGGGCGTCCGGGCTGGAGTGGACGCTCCTGCGACCGAACTCGTTCATGTCCAACACGCTCCGCTGGCTTGATCAGATCCGCGCGGGTGATGTGGTGCAGGTTCAGTTCCCCGACGTACCGATCGCGACGATCCACCCGCGGGACATCGCGGATGTGGCCGTCCGTGCGTTCACTGCCGACGACCAGGCTGGGGCGATCCTGCGCCTCACCGGTCCGGTCGCCCTCACTCCACCGCAGCAGGTGGAGATCCTGGCCGAGGCGATCGGCCGGGAGTTGACGGCGTACCCGATGAGCCGGGCGGAGACGCATGACGAGCTGCAGGCCTCGATGCCAGCGCCGTACGCCGAGGCGATCGAAGGCTTCTTCGGGGACGGGATCATTGACGAGACGACGGTCAACGACACGGTCCGGCAGGTGACCGGGCGGGCGCCGCGCACGTTGCAGGACTGGGTTCGCGAGAACGCAGGGCTGTTCGCGTAGGAACATTGGAGCGGGTAGCGTCGCGGTGAGGAGGTCTCGCGGTGAACCAGTTGCTGGACCGGGTGCGGCAGTTCTGGCTGTCCCGTCATCCGCGCACGCGGGCACTGGCCGTGCTCGCGCCGTTCATCGCGCAGTACCACGCCATGACCGGCCACGATCTGACCAACCGGGTCCTCGGCGACAGCGTGATCCTGGGCCTCGCCGCGATGTACGGCGCCCTGCCGCGAGCCGCCGAGCAGAGCGCCGAACGCTGGCTGGCCGAATGCGCCGTGGCCGTCGACCGCGCCTCGAACATGCACTGGCAGCTCAACCAGCACGCGAACGACCTGCTCCCCGAGGTCTCCGAGGCGATCTGGCGCCGCCTGCACTATCTCGATCCAGGCACTAGGCGGGGCTGAGGGCTGCGACGTACTCGGTGCCGGTACAGACAGTGCCCAGGCGCGGGAAGACATAGGACACCGCGAAGTCGTGGGCCTGCTGGTCGAGGCCGGTCATCGCGTCGGTGAGGTACACGGTGTTGTAGCCGAGATCGTCCGCGGCCCGGCCGGTGGACTCGACGCCGAAGTTGGTCGCGATCCCGGCCAGCGCCACGGTCTCGATCCCGCGCGATCGCAGTTCGTCGTCCAGACTCGTCCGGCCGAACGCTCCGATCGTTCGCTTCACGATCTCGAGGTCACCCGGCTGCGGGTCGAGATCTGGTGCGAGCCCACTCCCGTCCGGCTGTGCGTCCAGCCCCGGCCGCTCGACCCGGACGTTGACCACCAGCCCGCCCACCGACCGCGTCGCCTTCGCCAGCGCCACGCATCGCTCGAGCACCATCGGTCCGGCCAGCGGTGCTGTGTCGAGCGCGATGATCCGCGGCATCAGATCGATCAGGACGAGGGCAGTACTGCGGGGATAAAGGCTGAGCGTGGTCACGTACCGACACTAGCGGCCAGGGAATCCGCGAAGGCCACGTCCCGCTCGGTGCCGGAGAAACCGAGACGCCAGCAGCCGCCGTCGTACTTCCCTGGTGGGAGCGCGCGTCCGCCCGGTTGCCAGAGCGGTTGCCAGGCGACCGCGCCGTTCGACGGGTCGTACCAGTGGTTGTCCTCGGACCAGGCCGAGCCCGGCCGATACGCCGTCACCACGCTGAGGCCGGGACCTGTCGCCATCGACCATCGAGGCAGTCCTGCGACGTCGCCGTCGCGGCCGAAGCCGCCGGGGTCGCCTTGGTCGGGCAATGCGGAGTCGACGTTCAGCGCGACCTCCCAGACGGGTGCGTTCGTTGGTGCCTTGACCGTCCAGGCGAGCCGGGTGTCGAACGTGGTCGGGCCGAAGTCGAACGTCCAGTCCGCGGCGACCGGCTCATCCCCGAAGGGGATGCCGCGTAGCGTCAACGACGTGCGGCGTGCATCCACGTGGGCAGCCGGGCCGCTGAGGTCGGTGGCGCCGAAGTTCCCGACCGCCAGATAGGGCGCTGTTGAGCGGCCGGTCGAGTCCAGCGCTGGACGGTAGTTACGGCGCCCGGTTGGGTCGACGTCCAGACCAGTGAGTGCTGCTCGCGGGCTGGTCTCGATGGTCGCCCGGTAGTGGTTGGTGGTCACCACGCGGCCCTTTGTCACCTGCAGCTCGGCGAAGTCGAGCGGCGCGATGAACAGGCCGCCCTTCCCCCAGCCTGCTCCGGTGACGTACCAGTCCTGGCCGTCCTGCACGACCTCGGCCGCGTGCGCCGGGATCGTGCCGGCGAGCTGATCGACGGTGAAGTGCAGCGGATCCTCGCTCTTGTAGACCTTTGTCGACTCGTAGCCACCGTCACAGCAGACGAACAGGTACCAATCCGTTCCGCGCTGGACGACGAACGGCGACTCGGTCGGGCCACCGAACGTCCCGGTCGACGGGTGCTGGAACGCTGTCTGGCGGTCGCTCCAGTGCTTGAGGTCGGTACTGGTGCGGTAGGCAACGATGTGGTTCCCGCCGGCCGGCGTCGAGTTGGCGGTGTAGTACATCACCCACTGGTCGCCGACCTTGCGCACCATCGGGTCACGTCCATCGAAGCCATCGGTGAACAGCGGGTTGGCCGCATCGCGGGTCCAGTGCACGAGATCGGTCGACGTCGCCAGATGCATCCGGTACGCCGTGTGGTCCGGCGTACCGGCGGCATAGAACATGTAGTAGGTGCCCTCGTGGTACATGACGTACGGCGCCCAGATGTGGCTCTCTCCCGCAGCCGGGTCGGCGATCAGTGCCGGCGGTTGCTTCGTCCACGGACCGTTCGGGGTCGGCGCTGTTGCGTGGCCGAAGCTCTTCTCGTCGAGCGGGTTGGCCGGCTCTGCGTGCGTGATCGCGTACACATGCCACGTGCCGGTCGCGCGGTCCTGCACCAGGGTGTGGTCGTTGTAGTACCACGGCTCGGCCTCGCCCACGCTCGGGTCGTAGACCTTGGCGAATTCGCCGGCGGCTACGACCTCGTCGACCTTCTCGTACGGCGTGATGCGCACGCGCTCGGGCGATGCGGCGGAGGGCAACGGCACAGTGAGGACAGAGAGGCCGACCAGTGCGGCGATGAGTTTGCGCATCATGAGTTGAGCTCCAGGTCGAGCAGGTCGACTCCGACGAGGAACCCGGTGGCGGCTGGGTTTTTGCCGGTCAAGGTGATGACGAGTTGGTGGTTACCGGCAGTAAGTTGCGCCGCTCCGAGGTCGAGCTGCTGCGTGCTGACTCCGGAGGGGGCGTAGCCGTCGAAACTCACAGCTGTGCCGCCGTCGACCTGTACGTCGGCGATGCCGTAGTCGCCCGCCTTGGTCAGCACCGTCGAGAGGTTGAACGAGCCGGTCGTGGGGACGCTGAAGCCCAGCACGATCTTGTCGCCGGCCTTGGTGGCGTGGATCCATGCCTGCGATCCGCCCGACCAGCTCACGCCGCAGCAGTTGCCCTGCGGGTCGACCGGCACCGTTGACGACACCGGCGGCAACATCGCCTCCGCCTCGAGTCGCATCGTGTTGCCTGTGGATCCCTGTGCGGCGGCGGACTTGCCGCTCTGATGACCGGCGAGGTCGACCGCGGCGACCCGGTAGGACCAGGTCTCGTTCAGCCCGAGATTGCGGTGCACGAACCCTGGCAGCGGACTGGTGCCGATCAGCTTCTCGGCACCTCCCGCCTTCGCACCGTAGATGTTGTAGTGCGCGATTCCGCTGTCGTCACTCGCGTCCGACCAGGTCAGGCTGATCGCGTTGTCGGCCCGGCCGGTGGCTGTGAGTCCCGTCGGTTGCGCCGGACCGGTCTTGTCGTCGTACGGAAGGACCAGCGATTGGACGACGTACGACGCTGCGGTCCAGCTTGGGCCGGCGGGCTTCAGCTCGATGTCGAGCTTGGTCCGGCCGAAGGTGAGGGCCGCAGGCAACTGGAAGTTGTCGTCCAGCCAGCGCTGGTGATCGTTGCCGAGCGGCTGCAGCCAGGTGCCGGCGTCCTTGCCGTCGACGAACACCTGGGCTGACTGGGCGGCGACGTTCTGGTCGCTCGTTCGGCGCAGCGTCACGCCCCGGTTGACCGGGTCGGTCTTGACGCTGAAGCGGATGGGCTGGGTGGTGGCCCGGACCTGGTCGGTCAGGATTGTGTCGTCGTGATCGCCTTCGTACACCGAGCTGACGTCGTACGTCTGGGGGTTGGTGTCGGCGTACCCGTGCTGCTCGCGGCTGGTCGCGGAGCCGGTGTCGATGCGGTCGGTCTCGCGGGCGCCGAACTTCGCGGCGGTGTAGAGGAATGCGGTCGAGCCGTAGATCGCCGGGTGGTCGTCCTGCTGGCCGTGCTCGATGCCGAAGTCGAGCTGGTTCTGAAAGTCGACGGAGTCGGTGATGTGCAGCCGCCAGGCGCCGTCGCACTCGTTGGCGCAGAAGCCGGCCCGCACCTCGTGGGCGGAGTTGCCGTGGAACGGCGTCGAGTACGTGCCGGCGTTGAAGTACCAGCCTGACTCGTAGTAGTCCTCGGTTCCGGTGCCGTGAATCGCCGGGGTGCGCTCGCCGTCGACGTACACCCGCTCGTCGCCCTCGAGATAGCCGCGGGTGTTGCCGTCGGCAAGTAATCCCTCCATGGTCTGGGAGACGCCGACGAACTTGCCGCGACCGGTGACGTCGGCGAAGTTCCAGTCACTGCCCTGCGTGGTCTCGCCGCGCTGCGAGATCGCGCTGAAGTAGCCGGCCTTGCCCGTCGCCAGGTCGACCGCCTTACGAGCGTCCTTACTCGAAGTAACTTCGGCCTGACCGTTCAGCGGGTACGCCGAGGTGTTGACCAGGCTGACCGTGGCGCGGGCGGCGTACGGCATCGGCCACCAGGACGAGTACCAGCCCTCGGGGTCCATCCCGAAGAACAGCGAGCGGACCGGGTTCTCGCCGAGACCCGAGCCGAAGAACTCACCGATCGGGGCGTCGACCCGCTTCTCGCCGTCGATCGTCACCTGGACGCGGACGCCGGCCAGGAGCGAGTCCGACGGCTTCACCCGGGCCGCGTCCTCCTCGGTGGCGGCGTACGCCATCGCGTGCGAGCCGCTCCAGTTCTGCTGGGTGATCTCGTAGCCGTGCGCCTGCTCGTCCGCGACGTGGTCCGGACCGACGTCGAGGGTGTCCGTGCGCTTCGCCGTACCGCCGACGATCGAGTCGGCCCAGTAGGTGAACTCGTTGAAGTCGAGGTCGGACGAGACGAACTGGTTGGTGATGGTGATCTCGGACTTACCGGCAGTAAGTTCGGCCGGGAGGTCGACGGTCTGATCCGCCCACTTCGCGCGCTGGTTGCCGATCCGCAGATCCATCCGGCGGATCAGCTTCACGCCGGTGTTCGCAGGGTCGAGCTTCATCGTGAACTTGCTGCCGCCGACGAACGCGCGCCCGTCGTCCGCGAAGGACTGCAGGTCCAGCCCTTCGATCTCGGGCAGCTTGAGCCGGAGCGCGCTGACCTCGCCCGGATCCTGGACGTCGGCCAGCGTGATTCGTTTGCCGGGGGCAAGCTTCACCGGGGTCGCGGTGGTCTTGCTGTTCGGCTGGGCCGGCTTCGGGTCCTTCGTGCCGGCCGCCTTCAGCAGGGCGACGACATCCTCGGCCTTGTCGCTCGGGTCGAACGTGCTGACGCCGTTCGCGTCGGGGAACTGGCGGTAGTCGACGTGGTAGAAGAACGGGTTGGTCTGGGTGGTGATCCGCATCGAGGAGCGGTACGGCATCGGCACCCGGATGTAGACGCCACCGCTGGTCTCGACCCCGTTCGCGACCAGCGGGAACGTGAACGGCGCGCCGAGCTTGCCGTCGACCACGTCCTGCAGGGACGCGTGCAGCACCTGCTTGCCGTCGAGCTCGACGGTGATCGTTCCGGTCTTGCTGACATTGCCCTCATCACGGGTGAACCAGATCGACGCGACCTCACCGGGACCGCTGTCCTCGGCGATCACGCAGCCGTCGGCGGTGGTGCGCAGACAGGAGTACCTGCCGTCGAACCCGTCGTTGTTCGTACCGTCCCGGCCGAAGCTGGAGAACTGTTTGGTCCGGACACCGGTCTGCAGTTCGGGGAGCCGGTCCAGGTCGCGATACACCTGCCATCCGACCGGTCCGTTGTCGTTCCCGGCGTACGTCGTACCTGATGCCGTCGAGGCGTTCACGGCGGAGAGAGCGAGCAAGGCGCTGACAGCGAGCGCGGCAACACGACGGAACATTGGGCGGCCTTCCGGCGGTGTCGGAAATCGATTTCTCAGATATTTACCATCGATGCACGGCGGTTGAGAAGGGCTCGGCCACGTCGAATTGCCCCGTCCACCGATCGGGCCCGCCGACGAACAGGCTTGCCGGGCGCGCCAGACTGGGTCCGCACACACCTTGACCTGCGGGAGATTCGATGAGTTCAGCTCCAGCCCAGATCGCCGTCACCGGCCTCGCCGTGATGGGCCGCAACCTGGCCCGGAACCTCGCGCGCAACGGGTTCCGCGTCGCCGTCCACAACCGGTCGAAGGGCCGCACCGACGCCCTGATCCAGGAGTTCGGTCACGAGGGCGAGTTCGTGCCCGCGGACGACCTGCCCGCGCTGGTCGCGTCGCTGGAGCGGCCGCGCAAGATCATCATCATGGTCCAGGCCGGTCCGGCCACCGACGCGGTCATCGACGAGCTCGTCCCGCTGCTGGAGGAGGGCGACATCGTCGTCGACGCCGGCAACGCGCACTTCCTCGACACCCGTCGCCGGCAGGACGCCCTGCAGGCCCAGGGGCTGCACTTCGTCGGCAGCGGCGTGTCCGGCGGCGAAGAGGGCGCACTGAACGGCCCGAGCATCATGCCGGGCGGCTCGGTCGAGTCGTACGCCGCACTCGAGCCGATGCTGACCAAGATCGCGGCCCAGGTCGGCGACCAGCCCTGCTGCGTACACGTCGGCCCGGACGGTGCCGGCCACTTCGTGAAGATGCTGCACAACGGCATCGAGTACGCCGACATGCAGCTGATCGCGGAGGCGTACGACCTGCTCCGGCACGTCCTCGGACTGTCACCGACGGAACTGGCCGACGTGTTCCGGGACTGGAACACCGGTGACCTCGAGTCGTTCCTGATCGAGATCACCGCCGACGTACTCAGCCAGACCGACCCGACCACCGGCGGTGCGTTCGTGGACGTCGTCCTGGACCAGGCCGAGCAGAAGGGCACCGGCCGGTGGACCGTGCAGTCCGCGCTCGACCTGGGCATCCCGGTGAGCGGCATGGCCGAGGCCGTGTTCGCGCGGTCGCTGTCCGGTGACGTCGTACGGCGGTCCGCGGCGGCCGGCGTACTGCCGGGGCCGGCTTCGGAGAAGGCCGATGTCGATCGGGATGCGTTCATCGACGACGTACGGCATGCGCTGTACTCGTCGAAGCTCGTGGCCTACGCCCAGGGGTTCGACGCGATCCGGGCCGCCAGCGAGCAGTACGACTGGGACATCGACCTCGGTGCGATGGCGACGATCTGGCGCGGCGGCTGCATCATCCGGGCGCGCTTCCTGGACCGCATCAAGGAGGCGTACGACCGGAACCCTGCGCTGCCCTCACTGTTGGTGGACGACTACTTCAAGGAAGCCGTCGCCAACGGACAGGAGTCCTGGCGCCGGGTCGTGGCGACGGCGGCCCAGGTCGGCGTACCCGCACCCGGCTTCTCCGCGGCCCTGTCCTACTACGACGGCCTCCGCGCAGAACGGTTGCCGGCAGCACTGATCCAGGGCCTCCGCGACCTCTTCGGAGCCCACACCTACAAACGAGTAGACCGAGAAGGCACCTACCACCTCGAATGGTCCGGCAACCGCTCCGAAACCCAGTCCTGACCCATCACGCCGACCGCCCACGCGGTCCGGCGACCCGTCGGGGCGCGGTCCTGAGCTCGGCGGCCAGCGCCCGTACGGCGGCTGGCCGCCTCGGTTCTCCCCGCCCCCGAGCGAAGCTAGGGGGCGGGTTCTTTCCCTTGTACTTGTACTTTCTTCGCGGATTGGCTTGCGGCTCGAACGTATGTTCTAATAGACGCCCAGCGCCAGCCCGCTCACGGCGGGCGATGTTCACAAGGAGATCGCCGCAACGATGACTGTAGACACTCTGGCAGTAGAAGCGCCGTCGGACGTCGCCGACACTCCCGACACCCTCACCCCGACGGACGCCACCCCGGACAACGCTCCGGCGCCCGACGCGCCTGCAGCGGACAAGCCGAAGAAGGCTCCGGCGAAGAAGACCGCGAGCAAGAAGACGAAGACCCTCGAGCTGACGCTGACCGTCACCGGTACGGCCGACGGCGAGTGGCACGCCGAGCTCAAGCAGGGCAGCACCTACCTGGCCCGCAACCTCGCCGTCGCGGCCGCCGCGGTCTCCCGCGCCGCCAAGGAACTGCACGAGGACCTCTCGACCCCGATCGACGAGGTCATCGAGGCCGCGCGCGAACAGCAGGCCGCCAAGGTCGCCGCCCTCGAAGCCGAACTGGAAGCCGCCCGCAAAGCCCTCGCCGACCTCGCGGACTGACCCCCGTCGGCTGACTGCGGCGGCGACCACCGCCGGATCCCAGCCGAGAACAACCGCTTGAACGACAACTGCTGACGTTTGGTGCTTTCCACCCGTCCGGCAACGGACATGTAGGCGCCTCCCCACACAAGGGTGGGAAGTACCAAACGGCAGCTACCCGCAGACATCGCGGCGGCCGCGGTAGCGGCACCAGCTCGCAGACCCCGCAACAAAATGTGACGAACCCGGCGCGCCGCACCTCTGGGCGCGGTCGTGATCGAGGCCTTACCGTAATTCCCTGGGCCGATCCTCCTGGGCCCTGGCCGCTCCCGAAGTGAAGGGGTCAGATGAGCGCTTTTCAGGACATGGGATCGCTGCTGCTGGTCCGCGGCGCGGACCAGCTCGAGCACGCTGGCGGGAGCCTGTACGTCCACCTCCACCGCGTCGCCAAGCGCCTCACCACCCTCGGCGCCTCCGACACGCTCGTTCTGGCCGGCCTCGCCCACGCCGCCTACGGGACCGACGGTTTCCCCACCCACCTGTTCGACTGGCAGAACGAACGCCCGGTCCTGGAGGCCGTCATCGGCCCCGAAGCCGAGCAGATCGTGTACCGCTACGGCGCGTGCGACCGCGAAACCACCTGGCGCGACCTGGCCGAGCACCGCACCGTCACCGACCGCTTCACTGGTACGTCGGAGGAGCTCTCCACCGCGGATCTCCGGGACTTCGTCGATCTGACCATCGTCAACGAACTCGACGTCCTCGACCACGCTCCGGACCTGGCCCCGAAACTCCACCAGTTCCTCCAGGAACAACTCCCGCGATGGCAGTCGCTGGCCTCCCCCGCTGTCCTCACCGAGGCCAACCGGGTCGTCCAGGTCTGACCAACCGGGCCACCTTGCCGTTGCCGGCGGCCGGAGTACCTGGAAAACGCCTGCGCGCCGACGCATGATCGGTACATGGCCAGGTATGAAGTGGTTGCTCGCGCAAAGACCAATCGACTGTCCAACGCCGACTACATCGACCTCGCGTTCAAGTCGTACGCACTGGACGCCGGCATGCGCCTATGCCGGGTCGAGGACCTGCCCGACGGGACGATCGCGATCGTCCTCCAGCACAAGCTCTCGACGCGCAAGCACGACTCTGCCTGCGCGATGGCCAACCGCAGCCTGGCTCAGCTGGGCATCCCGGCAC
The DNA here is from genome assembly GCF_044459685.1 of Kribbella sp. NPDC050241. Lineage (NCBI taxonomy): Bacteria > Bacillati > Actinomycetota > Actinomycetes > Propionibacteriales > Kribbellaceae > Kribbella > Kribbella sp. NPDC050241. Next base: position 27,196 of record NZ_JBITJE010000009.1, read on the forward strand.
ACCAGGTCGAGCAGATCGACCTTCACCGCCTCTCCCGCAAAGGCCGCACCCTCGTGCGCTCCTGGTCCGGCCCCGGCAACCCACCCGGCCCAGACCCCAGCGGCGACCGCGAACCCCGCCACCCCAAGCCCAACCCCCCGCACCTCTCCATCCACCTCGACCTCCCCAAGAGCTGACACCCGGGCGCTCGAGTCGTGGATCCGGGTCCCTGATCGGGGACTCCGCGCACACAATTCCACGACTCGGCGTGCCGACGACCGCCACCGCGCGACCGCCTGTGGATAGGCGGCGCGGGCGGGGCGCGGGGTCGGAGAGAGTGGAGGGATGCTCGGAGAGATTTTCACGGCGGCGCAGGCGCGGAGGGCGGGAATGTCGCCCGGGATACTGCGCAGCAGCCGCTTTCGTAGGGTCGTGGGATCGGTCTATGCGCCGGCCGAGGTTCTCCTGACGCCACGTGTGCGTGCCGCGGCGGCTCTGCTACTCGCGCCCGGTGGGGTGATCAGTCATCACACAGCGCTGGGGCTGTGGTGTGGGACGGGACCGACCTCGGGCGAACTGCATCTGAGTGTCCGGCGCGATCCCCATCGGGTGGTGCCACGAGTTCGCGGCCTTCGGGTTCATGAGGTCCGCAATCTGGAGGGAGTGCCCGCGCTCGGTGTGCCAGTGACACCACCGGAGCGCACGTTCCTCGACGTCGCGTCGTACTGCGACCTGACCGAGCTCGTCGCGGCCGGCGATGCACTGGTACGCCGTACGGATGTCGACCCCGCACGCCTGATCGAGTCGGCGACCGCGGCGGTCGGCCTTCGCGGCATCCGATTGGCGCGGCGGGCTGCGACTCTGGTTCGGCCGGGCGTCGACTCACCGATGGAGTCTCGGCTCCGGCTGTTGCTCGTGCTCGACGGGCTGCCTGAGCCCGAGGTCGGGCGGGTCGTCCTCGACTCCGACGGAGGCTGGTTGGCCCAGCCCGACCTCTGTTACCCGGAGCTCAAGATCGCGATCGAGTACGACGGCCGCCATCATGCGCAGGACATCGGGCAATGGCGGCGCGACATCCGCCGCCGGGAGAATCTCGAACGCGAGGGCTGGCCGGTGCGCGTCATCACAGCCCACGACCTCCTCCACGCCCCCGGCACCGTCGTGGCTCGCATTTCCCAAGACCTCCGTGCACGTGGACATCGAGTCGTGGATATCGGAGGAAATCGTGGACCGATGCGCACCCGAATCCACGACTCGGTGGAGACGTCAGGGTGTGATGACTTCGAAGCGGGTGGCGTAGCGGGTGCCTAGGAGGGTGCCGGCGGGGCGGGAGACGCCTTCGAGGAATTCGGTCGGGTCGAAGTGCGGCCAGTTCAGGCCGTCGATGTAGACCCTGTGCGCGTTCAGCGACTGGACGCCGATGTCGAACGTGTCGGTAGTGTCGACGGCGTGCTTGGCGTTGGGTGAGCCCGCGACCCAGACCTGCCGTACGCCGCCCCAGCGCTCACCCACGTCGGGAAAGATCCAGCGGTTGGCGGCGTCGCGGACTGCGTCGATCGTGGCGCGACCGGTGTTGATGTGATCGGCCTGATTGAGGTTGCCGTCGCCGCCCCACGTGTCGTGGAAGTTGTTCGTGATCACGATCTCCGGCTGATGCCGCCGGATCACCTCTGCGATCACGCGGCGGAGCGGGACGCCGTACTCGATCGTCCCGTCCGGCTGGCCGAGGAACTCGACCTCCGAGACCCCGACGATCCGCGACGACTCGATTTGTTCGGCCTCGCGCAGCGGCCCCGACTTCTCCGGCGGGACTCCGTCGATGCCCGCTTCCCCGGACGTCAGGAGGCAGTACACGACCTCCTTCCCCTGCGCCGTCCATCGCGCCACAGCAGCCGCCGACCCGAACTCCATGTCGTCCGGGTGAGCGATCACTGCCAACGCCTTGTGCCAGTCCTCGTCGACCGGCTGCAGCCCCTCCACGTCAGTCATGCCCGCAGGCTACCCGCGCCGCGTCACCTCGAACACCATCCCGGCGCGCGAGCCGGTCAGCCGAAGATCTGGCGGGTGTACGGATTGGTGAAGGTGTGGGTCGGGTCCAGACGAGCGCGGACGGCGAGGTAGTCCTCGAAGTGCGGGTAGCGCGTGCGGAGATCCGCAGCGGTGAGGGTGTGGAGCTTGCCCCAGTGCGGGCGGGCGTTGTAGTCGGAGACGATCCGCTCGAACGCGTCGAAGTAGGCGGTGTGTGCGAGGCGGTGGTATTGGTGAATGGCGACGTACGCCGTGTCGCGGCCCTGGGCGGTCGACAGCCAGATGTCGTCCGCTGCGGCGACGCGGACCTCGATCGGGAACGGGATGCGCGCACCCGAGGCATCGATCCACTCGCGAAGCCGGCGGATCACGTCGACCACGTTCTCCCGAGGTACGGCGTACTCCGACTCGCGGAAGATCACGTTGCGCTCGGAACAGAACACTGTGTACGACGCGTCGACGTACTCGCGGGCCGACAACGCGCGGGACGCGATCCGGTTGATCCGGGGAACCAGGCCGGGTTGCCTGACCGCGACGCGGTTGGTGAATTCGAAGACCTTGTTGGACAGGAGTTCGTCGTCGATCCAGCCGCGGACCCGGCCGACCGGGGACGCTCCGACGCCGGCGGCGACCCGGTTGTTCCGCTTGGTCAACGCGAGGTCGGTGTGCGGGAACCAGTAGAACTCGAAGTGATCGTTGCCATCGGCAAGCTCATCGAACCCGTCGAGAACCTCCGTGAGCGGCAGCGGCATCTCCTGGGCTCGCAGCAGGAACGCCGGAACGGTCTGCAGCGTGAGCGAGCTGATCACCCCGAGCGCGCCGACGGAGACGCGGGCCGCGGCGAAGACGTCCGGGTTCTCGTCGGCCGAACAGTGCAGCACCGACCCGTCCGCGGTGACCAGGTCGAGCGCGACGACCTGGGTGGCGAGGCCGCCGAGGCGCGCGCCGGTGCCGTGGGTGCCGGTGGAGATGGCGCCGGAGATGGTCTGCTTGTCGATGTCACCGAGGTTCGCCATCGCGAGGTCGAAGGCGGCGAGGCCGGCGTTCAGCTTGCGCAGGCCGGTGCCGGCACCGACGGTCACGCGCCCGGATTCCTTGTCTGCGTTGACGATCGAGGACAGCCTGTCCATCCGGACCATCACCTGCTCGGGCACGGAGCAGCCCGTGAACGAGTGGCCCGCGCCGACGGCCTTGAGCTTCTTGCCCTGCTCGGCGGCAGCCTTCACCATCGCGGCGAGCTCGTCGGTGGAGGACGGCCGAAGGATCTCCACACCGGTGGCCGACTCGGTGCCGGCCCAGTTCCGCCAGGTGCTCATCCGAAGTTCTTCCCCTCGCCCCGGTACGTGACGAGCTCACTCAACTCGTCGCCGTCGATCGCGTGAACGACCTCGAACCGCTCCAGCATTTCGCCCGCCTTCGCATAGCGCATCCAGACCCGGTCTCCAAGATGCAACCCTTCGGCGGACCTGCCAAGGACCGGAGTCTGCACTTCTCCGGCACCTTCTGTGCCCAGCAGCTTCAGCCCGGCCGGCCAGGTCGGCGATGGCAGCCTCGACTTCTTGGCCGGCCCGGACGCGACGTACCCGCCGCCGAAGAGCGTGGCGAATCGCGGGGCAGGACGACGTACGACGTCCAGGGCGTAGGCGACCGCGTGCTCGGGCTTGAAGACGTCGTACTTGTCGAAGAGCGTCGGGCCGTAGAGGCCTGAACCGGCGGTGACCTCGGTGACGACGGGATCGGCGCTGCTGATCTCGACGCTGCCGGTGCCGCCACTGTTGACCAGGCGCAGCGGAGCGATCTGCTTGACGGCGTCGACGACGGCGCCGCGGCGGTCGGCGAGCTCGGCGGCCGAGCGGCGCTTGACCCAGCGGACGGCCGGGGAGGTGTCGGGGAGGCCGGCGATCTGCGCCTCGTAGAACATGACGCCGGTCAGTTCGAAGGTGTCGTCCGCGGCGACCGCGCGGGCGAGGGTGGCGACGTCGACGGGCGTGCGGAGGGGCGAACGGCGGACGCCGAGGTGCTGGCCGAACATCCGCAAGGAGGCGTCGACGTCGAGGCAGACCTGCATGCGGGCGTTGCCGGTCACGACGGACTTGATGAAGGCGAGGTGCTCGGGTGAGTCGATCATCAGCGTGATCCGGGCGGCGGCCTCGGGGTCTTCGGACAGGGCGCGCAGAGCTGTGCGATGCACGGTCGGGTAGCCGATCAGGATGTCGTCCATGCCGTTGTGCGCCAGCCAGAGCGCTTCCGGGAGGGCGTAGCTCATCACGCCGTGGAAGCCGGGGCGCTCGAGCGCGGCGGAGATCAGCGCGCGGCAGCGGACCGACTTGGATGCGATCCGGATCGGTATACCCGCGGCGCGGCGGACCAGGTCGTCCGCGTTCCGGCGGAACGCGGCGAGGTCGACCACCGCGAACGGCGCGTCGAGACCCGCGGTCAGGCGGGCGTACCGGTCGAAGTCACCCATACCGCGAGTGTAAGACAACAAATACTGAAAGGTAATACAACTTCTGCGAACGGTGGGTGGGTCAGGGCGTGTCGATTGTGGATTGGAGGGCGGGGGTGGCTGTGTGGGACCAGGTCGATTGGGTGGGGGGTGGGGTGGTGGCGGTGGCGGCCAGGAGGGCGACTGTGCGGCCTTGGACTACTGCGATGTCGGTGTAGGACTCGGCTCCGGCGTACTGGCGGGTGGCTGCTGTGGCGGCGTCCTCGGTCCAGAGCTGGGTGACGGAGAGGTCGCCGCCGGTGCCGCACGCGGTCATGCGGGAGTGGTAGCCCTGGTAGTAGGCGGCAGCCTCCTCAGCACCGGTGAAGCGAAGGAGCAGCGCCGTTGCAGGGAGGCCAGCGGCGGTGCGGTACGTCGCTTGGAGCGCGTATTGCGGCACCGGAAGCGACCCGGACGGCAGCTGACCAGCACAGCCAACCGGGAGCGCCTCGAACGCCGCCTGGTGTGGCTCGCGCTGCCGGGTCCAGGTCTTGTTGCCCAGGAACCCCGCCTCAGCACCACCCGCGTCGACGTATGTCTTCCAACCAGCCCCGAGCTTGGCGGGCGCCGGGAGGTTGCGAGCACTGAGCGGACCAGCCGAGGCGGGCGGCGGTGCGGTCGCCTCCTCCGGCAGCTCCGGCGGTACGGCGGCATCCGTCGGCTTGACCGTGCTCAGGGTGTTCGTAGGCACCGGCACGGTGCCACCTGGCGTCGGGATAGGCGTGCTGGTGGGCTGGGGCGTCCCAGCAGCCTGAGGCTGCGGCGGGTCAGCACTGCAGCCCACCAGCACCACAGCAAGCACCGCAGCACCAGCGAGCACCGCAGCACCAGTGAGTGCTCTCACTTCGGCTCGAAGTGCTGGTAGTCGGGCTTGCTCCAGCGCGCACCCCAGAAGTACCCCTGCCCGATCAGCGCCTTGGTAGGAGTGTTGCTGGCGAAGAGCATGCCCGGCCGCGACACCGACCGGTTCCGGTACGCGCTCCCGTTCGACGGGTACCAGACGTTGTTCGCCGCCAGATAGGGGTTCTCGACGGTGTTGATGTCGATCGCCCAGCCATAGGAGTGCGGCGACAACGCATACGGGTTGCCGGTGACGCGGCGGCAGTTGAACGCCGAGGTGTTGTCGGCCTCCATCGACCTGATGTCGCTGCCGCCGAACCGGTCCACCCGCCGCATCTGCCGGATCGGGAACTTGGCCGCGAACGTCGCCGTCCACGCTGTGATCATCTTCTGTACGGCGGCATCCCGGACGATCAGCTCACCGCGGTGCACCGTGTGGTCGAAACCCCAGTAGTTCAGCTGCAGCAGCCGCAGCGACGACGGCCGGACCGGACAGCCGGCCCGGTACGTGTACGGCACCATCGCGGCCGAGACGGCGTACACCTTGGGGTTCATGTGCGCCTTGACCACGATCTTGACCGAGGCGGAGTACTCCATCGCCGGCTGGCTGACCCACCGGCTCAGCACCCGGACGGTCCGGGTCGACGGCACGTTGTCCGGCACGCGGAAGAGGTACTTGCCCCACTTGTCCATCGTGGTGATGCCCAGTGCGAGCCACCTGCCACCGACGTACTGCTGCAGTGCGAGCTCCTTGCCCGGCTCGGGCGGCCAGGTTCGCCCGCTGACGGACGCACCGGTCAGCGTCGCGTACCAAGGGGCCGGGGTGTTGACCACGATCTTGCGGTCCTGGATCGGCACAGTCCGGGCCGCCGAGATCGCCAGCGACGTCGTGTCCTTCGCTCCGATGATGGTGCGGAACGCCCAGGTCCCGGGGTACGGCGAGACGAAGCTGAACTTGTAGACCCCGCCAGTCGTGGTCCGGGTCGCGCCACGGAGGACCCACGTGGTCGAGACGCGCTGCCACAGTGTGATGTAGGAACCGGTGATCGGCTTGCTGATCGCGCCGGTGAACACGACGGGCCGGTCCTCCCACGAGGCAACCGGCTGGTTCAGCGTGATCGACCACTCCGGCACCGCCGCGGGAGTGGGAGTCGGCGTCGGCGTCGGCTCCTCCACCGCGGGAGTGGGAGTCGGCGTCGGCTCCTCCACCGCAGCGGTCGGTGGTGGAGGTGGTGTCTCAGCCGGCGGCGTGACCGCAGGAGTCGTTCCCGTCACCTCAGGCGTCGGCTCGTCGGCTGCCTGCGCTCCGGCCGGGAGCAACCCCAGCACCAGCACCACAGCAGTCCCCGCCACCCCGACAGATCGCCACATGCTCATGTGCACGTCCCCTCCCCAGGGATTTATCTACCCACTGAAGAGGACGTCGCACAAGACGTGAAAGTTCTGTTAGTCCTGCAGTCTCTTCACTGCGGCGTCGATTCGCTCGTCCGTGCCGGTCAGGGCGACCCGCACGTGCCGCTCCCCCGCCGTACCGTAGAAGGCTCCTGGAGCGACCAGAATGCCGCGGTCCGCGAGCGCTCCGACGGAGCCGTAGGCGTCGTACGACGGGTGCTCGGCCCACAGGTACAGCCCACCGTTGGACAGGGTGATGGCCCAGCCCGCGTCGGTCAGCGCGTCCCGCAGCACGGACCGGCGGCGCAGGTACCGAGCCCGCTGCTCCTCCACATGCGCGTCGTCGGCGAAGGCAGCAGCCATCGCGGCCTGGATCGGTGACGGCACCATCAGCCCGGCGTGCTTGCGTACGGCAAGTAGCTCGGTCACCACCGTCTCGTCGCCGGCCACGAAGCCAGCGCGGTACCCGGCCAGGTTGGACCGCTTGGACAGCGAGTGCACCGCGAGCAGGTTGTCGAAGCTGCCACCACACACGTCCGGGTGCAGCACGGACAGCGGCCGCGCGTCCCAGCCGAACTCGAGGTAGCACTCGTCGCTGACCAGCAGTACGTCGTTCGCCCGCGCCCACTCGACGGCACGGCGCAGGTCGTCCGCGGAGGTGATCTCACCGGTCGGGTTCCTCGGCGAGTTCAAGTACGCAACCCGCACCGGCCCGTCGTACGTCGTCGGATCGCTGACCGGCACGCTGGTCGCACGGGCGAGCGCAGCGCCGGCCTCGTACGTCGGGTAGGCGAGGTCCGGGATGAGGACGGTGTCACCGGCGCCGATGCCGAGCAGCGTCGGCAGCAGCATGATCAGCTCCTTGGTGCCGATCACGGGCAGTACGCCGGTCTGCGGGTCCACTCCAGTGACATCGAGACGCCGTGCCATCCAGTCCACGGCAGCCTGCCGCGCGGCCGACGTACCGATGGTGGTCGGGTACGACGGTGCGTCGGCCGCGTCCGCGAGCGCCTTCTTCACCAGGTCCGGTACCGGGTCCACCGGGCTGCCGATGGACAGGTCGACGATGCCGTCGGGATGCTCGGCCGCCTTCTGCTTGTAGGGGGCGAGCTTGTCCCATGGGAAGTCTGGCAGCCGGCTGGAGGTCTCGAAGATCACTCCCACATCATCTCTCGCCCAGAGCCCGCGCCGCCGCCGGGCGCCCGCTCCGCGAGAAAGCCGACCGCCTGCTTCACCAGGTCCGGGTCCCGCAGCACCCGCCGGTGCCCGAGTCCCTCGGAGGTCTCCAGCCGCGCGCCCGGCCAGTCCCCGACCAAGTCGGCGCTGCCCTGGTACGACGTCTCCGCGTCGGAGCGATCGTGGATCAGGAGCAACGGCGGCAGCGCCCGGCCGGCGGCGATCTCGGCGACGATCGCGCCCGTCCGGAACGAGCTCATCGGACCGAAGCGCGCCTCGAACCTGCGCTCGAACCCACGCCGGATCCGCGGCCCGAAGCCGAGGACCGCCTGCATTTGATCAAGTGTCACGGCGAAGTCGGTCGCTGCCGCCACGAAGACGAGCCGCTCGACGTCCAGCCCGTCCCGCAGCGCGAGAGCAGTGGCCGTCGCACCGGCCGAGTGCGCGATCACGCCGTACGCCGGTCCCTGCGCGGCAACCACCGCGGTGAGCGCGTCGGCGATCTCGAGGAGGGTCGACGCGGAGCTGCCTTCTGGCCCGGGAGCCGAATCGCCGTGGCTCGGAGCGTCGTACGTGACGACTCGAAAGCCCTGGTCGACCAGCGGCTGGATGTACGCCGCCAACTGCAACCCCCACCCACCCCAACCGTGGACGAGATAGACCGCCGGACCTTCGCCGTACGACAGTCCGCGCAGCGTCCCAACCTCGAACGGCGTTGGTGTGGGCAGCTCACCCCGCGGCCGCCGCGCCTTCTCCGGTACGGCGGGGATGCGGAACCACAGCCGGTTGAGCAAGGCCGTGCCGACCGGTGGTGCGAGGCGCTCGGACAGCCCGAAGACGAGATTCAGCAACCGAACGTTCGTGCTTTTCTTGGCCACGACAAGTCACTCCACACGGTCGGATCGGGCGGCCCGGAGGAGCGCCTCGAAGGCGGTGCGCGCTCGGTCCTCGGCCTTGGGGTCGGCCAGGAGCCGGCTGGCGTGGTGGTACGACAGCAGCACACCTCTGATGTCGTACGCGTACTGCTCGGGGTCCGCATCCTCGCGGAAGTGTCCCTCGGTGATGCCGGTCCGGAAGACGTTCGCGATCAGCTCGGCATGATCGCGCTCGGCGCTGACCACCAGATCGCGGACCGGGCCGGCCGGTGCGTCGTCCAGCTCGGCGGAGACGCTGGCGAAGAAGCAGCCGCCCGGCAGGGCGAGATCACCGTCGTCCCAGCGGAGCTTGCGGTCGAACAACGCCCGCAGCCGCGGCTCACCGCGCGGAGCCTTGAGCGCCGGCCGGACGACGCGCTCGGCGTACAGCTCCACTGCTCGTTCGACGACCGCGACCTGCAACTGCTCCTTGGACCGGAAGTGGGCGAACAGGCCGCTCTTGGACAGCTGCATCCGATCGGCCAGCAGGCCGATCGTCAGACCGCTCAAGCCGCTTGCACTGACCACACGCGCAGCCTCGTCCAGCACCGCGGCGCGGGTCTCCTCACCCTTGCCCACTCGACGATAAAAGCACGACCGTTCACTTCCCGGCAAGGGGTTTTCAGCAGGCCTTGTCCGGGTCCACCTTCGCGAGGATCTGGTCGGCGATCGTCTTGAGCTCGGCGAGCTGGGCCGGCGTGAGCGTGTCGACGACGTACTCGCGGACCGTCGCGACATGACCGGGAGCCGCCGCGACGAGGACGTCGTAGCCGGCGTCGGTGATGGTCGCCACCGTGATCCGGCCGTCGTCCTCGGCCGGTCGACGGGTCACGAAGCCCCGCTGCTGCAGGCGCTTCACCACATGCGACAGCCGGGATAGCGATCCGTTGGCGAACCCGGCCAGATCACTCATCCGCAGCGAGCGCTCCGGCGACTCCGACAACCCGGCGAGTACGAGGTACTCGAAATGGCTCAGTGCCGAGTCCCGCTGGAGCTGATAGTCGAGCACGCCCGGCAATGTGAACAGCAGCGTGGACAGCGACTTCCACGCCGCCAGCTCGTCGGCCTCCAGCCACCGCGTCTCACTCCCCATGACACCAGTCTACGGCCTTAGTTGACGCTTCAAGTCACCCGCGCTAGCTTTAGGTTGAAACGTCAACTCATCACTGAGAGTGGGACATGAACGTCTTTCTGTGGATCGTCGCGGGGGTCCTGGCCGCCTTCTTCCTGGCCGCCGGCGCGACCAAATTGAGCCAGTCGCGCCGCAAGCTGCTCGCGAACCCGAACATGCAGTGGGTCGAGGACTTCTCGGCCGGCACGGTGAAGCTCATCGGCACCGCCGAGGTGCTCGGAGCACTCGGCCTGATCCTGCCCGGTGCCCTCGACATCGCACCGATCCTGGTCCCGCTGGCCGCGGTCGGGCTGGCCGTGATCATGGCCGGCGCGATCGTCACCCACGCCCGCCGCAAGGAGTGGAAGGTGCTCCCGCTCAACGCGGTCGTGCTGATCCTGGCCGTCCTGCTCGCCGTCTTCCGCTTCGGCCCCAACAGCTTCTAGGAAGATAGGACCCAACCGGACGAAGGACGCCGGTTGGAGGGGTGGGCAATGACGTACGACGTGGCAGTGGTGGGGGCCGGGGCGATGGGGTCGGCGGCGGCTCGCGCGTTGGCGGCTGACGGGCGGGAAGTCGTCGTACTGGAGCAGTTCACGCTCGGGCACGACCGCGGTGGATCGCACGGTGGCACGCGGCTGTTCCGGCCGGCTGCCGACAACGCCGACCTCGCGCGGCTGACCGAGCAGGCGCGGCCGCTCTGGCATGAGTTGGAGGCGGAGTCCGGCGAGACGCTGTTCGAGGTCACCGGTGGGATCGACTTCGGCGTGAACGACACGACCGTCGAGGCGTTCCGGTCGTTGCATGCGGCAACCGGCGAGGTGCTGACGGCCGAGGCGGCGACCGAACGGTGGCCGGGGTTCCGCTTCGAGACACCGGTCCTCCATCAGCCGGGCTCCGGACGCCTGTACGCCGACCGCACCGTCAAGGCACTGCAGACGGTCGCAAGCCGGCACGGCGCAGAGTTCCGCGTGCAGTCGCCGGTGCACGCTCTGCGCGTCCACGACGGCTTCGTGGAGCTCGACGTACCAGGTGGGGCGGTGCGGGCGCAGCACGTCGTGGTGACGGCCGGTCCGTGGGCTCCGAGGTTGCTGACAGGACTCGCGCCGCTGCCACCGATCATCTGTACGCAGGAGCAGCCGCGGTTCTTCGCACCGACATCGGATGGCCTGGACTGGCCGAGCTTCCTGAACCACAACGGCAACAGCTACGGGTTGTTCGAGCCCGGAACCGGAGTGAAGGTCGGACTGCACGGCTCCGGTCCGGAAGTCGACCCCGACACGCGGGACTTCGCGCCGGAACCGGGGCGGGACGCCAAGCTGATCCGCCACGTCGAGCAGTGGTACCCGGGACTCGACACAGCACGGTCCACGACGATCAGCTGCCTCTACGACAACACCCCGTCGGACACCTTCGTCATCGACCGGGCCGGACCGATCACGGTCGCCGTCGGGTTCAGCGGGCAGGGCTTCAAGTTCGTACCGCTGGTCGGTGAGTTCGTGCGTGGCCTGGTCACCGGTGCGGCCGCCGTACCGTCGCGATTCCGGATGGCGAGCCACAATGTCCCTCGCTGACCACATCGCCGAGCTGTCGCTGGTGGACCACCATGTCCACGGCGCGGTCAAAGGCCCGCTCGACCGGACCGCCTTCGAGCAGCTGATCACCGAGTCGGACCGGCCGGTCCCGGCGTGGCTGTCGACGTTCGATTCCCAACTGGGCCTGGCGATCCGCCGGTACTGCGCTCCGCTGCTCGGACTGGAGCCGCACGCCACACCCGACGACTACCTCGCGGCCCGCGCGCAGCAGGACCCGAACTCTCTGCTCCTCAACGCCGCAGGTGTCAGCGACTACCTCGTCGACACGGGCTACCAAGCCGACGCGGTGACCGGTGTGGACGAGTTGGCGGCGTCAAGCGGCTCGCGTGCACATGAGGTGGTCCGGCTGGAGTCCGAGCTCGAGTACGTCGCCGCGCACGAGTCCACCGCTGCCGCCGTACCGGATGCGTTTCTACGGCGGCTGGAGAAACGGACTGCCGGTGCTGTCGGGCTGAAGAGCATCGTCGCGTATCGGCATGGGTTCGACTTCGACCCGGCCGAGCCAAACACCAAAGAGGTGTTGGCCGCACTCGACCGCTGGTACGCCGCCGGCGCTGACCGCGTCACTGACCCAGTGCTTCTGCGCTGGCTGCTGTGGATCGGTGCACGCCGCGGCCTACCGCTGCAGCTCCACGTCGGCTTCGGCGACACCGACCTGAGCCTGCGGACCGCCGACCCACTGCTGCTGACCGAGTGGTTGCGCCAGGTGGAGCCACTCGGCACGCAGGTCGCCCTGCTGCACTGCTATCCGTTCCACCGCGAGGCCGGATACCTCGCACACGTCTTCCCCCACGTGTACTTCGACCTGGGCCTGACCACCATGTACGTCGGCGCGCGGGCGGCGGCCGTGGTCGCGGAAGGTCTGGAGCTGGCGCCGTTCGGCAAGCTGCTCTACTCCTCGGACGCGTTCGGCCCGGCAGAGCTGCACTACCTCGGCGCTGTCCTGTGGCGGCGGGCCGTCACGTCAGTGCTCAGCGGCTTCGTCGAGCAGGACGACTGGTCCGCCGAGGACGCCGTACGCGTAGCCGCTCTGTGGGGCCGTGACAACGCCCGGCGGCTCTACCGGCTGCCTTAGAGATAGAGGCCGGTCTGGCCGTCCTCCAGACGGCCGGCCGCGACCGCGTGCAGATCGCGCTCGCGGAGCAGGATGTAGTCGTCACCGCGGACCTCGACCTCGGCTCGGTCCTCCGGGTCGAACAGGACCCGGTCGGCGACCTCGACGGTGCGGACATTGGCCCCGATGGCGACCACCTTCGCCCAGGCGAGCCGGCGGCCCATCTGCGCGGTGGCCGGGATCAGGATGCCGGCCGACGACTTGCGCTCGCCCTCCTGCTCGAGGGAGACCAGGACGCGGTCGTGCAGCATCCGGATAGGCAGCTTGTCGTCGGAGAGCTTCTTGCGAGGAGTCACCGGCGACCCACCAGCCGCCGGATCAGCAGCAGGACGGCGAGTACGCCGACCGCGGCACCACCGACCGCGACGATCTTCTGGGTCCGCAACTGGCCACGCTCGTCGAAGACCTGCGCCTTCGCGTGCTCGACCTGGCGCTTGGCCAGGTTTTTCGGGTGCGCCCGGTCGACCAGCTCGTCCACCGTGGAGGCCAGCCGTGCCCGAGTGGCGGCGATGTCCGCCTCGATCTGCTCGGCAGTCCGAGCCTTCGCCTTCGTGTCCGACACCTGTCGGCGCTCCCTTCATTCGACGGGCCAGCCCCGGGATGGCCGGGCCTGCCCTGCGTACATCCCATCCTCGCAGGTCAGGCCTGCAAGTCCACGACCACCTTGATGTCATCCGGTTCGCGGACCAGCGCGCTCGGCCAGTCGGACAGCGGCACGGTCCGGGTGATCAGCCGCTCCAGCCAGGTCCGGTCCGCGGCGAGCAGCACGTCGACGGCATCGGCGTAGTGCCGCTTGCCCGCGTTCACCGAACCCACCAGCGCGGCATTGCGGACCACCAACTGCCGGATCAGGGCATCCAGCTGTACGTCGATCGACGCGGGACCGGGCGAGATCCCGATCAGGCACATCACCCCGGCCGGCGCGAGCAGCTTCGCGCAGTCGAACACCACCTGCCCGGCCCCGGTCGCCTCGATCACCACATCCGGTACGACGCTCAGCTCGGCGAGGTCGGTCAGATAGGTGCCACCGAGCGCTCGCACCAGCTCCGGCTTCGGCCCGTCCGGCACCCGGTCCAGGACATGGACGTCGTACCCGCGCTGTGTCGCGATCAGGGCGGACAGCAGTCCGATCGGCCCAGCCCCGGTGACGAGCACGTGCTGCGGCCCGAACCAGGACCGCCGGCCGGCCAGATCGACCTGCTCCCAGGCCTTGGTGATCACACTGGCCGGCTCCACGAGTACGCCGAGGCGCCCGAGCTCTGCCGGGATCGGTACGGCGAAGAACGGGTCGACCCGCCACCGCTCGGCGCCGTACCCGTCCATCTCCTTGATGCCGCGCTCGGTGTACAAGCCGTTGCGGCAGAAGTCCCACTCACCGCGTTCGCACGCCGCACAGGGCTCCGGGTCCGGGCGGCGGACCACACCGGCCACCAGATCGCCTGTGGCGAAGCCAGAACCCGCCGGAGCCTCCAGCACCCGCCCCAGCGATTCATGTCCGATCACCAGGTGATCCGAGCCCGGCCGCCCGCTACCGAACGCTCCGGAGACCAGCTCGATGTCCGTCCCGCAGATGCCGGTCAGCAACCCCTCGACCAGCACGGAACCGTCGGAGGTGGGCGGGTCCGCGACCTCTCCGAGCTTCGCAGAGTCGGCTTTCCCCGGTATGACTGTCATGGCCCGCATGCGCCAACTCCACCCTGCGGCCCCTGCCCGCGCAAGTCGCCACTCAGGCTCCCCGCCCACGTACGATTGCGAGCAGTTCACCCCGTTCCCCTGGAGGGCCTGATGTCCGAACGTCTGTCCGTCGGCGATGTCGCACCTGACTTCACCCTGCCCGATGCCGATGGCAACGAGGTCGCACTGAAGGACCTGCGCGGGAAGAACGTGATCGTCTACTTCTACCCGGCCGCGATGACGCCCGGCTGCACCAAGCAGGCCTGCGACTTCCGCGACTCGCTGGACTCGCTGCAGGCCGCGGGGTACGCCGTACTCGGCATCTCACCGGACAAGCCCGCGAAGCTGGCCAAGTTCCGCGAGCGCGACGGCGTGACGTTCCCGCTGCTGAGCGACCCGGACAAGCAGGTGCTGACCGCGTACGGCGCCTTCGGCGAGAAGACCATGTACGGCAAGAAGGTCACCGGCGTGATCCGCTCCACCTTCGTGGTGGACCCCGAGGGCAAGGTCTCCGTGGCGCAGTACAACGTCAAGGCCACCGGTCACGTCGCCAAGCTCCGCCGCGATCTCGGCCTCTGATTCGGGCCGGTCCAGACCACTCCGCGCAGGGAAACCTTCGACCGTTTCACGGCGATGGTCCATGGAACGGTCGTTTGAGGAAAGTCTCCGGTGTGATTTGGATCACACCCCGATCTCACCGGATCGGAGTGATGGGACTACCGTCGGTGACTTTTTGAGTGTTCTTGCGAAAGAGCGGTACTCCCAGGACCACCGGCGTTCGGTTGCGGTCTACCCCCGGGTGTGTCAAGAAGTACTCCGACCTTGGCCCTGACCAGCCGAAAGCGGGTAATCTGCGCGCGCAGTCAGCCTCTGGGAGGGAGGGACCTGCCGCGATGGGAAAACATTCCTCTGCGGTGACGCGAAGTAACAACAACCGTCGTTCGGTGTACATCACTGCGGTCGGGCTATTGGTGGTGTCGTTGGGCGCCGTCTTTGTGGTCCGCTCCTTCGGATCGCAGTCCGGCGCCGACGGGTTCCTCGGCGGGCAGTCGTGTGACGACCCGACGCAGGTCTCGTTGAGCACCACACCCGAGATGCAGCCCTCGCTGGAGGCCGCGGCCAAGTCGCTGGCCGGCAAGGGGGGCGACGACGGAACTCCGTGTCTGCAGTTCACCATCAGCGGGGCTCCCTCGGCCAAGGTGGCCCGGGACATCGCCAGCGGCAGCGACAACCGGCCCGACCTGTGGGTGCCGGACTCGTCTCTGTGGGTGGCCCAGGCCGACGACGGCCAGAGCGTCCCGAGCATCGCCGTACCGTCCGTCGCGACCTCGCCGCTGGTGCTGGTCGGGCGGGGCGCCAACTTCGCCGACACCTCGTCCTGGCTGCGCGCCCTCGGCGCCTCGGATCCGGCCCTGCTGGACCCGCTGAACACGTCGCCCGGTGCGCTCGCGCTGCTCGCAGTGCAGTCCGAGCGGCAGAAGACCTCCGCCTCCGACACCCAGGTGTCGCAGGTGATCGTGCCGCTCGCGCAACGACTCGGTTCGATGGCCAAGCCGTACTCCGACGTGAACGCACTGTTCGGCCGGGCGGACCAGGACGGCAGCAAGGTCGTCGTACCGGCGTCGGAGCAGAGCTTCGTGAAGTACCAGGAGGAGCACCCGGACGCCCAGCTGAAGGCGATCATGCCGGCCACCGGCACGCTGGCGCTGGACTACCCGATGGTGGTCACCGCCAAGGACGACGCCGAGACGATCACCGACGCCGGCAAGGCGCTCGCGGCGGAGCTGCTGTCCGACGCGTCGAGCCAGGCCCGCGACCAGGCCGGTTTCCGGGACGCACTGTTCAGCCCGCTCAGCGGTGGCCGCGGGGTCGGCGACCTGACCCAGCTGACCAAGCCGACCGGCGAGGCGATCGAGAAGGCGCTGCAGAACTGGACCCGGCTGTCGCTGTCCACCCACTCGCTGGCGGTCATCGACGTCTCCGGCTCGATGGCGGAGCAGGTCGGCGGCAAGTCCCGGATGCAGCTGACCATCGAGGCGGCGAGCGGCGGTCTGTCGCTGTTCCCAGACAGCGCCTCGCTGGGGCTGTGGACGTTCTCGACCCGGATCGGCTCGGACGGCGGCGACTACAAGGAACTCGTCCCGATCGCGCCGCTGTCGTCCGGCCAGCGGGGCAAGATCCTGGCCAACCTGAAGATCCAGCACGCGGTCGCCAACGGCGGCACTGGTCTGTACGACACCGCGATCGCGGCGGTCCGCGCGGTCCGGAACCAGTACGACTCGAGCGCGGTCAACTCGATCCTGCTGTTCACCGACGGCAAGAACGACGACCCGGGCAGCCCGACCCTGGAGAAGACCATCCAGACCCTGGAAGGCCTCCGCGACCCGGCCCGCCCGGTCCGCATCATCGCACTCGGTATGGGCCCGGACGCGGACGCCGAGGAGCTCCGCAAACTCGCCCAGGCCACCGGCGGCCAGTCGTACGTCGCCCGCAACCCCGGCGACCTGCGCACGGTGTTCATCGACGCCCTGCAAAGCCGCTGACCGGACGCTGCTCCCCTAGGATGTCTTTCCGAGGGGAGCAGCGCTGCGCCCCAGCCAGAGTGGTGGAACGGCAGACACGCCGGCTTTAGGTGCCGGTGCCCCCGGGCGTGCGGGTTCGAGTCCCGCCTCTGGCACTTCAGGCGGCGTACTCGGCCGGCGTACTGCGCAGTGGTGAGTCGCCCGGGCGGAGGTTGAAGGCGGACGCCGCCGAGCCGCCACGGATGACGAGTTCGACGAAGTCCGTGCCCGAGCTGCCGAGGATCAGACCCGCGGCGCCGAGAGGTACGTCGGTCAGGTGGCGGTAGCAGCCGACCTCGGTCAGGGTGATCGAGCCGTCCTGAGTCCGGCCGGCGACCGGGATGGACGCCCCGATGGAGAACCCGATCGCGGCGGCGCCGCAGTCGAGCTTGCAGTTGCCGAAGTTGTCGACGACGCTCACGGTCGGCTCGGCGTCGTCCAGCACGGGTACGGCGGTCGGTGTCGACGGGACGGCGTGGCCGTCGGTGAGCCACTTGGCGAGCAGCGGCAGGTACCACAGGCTGCGGAACTGGGTGTCGGCGATCCTCTCGAGCTCCTCGGCACTGAACTCGGCCCAGTCGCGCGCCGCCTCGACGACCTCGCGGATGTCCGTCACGGCGACCCGATCGATGCCGAGCTCACGGCGTACCAAGGACAGGGTGCGCGCGTCGAACGTGCTCGCGACCAGATGCCGGCCGTAGGTGAAGAAGCAGAACGGGGCGCCGTTGGGCCACTCGCCGTCGCGGGGCGCGATGTTGACCAGCGTGATGGTCGGATGGCCGTCCTCCCCCAAGGACTCGGTCGATCTCAGGCAGTCGAGCAGGGTGAGTGCGGCGAACGACTCCGGATCGGGCCCGTCGGCGGCCACGATCGTCGGCGACTGGCCGAACAGGGCGCCGATCCGGGTGCTGAGTCTGGCGCGGGCGTTGCCGCCGAAACAGTCGGTGACATAGGTGATCGGGTACATCGAATCTCTCCAAGGATGTGCAGGCAGCTGGGAAAAAGAGAGAGGCCCCCGACACAGGGGGCCTCTCGCTGCAAGCACATGCGCCTACGCCGCTAGAGTCCTCCGCATCGAGGGCTCAGCATTCGCAGTGCGGCGTACCAGGTCACGACCAGGATCTTAGCTCACCGCGTTTGGCCGTTGTCGAAATACCTGACCAGGGTCGGGTCCAGCGGCGGGACGTCGATCGGGGTGCCGTCCGAACGCAGTGACGTGGTGGCGGCGTACCCGGCAGCGACCGCGGCCCGCGCGGCGACCGGTGACGTGAGCGTCTCGCCGCCGTCGCGGACGAAGCGGATGAACTCGCCCACCAGCAGGGGATCGGCGCCACCGTGGTGGTCCGAGCTGCCCGGGATCTCGACGACCTGGTCGGCGTCCTCGCGGTACCCGGACCGGCGGCTGTTCCAGACCTTCACCACGCCGCCGTAGGTGTCACCGAAGTTCTCCAGCCGGCCGTGCGTACCGATCACGGTGTAGTTGCGCCAATAGTCCGGCGTGAAGTGGCACTGCTCGTAGGTCATCAGGACCCCGTTGTCGAGCGCCAGGTTGACCATGGAGAGGTCCTCGACGTCCATCACCGGCGCCAGGCCCTTCTGCTCCAGCGGCGGCCAGTTGTCGTCGCTGACGAAGTCGCCGAATCGCTGCTCCGATCGGTCCTGCCGGTCCTCAATACCGCCATACACGGTCAGCGCACCCATCGCGTTCACGCGCGTGGTGTAGCCGCCGGCCAGCCAGTGCATCACGTCGATGTCGTGGGCACCCTTCTGCAGCAGCAGGCCGGTGGAACGACGGCGGTCCGCGTGCCAGTCCTTGAAGTAGAAGTCACCGCCGTGGCCGACGAAGTGCCGGCACCAGATCGCCTTCACGTCACCGATCGCGCCGGACTGGATCAGTTCCCGCATCGTCAGTACGACGGGCATGTGCCGCATGTTGTGCCCGACGTACAGCCGCGCGCCGCTCTCGTACGCCGCCTGCAGGACCCGGTCGCAGCCCTCGGTCGTGATGGCCAGCGGCTTCTCCACGAACACCGAGACGCCGGCCCGCAGGAAGTCGATCGCCGGACCCTCGTGCAGGTCGTCGGGCGTCGTCAGGAAGACGCCGTCGAGCTTCTGGTCGAGCAGCTCGTGGTGGTCCGCGTACGCCGTCGCGCCGGCGAACCGCTCCAGTGCGATGTCTCGCTGCGCGGCGGCCGGATCGGCCACTGCCACGATCGCCGAACCCTCGCCCGGGGTGTGCGCGTACTGCGCGAGCCGGCTACGGGCCCCGAGTCCCACCAAGCCAAACCGAAGATCAGTCATCAGCAAGCAGCTCCTGCACATAGTTGTTTGAAGCACAGTAACTCCGAGCAGTTGCGTCCTTCAATCACCCGTCCTCCAGCTGGAATTGACGCGTTGGTCATCCAGGAAACACCGAAGTCTCGCTCCGTGCCGTCACCATGGCGGAATGTGAGCCTCCACTACGTGGCACTGGGGGACTCGACCACCGTAGGTGTCGGGGACCCGATGAACGGCAGCAGTACGACCGACCTGTCCGGTGCCGGTGCGCGCCCGGGTGAAGGGTGGCGAGGCTGGGCCTCGTTGCTTGCCGACTCCCTGGCCAGTTCCCACCGTGTGACGTTCTCCAACTTCGCGACCAGCGGGGCCACCGTGCACCTGGTCGCGACCGAGCAGCTGCCCGAAGCCGTAACGACCAGTCCGATCGACATCGCCTCGCTCATCGTCGGGGTCAATGACACTCTGCGATCCAACTTCGACTCCGGCCGGATCCGTGCCTGCCTGGATCACTGCGCCGAGCAACTCACCGCCCGTGGCGCACTGCTGCTCACGGTCAGGTTCCACGACCACGGCCAGGTGTTCGGTCTGCCGGCGTGGCTGCGCCGCCCACTGTGGCAGCGGATCGAGCAGGTCAACCAGGTGTACGACGACCTGCACGCGAAGTTCGGCGGGATCCGGCTGGACATGGCCGACTACCCGGAGGTGTACCGCCGGGACTTCTGGAGCATCGACCGGCTGCACCCGGGCGAGCGCGGTCACCGGCGGCTGGCCCGGGCGTTCGCCGACGAGCTGGCTCGGCGCGGGCTGCCGATCGACGTACCACCGGATCTGGACTGTGCCGGGGTCGCACCGAGCCGGTGGGCGGACACGCTCTGGATGGTCAAGGAAGGCGTTCCGTGGCTCGGCCGCCGGGCCAACGACCTGGTGCCGTGGGCTGCCCGGATGGCCGTCACCCAGGTTCGCCCGTCCAGTGGCCTGCGTCCGTCCGGTTCGTCCAGTGCCCTGCGCCCGTCCAATGCGGAGGTCCAGCGCCTGGAGGCATAGGGTCGGACGCATGGCGCGTATCGATGGACGTACCCCGGATCAACTACGGCCCGTCACCCTGACCCGGAAGTGGCTCGACCACGCCGAGGGCTCCGTGCTGGTCGAGTTCGGCCGGACCCGGGTGCTGTGTGCTGCGAGTGTGACCGAGGGTGTGCCGCGCTGGCGCAAGGGTTCTGGTCTCGGCTGGGTCAGCGCGGAGTACGCGATGCTGCCGCGGGCGACCAACACCCGCTCGGACCGCGAGTCGGTCAAGGGCAGGATCGGCGGCCGGACCCACGAGATCTCCCGCCTGATCGGGCGTTCGCTGCGGGCCGTGATCGACTACAAGGCGCTCGGCGAGAACACGATCCTGCTCGACTGCGACGTACTGCAGGCCGACGGCGGCACCCGGACCGCGGCGATCACCGGCGCGTACGTCGCCCTCGCGGACGCGGTGTCGTACCTGCGCGAGCGCAAGCTGCTGAAGAGCGAGCCGCTGACCGGTTCGGTGTCCGCGGTCTCGGTCGGCATCATCGACGGCGCTCCGATGCTCGACCTCTGCTACGAGGAGGACGTCCGGGCCGAGACGGACATGAACCTGGTGCTGACCGGCGACGGCAAGTTCATCGAGGTGCAGGGCACGGCCGAGGGTGCGCCGTTCGACCGCGCCGAGCTGGACAGCCTGCTGGAGCTCGGTACGGCGGGATGCGCGGAGCTGACCAAGCTGCAGCTGGAGGCACTCGCGTGACGAAGGTGCTGTTGGCCTCTAACAACAAGAAGAAGCTCGAGGAACTGCGTCGCATCCTGACCCCGATCGTGCCCGGGATCGAGGTGCTCGGGCTGGGCGACGTACCGGCGTACGACGAGCCGGCCGAGACCGAGCCGACGTTCGAGGGCAACGCGCTGCTGAAGGCGCACGCCGCGCTGGCCGCGACCGGGCTGCCGTCGATCGCGGACGACAGCGGCATCTGCGTCGACGCACTGAACGGCATGCCCGGCGTACTGTCGGCGCGCTGGTCGGGACCGGCCAAGGACAACCACGCGAACAACCTGCTGCTGCTCGGCCAACTGGAGGACGTCCCGGACGAGCGGCGTGGCGCGTCGTTCATCGCCGCGGTCGCGTTCGTCCGGCCGGACGAGGCGGACGAGCTGGTGCTCGGTGAGATGCGCGGGTCGGTCATCCGCGAGCTGCGCGGCACCGGCGGCTTCGGGTACGACGTTCTGTTCCAGGCCGAGGGGTACGACCGGACGACGGCGGAACTGTCGATCGAGGAGAAGGACGCGATCAGCCATCGGGGCAAGGCGTTGCGTGCCTTGGCCCCGATCGTCGCGAAGGCGTTGGGAGGGTAGGACCATGTTGTTCGCCGGATCGGACCGGGACGGGGTCGCGGACGGGAAGATCACCGCGGCGTACCGGCGGTGGGCCGAGCCCCGGGTGGTGGAGGGGCGGATCTACCGCACCAACGCCGGCCGGATCGAGATCGACAGCGTCCGCCAGGTGAACCCGGAGCTGATCGCCGACAGCGACGCCGACGTGGCGGACGCGGACCGGCGCAACGCGAAGGACGTCCGCCGGCGGCTGCGCGGTAACGAGGACTGGCCGACGTTCCTGATCAAGTTCCACCTGGTCGAGGGGCCGGACCCGCGCGAGGAGCTCGCGGCCCAGTCCGAGCTGACCGCCGACGACCTCGCCGATCTCACGAACCGGCTGGCCCGCTTCGACGAGCTCAGCCACCACGGCGCGTGGACCACCCAGACGCTGCGGCTGATCCAGTCCAAGCCCGCCACCCGAGCCGCCGACCTGGCCGCCTCCCTCAATCGCGAGACGGCCCCCTTCAAACTCGATGTCCGCAAACTCAAGAACCTGGGCCTCACCCACAGCCTCGAAGTCGGCTACGAACTGAGCCCCCGCGGCACGGCGTACCTGAACGCCCTGGACTGACCCGAGGTATGAGTCACGCAGTGCCGGTCAGCTATGCGGAGGCTGTGCGGTATCGGCTGGACGTCAACCGGCTGGGTGAGCGGTTGGGGGCTGGGGAGTATGTGGGGGCGGCTCGGTTCGGGTTGCAGGATACGGCTCCTCGGGATGCGTTGATCGGGTTGCACGCGCGGGTGGAGGGGTGTGAGCCGTCGGCGTGGGAGGCGCCGGGGTTGGTGCAGACGTACAGTCCGCGGGCGGCGGTGTATGTGTTGCCGGAGCGGGACTTCGGGGTGTTCACGGTCGGGCGGATGCCGCTTGGTGAGGAGAACCAGCGGGAGATCGCACGTCAGGCCGACCGGATCTGCCGGGAACTGGGCGGCGCCGAGCATCGCGGCGGCCGGGGCAATGAGCTGCGGAGTGCCTGCTGGAGTGGGCGGCTGGCGTTGCGGTGGACGACCAGTGCGCTCTACGTGCGTGAGGTTCCGGCGCCGGAGATCGACTTCCAGGACGCGCATCTGGAGCTGTGCCGGCGACACGTGGAGGCGTTCGGGCCGACCACCGTGGAGGCCTTCAGTTGGTGGTCCGGGCTGTCGAGACCTGATGCGAGAGAAGTCTGGAAGCTGCTGGACGGTGAGCTTCTCCCGGTTGAGTTGGAAGGTCGCGAGGGGTGGATCCTCGCGGCGGACGAGCAGGTCGTCCGGTCAGCGCCGGCACCGACCGGCGCACGGTTCCTGGTGGCTTCGGATCTGAGGCTGTTCGGGCAGGACCGGCACGGACTGTTCGCCGCACCGGGGCAGAAGCCGCGGATCCACCTGCACGACTGGTACCACCCGCACGGACTCATGCTGAACGGCGAGATCCGCGGCGCCTGGGGACGCAAGGGCGGGAAGGTCGACCTCCGCACCGCCGGCCCGCTGTCCGATCAGGACCGGGCCGCGATCGAGGCCGAGGCACTGTCGATGCCGATCCCGGGCGCGACGATGACCCTCACCATCACCGAAATGGAGCCGTAGGCAACTACTTGCCGAGCGGAAGGCCGGCCTGGAGGTGGGCGAACGCGCGGTCGATGATCTCGAAGTAGTCCTGCATGTTGGCGTGGCCGGTGATCTGGTACGTCGCCATCACCACGCCGACGACCGCGCCGGCCCAGGCCCGGATGGCGAAGTCGTCGGCGGAGCGGCCGACCCGCTCGGCCGCCAGGGCGGCCAGCAGGTCGATGCCGGCGTACAGCTGGTCGAGCATCCGCGCACGCAGCTCGGGGGCGTTGAGGACGAGCTGCTGGCGCTGGGACTCCAACTCCCACTCCGCCTCGGTCAGCGTCCGCATGCTGTCCTTGAGCGTCGCACGCAGCGCGTCGGTCGGGTTCAGCTCGGCCGGCTGCGCGCGGAACACGTCGATCATCACCGGGTCGAGCCGGTCGAAGACGACGGTGTCCTCCTTGGTCGCGAAGTACCGGAAGAAGGTGGCCGGCGACACCTCCGCCGCGGCCGCGATCTCCTGCACGGTCGTCTCGGCGTACCCCTGGTCGCGGAACAGCCGCAGCGCGTGCTCCTGGATCGCCGCCCGGGTCTTCGCCTTCTTGCGCTCGCGCAGCCCGGGCGGCTTCTCCGTCGTCATACCTCGATTGTGACAACTTCCGCGGGCTCCGGCTCGACTGACGCACGGGTGCCGGGCAGGAAGGCCAGCGCGAGCACGAAGCCCAGAGCTGCGATCCCGCTGCACGTCCACAGGGTCGCGCTCATGCCGTGGACGAACGCCTCACGGGCCGATTCGGCCAGGGCCGGCGCGTTGGTGTGGGCCGCGATCGCGACCGCCCCTGACGCGCTGTCGCGGGCCGCGCCGGCGACAGCGGGCGGCAGGCCGCCGACGTTCAGGTGGTCACGGTACGCCGAGTTGAGCACCGTACCGAGGATCGCGACACCGATCGTGCCGCCGACCTGGCGGAGCGCCTGGATCAGGCCCGATCCGGATCCGCTGCGCTCGACGGTCAACGCACCGATCGCCAGGTCCATCACCGGCGGCAGCGTGAATCCGATGCTCACACCGACGAGGCTGACCCAGATCGCTGTGAACCCGTAGCCGGCGTCGACGCTGGTGAACGCGCCCATCACCAAGCCGGCCAGCATCAGCACGAAGCCGAACGCGACGGTCAGCCGCGGCCCGGCGGTGGCGGCGAGGCGCTCGGCGACCTTGGCACCGATCAGGAGTCCACCGATGATCGGCAGCAGCCGCAGGCCGGTGTTCAACGCGTCCGCGCCCTGCACAGCCTGGAAGAGCTGCGGCAGCACGAACAGCAGACCCATCAACGCGAACGACGCCAGCGTCGCGAGCACCGTGCCCCAGGTGAATCGCGGTGACCGGAACAACGCCAGGTCGACCAGCGCATCCGCCGTACGCCGCTGCCACGACCAGAACACCGCCAGCAGTACGACGCCAACGGCCAGACTGGTCAGCGTCACCCCGTCACCCCACCCGCGCTCGCCGGCCGCGACGAACCCGTACGTCACCGCCACCAGCCCCAATCCCGACAGCAGAATCCCGGGTACGTCGATCCGTCCGGACCGGTGACCGCGCGTCGCCGGGATCAGCAGAGCGACCGCGACCAGGCCGACGGCGACCAGCGGCAGGTTGATCAGGAAGACCGATCCCCAGCGGTAGTGGTCCAGCAGCCAGCCGCCGAGCACCGGCCCGAGCGGGATGCCGAGCGAGTTGGCCATCACCCAGATCGTCATCGCCCGGACCCGCTCCCCCGGCTCGAACAGCACGTTGAGCAAGGACATCGACAGCGGGATCAGGAAGGCCGCCCCGACCCCGAGCACCGCGCGAGCCGCGATCAACTGCCCCGCCGACGAGGCGAATGCACAGGCCGCCGACGCCCCGCCGAACACCACGAGGGCCCCGATCAGCAGATGCTTCTGGCCGAATCTGTCACCCAGCAGCCCGGCGGGCAGCAGCAGCGCCGCGAGCACCAAGGTGTACGAGTTCGCGAACCACTGCAGCTGACTGGTCGACGCCCCCAGCTCGGTCGCCAGCGTCGGCAGCGCGACGTTCAGCACGGTCAGATCCAGCCCGACCACGATCAGGCTGACCGACATGGCGCCCAACGCCCACCACCGCCGCGAGTCACGGCTCACAGCACCCATCACACACGCCTCCTGAGATCGACTCTAATTTGAGAGTAGATCTCAGAATTCGTTTCAGCAACCCTGCACTGCCTCCCGCAGAACCTTCCGGAAGAGCTCGGGTTGCTCCAGCCACGGGGAGTGACCGGCGTCGGGGACGAGGTGGAAGGTGTGGCGCGGAGTGTGCGACGCCAGGTCACGGACATTGGCCGCCGACCGGGGATCACCGGCGCCGTGGACGAACGTGACCGGCGCGCGCAGCCCGGCCGCGAGCCTGACCAGGTAGCCCTCGGGCCAACGGTTGACGTCCAGGCCGAGCTCTCGATTGGCGGCGAAGTTGATCGGCAGATCCACCGCCGCGCTCTTCCGCGCCCACGTCATCGCCATCGACCGGTCGGCATAATCGGGGAACCACGCCAGCACGCGGAACTCGAGCTCCTCCTCCGGTGTCCGGTCGCGTTTCTCCCCCAGTTCGTCCAGCCGTTCGGCCTGGGCCGGGGTCATCCGCCGCGCGCGCTCTTCCCGTTCCGGCGTACGCCAGTCGCCGATCCCGACGCCGCCGACGTACACGACTCCGGCGACGCGGTCGCCGTACCACCCGGCGTAGGCCAGCGCGAGCGTTGCCCCGAACGAATGCCCGAGTACGACGATCCGGTCATACCCCCAGTGCTCGCGAAGTTCGTCGATGTCCTGCGCCGTCCGCCGGACCGACTGCAGCTCCGACGGTCCCGACCGCCCGCAGCCGCGCTGGTCGAACCGGTGGACGACGGTCAGATCGTCCAGCATCTCCGCGAGTACGGCGTAGTCGTCCCACAAGCCTGGGCCACCGTGGACGATGACCACAGGCGGCAACGAGCTGGCGGTACCGCTGGTGATCGTCCACAGCGGGACGCCGTCAGATGTCGAAAACGGCATGGGGGGTCGCAATCTCGATCGGGCCTGGGTACGTGCGGGCGGCGGCCTCGGCCTGGGTCTCGCGGCTGTACCAAGGTGGGACGTGGGTGATGATCAGGCGTTTGACACCGGCCTTCTTGGCGTGTTCGCCGGCGTCGGCGGGCGTCAGGTGAAGGTCGGTCGGGTTGTGCGGATCGTTGTCCTGCAAGGCGGCCTCGGACAGCAGGACGTCAGCACCACGGGCGAGCTCGATCAGCGCGTCGTTGGGCCCGGTGTCGCCGGTGTAGACGAGTGACTTGTCGCCGTGCTCGACCCGGATCGCGTACGCCGGCACCGGGTGCACCATCCGCGCGGTGCGCACCGTGAACGGGCCGATCCGCTGAACCGCCTGCCAGGTGTGGAATTCGATCTCCTCCTCCATCCCAGGATCGATCGGCAGGTCGTAGGCCGACGCCATCCGGCCGGAGGTCCCGGGCGGCCCGTAGACCGGGATCCGCGGGATCGGCGTACCCGGTCCGTATTTCGCCGCGACGTACAACCCGCACAGGTCCATGCAGTGGTCAGGATGCAGGTGGGACAGGCCTATCGCGCCGATCTCCGGGACCGCGACATGCCGCTGGAGCGAGCCGAGCGCGCCACTGCCGAGGTCGAGGATCAGGTGGAAACCCTCGGCGGTGATCAGATAGCTCGAGGCGGCCGAGTCCGGGCCGGGTACGGACCCGGAGCAGCCGATCACGGTGAGCTTCATAGCCGGAACATTACCGGCGGGTTGCCGGCTTCGCAGGACCGCGGGTCGCGTCGCGGATCATCGGATCCGGTTGCCTGGCGGTGATTTCGCGCACATCACGACGGGATCCGGTGCCCTGGACAACAGACCGGCTAGCGGACCCAGGCGAACTGGTCGACCGCGGACAGCACCGGCCCGAGGAAGCGAGAGCCGATGGCGGCGAACTCGTCCGGGCTGCCGGTGGTGACGAAGCGGTGCCGCGGCTCCGGCAGGTTGTCCGCGCGGAGCAGCCCGGTCTTGGTGAGTACGCCGTACACGTCCTTGGCGCACTCCTCGGCGCTGCTCACCAGCGTGACGTTGTCGCCCATCACGTACGAGATGACGCCCGTGAGCAACGGATAGTGCGTGCAGCCGAGGATCAGCGTGTCGACGCCGGCCTCGACCAGCGGATCGAGGTACTCGTGCGCGGCCTCGAGAAGCTCGGGCCCGGACGTCACGCCGGACTCGACGAAGTCGACGAAATCCGGGCAGGCACGGGTGAACAGCTCCACCTGCGGCGCGGCCGTGAACCCGTCCTCGTAGGCGAGCGACGCCGCCGTCGCCCGGGTGCAGATCACGCCGACGCGCTGGTTCCGGGTCGCGGCCACGGCCCGGCGCGCGGCCGGCAGGATCACTTCGACGACCGGTACGTCGTACCGTTCGCGGGCGTCGCGGAGCATCGCCGCACTGGCCGAGTTGCAGGCGATGACGAGCATCTTCACGCCGGCCTCCACGAGATGGTCGAGGCACTCCAGCGCGTACTCGCGCACCTCGGCGATCGGCTTCGGGCCGTACGGCTGCCGGGCGGTGTCGCCGAGGTACAGGATCGGCTCGTGCGGCAACTGATCGAGCACCGCGCGGGCGACGGTGAGTCCGCCGAAGCCTGAATCGAAGATCCCCACCGGTGCGTCAGCCACAGGCAGAGCTTATACAGGTCTGATCGCGGGCAGTTCCGAAGCCAGCCTTACCTAACCGAGCGATCCGACACGCCGGAGTTGTCCACATCTTTACTCTGCGGAATTGCCTTTTCACGTGATGGGCGCCACTCTGGAGCGATGTTTGCTCGACCGCCCTTCGTGATGCCATGACACTGGCGCACCAGATCGCGGTGGTGCTGGGCACCACCGCCGCACCGAATCCGCAACCCAACGACGCGACGGCGGCGGGCCAGGCTGCGGACACGCACAGCACTACCGCGGACATCGTGGCGGCCCTCGGGCCGACCGGGATGCTGGTGGTGCTGGCCATGGCGGCGTTCGCCTTGTACGTCGTCTCGCTGTCGCTGCACCCGAACGCCAAATGCAACCGTTGCAAAGGCGCCGGACGGCACCGCGGCGCACTCTTCAGCTACGCCCAACGCCCCTGCAGCAGTTGCAAGGGCCGCGGCGTTCACCCCCGACTGGGACGCAAGGTCCTCTTCAAGCAACCGTAGACGGACATGACCTAGTCACGATCAGGTGCCGGCAGCAACAACAACCGGCACAGTCCTGAGTCCCGGCCCTCCGCCCGCCGGCGCTCAGCTCCACCTCAGGCCCAGAGCTGACCCTCGAGGCGATCCTCCGCCTCGTCGATCGTGCCCTCGTAGGCACCGGTGGACAGGTACTTCCAGCCACCGTCCGCGACCACGAACGCGATATCCGCGGTCTCGCCATCGCGGACGCAATTCGCTGCCTGGCCGAGCGCCGCGTGCAGGATCGCGCCGGTGGAGATCCCCGCGAAGATCCCCTCGTTGTCCAGCAGCTCACGGACCCGGCGTACGGCGTCGCGTGGGCCGACCGAGAACCGGGCGTCGATCAGGGTCTCGTCGTACAACTCGGGCACGAACCCCTCGTCCAGATTGCGCAGTCCGTAGACGAGTTCGCCGTACCGCGGCTCGGCCGCGACGATGCGCACCTCGGGCTTGTGTTCGCGGAAGAACCGGCCGGCGCCCATCAGCGTGCCGGTGGTGCCGAGGCCGGCCACGAAGTGGGTGACGGACGGCAGATCGGCGAGGATCTCGCGCGCGGTGCCGTCGTAGTGCGCGGCCGCGTTGGACGGGTTGCCGTACTGGTAGAGCATCACCCAGTCCGGGTGCTCCTCGGCGACCTGCTTGGCCACCCGGACCGCCTCGTTCGAGCCACCCGCGGCCGGGGAGGAGATGATCTCGACCCCCCACATCCGCAGGATCTGGCGGCGTTCCTCGGAGGTGTTCTCCGGCATCACGCAGACCATCCGGTAGCCGCGCAACTTGGCCGCCATCGCCAGCGAGATGCCGGTGTTGCCTGACGTCGGTTCGAGGATCGTGGTGCCGGGCCGCAGCCGGCCGTCCTTCTCGGCGTCGAGGAGCATCCGCAGCGCCGCCCGGTCCTTGATCGAACCGGTCGGGTTGTGGTCCTCCAGCTTCGCCCACAACCGGACGTCCGCCGACGGCGACAGCCGGGGCAGACCGACCAGCGGCGTGCCTCCGACCGAGTCGAGCAGACTGTCGAAACGCATGCTCAGCCGCCGGCCACCGCGGGCAGTACGACGACCACGTCGCCGTCCTTCACGCCGGTCTTCAGGCCGCCGGTGAACCGGACGTCCTCGTCGTTGACGTAGACGTTCACGAACCGGCGCAGCTCCTCCGGCTCGCCCTCGACGATGCGCTCCTTCAGACCCGGGTGGGCCCCGTTCACGTCGTCGATGAACTCGGCCAGCGTGGCGCCGTCCCCGTTCACCGCCTTCTCGCCGCCGGTGTACGTGCGCAAGATCGTCGGCACGCGCAACTCGATCGCCATATCAGTTGTCTCCTCTTGTTTCCTCATAAGAACCCACCACGCGCACTTCTTCTTCCACGACCTCGGCGTCGATGATCCGGTACGACCGGAACTCGACGGGACCGTCGTACGCCGGGGAGTCGGCGCCGTCCCGGGTCGACACCAGCACGTAGTGGGCGCCGGGCTCCTGGGCGAGGGTGATGTCGGTGCGTGACGGATATGCGTCGGTGGCGGTGTGCGAGTGGTAGATCACCACCGGCTCCTCGTCCCGCTCGTCCATCTCCTGGTAGAGCCGGAGCAGGTCGCCGGAGTCGAACTCGTAGAACGTCGGCGACATCGCCGCGTTGAGCATCGGCACGAACCGCACCGCCCGGTCCGACCCGGCCGGTCCCGCGACCACGCCACAGGCCTCGTCCGGGTGGTCCCGGCGGGCATGCGCGACGATCGCGTCGTACGTGGCCTTCTCGATGATCAACACGAGACCACGGTACGGCGACCGCCGGACCCGTCCTGCCAACCCGGGAGTCGGTCCATTATGCGGACAGAGCGCTACCAGCGATCGTGGATCTGTGGCCGGATCAATTCGTCGTACGTCGCCTGGACGGCGGCCGACTGGTCGGCGCTGAGCGGGGAGAGGCTTGCCGCCGCCAGGTTGCCGGCGACCTGGGCCGGGTTGCGCGCGCCCGGGATGACCACGCTCACACCCGGCTGGTCGAGGATCCAGCGGAGGGCGAACTGGGCCATGGTGACGCCGGCGGGCAGCCAGGGCATCAGGCGGCGGACGGCCTCCAGCCCGGTGCCGAAGTCGACGCCGGAGAAGGTCTCACCGACGTCGAAGGCCTCGCCGTGGCGGTTGTAGGTACGGTGGTCGTCGACCGAGAACGTGGTGTTCTCGTCGTACTTGCCGGACAACAGCCCGCTCGCCAGCGGGACGCGGGCGATGATGCCGACGCCGGCCGCTTGCGCCGCGGGCAGCACCTCGTCGAGCGGCTTCAGCCGGAACGCGTTCAGGATGATCTGCACCGACGCCACGTTCGGCCGCGCGATCGCGGTGAGCGCTTCCGCGCAGGTCTCGACGCTCACGCCGTACGACGTCATCCTGCCCTCGTCCACCATCGAGTCGAGTGCGTCGAACACCGCGTCGGTCGAGTACACCGGCGTCGGCGGGCAGTGCAGCTGGACCAGGTCGATCGTGTCGACACCGAGGTTCTGCCGGGACCGGTCGTTCCAGGCCCGGAAGTTCTCCAGCGTGTAGTTCTCCGGGACCTGCTCGACCCGGCGTCCCATCTTGGTCGCCACGGTCAGGCCGTCGTACTTTTTGAAGACCTGACCGACCAGCCGCTCGCTGCGACCGTCGCCGTACACATCCGCGGTGTCGATGAACGTGACACCGCCCTCGATCGCCGCCCGCAACACCGCGAGCGCATCGCCCTCGTCGACCGAGCCCCAGTCGGCGCCCAGCTGCCAGGCACCGAGCCCGACCACACCCACGTCCCGACCAGTCCGACCAAGCCTGCGCGTCTCCATGCTGCCAACCTTAGGCAGTGACCGCTACCTGCAGGTCGGGACCCTCCGCGACGTCCAGGTCTGTCGCGAGAGTCTCGGCCATGATCAGGTCGCGATGCGCCTCGACGGCCTGCATGGTCCGAGCGTCAGCCGTCACCGACAGCCGCATCCGATCGGTCACGTCGAGGCCCGCGTCCCGCCGCGCCTGCTGCACCGAGCGGATCACGTCGCGAGCCGTCCCCTCGGCCTCCAGCTCAGGCGTGATCGTCGTGTCCAGTACGACGAATCCGCCGCCGGAGAGCAGGCCGCTCGCCGTACCACCCTCGGCCAGCGTGGTCTCCAGGGTGTACTCGCCCTCGGCCAACTCGATGCCCCCGGCAACGACAGCGCCGTCCGCTGAGACCGACCAGTCACCACTCTTCGACGCCTTGATCACCGTCTGAACGTCACGCCCCAGCCGCGGCCCGGCCGCCCGCGCGTTGACCGTCAACCGCTGCGACACCGGCGCGTCCACCGCATCCGCCGACGTCAGCACGACCTCGCGGACGTTGACCTCATCCTCGATCAACGGCACCAGAGCCCGCAGCGCCTCCGCGTCGGCCGTCGCAACCGTCAGCGACTGCAATGGTTGCCGGCCGCGGATGCCTGCCGCCTTCCGGATCGACGACGAGACCGAACACACCTCGCGCACCCGCTCCATCCGCGTGACCAGCTCCGGGTCGTCCGGCAGCTCGTCAACCGCCGGCCAGTCGGTCAGATGCACCGACCGCTCCCCGGTCAGACCACGCCAGACCTGCTCGACCGTGAGCGGCAGCAGCGGCGCGGCCGTCCGGCAGACCACCTCGAGCGCGGTGTAGAGCGTGTTCACCGCGTCCTGGAACGTCTCCCCCGACTCGTCCCAGAAGCGATCCCGGGACCGGCGGATGTACCAGTTCGTCAGCACCTCCAGGTAGCTGAGCACCGCATCGCAGGCCGAGGCGACGTCGTACCGATCCAGCTTCTCCTCGACGTCCGCCACGAACACCCGCAACCGGGCCAGCACGTACCGGTCCAGCAGCACCTCGGAGTCGGTCGACCACGTCGCGGTCGCCCCGGCGGCGTTCGCGTAGAGCGCGAAGAAGTACCAGGCGTTCCACAACGGGATCATCACCTGGCGGACGCCGTCCCGGATGCCTTCCTCGGTGACAACCAGGTTCCCACCGCGCAGGATCGGGCTCGACATCAGGAACCAGCGCATCGCGTCGGCGCCGTCGCGGTCGAACACCTCGGACACGTCCGGGTAGTTCCGCAGCGACTTGCTCATCTTCTGGCCGTCGTTGCCGAGCACGATCCCGTGACTCAGGCAGGACGAGAACGCCGGCCGGTCGAACAGCGCCGTGGACAGGATGTGCAGGGTGTAGAACCAACCGCGGGTCTGGCCGATGTACTCGACGATGAAGTCGCCCGGGAAATGGTGCTCGAACCACTCGGTGTTCTCGAACGGGTAGTGCACCTGCGCGAAGCTCATCGACCCCGAGTCGAACCACACGTCGAGTACGTCGGGCACCCGGCGCATCGTGGACCGCCCGGTCGGGTCGTCCGGATTCGGCCGGGTCAACTGGTCGACGTACGGGCGGTGCAGGTCCGGGACCGCGACACCGAAGTCGCGCTCCAGCTCCTCGATCGAACCGTAGACGTCGATCCGCGGGTACGCCGGATCGTCCGAACGCCAGACCGGGATCGGACTGCCCCAGAACCGGTTCCGGCTGATCGACCAGTCCCGCGCGTTCGACAGCCACTTCCCGAACTGCCCGTGCTTCACATGCTCCGGCACCCAGGTGATCTGCTCGTTCAGCTCGACCATCCGGTCCCGGATCCGGGTCACCTCGACGAACCAGCTCGACACCGCCTTGTAGATCAGCGGGTTCCGGCACCGCCAGCAGTGCGGGTAGCTGTGCACGTAGCTGTCCTCGCGCACCAGCGCCCCGGCCGCCCGTAGGTCCCGGATGATCGGCCGGTTCGCCTCGAAAACGTGCATCCCCTGGTACGGCGGGACCACGGACGTGAACCGGGCTCCTTCGTCAACGGTCAGCACGGCGGGGATCCCGGCCGCTCCACAGGCGACCTGGTCCTCCTCGCCGTACGCCGGAGCCATGTGTACGACGCCGGTGCCCTCGTCGGTGGTGACGTGCTCGGCCGAGATGACCTGGAAGGCGTTGGCGGTCCCGAAGACTTCGGCGTTCGCGAGGAACGGGAACAGCGGGGCGTAGCGCAGGCCGATCAGCTCGGAGCCCTTGAGCCGCCGGAGCACCTCGTCACCGAGGCCGGCGAAGTCGCCGTGTGTCCCGGCGTACGCCGCCAACCGCGCCTCGGCGAGAATCGTCGGGCGGCCCTCGGCGTCGTTCACCACCACGTAGTCGACGTCCGGGCCGACGGCCATGGCCAGGTTGCTCGGCAGGGTCCAGGGCGTGGTGGTCCAGGCGAGCAGGCGCTCACCGGTCTCCAGCTCGACCGCGATCGTCACCGACGGGTCCTGGCGCTGCTGGTAGACGTCGTCGTCCATCCGCAGCTCGTGGTTGGACAGCGGGGTCTCGTCGTTCCAGCAGTACGGCAGCACCCGCAGGCCCTCGTACACCAGGCCCTTGTCGTACAGCGTCTTGAACGCCCAGATCACCGACTCCATGTAGTCGCGATTGAGCGTTTTGTAATCGTGGTCGAAGTCGACCCAGCGCGCCTGGCGGGTGACGTAACTGCGCCACTCACCGGTGTACTTCAGCACCGACGCCCGGCACGCCTCGTTGAACTTCTCGATACCGAGCTCGAGGATGTCCGCCTTCGTCTTCAGCCCGAGCACCCGCTGAGCCTCCAGCTCGGCCGGCAACCCGTGCGTGTCCCACCCGAACCGCCGCTCCACCCGATGCCCACGCATGGTCTGGTACCGCGGCACGACGTCCTTCACATAGCCCGTCAGCAGATGCCCGTAATGCGGCAGCCCGTTCGCGAACGGCGGCCCGTCGTAGAACACGAACTCGTTGGCCCCGTCCACACCAGCCGCCCGCTGCTCCACCGAGGCCAGGAACGTCCCGTCCTTGTCCCAGTACTCGAGCACCTCCCGCTCGATCCGCGGAAAGTCAGGACTAGCACTCAGCTCGGCGTCACCGCTCTTCGGGTAGCTCACCCGCCGATCCTAGATGCGCCGCCTCATCACTCCCACCGCAATCCGTGGTCGCGCGGCCTTGAGCACCGATCAACCACGACTCGCCCACCAACTTGACTGTCCCGTGCTCAAAGTCGCCGGACCGGCAGCGCCGGCCTCCACCGGCCGACCGCGTGGCCGGCGGCCACGCTCGGTCGCCCTCTGCACCTACCAACCGCACTCCCGGAACGCATCCGCTCCGCCGAGTGCCTCGGACGTGATCAGGTGCCGCGGCGCGCCGGAGGCGCCAAAAGTCAGCCGCCGCCGAAGGCGGTGTCCTTTCGCGGGCCGGAGGTGCTAGCGCATGTTGTGGAGGAGGGCGGACTGGAGATAGCCCAGCCAGTCGTACAGGTCGTACGTCAGGCGGCGGGGGTCGTCGTCGGGGAGCTTCTCCCAGGTGGAGTAGTCGTCTTCTTCCTTGATGTCCAGGCGGGTGCCGATGGCCAGGCGGAGGTCGTTCAGGGCGCGCAGCCAGGACAGTTGTTCGTCGGGCTCCAGCGCGATCTCGTCCGCGCCGGATTCCTCGAGCGCGGACAGCACCCGCTTGGCGTCACCGATCTTGCCGTCGCGCAGGCCGCGCTCCGTGAACCGCCGGAACTCACCCGCCGCCTGGTCGTCCTCCTTGTAGGCGTCCGGCAGCAACCGCTGGAGTACGACGTCCTCCGGCGGCGAGGTCGGCCCGTCGCTGTCCAGGAGCGCCGCCAGCGGATCCGAGGATTGGGTGGCGCGCGGCGGCAGGCCGTCGTACAGGAGTTCGACCAGGTTGCGGAGCAGGTTCGCCAGGATGTCCGCCTCGTGCTCGGCGAAACTGACGACGACGGTCTTGCGGCGCTTGCGGAACCGGGTCACGACTTCTCGCAGGTGGCCCACAGGCCGTAGGAGTGCATCGCTTCCACGTCGCGTTCCATCGCCTCGCGGTTGCCGTTCGAAACCGCCGACTTGCCGTCCTGGTGCACCTGCAGCATCAGCTTCTCCGCCTTGTGTTTGGAGTAGCCGAAGTAGGTCTGGAACACGAAGGTGACGTAGTCCATCAGGTTGACCGGATCGTTCCAGACGATCGTCACCCACGGTGGGCTCAGCTCGATCGCCTCGTCGACCTCGGGGCTCTCGAGTTCGCTTGGTGCGGTGCTCACCGGTCCATTCTCTCCATCATCGGTTCCAGGTTCGCAATAGGCTGCCCTTGTGACTCACGCTGTGACGCACTCGACCGCGCTCCTCACGGACCACTACGAGCTCACCATGCTGCAGGCCAGCCTGGCCGACGGCACGGCGCAGCGCCGCTCGGTCTTCGAACTGTTCGCCCGCCGGCTGCCCGACGGGCGCCGCTACGGCGTGGTCGCCGGCGTGAACCGGCTGCTGGACGCGCTGGAGCGGTTCCGCTTCGACGAGCGGGCGATCGGATTCCTGGCCGACCGGGGTGTCGTCGACCAGGCTACCCGGGACTGGCTGGCGGACTACCGGTTCACCGGCGACATCTCCGGCTACGCCGACGGCGAGATCTTCTTCCCCGGCTCGCCGGTGCTGGTGGTGGAGGCCAGTTTCGCCGAGGCGGTGCTGCTGGAAACCGTGTTCCTGTCGATCCTGAACCACGATTCCGCGGTCGCCTCGGCGGCGTCCAGGATGACCTGGTGGGCCGGTGGCCGGCCGTGTATCGAGATGGGCTCGCGCCGGACCCACGAGGAGTCCGCGGTCGCCGCCGCGCTGTCGGCGTACATCGCGGGCTTCGCCACCACCTCGAACCTGGAGGCCGCGCACCGGTACGGCATCCCGAGCGCCGGTACGGCGGCGCACTCGTTCACGCTGCTGCACGACACCGAGCGGGACGCGTTCGTCTCCCAGGTCGATGCCCTCGGCAAGGGGACGACCCTGCTGGTGGACACGTACGACGTGGCCGAGGCGGTCCGGACCGCGATCGCCATCACCGGCCCCGAGCTCGGCGCGGTCCGGCTCGACTCCGGCGACCTGCCGTCCCTGGCCGGGCAGGTCCGCGAGCAGCTGGACGCTCTCGGGGCGACCAAGACCCGGATCATCGTCACCAGCGACCTCGACGAGTACCAGATCGCCGCCCTCGCCCCCGCCCCGGTCGACGGGTACGGCGTGGGTACGTCGCTCGTCACCGGCAGCGGCCACCCGACCTGCGGGTTCGTGTACAAACTGGTCGCCCGGGAGAACGCGGACGGGGCGCTGGTCCCGGTGGCGAAGAAGAGCCCGGACAAGATCTCCATCGGCGGCCGGAAGTATGCGCTGCGGCGCCGCTCGGCCAGCGGCGTTGCGGAGGTCGAGCTGATCGGCGTCGGCGAGCCGCCGGTCGACGACGGTGACGACCGGGAGCTGCTCAAGCGGCTGGTCGAGGCCGGCAAGATCGTCGGCCGCACCACCCCGGAGGAGTCCCAGGCGCACCACCTCAAGGTGCGCGACGAACTGCCCCGCTACGCCAGCCAGCTGAGCCGTGGCGAGCCCGCGATCCCGACCGAGTACAGCGGCGAGTACGACGCCCGCAACCCATTCCTGGCCCGGAGTCACATGTGAGCACCGAACGGGCTGAATGGCCTCCAGAAGCACCGGCGAGCGAAGCAGACGTCTTGGTCGCGCTGCGGTTCGCCGATCGGGCGGCCCGGAAGGCGGTCGCTGACGAGCTGGCCGGTACCGGCCTGCACACCGGCCAGGAACTGGTTCTCGCCAAGCTCCTGCACCACGGCTCGCTCCAGGTGGCCCAACTGGCGAAGGTCCTGGACGTCGAGGTGCCGACAGCAACGAAAACCACCCAGCGGATGGAAGCTGCCGGCCTCGTCCGCCGGGTCAGGAACAGCACGGACGCCCGCCAGGTCGCGATAGAACTCACCGACCGCGGCGCCGAGCTGGCCCACACGGTCCAGGAGGTCTACGACCGAGCCGGCCGCCGGGCCCTCGCCCAGCTCGGCCCAGAGGACCGCCGCGTGCTCCGCAACCTCCTCTGGACCATCACCACCACCCTCGAGCCAGGATCCTAGATCGGAATGCCCGGAAGGCCGGGGGTGCGCGGTGACTTGAGGTCCCGGCGTACCAGGACAGTCACCCAGGCAGCGCCGGCGCAGAAGATGGCCGCGAACAGCCAGAAGTTGTAGGCCACGCTCGGCGACAGGAGATCGGCGAGGACGAAGAGCGCGATCGCGGAGAAGAGCCCGACGAAGAGCAGTCCTATGCTCAGGACGATGGTGGCGTCCATGGCCGGGGTCGCGCGGCGGTGTCGCAGCCGCCAAGCGCAGGTGACGACCACGAGCAGGCCGGTGGAGGCCAGGACCAGCGACACGATGTCAGGCCAGCTCCCGTCGGCCGGAGCCGCTCCGGTCTCCTGGGCGGCGCCGTTGGCCGTGATCTCGGTCAGCCGGCCGCGCCAGATCGTGCCGGTCACGCGGTCGCCCTCGTCGAGTTGATCGAGGATGGGGCCGCTGTTGGGGAACCCCGTGTTCCACCTGGCGCCGGACGCGCCGATCAGGACCGCGCTGCGGTCGCCCGTCTTGTACTCCGGGACGACGTGGATGTCGGACGCGGTGAACTCCTCCGTCCACCGGCATTCGGCTGGTGTCTGCGGAGCGGTCGAGCAGCGCGGCGCAGTCTCGTAGGCGTGTATCTCGCGGTCGTTGTCCGGCGCCACCACAGTGCCGAGGTCGGTAGCGACACCGACCAGGGCAACGCCGCCCAGGAGAACGAAGATGGTTGTGACTGTTTTGTCGAGGATCCCCACAGGTCAATGATGCGCTCGACAGGGGTTGAGGCTGTGTCCCGTTGGTGTGATGCGCGCGACACGCGTCGAGGGCCGTCCCTAGCGCGCGTCGAAGACCTTCGCGAGCAGACTCAGAGCCTCGCGCAGGAGCTCCGGCGGCATCACGAGCGGCGGCAGGAACCGCAGTACGTTGCCGTAGGTCCCCGCGGTCAGTACGACCATCCCCTCCGCGTGACACGCTCGCGCGATCTCCCCGGTCGCGATCGGATCGGGCTCGCCGGAACTGTCGACCAGCTCGACGGCGATCATCGCGCCGCGGCCGCGGACGTCGCCGATGATGGGGTGCCGCTTGGCCAGGTCATGCAGCGCGGCCAGCATGACCTCGCCGATCTCCCGCGCCCGCGCCGGCAGGTCCTCGCCCTCGATCACCGAGATCGCCGCCAGCGAAGCCGCGCACGCCACTGGGTTCCCGCCGTACGTGCCGCCGAGACCACTCACGTGCGGCGCGTCCATGATCTCCGCCCGGCCCGTCACGGCCGCCAGCGGCAGGCCGCCCGCGATGCCCTTCGCCAGTGTGATCACATCCGGTACGACGCCCTCGTGCGTGCACGCGAAAAGGTCGCCGGTCCGCCCGAACCCGGTCTGGATCTCATCCGCGACGAACACCACCCCGGCAGAACGGCACCACTCGGCCACCGCAGGCAAGAACCCGGGAGCAGGTACGACGAACCCGCCCTCGCCGTGGATCGGTTCGATCACCACACAAGCCACGTTCGACGCACCGACGTACTTCTCGATCGACGCCACCGCCCTGGCCGCGGCCTCCGGTCCGCTCAGCCCGTCCCGATACGGGTACGACGTCGGCACTCTGTACACCTCCGGCGCGAACGGCCCGAACCCGTCCTTGTACGGCGCGTTCTTCGCCGTCATCGCCATGGTCAGGTTGGTCCGCCCGTGGTACCCGTGGTCGAACACCACCACCGCGTTCCGCCGGGTGTGGGAGCGGGCGATCTTCACCGCGTTCTCGACCGCCTCGGCACCGGAGTTCAGCAGCACGGACCGTTTCTCGTGGTCCCCGGGCGTGATCCGGTTCAGCGCCTCGCACACCTCGAGGTAGCCGGCGTACGGCGTGACCATGAAGCAGGTGTGGGTGAACCGGGCCACCTGTTCCTGGACGGCGCTCACCACCCGTGGGGCCGCGTTGCCGACGTTCGTGACCGCGATCCCGGACCCGAGATCGATCAGCTGGTTGCCGTCGGCATCCACCACGATCCCGCCGCCGGCCTCGGTGACGAACACCGGCAGCGTGATCCCGATCCCGCGCGCGACCGAGCGCCGTACCCGCGCCATCAACTCGATCGACCGAGGCCCCGGAATCTCCGTGACCAGCTTGCGTTCCTGCGTGACTGTCATCGTCCAGCTCCTAATGACTCGGCGTCGCCTGAGAGTCGTTGTGCCAGCCAGACCGGGATGACCGAGAACACGATCAGCGCGGCCGCGACCACGTTGACGATCGGCGCCTGGTTCGGCCGGAACAGGTTGTTGAAGATCCAGATCGGCAGCGTCTGCTGGTTCGCGCCGGCGGTGAACGTGGTCACGATGATCTCGTCGAACGAGAGCGCGAACGCGAGCAGCCCTCCGGCCAGCAGCGCCGACCGGATCAGCGGGAACGTCACCAGCCGGAAGGTGGTGAACCCGGACGCACCGAGATCCGCCGACGCCTGCTCGAGATGTACGCCGGTCCGCCGCAGCCGGGCGATCACGTTGTTGAACACCGTCACGATGCAGAACGTCGCGTGCGCGATGACGATCGTGCCGAACCCGAGTTCGAAGCCGAAGATGGTCCGGAACGCGTTGTTCAGCGCGATCCCGGTAACGATGCCCGGCAGCGCGATCGGCAGGATCACCAGCAGCGACACCGAGTCGCGGCCGTAGAAGCTGAACCGCTGCAGCGCGAACGCGATCATCGTCCCCAGCACCAGCGCGATCACTGTCGCCACGAGCCCGACCCGAACACTCACCCAGAGCGCATCCAGCGCGCCTTGGCTCTCGGCCGCGCGCCGCCACCACTCCAGCGTGAAGTCCCGCGGCGGCCAGGCGAACGTCTTGTTCACGTTGAACGAGTTCACCAGCACCAGCAGCAACGGGATGTAGATGATCGCAAGGATCACGATGGTGAGGATCCGCAACACCATCCTGGTCAGTCCGGAGATCGTCATCACAGGCTCTCCATCGCTCCGGTACGGCGTACCGCGGCCAGGTACCCCAGCATCACCACGACCGGGATGGTGGCGACCGCCGCCGCGAAGGGCAGGTTGTTGGCCGCGCCCACGTTGTCGTACACAACGTTGCCCAGCAACTGGTTGGTACCGCCGACGATCCGTACGGCGATGTAGTCCCCCAGCGTCAGGCTGAAGGTGAAGATCGACCCGGCCACCATGGCCGGCACCACCACCGGCACGACCACCCGCCGGATCGTCTGGGTGGTCTTCGCACCGAGATCGGCCGATGCCTCCAGCAACGAATCCGGCAGCCGTTCCAGGCCGGCGTAGATCGGCAGGATCATGTACGGCAGCCACAGGTAGGCCAGCGTCACCACCGTGGCGGTCAGGCCGAACCCGGGCGACTGCAGCCCGACCGCCTCGAACATCGAGGACACCAGCCCGCCCTCGGCGAACATCCCGCGCCACGCGTACGCCTTGACCAGATAGCTGGCCCACAAGGGCATCAGCACCGCCACCAGCAGGAACCGGCGCAGCCCCGGGCGCGCCACCTTCGACATGTACAGCGCGATCGGGAACGCGACCACCGCATCGATCACGGTCACCAGGAGGGCGACCCCGATCGTGCGCAGGGCTATGGTCCGGTACACCTCGACGGTGAACAGCGTCCGGAAGCTGTCCAGCGTCCACTCCCGCTCGATCAGCCCGGTGAAGCTGTCCTGCGACCAGAGGGCGGTGACGAACAACGCCGCCAACGCCCCCAGGTACGCAACCCCGAGCCACAAGATCGGCGGCCCCAACAACAACCCCAACCGAACCCGCGGGTGCCGGTGAAGACCGCTCATCCTTTGATCTGGGTCCAGGCTTGGGTCCAGCGGCTGTAGTCGGTGCACTTGACGTCGGTGCGGCCGTCGAGGCACTGCTCGATCGGGGTGGTCCAGTACCAGATCTTCTCGGAGTAGGCCTCGTCACCCGCGTGGAACGTGGTGCAGTGGTTCTTGTCCGCGGTCTGTGCACACGCCTTCGCGTTGGCCGGCGACTCACCGAAGTACTCGGCCACCGCCGCGTTCGCCGTCGGGCTGACGATGTGGTTCATCCAGAGGTAGCCGCAGTTCTTGTTCTTCGACGTAGCGCTCAGCATCCAGGTGTCGGACCAGCCGGTGACGCCCTCGGTCGGGACGGTGACCTGCACCGGGACCTTCTCGCCGGTCGCCACGTTCGCGATCACCTGCCAGGTGGTGCCGACCACCGAGTTGCCGCTGGTGAACGCCTGCACCTCCTTGAGGTAGTCCGACCAGTACTCCGACACCAGCGTCTTCTGCTGCTTGAGCAGATCGACGGTCGCGGTGAACTGCTTGTCGTCCAGCGCGTACGGGTTCTTGATGCCCAGATCAGGCTTCGTCGCCATCAGGTACATCGCGGCGTCGGCGATGTAGATCGGTGAGTCGTACGCCGTGACCGCACCCTTGTACGGCGAGTTCGCGTCGAAGACCACGCCCCACGACGTCGGCGCCGGCGTCACCTTGTCGGTCCGCCACATCAGCAGGTTCGCGCCGTACCCGTGCGGTACGCCGTACATCTGGCCCTTCACCGAGTTCCACGGCCGGTCCTTGAGGAACGGGTAGACGTCGGCGTAGTTCGGGATCAGGTCGGTGTTCACAGGCTCCACCTGTCCGCCCGCGATCAGCCGCAGCGACGCGTCGCCGGAGGCCGACACCACGTCGTACTGCCCGGTCTTCATCAGGCTGACGGCCTCGTCCGACGTACCGAACGTCTTCACCGTGACCTGGCAGCCGGTCTCCTTCTCGAACGACGAGACCCAGTCGACCTTCGGGTCGTTCGAGCCGTCCTCGGCGTACCCGGGCCAGGCCAGCACACTGAGCTTGCCCTCCCCGGCTCCGAGCGTGTCGAGTTCCTTCAGGTCCGGCGGGGTGAACCCGCTCGTCCCGGCCGCCCCGTCACCGGAGCTGTCGTCGGAACCACCGGACGTGCCGCACGCTGCCAGGATCAGAGCGAGCACTGCCAGGCTCGCCGCCGCACTGAGTCTCTTCATCGAAAGCTCCTTGCCAAAGGGGTGGGGCGGTGGGACTTGCTAGGCGGAACCGCCGATCTCGACGGTGTGTTCGCGGCGCCAGGTGAGGCGGACCTGGGCACCCCGAAGCGCGAGCTTGTCCTGCACCGAACCCTGCTGGTTCTGCTGCAGGACGATGAGCGAGCCACCGGCGTCCAGGTCGACCACGGTCTGCGTGGCCGAGCCCAGATACACCACTTCGCGGACCACACCGGTGGCGGTACAGCTCCCCGGGCCGGCGGCGGCTTCCCGGGATTGCATCTCGATCTTCTCGGGCCGGACGGTGAACACTCCCGGCGTACCGAGGACGGCGGATGCGACGTCGCCCTCGAGCAGATTGGAGGTACCGACGAACCCGGCGACGAACGCGCTCGCCGGGTGCTCGTACAGCTCGGCCGGACCGGCCAGCTGCTCGATCCGGCCGCCGTTGAACACGGCGATCCGGTCGCTCATCGTCAGCGCCTCCTCCTGGTCGTGGGTGACGAACACGAAGGTGATGCCGACATCACGCTGCAGCGCCTTGAGCTCGAGCTGCATCTCCCGGCGCAGCTTCAGGTCGAGGGCTCCGAGCGGCTCGTCCAGCAACAGCAGCTTCGGGCGGTTCACCAGTGCCCGGGCCAGCGCAACGCGTTGCCGCTGGCCACCGGACAGTTGGCTCGGCCGGCGGTCCCCGAACCCCTCCAGCCGGACCGTTTCCAGCGCCTCGAGAGCCCTGGTACGGCGCGACCGCCGGTCGACACCCTTCACCCGCAACCCGTACTCGACGTTCTGCAACACACTCATATGCGGGAACAGCGCGTAGTCCTGGAAGACCGTGTTCACATCGCGCGCGTACGGCGGCCGCTCGGTGACGTCGACGCCCCCGAGCAGGATCCGGCCCGCGGTCGGCACCTCGAAGCCGGCGATCATCCGCAGCACCGTGGTCTTACCGGAGCCCGACGGGCCGAGCATCGAGAAGAACTCGCCCTCGGCCAGGTCGAGGTCGACACCGTCCACCGCGGCCACCTCACCGAACGTCTTCCGCAGGCCGCGCAGGCTGACCGCCGCCACCGTGTCCGGCGGCGTCTCGGTCGTCACCTGCTCACCCAAGCTCGTCATCCGATCGCTGACATCACGTGCTTGACCCGGGTGTAGTCCTCGACGCCGTACAGGGACAGGTCCTTGCCGTGCCCGGAGTGCTTGAAGCCGCCGTGCGGCATCTCGGCCACCAGCGGGATGTG
This sequence comes from Kribbella sp. NPDC050241, assembly GCF_044459685.1. Taxonomy (NCBI): domain Bacteria; kingdom Bacillati; phylum Actinomycetota; class Actinomycetes; order Propionibacteriales; family Kribbellaceae; genus Kribbella; species Kribbella sp. NPDC050241. Next base: position 70,700 of record NZ_JBITJE010000009.1, read on the forward strand.
GGTGTTGATCCAGACGCAGCCGAAGTCGAGAGCCGCGGACATCCGCAGTGCCCGCGAGTGGTCAGTGGTGAACACGCTCGACGCGAGACCGAAGCGCACGCCGTTGGCCATCCGCAGTGCTTCGTCCTCGTCGGTGAACGACTGCACGGTGATGACCGGACCGAACACCTCGTCCTGGATCATCTCGTCGTCCTGCCGCAGCCCGGTGACGACGGTCGCGTCCAGGAAGTAGCCGTCGGCAAGGGCTCCGCCGGACCGCTCACCACCCAGTGCGATCGAGCCGTGCTCGGGCATCCGGGCCAGGAAGCCGTGGACCCGGTCCAGCTGCAGACTGCTGTTCAGAGGCCCGAACAGAGCGTCGCCGTCGTTCGCGAGTCCTGGGCGGGCGTTCGATCGCGCCCAGTCGACCAGGGTCTGCACGAACTCGTCGTGCACCGAGGCGTCGACGATCACCCGGCAGGCCGCCGTACAGTCCTGGCCGGCGTTGAAGTAGCCGCCGACCCCGATCGCCTCGGCCGCCGCCGCGAGATCCGCGTCCGCGAAGACGACGGCCGGTGCTTTGCCGCCGAGTTCGAGGTGCGTGCGCTTGAGGTCGAGCGCCGCCGTACTGGCGACCTCGGAACCGGCGCGGGTCGAGCCGGTGATGCTGACCTGGCCGGGGACCGGATGCGCAACCACGGCCTGCCCGGTCGCACGGTCACCGCAGACGACGTTGAACACGCCGGGCGGCAGTACTTCGGCCGCGAGCTCGGCGAGCATCACCGTCGTCACCGGTGTGGTCTCGGCCGGCTTCAGGACCACGGTGTTACCGGCGGCAAGCGCCGGACCGAACTTCCAGACCGCCATCATCATCGGGTAGTTCCACGGCGTGATCTGGCCGACGACACCGATCGGCTCGCGGCGCACCCAGGACGTGTGACCGGCCAGGTACTCACCCGCGGACTTGCCTTCGAGCAGCCGTGCGGCGCCTGCGAAGAACCGCAACTGGTCGACCATGACGTCCAGTTCCTCGGTCCGGGTCAGCTCGAGCAGCTTGCCGGTGTTCTCTGACTCGGCGGCGACCAGGGCGTCTGCCTCCGCCTCGACCCGGTCGGCGAACCGCAGCAGCGCGCGTTGCCGCTCGCTCGGTGTGGTCCCGGCCCAGCCTGGCGCAGCGGCGTCTGCCGCCCGGTACGCCGCGTCCACGTCGTCGTCGCCGGACAGTGGCGCTGTACCGAAGACCTTGCCGGTGGCCGGATCGACGAGCTCGCTGGTAGCGCCGCTGAGGGCGTCTCGCGGTGTTCCGTTGATCAGATTCCGCACAGTTCGCATCGCGCACGCTCCCGTGGCCGGGGACTGTCTCTGGTGGCCGTAAACATATGAAATCAGATGTTAAAGTTCAAGAGATCGGTGAGAATGTTCCGGAGTTGTGTCCGGGTGACCGAGAGAGGTAGGGGCGGGATGGCGCTGCGGTTCTACGGCAGTGGCGCGGCGGCAGTGTTCGCACCGCTGGAGACGCTGAGCCGCTCGGAACTGGTGGAGCGCCGCCTGACCGACGCGATCGCGCTGGGCCTGCTCCCGGACTCGGAGCAACTGCCGGGCGAATCCGACCTGGCCGGCATCTTCGGCGTCTCCACCACCACGGTGCGCGAAGCCCTGTCGTCACTGCGGTTGCGCGGCCTGATCCATACCCGGCGTGGGCGGGGCGGCGGCAGCTTCGTCCAGGCCCAGGAGGAGATGTCCGCCGCTATCGTCCGGGACCGGCTGGAGGAGTTGAGCCTCGCGCAACTTCGCGATCTCGGCGACCACTACAGCGCCATTGCGGGTACGGCGGCCAGACTCGCGGCCGAGCGGGCGACGCCGGACGACGTGCAGCGCCTCGGCGGGGTCTGCGACAGTCTGGAGAACGCCGAAGGTCTCGGCTCCCGTCGCCGGGCGGATGCACAGTTCCACATCGAGGTGGCCGCGACCGCGCAGTCCACCCGGCTGTACCGCGCCGAGGTGAGCCTCCAGGCAGAGGTCGGCACGCTGCTCTGGCTGGCGTTCGGCGACGACGAGAGCCACCGCCGGACCGTGCAGAGCTGCCGGGATGTCGTCGCGGCGATCGAGCGAACCGACGGCGACGCCGCCCGGGCGGCCGCGGAGGAACGCGTCGCAGACTCGACGGCACGACTGATCGACCTCAGACTGGCCCTGGAGGACTGATGAGTACTCACCTTGCGTCAGATGCCGGAGTCGACGCCGTCCTGGAGCAGGTCGGCGGCGTGGTCGGCGAGGCCTTCGGGCTCGCGGACCGGATCGCCGCGGACGTCGGTGCCGTGTTCACCGAGCAGCCGACGGTCCGGCGCGGCGACCTCGGCGCGGTCACGACGCTGGTGGGTCCGGCGCTCGAGGATCCGGACGGCCTGATCCAGGGCGCGGGATTCGTCGCGGCCGTCGACACGCTGGCCGACTCCCGCTGGTGGCTGGAGTGGTTCATGCTGAGCAACGGTTCGGCCGAGCGCCTGATCGTCGACACCGATCCACGCGGCGAGAACTTCTACGACTACGGTTCCCTGCCCTGGTACGACGTACCGCGGACCACCGGCCGCCGCCACATCACCGGGCCGTACGTCGACTACCTGTGTACCGACGACTACACCCTGACCTTCACCGTGCCCGTCGTGGTGGACGACCGGTTCGTCGGCGTGGCCGGCGCGGACGTCCGGGTGTTCACCTTCGAGAAGGCGATCCTGCCCTGCCTGCGGGCAACCCACCGGAAAGTTGCCATCGTCAACGACCAGGGCCGGGTCGTGCTGAGCAACAGCGCCCACCACGTGAGCGGGACGCTGCTGCGCGCACCGTCACCGTCGTACCGGATCGAGGATCTGCCGCTGTCGGTGGTCGAGCTCAGCTAGGCAGATACGTGTCCAGGTAGGGGTTGCGGAACTTGCCGGCCGGGTCGTACTTCGCCGCGAGCGCGATGAAGTCGGGCACCTTGGGATAACGCGCGCGGAGCAACGCCGCGTCGGCGGCGAAGACCTTGCCCCAGTGCGGCCGCACGTCCAGCGGGTCCAGGGCCTCCTCGAGCGCGGTCACGACAGGCCGTACGGCGGACTCGTCCTGAATCCAGGTGAAATGCAGCGCGACCGTGTCCCGGCCCTGGCTCGGGCTCAGCCACAGCTCGTCGGCGGCGATGGTGCGTATCTCGGACACCTGGATGACCGGCGTGAACTGGTTGCCCAGGGCCCGCAGTACGTCGAACGCCTCGGCCGCCCGCTCGCGCGGCACGAAGTACTCGGACTGCAGTTCGTCGCCGTTGCTCGGCGTGAACTCGAGCCGGAAGTGCGGCAGCCGCTCGTTCCACGGACCCGGTACGCCACCCTGTTGAGTGGCGTAGCCGGCCGGCATCACCTTGATCGGATGACGGGGGCCGTCAGCAACCTTCGCGCCCAGCCACTCCGCCTCGATCGGCACCTCACCACGCTGCTTGCGCCACACCATCACGTCCGGATCGACCCAGTCGGTGAAGGCGCTGACGCTATATGCACTGCCCATCACCGCGGCGAAGTCCGACCCCAGCCGCTCCACCGGCAGGCCGTCGTACACGACCTGGCTGATCTGGTACGACGGCTGGACGTCGAGCGTGAGGCTGACAGTGACACCGAGCGCACCGAGGGAGACCACCGAGCCGGCGAAGTCCGGGTCGGCACGAGTCAGCGTGACGAGCTCGCCGGACGCGTCCACGAACGTGATCGCGTTGACGGCGTCCGCGAGTGGACCGTTGGTGTCGCCGGAGCCGTGGGTGCCGGTGGAGCAGGCACCGGCGACCGAGATGTGCGGCAGCGAACCGAGGTTGTGCAACGCGAGTCCTTGGGCCTGCAGGGCCGCCGTGATCTCGCCGTACCGAAGCCCGGCCGAGACCGTGACCTCACGCTCGCCGACCTCGATCACCTGGGGCAGGTCCGCGACGCTGACCAGCGTGCCGGTGCTGTCGGCGATCCGGTTGAACGAGTGCCCGGTGCCGAGCACGCGCACCTTCTCGCTCGACGCCACGATCTCCTGCAGTTCCCCCACCGACCCCGGCCGCTGCAGTGCGCTCGCGAAGCTGACGTTCCCCGCCCAGTTCGTGACATTTGTCATGAAGTACACCTTCCTCGCGCGCCGGTCCCGGCACGACTCTCGCACATCACCAAGGGTTGGAGGTTGACGGTCTTACCCATTGGAGAGGAACTAAGTTGCGCCCCAAACTGTCCCGCCGCCGGGCTTTCACCGCCCTCGGCCTGGCGGGTGTCCTGGCCACCGGCACCGCGATCACCGTCGCGGTCAAAGGCCCATCGCAGCCGGCCACGGCCGCCACCACGACCGCGGTCACGGCTACGCGCGCCATCAGTTGTGACGCCAAGGCCGGCGGCAAGCACTTCTACGACGGCCCGTCGGCGTCGGCGAAGTACGACGCCCGGTTCAGCGTGAGCGCGGCGCTGCCGCGGCTGGCGTCGTACACCCCGCAGGGCATCGGCACCTGGTGGAACTGGGACGGCAGCAAGAACCTGCTGCTGGTCACCATGTACCGCAAGGGCTCGAACTCGGTCATCGTCGGCATCGACCCGGCCACCAACAAGGTCGTCGGCGACGTCGCGATCGCGGCGACCCACGGCGGCGGCATCACCACGGTCTACGGCTGGGCCTTCGTCCAGGGCAGCACCAACGGCATCCGCAAGTACAGCCTGGCCACGCTGCGCGCCGCGATGAAGAAGGCCGGCACGCCGTACGTGAAGGCGACCGGCTCCGAGCGCAAGGTGTACGGCGCGTCGTTCCTGACCAGCTACGGGGACTCCCTGTTCGCCGGGAAGTTCAACGACAAGGGCCGCGACAAGATGCACGAGTACAAGATCAGCAGCAACGGCACGCTGACCACGATCAACAAGGCCTGGGAGATCCCGACCAAGACCCAGGGCCTGCTGGTGACCAAGTCGCACTTCATCTACAGCACGTCGTACGGGCGGGACAAGCTGAGCAACCTGTACGTCGTCCGCCGCGGGCAGCCGGACCTGGACAAGGCGAAGCTGAGCTGCTTCCGGGCGCCGAGCATGTCCGAGGGGCTGACCGAGTACGGCGGCCGCGTGTACGAGGTGTTCGAGTCCGGGTCGTACCTGTACCGGTCCGACCCGAAGACGAAGAACGTGATCACCCACCTGCACAAGGCATCGATCTCGTCACTGACCAGCCTGGCGTGAGCGATCGGGCGCCATCAGATGGTTTGATGGCGCCCGATGCTCATCTCGTTCGGAATCGCCGGGTTCTGGTTCCTCGTCTTCGCGCTCAGCTTCCTGCACGACCGGCGGCTGTTCCGCAACGGGATCTTCCTCGTCCTGACGCTGATGTTCGCCGGGATCGGCGTGATCTTCGCGCTCGACTCCGTCAGCGGCACCGCCGCGCGCTGGCTGGTGCTGGCGATCGTGGTCGCCATCCCGGTGGCGATCGTGGTGCTCGCGATCTTCCTCGTGATCAACGGCGTGACGATGCTGCGCCGGGAGGGCCGCCGGCCGGCGAACCTGCTGTCGCTGCTCGCAGGGCTCGGCATCATCGGGCTCGTCATCTTCGGCATCGCGGTCCAGCGGCTCAGCTGGGAACCGCTCGATGCGGTGCGCTCGATCCTGGTCGGGGTGCTCACCTACATCTCGTTCCTGTTCGTGTGTTTCCTCGCCTACGCGTTCGTCTACAGCCGGGTGCGCTCGTCGCGGAAGGTCGACTTCGTCGTCGTCCTCGGCTCCGGGCTGCGCGGCTCGCGCGTCCCGCCGCTGCTGGCGAGCCGGCTCGATCGGGCCCAGCAGGTCTACCTGCGGGCTGTCCGCAAGGGTCGGTCGCCGATGATCATCACGTCCGGCGGCCAGGGCCCCGACGAGGATGTCCCCGAGTCGCACGCGATGGCGTCGTACCTGATCGAGCGTGGTGTGCCGGAGGACCGGATCCTGCGTGAGGACCGGTCGACCAGTACGACGGAGAACCTGACCTTCAGCCGGGAACTGATGGTCAGCCGGGTGCCGGCGTACCGGTGCCTGATCGTGACGAACAACTTCCACGCCTTCCGGGCCGCACTGACCGCCCGCAAGGTCAGGGTCAACGGCCAGGTCGTCGGCTCCCCGACCGCGGCGTACTACTGGCCGACGGCAACGATCCGCGAGTTCGTCGCGATCCTCTACTCACACAAGTACGTCAACGGCGGCATCTGCCTGCTGATCACAGCCGGCGCGATCCTGCAGCACGTCTAGGACCACAGTTCGAACGGCTCGTCGATCTGGTCCCCGGCCAGGAACGACGTCAGCAATCCGGGCAGGTTGCGCGGATAGAACACGTCCTGACTCGCCACCACGTCGGCGATCGGCCACCAGCGGAAGCCGAAGTAGTCCTCTTTCTCGTAGTCGAACCGCTCGGTCTCGTCGACATCCGGTCCCGGCCCGTCGAGCCTCACCTCGCATACCACCTCGTGCTGGAGGTGCCGTACGGCGCGATGGCGGAACGACGCCGTACGCCGCCAGGTCGGCGTACTCACCTGCTCCGGGGTCACCTTGATCCCGGTCTCCTCGCGCAGCTCGCGGAGCGCGGCGTCCAGCGAGGTCTCGCCCTCGTCGATGCCCCCGCCCGGCAGCTCCCACCACTCGCCCAGCTCGGGCGCGGTCACCTCACGTGTGTGGAAGAGCAGGATCCGGTCCTTGCTGTCACGGACGACGACGCGGACCGCGTCCCTCTCGAGGATCGGCAGATCCTTCGGCAGCTCGGTGATAGGGCACCTCCGTTGTCAGCGCAGCATCAGGACTGCGGCAATGATTCCAGCCAGGACGATCAGTACACGGAGGAGGCCGCTGGGGAGGCGGCGGCCGATGTGGGAGCCGACGTACCCACCGACGACGGAGCCTGCGGCCAGGAGGGCGGCGGCGGTCAGGTCGAGGTCGGCGACGAAGACAAAGATCACGCTCGCGACGAGGTTCGCGGCCAGCAACGCCAGGGTCTTGAGGGCGTTGACGATCCGCAGTTCCAGGTCGAGGCCCAGGCCGAGCACGGCCATCATCATCACGCCGGCGCCGGCGCCGAAGTAGCCGCCGTACACACCCGTGAGTGCGGTGAAGAAGGTCGTCGCCGGTGACATCGTCGCCTGCGTCCCGTGCGGGTGTTCTCGCCGCGAGCGGAGCCAGGTCGAGATCCACGGCTGTACGCCGACGATCAAGCAGGTGAAGAGGATCAGCCACGGCGCGGCCGCGGCGAACACGTCCGCCGGCAAAGCCAAGAGCAGCGCGGCACCACCGATCGCCCCGATCGCGCAGGTCAGGACGACGGCGATCGTCTGTGGTCGCGGCACCTCACGGAGCTCGCGGCGATAGCCGAACGATCCGCTCAGCGCGCCCGGCAGCAGGCCGACCGTGTTCGACGCGTTGGCGACGACGGGCGGGATCCCGAGCGCGATCAGGACCGGGAAGCTGATCAGCGAAGCGACGCCGACCGTCGAGGTCAGCATCCCCGCGCCGAGTCCCGCGGCCACCACCGCGAGGTGCTCCGGGCCGGTCACGCGCTCGCCGTCATCTCGTCCATCACTCGCCAGCCAATCACGATCGCTGCGTTCAGCCCGCCAGAATCTCACCGTGGGGCGGCGCCGAGACGAGTATCACGTGGCCGCGCGTCGCCTGGTCAGCCGTTGAGACAATCGATCGCCGGATGATCCCATCGCAGAGCAGACTACGGTGGGTGAACCGCCCGCTACGGATCGAGCTGCTCGGCCCGCTCGTCAGGACTCAGCGGCGAACCGCTCGATCCGGGTGACGAGCTGCGCGAGCGGTGTGGTTCCGTCCAGCTCCAGGTCAGCGGTTGCCCGCAGCAACGGTTCTACCGACACCTTGAACTCGAGGCTGCGGGCGAGTTCCTCCGGATCCTTTCCGTACCTGTTGGTGGTCCGATGGGTGAGCCGTTCGGCCATCACCTCGGCAGGGACGCTCAGCAGTACGACGACGGTGAAGCGGTCACGGAACACGCCCAGGTTCCGCGCGCACCCACTGACGATGAGAACTCCGTCACAGTCGTCCGCCAGCAGCTCCCGGACCCGGTCCTCTCGCCACTGCCAGTCCTTCCCCGGCTGCGATGGCGTGGGGCCGGAACCGTCCGGGCTGTCGACCCACTCCGACCACTCCGGCGAGTCGAGATCCACGGCGCGGTGACCCAGTTCGGCCAGGCGCTCCACCACCGTGGACTTCCCGACGCCGGACACTCCGGTCACCAAGATCCGCTTCATCGCGCCAGGCTAGTGCCCAGGCGAGCCAGCGGAGACAGGCTCAGGAACAACGGCGACAGGAACATTCCTGCGGTGGCCAGGAGAAGTGCGATCCGGATGCCGAACGCACCAGCCACAACTCCGCCCAAGAGTGCGCCGAGCGGGGTCAGCCCCATGCCGAGGAAGTTGATCGTGGCGACGACCCGGCCCTGAACCGGCAGCGGGGTGATCGCCTGGCGGATCGCCGTCACCGCGACATCGACGGTTTGGCTGAAGGCGCCGTACAGGACGTTGATCGCGATCAGCGCGGCGACGGTCGCCGGGCCGGAACCGTGCAGGCCGGAGGTGGACAGCATGACGACATCGGAGATGAGGGCGGCGAACACCACCACCCGGCCGTAGCCGAACCGCCTGGGCATCCAGCTGGAAAGCACTGATCCGATCAGGACGCCCGGACCGAACGCGGCGAGGACCAGACCGAGGACGGCACTCGGCAGGTCCAGGGCGCGAGCCAGGAAGAGCAGGTAGACGGTGGTCAGCGCGGTGAAGGAGAACTGGTAGATGCAGGTCGCAATCGCCACTGCCCGCAGTGACCCGTCGCGGATGACGATCCGCAGCCCTTCCCTGATCTGCCGGCCGAGACCGGTCGTCGCGCTCGGGGGTGTGCTCGTCAGCCGGCGGATGCGTCCGATCGACAGGCTGGAGACCGCGAAGAAGGCCGCGCTCGCAAGGACGGCGATCGGGGCGGTGAGCAACGAGACCAGCCCGCCGCCCAGCGCCGGTCCGCAGATCTGCGCGGCCGATCGGGTGGTCTCCACCATGCTGTTGCCCTGAGCAAGTTGATCGCGGTCGACGAGCCGCGGGAGCGACGCCTGGTACGCCACGTCGAAGCACACCGTGAACACGCCGGCCGTGAACGCCACGACGTACAGGAACGGCATCCCGAGCATCCACCCGATCGGGACCGCCGCGAGTACGAGCGCGCGGCCGAGGTCGGCGTACACCATCATGGCGCGGGATCGCCAGCGGTCGACCAGAACGCCGACGAACAGTGAGCACAGCAGGATCGGCACCTGTTGCACGGCCCGGAGCGCGCCGAGGTGCGCGGCGCTCGCGCCGAGCGAGGTCACCGCCACCAGCGGCAGCGTCACCTGACTGGCGTAGGCACCGAACTGTGAGGCGGTCTGGCCGAGCCAGAGCCGGAGGAAGTCACGATCGGCCCACAGCGTGGGCGCACAAAAAGACAGCGGCACGAGAAGGAGTCCCTTGAGACACCCGGGTACGGCGATACCCGGGCAGGCGAAAGCTCGCTGTGCCGCTCAGTGGAAGCAGCACGCGATGACGGCTGAGGTCAACGCGTGCGCGATCTGCCGACCATGTCCCAACTCCTCGAGGTCGGACGCGAGCTTACCCCGGCCCGCCGCGGACGTCAGCGGACTTTTACGGCGGCCGCTGCGCTCTTGCTGAGGTTGCGGCCGTCGCCTACCTCGACGTGGTAGCTGACGGTCTGGCCACTCCGGACAGCGGTATCGGTGAAGGTCTGGACGGATGGCGTGGTCCAGGAGTAGGAGCTGCGCGACCAGCTGGCGACCTTCGTGGTGCCGCGGTACAGCACGTAGCTCAGCGCGATGTTGTCCGTGTCGACGACCGTCGTGAAGCTGACCGTCGTCTGGTTGGCCCGCGTACTGGAGACCTTCGGCGCCGCGGGCACGGCCGGCTTGGCACCGCCGGGTGCGTTGTCGAACCGCGTGAGGCCCTGCTGTGGCTTGCCGTTCACGGTGGTGAAGTCACCACCGACCCACAGGTCGTTGCCGCCGGACGCGAACGCCAGCGGTCCGACCAGGGTCTCGCCGCCCGCGTCGGTGTTCGGGTACCAAGGGCCGAGCTTGCCGTTGATCGCGCTCTCCACCAGCAGGTGGTGCATGCCGGTCTTGTCCGGGAAGCCGCCATCCTTGCTGCAGTCGTGCGCGTGCGAGCCCTTGTAGAGCCAGTTGCCGATCACCTTGATCGCCTCGGTCGCACCCAGGCACTGGCTCTGCCAGAGCAACTTGCCGGTCGTCTCGTCAGCGGCCAGGACGCCGTCGTAGCAGCCGATCCCGCTGCCGGCGTTGGCGACGAACACCCGGCCGTCGGCCGTGTCGATGTCCCTCACCCGGCTCATGCAGTCCGGCGACGGTTCGGGAATGGCGTCCGCAGCCGGCAGGTCGAGGACCGCACCGGTCGTCGGGTTCACCATCGCCAGGGCCCAGTGGTCCTCGCCGTTCAGCTCACTGAAGCCACCGCCGACGAAGACGCGGGAGCCGTCGTCGGACGGCTTGAGCGCGTACACGTCGTTGTCCGCGTCCGGATCCCACGGCAGCAGCGCACCGGTGCTCAGCGCGACCGCTGCCACCCGGTTGCGCACTGCCTTGTCGACCCGCTGGAACGAGCCGCCCAGGTAGACGGACGTGCCGTGGATCGCCAGCGCCGCGACCCGGTAGCTCACCGCCGGATCCCACCCGGCCACAAGCTTGCCGGTGGCAACGCTGAACATCGCGATGTGCTGCCTGGCCACGCCGTCGACGGTGGTGAAGTCTCCACCGACCACTAGCCATTTGCCGTCCGGGGAGGTGGCGATGCTCCAGACCGCTCCGTTGAGCTTCGGGGCGAAGGCGGTCGGCGTACCTGTGGTTCGATCGAAGGCGGCCAGGTAGGTGCGGGCCGCTTCCCCCTGCCCCTCCACCTTGCCGGGCTGCCGGATGCGGGTGAACAGTCCGCCGGCGTACACCGTGTCGCCCGCGACGGCGAGCGCGTTCACGCTGTCGTTGGTCTGCCACGTCACCTTCCCGACCGCGGACACGGCCGACCCGAACCCCGGCATCGCCGCCGCAACCGGCGGACCCGACGGAACCAGCGCCGCGGCGACCACAGCCGCGCCCGCGACAACTGCCAGAACTGCCTTCTTCATCGACGCCCTCAGCCCCCTGAACCGACGGGCCAGCTCAGCCCGTGACTTTCTGCCACGACACGATAACTGTCAGCTCAGGCCATCCCGACAGCGCCTCGGCCTGACGGCGGGTTGCGTTCCGATAGTTAGTTGGCTAAGTTTTGTGATTAGCCGACTAACTATTACAGGAGGAGCGGGTCATGGAACTGGGGCTGAACGACGCGGCGGTGTTGGTGACCGGTGGGTCTTCGGGGATCGGGCGGGCGACCGCGGTGGCGTACGGGCGGGAGGGTGCCCGGGTTGCGATCACCTACAACTCGCGGAAGGACGCTGCGGAAGGGGTTGCGGAGGAGATCGAGGCGGCCGGAGGTACGGCGTACGTCGTACCGATGGATCTGAACGAGCCGGAGACGATCGCGGCCGCGGTCGAGGCGACGGTCGGTCAGTGGGGTGGGCTCGATGCCGTGGTGGGGAACGCGGTCGACTGGGGTAACGCGGGGTTTCACGATCGGCCGACGAAGATCGAGGACGCCAGGCCCGAGTGGTGGATCCCGGTCATGCGGGCGAATCTCGAGGGGAACTTCCACCTGGTTCAGCAGGTCGCGCCGGCGTTGCGGCGGTCGGCGCACGGGCGACTCGTGCTGATCTCCACGGACCTGGCCGAGCGCGGCCTGGCCGGCGCCTGGCCGTACAGCGCGGCGAAGGCCGGTCTGCACGGACTGGTCGCCAGCCTGCAGCACGATCTCGGGCAGGACGGCGTCCTGGTCAATGTCGTGATGCCCGGCATCACCTTGGAGAACGGCGAGCACCGGGTCCTGCCGAAGCCCGCGGTGGATCAGCTCGCCACCAGGTTCAGCGCCCGGCGGCTGCCCGAGACCACCGACCTGGCCGACGCGATCGTGTTCCTCACCTCGCCGCGGACCAGGGCGATCCAGGGCGAGATCCTGCGCGTCACCGGCGGTTCGCTGTTGCCGGAGTAGCACGGCGCGGCGCGCGCTGGGGGCCGAGCGGCGGTCACGCTTGTACCGTGGCCTCAGGGACACCTGGAAAAGGAGCGTCGCGATGGCCCGGGCACTGATCGTGGTGGATGTGCAGAACGACTTCTGCGAGGGCGGGAGCCTGGCCGTGAGCGGTGGAGCCGACGTCGCCTTCCGGATCGGCGAACTGCTGCACAAGTGGCACGAGACCGACCCCGGCGACCGGCAGTACGCGTACGTCGTGGCCACCCGGGACCACCACATCGACCCGGGCGGCCACTTCTCCGACGACCCCGACTTCGTCCACTCCTGGCCCCGGCACTGTGTGGCCGGCACCGACGGCGTCAGCTTCCACCCGAACCTCGACCCCCAGCCGTTCGACGCGATCTTCGACAAGGGCGAGTACGCCGCCGCCTACTCGGGCTTCGAGGGCAAGTCCCATGAAGGCGGCCACGCGCTCGCCGACTGGTTGCGGACCAAGGGCGTCACGGACGTCGACGTGTGCGGGATCGCCACCGACTACTGTGTCCGGGCGACCGCCCTCGACGCCCGCAACGAGGGCTTCCGTACGACGGTCCTCACCGCGCTGACCGCAGGGGTCGCGCCGGGCAGCACGGAGCAGGCCTTGACCGACCTCCGCGCCGCCGGCGTCACCCTCACCTGACTGGGGCGCCCGGGCCGAGCGGGATGCCGATCGCCCACCAGGCCAGGAACAACAACGTCCAGGCGACCGTCATCGCGATCGCCAACGGCACCGTGTACGACGCCAGCGTGCCGACGCCGGCGTCCTTGCGGTACCGCTGCAGGAACCCGAGCGCCATCACGAAGTACGGGCTCATCGGCGTGATGGCAGTCGACCCCGAGTCGGCGATCCGGAACAGCGCCTGTGTGGTCTCGGCCGGCACGCTCAGCAGCAGCATCATCGGCACCAGGATCGGCGCGGTCAGCGACCACATCGCCGAACCGCTCGTCACCAGCACGTTGATCACCGTCAGCAGCACCAGGATGCCGAGGAAGATCACCACCTTCGGTGCGCCGAGGTCCCCCAGCACCCGCGCCGACTCCGCCGACAGCAGATCGCCGATGTTGCTCCAGTCGAAGTACGCCAGGAACTGTGCGATCGCGAAGAACAGCACCAAGACAGGCGCCATCTGTTTGATGCCCTCGGCCATCAGTCTGGGTACGTCGGCCGCACGACACCGCCCTACCGTCACGCCGTAGGTGATGCCGACGATGCCGAAGAGGACCGCGACGACCATCGCGATGCCGTCCAGGAACGGCGACTCGACGATGCTTCCGTTCTCACCTCGGAGCGGCGAGTTGTGCGGTGCCAGTACGGCGACGATCGCGACGGCCGCGAGCAGGAAGACGATCCCGGCCCGGCGCAGACCGGTGCGCTCGGCAACGGATACTTTGAGCTGGTCCGGATCGTCACCAGGCGCGTCCGGGTCGGCCTCGAGGTCGGTCCGCTTGTTCAGCACCAGCCGGGTGACCAACGTGATCACCAACGCCAGCAGCACGGACGACACGATGTTGAAGAACCAGTTGGACAGCGGCGAGATATAGGCATCCGGGTCCACCGTCTTTGCCGCCGCCGTGGTGATGCCGGCGAAGATCGCGTCGTTCGGGGTCGGGATCGGGCTGGCGTCGTACCCGGAGGCGATCGCGGTGTACGCGACCACGATGCCGAGGATCGGCGACCGGCCGACCGCGCGGAACGCGAGCCCGCCGAGCGGCACCAGGATGATGTACGCCGCGGCCGACGCCACATGCGCCATCGTGCCGGCGAACGCCACCGCGAACACCACCATCGACTGCGGCACCCGGGAGACGCTGACCCGCATCAGGGCCTGCAGGAATCCGGTCCGCTCGGCCAGCGCGACGCCCATGATCACGACCACGATGGTCGCCATCGGCGGGAACTCGGCGAAGTTCGAGATCGCCGTCGACACCGCCATCTGCAGGCCGTCGCCGGACAGCAGGTTCTGCACCGCGACGGTCTTGCCGTCCTTCGGCGACACCACCGAGATGTCGAACCCGGCCAGGACCGCGCTCACCACCGCGAGGAGTCCGGACAGGATCCAGAACAACCAGAACGGATGCGGCAGCGCGTTGCCGGCCCGCTCGATCACGGCCATCGCCCGGACCAGGCGTGGCAACTGCTCCCTCGTGCCGGTCGTCGTACTCATGTCAGTGCCTCAGCTTGTGCGACTCGAAGAACGCGCCGATCAACTCGTGCGCTTCGAACGTCTGGGTCACATAGCCCGGCCCCGACGAGGCGTCCGATCCCGGCCAGCTGTGCCCGCCGTCCGTGACGGCGACATGGACGACATCAGCCGTGCATCCCTTGTAGGTGAACTTCAGTACGTCGTCGCCCTGCTGGGACATCCGCGGTTCCTGGTCGCAGTGGTCGCGGACAGCCCAGTCGCGGACCCAGGTCTCGACACTGGGCAGGTCGCGCTGCCCGTCACCGCCGTACGGGATCGTGGTGTCGCCGGTGCCGTGGATGTCGAGCACCGGGACCGGGCGGCTGGGCGCGCACCGCTTGCCCTCGATGTAGAAGGCGCCGGAGACCGGGGCGATCGCGGCGATCCGGTCGGCCAGCTGGCAGGCCAGGATGCCGGTGAAGCCGGCACCGTTCGACTTGCCGGTCGCGTAGACGGCGTCGGTGTCGACGCAGAGCTCGCCTTCCAGCTTGTCCAGCAGATCAGCGGTGAACTTGACGTCGTCGACACCCTTGGCAGAGTACGGCGCTCCCTGCCAGGCCTGCTTGTCCTCGTCACCGATCACCCCGTTGGGGTAGGCAACGATCGCGTCGAGCTTCGACAGGTCGGAGAACGCCTCCGTCTGCGCACCGGTCTTGCCGCGGCCGTGGTACACGACGATCAACGGTGACGCCTTGGTGGAGTTGTACCTCTCCGGGACGTGCAGGCGGTAGGTCCGGGTGTGTCCACCGCTGACGACCTCGTAGTCGCCGGTGGAGACTGCTTGCTTGCCGCAACCGGTACTCCGGGAATCTGGGGCGGCAGTTGCCGATGGCAACCCGATCGTCAGCAGGCCGGCGGTGATCAGGAGCGCGCCGAGCGCTTTGGGGCGTGCGAGGTTCATCAGGGGTGCCTCCTCGGGCATGCGAGCGGGCAGGCTCGCGCCTGGACCGCCTGAGCCGGGGTCCAGTGAGCGGGCGTCTTGGGGTCAGGCCGAGAGCAGTTCGTCGGCGAAGGCGGCTATGCGGTCGGCGGCCGCCTCGACCAGGAGACGGCCGTCCTCGGCAGTGGCGCGGCGGGGATCTCCCAGCACGCCACGCTTGTGGTACACGTCGAACCCGACGGACAGGCGCGGTCCGCGCGCCTGCCGGGACAGCCGGGCCGGGGTGGTCAACTCGTCGAGCGTGGTGGCACCCGGCTCCAGGCGGTCGGCCTGGACGAGGTCGGGTGCGAGGTACAGCATCTGCGCGGTCTCGGCCTCACCGGAGTGACCGTGGACCTCGCTGACATCGACGATCAGGTCGGACACCACGGAGGTGATCGGTGTCCACGTGAAGGTGAGGTCCTGGCGGACGTACTCCTGCGCCAGGACGGACAGCGCGGCGTTGTTCCCACCGTGCCCGGTGATCACGAGAAACTGCCGCCAGCCGTGGTCCCGCAGACTGGCGATCACATCCCGCAGCACCTGCATGAAGGTTGCCGGGGACAACGACATGGTCCCGGCGAAGGCCATGTGGTGCGGCGAGATGCCGTATGGGACGACCGGAGCGATCACGGCGCGACCGGCCAGTCGTTCGGCCACTCGGTCGGCGACACCGACAGCGCGCACGGTGTCCGTGGCCATCGCCATCCCGCCGCCATGCTGCTCCTGCGCCCCGACCGGGATGATCACCAGCGGCGACCGCCGTACCGCAGCTGCGGCCTCGTCGGTCGTCATCTCCGCGAGTCTCCGGAGACTTTTCGCCGCCTGGTGGCGCTTTTCTTCCGGAGAACGGCCGTTCATGACAGTTCCGAGGCCGACTCGACGGCCACGCGGATGTTGTCGAGGTGCTCGCGGGTGAGTCGTTCGGCCGCTTCGACGTCCTGTGCCCGGACGGCCTCCAGGATCGCCTGATGCTCTTCGTGGTCGCGCTCGCGGTTGTCGTAGAGCGCACGAATCTGCTGCTGCTCGCGGACCCGCACCTTCAGCAGGGAGGCCAGAACCTCCTGCAGCAACGGATTCCCGGAGGCGGCGGCGAGCTCCACGTGGAAGTTCAGCGCGAACGCCGGACCGCCCGGTGGGATGAGCGCATTGGTGACCGCGGCCTCGAGCCGCTCCAGGTTCTCCGGCTGCCGGGCGGCCGCGGACTGCGCGGCGACGGCCGGCTCGATCACCAGGCGGGCGCTGATCAGCTGCAGCACCGACTCCTTGGTGATCGGCGGGCGGTGCGGATTCGCCAGTACGACGTTGTTGATCGTCGGACCGACGTACGTGCCCGAACCGTGCCGGAACTCGACCGCACCGGTCGCCTCGAGCTTCCGCAGCGCCTCCCGGACCGTCGGCGTGGTGATCGCGAACCGCTTGGCCAGCTCACGAGCCGACGGGATCGCGTCGCCCGGGCCCAGCCCGCCGTCGCGGATGATGCCGAGAATCGACTCGGTCAACCGATCGGACAGGCTGGGTGGCGCCTCGGACGCTGAGTAAGTCACAAACTGACTAAATCACTTAGCCTTTATCTCGGTCAAGACCCCCGCGCCGTCGCTCTGCGGGTCCTGCAACCGTGTTCCCCGGAAACCGGACGTCAGGCGGTGACCACGATCGGGGCGCCGTTCGAGGTCAGGGACCAGTCGGTGGTGTGGAAGGTGGCCGGGTCGACGGCGCCGGTCGACGTCACGTAGTCGATCATCAACTGGCGGATCTCGACCTGGCGGTTGTAGACGACCGGCGCGGTCGAGACGTGCGGGAAGTTGCCGCCGCCGGACTGCCGGTAGTTGTTGACCGCGACAACGAACTCCTGGTCCGCGGTCACCGCGGTGCCGTCGTACGCGAGGTCGGTGATCCGGGAGCCGACCGGCTTCGCGATGTCGATCTTGTACGTGAGCGGCTTCGTCAGGCCGCCCATCACGTCGTAGTTGTAGTCCGGAGTCCCGCCCGGCGCGGTCGGCGTGGGCGCGTTGGTGACCTGGTCGGACGGGAACGGACCGGCGCCGGTCACCTGCTTGAAGTACTGCGCGGAGAACTCGAGATAGGCCTGGACCTGGGCACCGGTCATCGTCACCGCGAGCAGCGTGTTGTCGAAGATGTAGAGCCCGGCCACGTCCCGCACCGACACGTCACCGGCCGGGATGGCGGCCTCCCGGTTGAACGGTGCCGCGATCGCCAGCACCGGCAGGCCGGCCTGCGGCGTACCGACGAGCGCCTTCGACACCGCGTCGGCCTGGATGAAGTTCACGAAGTCCAGGGCTGCGGTGTCCTCCCACGGCGCGGTCGCGGCAGACATCGCCTCCTTGCAGGTCTCGATCTTCGAGTTCACGTACTCGATGACCTTGTCGTGGTCCTTCTGCAGTACGGCGACCACCGTCGGGTCTGCGTCCACGGTGTTCGCGTTCAGCACCTGGCTGTGCCGGCCGACGACCGTCCAGCGGCCGCGCACCTTCTGCAGGTCCAGGTCGAACAGCGACAGCCGCATGCCCCACTTCAGCGGCTCGCTCAGCACGACCTGCTCGCCGGTGGTCTTGTTGGTCACCATCCGCTCGGGGATCTCCAGATGCGCGTGGCCGACCAGTACGGCGTCGATGCCCGGAACCGTCTCCGCCATCAGGGCCGACGCGTTCTCCGGCACCGGCAGGGCGTCGCCGTACGACGAGGACAGGTCCATGCCGGAGTGCGCGGACACGATCACCACGTCGGCGCCGGCCTTGCGGACGCGCGGCACCCAGACCTTCGCCAGCTCGACGATGCCGCCGAACTTGACCTTGTTCTCGACGTTCGCCTTGTCCCAGATCGCGATGCCCGGGTTGGTCAGGCCGAGGATGCCGACTGTGATCGGCTTGTCGCCCGGCACCTGCACCCGCTTCAGCACGTACGGCGGGAACACCGGCAGGCCCGTGGTCCAGTCCTGGGCGTTCGCCCCGAGCAGCGGGAACCCCAGCTGCCGCTGGAACTTGCGCAGGATGTCGAGGCCGTAGTTGAACTCGTGATTGCCCAGCGCGGCGGCGTCGTACCCGATCTTGTTCATCGCGGCGGCCATCGGGTGGGTGTGCCCACCGGTGATGGGCTCGATCTTGGCGAAGTAGTAGGCCAGCGGGGTGCCCTGGATGGTGTCACCGGCGTCCAGCAGCAGCGGCTGCGGTGCCCGGCGCTCCGCGGCGACGCGGTCCCGGACAGCGGTGACGAGGGTGGAGATCTTGGCCAGGCCGATGTCGTTGTGCGCGGCGTCGTCGTACTCGGCGTTCTTGAAGTAGTCCCAGTTGAAGACGTTGCCGTGCAGGTCGGTGGTGCCCATCACGGTCAGCCGGACCGTCGTGGAACTGTGCCCGGCATCGTGACCCGCGTACGCCGGTACCGCCTGGAACCCGGCCGCCGCCAGCGCCGCCGCGCCTCCGATCACCGTTCGCCTCGTCATCGTCGTCCGCTCGCCGCTGTCCGTCATCGTCCGCCTCACGCGTAGGTTGTGCCGGCAGTCTCGCCGCCGCCGGGGTCTCCGGCCCGGGGCACACGATACGGCGACACGCCGCGACCCGATTTCGGGCTGACCTGGCGGCACGAGAAGATGCCGGACATGACCAAGCCGCCCGGCAAGCTCCTGCCGTTGGTCGCCGCCCTCCTCTGCGGTGCCGTCCTCGCCCAAGCCGCCAAACCGTCCGACCAATCGGTCACCAGTGCCGCGCCTGCCGTCCAGACGGCCGCGCACGCACCGCTGAACGTCCCGGTCAAGGCGCGGCCGACGCATCCGCCGAGCCAGCCCGGGCCGAAGAAGCACCAGTCGCGGCAGCAGCAGCGGACCACGGTGCCGGCCGACGACTGGAACCTGACCGGTCACGGCAAGGTGCTCTACCTGACCTTCGACGACGGCCCGCAGCCCGAGTGGACGCCGAAGGTCCTGCAGGTACTGCGCAAGCACAAGGCGAAGGCGACCTTCTTCGTGCTCGGCATCCAGGTCGCGCAGTTTCCCGAGCTGGTCACCCTCGAACGCGCGGCCGGTCATCACGTCGGCAACCACACCTGGGACCACAAGACCCTGACCCTGCTGCCGGACGCGAAGATGCGGCAGGAGATCACGTCCGGGGTGAAGTCGAGGTGCCTCCGCCCGCCGACCGGCGCCACGAACGCCAAGATCGAGGCGACCGCGGCGGCGGTGCACCAGCGCCAGGTGCTGTGGGACGTGGACACCAAGGACTGGACCAAGCCGGGCGTCGCGAGGATCGAGCATGCGCTGCTGGCCGGTGCGCGGCCGGGCGCGATCATCCTGATGCACGACGGCGGCGGCAACCGCTCCGAAACCGTCACCGCCCTGGACCAGGCCCTCACCAAGCTGACCAAGCAGGGCTACACCTACCGCTCGTTGCCCTGCTAGTTGGAGCGGCTGACTCTGGTGGTGCCGCCGGAGAAGTGCTGGAGGGCCTGGTCGATGACGTGCACCGGCTGGTCCAGTGCCTTGACCAGGAACAGACCGGTCGGCCGGAGCAGCGGGTTCGGCTTGACCACGGTCCGCACCGACGGCTGGTCCAGCCCGCGGACGCCGGCCGTCGTGGCACCCACACCCGGCGCCAGGTCGAGCTCGAGCGTGTACTGCCCGAACAACTTCTCCTGCCGGAAGCCACGCACCGTCGCCCACGGCAGCACCACCGGGTACGCCGCTCCTTCGCAGGCCAGCTCGAGCGCGCGAGGAGTCATCCGCATCGCGATCGGCTGCACATCGTTGGCGGCGTACCAGCGTTGCCGTTCGGCGATCAGCCGGAGCGCGAGGACGGTACTCAGCACCAGCGGGATCATGGCCAGGATCAACAGCAGCGCGAACGGCCACAGACCCGAGCCACGGAACGCGATCAGCGCGACCAGCGCGACCAGGATGCCGAGGGCACCGATCGCCAGCGTCACCCAGGCACCCCGGCGCTGGACCTTCCGGACCCGCTCACGCCGTTCCCGCACCGCCTCCCGATCGATGCCGACGACGAACGCCTGCGCATCCTCCCCGTGCTGGCTCATGCCCCAACACTCCCATCTCGGCGGGCCGCCGCCGACACGGGTCTCAGGACTTGCGCCGGCCGGCCCAGCTCCAGGCGTAGACGCCGTCGTCCACCGCCGTACCGCCCTCGCCGAGCTCGAGCGGACGGAAGGTGTCGACCATCACCGCGAGCTCCTCGAACCGCTCCGCGCCGAGCGACGCCTCGATCGCGGACGGCTGCGGCCCGTGCGCGTACCCACCGGGGTGCAGCGAGATCGAGCCGAGGCCGATGCCTGACCCCTTCCGGGCCTCGTAGTCGCCGCCGCAGTAGAACATCACCTCGTCGGAGTCGACGTTCGAGTGGTAGTACGGCACCGGCACCGACAGCGGGTGGTAGTCGACCTTGCGGGGCACGAAGTTGCAGACCACGAAGTTGTTGCCCTCGAACACCTGGTGCACCGGTGGCGGCTGATGGATCCGCCCGGTGATCGGCTCGTAGTCGCTGACATTGAACGTGTACGGGTACAGGCAGCCGTCCCAGCCGACCACGTCGAACGGATGCGTCGCGTACGTCATCCGGCTGCCGACGATCCCACCCGGGCCGCTGCCGCGGTGCTTCACCAGCACCTCGACGTCCGTGTCCTCGACCACGAGCGGCTCGCCCGCCGCGTGCAGATCGCGTTCGCAGTACGGCGAGTGCTCGAGGAACTGCCCGTACCGCGACAGGTAGCGCTTCGGCGGCGCGATGTGGCTGTTCGCCTCGATGCAGTACGCGTGCACCCCGTCCGGCCCGGGCAGCCAGCGGTGCGTGGTCGCCCGCGGGATGATCACGTAGTCGCCCTCGACCGCGTTCAGCACGCCGAACACCGTCTCCACGGTCGCCGAGCCCTTCTCGACGTACACGCACTCGTCGCCGATGGCGTTGCGGTAGTACGGCGACGGCTGCTCGGCGACGACGTACGAGATCCGGACGTCACCGTTGCCGAGCACGAGCCGGCGATCCTCGACCGCGTTGGACTTGGAGGTTTCGGCGAAGAGGTCGTGCAGTTTCAGGTGCCGGGGCGTGAGCGGGTGGTTCGCGACGGTGGTCTGGTCGGGCAGGTCCCACACCTGCGAGTCCACGATCGCGGACGGTACGCCGGCGTGGTACAGCAGCGACGAGTCCGACGAGAACCCCTCCTCCCCCATCAGCTCCTCGTAGTACAGCCCACCGTCCGGTTTCCGGAACTGCGTGTGCCGCTTCGGCGGAACCTGCCCGACCTGCCGGTAGAACGCCATCTCTCCCGCTCCCGTGTACGTTAATCGAACGCATGCGTCCGCTTACCGAAAGCATCCGTTAGGCTTCGAGCCATGTCAACCGTCCCTGCCCTGTTCCGGCACCTGGTCGACGACGCCGCGATGTTCCCGCCCGGGGACCTGCCGCTGACCGAGGCTGTCGAGGCGCACCGGGCCCACCGCACCGCGCCGTACGCCGACCTGGTCGGGCCCTTCGTGTGCACCGCTGAGGATCTGATGAAGGTGGCCGCCGAGGCCGCCCGCACCGGCCCCGATCCGCTGCGGCTCGCGGTGGTGATCACCGGCGGCGCCGGTGGGATCGAGCCCGCGGTCCGGTACGGCGACCGGTCCACCGCCATCGAGGTCACCGCCATCGAGGTCCGGCTGCGCAACGAGGACGACCTGTCCCGGAACGCACTGCGCGTCGTCCGGGCCTGTGACGACTGCCTCGACGAGGAGACGGCGTACGTCGAGATCGGCCTGGACGGAGCGTGGGAGCGCGCTCTCGACGTGGTCGCCGACGCGGGGTACGCGGCGAAGCTCCGGACCGGCGGGCTCGAGGCCTCGTTGTTCCCGTCAGAGGGTCAGATCGCGGCGTTCATCACTGCCTGCCTGGATCGCGAGGTCGCGTTCAAGTGCACGGCCGGGCTGCACAACGCGGTCCGGCATACCGCTGTGGACACCGGGTTCGAGCATCACGGCTTCCTGAACGTGCTGCTCGCCACCCGCGCGTCGCTGGACGGGGCCTCGCTGGACGAGGTGGCCGCCGTCCTGGCTTCTCGTGACGGCGGCCACCTCGCCGCCCGGGTGCGGGAGTTGTCCGAGCAGCAGGCGGCCGGGACCCGCCGGTGGTTCACCTCGTTCGGCTCGTGCAGCATCGAGGAGCCCCGCCGCGACCTGACCGCCCTGAGCCTGCGGGAGGGCCTGTGAGCTGGATCGACATCCCCGCGGATTCGCCGTTCGGGCCGGACAACCTGCCGCTCGGCGTGTTCCGGCTCGGTGACGAGGAGCCGCGGGTGGGCGCCGCGATCGGCGACCAGATCATCGACCTCGCGCCGGTCGCGTCGGCGCAGATGCTGGACGGCTCACAACTGTTCGCTCAGCCGTCGCTGAACGACTTCCTCGCGCTCGGCCGCCCGGCCTGGCGCGCGACGCGCGGCTGGCTGCTCGAACTCGTGCGCAACGCCAATGATCGCGACACCGTAGAACCGCATCTGATCCCGCGGTCGGCGGTCACCATGCACCTGCCGTTCGAGGTCGCGGACTACGTCGACTTCTATGTCTCCGAGCAGCACGCGACCAACCTCGGCCGGCTGTTCCGGCCGGACTCCGAACCGCTGCTGCCGAACTGGAAGCACCTCCCCGTCGGCTACCACGGCCGCGCCGGGACCGTCGTACCGAGCGGCACCGACATCATCCGGCCGTCAGGTCAGCGGAAGGCGCCGGACGCGGCCGCGCCGACGTACGGACCGTCACAGCGGCTCGACATCGAGGTGGAGCTCGGGTACGTCGTCGGGGCGCCTTCTCAGCTGGGCCGGCCGGTGTCCGTGGACGCGTTCGAGGAGCATGTGTACGGCGTCGTACTCGTGAACGACTGGTCCGCGCGGGACCTGCAGGCGTGGGAGTACGTCCCGCTCGGGCCGTTCCTGGGTAAGTCGTTCGCCACCTCGATCTCGCCGTGGGTCGTGTCGCTCGACGCGCTCGAGTCCGCCGCCGTACCGCTGCCGCCGCAGGATCCGCCGGTGTTGCCCTACCTGGCCGGCGACAACCTGAAGAACTACGACATCACCTTCCAGGTGTTCCTGAACGGGCAACTGGTGAGCAGTCCGCCGTACAAAGACGTCTACTGGTCGCCGGCTCAGATGCTCGCCCACCTGACCGCGAACGGCGCCTCCCTACGCACGGGCGACCTGTTCGGGTCGGGCACCGTCAGCGGCCCCGAGAAGAACCAGCGCGGCTCCTTCATCGAGCTGAGCTGGGGCAGCCGCGAGCCCTTCCTCGTGGACGGCAAGGAACGCACCTTCCTCGAGAACGGCGACCAGGTAACCATCACCGCCCAAGCCACCACCTCCACCGGCACCACCATCGGCCTAGGCGAAGTGACGGGCACAATCACCTCCGGTTAATCCTGTTCATAACTGTTCGTTTCTCTTGACTAGCTAGCGGTTGCGTGCGAACTTTCTCCGCATGAAACGTTCAGTGGGGATCTGTGTGCTGGCCGTCACCATGGCCGCCGGCGTCCTGAGCGTGCCCGCGGGCGCGCAGGCCGCCGGCGATCCGACCCTCCGATCGAGCGAGTTGACGGTCACCGTCGGGGCCGACTTCCCGCGGGTGATCAAGTACGTCGACAACGCCTCCGGCCAAACCCTCGGCGGCCAACCGGACGCCGTCTCGACCGTCACCATCGACGGAGTCGCCCGTACGGCGCACCTCTCCGCGCCGCCCACAGTCGACGGCGGCCGAGCGTCGTACAAGCTCGCCTTCGACGCACTCCCCGGCGTGGAGCTGGACGCGAGCCTCAGCCTCACCGGCCGCGTCACCACCTTCGCGATCGACGCCATCCGCGACACCGAGGCGACCCGGGTGCACACGATCGACATCCCGGACCACGACCTGATCTCCGTCGCGAGCACGGATGCCGGCGCGAGCACCGCGTTCACCACACTCGACCCGGACTCCACCCGGACCGCGGACAGGATCACTCCGATCACCGCCGCGACCCCGGCCGAGCCGTCCGCGACCGGCGCGACGTACGCGTTCGTGAACACCAGCGCCCTGGCCGCCGGGATCGAGTCGAACTCCGTCTACGACAAGCCGTCCGGCCAGTCCGTCGACGACGGCGCCCGGTTCTGGCATCGCGCCCGCAAGGCCACCGACGGCAGCACCCGCGTCGGCGTGTGGAGCGGCCAGTGGACCTACCGCGCCGACACCTCGCCGTACACCGAACCGTTGCCGTGGGCCAAGATCGTGGTCACCCCGGACGCGAACAAGGACAAGACCGTCGACTGGCAGGACGGCGCGATCGCGTTCCGCTCGATCATGACCGAGCCGAAGGGCGCCGACCTGGTCAAGGACCGCGTCGTCACGCACATCCCGTTCAACTTCGCCAGCCAGGCGACGCATCCGTTCCTGCGCACCCTGGACGACGTCAAGCGGATCTCGCTGTCCACCGACGGCCTCGGCCAACTGGCCCTGCTCAAGGGCTACGGCGCCGAGGGCCACGACTCGGCCCACCCGGACTACGGCGGCAACTACAACACCCGCGCCGGCGGTCTGGCCGACCTGAACGCCCTGCTGAAGAAGGGCAAGGACTGGAACGCGGCGTTCGGCGTCCACGTGAACGCGACCGAGTCCTATCCGGAGGCGAACGCGTTCAACGAGGACCTGGTGGACAAGAGTTCCAAGGGCTGGAACTGGCTGAACCAGAGCTACTACATCAAGCAGCGCCCTGATCTTGCCTCCAGCAACATCGTGAAGCGGTTCCAGCAACTGCGGGACGAGACCGACAAGAACCTGCAGGAGTTGTACATCGACGTCTACTACCAGTCCGGCTGGCTCGCCGACGGCCTGACTCGGCAGCTCGCCGACCAAGGCTGGCAGATCGCCACCGAGTGGGCCGACCGGCACGAGCGCACCTCACTGTGGTCGCACTGGGCCAACGACCTCGACTACGGCGGCCCGACCAACAAGGGGCTGAACTCCCAGATCATCCGGTTCGTCCGCAACGACGAAAAGGATGTCTGGAACAACGACCCGATCCTCGGTCAGGCCAGCCTGGTCGAGTTCGAGGGCTGGACCGGCGAGACCGACTGGAACGCGTTCTACCGCAACATCTGGCAGAAGAACCTGCCGGCCAAGTTCCTCCAGCAGCAGAAGATCATCGACTGGAACAGCAATGACATCGCCTTCACCGGCGGCGTCCGCGGCGCGGTGGAGAACGACAAGCGGACCGTGTACGTCGGCGACGCCCAGGTGCTCGACGGCGACAAGTACCTGCTCCCCTGGGACGGCAACAAGAAGCTCTACCACTACAACCCGGCCGGCGGCCGCACCACGTGGAAGGTTCCCTCGGCGTTCTCAGCTGGAACCTTCGCGGTCTACAAACTGACCGACACCGGACGCGTGAAGGTCGCGACCATCCCGGTACGACAGGGAGCCGTCACGCTCGACGCGGTCGCGGGCCAGCCGTACGTGCTGTATCCGATCAGCGCACCCTTGCCACACCCGGCGAGCTGGGGTGAAGGCACCCACCTGAAGGACCCGGGCTTCAACGCCGGCGACCTCGCTGCCTGGAACGCCACCGGCGGGGCGACGATCGACACGCTCGAGAACGGCCAGCAGGTCGCGTCCCTCGGCACCAAGTCGTCGACTATGAGGCAGCGCATCACCGGCCTCACCCCCGGCCGTACCTACAGCGCGTCGGGCTGGATCGAGATCGAACCGGGCAAGTCGCGTCCGACCACCCTGGCGGTCGACGGCGTGCAGAACACGATCACTCGATCCACTGCGCAGAACATGGTCGCCTCGGATGACAAGCACGGCGCCTACTACCAACGCGTCCGCGTCGTATTCGATGCCAAGGGCAACAGTGCCGAGCTGGGCATCAGTGCGGCCGTTGGAGCGGCCAAGGTCCGGATCGACGACGTCCGGGTGGTCGAGACGAAGCGACCGGGTGCCGGCCTGGTCGACGACTTCGAGCACGTCGACCAAGGCTGGGGCCCGTTCGTGAAGGGCGATTCCGGTGGCGTCACCGACCCGCGGACCAGCCTGGCTCGCAAGCACGCGCCGTACACGCAGGCCGGCTGGAACGGCAAGCTCGTCGACGACGTCCTGGACGGCGAGTGGTCGCTCAAGTCGCACGAGGAGAACGAGGGCGTCGTCTACCGGACCACGCCTTCGACGGTGAGCTTCCAGCCCGGGCACAAGTACGAGGTCAGCTTCGACTACGCCAGCGGCCGCGCCGGTCAGTACGCGTGGGTGCAGGGAGTCGACCGGCCCGACTCGGTCGAGGTCAAGTCGACGCCGATCGGTGAGCAGCGGACGAAGGCGTCGTTCAGCCAGGAGTTCGTCGCCGGTTGCGGCGGCGACTACTGGGTCGGCCTGCGCAAGCTGTCCGAGGGTGGCGACCAGGCCGACTTCATCATGGACAACTTCGCCGTCACCGATCTCGGTACGACGTCTGAGCCGGCCGACTGTACGTCGATCGCGGTGTCGGGCGTGACGGGTCTCGTCTCCGGCGAGGCGAACACGGTCGTGACCACGTTCACCAACAACGATGTCGTTGCCGCCAACAACATCACGCTCGGGCTGACCGGACCGGACGGCTGGACCGTGACCGCGGCGACTCCGGCAACCCAGGCGACCGTTGCCCCGGGGGCCAGTGTGACGACCAGCTGGGACGTCACTCCGCCGGCCGGGACGCCGGAAGGAAAGTATGTGCTGACGGCAACGGGCGGCCGTGCAACGAGCGCGACGGAGGCAACTGTGCTGCCGCCGGGCATCGTGCCGCAGTCGCGGATCAAGGTGGCGGAGGTCAGCAGTGAGGACGTCGGCACCGGTGGCGCGGCCACCGAGGCGCTGGACGGAAACCCCAGCACCATCTGGCATTCCGCCTGGTCGGAGGTGCCTACGCCGGCGACGTACCCGCATCACATCACGCTCGACCTCGAAACGACGTACCAGGTGGACGGGTTCAGCTACCTGCCTCGGCAGAGTGGGACGAACGGGATGTTCAAGGGTTACGAGATCTATGTCAGCACCGACGGGCAGACGTGGGGTACGCCGGTCGCGACCGGGGAGTTCCCGAACTCGATCGCGGCGCAGCGGGTGAACTTCACCGCGACGCCGGGACGGTTCGTGAAGTTCGTCGGGACCAGTTCGCTCAACGGCGCGGTCTTCGGATCGGCCGCGGAGCTCAACGTCTACGGCACGCGCTAGACATCAGCGGCGCCACTTCCCTGTCGGAAGTGGCGCCGCTCGGGTCCTGCTACTTGGTGATGTTCACGTTCACCGAGGCGCTGGCCGTCTTCGCCGACAGGACCCGGAACTTGTTCACGCCGACCCGGCCGCTCTTCACCCACACCGGGTACGTCGCCTTGCTGGTGACCTTGGTGGTTGCCGGGAAGTTGACCCACTTGCCGTTCTCGAATCGCTGCACCTGGACCACGGTGTTGCGCGCGATCCCGCTGGTCTTGCCGGTGAACGAGACCTTGGTCCACGCCTTCGCTGTGGCCTTGTCCGACTTCCTCGTGATCGACTTCGCCGCAACTGCGGCGCTCGCGGCGGTGGTGTGCGTGCCGACCGCGTTCGCCTGCAGGGCAAGAGGAGACGCGGTGACAGCAGGAATTGTTGTGTTAAGACTGCGTCTCAGTCGCAGGGAGGACCAGTCGGGCAAGGGCACCGCCACCCGGCGCTGCCCCGAAGGTCAGTTCGGCGCCGAGCACCTTCGCGTGACCGGCCGCGATGGTCAGGCCGAGGCCGTGCCCGACGCCACGCTCGGCCATCCCGGACCGGAACCGGCGCGGGCCCTCGGCAATCAATTCCTCCGGGTAACCGTTGCCGTGGTCAACCACCTCGACGGTCCGGCCGCTGACTGTGACCTCGACCGGCGGGTGGCCGTGCCGCAGCCCGTTGACGATCAGGTTGGCCAGGATCCGCTCGATCCGGCGTGAGTCGGTCGAGACTGTCTCGTCCGGTCCGACCTGGTGGACGATCACGCTGTCCGGCGCGAGCGCCTGCTGCATCCGCAGCCGGCCGACCGCGGAGCCGACGAACGCCCCGAGCCCGACCAGCTCGAGGTCGGCCTGCTCCACCCCGGAGTCGAACCGCGCGATCTCGAGCAGGTCCTCGACCAGCCGGCGCAGCACCTTGGCCCGGTCCCGGACCAGCTCACTCGGCCGGCCGGGAGGCAGCAGCTCGGCTGCGGTGGTCAGGCCGGTGACCGGCGTCCGCAGGTCATGCGCGACATCCGCGGTGAACCGGCGCTCGGCCTCCAGCTGGCCACGCAGCGACGTCGCCATCGTGTCCAGCGCGGTGGCCAGCGACTGCACCTCGTCCTTGCCTTTGCCAACGGTGTCGGCCGCCGACGCGTCCAGATCGCCGGCCGCGATCCGGCGCGCCGTCCCCGCGACGGCGACGATCCGCTTCGACAGGCTGCCGGCCAGGATCACGCTGACCAGGGCGACCAGCGCGACCGTTCCGATCCCGCCGAAGACCAGCGCCTGCTGCAACGCCTCCATCGAGTCGTCGCTGGTGTCGTAGTCCTGCACGATCGAGAGGATCTTGCCGTCCTTGACTCCGACCGCGGCCCACATCCTCGCGTTCGGCGAACCGGTCTTGAAGGTGGCCCGCTTGCCTTCCAGCACCGCCTCCCGCAACTGCGGCGGCAGCTCGGGATCGTCCAGCTTGGACCCGAACACCGGGACCTCGTCGCGGTCGTAGCTCTGCGCCGCCAGCTGGATCCGCTCGTCCGCGAAGCTGCGGGTCCGGTCCAGCCGGGCCGACTGCGCCTGGGTGTAGACCGCGACGCAGAGGACCAGGATCGCGAGCGAGGAGACCAGCAGGAAGATGAGACCGAGCTTGCCGCGCAGTCCCACGTCAGGCCCGCAGCTTGTACCCGAATCCGCGGACCGTCTCGATCCGGTCCGCGCCGATCTTGGTCCGCAACCGCTGCAGGTGGACGTCGACCAGGCGGCCGTCCCCACCCCACTCGTAGTCCCAGACCCGCTGCAGCAGCGTCGATCGGCTGAGCACCACACCCGGGTTGTTCGCGAACTCGATCAGCAGCTTGAGCTCGGTCGGCGTGAGCTGGACGGTGCTCCCACCCCGCCGTACCTCGAGCGCCTCCCGGTCCAGCTCCAGGTCGCCGAACGACTCAACGCCGGAGCCGGCCGACGGCGCCGGGCGCTCCGGGTCGGACACCGCCCGCCGCATCACCGCCCGCAGCCGGGCCACCAGGACCTGGGTGTCGAAGGGCTTCGTCACGTAGTCGTCCGCGCCGGCCTCCAGCCCGAGTACGACGTCGAGTGCGTCGCCACGGGCGGACACCATCACGATCGGGACCGTGCTGCTCTCCCGGACCCGGCGGCACACCGAGATCCCGTCCAGGCCGGGCAGCATGATGTCGAGCATCACGACGTCCGGATGGATCTTCTCGAAGCGCTCGATCGCCTCCAGTCCGTCCTCGGCCGTAGTCACGTCGTACCCGTGGCGTTCGAGGGTCAGTTGGGTCGCCTCACGGATCACCGCGTCGTCCTCGACCATGAGAATGCGCGCTGCCGGTTCTTCCGGTACCACCGAAGTTCAGTCTCCCTACTGGTCCGTCGAGCTCACCTTGGTCATCTGCCGACCGGCCCAACGGTAAACCTCGACCCGCCGTCCGGACGGGCAACAGGGCGGGTCTTCGATCGTGAAGATCTCGGACTCCACCACCAGGTCACCCTTCGGACTGGCCGTGATCGTCGGCTGATCCACCTTCTGGCTCCAGATCGGCCGCGGGCCCGTGGGCTCGACCGCGATCAGGAAGTAGCCGAAGACGAACTTGTCCACGGTGTGGATCAAGACGATCTGCTGAGGCGTACCGCTGTGCATAACATCAACGGTCGTACCCAGGCTGAGGCAACGCTCAATCTTGGTGCAATTCGCGAGCACCTTCCGCGAGTACGCCGGCAGGGCCTTGTCCGCGAGCAGTTTCACCCGCACCTGACGCAGATCGACGGCCGCTGCGGGGGTGCTCCGCGGGGCCGGCCCGGTGGTGCCGAAGGCGACAGTCGGGGTCGGGCTCGGCGGGGGTGGCTCGGCTCCCTCGACCCGCAGGCCGCTGCCGTTCGCACAGGCGGACAGGGCGGTCAGGGCGACGACGGCCGCGACGGCAGGCAGCACGGTACGGCGGAGCAGGCCGAGCGGCGTGGAGGCGGAGCGCCCGGTTCGCCACATGCGCATAGGGCGCCTCCTACCCTGCCTCATCGATTCCCCCGGGAGATTCAGTCAACTACCTTCCATAGTGCTGGCCGGACGTCACATTCGACGGCCATGGACGTCGAATGGCCCCACCAGTTCCATTGCGGTTCAGTCACAG
This sequence comes from Kribbella sp. NPDC050241, assembly GCF_044459685.1. Lineage (NCBI taxonomy): Bacteria > Bacillati > Actinomycetota > Actinomycetes > Propionibacteriales > Kribbellaceae > Kribbella > Kribbella sp. NPDC050241. The sequence continues at coordinate 101,303 of NZ_JBITJE010000009.1, forward strand.
CCCACGGTTCGCTGCACCGGCAACGGTTCCCTACCCGGCGACGACCTTGCCCGGGTTCAGGATGTTCTTCGGGTCCAGCGCCTGCTTGATCGCCCGGTGTACGTCGAGCGCGACCGGGCCGATCTCCTCGGCCAGCCAGGCCCGCTTCAGTACGCCGACGCCGTGCTCGCCGGTGATCGTGCCGCCGAGCTGGAGCCCGACCTCCATGACCTTGTCGAACGCCTGCTGCGCCCGCTCGGCCTGCGCCGGATCGGTCTGGTCGAAGACCACGGTCGGGTGCATGTTGCCGTCACCGGCATGCCCGAGGACGCCGATCGTGATGTCGAGGTCCTTGGCGATGTCCTCGCACAGGCCGATGAACTCGGCCAGTCGCGACCGCGGGACGGCGACGTCGTCGATCATCGTCGTACCGAGCTCGTCGAGCGCGATCAGTGCCGCCCGCCGGGCCTCCAGCAGCAGCTCGCCCTCGGCCGGGTCGTCCGCCTCGATGCACTCGATCGCACCGTTGTCCCGGCACAGCTTCGCCACCATCGCGACGTCGGCCGCGCCGGCCTCACCGCCCGCGTCGGACTGGGCGATCAGCATCGCCGCAGCCTCTTCGGGCAGGTCCATCCGCTTGTACGCGTTCACCGCGCGGATCGTGGTCTGGTCCATGATCTCCAGCAGGCTGAGCGACACGCCGCTGCGGATGATCTCGAGGATCGCCTCGCCCGCCGCGGGCCCGGAGTCGAACAACGCGGCCATGGTCCGCGGCTGTGCCGCCTGCGGACGCAGCGCCAGGGTCGCCTCGGTGATGATGCCGAGCGTCCCCTCGCTGCCCACGATCAGCTTGGCCAGGTCGTACCCGGCCACGCCCTTCACGGTCTTCCGGCCGGTCCGCAGCACCCGGCCGTCCGCGAGCACGACCTCCAGGCCGAGCACGTAGTCCGTGGTCACGCCGTACTTCACGCAGCACAGGCCGCCCGAGTTCGTGGACAGGTTCCCGCCGATCGAGCAGAACTCCCAGCTGGACGGGTCCGGCGGGTAGAACAGCCCGTGCTCGGCGACCGCACGGGACAGTACGGCGTTGTACACGCCGGGCTGGGTGACGACGTACCGGTCGATCGGCTCGATCGCCAGCACCTTGTCCATCTTCTCCAGCGAGATGACGATGCAGCCGTCCAGCGCGTTCGCCGCCCCGGACAGCCCGGAGCGCGCGCCCTGCGGCACCACCGGCACCCCGGCCTCGGCCGCGATCTTCACCGCCGCCTGCACATGTGCCGTCTCCCGCGCCAGCACCACGGCAAGCGGCATCCCCGCCGGGCAGAACATCGCCCGGTCGTACCGGTAACTCTCCATCCGATCCGGATCAGTCACCAACGCCTCACGCGGCAACACCTGCGCAAGCAACTCCACCACGTCACTCATACAGCGAGCCTAGTAGCACCCCCCGACGTGACGCTCCAGTAACTGTGTCCAGTCCTGGACGAGCGTGAGTCAGCGGGTGCGGGAGGTGGCGTTCTCGGAGATTTCTTCGTAGCCGCCGCCGTAGTTGTGGTACTCGCGGCCGATGGCGGTGAAGGTGATGCTGCCGGCGGTGGCCTTGACCTTGGGTGTGCGGCAGGTGCGCTGGCCCTGGATCACCGAGCCGTTGCCGCCGCTGCTGTCACAGCTGAGCACCCGGCCGCTGTTGGCTCCGCCGTACTGGACCAGGTAGGCGTTGGCCTTCGCGTTGGCCGGCATCCTGGACACCATGGTGACCTCGGCCCAGTACTGGTAACAACTGTCGCGGACCAGGCGGACCGTGCCCCAACTGGGCGGCTTGTGATCACGCAACATCGGTGCCGACGAGATGGACCTCGCACCCGAGCAAGTGGCGGCTTCGGCCGCCTGGGCCGGGGTCGCGGCGAGGGCGATCGCACCCACTCCGGCCAGGCCCGCGGTGCTGAGCAGAATGCTCAGTGTCTTCATGACGAAACCCTTCCTGAACGAACGCCCCGACGCCCATTCACCGGGCACACTACGCGAACAGCCCCTGCCCCGACAGTCATTCCGGTAATCGGACGGCGACACACCGTATCCAGTTGCTCCCGGCAAGCTTTACCCCTCCGGGTCACCGATGTACCGGCACCGGACAGCGAAGGGGATGCCCGGCCGACGCCGCGCATCCCCTTACCCCGCCGTCGATCAGAGGTTGCCGCGTCGCTCTTGTTCGCGCTCGATCGCCTCGAACAGTGCCTTGAAGTTGCCCTTGCCGAAGCCGAGCGAACCGTGCCGCTCGATCAGTTCGTAGAACACCGTCGGCCGGTCGCCGATCGGTGCGGTGAAGATCTGCAGCAGGTAGCCGTCCTCGTCGCGGTCGACCAGGATGCCGCGCGACTGCAGGTCCTCGATCGGCACCCGGACCTCGCCGATCCGGGCCCGCAGCTCCGGGTCGGAGTAGTACGAGTCCGGGGTGTTGAGGAACTCCACGCCGTTGGCCCGCATGATGTCCACGGTGCGCAGGATGTCGTTGGTGGCCAGCGCGATGTGCTGTGTGCCCGCACCGTCGTAGAACTCCAGGAACTCGTCGATCTGCGACTTCCTCTTCGCGACGGCCGGCTCGTTCAGCGGGAACTTGACCCGGTGGTTGCCGTTGGCGACCACCTTGCTCATCAGCGCGGAGTAGTCGGTAGCGATGTCGTCGCCGACGAACTCCGCCATGTTCACGAAGCCCATCACCTTGTTGTAGAACCCGACCCACTCGTCCATCTTGCCGAGCTCGACGTTGCCGACGACGTGGTCGACCGCCTGGAACAGCCGCTTCGGGTGACCCTCGGGCCGGGTCACCTGGGTGCTCGCCGCGACGAACCCGGGCAGGTACGGACCGTCGTACCGGCTCCGGTCGATCAGCGTGTGCCGGGTGTCGCCGTACGCCGCGATCGCACCGCGGCGGATCGTGCCGTGCTCGTCGGTGACGTCGTTCGGTTCCTCGAGTACGACGGCGCCCTGGGCGCGGGCGTGCTCGATGCACTTGTCCACGTCGGGCACCTCGAGCGCGATGTCGGCCACGCCGTCGCCGTGCTTGCGGTGGTGGTCGAGCAGCGTGCTCTTCGGGCTGACGCCGCCGCTGACGACGAAGCGGGCCGAGCCGGCCTTGAGCACGAACTCCTTGTTGTCCTTGTTGCCCGTCTCGGGGCCGGAGTACGCGACCAGGTCCATCCCGAAGACGAGCTGGTAGTACTTCGCGGTCTGGGTCGCGTTGCCGACCACGAACACCACGGCGTCCATCGCGGTGACCGGGAACGGGTCGGTGCTCTGGTCGTACGGCACCAGGCCGACGAGCTGCTTGAGCTGGTCGAGGTCGAGATCGGCGTCGAGCTCTGCGGGGGTGAGGTCGGTGCTGGTCATCGTGATCCTCCCAGGTTGGGTTCGTGGCCCGAGCCTGGTGGTGAGGACACAGGTTGCGCAACACATCCTTGTTTCGCTGCGCAGGTTGTTCAGTATGCTGGCATCACTGCTGGACCATTTGGTCAGTCTGACCACTACGGGAGGCGCGGTATGTCGGTCGATGCGCTGGACGCCCGGATCCTCGGCCTGTTCGCGGCCGAACCACGGGTCGGCGTCCTCGAGGCGTCGCGGCGGCTGGGAGTCGCACGCGGGACGGTGCAGGCGCGGCTCGACCGGTTGCAGCGCGACGGCGTCGTCCGCGGCTGGGGCCCGGACATCGACACGACCGCGATCGGCTATCCGGTCACGGCGTTCGCGACACTGCAGATCGAGCAGGGGTCGGGGCACACGACGGTCGCGGCGGCACTGGCGCGGATCCCGGAGGTACTCGAGGTCCACACGATCACCGGCGCCGAGGACCTGTGGTGCCGGATCGTCGCGCGCTCGAACGCCGACCTGCAGCGGGTGATCGATCAGGTGGTGATCGTCCAGGGCATCCAGCGTGCATCCACGGTGATCGCCCTCGCCGAGCAGATCCCGCACCGCGTGCTGCCCCTGGTCGAGGCGGCGACCAAGAGCTAGGCCAAACGCTTGGCTACTTCGACTGCGGCCCGCGCAACGCGCGGGCCGACGAATTCGCGGTCGAGCTTGCCGAGGACGACGACCCCGATGGAGGCCTCCACTCCGGGTACGCCGAGGACCGGCGACGACACACCCTGGGCACCGGCCTGCAGCTCGCCGGAGGTGACCACGAACGGCCGCCCGGCCGGATCCGGCTTCCGGCGACCGGCCAGGATCGCCTTGCCGGCGGCACCCTGATCGAGCGCGTGCCGCGACCCCATCCGGTAGGAGACGTGGTAGTCGGTCCAGCTCGGCTCGATCACCGCGATCGCGAGCGCCTCGTCGCCATCCGCGACGGTCAGGTGCGCTGTCGCGCCGGTGTCCTCGGCGAGTGAGCGCAGTACCGGAAGCGCGGCGTCACGCAGTGTGGGCTGAACGCGACGGCTGTAGTGCAGCACGGCCAGGCCGAGCCGGGCTCGTCCTTCGGAGTCGCGCCGTACGAGCCGATGCAGCTCGAGGGTGTTCACCAACCGGTAGACGACGGTCCGGCTGACCCCCAATGCGCCGGCCAGCTCGGTGATCGAGAGACCGTCCGGGGCGTCCGCGAGCAGTTCGAGGACAGTGAGTCCCCGGTCCAGCGTCTGCGAGGTCTCTGCGGGCACGTTCGAAGAGTATCCGTTTTTCGGGCGCGGCCCGATGGCCCCGTATCTTGCTGCCGTGCGAAATTACTGGGCGCTCCTCCCCGCCATCGCCATCGTGATCGGGCTGACGCTGCTCTACGCCATCCCGACGCTGATCAATCCGCAGTGGACGAGCTCGGTACTGGCGCTGTTCCGGCAGGTCCCGGAGCAGCCGGATCCGGCGCTGGACCCGGCTCAGGACCCAGCGCTGCAGCCGGCCGAGGCGCGGCGCGCGGCCGGGATCCTCGGCCCGCAGCAGATCAGGTCGCGGCGCATGCTCGCCGTCCTGCTGGTGGCCGGGGTGGTCGCTCTGATCGGGTTCAACATCTCGCTGAACCGGGAGCGGAACGGCTGCTACAAGGCCGCCGAGGCCTGGGGCGCGATCCCCGGGAAAGCCGACCGCGACCCGTGCATCAACAAGATCTTCGGCAGCTTCTTCGGCGACCCCACCGGCTTCAAGCCGCTCGAGGCGAAGCCGCAGCCGATCGAGACCTACCAACTGATCCACAAGAAGCACCCGAAGTACCTGAAGTGGATGCAGAACGGCCCCAGCTACGACGACGTGGATCTGCTGATCGGCTCGGGCAGCAGCTGCTCACTGGACCTGAAGGTCGTCGAGGAGGAGGACAAGGTGATGGTCCTGCTCGACTCGGACACGCCGTGCCCGCCGGAGGACGCCATCTCGCTGAGTTCGGTGAAGCTGAAGAAGCCACTGGGCGACCGCCAGGTCGTCACCGTCGACGACAAGCCGATGCGCGAGATCAATCCTGACGCCGACTCCTGGCCGACGGTGCTGAAGAAGCTGGTCACCGGGGGCTGATCAGCTCAGCGCCCGGGTCTTGGAGTCGTACTCGCGGAACGGGCGGTTGCGGGCGAGCAGGATCAGCAGGCCGACGATGCAGACGGCCGCACCACCGAGCAGCGCGATGGTCGGGGTCGTCAGGGAGGCCGACGTACCCACGACGAAGTCGCCCAGGCGCGGTCCGCCGGCCACGACCACGGTGAACACACCCTGCAGCCGGCCACGCATGGCATCCGGCGCGGCGGACTGCAGCACGGTGTTCCGGTACGCCGAGCTCACCATGTCGGCCGCCCCCGACAACGCGAGCAACGCCACGCCCAGCCAGATCGTGCGGGACAACCCGAACAGGCCGACCGCCGCCGCGTAGACCGTGATCGCGACGACGATCGCCACTCCCTGTCTTCGGACCCGGCTCACCCAGCCGGAGAACACCACGCCGATCAGCGCGCCGATCGCCGGCGCCGCCTGCAGCAGGCCGACAGTACGGACGCCACCGCCGAAGAACGCGCCCGCCACGGCTGGGAACAGCGCACGAGGCTGGGCGAACACCATCGCGAGGATGTCCGCCAGGAACGTCGCCAGCAGTGCCGGCGCGGCCCGGAGGAACGTGAACCCCTCGAGCACCGACCGCAGACCGGCCCGCCGGACCAGCCCGGTCGGCGGTACGGCCGGTAGCCGGAACAGCGCGTAGAGCGCCGCGGTGAACGTGATCACGTCGACCAGGTACGCCGCCGCGAACCCGTGCCAGGCGATCACCGCCGCGCCGAGCAACGGCCCGACGGTGAAGCCCAGGTTGAACGCGGCCTGGCTGAGCGTGTTCGCGGCCGGCAGCAGCTCGGGCCGGATCAGCCGCGGGATGATCGCGGATCGGGCCGGGCCGTTCACCGCGAAGCACGCCGACTGGCAGGCGACGACGGCGTACAGGATCCACACCTGGCCCCAGTTCAGCTGCGACTGCAGCACCAGGATCATCGAGAGCACCCAGAGCCCGGTCGACGAGACGAGCGCGAGCATCCGCCGGTCGATCGCGTCGGCCATCGCCCCGCCGTACAGCCCGAACACGACCAACGGCACCAGCGCGCACAACCCGACCAGCCCGACCGCGAACGTCGACCGGGTCAGCGCGTACACCTGGATCGAGACCGTCACCGCGGTCATCTGCGTCCCGAGCTGCGACACCGTCGACCCGACCCACAACCGGCGGAAGTCCGGCGATTCCTTCAGGGGGCGGATGTCAGTCAGCAGCGGCACGGTGACAACTTATGTCACGACGTGAAGGCTCAGACGCGCGGGAACAGTTCGTGGTCAAGCGGTTCACCGACCGTCAGCCCGAGCCCGTCGGTGACCACGTGCCCGGCACCGGAGTACGTCGCCTCGGCGTCGACGTAGATCGCGACGTGGGCGATCCGCGGATCGTCGGTCAGGTTCGGGGTCGCGGAGTGGGCCAGGTAGGCGTTGTGGAAGGTGCAGTCGCCGGCCCGCAACGGGATGGTCAGCCGCTCCTGCCAGCGCAGGTCGGGGGCGGCCCGGAACATGTCGTCCCGATCGGCCAGGTCCTGCCGGCGCAGGTCCTGGTGATCGTGCGAGCCGGGGATGAACGTCATACACCCGCGCTCCACCGGGACGTCGACCAGCGCGACCCAGGCGGACAGCGAGTGCCGCGACCCGGCATGCGGCCAGTACGGCGCGTCCTGGTGGAACTCGGTGGCCGCGCCGTTGTGCGGCGGTTTGATCAAAACCTGGTCGTGCCAGATCCGCAACGGCACCCCGGCCAGCGCCGTTGCCGCGGCGGCCAGTCGTGGATCGAGCGTGAGCTCACGCATTACGTCGTCCTGCCGCCAGACGTTGACGTACTGGTTGAAGATCGCCGACCCCTTCGAGTAGTCGTCGGCCGCCGCGGTGGCGGCGACCGCGGCGTCGCGGAACCGGGCCGCCTCATCGGCGCCGATGATGTTCCGGATCCGGACCACCCCGTCGCGGCGATAGGCGGAAATGGTCTCTTCATCGAGTACGGCGGGTGCCGTAGGGTCGATCGTGGTCATCGGGCCACTCCTTGAAATCCGTTGGCGGGAAGGTCTTTCCAGCCTCGCCTGGATCTGTGCGCGGCGACAGGCAACCATTGACCGATGCTTGACTGATCTTGACCTCCGGGAGGCGTTCGGTGCACCAGATCCTGAGCAGTGAGGTGTTCCCGGACCAGCGGCTTCCGGTCGCCGGTGAGCGGCTCGAACTGGTGGCCGACGTCGCACCGCACAGCCACGCGTTCTTCGAGATCGCCGTCGTGCTCGCCGGGCGGGGGACCCACGTCTCGGCCGCCGGTGAGGTCCCGCTGCAGCGGGACTCGGTCGTCGTCCTCCGGCCGGGCGACTGGCACGGATACACCGGCTGCGATGGGCTCGTGGTCCGCAACGCCTATCTGGGCGCCGACATCTTCAGCCTGCTGTCCGCCGCGCTGATCCCGAGTGACGGACCGCCGACCCTGGCGCACCCGGCCGTGCAGCACGCGATGCGCTTGCTGGAGGCAAGCATCGACGAGCCGTGGACACTGGACCGGCTGGCCGCCGCGGTGAACCTCGCCCCCGGCTACCTGGTCCGGCTGTTCGGGCGGTCGGCCGGCGTCTCTCCGATGGCCTACCTGAACCGGCTCCGGGCCGAGCGAGCGGCCGGGCTGCTGATCGAGACCGACCTGCCGGTCGCGACCGTCGGCGCGATGGTCGGCTGGCACGACCCGAGCCACGCCAGCCGCCGCTTCCGGGCCTGCTTCGGCCTCAGTCCCTCCCGGTACCGAGCCGCTTTCAGACCGTAAGCAAAGATGTCTCCATGACGTCTGTGCGTACGCCTGACCCGAACCCCGGCTGGCTCTCCGACTTCGCGCTGCAAGAGACCCGCTCCCGGGTGCCGATCCTGTACGTCGAGGCCGTGCCGGCCCGTGTCGACGCCGCCGGCCAGATCGAGCACGTCGGGGTTCTGCTGCGCGGGGCGGCCGAGACCGGGCAGATCATCCGGACCCTGGTCTCCGGCCGGGTCATGCACGGCGAGTCGATCCGCGACGCCCTGCAGCGCAACATCGAGAAGGACCTCGGCCCGGCCGCGTTCCCGCGGCTGCCGATGAGCCCGGTGCCGTTCACGGTCGCGGAGTACTTCCCGCTGCCCGGTGTCACGCCGCTGCACGACCCGCGTCAGCACGCGGTCGCGCTGGTGTACGTCGTACCGGTGACCGGCGACTGCAATCCGCGGCAGGACGCGCTCGAGCTCACCTGGCTGACGCCGAAGGAAGCACTCGAGCCGGCCCTTCTGACCGACCTCGAAGGTGGCCGTGGGCATCTGATCAAGCAGGCCCTCGCCTGGTCCGGCGCCCTCGTCTGACGTCTCCGGCCGGCCGAGCCGGTCGGCGCGGGCTCACCAGGGTAGGCGGCCCGCCTCGGCATGGACCTCGCCGGTCGGACCGTCGGCGCCGAGCGTTGCCAACCGGACCGCGACGGCCGCGCCCTGCGCAGGCGTGCGGGCCGCGTCCCAGCCACCCATGTCCGTCGCGCAGTTGCCCGGGTCGGCGGCGTTCACCAGGATCCCGGTGCCGCGCAGTTCGTTGGCGAGCATCACGGTGACCATGTTCACCGCCGCCTTCGACGAGTTGTAGCCCAGGGTCAGCACGGTCGACATCCGCGACTCCGGATCGCCCACCTGCGTGAACGAGGCCAGTGACGTCGACAGGTTCACGATCCGCGCCCGCCCCGCCTTCCGCAGCAGAGGCAGCACGGCCCGAGTCGTCCCGACGAGCCCGATCACATTCGTCTCGAACGCCTGCCGCAGTACGTCGCTGTCCACCCGCGACACCGCGTCGTCGCCGACCGGGATGATCGCCGCATTGTTGACGAGCACGTCCAGCCGACCGTACTCACGGTCGATCAGGTCCGCCGCGGCCCCGACCGACCGATCGTCGGTCACCTCCACCTGGACCGCGGCCGCATCGAGGCCCTCGGCAACCAGTTCCTTCGCAGCGACCTCGCCACGCGCCAGATCCCGCGACCCGACCAACACGACGAATCCCGCCTCTCCGAGCTGCCGTGCGATCTCCTTGCCGATGCCCTTGTTGGCGCCCGTGACGAGCGCGATCTTCTTCTCCGTCATGTCCTCCAGCCTGATGAACGGCGGCGTCGCGAGGCAGAGCGAGCTCAGCCTGGGATCGGCAGTCCCTGGTTGGCGCCACCGGCCTGCTGCGATGCTGGACTGGTGGATCGGGGTCAGCTGGCGGAGTTCCTGCGAGTACGGCGGGAGCGGCTGACACCTGCCGACGTCGGGCTTCCGGCCGGACTCCGTCGACGTACGCCCGGACTCCGGCGCGAGGAGGTCGCCAGCCTCGCGACCATGTCGACCGACTACTACACCCGGCTCGAGCAGGGGCGCGGGCCGCGACCGTCGCGTCCGGTGCTGACCGGTCTGGCGCGGGCCCTGCGGTTGAACGACGACGAGCGCGACCACCTGTTCCGGCTGGCCGGTGAGCAGCCGGGTCCTCCCCCAGGTCCGCCTTCGGACGTGCGGGACGGCGTACTGCGGATGCTCGGGCGGCTCGACGTACCGGGGATCGTGCTGGACGCGAAGTACGACGTACTCGCGTGGAACCGGCAGGCGGCGGCCCTGATGACGGACTTCTCCGCCCTGCCCGTGAAGGAGCGGAACCTGCTGCGGCTGCGGTTCCTGCACGGCGATCGGCAGGCGGAGCGGTACGGGATGGACGCGACCCAGGCGTTCGCGCGCGAGGCGGCGGCGGATCTGCGGGCGGCGACCGGGACCTACCCTGACGACCCGGCGATCGCACAACTGGTGTCCGATCTGCTCGCCGGGAGCTCTGAGTTCGCCGAGATCTGGGCCCGGCACGAGGTCGCCCGGCAGCAGAGCCTGTGCCAGACGATCCTCCACCCCGAGGTCGGCCGGATCGACGTGATCTGCGAGGTCCTGGTCATCCCCGAACGCGACCAGCGGGTGGTCATCTACACCGCTGAGCCCGGCTCACCGTCGGACCACGCGCTACGCCTGCTCGACGTGATCGGCACCCAGACACTGTCCCACGGCTGAGCCCCGTCGCGTACGCCACCGACGACGGCAAGGCGGAGGTGGCTCGCCCGGACGGGACGAAGTACGCGATCGACGCCGAGGGGTACAACTCGGTTCGCTACCTGTTCGACCGTGGCCAGATCTACGACGCAGCCGGCGACCGCGACTACGGCTTCAGCCGCGCAATCCTCTGGTCCGCCTGCTCCGCCCCCTAAGCCCGGCGCTGGGTGGCCCAGTCGCGGATCAACTCGATGCGCTCCTTCAGCTGGATGGAGGAGGCGTGGGCCGCGGCTGGGCCGCCGAGCTTGCGGCGCAGGTCGTTGTGAATGACGCCGTGCGGTTGACCGGTCCGGTGGTGCCACGCGGCGACCAAACCGTTCAGCTCGCGGCGCAGCAGCGCAACCTGCTCGTGCGTCGCCAGCTCGGTCGGGGTCGGGTCCTCACGCTCGGACGACCCCGGCCGCTGCGACCGCTTCTGCGCAGCGATCGACTTCGCCTGGCGCTTGCGCAGCAACTCCCGCACCTGATCCGGCTCGAGCAACCCAGGCAACCCGAGGAAGTCCAGCTCCTCGTCGGAGGCCTGGTCCCCACCGGTCCCGTAGTCACCGCCGTCGAACACCACCCGGTCGAAGCTCGCATCCGACCCGAGCGCCTCGAACTTCGCCTCCAGGTCGTCGCTGGCACCCTCAGCCTGGTTCGCCTTCGCCAGCAGATCGTCCTCGAGCGCGAAGATGTCGCCATCCTCGTTCGTGTTCTTCCGGCCGAGTACGTGGTCCCGCTCGACCTCCATCTCGGCGGCGAAGCTGAGCAGCCGCGTCACCGACGGCACGAACACCGACGCCGTCTCACCCCGCTTGCGGGCCCGGACGAACCGTCCGACCGCCTGCGCGAAGAACAGCGGCGTCGACGTCGGCGTCGCGTACACCCCGACTGCCAGCCGCGGTACGTCGACACCCTCCGACACCATCCGGACCGCGACCATCCACCGCGACTCGTCGGCGGAGAACTTCGCGATCTTCTTGCTCGCCGACTTCTCGTCCGACAGCACCACGGTCGGCGCCTGGCCAGTGATCTCGCGCAGCGTTTTCGCGTACGCACGGGCCGTGTTCTGATCGCCGGAGATGACCAGACCACCCGCGTCCGGCATGTGCCGGCGGACCTCGGTCAGCCGCTTGTCCGCGGCCGCCAGCACCGCCGGCATCCACTCGCCGGCCGGGTCGAGCGCCGTACGCAGAGCCTGGGCGGTCAGGTCCTTCGTGAGCGGCTCACCCAGTCGCGCCGCGACCTCGTCACCGGCCTTCGTGCGCCACCGCATCTCACCGGAGTACGACATGAAGATCACCGGGCGTACGACGTGATCCTGCAGCGCGTGCCCGTAGCCGTAGGTGTAGTCCGCCTTGCTCCGGGCGACCCCGTCGTGGGCGGTCTCGTAGGTCACGAACGGGATCGGGTTGTCGTCGCTGCGGAACGGCGTACCGGTCAGGCAGAGCCGGCGGGCCGCGGGCTCGAACGCCTCCCGCACGCCCTCGCCCCAGCTGAGCGCGTCGCCGCCGTGGTGCACCTCGTCCAGGATCACCAGCGTCTTGAACCGTTCGGTCCGGACCCGGAAGGCCAGCGGGTTCACCGCGACCCCGGCGTACGTGACCGCGACGCCCTGGAAGTCCTTGTTGGTCTTGCCACGCCGGCCGGCGAACGCCGGGTCGATCGCGATCCCGGCCTTGTCGGCGGCCTCGGCCCACTGGACCTTGAGGTGCTCGGTCGGCGTCACCACCGTCACCCGCTCGATCAGCCGCCGGTGCAACAGCTCGGCGGCCACGGTGAGAGCGAAGGTGGTCTTACCCGCTCCGGGTGTCGCCACGGCGAGGAAGTCCCGCGGCTGGCTGTCGAAGTACAGCTTGAGTGCCTCCGCCTGCCAGGCCCGCAGCTTGCTGGCGGTACCCCACGCGGCGCGATCCGGATACGCCGGCGGAAGCACGGCTGGTCCAGCTGGCACGCTCGAATCCACGGACGGCATACTCCCCCGTTAGTCGACTGTCGGCCGTGCAGGAACGTTACCTGACTTCGCCGACAAACCCCGACCCGCGTGTCGCAGTACGAGCGGTCTGTGGAGAAAGTTCCCGGGTCGACTGGTGTGTCGGCCTACACTCGGGGGCATGAGTACTCAGCTGAGCCCGGGGGCCGAGACGGTCGTCGACGAGCGGACGCAGCCGGCGCCGGCAGAGCCCGGCGATCACGAGCGGTTCTCGCACTACGTGCCGAAGGACAAGCTGACCGAGGCGATGGTGATGGGGACGCCGGTCGTCGCCCTGTGCGGCAAGGTGTGGGTGCCGAGCCGGGACCCGCAGCGCTTCCCGGTCTGCCCGGAGTGCAAGGAGATCTGGGACTCGCTGAACCCAGGTGACGACGAGGGCGGCGAGTAGAGCCCGCCCAGGCGAGAGGCCGCGCCGAGCCGCGCGGCCTCGACCCGAGGTGCGCGGGCGTCAGTTCTGGGTGGGGTCGTCCGGGTACGTCGCCAGGTACGCCATCTGATCGTTCTGGCGGCGCAGGACCCGGCGCCACAGCGTGTCCGGGTGCAGGCTGAACACGTCGTCGGGTTCGGAATCGACGACGTACCAGGCGCCCTCGGTGATCTCGCCCTCGAGTTGCCCGCTGGACCAGCCGGCGTACCCGGCGAAGATGCGCATCCGCTGGATCGCCCCCTCCAGCAGCGCCGGCGGTACGTCGAGGTCGATCAACCCGATCCGGCCGAAGCACTCACGCCACCCGGGCGGGTCGGCCGTCTCGATCACCTCGGCGACGGCCAGCGCGCTGTCGGTGCCGACCGGGCCGCCCATGAACAGCACCCCGGGTTCGTTCACCGTGGTGGACCAGTCCGGCAGCACCCGGTCCACGGCCAGGTCGGCGGCACGGTTCACCACCACCCCGAGTGCGCCGTCGTCGTCGTGATCCAGCAGCAGGATCACCGACCGGCGGAAGGGCGGCTCGTCGAGCAACGGGGTCGCCACGAGCAGCGAACCGGTCAGAGTCGAGGCCGTCATACCCCCATCATGTCGTGCGCGACGCCCGTGGACCACGGAACACCCGGAACCCGAGCCAGGCGCCGAGCGCCACGCCGATCAGATCCGCGAGTACGTCGAACGGATCGCCGTCACGCTGGGGCAGCAGGAAGTACTGCGCCAGTTCGCTGACGATCGCGTTCGCCACCAATGCCCCCAGCAACCAGCGCGCCGAGATCCGCAGCTTGAGCCCGAGGAACGCGACCGACCCGAACAGGAACATGTGCGCGAACTTGTCCGCCATCGGGATCCCGACGTGCGGACCCGCCTCCCGCGGCGCATAGACGCCGTACAGCTGCAGCAGGCAGGCCGCCACGAACGCGACCCGCCACGCCCACACCGCCACTCGCGAACTGGTGTCCCCGGTCACCGTTGCCGTCATTTACAGAACCGGGGAGTCGTCCGGGAAGTTCTCGTGCGCCGGGGCCTTGCCGCCGGCCGCGTCGCGGACGGCGTGCGCCACCCTGTTGTGCACCTCCGGGTGGAAGACGCTCGGCACGATGTACGTCGCGTTCAGCTCCTCGTCGGTGACGACACCGGCCAGCGCCTTCGCGGCGGCCAGTTCCATCTCGATCGAGACCTTCGACGACTGCGCGTCGAGCAGGCCGCGGAAGACGCCCGGGAACACCAGCACGTTGTTGATCTGGTTCGGGAAGTCGCTTCGTCCGGTGGCCACCACCGCCGCGTGCTCACCCGCGTCCGCAGGGTCGACCTCCGGCACCGGGTTCGCCAGCGCGAACACGATCGCGTCGTTGTTCATCGTGGCGATGTCCGCGCCGGTGATGATGTTCGGCGCCGACACCCCGATGAACACATCGGCCCCGGCCAGCGCGCCCTTCAGGTCGCCGCTGTACTTGGCCGCGTTGGTGTTCTCCGCGATCCAGCGCAGCTCCGGTGACAGGCCGTCGCGCTCCGGGTGGATCACGCCACCGACGTCGGCGACGATCGTGTCCTTCACCCCGGCCGCGAGCAGCAGCTTCAGGATCGCCGTACCGGCCGCGCCCGCCCCGGACAGCACCACGCGCACGTTGCTGATGTCCTTGCTCACCACCCGCAGCGCGTTGTACAGCGCGCCCAGTACGACGACCGCCGTACCGTGCTGGTCGTCGTGGAAGACCGGGATGTCGAGCTCCTCGCGCAGCCGGGCCTCGATCTCGAAGCAGCGCGGCGCGGAGATGTCCTCCAGGTTGATCCCGGCGAAGCCCGGCGCGATCGCCTTCACGATCGACACGATCTCGTCCGGGTCCTGGGTGTCCAGGCACAGCGGCCAGGCGTCGATCCCGGCGAACCGCTTGAACAACGCCGCCTTGCCCTCCATCACCGGCAGGGCGGCCTTTGGCCCGATGTTGCCCAGGCCGAGGACGGCCGATCCGTCGGTGACGACCGCGACGCTGTTGCGCTTGATCGTCAGCCGGCGCGCGTCCTCGGGGTTGGCCGCGATCGCCAGGCAGACCCGCGCAACACCCGGCGTGTAGATCATCGACAAGTCGTCACGGTTGCGGATCGGGTGCTTGGCCTCCATCGAGATCTTGCCGCCGAGGTGCATCAGGAACGTCCGGTCCGACACCCGGGCGATCTCGACGCCGGGTACGGCGCGCATCGCCTCGACCAGACGGCCGGCGTGCTCGGTATCAGCGGCGGCACAGGTGACGTCGATCCGCAGCCGCTCGTGCCCGGAGGCCGTCACGTCGAGCGCGGTGACCAGACCGCCGGCCTGCTCGACCGCGGTCGTCAGCTTGCTCACCGTCGAGCCACCCGCGGGCACCTCGAGGCGAACGGTGATGGAATACGAAACACTCGGCAAGGCAGTCACGCCGGTGATCCTCTCACGTCACTGGTAAGGCTCCGAGGTTCCGTACTTTACGTGCACGGCAGGACGCTGGGTAATCCTTTACTCGGGCGGCTAGTCTTCCCCTCAGCGAAGGGAGGATCGGTGCCGACGATCAGTGATGTGGCGGCTCGGGCCGGGGTGTCCACGGCCACCGTGTCCCGGGCGCTGAACGGCAAGGCCACGGTCGACCCGGACCTGGCCGCGCGGGTCCGGACGGCCGCCACCGAGCTCGGGTACCAGCCGAACGGCCCGGCCCGGGCGCTGCGCCGCCAGGAGGCGGCCGTCGTCGCGCTGATCATCTCCGACGTCGAGAACCCGTTCTTCACCGCGCTCGCTCGCGGCGTCGAGGACGTCGCGCACCAGGTCGGCTACTCGGTCGTGCTGTGCAACTCCGACGAGAACGCCGACAAGGAGAACCGCTACATCGACATCGCGATCCAGGAGCGGGTCGCAGGCGTCATCCTGTCCCCCAGCGGTACGGCGACCAGCGTCGCGAAGCTGGCAAGCCGGGGTACGGCGTACGTCGCTGTGGACCGCCCGCTGCCCGAGCAGGACAGCGACGCGGTGCTCGTGGACACCCGGCAGGCAGCGAAGCAGGCGACCGCGCATTTGGTTGCCCAAGGCTACGAACTGATCGGCTGCATCACCGGACCCGCAGGCGTCCGCACCGCCGACGACCGCCTGGCCGGCTACCGCGACGCCCTCAGGTCCGCGAAGCGCCGCAGTACTCCCAAACTCGTTCGCCGCACCGAGTACAAGGCGGCAGGCGCCCATCGCGCCGCCCTCGACGTGATGTCCCAGCCCGAACCACCCGATGCGCTGCTGGTCGCCAACAGCGCGATGGCCGTGGGCGTACTGCAAGCCCTGCAGGAACGCGGCATCCGCCCCGGCCGCGACGTCGGCATCGTCTCCTTCGACGACGCCCCCTGGGCGGAGCTCGTCGATCCACCACTGTCGGTCGTAGCCCAACCGGCGTATGAGATCGGCGCCGTGGCAGCCCGCCTGCTACTCGCCCGGATCGCCGACAGCAGCCGGCCACCCACGACCACCACGCTCGGCGCCCGGCTGATCGAGCGGGCGAGCAGCGTACAGCTCGACAGGAGGTAGGCCGGCCGCGCCGACCGTTCCCCGCGTGGGCGGTCGTCGATCGGCTCGCTGGAGCCGGACACCTCCTGTCGAGCTGCACACGTCAGCCGGTGGGGTTCTCCTCGGCGTAGATCTTGGCTGCGTTGGAGGCGTCGATCAGGCGGGTGGGCAGCGTCTGGGACTTCTCGATGGTGCCGCAGTCGACCAGGATCTTCTTCGCCGCGGCGATCGCTTCCTTGCCGTTGGTCGGGTACGTGAAGGTGGCGCTCAGCCGGCCCTGCTGGACCGCCTTGATCCCACCGGACGGGATCGGCAGCGCGTCGATGCCGGTGAACTTCATCTCCTTCTCCCGGCCGACCGCCTTCGCGGCCAGGTACGCACCCTCGGCCATCGGGTCGTTGTGGGAGTAGACCACGTCGATCTTCGGGTTCGCCTTCAACAGCGCGTCCATCTGGGCCTGGCCCTTCTCCCGCAGCCAGTCGCCACTCGCGGCGGCGATCACCTTGACCTTCGGGTTGCCCTTGATGCCGGCCAGGAAGCCCTCGTGCCGCTCGGCCTGCGGGGTGGCGCCGGCCAGCCCTTTCAGCTCGACCACATTGCCACCATCCGGCAGCAGCTTCTCGGCGATGTACTTGCCGGCCTCGGTACCGATCTGCACGTTGTCGCCACCGATGAAGCCGGTGTACGCATCACCCTCGACCTTGCGGTCCAGCACGACCACCGGGATGCCCTTGTCGTAGGCCTTCTTCACGACCGCGGTCAGCGGCTTGGCCTCGTTCGGGCTGATGATCAGCAGGTCGATCTGCTGGGTGATGTAGTTCTCCACGTCGGCGACCTGCTTGGCGTTGTCCTGCGCCGCGTCGGCGAACTTCACCTCGAACTGCGGCACCGTCGCCGCGGCCGCCTTGATGTCGTCGTCCATCCGCTGCCGGTACGGCTCGGCCACGTTCGCCTGGCTCATCCCGATCGTGTACTTGCCGTCGGCCCCCTTGCAGGACTTCGACGCACCCGCCTGCGGGCTGTCCGACGTCCGTTCGTTGGTCGTGCCACAGCCGGCCAGTACCAGGGCGGCGATCGCCGCGGCGGCCAGCGGAATCTTCACAGAGCGCATGGGAACCTTCCTCACGAGGTGGGGCGGAGTCGTTGCAGCGCGGCGGCGGCCACGATGACGAGTCCCTTGATCAGGAGCTGGATGTTGGAGTCGATGTTGTTCAGGGCAAGGATGTTGTTCAGTACGCCGAGCAGCAGCGCGCCGGCGACCGTTCCGGCGACCGAACCACGGCCACCGGCCAGACTGGTCCCGCCGATCACCACCGCGGCGATCGCGTCCAGCTCGTAGCCGATCCCGTCGTTCGGGCTGCCCTGGTTCAGCTGGACCGCGTGCACGATGCCGGCCAGCGAGGCGAGCAGTCCGCAGATCGCGAACACCGCGATCTTCACCCGCACGACCGGTACGCCGGACAGCCGCGCGGCCTTCTCGTTGCCGCCGACGGCGTACAGATGGCGGGAGAACGCGCTGACCCGCAGGAACACGACGGCGGCGATCGCGACCACCGCGAAGATCAGCACCGGGATCGGCACCAGGCCGCCGAACGTCCGCTCGCCGAGGATCGCGAACGAGTCCGGCGCCTCGTGCGGACCATCGCCGTACGCGATCGCGACGCCCTGCCCGCCGGACCAGATCCGGGCCAGGCCGCGGGCTATCTGCAGCCCGGCGAGTGTGACGATGAAGGACTGGATCCCGATCATCGCGGTCGCGACGCCCTGCAACGCACCGAAGACCAGGCCGATCGCGAGCACGAGTACGACGGACGGCAGGAAGCCCCAGTCGTTCTCGACCATCAGGACCGCGGACCCGACCGTGGCCAGCCCGAGCACCGCGCCGACGGACAGATCGATGCCGCCGATCAGGATCACGAACGTCATCCCGATCGCGATGATGCCGATCTCGGACACCGCGCGGACCACGTTCGCCAGGTTGTCCGCGCTGATGAACAGGATCTCGCCGTCCTTGCGGGGCGAGAAGATGATCGCCGCGATGAACACGGCCAGTAGCCCGAAGACACTCTGGAACCGGAACAGCGTGGCGACCACTCCGCCGGCGGACTGCTCCACCGGCGTCGCCGCGGCTCTCTCGTCCTGTACGGTCACTGGGCTCCTCCCACCTCTTCGAACACTTCGCCCTCTCCCATGGCTGCGGCGAGCAGGTCGCCTTCGCCGGAGTCCGCCGTACTGAAGGACGCGACGTCGCGCCCATCCCGCAGTACGACGACCCGATCGCAGACGCCGACCAACTCCGGCAGCTCGGACGAGGCCAGCAGGACGCCGATGCCCTGGCCGGCGAGCTCACCGAGCAGGCGGTAGATCTCGGACTTCGCGCCGACGTCGACGCCGCGGGTGGGTTCGTCGAGCAGCAGCAACTTCGGCTCGGTCAGCAGCATCCGGCCGAACACGACCTTCTGCTGATTGCCGCCGGACAGCGTGCCGACCTCGTCCTGCAGGCGGCCGAACTTCAGCCGCAGCCGGTCCGCCATCCGCACCGACGCAGCCCGCTCCATCCGCCGCGCGATCACCCCCAGCCGGCCGTACGACGGGAGGCTCGAGACGACCGTGTTCGCGAGGATCGAGTGGAAAAGGACAAGCCCGGACGCACGCCGGTCCTCGGGGACGAACCCGATGCCCTGGGCAAGTGCCTGGCGTGGTCGGCGGGGATGGATCTCCTGGCCGTGCAGGAGGATCCGGCCGGTCCGCGTGCCCGCCGGGGCGACGCCGTACAGGGTCTCGAGCAGTTCGGTGCGGCCGGCGCCGAGCAGGCCGGCCAGGCCGACGATCTCGCCGGAGCGAACGGTCAGGGAGATGCCGTCGGGGTCCCGGCGGCCGGGTCTCGGCCGGCGGGCTTTCAGAGCGAGGTTGTCGACGCGGAGGAGTTCGTCACCGGTGTCGGTGTCGGGAGTGGTGAACATGGTCTGCACCGGGCGGCCAACCATCGCCTCGACGACCTCGGCGGTGCTCAGCTTGCGGGGGTCGAAGCTGCTGACGATCTGGCCGTTGCGGAGGATGGTTGCGCGGTCGGCGACCTGGGCGATCTCCTCCATCCGGTGCGAGATGTAGACGATGCCGACGCCGGACCTGCGGAGTTCGCGGATGACCTCGAAGAGGCGCTCGACCTCGGCGGTGGTCAGAGCCGAGGTCGGCTCGTCCATGATCAGGACGCGGGCGTCGAGCGAGATCGCCTTCGCGATCGTGACGAGTTGCTGCTCACCGACGCGCAACTCGCCGACCGGGCGACGCGGGTCGAGCCTGACGCCGCTGCGTTCCAGCAGGGCGCGGGCTTCGCGCTCCATCCGTCGGCGGTCGACCGTCTTCAGCGCGGTGCGGAGTTCGCGGCCGAGGAAGATGTTGTCGGCGACGGACAGGCCGGGGACGAGATCGAGCTCCTGGTGGATCATCGCGATCCCGGCCGACTGAGCGTCGGTGGGTCCGCCGAAACTGACCTGCTGGCCCTTGATCTCGATCGTGCCGTCGTAGTCGGTGACGTCGCCGGACAGGATCTTCATCAACGTGCTCTTGCCGGCGCCGTTCTCACCGAGCAGCGCGTGCACCTCGCCCGCGCCCAGGGTGAAGTCGACCTCGCGGCAGGCCTGCACACCGCCGTACCGCTTCCCGATCCGGACCATCCGGACCAGGGCAGCGCCGTCGGCCATGACACCTCCGCGACCCGGTGAGTAATCGATTTCCCGGACGCTAGACCGCGCCCTCCCAGCCCGTCAACCCCTCACCAACTCTCCGCACCAATCCGTAACCCAGCTTCATCCCGCACGGCACCCTTTCCACCAGAGTCGAAAGGTGGGCGCGGACCGCCACGCCATCACATTCGCAGCGCGCGGGCGCGAGACCGCCCGCGCGAGCGTGAACTCGCGCGGGCGGCGGCAGTTGTGATGGCCTGGCGGTCCGGACCTCAGCTCCCCGACACAGACACCTTCGTGAAGAGCGGCCGGCCGCTCGGGGGCATCACGAAGTTCTGGACCCGGGAGCGGTGGGCCGAATTGGAGGCGAGGTCGGCGGGGAAGATGCCGACCGCGTCGGTCCACAGCATCTGGCCGGCCTGCTCGTAGAGCTTCGGGCGTTCCGCCTGGTCAACGGACGAGCGGGCGTCGAGCAGCAGCTTGTCGACCGCGGGGTTGCAGTAGCCGTTGCGCTTCGCGGAGCAGACGTAGAGCCGGGCCAGGGTGTAGTCCGCGTCGCCGGTGCCGGTGACGTTCGTCTGCAGGTTCATGTCCCAGTTGAGCTTGCCGAAGTCCTCCAGCCACTGGGCGCGTTCCTTCTCCAGGGGCTTCACCGTGACGCCGATCTTGGCCCAGTCCGAGATCATCGCCTGCGCCAGCGCCCGGATGTTCGGACCACCTTCCAGCGGCCACTGCATCGACGTACTGAACCCGTTCGGGTAGCCCGCCTCGGCCAGCAACTGCTTCGCCTTCGCCGGGTCGTACTTGTACGGCGCCAGCTTCGGCGCACCGATGACGCCTTGCGCCAGCGGCGCCTGCGCCACCGACGCCAGATCACCGAACAGGTCCTTGACCGTGCCCTCGAGGTTCAGCCCGTACCACATCGCCTGCCGGACCCGCTTGTCGTTGAACGGCTTCCGGTTCGAGTTGAACCAGTCGAAGTAGTACGTCCAGCTGGGCGTCGTCTCGTAGCTGATCCCGTCACTGCCCTTGAGAGAACCGACCTGGTCCGGCGGGATCTGCGTCAGTACGTCGGCCTCGCCGTTCTCCAACGCGGTGATCCGGCCGGCGACCTCCGGGATGTTGACGAACTCCAGCTTGCTCAGCTTCGGCACGCCGTCCCAGTACGTCGGGTTGGCTGCCAGCTCGAGCTTCTCGTCGGGCTGGAACGCGGTGACCGAGAACGGCCCGGTCCCGATCGGCTTGTTGAAGAACCCGTCGGTGTTGATCTTGTCCGCCGGCCCGATGAACAGCAGCGTGAGCGAACTCAGCAATGTGCCCAGCGGCTTGCTCGTCTTCACGGTCACCGTCTGCTCGTCGGTCGCCGCGAACGACGTCACCGTCTCGTACAGCGGAACCAGTGGGCCGTCGAGCTTCTTGTGCCGCTCGTACGACGCCACCACGTCCTTGGCCGTGAACGGCGTACCGTCGGAGAACTTCACGCCGGACCGGAGCTTGAACACCCAGGTGTCCGGGTCCGGGTTCTCCCAGGAGGTCGCCAGTACCGGGACGATCTTGCCGTCCTCGACCCGGACCAGCGGCTCCATGATCTGCTGGATCGCGGTCTGTACGGCCTCCTCACCGGCGAACTTGTGGGTGTCCAGCGATACCGGGAACATGGCCGGCGCGTAGCGCAGGATCTGCTCGCCGCCGCCGTCGGCGCTCGGCTCGCTGGCCGGCGAACACGCACTCAGCGCGGCCAGGGCGGCGACGGCGACCGCCGCCACGATTCGCTTCCTCAACACGGGGTTCTCCTTTGCAGGGCAGGGGTCACGAGGCGGTGTCGCTGGGAGGCCGCGTGAAGGTGTAGGTGGCGACGACCGGGTAGTGGTCGGAGGGCGCGCGGCCGTCGTGGAAGAAGTCGACGACCTCGCTGGTGCGGGCCGCGAGCGGGCCGCGGGCGAAGATCCAGTCGATCGCCTTGGGTGGTGAGGCGAGCGGTGACAGCCGGGTCCCGATCGGACCGGTGGCCACCGTCGGCACGACCGGGTGGGTCACCGGTGAGTGCCGGCCGAGTGCGGTGAAGCTGTCCAGGAACCCGGCGTTCCCGAGTTCCCACTGCGGTGGGCCGATGTCGTTGATGTCTACGGTGAACAGGCAGGCGCCGTCGCCGGCCAGCCGCTCCAGTGCTTCCGCGATCGCTCGGGCCTGGGTGACGCGGCGGTTGCGGTGGTCGGTCCGCTCGTCCGGGTGCCCGGGCCAGGTCAGGTGCGCCGTACTGAAGACCAACTCGGAACCGTCTGCCGGGCGCAGCCGAACCCAGAACAGGCGCGCGTCCGGCGACAGGATGCCGACGTCCTCGGCCCCGTGCTCAACGGCGGTGAAGAGGTCGCGGCGCCACCAGAGGTTGCTCTGGGTCTCCCAGCCGGCTCCGCCGTCGACGCGTTCATGTCCGGGCAGCACGTCGTCTACGAGCTTGCGGGTGGACGGGCGGAGCTCTTGTACGGCGAGCAGGTCCGGCGGACGGGTCGTGAACAGCGCGGTCAACGCGTCCTGCCGCTGCTCGAGGTGGAAGTCCGCCCACAGGTTGTAGGTCATGGTCACGAAACTGAAGTTGCTCAAGGCAAGCGTCATGCCGGCTGCTCCTCGGTGGAGGCGATTCCCGAGGTCGGGACGTTGTACGCCGTCAGCGTTGTTACTGCGAGTAAGTCGTCGACCTGGATCGTGGTCAGCGAGCAGTTCACCGGCGGATCCAGCAAAACCTCGCCGCCCGGTGGCAGCCGCAACGTCGACGCCGTCGCGACTCTGATCGGCCCGCCATGCGTCACCACAAGAACCCGACGCGCACCCGAGCCGGCGATCTCCCGGATCGCGTCCCAAACCCGTTCCCTCAACTGAGCGAACGTCTCCCCACCACCCCGCGCAACGTCCTCCCCCCGACGAAACGCCTCGACCACCGTGGGTTCGTCGGCGTACACGTCCGCAAACGTCCGCCCACCCCAACTCCCCACATCAATCTCCCGCCACCGCCGATCGACCCGCACCACAGACCGACCGCCCCACTCCGAGCAACCCGCCCCCCGCCCACCCGCCGCGTCCACGGCGTCCACCGTGCCTACCGTGTCCGCCAGGGGCAGGCTGTCGAGGTAGGGCTGGAGGGTCTCGGTCACGCGCTGGAGATCGCTGGCGACGATTTGATCAAAGACATCTGATCGCAGGTACTCGGCGGCCAGCTTCGCCTGCTGGTGACCGAGCGCGCTGAGGCCGGTGCCTTGCTGGCCCTGGTAGCGGTCCTCGGCGTTCCAGAGCGACTCGCCATGGCGAAGCAGGACAAGTTCAGTACGGCTCATCTGGTGGCTCCGGCTAGTTCGGTGGCGAAGTGGCAGGCGGTGGGGTGGCGGTCGAGTCGGGTCTCGAGCGCGGGCTCTTCCTGGGCGCAGATGTCCTCGGCTTTCCAGCAGCGGGTGCGGAAGCGGCAGCCGGACGGTGGATCGGCGGGTGAGGGTACGTCGCCGCCGATGATGATCGGTTCGCGTTCCGGCTTGGTCCACGGTTTCGGATCCGGGACCGCGGACAGCAACGCCTGGGTGTACGGATGCAGCGGCCGCTGGAACAACTCGTCCTGCGTCGCGGTCTCCACCACTCGCCCGAGGTACATCACCGCGACTTGATCAGAGATATGACGTACGACGGACAAGTCGTGGGCGATGAACAGGTACGCGAGCCCGAGGTCCCGGCGGAGGTCGGCCAGCAGGTTGAGCACCTGGGCTTGCACGGAAACGTCCAGTGCCGAGACCGCCTCGTCGCAGATGACCAGCTTCGGACGTAACGCGAGCGCGCGAGCGATGCCGATCCGCTGCCGCTGACCTCCGGAGAACTGGTGCGGGTAGCGCTTGGCGTGATCCGGGTTGAGGCCGACGCGTTCGAGCAGGTCGCGGACCTCGGCGCGGTGACGGTTGCGGGGTACGACGTCGGGGTGGATCTCCCAGGCCTCGCTGATGATCTGTTCGACGGTGGCGCGCGGGTTGAGGGAGGCGTACGGGTCCTGGAAGATCATCTGCAGCTGCCGGCGAACCCGGCGCATGGATGCCTTGGGCAACGAGGTGAGCTCCTCGCCCTCGAACACGATGCTGCCGGACCGCGCCTTCTCCAGCCCGGTGATCGTCCGCGCCACCGTCGACTTCCCCGACCCGGACTCCCCCACCAGCCCCAGCGTCCCCCCAGCCGGAATGTCGAACGACACCCCCGCCACCGCCTGAATCTCCCCCACCACCCGCCGCAACAAAGCCGACCGCAGCGGGAAGGAAGTATGCAACTCCCGCACAGACAACAAGGGCGCGGCGCCGGCCGGCGGGATGTATGAGGAAGTGGACGAGCCCGGGGTGCTCGAAGGACCCGGGGTGGTGGGGGCCGGGGTGGGAGTCGGGTTAGTGGGCATTGCTGAGGACTCCTTCCGGGTGGTGGCAGGCGGCTTGGTGCAGGGCTGGGCGGGTGGGGAGGGGGCGGAGGTCGGGTTGGTCAGTGGTGCAGAGGTGGTCGGCGTAGTGGCAGCGGGGGTGGAAGGAGCAGCCGGTGGGGAGGGACAGGAGGTCTGGCGGGGAGCCTTGGATGGGGGTGAGGCGGTCTCGGGGCCCGTCGAGGACGGGGACCGAGCCCATCAGGCCGGCGGTGTACGGGTGTCCGCTGTGTTCGTAGACCTCGCGGATCGGACCCGTCTCCACGACACGGCCGGCGTACATCAGCACGACGCGGTCGGCGACGTCGGCGACGACTCCGAGGTCGTGGGTGATGAGGACGAGCGACATGCCCTCCTCGGACTGCAGCCGGGCGAGCAGGTCCATGATCTGCGCCTGCACAGTGACGTCGAGCGCGGTGGTCGGTTCGTCGGCGATCAGCAGCCGCGGCGACAACGCGAGCGCCATCGCGATCATCACGCGCTGCCGCATCCCGCCCGAGAACTGATGCGGATAGTCGTCCAGCCGCTTCGACGCCGCCGGGATCCCGACCCGCTTCATCAGGTCCAACGCGGCCGCGCGGGCCTCACGACGCGAGGCACCGCGATGCCGCCGGAACATCTCCCCGATCTGGGCACCCACCCGGAAGACCGGGTTCAGCGAGCTCAACGGATCCTGGAACACCATCGCGATCTCACGCCCGCGCAAGCCCTTCGCAGCACCAGGCGTCAGCAGATCGCGACCGTCGTACGTGATCGACCCACTGGTGATCCGCCCGGCCGGCTTCGGCACGATCCCCATCACGGCTTGCGCGGTAACGCTCTTCCCGCTGCCGGATTCACCCAGCAGTGCAACCGTCTCCCCAGCAGCGACCTCGAACGACGCACCGTCGACAGCAGTCACCACACCACCAGAGGTGCCGAACTCGACGCGCAACTCACGCACACTCAACAAGGCCTTCATCACAGACTCCTCAGCCGCGGGTCGTACCGGTCCCGCAGCGCATCGCCGAGTACGCCGAGCGAGACCACCAGGAAGGCCAGCGCGATCCCCGGAATCGTCGAGATCCACCACGCATCGGCCAGATAGTTGCGCCCGTTCGCGATCGTCACACCCCAACTCGGCGTACTGGCCGGCGTACCGAGACCGAGGAAGCTGAGCGACGCCTCCGCCAGAATCACGTGCCCGATCTCAACCGTCGCCACCACCAGCACAGGCGCAACGCAGGCCGGCAACACCGACCGCGAAACCAGCCGCCACGTCCCGGCACCCAGCGTCCGCGACGCATCGACGAACTCGCGCCGCCGCGTCGCCAGCGCCTGCCCACGGGCCACGCGAGCGAACGTCACCCAGTTCGACACCGCCAGCACGATGACGACGTTCACCACCGACGGCCCGAGCAGCGCCGCGATGAAGATCGCCAGCAAGATCGAGGGAAACGCGAGTTGAATGTCGGCCAACCGCATCAGTACGCCGTCCAGCCAGCCACCGAAGTACCCGGCGGACAGCCCGATCGTCACCCCGATCGTCCCCGCGAGAACCAGCGTCGCCAACCCGACCGCGATCGAGATCCTTGCCCCCTGCAACATCTGCGCGAACAGATCCTGCCCGACCTGGTCCGTGCCGAAGATCGCGTACGACCCGTCGGACAACCGGCTGAACGGCGGCCGCAGCCGGTCCGCGGTCCGCGTGTCGACCGGGTTGTACCGGACCAGCCACGGCCCGAAGATCGCGGCCACCACATAGATCGCGATCACGATGAGGCCGAAGCGGATCCGGGCCGATCCGGCCCGCCCGCGCCGCTTGCTGGTCACCAGCGGCACGGTCGCGGTGGTGAGGTCGAGTTCGGTCGAGGTCACGTCAGTCACCAGCCAGACGGACCCGCGGGTCCAGGAAGCCGTAGAGGAGGTCGACAAGCAGATTGATCACCACGAAGATCGTTGCCACGATCAAGATCGAGGCCTGGACGACGCCGTAGTCGCGGCGCCCGATCGAGTCGATCAGCAGCCGGCCGACGCCGGGCCAGGCGAACACGGTCTCGACGATCACGGTGCCGCCGAGCAAAGCGCCGAACTGCAGGCCGACCACGGTCACGATCGGGATCAGCGCGTTCCGAAGCGCGTGCACGAGGATCACGATCCCCTCGCCGAGCCCCTTCGCCCGCGCCGTCTGCACGTAGCCTTCGTGCACCACCTCGAGCAGACCACTGCGCGTCAACCGCACCAGGATCGCCAGGAAAGGCAGCGCGAGCGTGATCGTCGGCAGCACAAGATGCGACCACGTCCCCGAACCCGCGCTCGGCAACACCTTCAGACCGCGCGCGAACACCAGGATCAGGACGATCCCGAGCCAGAACGACGGCGTCGACTGCCCCATCAGCGAGAAGACCGAGATCGCCCGATCCACCCAGCTGTGCGCCCGCAACGCCGCGATCACCCCGAGCGGCAACCCGATCAGCAACGACAGCAACAAGGCTGTTGTGGCCAGTTGGATCGTCGCCGGAAGCCGTTGCAGCACGAGGCTCATAGAGTCCGCGTTCAGCCGGAACGACTGCCCGAAGTCCAGATGTACGACGTTCGCCAGGTACGTCGCGTACTGCTGGATCATTGGCTGGTCGAGGCCGAGCTGCTGGTGCATCGCGTTCACCTGCGCCTGGGTCGCGTCAGGTCCGAGAATCAGGTACGCCGGATCGCCGGGAACGAGCCGCAGGACGACGAAGATGATGGTCACCGCGCCCCACAGCACGAACAGCGAGAACGCCACCCGCCGGACGACGTACGCCCCCATCAGACGCCGCTCCGCAGTACCGACACCACGCGCCGTACCTCCTCGATCGAGCCGGCCTGGATCAGTTCGGCACCCAGCGCCCCCGCGCACTGCCCGTCGTTGTCCCGCACCGGTACGGCGACCATCCGCGGAAGCGAGGCGACCGGCCGGGAGTTGTGCGCGAACCCGGACACCCGGATGCGCTGCAGCGTGACGAGCAGATCCGGCGTACCCGTCACCTGATCGGCGGGAAGCGCGGACAGATACGCGCGGCCGAGCGCACTCCGGTGCAGCGACACCGCATGTCCCGGCTCGACCGGCGCGGCACTCGCACTGCCCGCCACCGCGGACACCTGCAACACCCGGCCGGCCATCTTCGGCAGCGGTTTCGCCAGCACGACCAGCCGGCCGAGACGGTCACCGAGGTCGGCCAGCGCCCGCTCCGGTCCCGCCTGCCCTTGCGTCGCACAACGGAGCGCCGCCAACCCGTCCCGAGCGGTGTACCGGTGGTCGTCGACCCGGCTCGCCAGACCGTGCTCGCAGAACGTGACCAGAATCCGGTGCACGGTGCTCTTGTGCAGGCCGACGGTGCCGGCCAGTTCGGTCACGCCGTACGGCCGGTCCTCGCGGTTCAGCTCCGCCAGCACGGTCAGGGCGCGGCTCAGCGACTGCATGGTGTCTCGATTCCGTGAACGTTAACGGTAGCGTTAATGCACCGTAGAAGCGTGGTATTTACGTGTCAATAGACCACCGTTGCTCAGGGCGGAACGGCCCGTTGACGGTCGATTCCCGTGAACGTTAACTTCACTGACCATCCACCTGATTCATGCTTTGGGAGGCACTGCGTGACGACATCCGATGTCCGGAGCGCGCTGCTGGCCGCCGATCCCCGCCTGTCCAAGTTCTCGCCGTTGCCGCGCATCCTGGCCTTCGACGAGTTCGACAGCGGGACGCACGGCTGGTGCGAGCTGCTCGGCAACTACAACGGCCGCGGCGACCTGAGCACGGTCGACGACCACATGCGGGACTTCCGGCCGCCGCAGTTGTCGGCCTGCAACTTCTTCGACATCGGCACCCACGGTGCGCTCAGCGGGACCTACGCGCTCAAGCTCGCCACCCGGCCGCACAAGGGCCACACCGCGGTCGCGATCCGCCGGCTCACCATGAGCGGCCGCGGGCTGGTGCAACTGGAGACGTACTTCGCCTTCAAGTCCGAGGCGACCCTCGGCGGAGGCTCGGAGCTCGACACCTTCGGCGACGTGCAGTGGGACGGCAACACTCACCCGTCCGAGGCGCAGTTCGGTGCGTTCACGGTCGCCACGGATCTGTGCGGTGACGGCGGACTGCGCTACCACACGGTCGCGCGCTACCAGAACACCGATCTGGACAACCACTTCACCCGGCGCTGGATGGCCCCGACGGTCCCCGAGCCGACGCCGCGCGAGCACTTCGAGGGCAAGGTGAAGCTGGAGTACGCCGCCGATTTCACCGCGCCCAACCCGGAGGACTGGCAGCAGTTCGGCGAACCGCAGGAGCTCTGCTACAACGAGGTGCCGACCAAGGTGAACTGGCACTATCTGCGCTGGCTGATCGACACCGACAAGCGCCGCAACGTCGAGCTCCAGGTCAACGACCGGGTGATGGACATGAGCGACGTACCGGTCCCGCCGTACGAGGAACGCTACGAGACGCTGGAGAACCTGCTGAACTTCTACTTCTCGGTCCGCACTCACAGCAGCGTCAGGAACTTTCTTTTCCTCGACTCTGTCCTCATCTCGGTTGATTGGTAGGCCCATGCGACAGTCCATGACGGCGGTGCTGGAACGCGACACCACGTTCGACACCCGCTTCGCCACCGAGCCGTACGAGGTCGCCTGGGCGGGTGAGGCGCGCTGGTTCGTCCACCACGTCGGCGGCGACGGCACCGCGACGTACCTCACGCAGGTCTCGCCCGACGGCATCACCTGGTGCGATCTCGACGCAGGAGAGCACCGCGTCCGGCCGGGGCAGCTGATCAGCTGGCCGGTCAGCGGGTTCGGCCACTGGCTGCGGCTGCGCGCCAAGGTCGACGGTTCGGTCCAGGTGCGGATCCACCTGGCTGTGAAGGCTTAAGCTGCCCCAGGGGGTGAAGATGACGGAGGCACGGCGCCCGACGTTGCGGGACATCGCGGCAGCTCTCGGGCTGTCGGTGAACACCGTGTCGCGTGCGCTCGGCGACAAGGACAGCGTCAGCCCGAAGACGCGCGCGGCCGTGCAGGCCGAGGCGGCCCGGATCGGCTACGTGCCCAACACGCTGGCGCGGTCGCTCGTGCTCGGCTCGGCGATGACGCTGGGCCTCGTCATCACCAACCCGTCCAACCCCTTCTACGCTCAGTTGATCAGCAGCATCGAGCTCCGCGTCCGCGCCCAGGGGTACTCGTTGCTGCTGCTGGTCACCGACGAGAGCGCGGAGAACGAGCAGCGCGCCACCGAGGCGCTGCTACGGTCCGCGGTCGACGGCGCCGTGGTCGTGCCGGTCCAGGCCGAGTGGGACCACTGGCGCCGCGTCCGTGACGCAGGCATCCCGTTGGTGTTCGTCAACCGTGATGTGCCCGAGCTCGACTGCGACATGGTCGGGGTCGACAACGAGCGCGGCACCTACGAAGCGACCAGCCACCTGATCGCCGGCGGTGCACGCCGCCTGCTGGTGCTGGAAGAGGACCTGCCGATCACGACGACCGCCGACCGTGTCGCCGGCTTCCGCCGGGCGATGTCCGACGCCGGCCTGAAGGTCAAGGACGACACGATCCGCGCCGTACCGACCAAGCGCTACGACTCCCTCGCCCTGCCGTGGCAGCCGGAGGAGGCCTATCGGTTCGCGCAGACGCTCCTGAGCGACCGTCATCCGGATGCCATCGTGACCGGGAACGACTACTTCGCCCTGGGTCTGCTGCGCGTGCTTGCCGAGCTGGGTCTGGCAGTTCCCGACGACGTCGCGATCACCGGGTACGGCGACCACCCCTACGCGGCGTACTTGCAGACGCCCCTCACCACAGTCCGCCTCCCCGCCGCCGAAGTCGGTACGACGGCTGTCGACCTGCTCATGCAGCGGCTCAAGAGCGGCGGGAGCGAGCGCCCGAGGAAGACACTGATCCGTCCCGAGCTCGTCGTACGCGCTTCTACTGCGACTCCAGCCAAGCTCTGACCGACTCGTTGTGCTCGCCGAGTCGTGGCGGCGGGAGGTTGGTTTCGCGGGCGCCGGCGTAGGGCTGGTCGTCGAACCGCAGCGGCGGCCCGGGGAGCTGGATCCGGCCGAGCGTCGGGTGCTCGACATCGATCAGCAGGCCCTGTGACAGCGTCTGCTCCCACTCGTACACCTGCTGGAAGTCGCGGACCTTGCCGGCCGGAATCCCCTTCTCCGCAAGGCGTTCCAGCCACACGTCCGCCGACTCGTGCGCGAACGCCGCCTCGATCGCC
Organism: Kribbella sp. NPDC050241; assembly: GCF_044459685.1. NCBI lineage: Bacteria > Bacillati > Actinomycetota > Actinomycetes > Propionibacteriales > Kribbellaceae > Kribbella > Kribbella sp. NPDC050241. Next base: position 132,120 of record NZ_JBITJE010000009.1, read on the forward strand.
GCGGTCAGTTCGTTGCGGTGGGCAACCCGTTGCGCGTTGACCGCGAACCGCTCGTCGTCCGGATCCAGCCCGACGATCGGTGCGAACGTCCGCCACTGCCCCTGACTACCGACGGCGACCTGGACGATGTCGTCCGCGGTCGAGTACATCCCGTACGGCGCGATCTGCGCATGGTGGTTGCCGACACGCTCGGGCAGTTCGCCGGCGACCGTCCACTTCGTCCCGTGGAACGCGTGCACGCCGATCACCGATGCCAGCAGGCTCGTCCGCACCACGCGCCCCTTGCCGGTGATCGATCGCTCGTGCAGAGCCGCCACCGCACCATAGGCGCCGTACATCCCGGCCAGCAGGTCCGCGATCGGTACGCCGGTCTTCGTCGGCTCGACCGCACCGGTGATGCTCATCAGGCCGCCCTCGCCCTGCGCGATCTGGTCGTACCCGGCCCGTCCGCCGTCAGGCCCGTCGTGCCCGAAGCCGGTGATCGACAGGATCACCAGGCCCGGGTTGAGCTCGTGCAGCCGCTCGACCGAGAACCCGAGCCGGTCCAGCACTCCCGGCCGGAAGTTCTCGATCAGTACGTCGGCCCGCCGGACCAGCTTGGTCAGGAAGTCGCGACCGTCCTCGGACTTGAGGTCCGCCGTCACCGATTCCTTGTTCCGGTTCGCGGACAGGAAGTACGTCGATTCGCCCTCGACGAACGGCGGTCCCCAGCCCCGGCTGTCGTCCCCGCCGCCGGGCGCCTCGACCTTGATCACGCGGGCGCCGAGATCTCCCAGCATCATCGCCGCATGCGGCCCGGCCAACGCCCTGGTGAGATCGACGACAACAACATCAGACAGAAGGTTCTGCACCCCGTCACCCTAGGCGGTGACTCTCCGGGCCAGCGACGCCAGGCGGTGGGTGACGTCGCGGGGACGTTCCTGCATGAGCATGTGGCCGGCACCGGGATACATCCACAGCCGCGCAGTCGGAAGCTCGGCGGCCATCCGGTTGGCGTGGCGGGGCGGCAGCAGCCGGTCGCGGGTGCCGTGCATGATCTCGACCGGGAGTTGCTCGAGGACCTTCAGGGCGTGATGGCGCTCGTGCTTGAGGATCGCCTCGAAGAACCCGCCGTACGACGGACCCGGCAGGCTCGCGAGGTCCGCGAGGAACAGGTCCACCTCGGCCGGGTCGGTCTTCTTCCCGAACACCAGTTGCCGCAGGGCGGGCCGGCGTACTCGGACCGACATGTCCAGCGGCCGCGGTCCCCGGTGCGCACGTCGTTCGAGCCGAGTGCTGAGCATGTTCATAGCGCGCGGAGCGAACGCCGCTGCCGTCGAGTCGAACCGCCTGGGGATGCCGAAGGCGCCCTCCGCGATGTGACCGGACGACGTACTGACCAGCGCCGCCGCCGCAATCCGCGAGCCGAACAGCTCCGGCCGCTGGTCCGCGAGCGCCATCAGCGTCATCCCGCCCATCGAGTGACCGGCGTACACAACAGGTTCGTCGCCGACGACCGTGTCCAGCACGGTCTCGAGGTCGTCGGCCAACTGCTCGATTCGCATCGACCCTGCCGGCGCGGCGTCCGACCGGCCGTGGCCGCGATGGTCGTACGTGACTACGCGGACGCCGTTCTGCCCGAGGATCCTCGGCAGCTCCTCGACCTGGTTGTGCCACGACCGTGTCGAACAGGTCCAGCCGTGCACGAGCAGGACGGTCACCGGCGCATCCGGGGATCCGGTCGTCTCGACGTTCAGCCGTACGCCGTCGGTCGTGGTCACACCGGACCGTTCCGCCTGGATCGTCACGCAGTCTCCCGTTCCCGTTCACCGGCGGCCAGATGGGCGGCGCGCAGGCGTCCACCGCGGGCACCGCGCCCGACCAGCCAGGCGATGCCGGCGATCTCGAGCAAACCGACCACGCCGAGCAGGGCGTAGCCGCCGTTCCACATCCATCGTGGCACGTCGGTCCGCTCCTCCCGCCGCAGCACCTGCTGCTCGTTGACGAACTCGACCGTCTGCCCGTTCGACACCTGCACGGCCGCCTTCTCGATCGCCAGGTCCTCCGGCGCGTACACCCACATCGCCACCAGGTCGCGCTGACCCTGGTGCAGGCGGATCATCGACTTCCACTTGCCGAACATCGGCAGCGCGTCCGCCGACCGGTAGGTGCCATCGGCCACCTTGACCATCGGGTGCGTCACCAGCCCTCCGCCCTGCCAGGCCATCGCCTCGAACCACCGCGCACCGTCCGCCGCGTCTCCAGGCTGCAACTTGACCGTGACGTACGCCGTCGGCTCGGCCCCCGTGGCCACCCGCTCCAACGACACCGTCCCGGTCACGCCCGCCTCCGCCGACCGTGGCACGCAGAAGAACACCGTCGCGGTGACTGCGACCAGTCCGACCGCGCCCAGTTGATGGGTACGGCGGACCGCCTGCGACCGCGCATTGCGGATGCCGATCGCGCGCTGCTCTCCCGCGACCTCGGCGTACCGGGTCGCCAGCCAGGCCCCGACGAGTCCGGCTCCGATCCCGGTCACGACGCCGTACCCGAGGGCCGACGGGAGCATCGACGACGGCCACGCGATCGGCATCCAGAGGCGGCTCCAGGTGTACTCCGCGACCACGCCGACGGTCCCGATCAGCGCACCGGCGACGGCACCGAGGCGGAAGCGATTCTTGTTGCCGAGGGCAAATGCCACGAGCTCGACCAGGACCGCCTCGACGATCAGCAGCGGGAAGTGACCGAGGATCTCGCCGAGCGGTCGGTCGACCGCCCAGGCGATGCCGCCGCGGATCACCAGGTACACAGCCAGCGCGGCGAACGCCGTTCCTGGACCGCGTCGCGCCCGCAGCACCGTGAACGCGAGCGCAGCACCGAAGACGATCAGGATCGGCTGCAGGATCAAGGGAAACTGCGGGACGCCGTAGTTGAACTCGGTGCTGAACAGATCCCACGCGATCAACAGAGCGCCGACCGACACGATCTCCTGGAACAGGCGGCGCTTGTTGATGCCGAGCAACTGCTCCACCTCAGCGAGCGCCAGCAGCCGCGCGAAGATCGAGAACACCACGCCGCCGATCATCAGCAGGTGGGTCGGGCCCCAGAGCGTGACGTCCTCACCGAACAGGCGGTGCCACAGGTCGTCCAGCGGGAAGCCGACCAGCGCGAACGTCCCGCACACCGTGACGAGCGCGGCACTGCACGGGATTCGCCAGCCCTTGGTGAGCTTGATCGTGCGAGCCGGCAGCGGCTTGCGGGCGAGGGCGATCGGCAGTACGCCGGAGATGATCACGCCGAGGATGCCGAAGAAGATCGGGTAGTGCGCCGGCGTACCGAACGGGCCGGTGTCGCGACCGCGGTCGATGTGCACCGCGATGTCCCACCAGACGCCGAAGGCGCAGGCAAGCAGCGAGACAGCATGCAGGTACGGCGTCAGCGCGGCCCATCGGGGGACTCCGTCCAGTCTCCCGATGGTGTCCGCAAGCCGTCCCACCAGCGTGACGCGTCCGGTCCGTTCCCGCCACAGGAGTACGGCGAGTGCGACGTACATCAGTCCGACCAGGCCGGTGACGATCGCGATCTGGTCGAACGTCGCGGTTCCGGTGGTGGCCAGCGGGATCGCCATTCGACGGACTCCTTCATCGCTCATGCGCCATGGCTGATGTTACATCTTCTATGTAACGTCGGATCTGGAAGACTGTCAACCGTGGAAGCACACGACGAGGAGCTCACCGTCGATCAACTCGCCGCCGAGGTGGGGATGACGGTCCGCAACGTGCGCGCGTACGCCGGCCGCGGCCTGATCCCGCCGCCACGACTGGTCGGCCGGACCGGGTACTACGGTCACGACCACGTCGCCCGCCTGAAGCTGGTCCAGGAGCTTCTCAGCAAGGGCTACACGCTGGCCGCGGTCGAGCGGATGATGGGCGAACTGCCGGACGGCGCGATGGCGCTCGGCGTCTTCGAGACCCTGGTGAACCCGTGGACCCCGTCCGAGCCGGAGATCCTGGACGAGTTCCAGCTGGCCGAGCGGGCCGGCGTACCGCACGATCCGGCGGTGATCACGCGACTGGTCGAGCTGGGGATCGCCGAGCGGCAGGACGACGGCCGGCTCCGGATCCCGAACCCGGATCTGCTCCGCACCGGGCTCGAGGTGATCAAGCTCGGCGTCCCGATGCAGGCGATCTTCGAGATGCTGCCCAAGCTGTTCGCCCAGGCCGACGCGGTGGCGAAGACGTACGTCGAGCTGTTCCGCGGCACGGTGTGGCGCGAGTTCAGCGACGCCGGTTTGCCCGCGGAGGGATGGCCGGAGATCCAGCGCACGCTGGAGAACATCATCCCACTGGCAGGGCAGGCCCTGGTCGCGGCGTTCCGGGAAGCGATGGCGCGCGAGATCGAGATCGTCGCCTACGAGGAGCTCGGCCTCGACCCGAAGGCCCTCCCCTCAACCGGCTAGCGCTCTGCTGTCCTGGCCGGCCAACGCCGCGAGACGGTCGAAACCACGCTGGGACGCCGCATCCGCAGCCCGGTAGACGATGAGCCGTTGACCGGTGTCACCAAGCGGCGTGAGTACGTCGTACTCGATGGTCAGCGAACCCACGTCCGGATGGTTGAGCAGCTTGCGGCCGTTGTTCTGCACCTTCACGTCGCGCCGCGACCACAGCTCGGCGAACTCCTCGCTCTCCTCGCTCAGGGCACGGACGAGCTCACCCAGGTCCTGGTCGTCCGCATGCGCCGCCCACGCAGCCCGCAGGTCCGCGATCCCTTCGCGGATCACCCGTTCGCGGTCGGTGTAGAACGTCTCGAACGCCGGCTCCAGCGCGCACAACCACATCACGTTCCGCCGCTCGGGCGCGACGTCGGCGAAGTTGAGCATCAGCAGGCACATCTCCGCGTTCCACGCACAGATGTCGAAGCGGTGATTGAGCAACATCGCCGGCAGCGGCGACATCGCCTGCACCAGCGCGGCCAGCGAACTCGACTCCGGCTGGCGTCGTACCGAGGTCCATTGCCTCGTCAGGTCGAACACGTACGCATGCTCGTCGTCCGACAACCGCAACGCCCCCGCGAGCGCCTCCAGGACCTCCGGCGAAGGCCGCAGCCCTCGCCCCTGCTCCAGCCGGATCACGTAGTCCACGCTGACCTTGGCGAGCTCGGCCACCTCTTCTCGCCGCAACCCGGGCGTGCGCCGAGCCCGCCCCCGCTCCGCCAGGCCCACCTCGCCAGGTGTCAACCGCTCCCGGCACCCGCGCAGGAAGACCGCCAGCTCCTGGGCAACGTCAACGCTCATATGCCCACTCTACGAAGCCGGCGGTCAGCCCGGGCGCGGGTGCAGAAACCTCAGTTCAGGGTGAATCCGCCGGTCCAGTCGACCTTCTCGCCGACGGCGAGGGTGAGCTGGACGAAGCCGATCGCCTCGAGCTCACGGGCCCGGGACAGCGCGCCGGCGTCGACCGCGCGCAGACCGCCGCCGGTGATCACGCCCGCCAGCTCGGCCTTCGCATCGGCGTCGTCACCGGCGATCAGGACCGTGGTGGCGCCGTCGCCGACCTTGCCGGATGCGAGGGTGGCGGCGAAGTTCGTGTTGAAGGCCTTCAGCACCTTCGACTCGGGCAGCGCGGCCGCGATCCCGGCAGCCGCGGAGGAGTCCGCCGGTACGACGAGGGAGTCGAACGTCTCGAAGTTCAGTGGGTTGGTGATGTCGACGACCGTCTTCCCGGCCAGCTGGTCGCCGCGCTCGGCGAGCACCTGCTGGACCTCCGGGTACGGAACCGCGAGGACGACGATGTCGCCCGCGACCTTGTCCGGGTCGTTGCGGCCGAGCAGCTGGACCGCATGCCCGCCCTTGCCCGCCAGTCCGGCGATCGCCTGACCCATGGTGCCGGTGCCGATGATGCTGACGTGTGCCATGACCTTCTCCTGGATGAGTGTTCAATAGTTGTTGCTACAACCATAGACCGATGACAGTTGTTCCTACAACCATTGGCTGGGAGAATGTTTGCGTGACGACGAAATGGCTCGATCAGCCGGAGCTCGCGGCCTGGATCCGGCTCGCCTCGGTGCTCGAGCTGCTGCCGGGCGCCCTCGACTCCCAACTGCGCCGCGACAACGGACTCACCCACTTCGAGTACTTCGTGCTGGCGATGCTGTCCGAGGCGCCGGACCGCACGCTGCGGATGACCGCCCTCGCCCAGCACACCAGTGCCACCCTCCCCCGCCTGTCCCACGTCGTACGGCGGCTCGAGGACCGTGGACTGATCGAGCGCTTCCCCTGTCCGACCGATGCCCGAGCCACGAACGCTCGGCTGACCAACGCCGGCTGGGACAAGATCCGCGAGGCCGCCCCCGGCCACGTCGCCACCGTCCGCGAGCACGTGATCGACGCGCTCACCCCCGAGCAGGTCACTCAGCTGACGGCGATCGCCGACGCGATCCTTACTCGCCTGGACCCTGAGGGCCGGATGTCGGACGTCTACCACCGCCACGACGGCACCTAAGTAGGTGTTCCACCCCAGCGCGCTCCCTTAGACGGCCCCGGGCCCGGTCTAAGGGCTGTCTGGGTGGCGATATCGGTAGTTCTCCGCATGTGCGGGAACGTCTGGGTTGGGACTGTGTATCTACCAGACGTCCTCAGTCCTCAGGAGTGCATGATGCGCCAGATCCAGATCCAGATCCGCCGGAAGCCGAGCCGGCGGACGACCACCCGCCGTACCACCACGACGACGCTGGACCTCCGTACGCCGTCCGGCCGCCCGCTACCGTTCTGATCCACCTGTCCCGCCCGGAAATGTCCACGATCATGAAGCTCAGACTGCATGTCCACCACGCCTTCACCGGCGGTTGGTGCGCAGACATCGACGACGACCTCGACCGTCAGCCCGACGACCCGTTCTGGTGCGTCGACCAGTGGCCGACCCTGCAAGAGGCGCTGGCCGCCGGCTGCACCCGCCTCGCCGAGCTCGCCGCCCACCCGAACCCGTCCCGCCTGAGCGCTCTCACCCTCGCCGCCTGACATCAGCCGGCGACGACAGATCTGTCGGCAAGGGTAGGAAGGCCAGTCCCAGGAAGAGCCTTCCCTTACGCAGTGTGGTGGGCCGCGTGACAGTGGTGGCGAACGAGGGAGAGAGGACACCTTCAGTGGTCACCACACTTGACACCTACCGGCTGCTCGGACGCTCCGGGCTGCGGGTCTCGCCGCTGGCGCTGGGCACGATGACGTTCGGACCGGACTGGGGCTGGGGCGCGGACAAGGACGAGGCGCAGCGGATCCTGGACACGTACGTCGACCGCGGCGGCAACTTCGTCGACACGGCGAACATGTACACCAACGGGACGTCCGAACAGCTGCTCGGCCAGCTCACCCAGGACCGCCGGGACCAACTGGTCATCGCCACCAAATACACCATGTCCACCCGGCCGGGAGATCCGAACTCGGGCGGCAACCAGCGCAAGAGCATGATGCGTTCGGTCGAGCGCAGTCTGCGCAACCTGCAGACCGACTACATCGACCTGCTCTACCTGCACTCCTGGGACTTCACCACGCCGGTCGAGGAGATCCTCCGCGCGATGGACGACCTGGTCAGCCAGGGCAAGGTCCTGTACGCCGGCATCTCGGACGCGCCGGCGTGGCAGGTGTCGCGGATGCAGGCGATCGCCGACCTGCGCGGTTGGGCTCCGCTGGTCGCGCTGCAGATCGAGTACAGCCTGGTCGAGCGGACCGTCGAACGGGACCTGATCCCGATGGCGCGGGAGATGGGACTCGGCGTCCTACCGTGGTCGCCGCTGGCCAGCGGCGTACTCACCGGCAAGTACACGACCGCGGATCTGGACCACGGCGGGGGTCTGGCGGGCGCAGCGGGGACACGGAAGAACGTTGCCGCGGCCAACAATTCGCTCACCGAGCGGGGGTTGCGGATCGCAGACGTCGTCAAGGCGGTTGCCGAGCGCAACGGCTATCTGCCGGCGCAGGTCGCGATCGCCTGGACCCTGCGGAACCCTGGGGTCACGTCGCCGATCATCGGCGCGCGGACGGCGGCGCAGCTGGAGCAGAACCTGGGCGCGCTGGACGTCGAGTTCAGCGATCAGGACGTGGCGGAGCTGGAGGCTGTGAGCGCGATCGAGCTGGGCTTCCCGCACGCGTTCCTGAACCTGCCGATGACCCGCTCGGTCACCCTGGGCGGCCTTCAGCTCGAGCCGGCTCCGATCCCTCGCTGACCTCTGCGGGTTCCGCCGGCTCTCCTGGTCCTGCTGGAAGATCACCGAGATCGGGATCCCAGTCGTCGTACTCGTCGTCCGGGGTCTCGGCCTCGTGGCGACGGGCGATCCGGATGAACGCGGCGATCAGTAGCACCGGACCGAGCACCATCGCGGTCTCCGGGATGCCGCCCATATGCAGCGCGATCATGACGCCGTCACCAGCGCGATCCCGCCCGCGGTGAACGCGACCATCGCCGCCAGCATCGGGTACTGCGCCCGTCGTAGCTGCCGGCGGCGGAACAGTTCGGCAGCGCGATCGTGCGCGGACACGACCCCAAGTACGTGTCCGAGCACGATCGCACCGATCTGGACCGCAGCGATCAGCCCGGTGCCGAGGAACGCGTAGTCGATCCGCATCCCACTCGTCCCGAGCAGGTCCCATCCCCGCCCGAACGGATCCGTCGCGAGCAGCAGACCCTCTTGGCCCTGGAACATCGCGAACGAGAAGTAGTGCGCAACGGCGTACCCGATCGCGATCGGCACCAGCGAATGCACGAATGCTCCCGGCAGTCCGGCTCGCCCGACCACGCCCGGCCGGATCCGCGCCGCGCCGGTCGTCCGCGACGCCAGCAGGAACAACCCGGTGACGATCGCCACCGCGACCATCAGGCCCAGCGTGTGTACGACGATGTGCTGCGTGCGGCTCAGGTCACCGGTCAACCGCATCCACGCAGACCAGCGCGAGATCCCGTCGAAGGCGGTTGACCCGAGCAACAGGCACAGCAGGCCGACGATCCCCGGCTGTTGGGGCATCGTGGCCAGACCGGCCAGCGGGTTCCGCAGTTCCAGGCGACGGTCCGCACCACGGCCGAGCGGACTCAGTCGTGCCAGGACTTCGGCGTACACCTCGAAGCTGTCGCCGATGCCGAACCAGGCCGGTCCGTAGACGATGCCTGCGGCAACATTCACGACGGCGTACATCGTCGCGAAGATCGCGACGACGATCGGCTCGGAGCCGTCCGGATACGCAAGCTCGAGCCAGAGGAATCCAGCCAGCCCTGCGACCGCCGGCCAGTAGGCAATCCCTTCGGGCAGCCTCCGGTACGACGTCCTGCGCGCGAGGCCCGCGATCGTGCGGAGCGGATTGGCCAGGCGCCAGATCGGGCCGAAGACCAGCGAGAGCGGGATGATGCCGACCCAGATCCACACGTACAGCCAGGTCGGCGCCGGGTTCAGAGCCGGCTCGCTGCTGCCGAACCAGGCGGAGCCGAGCAGTAGCGCGAGTGCTGCCGGCCCGGCGAGCTTGAGCAGCCGTCGCGTCGGCCTCGCATCGACCAGCCGGGTCAGGCGTTCGAGCGACTTACCGGCAGTAACTTCGAAGCGCGGCCGCGACCAGAACGCGGCGAGGGCGAAGAACGAGACCGCCACCGCGGCGCCGGCGGAGTAGATCGCCAGCCACAGCGGCACCGGCAGGTCCCCTCGCCCGCCGATCCCGTGCAGCGGCAGCAAGAGCACCAGCACGGGATCGCCCTCCGATCACCTCAGCTATCTGACTGATCGAATGTAACACGCTCGATGTCACATAGCGAGAGTCTGATACTCGGCGGGGTCGAAGTGGCGGGTCAACTGGCGGAACCGGAAGGTGAACGACGGCCAGAGCGTGGTGTTGCGCCCTTCGGAGTCCAGGTACCAACTGGTGCAGCCGCCGCGGGTCCAGACCGTGTTGCGCATCGAGGACCGGACGCCGTCGACGAAGGCGCGCTGCACCTCCGGCCGCACCTCGACCCGCTGCAGCCCTTCGCTGTCCATTGTCTTCAGCGCGTCCAGGATGTAGGCGATCTGCGACTCGATCATGAACACCATCGAGCTGTGGCCGAGGCCGGTGTTCGGTCCGATCAGCAGGAAGAAGTTCGGGAAGCCGAAGACCGCCGTGCCGAGGTGTGCCGCCATGCCGCCCGACCACGCATCGCGCAGCGACAGGCCGTCGCGGCCGTGCACCATGTCCATCACCGGCAGATCCGTCACCCGGAAACCGGTGCCGTAGATGATCGTGTCGACCTCGTGCTTCACGCCGTCCGCGGTGACGATCCCGGTCGGGGTGACCTCGACGACTCCGTCGGTGACGACGTCGACGTTGGGCTTCGTGATCGCCGGGTAGTAGTCGTCGGAGATCAGCACACGCTTGCAGCCGAGGATGAAGTCGGGCATCAGCTTCGCGCGGAGGAGCGGGTCGCGGACCTGGCGTTCGAGGTGCTTCTCGGCGACCTTCTGCACCTGCTTCATGATCGACGGCAGCTTCGCGAACCCGAGCACCATCGACTCGCGGCCCCAGTAGATCCCGGCCCGGACCGCCTTCTGCACCAGCGGAAACCGGCGGAACACAGCCTTCTCGACCTCGGTGATCCTGCGGTCCGGCCGCGGCAGTACCCACGGCGGCGTTCGCTGGAACAGGTGCAGTTCCTCGACCTCCGGCTGGATCGCCGGCACGAACTGGATGGCGGACGCGCCGGTCCCGATCACCGCGACCTTGCGGCCGCTGAGGTCGAGGTCGTGGTCCCACTGCGCCGAGTGGAAGACCTCCCCCTCGAACGACTCGATCCCCGGCAGCTTCGGCACCGACGGCTCGGCCAGCGGTCCCATCCCGGACAGCAGCAACTGTGCGGTGAATTCACCCCGGCCGGTCCGGATCCGCCAGTGCCCGTCCTCCCAGTACGCCGCCTCAACGGCATGACCGAAGCGGATGTGCCGGCGGACGTCGAACCGGTCGGTGACCTTGCGCAGGTAGTCCTCGATCTCGGGCTGCGGAGAGAACGTCGACGACCAGTCCGGGTTCGGCGCGAACGAGAACGAGTACAGATGCGAGGGCACGTCACACCGGCAGCCCGGATACGTGTTGTCCCGCCAGGTGCCTCCGACATCGTCCGCACGCTCCAGAACGACGAAGTCGTCGTACCCGGCCTGCTTGAGCCGGACGGCCATCCCGATCCCGGCGAACCCGGTCCCGATCACCACGATCCGGTGATGCCTGGTCTCCCGCGCGACCTCGTCCGCCATCGAGCCCTCCAGCCTCCGGACAACAACTTACTCCCAGTAAGTTACTCGGAGTCAGTTAGAGTGTGCAAGTGATGTCCACCACGCCCAAAACACCCCCAGTGCCACCCAGCACCGCCGCAGAATCCGGCGTGGAGAGCGGGGTGGTTGAGGGGATCGAGCCGCCGAAGCGGCGGCGGAATCGGGCGGCTCGGGAACGCGAGATGCTCGAGGCGGCCGAGCGGATCTTCGGCGAGCGCGGCTACCAGGGCACGTCGATGGACGACGTCGCGGCCGAGGTCGGGGTCTCGAAGCCGCTGATCTACCAGTACTACGGCTCGAAGGACGGCCTGTTCCTCGCTTGTCTCGCCCGCCTTCGTGCCCAGCTCCTGGAGACCGTGTCCGACGCGGTGCTGGCCGCCACCGACGCCGAGGACGCGCTGTACGCCGGCTTCGTCGCCTGGTTCCAGTTCCTCGACGACCACCCGCACGCCTGGTCCGTCCTGATCGACGAAGGCATGCTCAGCACCAACCCCGCCGCCGGACCCGCAGCGGCCGCCACCGACGAGGTCCGCGCCGCCTTCATCGAACTGATCTCCGCGATGGTCCGGATGAACCTCCCACCCGGCCGCACTGCCGACAACGACGAGATCGAGATCATTGCCCAAAGCATCTCCGGCGCCACCGAACGCCTGGCCATCTGGCGCAGCCGGGTCCCCGCCCCACCCACTCCGGAGAAGGTCGCGCGAACTCTCCAGGACCTCCTCTGGCAAGGCCTCCGAACACTCAGCACCACCTGACCAGCGGTACCGTGCCGCGGTGGATCTGTTCTCGGAGTCATGGGCAGCATTGCGTACGGCGGTCGCGGAGACTCCGGACTCCCCTCTGGTTGTGCAGGATGGTTGGTCCGGGACCTCGTGTGTCACCTGGTCATCGATGCACAGGATGTGCTGATCGCCCTGGTGACTCCCGCCGAGTCCGAGCCGACGCGCAACGCTGCGACGTACTGGGATGTCTCGCGCACACCGCCGACCGGTGACGATCCGCTGGACGCGTTGATCCCTCGACTGGCTGCTGCGTACGGCGATCCAGGGCTGCTGAAGTTTCACCTGGACGACCTCGGGTCCGCCGCAGGACGGGCCGCCGTACTCGCTGATCGGGCTGCGCGCGTGAGCACCAAGGAGCAGGTGCTGACCGTTGGCGACTACCTGTCGGCGTACGTGCTCGAGTGGACGTTGCACCACCTCGACCTGATCGCCCCCGGTCGGCGTACCCAGACCGATGTCGAGCGAGACGCTGCCGGCGAGCTGGCCGAGAGGCTCCCACTCGTCCTGGCCTGATCAGCGATCGGCGGCGAAGTCCTCGAGAAGCCCCGCGATGAACTCCTGCCCGTCGCGCACCGCATCGGGGTTGCGGGTTCGGTAGTACGGGATCGCGATCAGCTCCAGGGACAGGACCCAACCGCGGGCGCGCACCCAGGTGTCCTGGTCGACCCCCATCGCGTCGCGGAAGGCCTGCCGTGATCCGGCGTCGAACAGATACCAGGCGGCCAGCAGATCGCCGGCCGGGTCGGCGACCCAGGCGGTCCCGAAGTCGATGACCGCCGAAAGCTTGCCATCGGCCACCAATACGTTGCCCGGCATCAGATCTCCATGGATCCACGTCGGCGTACCGTCCCAGGTCGCCGCCAGCGACGCCTCCCACGCCGCGAGCACGAGTCCGGTGTCGAATTCGTCCCGCAACTCGTCCAGCGCCGTACGGAAGAGTTCGTCCCGCGGCGCCAGCGGCGTACCCCGGCTGAACGGATCGTCCGGTGGGACGGGTGCTCCGGTCGTGTCGACGGTCTGCAGGCGGTGAATGAAGTTGGCCATGTCCCTCGCCGCGGCCGCGGGGTCGAGCTGATCCAATCGGAATGGCTCGCCCTCCAGCCACCGGTACACGCCCCAGGTGAAGGGATAGTCCGCGGCCGGCACGCCGATGGCCAGCGGCTCGGGTACGGCGAGTGGAAGGTGGGGCGCCAGGCGCGGCATCCAGGTCAGATCCTTCTCCACCTGGCCCTGATTCCCCGCGGTGCGGGGCAGGCGGACAGCCAGATCATCACCGACGCGGAACGTCACGTTGTCCGTGCCCGACGATTCGACCACCCGGATCGGAAGGCCGGCCCAGCTCGGGAACTGCTCTGCCAATAGGCGCGCCACCAACGACGCGTCGATATCCACCTCGTCGTCGTGCAACTTGCGAACCTTGGACACGGCACGGGAGCCTCACAGTCCCCCGCCCCCAGGTCAACTCATTCGATTGGAGTCGAAGGATGTTCAACCACGAGCCCACCGACTACGACTGCCCGTTCTGCCGGCTGGCGTCCGGAGGCGGAGACAGCCTCACCACCCAGGACGACGTCGTACTGCGAACGGACCGCGCGCTCGCCTTCGTAGCCTCCCGCTGGTGGCCGAACAACCGCGGACACGTCCTCGTCGTCCCGACCGCGCACCACGAGAACCTGTACGACCTCCCGGCGCCCGACGGCCACGCCGTACACGACGCCGTCCGCGAAACAGCCATCGCGATCCGCCACACCTACGACTGCGAAGGCGTTTCCACCAGGCAACACAACGAGCCGGCCGGCTACCAGGACGCCTGGCACTACCACGTCCATGTCTTCCCGCGATACCCCGGCGACAACCTCTACAACACCCGCCACCTCCCCAACCCCGCCACCTCCGAGGACCGGCAGCCCTACGTACGTCGCCTCAGCGCGTATCTGGGTGGGGGGAGGGAGGGCCCTGAGGAAAGACCCTGAGGCCCGGCTGACGGATGTCATGGGTGGGTCGTGACGAGCGATCCAGGGGCGGAGCGGCGTACTCGCGGAAGCTTTCAGGTATGACGACAACGACTGCGGTCAGCCTGACGGGTGTGACCAAAAGGTACGGGGCGGTGCAGGCGGTCGCCGGGGTGGATCTGAGCATCCGGGCCGGCGAAGTGGTCGCGCTGCTGGGGCCGAACGGGGCCGGAAAGTCCACGACGATCGAGATACTGCTCGGGCTGGTACGGCCGGACCAGGGCACCGTGCAGGTGTACGGCGGCACACCGACCGACGCGATCACGAAGGGCCAGGTCGGGGTGATGCTGCAGAGCGGCGGCATCATCGAGGACGCCAAGGTCGGCGAACTCCTGAACCTGGTCGCGGGCCTGCACACGAACCCGATGCCGGTGCAGGAAGCACTCGAGAGTGCCGGCATCGCGGACCTGACCGACCGGAAGATGAAAGGCCTGTCAGGCGGCCAGAAGCAGCGGGTGCGGTTCGCGATGGCGATCCTGCCGCAGCCGGAGCTGATCGTTCTGGACGAGCCGACGACCGGGATGGACGTCGAGTCGCGGCGCGACTTCTGGGCCTCGATGCACGCCGAGACCGCACGCGGCCGGACCGTGCTGTTCGCGACCCACTACCTGGAGGAGGCCGACTCGTACGCCGACCGCGTGGTGCTGATGCGCAACGGCAAGGTCGTTGCCGACGGCACCTCGGCGCAGATCAAGGCGAGCGTCTCCGGCCGGACCATCCGCGCGACCGTCCCGGGCGCCGATCTCGCGGCGCTCGCGTCGCTGCCGGGTGTCCGCAACGTCGAGACCCGCGGCGAAGTCGTCCTGCTGCAGTGCGCGGACTCCGACGACACCCTGCGCTACCTGCTGAACAACACTCCCGCCCACGACATCGAAGTGACTTCCGCCGACCTGGAGGACGCCGTCCTCGCCATCAGCGCAGAGCAGGAGACCCTGGCATGAACCGCGACTACCTGATGTTCGACATCCGCCGCACCCTGCGGAACCGGCGGGTGCTGATCTTCTCGATCCTGATGCCGTTGGTGCTGTTCATGATCTTCGGCCTGACGCTGCCGGACGACGCGAACGAGGGCGGGATCTCTGCGATCGCCTACGTGATGGTGAGTATGGCGATGTTCGGCTCGATGTCGGCCGCGATGAGCAGCGGCGGCGTGATCGCGGCCGAGCGCGACGGTGGCTGGAACCGCACCCTGCGGCTCACCCCGCTGAAGCCGCAGGCGTACGTGACCACGAAGGTGATCCTGTCGCTGCTGCTGGCGATCCCGCCGCTGCTGGTCGTGTTCCTGTTCGGCCTGATCGTCGGGCACGTGCACCTGGACGCCGGGCAGTGGGTGACGGTCGCGCTGGTGTCGTGGCTGGGTGCCCTGCCGTTCGCCGCGATCGGCCTGGTCATCGGGTACGTCGCCAAGCCGGACAGCGTGCAGCCGATCACCGGTCTGGCCACGATGCTGATCGCGGCCTTCGGCGGACTGTGGCTGCCGGTGGACTCGATGCCGTCGCTGATGAAGCACATCGCCCAGTTGACTCCGGCGTACTGGACCGGTCTGAGCTCCCGGAGCGCGTTGACGGACAGCGGCCTGGACATGCAGGCACTGCTGGTGGTGCTGGGCTGGACCGTCGTCCTGGGCTTCATCGGCCTGCGCCGGTACCGCGCCGACACCGCACGGGCCTGAGCGGCGCGAGCCGGATCCAGGGCATACCGTGACCACCATGACGCGGACGCCAACCCTGCTGGAATCGCTGGCCGAGCGCGGAGACCGCTCCGGCCCCGGCCGGTGGGGTTGGCTGGCGGCCGGAATCTGGCTGTTCTACCTGGCTCAGCCGTTCCAGGAGATCGCGTCCACCCAGCAGGGCGCGATGCGGGTGTTCGGCCTGGCCACGGTGATCCTCTTCGCGATCGCGTACCTCGGGTTCTTCGGCTGGCTGCGCCGAGTCGGCCTCGGGACCGGCGCCATCCCGATGTGGCAGCGGCTCGCGTACCTGGCCGCGATGCTGGCGCTGACCTTCCTGATGCTCCCGACGGCCGGCCAGAAGGCCCTCACCTGCCTGGTCTACATCGCGGCGATCGCGATGATGGCGCTCGACGTCAAGGTCGCGGTGCCGCTCGTGGCCGTGCTGCTCGGCGGCGCGGAGCTGTCGATGCGACTGGTCCCGGGCTGGACCGACGACGGGAGCTACGGGTTCGCGATCTTCCTCGGCGCGCTGGCCGTGTTCGGGATGCGACGGGCGATCCAGCGCAGCATCGAGCTGACCGCGACCCGCCAGGACATGGCCAAGCTGGCCGTCCAGGAGGAGCGGAACCGGTTCGCCCGGGACCTGCACGACATCCTCGGCCACTCGCTGACCGTGATCACGGTCAAAGCTGAGCTGGCCGGCCGGTTGATCGCAGCGAACCCGGACCGGGCCGCGGCCGAGGTGGCCGACGTGGAGAGCCTGGCCCGGGCGGCGCTGGCCGACGTACGAGCGGCCGTCGCGGGGTATCGGGAGCTCAGCCTCGCCGGTGAGTTGGTGTCGGCGCGGGCCGCGTTGCAGGCCGCCGAGATCAAGGCGGACCTGCCGACCACCGTCGACGAGGTGCCCGAGGACAACCGCGAACTGTTCGCCTGGGTGGTCCGGGAGGGCGTGACGAACGTCGTACGGCACTCCGGCGCGAAGCGTTGCACGATCCGGATCAGCGCCAACCAGATCGAAGTACTGGACGACGGGAAGGGGCCGACGCCCGGCGGTGGTGCGTCCGGGCACGGCCTGGTCGGGCTGCGGGAACGAGCGGACGAGGCCGGTGCGAGTGTGCAGGTCGGCCAGGCGCCTGGAAGCGGATTCCGGCTGGCTGTCAGAGTTGGCCCGTGAGTATCCGACTGCTGATCGCGGACGACCAGGCGCTGGTCCGTGGAGCCCTGGCCGCGCTGCTCGACCTCGAACCCGACCTGGATGTGGTGTCTGAGGTCGGTCGCGGCGACGAGGTGATCGCGGCCGCGAAGGCGACCACGCCGGACGTCGCCCTGCTCGATGTCGAGATGCCCGGGCTGGACGGTATCGAGGCCGCCGCCGCGCTGCGGACCGCCGTACCGGGCGTGCGGGTGCTCATGGTGACCACGTTCGGCCGGCCGGGGTACCTGCGCCGCGCGATGGAGGCGGGTGCGGCCGGTTTCGTCGTCAAGGACACGCCCGCCGCGCAACTCGCGGACGCCGTACGACGGGTGCACCAGGGGCTGCGCGTCGTCGATCCGTCACTCGCCGCCGAGACGCTCGTCGCCGGGACGAGCCCGCTCACCGGCCGCGAGTCCGACGTACTGCGGGCCGCCCGCGAGGGAGGCACAGTCGCGGACATCGCCAGGGAACTGCACCTGTCCGAGGGCACCGTCCGCAACCACCTCTCGGCCGCGATCGGCAAGACCGGCGCACGGACCCGGGCCGAGGCCGCCCGCATCGCCCTGGACAACGGCTGGTTGTAACAGGTCGAGACCTCTAGGGTTGGGCCAGGGGAGGGATCTGCATGTCAGTCGAGCAATTCAGTGTGCGGGGGCGGTTGGCGGACACCGGCGAGGGGATCACCGGTGACGAGCTGCAGCTCGCGGCACGTAATCACGGGATGCCCATGGAGGCGTTGCGGTACGACGTGACGCCGGCCGGACTGCACTACGTGCTGGTGCACTACGACATCCCGATGACGAACGCGTCCAACTGGCGGCTCACCGTCGGCGGCTGTGTCGAGCAGCCGTTGTCGTTCGGCCTGACCGAGTTGCGCGCGATGGGTCGTCGTACCGTCCGGGTGACGTTGGAGTGCGCGGGCAACGGACGGGCGGCGTTGCAGCCGCGGCCGATCAGCCAGCCGTGGCTGACCGAAGCCGTCGGTACGGCGGAGTGGACCGGGGTGCTGCTGTCCGATCTGTTGCGGGCTGCGGGGATTCGGTCCGATGCCGTGGACGTGGTCTCCACCGGTGCGGACCATGGTGTCGAGCGCGGGATCGAACAGGACTACCAGCGTGGGCTGACCGTCACCGAGGCGATCGACTCCGGTGCGATCATCGCCTGGGAGATGAACGGACAGCCGTTGCTGCCGCAACACGGTTATCCGCTGCGCCTCGTCGTACCCGGGTGGTACGGGATGGCGAGCGTCAAGTGGCTGCGGTCGATCGAGCTGATCGACCACGCGTTCGAGGGATTCCAGAACGCGGTCGCATACCGGCTCCGCACCGAACAGGACGATGCGGGCCAACCGGTGACCCGGATCGAGCCGCGCGCGCTGCTGGTCCCGCCCGGGTTCCCGGACTTCATGAGCCGGCACCGCTTCGTTGCCGCAGGCACCGTCACGTTGGAGGGCCGGGCCTGGTCCGGCTGGGCGCCGATCGAGCGGGTCGAGATCAGCACCGACGCCGGCGTCACCTGGCAGACCGCCAAACTCGATGCCCCCGGCAACGACGAGTACGCGTGGCGGACCTTCACCCATGACTGGGAGGCCACACCCGGCGAGCATGTCCTCACTGTCCGCGCGTACGACGCCAGCGGCCGCGAGCAACCGATCGAAGCCCCGTGGAACCGCGGTGGTTTCGCCAACAACTCCGCCCAGCGGATCAGCGTTCTGGTGACCTGACCACTCCGCGTGTCGCTGGCCGATTCCGCGGTTCGCCCGTTCCATGCTGGAGACGTACACGGTTCACTCCAGGGAGTGGTGCGGTGAACGAGCTGGGCACGGAGATCCACTTGCACGCGCGGGTGTTTCGCACTGCGAGCGAGTGGTACGCCGATATCGAGGACGAACTGGACCCACAGCCGGACAACCCGCTCTGGTACGGCTCCTACGACTCCCAGCGCGCCGCGATCGACGCAGCCTGTGCGCGGATCGCGGCGATGCATCTGGCTCAGCACTCCGAGCAGTCACTCGGGCTTGTTGGCTGACTTCCCGCCGATGCGGTACGGCGTGGTGACGCCCTCGTACATGAGGTGCGTCATCAAGCCCTGGGAGGCATGCGGGAGGTTGTGGCAGTGGTCCATCCAGACACCGGGATTGTCGGCGACGAAGGCGATCTCGTAGGTCTCGTCGTTCCCGACCTCGAGGGTGTCGATCCACCACGGTGAGCCCGTGGCCGCGACACCGTTGCGAGACAGCACGACCGCGTGATGACCGTGCAGGTGCATCGGATGCGCCTGGCCGCTGCTGTTGGAGATCTTCATTCGTACAACGTCGCCCTCGGCAACCATGTACATCGGTACGTCGGGGTACTTGTGCCCGTTGATCGTCCACCACAGCCCCGGCACCCCGTCGAGGAACCCGGGCCGCCGCCCGATCCGGTACTCGAAGTTCCGGTCGGCCTTCCCCGGGTCGAACCCGAGCGCGGCCGGCGTGCCGTACTTCAGCAGATCGACCGTCTCCCCCGGCAGCTCGGCCGACGGCGGCTCGGCGCCTGCCGGACCGATCCCGACCGACACGATTGCGGCGCCCGCTACCAGCCGCATCCCACCCGCCGGCACCACGGCCTCGAGGTCGACGCGAGCTCCGGCCGCCAGCGGGTACGCCGCGGTCACCGCCGTCGGCCCGTGGACGTCACGACCGTCCACGGCGACCACTTTGTACGGCGTACCGATCAGACCGACGCGCAGGATCGAGTTGTCCGTGTTCACCACCCGCACCCGGGCCATCGTACCGGCGGGCAGGTCGACGTGCTGCGAACCCGTCCGCCCGTTGATCGTCCGCTTCCCGTCGTACGTGTGGATCGCGGCCAGGACCTCACCGGGTTCCTTGGGCGCGATCACGATCGTGCCGAAGAGGCCGCCCTTCACCTCGTCGGCAGAGACCTGGTGCGAGTGGTACCAATACATCCCGGCCTGCTCGGCGCGGAAGCGGTACACGTACTTCCCACCGACCGGTACGGCGTCCTGCGTCACCCCGGCGACACCGTCTTCGGCGTTGGGTACGTCGATCCCGTGCCAGTGCAGGGTGGCGCCGTCCTTGACGGATTCGTTGACCAGGGTGACCTGGACCAGGTCGCCGACCTTCGCCCGGATCAGTGGACCCGGCGAAGTCCCGTTGAGGGTGTACCCGTCGACCGTCTCACCGCTCGCGAGCTGGAACGTTTGCTTCCGCGCCGTCAGCGTGACCGCGACATCCGGCGTACCGGTCTGCGGGCCGGTGAGGTCGGCGACGTTCATGCCGTGGTGGTGCTCGTGCCCGCCGGACTCCGGGCCGCCGCCGAAGTCGGCGTACCCCATCTCGGTCGGAGAATAGTCGCCGGGGACCAGGCTGGTCGCCCAGAGATACCCCAGCGGTACGAGTACCGCCAGGGCGATCCCCAGAGCGATCAGCCGGCCCCGCAAGCGGCGCGGTTTCGGCTCAGCCACTGGTCACAGTCTGCCTGGGTACGGCGGCCCGTCGCGCGGCAGCACCCGCCACACCGGCGATCGCCAGACCGTTGATGCCGTGCAGGACGCCGAGCGCCGGCAGCCCGAAGGACACCACCGCGAGGACGAACTGCAATGCGACCATGCCGACCACGATCCCGGCCAGGGTCCGGCCGCGCGGGACGTCGGTCAGGAACGACACGATCAGGAAGATCAGCGCGAGCAGACCGATCGCCGTGCCGGCGATGCTGTGGTAGCTCTGCCCGAAGTTGCTGTAGTCCGCCCCGATCGTCGTTCCATCGTCGGCGTCCTTGGCGAGAGTGAACCCGGCCAGTGCGATCGCTGCCACCTGCAGCACCACCGCGATCGCGATCAGCAGAGCGAAGGTCCGGTACGTCGCCCTCATGCGCGACGCTCCTGCCGGCGCTTACGGATCACGATCACCGCGGCCACGATCAGCCCGAACAGCAGGATCGGCGGATGGCCGCCGCCCACGGTGCACCCGATCGACGCGATCAGCCCGAGAACGCCGAGCACGATCAGCACCGGCAACGGGATCTTGCCCAGCGGTCCCCGAGCAGCCCACTCCGGCCGCCCGCGTCCGCCCTTGCCCCGTCCGCCCTTGCCTTGTCCCTTGCCTTGACCGCCAGCCCCGCGTCCACCCGGCCCGGTCGCGCCAGCGGCGTTCTCCGGCGAGGTCCACGGCGGCCGCTGCCAGCCCCACGGGCCGGTCCAGCCCTCGTTCGCGCTCTCGCCGGCCCGGTGGTCATCCGGCAGATCCGCGAACAGCGCGGCCAACTCCCGGTCGGTCTTCGCTTCCAGTGCCTGGCCGACGCGCTCGGCGTGCTCCTCCGCGCTGAGCCGGCCGGCTTCGTAGTGCTCGCCCAGACGCCTGACCGCGTCCTCGCGTTCGGTGTCGCCGATACGGATCGGTCCGCCCGGCCTCTCGTCGTTCATGACACTCCTCGGTGCTCGACTTCTGCGATTGCACCAAGCGTGTCTTTCAATCCCCTGTCACCGCGTCGCCTCAGCGGCGGCACCTCACCTACCCCCGGGGGAGCACACTGCGCCCACCGACGCAGTACGACGTACTCCCCCGGGCGTACCGAAGAACGGGTAGTAGTTCGGGGTGGAACCAGGGTTGCGCCCCGATCCACGCTCAGGCGGCCTGGTGGCGGCCGCTACTACCCGTTCTTCGGTACCACTCAGGTGGTGGTGGACAGGATCTGGTTGACGTCGTCGTTCGCCTTCGCCAGGGACGATGGTTCGGCCTCGAACGACATCACCGCGTCCATCGCCGGGGTCATGACCGCGGTGACGTCCGCGGCGTTCGGGTTGGCGGGGTAGGGGAAGACGTCCCCGGCCTCCACTGTCTCGAGGAACGGTGTCACGTCCCAGCCGTCGGCGGCGTACGCCGCCTTGGCCGCGGGCAGGCTGGCCGATACCGCGGGGAACACCACGCCGGCCTTGGCGACGATGTCCTGTGCGGTTTGCGAGCCGAGGAACTTCACCCAGGCCCAGGACGCCTCCCGCCGGGTCGTCCCGGCCCAGATGGTGTCCGCCAGCCCGTTCATCATCGACATCCGCTTCCCGATCGGGCCGATCGGCAGCCGGGCCAGCTTGGTCTTCACCTGCTTGAGCCCGGCGTACGTCGCCAGCATCCATGACCCGTTCGGGGTCATCCCGTACTTTCCCGCACCGAAGCTCGTGGTCACGTCGACCCCGGACTTCGCCTGCGCGTACGTCGGCATGTACCCCTTCGTGATGAGCCCACGCCACCAGCCGATCGTCTCGGTGAACTTCGGGTCGCCGTAGAAGAACTTCGTCCCCCACGGTTCGCCCTCGGAGTACTTCCAGCCGTTGATCGCGGTGTACCAGCTCCAACTGGTCTGCCCGTCGGCGCCGCCGGCATCGCCGTACCCGAGGCCGTAGACCTTGACGTTGTCCTTGTCGAACCCCGGCTGGTCGCCGCGGCGGCCCTTGGAGTCCACGGTGAGCCGCCGGACGATCTGCTCGAAGGTGCCGCCGTCCTGTGGGTTCCAGGTCATCGAGTTCAGCTGCTCGGTGCTGATCCCGGCCGCCTCGGTGAAGGCACTGTTGTAGAAGTAGACCTCGGTGTCGAAGTCCTTCGGCAGTCCGTACCGCTTGCCGTCGGCACCGATCCAGCGATCGGCCAGACCCTTCTGGTAGATGCTCAGATCAATGTTGTCCTTCGCAACATAATCGTCGATCGGCAACACCTGGCCCTTGTCCGCGAACAGCGGGTATTTCGACGAGTGTCCGGTGAACACGTCGGGCGCGGTGTCTGAGATGAACCCGGTGACCAGCTTCGACCAGTAGTCGTTCCAGCCGTACTGCTCGATCTTCACGCTGTACTGCGGGTTCTGCTCGTGGAACACCTTGGCGCACTCGGTGTACATCGGCAGCTGGGCGGAGTCCCAGAGCCAGTAGATGACTTCGCCCTCGCCGCGCGACGCGGCACCGTTGTTGCAGCCGGCCACCGCCGACGCGGCGAGCCCGGCCAGCCCTGCCTTCAGCAGGGTGCGTCTGGAGAATGTCATGGCCGCCTCCTCACTTGATCCCGGAGAAACCGATGGAGTTGGTGATCCGTTTGGCGAATGCCAGGAACAGCACGATCATCGGCAGCGCCGCGACCAGCGTCGCCGCCATCAGCCCGGCCCAGTCCGGTCCACCCTGCGGAGTCTGCGACCGGAACACGCCGAGCGCGACCGTGAGTACGCGGACGTTCTCCTGCTGACCCACCAGCAACGGCCAGAAGTAGTCGTTCCAGGAGTTGATGTAGGTCAGGATCGCCAGCGTCGCGATCGGCGCCGCACTCATCGGGATGATCATCCCGAAGAAGATCTTGCGGTGCCCGGCGCCGTCGATCATCGCCGCCTCCTCCAGTTCGCGGCTGATTCCGAGGAAGAACTGGCGCAGGAAGAAGATCGCGAACGGCGTCATGAACGCCCCCGGCAGGATGATGCCGGCGAAGCTGTTCAGCAGCCCGAGGTTCTTGATCAGCACGAAGTTCGGCAGCGTGGTGAAGATCGGCGGCACCATCAGCGCGGCCAGGAACAGCGCGAACACCTTGTCCCGCCCGGGCCAGCGCAGCCGGGCGAACGCGTACGCCGCCATCGCGCTGAAGAACACCTGGCACGTGGTCGTGACCGTTGCCACGACCAACGAGTTGCGCAGGTACAGCCAGAAGTTGACCGAGGCACCCGAACCGCCCTGCGCCTGGGCTTCCTCGATGGTCGAGAGCCCGAGCACCCGCTTGAACGCACCCAGGGTGGTCTCCACCGGGAGCAGCGAGTTCGGGTGACCGGCGAGCTGGGTGTTGTTGGACAACGCCGTACGCAACATCCAGTAGAACGGGAAGATCGTCAGGATCAGCAGCACGGCCAGGCAGACCCACGCGACGATCCGGCCCGGATTCAGTGGCTTTCTCATGCGAGGTCACTCTCCCTTGCCCGGAGCAACCGAAGCTGCAGCAACGAGACCACCGCGAGGATGGCGAACAGCACCAGCGCCATCGCCGAGGCGTACCCGAAGTCGAACCGGGTGAACGCCCGCTCGTAGATGTAGTAGTAGATGACCCGGGTCGCGTTGATCGGACCGCCCTGCGTGGTCACCGCGACGGTGTCGAAGATCTGGAACGACCCGATCATGGTGACCACCAGGACCATCACCAGAACGGGCCGCAGCAGCGGCAGCGTGATCCGCCAGAACGTCTTCCACTCGCCCGCGCCGTCCACCTCGGCCGCCTCGTAGACGTACGACGGGATCGTCTGCAGCCCGGCGAACACCAGCAGCGCGGTGTAGCCCATGTGCCGCCAGACGTTGATGCCGGCGACGGTCGGGATCGCCCAGTGCGAGTCGCCGAAGAACGCGACCGGGTCGATCCCGATCCAGGTCAGACCCTGGTTCACGATGCCGACCTGGAAGTCGAGCATCCAGTACCAGACCAGTGCGACGACCACGTTCGCGACCAGGTACGGCAGCAGAATCGCCGCACGGACCGTGATCGACTTCGTCAGCCGGTACATCAGCATCGCGATGCCGACCGCCAGGACGGTTTGGACGCCGATGTTGATCACGACGTACTCGACGGTGACCACGAGCGCGTTCCAGAAGAAGCTGTCGTGGATCATCCGCCGGTAGTTGTCCAGCCCGTTGAACTGCGGCGCGGACAGCAGGCTGTACTCGGTGAAGCTCAGGTACGCACCGCGCAGGGTCGGCCAGATGTAGAACACGACGAAGCCCAGGGTGGCCGGGGCCAGGAAGATCATCGCGACCTTCAGGTCCCCCAGGCTTCGCCGCCGGGCAGGCGGCGCCTGGGTATCCCCGCGACTGTGCTGTCTGTCAGGTGGAGCCTTGGTTGTCACGGTCACGGGGATCTCCTTTTCAGTCGGCGATCGACCGGGGGGTCAGTCGATCGCAGTCACATCCAGCAAGATCGCGTTCTCGGGCCACTGCGCTGGGAGGTGTACGCCGACCGCCGCCAGCGCTGCGCCGTTCAGCTCTACCTGTCCACCGTCGGCCGACCAGGCCGCCGCGCGCGACTCGGGCCCGGGTGTCACGGTCTTGCGCACCCGGTAGGTCCGCTGCGGGTCGAGGCCGGGCAGCCGGACCCGGCCGACGGCCGAGGTGACCGATTGCGTCAGCTGTACGGCGGCGTACACGGCGCGCGAACCGTCCTGCGCGACCACGCCGTGCAGCAGGAAGTCGTCCGGACCGCGGTCGGCACGGACCACCTTGCCGGTGTGCAGCAGCGGCCGCAGCTCCTTGTGCAAGGCGACCCAGCCGGACAGTTCCTGACGCTCCTCCGGCGAGGCGGACGCGATGTCCCACTCGATGCCGAAGTGGCCGAACAGTGCGGTGATCGCCCGGAACGACAACGTCTGCGTGCGGCCGGTGGTGTGCGCCCGCGGCGGGCCGACGTGGCAGCCGATCAGCTCCGGCGGCAGCAGCAGTTCCGTGTACCGCTGGATCGTCTGCCGCTCCAGCGCGTCGTTGCTGTCGCTGCCCCAGACGCGGTCGGTGCGCTCCAGGATGCCGAGGTCGACGCGGGCACCACCGGACGAGCAGGACTCGATCTCGAGGCCCGGGTGCCGGCGCTTCAGCTCGTCGATCAGCCGGTACAGCGCGAGCGTCTGCTCGTGGATGCCGGCCGTCCCGGTCAGCTGGTTGCCTCCGTCAACGAAGTCGCGGTTGTGGTCCCACTTCAGATAGGCGATGTCGTACTCGGTGAGCAGCGAGTCGAGCCGCTCGAGGATGTAGTCGTACGCCGCCGGCACGCCGAGGTTCAGGCCCTGCTGATGACGCGCGGTCGGCGGCATCCGGTGGCCGGTGGCAAGGATCCAGTCCGGGTGCTCGCGGGCCAGGTCCGAGTCCGGGTTCACCATCTCCGGCTCGACCCAGAGGCCGAACTGCAGGCCGAGACCCTTCACGTGGTCGACCAGCGGGTGCAGTCCCTTCGGCCAGATCCCTTCGTCGACGTACCAGTCGCCGAGACCGGCGTGGTCGTCGCGGCGGCCGCGGAACCACCCGTCGTCCAGCACGAACCGCTCCGCCCCGACCTCGGCGGCGGCGTCGGCGAGCGCCTTCAGCTTGTCCAGGTCGAGGTCGAAGTAGACGGCCTCCCAGGTGTTCAATACGACGGGACGCTCGGTCCGTGGGTGGATCGACCGGAACCGCAGGTGCTCGTGGAAGCGGGTCGATACCTGGTCGAGGCCGACGCCGTACGAGCCGTAGAGCCATGGCGTGCTGTAGGTGCCCTGCGGTTGCACGCGTCCCTCGCCGGGGAGCAGCAGTTCACCTCCGCCGATCACGGCGTACCCGCTCATGCCGCGCTCGGCGTACGAACGGTGGTTGCCGCTCCAGGCGGTGTGCACGGCCCAGACCTCGCCGTCGCGGAAGCCGAAGCCTTTGGTGCCGGTCATCAGCAGCAGAGTCGCGTCAGCGCCGGTGCGGCCGCGGCGGTTGTCGCGGATGTGCGCGCCCTGCGTGAATGCGTGCCGCTGGGGGTGGCGCTCACCGATGTGCCGGCCGGTCAGGTCGAGCAACTCGGTCGCCTCGGTCGGAACCGGCAGCGCGAGCACCAGCCCGTCGACCGTGTACGGCGTCCCGCCGGTGTTGCTGAGGTCCGCCTTGGCCCGCACGAGGCCGGAGTCGGTCAGTTCGATGATGAGGCGGAGCTTGAGGGCCGCATCGGCGTCCTCGGCATCGACCTGCACGGTGTTGTCGGTCTGCGCGACGCTGACCAGCCTGAAGCTCGCGGAGAAGTTCTGCCCGTCGCGGTGGCCGCTCAGGCCCGGCAGCCCGAACCAGCCCGCGGAGTACTCCGGGACGATCGCGACCGGAAGGTTGTCGTCGAGACCGTTGCCGTCCTGTACGGCCCCGGCCCCACGCCTCAGTTCCAGCAGAGCCCGCTCGTTCAGCTCACCCAGATCCGCGCCCCAGTGCAGCACGGACGGAAGAGTGGGACCCGAGCAGTCCAGCACCAAGCTGACTCCGGCAGCACGAAGCTGCAGCACCTCGATGTTCGACACTGTTGATTCACTCTGCTTTCTGATTGATTTCAGGACGGAACTATTTACCCCGTCAGCCCAGATGTCAATGCTTCACGAAGTTAAGTAAATACCCTAGGGCTCAGCCCGGATTCTTTACAACGAAGGAAGACCGCCGACCCACCAGACGGCACGATCACACCACCTCTGGTGGGTTGACCCACCGGAGGGCGCGATCACACCGCCTCTGGTGGGTTGACCAACCAGAGGGTGGGTTGGCCAGCGGCAGGCGGGTAGCCAACCCACCGTCTCGTGGGTCCACCCACGAGACGGTGGCGCGGGTCAGAGGTTGAGGCGCGCCCGGACCAGCAAGTCATGCAGTCCCGGCTCGGAGATCGGCCTGGACGATTCCGGTCCGCATCAGGTTGATACCGGTCCGGAGGCCGACCACCTCGGTGGCCGGCCGGACGTGGACGCCGCGGAGGTCGACGTCGGAGTCGCGGGACGGGAAGCCGTACAGGTGTGCGCCGGAGACCGTTGCGAAGAGCAAGCGGTACGGCTGTTCTCCCATGATGGTCCGCAGCTCGGCGTAGTCGAGCTGTCGCATGTCACGCGTCACCGAGGCTCCTCTTCCGAACTGACCGGAGCCAAGCGTCGACGCGGGCTACATCGGGCGTGGCCGGCAGAACCGTACGCTGCAAGGCTGTGTCGAGCTCCTCATGCAGGGCGAGGCGCCACCGCTCGACCTCGTCCCAGGACAGCTGACCCTGCTTGACCGCGAGCAGCCGGTCTCGATCCGGGCCGACATCAACGACGAGTCTTGCTTCGAGCAACAGAGTGCGGGCCGCGAGCAACAAGCGGATCAGGTGCATGACGTGCTTCCACTTCGGCGCACCGTCGCGACGGAAGTCCGCTTCCAGCTTCTTGAACTGACTGAGCACGTAGCCGGAGTACGTCTGGTACACGAGCTGCGACAGGAAGGCTCGGCGGAGGTCGATCAACTCCTCCCCGAGCGGCGTCTGCCGGACAACCAGCGGGGAATGGAGCACCTCGAGGAGATTCGGGTTGGCCTTCAGCGCGAGCTCACAGAACCGCTCGACCTCCCAGGAGAACCACTCGTCCTCGGGTCCGTCGACGTGCGTCGGCGGCTTGGCCAGCGACCAGAACGACTCGGTCGGCGCGACATAGACCCCGCGGGTATCAGTGTCCGACGTCTCGGTGTGCAACCCGAACGCCCTCGAACCGACGACCGCGGCGTAGATCGTGTGCTCGCTGACGAGGCGGTCGCCGTCCGGCTGATCCAACTCGATCGCCTCGTCCTGGTACGCCGTACGCAGGCTCAACTGGTCGCGGCGAGCGACTGTCTCCCGGCCGTCGACGAGGCGCACGGTGTAGCGGTCGTCCGGGGTGCTGCCGGCGACGCGGCCGGTCGCCCCACGTTGCGCCGTACCGCCGTGGTCGTCCGGCGCCGCGACCCGGATCACCACCTGCGTCCCCACCGGCAACTGCGGCCCCTGGACTGACATGGCGCCCATGCTCTCCCACCACCAGATCACCCGAACGCCCAGGCCACCAGCCCTTATTGACAAATTTTTCTGTCAAGGAGAGATTGGGCGCATGCTGGGATACGTCGAGGAGCCGGAGAAGCTGCGCGTGGCACTGTCGCCGATCCGGCGGCGGCTGCTCGAGCTGCTCCGCGAGCCGTCGTCGGCGACCCAGCTCGCCGCCACCCTGGGGCTCCCCCGGCAGCGGATGAACTACCACCTGCGCGAGCTGGAGAAGTCCGGACTGATCGAGCTCGTCGAGGAGCGCCGGCGGCGCGGCTTCACCGAGCGGATCCTGCGGGCGAAGGCCGCGACGCTCGTGGTCGATCCGGCCGTGATGGGCCACGCATTCACCGACATCCAGGACCAGTTCGCCGCCGAGCACCTGGTGGACGTCGCCGCCGGCACGGTCCGGGACGTGGCCCGGATGCAGAGTGCCGCCGACGCCGACGGCAAGCGGCTGCTCACGTTCACGCTGGAGGCCGAGGTGCGGTTCGCCGAACCAGGCGACGTACATCGCTTCACCGATGCCCTGACCGAAGCGGTGCGGCGGACCATCGAACAGTTCGACACTGAGAGCGGGCGGCCCTATCGCCTGATCGCCGGCGGCCACCCGGCATCACGACGTACCGAAGGAGAAGAAGGATGAGCGAGGAGACACCGCGGATCGTGGTGACCGTGGCCGCACCGGCCGAGGCGGTCTGGGACGCGCTGCGGAACAAGGACAAGATCCGGCACTGGCACGGCTGGGAGTACGAAGGGACTCAGGGCGGGCTGGAGGAGGAGATCGACCTGATCTACTTCACCAAGGTCGACGACAGCCAGGTCGGGACGCTGATCCTCGGGGACGGCGACCGGTTCGTGGTCGAGCCGGTGGAGGGCGGGTCGCGGATCACGCTGACTCGCTCACCGCGCGGCGCGAATCCCGACTGGGAGGCGTACTACGACGACATCACCGAGGGCTGGACGACGTTCCTCAACCAGCTCAAGTTCGCGCTGGAGCAGCACCCGGACGACGAGCGGCGGACGCTGTTCTACGTCGGCACAGGCGCTGCCTCGCTGACCGGCGAACTGGGTGTCGACATCCGGCCGGCCGGTACGTCGTACGAGCTCGATCTGATCGGCGAAGCGGTGAAGGGCGAGGTCCTGTACACCTCGGAGCACCAGGTCGGCCTGACAGTCGATGCCTGGGGCAACGGCCTGCTCGTGCTCAGCTACATCCCGCCGGGCGAGCTCAAGCCGGACGGCTCCGCGATGGCGATCCTCAGCCTGTACGGCGACGTCGACCGGGATGCGCTGGACGCGCGCTGGAAGAACTGGTGGGAGACGCACTACGTGCCGGCCAGTCTGCCCGGTACGTAACGACAGGAGGTGTCCCGGCCGTCGCTGGGTCGCCAGGCGTGGCCGACGGCGGGAACCGGCCAGAAATGGCGACACCTCCTGTCGATACGTCCCTGACACGGCGGTGACAGGGCGCAAACGTGCCAGCACTCTCGGTCTGTCTCTAGCGGTTACTTCTGAGTACCTTTCTTGCCACGGCGGTCGCCGCCCCGCGGCCGCCCTCCGGCGAGAGAGGTCTTCCGGTGAACATTCCGTCCCGCTCACTCGTGCGTCGAGTGTCCACGTTCCTCGTTCTCTCCATGACCGGGCTCTGCCTGGTCGCCACCCCCGCCCGGGCCGACGGTCCCGGCTCCGGGACGCCGTACGTCGTCACCCTCGGCGACTCCTACATCTCGGGCGAGGCCGGCCGCTGGGCCGGCAGCTCCAACAACTCCGAAGCACCGGCCGACGCGCTCGGTGCGCACGCCTACCACGACAACGCGAGTGGGACCGCCGAGCAGATCCCGCGGTGCCACCGCAGCAGCTCCGCCGAGGCGTTCATCGGTGGTGGTGTCGGCGGACTGAACCTGGCCTGCTCCGGAGCCAGCACCGCGACCAGCACTGGTGACGAGTTCAAGCCAGGCATCGACTTCTACGACGACGGCTCCGGCCATCTCGGGCAGGCGAAGATGCTGCAGCAGTTCGCGGCCGGCCACAACGTGCGGCAGGTGGTCGTCTCGATCGGCGGCAACGACTTCAAGTTCGCGTCGATCGTCACCCAGTGCGTGACCGACTTCCTGCTGTCGCCGTCCTGGTTCCCGGACTACTGCAAGGACGACTCCTCGGTCGTCGCCAACTTCACCTCGGCCAACGTCACCGCCGTACGCGGGAAGATCGCGACCGCCTTCCAGAACGTGCGCACGGCGATGCGGAACGCCGGGTACGGCGACAACGCGTGGACGCTGCTGGTGCAGACCTACCCGTCGCCGCTTCCGGGCGGGAGCGGGTTCCGGTACGGGCAGAGCGGCTACACGCGGCAGAGCGTGGGCGGCTGCGGGTTCTGGAACGCGGACGCCGACTGGGCGAACAACACCGCGCTCGTCACCATCAACAACACCGTCCGGGCGGCGATCGGGCAGTCCGGGCTCGGCAACGTCCGCCTGCTCGAGCTCCAGTCAGCCTTCAACGGCCGGCGGTTGTGCGAGAGCTCGGTCGGTCTCTACGAGGAGGTCGGGCTGAGCTCGTGGACCCAGCCGACGGCGGTCGACAAGACCGAGTGGATCAACCAGATCCGCACGGTCACCACGGTCGGGTCCAACTACTTCATCCAGGAGAGCCTGCACCCGAACTATTGGGCCCAGCTCGCGCTCCGTTCCTGCGTCCGCCAGTCCTACACACAGAACCGCGGCGGCACTTGCACCATTTCCGGCACCGGCCTGCTCAATGGTGAGCCCCGGATGACGCTTGGTTAGTGCCGTGGGTCACCTGGTACGGCGGCCCCGCGGGGTCGCCGTACCAGCGGTTGATTAGGCTCGGTGCGTTGTGGGTGCTCTGGACCAGATGAGGGTGGTACAGGCAGAATCGCGCAGACGAGTCGGCTGCTTCGTGGGGTGTTAGGGCGTAGTGGAAATGGAACATGCGCTGTCGCTGGGCGACCAGCGCTGGGATCTGTCGGACGGTAGCGACTCGATCACCATCGGGCGCGCCTCCAACGCCGACATCCGGTTGACGGCGGACGACCAGATCTCCCGCATCCACGCCCGCCTCGCCCGCTCGGGCAGCACCTGGACTCTCATCGACGAGTCCCGCAACGGCACCGCCCTCAACGGCCGGCGCCTCGCCGCCCCCACGCCCCTCACCGACAACGACCAAATCCAGATCGGCCGCTCGGCCCTGACCTTCCACGAAACCCCCTCCCAGGCGCCTGCCCAACCCGCGGAAGCCCCACCCGCCTCCTTCACCCCACCCGCGGAAGCTCCACCCGCGTCGTTCTCCCCGCCTGAGCCCCCTCCAGCGGCCGCGTATCCCCCACCTGCAGACGCTCCTTACCCAGCAGGCGACGCCTACCCGGCCCCGGCGAACGAGCAGTACGCAGCACCCGCGGACGAGCAGTACGCCGCGCCCGCGGACCAGCAGGACGCGCCCTCGAACGAGCAGTACCGCCGGCCCGCGGACGATCGGTACGCCGCGCCCGCGGACGATCGGTACGTCGCGCCTGCGGACGATCGGTATGTCGCGCCTGCGGAGCAGTACTCCGCGCCGGCAGAGGACTCGTCTCGCGCACCTGCGGAGGACGCGTTCTCAGGGCAGGCAGACGGTGCGTACGCCGCGCCCGACGAGGCGTCGTACCGGGAGGAGGACGCCTCGGCGTACCACCGCGACTCACGGGAAGCTCCTGCGGCGGCACCTTCCGGGCCCGCCGAGCGGCCGCAGGTTGTGGACCGGTTCTCTCTTGCCGAGCCAGTCGCGCTCGGCGACCCAGCCGCGTACGCCCCGGTGACTCCTCCCTCCAGCCGCGCGGACCGAGGTGAGAACCCCTTCGCCCCAACCGAGGCTGAACCCGGGCCGAGCCCGTACGCACCAATAGCCAACAACGAGCAGCCGAGCCCACCCGCACCACCCGAGCCAAACCAGAACGCGCGCCCGTTCAACCCACCCGACCCCGCCGACCGAGGCCCCAGCCTCGCCGACCGCGGCCCGAGCCCAGCCACTCCGGCCAACCGCAACCAGCAGCCAAGCACCGTCACGCCTGACCCCGGCCCGGACCCGAGCGCGTACAAGCCGGCCGAGGCCGACCGGGGCAAGAACCCCTTCGCCCCACCCGAGCCCGAGCAAGCCGCAAACCCCGTCGCCCCAGCAGAGGGCGAGCCCGGCGGCTTCGCGCGGGCCGAGGGCGAGCCCGGCGGATTCGCGCGGGCCGAGGGTGAGCCCGGCGGCCTCACACCACGCGAAGGCGGGCAAGGCGCGAGCCCATTCGCGCCGGCCGAGCCTGAGCCGAGCGGCTTCGCACCACCCGAGAGCGCGCAGCGCGGGAACCCGTTCGCCGCGGCTGAGGGTGCCCCCGGCGGATTCACACCACCCGAGAGCGCGCAGGGCGGGAGTCCGTTCGCCGAGGGCGAGCCCGGCGGATTCGCATCACCCGAGGGCGCGCAGGGCGGGAGCCCGTTCGCTGCGGTTGAGGGTGAGCTGGGCGGATTCGCGCCGGGCGAGGGTGAGCATGGGGGGAACCCCTTCGCGCCTGGTGAGGCTGAGCAGGGTGTGAGCCAGTTCGCTCGCGCCGACGGTGAGTATGAGCCGTCGGGTGGGGAGCGGGTCGATGAGGGTCTTGGTGGGGTTGCGGTTGGGCCTGGGGATTGGGGGGCCTATCCGTCGGCGGACAATCCGGAGCCGGCTCGGTCGCCGTGGGCTGGTGGGATGACCGTGCCGGTTCAGTTCGATCGGTCGCAGGCCAGCCGGAACGAGTCGGCCAGTTGGCCCGACACCGGTCGGGCCGAGGAGCAAGCAGGCGTCGCCCCACCAGCCGGCGGGGCGCAGACATCTCGTGGAGCAGCGGGCGCCCGGCAGACCTCACGTACGGCGCAGGCGTCACGTACGACGGACGCACGCGCCGCGCAGGCCAAGACGCGACGGCCCGCGGACCCCGATGAGGTCGGCCAGGTAAGGCTTGGTCGTGTACTCGCGATCGCAGGCGCCCTCCTCGCACTCGGCCTCCTGATCAACCTCGTCGTCACCTTCTTCTCAACCGGGCCCGGCGATCCGCTCCGCTGGCTGGTACCGCCGGTCATCGCGCTCATCACCGCCATGGTCGTCGCCCTGATGGACGCGCTCAGCGGGCAGGAACGCTCCCCCGGCCGCTTCAACGTCTCCGTGATCGTCGCGATCGTCGTCGTACTGCTCGGCGTCGGTGTCGGCGGGTTCGCGCTCACCGCGGCAGCCCAGTACGCCGCCGGCTACTTCACCGGCAAGGAGTCCGGCGAGGCCCGCCTGGTCAAGCCGGTCGGGAAGGCATTCGACGGCCTGACCGTCACCGTCGAGAACGTGACGTACACGAGCCACTTCACCCGTGTGCAACTCGCGGTCAAGAACGCCGGTGATCAGTCGGTCGCCCTGCCGCTCGACGGCAACGTCGCCCTCACCGGCCCGGAGGGCAACGCGATCCGCGCCGACGACTCGCGGAGCCAGTGGCCGGGCAAGTTCCCGTCCGGCGGCACCGAGCACGGCACGATCACGTTCACGGGCCACCTGCCGGACAACCTGACGACCGCGACCCTCACCCTCAAGTCCGGTGACTCCCCCGTCGCCGTCGGTATTGCCCTCAGCAACTGACAGCGGAGCAAACTGTTGCCCCAGGCAACTCAAAGAAATCCGCGTGCGCACTTACATCGATTATTGATACGGTTCCGGCATGGCGGCAGAGATGGACGTCGAGCGGCTGACCACGGTCATCGAGGACTTCAATCCGATCTTCATCCGGTTACCCTCGGTGCGCAGGTTCAACTTCTCGACCTTGTCGGTCCTGCACACGCTGGCGCGCAACGGGCCGCTCCGGCTGACCGACCTGCTGGCGACCGAGCAGCTCAAGCAGCCCGCGCTCACCAGCCTGGTCACGAAGCTCGAGCAGGATGGCCTCCTGCAGCGCCGCCCCGACCCGAATGACGGCCGCGCGATGCTGCTGTCACTGACGCGCGCCGGCCGGCAGGTCGTACGGTCCCGCCATACGGAGCGGGTCGACAAGCTGTCCCGCCTGGTCGACCGACTGACCCCCGAGGAGCGCGACGTACTCGCGAGCTCCATCCACGTGCTGACCCGGCTGACCGAGATCGCCGCTGAGGAGCAACTATGACCGGCTTTCCCTTGGAGCCAACCCCGATCCACGTCCCGGACGACGTCCTCGACGACCTGCGCCGCCGACTGACCGCGACCAAATGGCCGCTCGACGCCGGGAACGACGACGGCTTCTACGGCGTACGTCGTACTCGACTGCAGGCACTGGTGGAGTACTGGGCCGACGGGTTCGACTGGCGTGCCGCCGAGCGGGCGATCAACGCGTTCGAGCACTACCGCGTCGACGTGAACGGCGTACCCGTGCACTTCCTGCGCAAGCCCGGCGTCGGTCCGAACCCGGTTCCGCTGATCCTGAGCCACGGCTGGCCGTGGACGTTCTGGCACTGGTCGAAGGTGATCGGCCCGCTCGCGGACCCGGCGGCGTACGGCGGTGATCCGGCCGACGCGTTCGACGTGATCGTGCCGTCGCTGCCCGGCTTCGGGTTCTCGACACCGCTGACGAACCAGCCGGACATGAACTTCTGGAAGATCGCCGACGTCTGGCACGACCTGATGACCGGCGTCCTCGGCTACCCGAAGTACGCCGCCGCCGGCTGCGATGTCGGCGCGCTCGTCACCGGGCAACTCGGTCACAAGTACGCCGATGAGCTCTACGGGATCCACATCGGTTCGGGTCTGAAACTCACGTTCTTCAACGGCGACCGCGGCTGGGACCTGAGCGGCGGCAATCCGATCCCGCCGAACCTGCCGCCCGCGATCCACGACCGGATCATCGAGCTGGAACGGCGGTTCGCGGCCCACCTGGCCACGCATGTCCTGGACCCGAGCACCCTCGGCTTCGGCCTCGCGGACTCACCGGCCGGCATGCTCGCGTGGATCCTCGAGCGGTGGCTGAGCTGGTCCGGCGGCGACAAGGCGTTCAGCGACGACGACCTGCTGACGCACGCCACGATCTACTGGGCCGGCAACGCGATCGACACCTCGATCCGCACCTACGCCAACAACAACCGCTACCCGTGGACGCCGTCGCACGACCGTACGCCGGCCATCGAAGCACCCACCGGCATCACCTTCGTCGGCTACGAGGACCCACCCGGCGTCAGCACCCCCGAGGAACGCGTGCAGAACTTCCTGAACAGCGACCGCGCCGAGTGGTACAACCACGTCAACCTGACCGCCCACCCGGGCGGCGGCCACTTCATCCCCTGGGAACTCCCCACCGAGTGGACCGACGACCTCCGCCGCACGTTCCGCGACTATCGCTGAGCGACGCGGAAGAAATCGGCCGGTCTAAGGGCTGGTCGATGGGTTCGGGGGGCGGAGGAGCAGGACGCCGAGCACTACTAGCCAGATTGCCCACAGGTAGCTTCCGAGCAGGCCGCCGAGGTCCCAGACCGGGAAGCTGGGGATCGCGGTGGCGAGGATGTCGCCTTGGTTGGTGAAGTACAGCGCGCTGGCGAGCAGCCCGAGCCAGCCCGCCCATCTCGGCATCAGCTTGGTTCGCAGGATGATGATGCTGACGGTGACCGACCACACGATGCCCAGGAACTGTCCCAGGTGTTCACCGAGTAGCGCACCGCCGTACTGATGCTGCGCGGTCCACGCCACGGCAACCGCCGTACGCGTAGCTGTGTCTCCGTTGACGTAGGTGTCGGCCAGTGGCGGTACTACGAAGACCCAGCGCAGGAATCCGACCAGCGCCAGCAGCACAGACGCCGCGCCCGCCCAGGTGGCGACCCGCAGAGCCGCGTCGTCCCTGCGCTTCAGCGCGGTCGGCAGCAACAGGATCGGTACGGCGAGGATCGCGTACGTCCATGCGACCGCGAACCACGTCCAGACCAGGCTCGTGCCGCCGTCGACGTACTCGGGCAACACCACATCCGCCGGTTGACGCAGGATGTCGGGCCAATCGAACGTCATCGACAACACCGTCGCGGCCACCATGAAGGCCAGGGTCGCCACGATGAAGACGATCCCGGTGAACATCCGTGGTGTGATACCTGATCGACGTCCTGGAACCGGCGCGATGTCGACCTGTTCCAGTTCCTCGTCGCGTTGATGACGTCGCTCGACTCTGGCCATGCCAATCGCCCCCTTGGCGCGGTCACGGCTCCGGGCTGCCCGGGCGCCCCCCGACCCCACCGCTTTCAGCATGCGCGCCGGTTCCAGCGCTGTCCATGGCCTCTCGATCCATGAGGCTTGTCTGGTTTCGCCGCGTGGTGTGTGGGCGTAGCTTCGGAGCAAGTCCTCGTGGAGGTTGACAAACGTGACGGCAGCCGACAGCACCCGAACTGGTGGTGTCGTGCGGGGATTCATGCTCGGCGAGGGTTCGGACGCCGTCGTCGACGCGCTGGATGCGGTCTTTCCCTCCGCCAGCCCGCGAGTCGCCGGCGGTCAGCTCTCCACCGGGGCAGTGAAGATCGAGACGACGCAGTGCGGACCGTTGGGCTCGGACCGATGGCACGTGGGTCTGGGTTTCGCGGTGGACACCGAACCGTACAAGGAACCGCTCGTTGTCTGGTTCTCGCGGCCGGCCGTCGCGACCGTCCCGAGCGGGGAGTTGCGGGTGCCGGCCGGTGGCTCGCTGATGCGTGCGCCGGACGACCCGATGGCGCTCGAATTCCCGCCGTTCGACTCGATCGGGACGCGCGTCAGCTACCGCGACCTCGAGGAGGCCGCCGAGTCGGCGCACGGCGTTTCGCCTGACGACTTCTGGCTGGGCACCGGGCTGCCACTCAACGCCCGGCTCAGCGGGTACTGGCAGTCGGTGAGCCACTACGTCCACCGCGTCCTGACCGACGTACCGTCGTCCGCGGAGAGTCCGTTGGTCGCCCAGCAACTGCACACGCACGTCATCGCGTCGATGCTCGTGGTCTTCCCGAACGCGACGCTGCGGGTCTCGTACGCCCGCTCACCCGGCTGGGTCACGCCGGCGTCCGTTCAACGAGCCGTGGCTTACATCGACGCGCATGCCGCCGAACCGATCGGCGTCAACGACATCGCCGAGGCCGTCGGCACGAGTGCCCGTGCACTCCAGTACGCCTTCCGCCGGCATCTGGAATGTACGCCGTTCGAGCACCTACGACAGGTCCGACTCGAACGCGCGCACCGCGACCTGCAGAAGACCGACCCCGCCAGCGGCGTCACTGTCCCCACGGTCGCCTACCGGTGGGGTTTCTCCGTCCCCCGATTCACCGCCTCCTACCACGCCGCCTACGGTCGCAGCCCA
Organism: Kribbella sp. NPDC050241; assembly: GCF_044459685.1. Classification (NCBI taxonomy): domain Bacteria; kingdom Bacillati; phylum Actinomycetota; class Actinomycetes; order Propionibacteriales; family Kribbellaceae; genus Kribbella; species Kribbella sp. NPDC050241. The sequence continues at coordinate 169,892 of NZ_JBITJE010000009.1, forward strand.
GGCCGGACCCTCCAGGAGGGAAGCTGAGCTGCGATGCCAGTCGTCTTCGAAAGCACCACGATCGACGAGATCGAGGCCTTTCTGTCCGAGACGTACACGCGGGTGAACCTGTCCGGACTCAACGGCGTACCGACCCGGACCCGCATCGCCCGGACCTTCCTCCCCGGCCTGACCAGCGATGAGTTCCAGCTCGGCGCGGACCTGTCCTACCGCGCCGATCCGCTCGACCGCTACTTCGTGTGCAGCCTTCGTTCCGGTGGAGTCGAGATTCCGGAGTACTCCGCTGGACCGGGCGACGTACTGCTCCTGCCTCCTGGAGAGCGCGGGCTCACGGGCAGGCTGCGGCACCCGCGTGAGCTCGTCCTCATGATCGATCCCACCGTCCTGCAGCGGGTCGCCGCCACCGCGCTCGACGGGCGAAGGCCCGCGGCGCTCAGTTTCCACAGCCACCGACCCGCCACGACGGCGGCCCAGCGGCAACTGCGGGACGCGATCGACTACGTGCACACGCAGACACTCACCAACCCGGCGCTCGTCTCCGAACCCCTCATTTCCACGACCATCACGCAGTTCCTCGCCGCGATGGTCCTGGCCACGGTCCCCAACAACACCCGCACCGACCCCACCGCCGAGAACCGCCGCGACGCCCACCCGGCCACCCTCCGCCGAGCGATCAGCTACATCGAGGCCAACCCCCACCGCGAGCTCACCATCGCCGACATCGCCACCGCCGCCGGCGTCACCAACCGCGCGATCCAACTCGCGTTCCGCCGGCACCTCGACACGACCCCGCTGGCCTACCTCCGACAAGTCCGCCTCGCCCAGGCCCACGCCGACCTCCAGGCCGCCGACCCCACCCAAACCACCGTCACCGCCATCGCCGCCCACTGGGGCTTCCACCACCCCGGCCGCTTCGCCAACCAATACCGCACCGCCTACGGCCAGTCCCCCAGCACCACCCTCAACACCTGAGAACCCCCAGTACACGCAAGAAGGCCGGTCCCCGAGGGGACCGGCCTTCTTGTAACTCTCAGGGGTGGAGGTGGCGGGAATCGAACCCGCGTCCTTCAGCGGTGTTTCAAGGCTTCTCCGGGCGCAGTCTGTTAGTCGTTTTCTCAGCCCCAGCGCTCTCACAGACACGTCGCTGACAGGCTCAGTCACTGTAAATGTCCCACACCAGCCCCGTGACCGGGCTAGTGCAGCAAGCTCCCTAAATGAGGCCAGGAGCCGGGACGGGAGCATCCCCGGGCTGACCGCTTCTTTAAGTGCTCAGGCCGTCAGGCGGCGAGAGCGAAGCTACTGCGCTGAGAATTGGCAGTTATTGGTTTCCAGAGATCGTTAACGAGATAACCCTGGATCCTCGGCCCGCTTCCCTTGGAACAAACGTCCAAAGTCGAAACCGTTCACCCCCTGTTGAGTTGTCAAACTCCCACCGGTCCCGCAGGGCGGTGGAAGTCCACACTATCAAGTCCAACAGGCGACCCGCACCTGACATTCCCGTTACACACGGTCAGCGGCAGGCGACGCCTCGGGCGCGCGCAGGAAGATGACCGCCGCCCCCGCGACCATCAGCCCGGCCAGAGCGATCACCCAGCCTGCCAGGGTGGAGCCACTACTTGATCAGGCGCAGCGTGAACGGGTAGCGGAAGTTGGAGCCGACCGCGGTCGCGAGGCCACCGATCCCGGTCAGGATGAACCACAGGATGCCGAGGATCGGGAACAGGAACCCCGTGAAGCCGTGCGTCACGCCCGTCATGATCCCCAGCAGCGCGAACGCCCCGAAGGCGCTCAGCTGGAAGTTCAGCGCCTCCACCGCGTGCTTACGGACGCCCGGGTTCTTCTGGCCGGCCGTCGCCACCACGATCGCCGGGCCGACGAAGAACGTCGGGTACCCGAGCCAGTGCGCGACGGTCCCCATCCCCCGGCCATCGCCGGAGTACCGCTGCACCGGGGCCGGCCGGGTGAAGGCGGCGGGTGCGTACGTCGGGACGGGCCGGGACACGAGTCCGTCGAAGGTGCTGTTGAGTTCGGCACGGGTGCGGGCCCTCAGAGCCAGCTCCAGCCGGGTGTCGAACTCGGCGTGGTCCAGCCGGCCGTCGGCGTACATTTCTTTCAGGATCTCGACGGCGCGGTCCCGTTGGGCCGGCGTCACCAGCAGGTCTGAAGTGGACATGCATCCACTCTGCGCGCCGGACGCCGTCCGCCCCATCGGGTGCAGCCCCCAGCCACCCCTGAGCCGACCCCAGACAGCCCTCAGCCCGGCCGGCCCGGCCCCCTCAGTCGCGGCGGCGGGTGCGCTCCGAGAGGGCGCGCCGGGCCTCGCGATCGGCCTGGCGCTCGGCCAGCGCGTGCCGCTTGTCGTAGTCCTTCTTGCCTCGACCGGTGGCGAGCTCGACCTTGGCGTACCCGTCCTTGAAGTACAGCGACAGCGGGATCAGCGAGACGCCCTGCTGCTCGACCGCCCGGATCAGCTTCTGCACCTCGTCCTTGTGCAGCAGCAGCTTGCGGGCGCGGCGCGGCTCGTGGTTGGTCCAGGTGCCGTGCTTGTACTCCGGGATGTGCATCCCCTGCAGCCACAACTCGCTACCGCGGACGGCGGCGAACGCGTCGACGAGGGAGGCCCGGCCCTGCCGCAGGGACTTCACCTCGGTCCCGGTCAGCACCAGCCCGGCCTCCACCACGTCCTCGATGTGGTAGTCGTGTCGCGCCTTCCGGTTCTGCGCGATCGGCTTCTGCTGGCCGGTCTGTTTCACCATCCGACCAGTATCGCAGGTAGCTCAGAGCCACTTCATCGGATTAACCACCCGGCCGTCCTGGTAGACCATGAAGTGCAGATGGCAGCCGGTGGAGTACCCCGTGGTTCCGGCGTACCCGATGATCTCGCCCTTGCTGACGTGCTCGCCGACGCGCGCCTTGTACCGCGACAGGTGGTTGTAGACCGTGGTGATGGAGCTGCCGTCGATCACTCCATGCGATACGAACAGCCGGTTTCCGTAACCACCGTTGTAGTACTTGTCCGTCACTCGTCCGCTCGCCGCCGCGCGGATCGGCGTACCGCAGGGGGCGCGGAAGTCCGTGCCGTCGTGCAGCTTCCAATAGTGCAGGACAGGGTGGAACCGCATTCCGTACGGCGACGTGATGTAGCTGCTGACCGGGTAGCTCAGCCCGCCGTCGCCGGAGTCGTCCGGAATGCGCCGCGGCGGCCGCCCTTCCTTGCGAGCCTTCGCCCGCTCGGCCCTCTCCCGGGCCGCCTTCTTGCGGGCGGCCGCGGCCTTCTCGGCCTTCGCGCGGGCGATCAAGAGCTGCTCGACCCGGCTGCGCTCGGCGACAAGGGCGTTGTACTGCGCCTGTTCGGTGTTCTTCTCGCGCTCCGCGGCCTTGTACGCGACCAGCTTCACCTGGGCGACCGCGGCGGCCTCGGCCTTGTCGGCCGCGACCTGCTTGGTCAGTGCGGTGACCTGCTTGACCGTCCGGGCCGCTTCGGCCCGGGCCGCGACCGCGGTCTTCTCGGCCAGGGCGACCTTGGCCCGCTGGTTCGCGAGCTGAGCCTGCGCGTTGTTCAGGTTCGTGATCGCGTTGCCCTGGATGCCGAACACGTTGCGCTGCACCTGCATCCCGGTGGCGATCTCGGCCGGCGACGCACCGCGCAGCGCGATCGTCAGCCCGACCAGGCCGGTCTGCTGCTGGTACGCCGATCTGACCGCGCGCCCGGCCACGGCCCGCTTCTCGGTGATCAGCTGCTCGCCCGCCGCGACGTCGGCCACCGCCGACGTCAGCGCCTGCTCGGCGGCCTGGAGTTTGCTCGCGGCAACCACATCGGCGGCCTTCGCGGCCGCCAGTCGGCCTTGGGCGGCGGCGTACTTGACCTGGACGACCTTGTATTTGGCCTCGGCCTGGTTGTACGCGGCGACGGATTCGCCGAGCTGGTCGGACGCCTCGGCGAGATCGGCCTTCTGCGCACCGATCTGCGAGTCGAGCTGTTTCTTCTTGGCGGCTGGATCCGGCGGGTCCGCTTGGGCAGCCGGAACCGCCGCCAGGACTCCGGCGGACAGGGACAGGACAAGGCAGCATGCGGCAACGACCGTCTGCCGTCCCGGCGGTCTGCTACGTGATCGCTGGTACGGCGTGGCGGTGGTGCCGGTGCTGTCGTCTCGCTTGATGCTCCCCCGCTGACGCGGGTTCGCACCGGGGAAGTGCGGGACCACAGGTCGACCCCTTGCTCTGGGTTGAGTTGTCGTGCGGTGATGCTGCTATTGCACGATAAGTCACCCGGGTCAGACTTTGAGGTATTTCCGGGTTGTCAGGAATGTCGGGACCACGGCGAGGATCAGTCCGACCACCACCATGATCAGCGTCGCCCGGAAGGTTTCCGCGGCGCCGACCCATTGCCAGACCCGGAACGTCTCCTCGGCCCGCTGCATGACGACGACGTACACGAAGACCCACAACGTGCCGCAGGCAAGGACCGCGCCGATCAAGGCGGCCAGCACCGCCTCCAGCAAGAACGGCAGCTGGATATAGAAGTTCGACGCGCCGACCAGGCGCATGATGCCGATCTCCCGTCTCCGGGCGTACGCCGCCAATCGGATCGTGTTCGAGATCTGCATCAACGCGGCCACCAGCAGCAGTCCTGCGGCGACCAGAGCGCCGACTTGCAACCCGTTCAGTGCCTTGAACAACGGATCGAGGTACTGCCGGAGGTCCTGCACGGTATCGACGCCGGGTAAGCCACTGACCGCGCTGACGAGGTTCTGATAGCGCTGTGGATCCTTCAGTTTGACCCGGTAGGACTCCTGCATCTGGTCCTCGGTGACCGTGCTGACGATCGGCGAGTCCTTGTACAGCTTCTTGAACGACTCGAACGCTTCCTTCTTCGACTCGCCGAAGACCCCGTCCGGTGCGGTGTCCGGGTTCGACTCGATCACCTGGCGGATCCGGTTCTTCTGCTCCTGGGTCACCTCGGCGCCGGCGCAGCCACGGCCGCCGGAGTCCTTGGTGCACATGAAGACCGAGATCTGGATCTTGTCGTACCAGTTCCCCTTCATCAGGTCGACCTGCTCGCGGGCGAGCAGCGCGCTGCCGAACAGCGACAGCGACACCCAGATGGTGACGACGACCGCGATGGTCATCGAGAGGTTCCGCTTCAGGCCGATACCGAGGTCGGAGAGGATGTAGTTCAAGCGCATTCTTCAGTCAGTCCCTGTACTCAGGCAGCGGTCTCAGTGCTGATAGCCGTAGACGCCGCGCGACTCGTCACGGACGACATGACCGTTCTCCAGCTCGATCACGCGCTTGCGCATCTGGTCGACGATCGACACGTCATGGGTGGCCATCACGACCGTGGTCCCGGTCCGGTTGATCCGGTCGAGCAGCTTCATGATGCCGACCGACGTACCAGGGTCCAGGTTTCCGGTCGGCTCGTCGGCGATCAGGATCATCGGCCGGTTCACGAACGCGCGGGCGATCGCTACCCGCTGCTGCTCACCGCCGGACAGCTCGTCGGGGAGCCGGTCCTCCTTGCCGTCCAGGCCGACCAGCTCGAGCACCTCGGGAACCGTCTTGCGGATGTGCGACCGGGGCTTGCCGATCACCTGCAGCGCGAACGCGACGTTCTCCGCGACGGTCTTGTTCGGCAGCAGCCGGAAGTCCTGGAAGACGGTGCCGATCTGGCGGCGCATCTGCGGGATCCGCCAGCTGGCCAGCCGGTTCAGGTCCTTGCCGGCCACCATGATGTGACCCCTGGTCGTCCGGTGCTCGCGCAGGACCAGACGAAGGAACGTCGACTTGCCGGACCCGGAGGTGCCGACCAGGAAGACGAACTCGCCTTTCTCGATCTCGACGTTGACGTTCAGCAGAGCGGCCTTGGACTGGCCCTCGTACGTCTTGGACACATTCTCGAAGCGGATCACGGGTCTATCCGGCCGTGGTCGGGAACAGGGAGCGACGCAGTGGTAACCACCATGGCACCGTACGCCACCGGAGCGGCCGTCGATCAGTGTAGGTGGTTCCGGGCGTGCCGCCGACCAGGCGTGCCGCTCCGAACGGGTGCGTCCGATAGACGGTCTACGACGTCAATCGTTGTACTGCGGCGAACCAGCGCCGGACCGAACTCTCAGGCGGGGGCCGGTGACGCGCCGTTGCCGTTGTCCGGGCGGGCACCCGCGATGCGGGCCACTCCCGGCTCGGGTTTCCGGCCGGCCCTGCGCGCGGCCTCCACGTGCAGGCGGGCCAACTCGACGGCCTGACGAGAGACCCTCACGGTCTTCTTCTCAGCCATGCTCCTCGTCTCCCTCGACGACCTCGATATCAGCATCCGCAATATCAGCGTACGCGGCCGGGCCGACCCGGTCGATCGCAACGGAGGCGGTCAACGCGGCGACCAAATCGTAGTCCTCAGCCTGTAACAGCTCCGACCGCATCAGTGAACGCAGTGTCACGACTCCGGCGTCCGTCCCCGCCTCGTCACCCTCGAGGATCTGCTCGACCGCCCAGCGGACCATCCGCATCGTCTCCTCGCGGTGCCGCCAGACGTCGAGCTCACGATCCGACTTCCGGGTCAGGTACGAGCCCAGGAACACACCGCCGAGCGCCAGCAGCGGGCTCATCACGGTCATCACCACACCCACGACCGAGATCCAGGTCGGAATCATGGACACACCCCGCCACTCACAAACGTCCTCCCAAACCCGTGGTGATGACCGGTCGATGATGCTACGAAGGAGCATTCCACCCGGCACGGACAGAACCGCGCCGGCAACCAGCGACCGACCAAGGATGACAAGGAGCAGTGTCACCGTGACCAACGAACCCGACGCGTACGACGTGTTCGTGCAAGGCACGGTGTTCCTCGACATCGTGCTCACCGGCCTGGAGTCCGCGCCGACCACCGGGACCGAGATCTTCGCCGAGGGGATGGGCTCCTGCCCGGGCGGGGTGGCGAACTTCGCCATCGCGGCCGCCCGCCTCGGCCTGAAGAGCGGTCTCGCGGCCGTCTTCGGCGACGACGTGTACGCCGACTTCTGCTGGCGGACGCTGGCCGACCAGGAGGGCGTGGACCTGTCCCACTCCCGCCGGATCGGCCACTGGCACTCCCCGGTCACCGTCTCGATGTCGATCGACCGGGACCGCGCGATGGTCACCCACGCCCACGAGGCCCCGGGCGACCCGAGCAAACTGGTCGGCCCGGGCCTGAACACCCGGTCCGCGATCGTGCCGGTCGCCGACGAGCTGCCCGGCTGGACCGTCGAGGCGCGAGAGTCCGGAGCGCTGCTGTTCGGCGACGTCGGCTGGGACCCGACCGACGAGTGGTCCCCGGCTGTGCTCGACGTACTGGAGGGTTTCCACGCGTTCACGCCGAATGCGGGCGAGGCGATGGCCTACACCCGCACCGACACGCCGAAGGCCGCGCTGCACAAGTTGGCCGATCGAGTGCCGCTCGCGGTGGTCACCAACGGTGCGGACGGCGTACTCGCGATCGACTCCACCACGGGCGAGGAGGAGCAGGTCCCCGCGCTGCCGGTCCGGTCCTACGACCCGACCGGCGCGGGCGACGTCTTCCTGGCGTCACTGGTCCTCGGCACCCTCCGCGGCTGGCCGCTGGCCCACCGCCTCGCCTTCGGCAACCTGTGCGCGGGCCTGTCCGTCCAGCACTTCGGCGGATCGCTCGCGGCCCCCGGCTGGGGCGACATCATCGACTGGGTCCGCGACCACAGCCGGCACCGTCCCGGAGGCGTCGACCCTGACATCCTGCAGCACTACACCTTCATCGGCGACGTCCTCCCCGAGGGCCCCGTCCCGATCGTCCGCCGGGCGTCGGCCACCATCGCCCGCCTGTCCGACGCCTGACCGCCAGACCGTCGCGGCGACGACCGCCAGCAGTACGCCGCCGGCCAGGAACCCCTGGGTCGGCGACGCCCGGTCGATCGCCAGCCCGGCAAGCACCGAGCCGGCCGAGCTGCCGAGATTGTTGGCCGTGTTGATCCACGTACTCGCCTCGGTGCGCTGGTGCGCCGGAGTGACGTCGTCCGCCGCCAGGTAGGCGACCACGAACAGCGGAGCCACAGCGAGCCCGGCGACCGCCATCACGACCCCGAGGACGACGAGGTTGGGTGCAAGCGACGCGGCCGATAGCCCGATGGCAAGTACGCCGATCAGCCCGGCAAGGTGAATCGGCCAGGACCGCGTGTGTTTCCGGCGCGCCCAGAGGAGTCCGCCGACGACGCTGCCCAGACCAATGCCCGCCTCGACGTACCCGGCCGCGCCGGGGTTGCCGGCCCGTTGAGCGACGCCGGCCACGCAGAGATAGGCGATGCTGACGCCTGACGCGGTGACCATGATGACGAGCAGGATCCGCCGTAGCGGCCGGATCGTGAGTGGCCCCAACGGATGGCGGTTCGGCGGCGCCGCGGTTGTGTGGGTCGTGATCGGGCTCGTGACCATCAGGATGGTCCCGGTGATCATGAGGACGGCGCAACAGGTGAGCGCCGACCGGGCGGATGCGACGCTGATCAGTACGCCGGCGAGCAGCGGACCGCCCAGGTACAGCGATTCCTCGCAGACGGCGTCCAGCGCGTAGGCCCGTTCCTTCAGGTCGGAGCCGTCGGTGAGCAGCCGCCAGTTCGACCGCATCGACGGTCCCAACGGTGGTGCGAGGAGTCCCGCCGTACCGACCAGCAGCAGCACGACGCTGTCCGCCGTACGAGTCGATGCGACGAGAGCGACGGATGAGCCGGCGGCCAGCAGGGGAAGGACGCGACGCTGGCTGAAACGGTCGACGAGACGGGCTTTGTAGGGCATCGACAACGATGCGAGACCGAACAACGCGACGGCCGTCCCGCCGGTCGCGAACGAAGCGGTGGAGTGCTGGACAGTGAACAGCAGGGACAACGGGAGCAGACCGTACGCCAGCCGCCCGAACAACGCCGGCACGAACGTGCGCAACGCGAACGGCAGCAAGACAACATCACGGTAGCTCCCGGCACGAGAAGTGCCGGACATGAATTCGCTCCTAGAGATCCGAACAAACTGGGCTCAACCGCGCCATCCAGCGCAGGAACCCTCTCTAGTCACGAGAAGAAGACATGTGGCACAGCATACGCGATCGCGGTTCTCACCACCTGGAAGTTCGGCGTCGTGCGCCTGCTCAGTCGTAGGGTCTTGGGTGGTGCGCGGGCTGTGGGACTGCGCTGGATGGAGGACGTGTGATGGTGGGTGCTGGGATCAGCAGGCGGCGGGTGCTGGCGGCGGGTGGTGGGTTGGCGGCTTTGGCTGTGGCTGGGTGTAGGTCCGACTCGGGGCGGCCGGAGACCGGGTCCGGCGGGTCGAAGCCGGCGTTGGCGCAGTGGTATCACCAGTACGGCGAGGCCGGGACCCAGCAGGCGGTCGAGAGGTACGCGAAGGAGTACCCGGACGCGACGGTCGGCATCCAGTGGTCGCCGGGCGACTACGACAAGAAGACCGCTACCGCGTTGCTGACCGACCAGGGTCCGGACGTCTTCGAGTACGTCAACGGTCCGACGATCGACATGATCAAGGCCGGTCAGGTGGTCGAGCTGACCGACCTGCTCGGCGACACCTGGCACGACTTCACTCCGTCGCTGATCGCCCGGATGTCCTACCAGGACAGGCTTTACGCGATCCCGCAGGTCACCGACATGCAGCTGCTCGTCTACCGCAGGAGCCTGCTCAGCGCGGCCGGCCTTCAGCCGCCGCAGACGGTCGACGAGCTGCTCGCGGCCGCGAAGGCGCTGACCACGGACAAGGTGAAGGGCCTGTTCGTCGGCAACGACGGCGGCGTCGGCGTGCTCGGCGGACCGGCGCTCTGGTCGGCCGGCCTGGACTACCTGACCGACGACAACCAGTTCGGCTTCGACGACCCGGCCGCGGCCGAGTCGCTGCGCAAGCTGCGCGAGTTGTTCACCTCGAAGACTCTGTTGCTCGGGGCACCGACCGACTGGTCCGACCCGTCCGCGTTCACCCAGGGGCTGACCGCGATGCAGTTCACCGGCCTGTGGACGTTGCCGGTGATCGAGAAGGCGTTCCCGGACGACTACGGCGTACTGCCGTGGCCGAAGCTGAACGCCAGCACCGGCAAGCCGAGCGTCCCGGTCGGCGCGTACGGGTCGTGCGTCAACGCGAAGTCGAAGAACGTCGACGCGGCGAAGAAGTTCGTCCAGTGGCTGTGGGTCGGCCAGACCGACAAGCAGCTCGACTTCGCCCAGTCGTACGGCTTCCACATCCCGGCCCGCAAGAGCCTGGCCGCGAAGGCGGAGAAGCTGAAGTCCGGCCCGGCGGCCGACGCGGTCACGTTCGTCAACCAGAACGGGCACGCCCAGACCCCGATCCTGTGGTCGCCCAAGTCCAGTTCGGCGTACTCCGATGCGCTCAACCGGATCATCCGCAGCGGATCCGATCCGGCCACCGAGATCAAGGCCGTCAAGGCCGTGGTGAACGCGGAACTCAAGCGCATCACCGGCTGACCGGATGGCAGAGTGGGTGCATGATCACCGTGCACCCACTCACCGATGACGACCGCGAGCTGATCGAGCTGGCCCGCCGGACCGTGGACGCGAACACCGACGGACCGGATGGCGTCTACACGATGGGTGCCGCGGTGCGCGGTGTGGACGGACGGATGTACGCCGGCATCAACCTGTACCACTTCACCGGCGGGCCGTGCGCCGAGTTGGTGGCGCTCGGCCGAGCGCGGGCGGAGGGCGCGCGCGAGCTCACCACGATCGTGGCCGTAGGCAACGAAGGTCGAGGCGTCGTCGGCCCGTGCGGTCGCGACCGGCAGATCCTGGTCGACTACCACCCAGGCATCCGCGTCATCCTGCCGACTGCCGAGGGCGTCGGCTCGGTCTTGGCCACCGACCTCCTCCCGGGCGCCTACCGCTGGACACCGAACCCCTGACCCATGCCGGACGGCTCCGAGCGCCGGAGCCATCCGGAACGGGATCAGTGATGCAGCTTGTAGGCCTGGTCGATCTCCTGGTCGACCGTGTTGCCCTGGCCGTCGGCGGCGGTGGTTCGCACCGACACCGTCTGCGCGCCCGCCGGGGTGCTGATCTCGGCGACGTACCGGTTGAGGCCGGTCCCGCGGACCTTGGCCGGCTGCCAGGTCGCGCCGTCGTCGGTTGACGTCTGCAAGCCGACGGTGGTCAGCGGGCCGACCTTTGCTCCGAGCAACGGTTTGAGCTCGAAGGGCAGCATGTGTGTCGCACCGGTCTCGACAGCTGGCCGGTAGCCGACGGTCCACAGCGGCAGAGCGGTCTTGGTGGCCGTCGTACCGGACCTGAACCGCCACGAACTGATGGTCCTGGTGGACACTCCGAGCGGCGACCCCACGGTCACGAGGTCCAGCTTGTACGTCGCCTCGTCCGGCGAGACGTCGACCGTCGCGGTCCCGTCGTTCGGCACCTTGACGCGGGTGTCTCCGTCGGGGCTCACCGTGAAGGTTCCGGTCCTGCGCGCGACATGTCCGGACCCGTCGGCACCCGCAGCCGACAGCGTGAGGACGTCACCCGCCCGCGAGAGGTCAGTCTGGTTGACGGCGTCGAAGGACTGGAACTGCAGCAGCCGAGCGTGGGCAGCGACCGGCGTCACGACCGTGTCGCCCCACTGACTGGGACACGTCCGCCCGGCCTGGCAGGTGACGGCGGACTGCGTGAAGCCGAGCGGGTCGCTGCCCGAGTACCGGACCTGGGGCTGCCAGCGAAAGTCGTCGGCCACGGTCACCCGGATGGTCGGTGTGGCCGGGAGCTTGGTGTACCGGTAGGTCTCGCCGAAGTCGATGCCGATCCTGGGCGAGATCCGCCAGGCGAACCACGCTGCGGTCGTCTCTGCGGCGCCCGCTGTGATCGTGGGCCGCAGCGTGGCCAGCTCGCTGTCGCGAACGGCCTTGGTGAAGCCGTCGAAGTATCCGTCGAGCTTCGACCAGTTCAGGTGGTACACCACCGGACTGTCGATGTATTCACCGTCCGGGGTGGGTGTGCCGACGCCGAACTCGCTGTGCAGGGTGCTGGTCAGTCCGGGCACCGTCGGACCGATCTGACCGACGAACAGGGCCGGATCACCGGTGCCACCGATGCCGCCGCCGCGGTTGAACAACGGCGTCACCAGTTCGAAGGCGGCGATGGTGAATCCGTTGCCGGCCCGCTGATCCTGGACCGAGAGCCTGACCGGCTTCGCCTGCCGGGCATCGAACGTGATCGTGCGATCAGCCGTCACATCGAGCTGCGGCAGGACCAGATCGATCGATTCCTTGCTCTCGGCGTAGACGCCGAAGACGGACTCCAGCAGGTAGTGCCCCTTGGGAACCCGCACCTTGTACTCGCTGCCGTCGCCCCCCAAGAACTCCTGCGACCCGTCGTGCCCTTCGGTCGCGTCGCGATCAATGAGGAAGTCGTAGTAACCCGATGTCTGCGCGCCGGTCCGGTCGAGGTGACGGACGGTCAGGTCGTAGCTCTCCACCTCACGCAGTACGGCGAGAGTGGTGGTGAGCGTGTCACCGGAGGCCAGTCGCGCCGTCAGCCGGCCGGTGTACTGCCCGTCGGGCCCGGTGTGGTTGGTGTTCGAGGTGACGACGACCTCAGCGGTGCCATGTGCCGGAACGGTCAGCGACGACGCGCTCAGCTGCACCGCAGACTCGGCCGCCGGTGCGCCGTCAGGCGCCGTCAGCTCGGCCTCGAGCGCGAGCGGAACCGGCTGGTCGCCGTCGTTGGTGTAGGTGACGGTCTTGTCCTGCGGAGTGTCGTCGGTGTGCGGCCAGCGCTGCACGTCGTACTCGATCGCGTCGGTGCTCGGCACCACCTGCAGGTTGACCCTGGTTGAGGCTGCGGGCGGCGCAGTGCGCCCGTCGTCGAGCCAGATCTTGCCGATGGGCTCTGCGGACCGGTGGGTGCCGGCCAGTTCGGCGTACAGGTCGGCGGCCTTGGCCTTCGAGACCCGGACCGCCGCCGGCCCGGAGGAGGTGACGACCAGCGGAAGGCCGTCGTCGTAGTTGAGCATCTGGCGCAGGTCGAACAGCCGCCGGTCGAGCCGATCGTCGGCGATCAACCGGCCGGCGTCGGACGGTACGACGAAGACGGCGCCGGGGGTCCGGTGGATCGAGAAGTGAACGTTCTCCCGGCCCGGGCCGGGGACGAACCGGACCTGGCGCAGATCCGGGGAGGTCTGCACTCGGTCACCCGTGATCAGGGTGACGGCGCGCTCGAGCCCTGCCGGCTGGACGGCCGGAGGCGGCGCGGCAGCGGATGGGGAGGATAGACCGATGGCTGTGACCAGTAACGTCACCGCCATCGGCACGAGTGATCGGCGGAAAGCTCTCATACCCAGCTTCTGTCCGATGCGGCCCGATCATTACAGCCCGCAGCACGCTCAGCTGGGCAGCCGGACCTCGCCCTCGCGGAACCACCAGGTGATGGCCTCGGCGGTCAGGATGCCGGCGCGGACGGCTGGATCGTCGGCTGAGTGGCGGCGGGCCTCCTCGATGCCGACACGGTAGAGGCACAGCCCGCGCAGCGTCTCGTCGTCGTGATCGCGGAAGGGGCCGGCCGCACCCATCACGCCCTCCGTGCGACGCGCATCGAGGAAGGCGAGATGTGCCTGCTGGATCCGGTCCTGCTCGTCCTCGGGCAGGGCCGGCGGGTCTGCGGGACGCCGGAGCAGGACGAGTGTGAGGCTCTCCATCCCAGGCCGCGGCGGCGTACTCACGCCTGCGCCACTCGCTCGGAGAGCATGAAGGTGTTGCCGTCGGGGTCGTAGAAGGTGGCGAGGCGAACCTCGTCGGCGACCAGCCGCGTCTCGCCGTCGAAGCGCGTCCCGTGCGATTCGAGGTGCTCGCGCGCCTTGTCGATGTCCCGTACGCCGAAGGTGACGACGACTCCGCCATCCGTCTTCGGGTCCTCGACCTGCCCGATCCCGATCGAGATCCCCGGCAGCGGCGTACTCAGCTCGGCCCACCCCCAGGCGTCCAGCCGGTGCACGACCTCGAAGCCCAGCGCCTGCTCGTACCACCGCAGCGACCGCTCCAGGTCGCCGACGTCCAGGGCGCAGACCGCGCGCCCGTCGTACTCGATCCCGCTCATAGTCCTGTTTTTATACTAGGCTTACTTTCGTGTCAACGCTCTCCCGCCTGCTGCACCTCCGCTGGGCCGTCCCGGTGCTCGCCGAGCTGCACCGCGGGCAGGGCGGACGTTTCGTGAACCTCACTCACACGCTCGGCGTCAGCCGGGAGTCACTGCGCCGTACGCTCGCCTTCCTCACGGACGCGGGCCTGATCGAGCGCAACCCGGGTCACGGGCACCCGCTGAGGCCGGAGTACCTGCTCACGATCGAGGGCGAGCGGCTCGGCGACCCATCCGTCGCGCTGACCGATCTGCTCGTCGAGCTCGAACTGGAGGACGTCGGCCTGCGGAAGTGGTCGCTGCCGATCCTGGCCGTGCTCAACCGGGAGTGCCGGTACTCCGAACTGCGCGCAGCCCTCCCCGGCATGTCGAACCGCGCCCTCGCCCTGGCCCTCAAGGACCTCGCGACCGCCGGCCTCGTCTCCAGGACCGTGACGACCGACTACCCGCCCGCGACGCTGTACGGCGCGACCGGCACCGGCCGCCGCCTGGCCCAAGCAGCGGAACGGCTTCAGAACGCCGGGATGACGTCCTTGCCGTAGGCCGCGAGCGTCTCTTCCTTCCCGTCGTGCTGCAGGTACACCGCGAACTGGTCGACGCCGAGCGCCTTCAGCTCGGTCAGCCGGGCGATGTGGCGGTCGACCGGGCCGAGGATGCAGAAGCGATCGACCACCTCGTCCGGGACGAAGGCGGTGTGGGTGTTGCCGGCCCGCCCGTGCTCGGCGTAGTCGTAGCCCTTCCGGCCCTCGATGTAGTCGGTCAGCGCCTTCGGTACCGCGCCCGACGTGCCGTAGCGGCCGACGATGTCGGCCACATGGTTGCCGACCATCCCGCCGAACCAGCGGGTCTGTTCGCGCTGGTGCTCCAGGTCGTCCCCGACATACGCCGGTGCTGCGACGCAGAACTTGATAGCCGCGGGATCACGGCCGGCCTCCTCGGCAGAACGTCGTACTGCCGTGATCATCCACTCCGCGATGTCGGGGTCGGCGAGCTGCAGGATGTAGCCGTCGCCGACCTCACCGGTCGCGGCCAGTGCTTTTGGCCCGTACGCCGCGACCCACACGTCCAGCGCGCCGTTGTCGACCCAGGCGAACTTCAGCTGCTGGCCGCGATACTCGACTGTCTCGCCGCGGGCCAGCGCGCGGACCACCCGGACGCACTCCTTCATCTGGTCGATCGTGCCGGGCTTCGCCCCGAGCGTGCGCAGGGCGGAGTCGCCACGGCCGATCCCGCAGATCGTCCGGTTGCCGAACATCTCGTTCAGCGTGGCGAACTGGGACGCGATCACGGTCCAGTCCCGGGTGCCCGGGTTGGTCACCATCGGGCCGACGATCACCCGCTGCGTCGCGGCCAGGATCTGGCTGTAGATGACGAACGGCTCCTGCCAGAGCAGGTGCGAGTCGAACGTCCAGACGTAGCCGAACCCCGCGTCCTCCGCCTTGCGCGCCAGCTCCACGACCGCGGACGCCGGCGGATCACACTGGAACACCACTCCGAAGTCCACGGTCTTCCCCCCTTGTTCTACTGCAGGTACGACGACAGGCCGCGCCGCAGGAACTTCCCCCGGCCCTTCCGGCCATGGTAGTTGCCGTCGGCCACGATCACCTCGCCGCGCGAGATCACCGTGCCCACCCGGCCCTGGATCTCGACCCCTTCGTACGCCGAGTAGTCCATGTTCATGTGGTGCGTGTCGACGCTGATCCGGGTGGTCGCGTTCGGGTCGTAGACGACCAGGTCGGCGTCCGAGCCGGGCGCGACGATGCCCTTCTGCGGGTACAGCCCGAACATCCGGGCCGGCGTCGTCGCGATCGTCTCGACCCAGCGCTCCAGCGACAGCTGACCGTCCACCACCCCTTGGTAGATCAGGTCGACCCGGTGCTCGACGCCGCCGATCCCGTTCGGGATCTTGGAGAAGTCGCCGACGCCGAGGTCCTTCTGGTCCTTCATGCAGAACGGGCAGTGGTCGGTCGACACGATCGCCAGATCGTTGCTCCGCAACCCTTTCCACAGGTCCTTCGCGTGCGACTCGTGCTTGCTGCGCAGCGGGGTCGAGCAGACCCACTTCGCGCCCTCGAATCCGGGCGCACCGAGCTGATCCTCGAGGGTGAGGTACAGGTACTGCGGGCAGGTTTCGGCGAACACGTTCCGGCCGGCGTCGCGGGCGGTGGCGACCGCCTCCAGGGCTCCGCTCGCGGACAGGTGGACGATGTACAGCGGGCAGTCCTTCGCCACCTCGGCCAGTGCGATCGCACGGCTGGTCGCCTCGGTCTCGAGCGCGGCCGGGCGGGTGATGCCGTGGTAGATCGGATCGGTCTCCCCGCGGGCCAGTGCCTGCTGCACGAGTACGTCGATCGCGATGCCGTTCTCCGCGTGCATCATGATCATCGCGCCGTTCTCCCGCGCGGTCTGCATCGCCCGCAGGATCTGGCCGTCGTCGGAGTAGAAGACCCCGGGGTAGGCCATGAACAGCTTGAAACTGGTGATGCCCTCGTCGGCGACCAGTTGGTCCATCGCCTTCAGGGCGTCGGTGTCGACGCCGCCGAGGATCATGTGGAAGGCGTAGTCGATGTGACAGTTGCCGTCGGCCTTCGCGTGCCAGGCGGCCAGGCCGTCCTGGACGACCTCACCGGTCCGCTGGACGGCGAAGTCGATGATCGTCGTGGTCCCGCCCCAGGCCGCTGCCCGGGTCCCGGTGTCGAAGGTGTCACTGGCCGCCGTACCGCCGAACGGGAGCTGCATGTGCGTGTGTGCGTCGATCCCGCCCGGAATGACGTACTTGCCGGCGGCATCGATCACCTCGTCCGGAGTGATCGACTGGCTGAACGACGGATCCAGCAGGGCAACGATCTTCTCGCCCTGGACCAGGACGTCCGCAACCTGCGTCCCGGTCGGCCCGACGACGGTCCCACCCTTGACCAGCAACGTCATGCCGGATTCTCCTTCGAGACGGTTCGTCCTACGGTTTGGTCAGGTCGCCGTACGCGTCCGGGCGGCGGTCGCGGTAGAACTGCCAGCGGTCGCGGACCGTGTCCAGCAGGTTCAGGTCCAGGTCCCGGACGATCAGTTCCGGATCGTGGTCGTGCCCGACGTCCCCGACGAACTTGCCCTCGGGGTCGACGAAGTACGACGTACCGTAGAAGTCGTTGTCACCGAAGTCGGACTCGATGCCGACCCGGTTGATCGCGCCGATGAAGTACTCGTTGGCCACCGCTGAGGCCGGCTGCTCGAGCTTCCACAGATACGCCGACAGTCCCCGGCTGGTCGCGGACGGGTTGAACACGATCTTCGCCCCGGCCAGCCCGAGCGCGCGCCACCCCTCCGGGAAGTGCCGGTCGTAGCAGATGTACACGCCGATCCGGCCGACCGCGGTGTCGAAGATCGGATAGCCGAGGTTCCCGGGCCGGAAGTAGAACTTCTCCCAGAACCCCTTCACCTGCGGAATGTGGTTCTTCCGGTACTTACCCAGGTATTTGCCGTCGGCATCGATCACCGCCGCGGTGTTGTAGAGCACCCCCGGCTGCTCGTGCTCGTAGACCGGCAGCACCATGACCATGCCGAGTTCCTTGGCCAGCGCGGCGAACCGCTCGGTCGTCGGCCCCGGCACGGACTCGGCGTACTCGTAGAACTTGGGATCCTGCAACTGGCAGAAGTACGGCCCGTAGAACAACTCCTGGAAGCACAACACGCGTACCCCGGCCGCAGCCGCCTGCCGCGCGTACTCCTCGTGGGCCTTGATCATGGACTCCTTGTCACCGGTCCACGACGCCTGCACCAACCCAGCCCTGACAACCTCCGCCACCAGAACCTCCCCAACTAGCCGAGCACCCATGCTCCATCCGCGCCCCCACAACCGTCAACGGATGCAGAAATCGGGCGCTCAGATCGTGACGGTGCGGGAGGCTTCGGCGACGACCTGCCCGGCGACTGTGGCATGGCTGGGCGGGAGGTGAGTGGTGTAGAGGTGGGATCCGGCGCCCTGGATGATGTGGAGGTCGCGGGCCAGGTGGGCGGTCAGTTGGGTGACGGCTGAGCCTGTTGCCTCGTCCTCCCGGACGCCCATGGCGGGTGCGAAGGCGCGGGCCCGGATGAGGCCGCGGGATTCGTCCAGCCAGGCCCAGAGATACGAGTGGCCGGCGGTGTACGACGCCGGGTCGGCGGCCAGGACGGCCTCGGCGGACTCGAGTTCCCGCCAGTCCCAGTCGCTTCCCCAGGCGGTGTCCGCTTGTACGGCGAACAGATCGCCCTGCCGCGTGACGGCGATGTCACCGACAGGCACTCGCAACGTGTCCACGGAGTGTCCCTGGGAGTGCAGCCACCACGAGACGCCGACGGTCGGGTGGCCCGCGAAGGGCATTTCGGTGGTCGCGGAGAAGATTCGGATCGCGCCGGACGCGGCGTCGTCGACGTACACGGTCTCGCTGTAGCCCAGCTCGGCGGCCACCCGCAGCCGGTCCGCGGGCGGCACGAGGGCACCGTCGATGATGCCGAGCGGGTTGCCGAAGCGTCCGTCGGGGTCGGTGAAGACCCGGACGACGTCGACCGGGATCAGGGTCAAGGACTCAGAAGACGGCGATCGCGGCGATGACCGCGATGAGCACCACGGCGGCGCCGACGACAGCCAGCACCCGGCCGTTCACCTTCGGTTCGGTGGTGGCCTCGGCCTGGCCCTCTCTCACGAAGGCGCGGAACATCTGGGTGTTCGCGCCCGGGTCCTGCTCGTTGTCGACGTTCTGCGGGACGTTCTGGTCAGCCATGGCCCCAGACCCTACCTGGCGCGAGTGAAGCCACAGCAGACGCCTGTCGAAGCCTGACAAAGACCTGATGTACCATTTGGTACATGCGCTTCGATCATTCAGTCAAGGTCCAGGCCACGCCCCAGCGGGTCTGGGAGGTTTACAGCGACGTCGCCAGGTGGCCCGAGTGGACCCCGACGACCATCGACTCCGTCGAGCGGCTCGACGCAGGTCGCATCCACGTCGGCTCCAAGACGCGGATCCGCCAGCCGAAGCTCCGGCCCGCGGTCTGGGAGGTGACAGACCTCAAGGAAGGCGAGTACTTCGAGTGGGTCTCCCGGGCGCTCGGCCTGAAGACCACCGGCGGTCACCGCGTCATTAGTACGCCGGAGGGCACGGTCGCGACCGCCACGATCATTCAGGAAGGTCCGCTCGGCTGGCTGTTCGGCAGGCTGTACGCGAGTCTCACGCAGCGTTATATCGAGACGGAGACGGAGAAGCTGAAGCAGGTCAGCGAGCAGACAACCCCGACCACTGACACCCAGTGAGCCGAGAGAGCCTGCTGGACGGTGCCGTCGAGCACTTCGCGAAACACGGCGTGGGCGACGCGAGCCTGCGCAGCATCGCGGGCTCGATCGGCACCAGCCACCGGATGCTGATCTACCACTTCGGTTCCCGCGAAGGACTGCTCGCCGAAGTGGTCCGGACCGTCGAGCAGCAACAGCGCGACCTGCTGACCGAGGTGCTGGCAACCGATCTGCCGGTGGAGGAGCAGAACGACCTGTTCTGGCGCCGCGTCACCGAGGCGGCCCTGATCTACGGGCCGCTGTTCTTCGAGCTGAGCGCTCACGCGATGCAGAATCGCCCGCACACCGAGGCACTGAAGGCGGACCTGATCAACGTCTGGCTTCCGCCGGTGATCGAGCTGTGCATCCGCGCGGGCATCCCACCCGACGAGGCACCGGCGTACGCGCGGCTCGGTCTGGCGGCGTCTCGCGGTCTGCTGTTCGACCTGCTCCTCACCGGCGACCAGGTCGGCGTCGACGAGGCGTCCGCGCTGCTGAACCGGCTGTTCAGTCTCCCGGCTCTGTAGGGGTTGCGACCCAGCCGGCAACGATCGGCAGCCGCGATTCCCGCAGTACTGCGGTGAACGCGAACGGCTGGTCCAGCGCGACCTCGAGCCGGCGGGCCTGGCGGGTCGGCATCGAGGCCCGGACCATCGCCATCGACGTGACCGCCGCGGCCTCGAACCCGGTCGCGAAGAACCGCGCGAGCACCTTCTGCTTCGCCTGCCCGACGGCGAGCGGCACCGGGCTGATCGCACTGAAGTGGCCGCGGACCCCGGGATCCGCGGTGACCGTGGTCAACCCGAACAGCTCACGCAACTCCAGCAGGTCGTGCTCGGCCTCGACATTGAACGACGGCAGCGTCAGCTTCAGATCGGGCCGCGGCGCCGTGGTCTGCCCCACCTTCACCCCCGGCGCGAGCTCCGTACCGGGCTCCCCCTGATCGATCAGCGCACTCCCAGGTAGGCCGTCAGCCGGACGGGCCGCGGCACCGAGAAGACCCGCGAGCACTTCTGGCTGCGAACCCGATCCAACCCCGAGCAGTACGTCGACATCCGCATCGCCGCGAACCGTGATCACGGTCAGGTCGTCGTACCGCCGTACGGCGTCGAGGTCGCTGTCGACGCGCTCCAACCAATGCCACCGGCTGCCCGCCCACGGTCCGGCCTGGACGCGCTTGATCTGCTCGGTGAACGGTCGGACCCAGGTGGTGCGCAGGGACAGCGCCGAGGCGAGGACGAGCATCACGTCGGGGTTGATCTCGACCGGCATCTCGCGGATCAAGTCGCTGGTGTGCTCCGCGGCCCACGCGTCGAGCTTCGGCTTGTCGACGGCGGCACGACCGGTGAGCGTTCCCATCAGCGGCGCCGGCACGACACTGTCGAACGTCTCCGCGAGCTTCAGTTGCTCATTCACCCAAACGCCCAGCGCCGCATGCAGATCGGCCGAGCCTTCGATCGCCCGAACCAGCGACAGGGCGTCCCGGGACCCCGCCGCCGCGTCGACACCGGCGGCCTGCGCCAACTCGGTCCGGCCTGGCTCATCCGCGGCCGTCGCCAGGATCGCGAGCAGCGGCCACAGACCGAGCCCGGACACGACAGTGTTCCCCGCCGGAAGCGTGCGGGCCCAGCGAGCGGTGAGGTCATTGACTGCGCGCACCACGTCGGCATCCATATCTCCACCCTGCCACGCCGGACGCCCAGGCCATCACAATCGCCCGGCTCCGCGGTCGTTCCCCGCGGATGCGCCAGGTCCATGCCGAGGTGATGGCCTGGGCGTCCGCACCCCACCACGACTATTCGCCGAGATGACGCCGATTTTCATTTCACGGACGCCGCACTGACCGTCGAGACGATCGAACCTGTGACCGCCCCGGCCAATCCCTACGAGTAGTTCACCCAGCCGGCGACGACAGGTACGCCGGTCGGCCGGTGCACAGCGATGAACCCGAACGGCTGCACCAGTGATACGAGCAATGCCTTCGCGCCAGGCATCGGCGCGGACCCGGCGGCCATCGCCATTGTCGTGACGGCGGCCGCTTCGAAGCCGGTGGCGGAGAAGCGAGCCATCACCGCCTGCTTGGCCTGGTCGATCGCCAACGGCTGCGAACTCAGGCCAGGGAAGTGCCCCTCGCTGGAATCCATCGCCGACGTCAGCCCGAACACGTCCGGATGCTCGAGCAGATCATGCTCGGCATCGACCTCGAAGTACGGCAACGACAACAGCACCGACGGCACCGGCGACATCGAGTCGATCACTTCCAGAGCCGGCGCCGACGCCTCAGCCGCCAGCACCTCCGACCCGCTCACGCCGTCGCCACTCAGCTCGACCGCCGCCGCCAGCACAGCGCCCCGCCCACGACCGGTCTCACCGACCACGAGCCGTACGTCGAACTCCCCAGTGCCGACGACTGTTGCCACGGTCAACGGTCCGGCCGCACTCTCGTACACGCGCACGCTGTCGAGGTCATCGTCGGACCGGCTCAGCCACCGTTGCCCATCGCGGGGATACTCGTTGAACGGCAGCACCCACTTCGTCCGCAACGCCAACGCGGACGCAAGCACCAGCAGCACCTCGGGCGTCAGTTGGATCGGCATCCGGTCCAGCAGTCCGTCAGTCTGCTCGACCACCCACGCGTCCAGCGCCGCCTGATCGGTCAACGTGCCGCGGACCTCGGGCGGCAGGAACCGGTCGACTCCCGGCTGCAGCGGGACCTCCGGCCGCGTCCACAGACCGAGCGCCATCCGGAGT
Source organism: Kribbella sp. NPDC050241 (assembly GCF_044459685.1). Lineage (NCBI taxonomy): Bacteria > Bacillati > Actinomycetota > Actinomycetes > Propionibacteriales > Kribbellaceae > Kribbella > Kribbella sp. NPDC050241. The sequence continues at coordinate 192,068 of NZ_JBITJE010000009.1, forward strand.
TCGGGGGTCTGCAGCAGACCGTCGTACGGTCCGCCGGCGGCTTCGACGAGTTCGTCCCGCGCGGGTCCGACGGCGAGTTGGGCAAGGATCGCGAGCAGCGGCCGGATGCCGAGCCCGGAGACAACCGTGCTGCCCTCGCCAGGCAGCTTCTCGATCCACCGAGCGGTCAGCCGACTGACCTGCTGCGCATCCATCCGGTCAACTGTCCTGGACGTCGGTGAAGTGCTCGACGTGCGGCGGGTTCGCGAAGTGCGGGCCGATCAGGCCGCGCCAGACACCGAAGGATTCGCTCGCCCGGAACGCCTCGTGCGCCTCGAGCGAGTCCCACTCGACCTGGAGCACGAAGCGCGTCGAGGTCTCGATACCGCGCGACATCCGAATGGTCCGGCTGCCGTCGGCGTTCTCGAGTTGCTTGCGGGCTTGCAGATAGGCGGCCGCGAACGCGTCTTCCTGGCCGGCGATCACATCGAACAACGCCACTTCGAGCACCATGCGGCCAACCCTCTCACACACCGGATCAGCCGACGGGCTCCACCAGTGCCGGTCGCTCGGCGTCCGCCTTGGTCCGAGGCCGGCGTCGTACGACGGTGCACGCCATGCCACCGATCACCAGGACCGCCGCAATCGCCTGCTGCAGGCCGACTGCCTCACCGCGCCACCCCCACGCCGCGGCCATGCCGACGATCGGCACCAACAGAGAGAAGGGTGCGACGGTGCTCGCGTCGTACTGGCGCAACAAGTAGCCCCAGGCACCGAATCCGAACAGCGTTGCGGCGAAGGCGAGGTAGCCGATCGCCCCGATGCCGGTCAGGTCGATCCCGCGCAGGGCCTCGAGATCCGTGTGCGGTCCCTCGGTGAGGAGCGACAGGATGAGCAGCGGTACGACGGCGACCGCGCTGACCCAGACCATGAAGCGCAAGGTGTCCTGCGGCTTGGCATAGCGGGTGATGGTGTTGGACACGCCCCAGAACGCACCGGCGACGATCACCAACGACAGTGCGCCGAGCGGTGCGGCCAGTCCGCGGTCGAGCATGATCAGCACCATCCCGAGGCAGGCGATCGCAATGCCGATCACCTGCGCCTTGCGCGGCCGCTCCCGCAGTACGGCGACCGCGAACAGGACCGTGAAGATCACCTGACACTGCAGCACCAGCGACGACAGTCCGGCCGGGACGCCATGATCCATCGCGGTGAACAGCAGCCCGAACTTCGCCACCCCGAGCGCGAGACCGACCCCGACGACGTACCGCCAGGCCACTGGTGGACGGCCGAGCAGGAAGATCGCCGGGACGGCGGCGAAGAAGAAGCGCAAGGCGGAGAAGAGCAGCGGCGGGAAGTCCTCGAGGCCCACCTCGATGACGACGAAGTTCACGCCCCAGACCACGACGACCGCGAGCGCGAGGAGCAGGTCACGAGGTTTCATGCGGTCCAGTCTGGGTCGGCGTACACTTAAGGACTAGCACCGATTACTACCGCCATCACTTTAGGAGTGCTGAATGATTGATCTCGGCCGACTCCGAGCCCTGCACGCAGTCGCGCAGTACGGGTCGGTCAACCGCGCGGCCGAGGTGCTCGGCTACACGCCGTCGGCGGTCTCCCAGCAGCTGACCAAGCTGGAGCGCGAGACACGGACGACGCTGATCGAGCGGCAGGGACGCGGGATCGTCCTCACCGACGCCGCCCGGCAGCTGGCGTCGACCGCCGCGCGCATCCTTGAGCTGGTCGAGGACGCTGAACTGACGCTGGAAGAGCAACGTGGACAGGCAATCGGCACCTTGAAGATCGCCGCGTTCCCGACCGCCGCGCGCGGCCTCCTGCCGCAGGCGCTGGCACGGCTGATCGACGAGAACCCGGGTTTGGATGTGCGGGTGACCGAGACCGATCCGTTCGAGGCAGTTGCCGCGGTCGGTCGCGGGGAAATCCACGTGGCGGTGGTGCACGACTGGCAGAACACTCCGCTCAGCCTGCCGGAGGGACTGTCCCGGGTGAAGCTCGGCTCCGATCCGGCCGACGTCCTCGTCCCGGCGGCGCACCGCCTGGCCGGCAAGGAGTCTGTCCGGGCGGAGGACCTGGTCGGGGAGCGATGGATCTGCCAACCGGCCGGCTCGATCTGTCACGAATGGCTGGTCCGGACGATGCGCCGGGCCGGCGTCGAGCCCGAGATCGCCTACTCGGTCGCGGAGTACCAGACGCAGTTGGCGATGCTTGCCCGAGGCATCGGCATCGGCCTGCTCCCCCGGCTCGGCCGTGGCACGCTCCCCGACGGTGTGGTCGTCGTACCGCTGCAGCCGGCCCCGAGCCGCCGCCTGTACGCCGTCTGGCGCACGACGACCGCCCGTCGCCCGGCGATCGCCGTCACCCTGCAGACCCTGAAGACGGTCTGGCCCGACCGCGACACCGCCTGACCGGATGTGATCGCCCGGCTGAGCGCCCCTCAGCCGGCCCCGACGAGGATGCGGAGTTTGGCTTCGGTGTCCTCGTCGGCGGCGGTGTAGACGTTGGCGCGGAGTTGGCCGGCCTGGGTCAGCCACATGGTGGCCGGCTCGATGCGCAGCATGCCGACCCTGGCGTTGTCCAGGACCTTGATCCGGGTGCTCGGCGCGGCGACGTCGTACCGCTCCCAGAGCTCCGCGAACAGCGGGGAGCTCGCGAGGAGCCGCTGAGTCAGGTCCTGCCACACCGGCTCGCCCAGGTGGTGGGCGAGCGCGGCCCGATACGCGGCGACCATGTGGTGCTTCATCGACTCCGACTCCGCGAAGCTGCACCGCCATTCCTGCGACACGAAGGTCAGCCAGAGCATGTTGCGTTCCTCGACCGGGATGGCACGCATGTCCAGGACCACGTCACAGTACGCGTCGTTGAACGCGAGGATGTCGTAGCGCGAGTTCAGCACGAGCGCCGGGTACGGCGAGACGGCGTCGAGCATCTTCTGGATCGACGCGGGCAGCACCGAGCACTCGCCGCGCGCAGGGCCGAGCTGGATGCCGGCCAGCGTGTAGAGGTGGTTGCGTTCCAGCCGGTCGAGCCGCAGCGTGTTGGCCACGGCCTCGAGCACCTGCGCCGACACGTTGATGTCCCGGCCCTGCTCGAGCCAGGTGTACCAGGTGACGCCGACTCCGGCGAGCAGCGCGACCTCTTCCCGCCGCAGCCCCGGCGTCCGCCGCCGGCCACCCGGCGCGAGGCCGACCTCCTCCGGCTGGATCCGCTCCCGCCTGCTGCGCAGGAACACCCCGAGCTCCCGCCGCTGCTCCGCCTTGACCACGCTGCCCGTCGTGTCCGCGGACGCCGGTGTCGGAGCCGGCGCGGAGATTCTGTCGGTGGTGGCTGGGATGGTGGTCATGGTCCTATCCTGGCGCGAGATCCAGCCTGGTGCCAGGTGGTGTCAATACCAGGATAACCAGGCTCTCACCACCAGGCTCCGAGCGCGCGCAGGCTGGAGGTATGACAGACCAGCTCCAGGCCACCGCCACCGGTGTTTCCGCCCGGCCGCGTGCCGTCGCGTCGCCGCTGGGCCCGGTGGCACTGACCACTCTCCTCTTCGGCGCCTTCCTGCCGATGCTCTCCTTCTTCATCATCAACGTCGCGCTGCCGGCGATCGGCTCGGACCTGCACGCGACCTCCGGCGAGCTCCAACTCGTCGTCGGGAGCTACGGCATCGCCAACGCCACCTTGCTGGTGGTCGGCGGCCGCCTCGGCGACGGTTTCGGCCGCAAGCGCCTGTTCCTGATCGGCCTGACCGGATTCACCGTGCTGTCGCTGATCTGCGCGATCGCCCCGACCATCGGCGTACTCCTCGCGGCTCGTGTCGTCCAGGGCGCCGCGGCCGCTGCCATGACACCGCAGGTCCTGGCGTCGATCACCAGCCTGCTCACCGGCGAGCACCGCGCCCGCGCCATGGCCATGTTCGGTGTGGCCGGCGGTGCCGCGGCTGCGCTCGGCCAGATCCTGGGCGGCGTGCTGGTCGAGGCTGATGTCTTCGGGCTGGGCTGGCGGGCCGTGTTCCTCGTCAACGTCCCGGTCGGCGTGCTGGCGCTGGCCGCTGCGATCCGGCTGCTCCCGGAGACCAAGGCCGAAAAGGCACATCGGGTCGACCTCGTCGGCGCCGCTCTGCTCGCACTGGCCCTCGTACTGCTGCTTCTGCCGCTCACCGAAGGACGCCCACTCGGCTGGCCGCTCTGGACGTGGCTCTCCTTGGCCGCGGTCATTCCGGCTGTGGCAGTGCTCGGCGTACACCAGCACAGGTCCGAGAAGTCAGGTCGTGCTCCACTCATCCCGCCGACGGTTCTGCGGCTCCGCGCGATGCGGCTCGGCCTGCTGCTGGCGAGCGCGTTCTTCACCACGTTCGGCGGCTTCATGTTCGTCTTCGCGCTCGCCACGCAGGGCGAGGCCCACATGTCCCCGCTGGAAGGCGGTCTGAGCCTGTTGCCGATGGCAGTCGGGTTCCTGATCACCTCGGTCTACGGTCCGCGGCTGCAGCAGCGGTACGGCGCCGGCCTCATCCTCCGCGGCTGGATCATCCAGGCCGTCGGGTACGCCGTACTGGCCGTCATCACGTTGATGGCCTGGCCGAACGTGACGCCTTGGACGCTCGCCGTACCGATGCTGATCGCCGGCTTCGGCAGCGGACTGGTGATGGTGCCGCTCATCGGCGTGGTCGTCGGTCAGGTACCGCCGGCACAGGCGGGACTGGGTAGCGGCATCCTGCTCACCAGCCAGCAGACGACCCTCGCCTTCGGCGCAGCCATCGTCGGTACGGCGTACCTGGCGCTGGCCGGCACGTCGTGGGGACAAGGCGGGGCACTCGCGGCGGTGGCTCTGAGCATCACCGTCATCTCACTGCTGATGACGCCGGTCACGCACCGGCTGGGTTCGCGCCCCAGTGGGACGGGCGCGTAACCGCGGACGGAAGCCTGGTCGCACTGTCGCCACGCGCGGCGTTGACCTGAGCCTGGGTGAGGAACATCGCCCCGGTCAGGTCGGCGCCGCGCAGGTCGGCGTCGCGAAGATCTGCTCCGATCAGGTCGGCTTGCCGGAGATCGGCGTCGCGCAGGTCGGCGCCGATCAGGTAGGCACCGCGCAGGTTGGCCTTCGCGAAATCCGCGCCGCGGAGGCCCTTACCCATCAGGTCGGCGCCGCGGCGCTCTTTCTTCTTGCTCTGCTTGCCGCGCAGGAGCTGACTGGTCTTCAGGAGCAACTCGTTGACCACGGCCCGTTCCGCGATCACGTCGACCTTCGTCAGGTCCGCAGTCCTGGCGACACTCTCGACCCGCTCGATCGCCGCCAGGATCTCGGCCTCGAACGCCCTGTATTCAAGGGCTTCCGTGAGATACCAGAGCAGCTCGTGCAGCTGACGAAGGATGGGCAGCGCGGCGAACATCTGCCGGCCTGGCTGTTCGCGCCAGCTCTTGCCGGCCCGGCGGGAGATCTCCTGGCCGGCGCCGAAGCAGTCGTAGACCGTGCAGCCCTGGAAGCCGCTCGCCCGCAGCTTGCTGTGGATCGTGCAGCGGAAGTCATCACTCAGATTGGGACAAGCCTCACCTGCGGGCTTGTCGATCGCGAAGTCCGCTGACTTGCTGAACGTCAGCGCAACGCAGCAGAGGCCGAAGCAACTGCTGCAGTCGGCGCGAAGATCGGTGCGCTGCACTAGTTGTGTTCGGCAACCGTCTGGCCGGTGCGGCGCCAGCGGATGCCGGCCTCGATGAAGTCGTCGATCTCACCGTCGAAGACACCGGAGGTGTTGCCGGACTCGTATTGCGTGCGCAGGTCCTTCACCATCTGGTACGGGTGCAGCACGTACGACCGCATCTGGTCACCCCACGAGCCCTGCACGTCACCGCGCAACGCGTCGATCTGGGCCCGCTCCTCGGCCTTCTTGAGCGCCAGCAGCTTGGCCTTCAGGATCACCATCGCGCTGGCCTTGTTCTGCAGCTGCGACTTCTCGTTCTGGCAGGAGACCACGGTGCCGGTCGGGATGTGCGTGATCCGGACCGCCGAGTCGGTCGTGTTGACGCTCTGGCCACCGGGGCCGGACGAGCGGTACACGTCGATCCGCAGTTCCTCTTCGGGAACGTCGATCTCGTCGGTCTGCTCCAGCACCGGAACCACCTCGACCGCGGCGAACGAGGTCTGCCGACGGCCCTGGTTGTCGAACGGCGAGATCCGCACCAGCCGGTGCGTGCCCGACTCCACACTCAGCGTGCCGTACGCGTACGGCGCCTTCACCCCGAACGTCGTCGACTTCAGCCCAGCCTCTTCGGCGTACGACGTGTCGTAGACCTCGGTGGCGTATCCGTGCCGCTCGGCCCAGCGCAGGTACATCCGCTGCAGCATCTCGGCGAAGTCGGCCGCGTCCACACCGCCCGCGCCGGACCGGATCGTCACCAGCGCCTCGCGCTCGTCGTACTCACCGGACAGCAGCGTGCGGACCTCGAGGGACTGGATCGCCTTGCTCAGCGAGCCGATCTCCTTCTCCGACTCGGCGATGCTGTCGGCGTCGTTCTCCTCCCGGCCGAGCTCGATCATCACGCCGAGGTCGTCGAGGCGGCTCCGCAGCCCGGTCACCCGCTCCACGTCGGCTTGCAGGCTGGACAGCCGCGAGGTCACCTTCTGCGCGTTCGCCTGGTCGTCCCACAGGTCCGGCGCGGCGACCTGCTCACCGAGGTCGGCGATCTCCCGGCGCAGCGCATCAAGATCGAGCACCTTCTCGATCGAGGTCAGCGTCGCGTCGAGCTGCTTGAGCTCCGCGTCAAAATCCAGTCCAGCCACAACCAAGCAGCCTACCCGCTAGGCCGTGGTAGCCGGTAAAGCTAGGCCATGGCGGAGTACTCCGAAGACCTCTGCGACTGCCCTTTCCAGCTTTGCTTGGGCTTCCCGCACCTGATCCGCGGACGCTTCGTCGGGCAGGAGCCGCATCAGCTGTTCTTCCAGGACCTTCTGCGCGGCGGCGAACTGCGCGGCGATCAAACGGTTTCTGAGGTGCCCAGGATTCCGCTCGTCGAGGGCCTCGGTGAGCGACTTCTCCATCTCGGCAGCGTTCAGCCGGCGACGGGCCAGCAGGGCCGGGCTGCTCTCGATCGTCCGGACGAACTGCTTCCACGTCGCCAGATGCCCGGCCTCGAGCCGCTCCCGGGTCTCTGCGAGGTACGCCGCCTCCAGCACAGTCACCGGATCCGCCCCGGCGGGCGCCTCACGGATCGACCGCGCGGGCCCGGTCCACCAGCCCTGCTCGTCGAAGAACAGATCCTCCTTGGCCGGGAAGTGATTGAACACCGTCTGTACGGCGACGTCCGCCGCGCGCGCGACCTCGGCCACCGTCACCGCGTCGAAGCCGCGCTCGAGGAACAGCGCGGTCGCGACATCCGAGATGGCCTGCCGCGTCTGCTGCTTCTTCCGCTCCCGCCGCCCCGTCTCCATTCGACAGAGCGTAAGGCACCCTGCTTTACTCCATCCAATCTTGTAGTCACTACATTTTTGGATCCTCAGCTGAAGGTCTACGGCAGGATCGAGTCGATGTAGCCGCCGTCGACGCGCACCGCGCCGCCGGTGGTGGCGGACGCGAGGTCGGAGCTGAGGTAGACGACCAGATTGCCGATCTCGGGCGGCTCGATCAGGCGCTGGATCAAGGAGTACGGCCGGTGCTCCTTCATGAACTGGCGCTGCGCCTCGTCCCACGGCAGGTCGTCACCGACCAACTCGTACACGAAGTCCTCGACGCCCGGCGTGTGGGTCGGGCCCGCCATCACCGAGTTCACCGTCACGCCGGTGCCCGCGGCGGCCTTCGCGTAGCCACGCGTCACCGCGAGGAGAGCCGTCTTCGTCATCCCGTAGTGCACCATCTCGAGCGGCGTCACCACGGCCGAGTCACTCGCGATGTTCATCACCCGGCCGAAGCCGCGCTCCATCATCCCCGGCAGATACATCCGGATCAGCCGGACCGCGGACAGCACGTTCACCTCGAAGTACCGGCGCCACTCGTCGTCATCGATCTCCAGCACCGGCTTGGCTCCGAAGATGCCCAGGTTGTTGACCAGGATGTCCAGTTCGCCGACCCGATCCCGCAGTACGCCGGCGCCTTCCGCCGAGGCGAGATCGGCCGCGATCGCCGTCACGTCCGCGTCCGGCACCTCCTTGCGGACCTGATCCGCGGCCGCGCTGGTCTTCTCCTCACCGCGTCCGTTCACCACCACTGCCGCACCCGCCCGGGCCAGTTCGGTGGCGATGGCCAGCCCGATCCCCTGGCTCGATCCCGACACCAGCGCCCGCCGTCCGTTCAGCTCGATCTTCATCACCCCATGGTGCCCTTTCTGCCGTGGCCGAACGCGGGATTCACCGGATCGGGACGATCGCGGCCGCCTCGGAGGCGATGTCCGCGTCTCCCTGCCAGCCGGGCGGCTCGAACGGCAGGTCCACCGAGGACGTCAGCCGCACGGTCACCGTCGTACCGGCGACGTCGGCCGACCAGTCGAGGTCACCGAATCGGTTGCTCGCGGCAACCTGGTCCAGGTACTCGGCCGTCAGCCGACGGGCCTGCTCCGGGTCGAACTCGGCGTTCCCGTCCGCCGCGGGTTGCGCGTAGATCGCTGCCAGCCCGTTCGCCGCGGCCAGTACGGCGCCGTCCGCGGTCGCATCGAGGTCACGGCGTACCAGGAACACCTTGGAGATATCGGTCACCACGACGATCATGAGCAAGATGATCGCCGTGAAGCCGATGATCAGGACAGTCATCTGACCCTGCTCACCCTGTTGCCGTCGGCATCCGTTCATCCGTTGCCCTTGGCCTCGCGATAGTCGCCGTACGGCTCCGTGTGCGAGGCACTGAGGTGGATCGCCGGCGGCTCCCCACCGAGTGCGTCCGGGATGAACGGCAGCGGTACGTCGGTGGCCAGCGTGACAGTGACCGTCGACCCCGGCTCCAGGCAGGCAGGATCGCAGCTGATCGTGAGCTGGTCGGAGGTGAGCTCGACGCCTTGGTCCTTCATCGCCAGCCGCGCCGCCTCGAACGCCCGGCTTCGCGCCTCGTCCTCCGACAACCCGGCCGGCACGATCACGAACGCCCGCCCCGCGGCCCGGGTCGCCGCGGTCGCGCCGTACGACGCCCGCTGGACGTCGAACACGGCCAGCATCACGTAGATCAACGGGACCATCAGCAACAGCGCCAGCCAGGAGAACTCGACCACCGCGCTGCCGCGCTCGTCCCGCGATCGGTTCATTCGCCGGTCTCCTTGACGGCATGACCTTCGACGCTGAACGCGACGCCAGGACCCCACAAGCCCAGCGGTGGCATGTGCGCCTTCACGACGACCTGCACTCCCGGCCGGCCGTCGATGTCGGTCTCCTCGGACTGGACCGCATCGATCAACCCGTCCTTCACCACCCCGTCGATCAGATCGCGCGTCCGCCCCTCTCCGTCGGCCGGCTGCCGATTCAGCACGGCCGCGTAGGCCGCACCCTCGGACGCCGCGGCGGTCAAGGTGTTGCGGACATACAGGTAGAGCCCGACCTGCAGGATGCCAAGGAACAAAGGCACCACGAGCATCGACACCAGCACGAAGTCGACCACCGCCGAGCCACGCTCATCACGCGGCCGCGGCGGATGCGGGCGGACGGGAACCATCACTTGTTGGAGACGGAGTCCAGTGCGTCCTGCAGCATCTGCGCGAGTTGTTTGCCCGCCAGGCCCCAGATCACGACGACCAGCCCGGCGGTCATCACGGTGATCAGCACCCAGCCGGGGACGTCGCCGCGCTCCTTCCGTGCGGGCCGTGGCGCCAGCAGCGCCACGAACAGTCTCGTCAGCAGTAGGGACATGACCTCTCCTCAGTTCATCCGGCGATCAGCCGGATTCCGACAGCGCCCGGGTAGAAGGCGAACGCGATGGTGACCGGCAGGACGAGGAACACGACCGGGACCATCATCGCGACCTCACGGCGGGCACCGGACTCGATCAACTCGCGCCGCCCGGCCTCACGGATGTCCCCCGCCTGCGCGCGCAGCACGTCGGCCAGCGGCGTACCGCGTTCGAGTGCGACCGCGAGACCATCGGCGAACCGCGACAACGCGAGCAGACCGGTGCGGTCGGCGAGGCCGTCGAGTGCGCGGACGAGCGTCTCACCGGCGCGGGTCTCACCAAGGACCCGCTGGAGTTCGTCGGCGAGCTCGCCGCGGCAGGACCGGGCGACCCGATCGAGCGCCGCTGCCGGACCCTCACCGGCCGCCACCGACAACGCCAGCAGCTCGGCCACGGTCGGCAGCGCCGCGAGCAGCCGCCGCTCCCGGCGTCGTACCTGCGTGCTCAGATAGGTGTCTCGGGCAAGTACTCCGAGGACGCCGAGCAGACCGCAGAACACCAGCATCCCGACCGGATTCCCGACACCGAACGACACTGCGACGATCGAGACGACGAGCCCTGCCCCGAACGCCGCCGTACCCCACAGCACCTGCTCGATCCGGAACTCCTCGACAGACCGCTCGATCCCGGCCCGCGACAACCGGCGTCGGATCGACGCGGCGCCACCAAGGAGCCGCTCCAGCCGACCGGCCCCGGCCCGCAGCGACGGCCCGAACAACCGGACGATCGCGTAGAACGGCGAGCTGGAGTCGACCACACCGAGGAACACCTCCGGCCCACCAAGATCACGCAGGTACGGCGCGATCCGGTCGTCGACCGACGGCCTCCGGAGGAACGGCAAACGCCGGACGACCAGGAGAAGGCTGAGTCCGAAGAGCACACCCACCAGGCCACCGAGCACCATCGGGCTCATCGCAGCACCCGCTCGGGCTCGGGCAGCCGGCCGATCCGCAGCATCAGTCGGTACGCGATCACGCAGACCGCTGCACCCACACCGATGATCAGTGCGCCGACCGGAGAGTTGTAGCGCTGGATCAGGTCGCCCTGGAACGACAGCAACGCGAGCACGAGCCACGGCGCAGCGACCGCGACCCGGGCACCGTTGACCGACCACGACTGCCGGGACTCGAGCTCAGATCTGGTCCGGGCGTCGTCGCGGAGGAACGTCGACAGCGAACGCAGCAACCGGCCGAGATCCCCACCACCGACTTCGCGCGCGATCCGCAATGCCTCGACCACGCGGTCGCCGACGGGATCAGCGAGCCGCGCCTTCAACCGGTCCAGGGAATCCGCGAAGCGACCCGTCGACGCATAGTCCGCGCCGAACCGGCGGAACGGTTCACGCAAGGGCAGCGGTCCACGCTCACCGACCTGGGCCAGCGCCTCGGACAGCGACAGCCCCGCCCGGACCGCGGAGGCGATGTTGTCGACGACATCGGGCCACAGCTCACGAAACTCGGCGAGCCGCTTCCGTGCGCGGCTCCGCACCAGCGCGACCGGCAGACCACCGGCCATCAGGCCGAACACCACGCCGACCGGCCACGCGCCCGAAACCACGAACATCACCACGAACCCGGCGACGCCGGTGATCAGGCACGCGCCGATGAACGCGCCCGGCGTCACACCTTCGATCCCCGCGCCGGCCAGAAGGTCGCGGCTTCGAGCGATCAGTCGCGCGTCGTTCGCCGGCCGCGTCTCCGCCGGCACCGCGAACGTCCAGATGATCAGCAGGAGGCCGATCCCGAAGAACAGTCCGAGCAGCAGTCCCATCAGCCCACACCTCGCGGCAGCTCGGTCAGCAGCCCGGACAAGGAGTACCCCGCATGCTGGAAGCGCTCTGGATGCGGCAGATGCCCTTCGGCCCGCCGCAACTGCCCGTCGACCGTGCCGAACACCGTCTCGGTCTCGATCGCCTGCTCCTCGATCCGCCCACTGACCGCCACGATCTCCCGCACCCGCCGCTGCCCGTCCGCCCCGATGCCGAGATGGATGACGAGATCCACGCAGCCGGCCACGGTCGGGAGCACGAACCGAGACCCGATGTTTTCGCCGGCCAGCAACGGCAACGTGCACATCTTGGTCAGAGCTTCGCGCGCCGAGTTCGCGTGGATCGTGCACATGCCGGGCAGTCCACTGTTGAGAGCCAGCAGGAGATCCAGGCACTCCTCGCCGCGGACCTCGCCGACGATCAGCCGGGACGGACGCATCCGCAGCGACTCCTTCACGAGATCGCGCAGCCGCACCTCACCTGTACCTTCGAGACCCGCCTGCCGCGTCTGCATGGACACCCAGTCCGGAATCGGGAGCTTGATTTCGAAGACCTCTTCGCAGCTGATCACGCGTTCGCTGCCCGGGATCGAGCCGGCCAAGGCGTTGAGCATCGTGGTCTTGCCGGCCTGGGTGCCGCCCGAGACGAGGATGTTCAGCCCGACCGCGACGGCGGCGTCGAGTACTGCGGCCGCGTGCGGGGTCAGCGATCCGAGCGCGACCAGATCGCTCAGCCGGGTCGCGCGGACCGTGAATTTGCGAATGTTGATGGCTGCGTAGCGTTGCGTGATGCCGCCGAGCACGATGTGCACGCGGCTGCCGTCGGGGAGTCGCGCGTCGGTGAACGGCTGCGAGACGTCGATCCGCCGGCCGGTCGTCTTCAGCATCCGCTCGACCAGATCGCTGACCTCTTCCTCGGTCAGCACCGTCGTGGTCAGCTCATGCCGGCCCTCACGCGCGATGAACACCCGGCTCGGCTCGTTGATCCAGATCTCTTCGACCGCCGGGTCATCCAGGAACCGCTGCAGCGGCCCGAAGCCGGCGACCCGGTCGTGCACCTCCCGGCTGACCGCGTCCACATCCACGATCGGTGGAACCACCCCGGTCAGGCTGCGCTCGTCGTACTCCCGAACGACGGTCGCAACGATCGCGTCCACCGCTCCCGGATCCCGCAGCGGGTCGATCCCCTCCCGCCGGACAACATCCCGGACCTGCGCGTCGATCAGTTCGACAGCGTCCCGGCCCGGCCGGCGCGCGGCGAGTCTGTCGGCTGCCATCGGTCTCCCCAGAAGTCCCGTCGGCGACCATCTGGTCACCGTGCGCGACCATCCTGTCAAGCCCGGGGCTCACCTGCCACTCTGCTCCGGCGGGCTGTGGATAACTTCTTCCGCCGGCGGTGTAACGCAGCAGGGCGCAGGGAGCGTCAAAGAAGGTGAGACGACGACCGGGAGGGTGACTTGACGCGAGCCACCGAGGATTTCGAGGAGTTCGCCAGAGCGCGCACTCCGAGGCTGTATCGGACCGCCTGGCTGCTGGCCGGTGAGCACCACCTGGCAGAAGACCTGGTCCAGGAGACGCTGGCGAAGCTGTACCGGTCCTGGCGCCGGATCGAGCACGTCGACAACCTGCCGGCGTACGCACAGACGGTGCTGGCGCGCACCTACATCTCGCAACGGCGGCGCCGGAGCTCGACCGAGCAGCCGAGCGAGACGCTGCCGGACCGGGCGGACCGGCCCGGCGACCCCGAGCTGCGGTTGTCCCTCCAGCAGGCGCTCGCCGAGCTGGCCCCTCTCGATCGTGCGGTGCTCGTGCTGCGGTTCTTCGAAGATCGCAGCGTCGAACAGGTCGCGCTCGATCTGGGCAAGAACGCCGGTGCGGTCAGGACCCGGACGTCCCGTGCCCTGGACCGTCTCCGGACGGTGCTCGGCGACGACGCCGTCCACCTGGCCGCCCTCTGACCCTGGGAGAACCTCGATGACACCTCTGAACGACAGCCTGCCCGACCTGATGGACCGGGCCACCGAGAACCTCGAACCGAACGCGACCGATCTGGTCGAGCGCGGCATCCGCCGTGGGCAGGTCCTGTCCCGGCGCCGGACGGCCCTCGCCGGCGCCGGCGGAGCAGTCGCAGTACTGGCCACCGTCGGGATCGTTGTGGCCGGCACCCAAGCCCTCGGCGGCCGCCCGTCAGAGCAGCCTCCGTTCGCGGCAACACCGGCCGCGACGCCTTCCGCGACCAGCAGCGGTACGACGCCCAGGACCAGCGCCACCACGCAGGACACGGTGACGAAGAAGGGGATTCTCTTCACGCTGCAATCACTCCTCCCGCCGGGGACCAGGGTGAGCAAGCCGACGAGCTTCGGCGACGACTTCATCGGCGCATCCGTCCTGGCCGATGACGGCAAGGGGGCGTCGTACGTCGAGGTGCTGATCAAGACCGAGAAGACTCCGATCGTCTGCCCGCCGGAGCACCCCGAGTTCTGCACCACCCGCGCCGACGGGACGCTCGTCATCGCCTACACCTCTGCGAGAAGGGGCCTCCCGAGCGAACCCCAGATCAACTACGTGACGATCGGCCACCCCGACGGCCGGACCATCTCACTGGGCAGCGCCAACGCGACCGCCTACAAGAAGGCTGTACCGACCCGCGCCAAGCCGATGCTGTCGATGGCCCAGCTGATCGCGATGGCCGACAGCCCGAGGTGGACCTACCCGCCCGCCGGCTGGGGCAGGGACCTCAACCGCTAGACACGCCGTGGTTCAGCGGTGGACGAGGGTGTGTTCGAAGGAATAGCGGCTGGCGCGGAACAAGTGGGAGCCGTATTCGACCGGCTGGCCGTGGTCGTCGTACGTGATGCGGGTGGTCGCCAGCAGCGGGCAGCCGGGCTCCTCGGACAGGAGTCTGGCTTGCTCGGTGGTGGCGGGTACGGCGGAGATGGTCTGGTGCGCCACCTTCAGCCGTACGCCCTCGGCACGGAGGAGCTCGTAGAGTCCACGCTCGGCCAGCGTGACCGGGTCCGTCTCGAGCATGTCGGGAGGGAGCCAGTTCCGCATCAGCGCCAGCGGCTCGGCGTCCGCTCGCCGCAGTCGCTCGATCCTGAGCACTCGGTCACCCTGCTCGCACTGCAGTGCGGTCGCCACGTCTGCGTTCGCCGGGCTCATCCCGAACCGCAGTACTTCGGTCTCCGGCTTCCGGTGGGCGGCGGCCAGGTCGTCGTACAGGCTGGTGAGCTCCAGGGAACGCCGTACCTGGCCCGAGTGGCCGACCACCTGCGTGCCGACGCCGCGCTTGCGCACCAGCAGCCCCTGGTCGACCAGGCGCGCGATCGCCTGCCGCACCGTCGGCCGGCTCAAGCCATAGGCCTCCGCCAGGTCCACCTCGTTGCTCAGCCGAGAACCGACCGGCAACTCGCCACCCTGGATCGCCGCCTCGAGCTGCTGTGCCAATTGCACATGTAACGGCGTACGACTGCTCCGATCAACCCGGACCTGCACGGTGCTCATGCGCAAATACTGCGGCCTGCGCCCGCATCCGTCGACCCAACACCCAGATTTGATCAGATCGCTCCGTTACCGAATCACCTCAGCGACCCGGATGAACGCCGTGCGGCCGGTAGGTGAAGGGCAAGATCCGGGGGGCGCGGCAGCGGAGCGGTGGAGCGGGAGGCTCTTACGCTGAGGGCTGGGGGTCGGGTCCGGATGGCGGGCCACGGATGTTTGGTGGTGGGGGCGTGCGGGAGGATGACATCTTCGGTGTCGAATTCGCCGGCACGGTCGTGCCGCACCCGCCGTACCGCTGACGATGAGGAGAAACATGGAACCGCTGCGTATCGGGATCCTTGGTGCTGCCCGGATCGCGGGGAGGGCGATCGCCGAACCGGCGCGCTCGAGCGGGGCGCGACTGGTGGCCGTCGCCGCGCGGGACAGGGACCGGGCCGAGGCGTTCGCGGCGGAGCACGGGGTCGAGAAGGTGCACGTGTCGTACGACGACGTGATCGCCGATCCCGAGGTGGAAGCGATCTACAACCCGCTGGCGAACTCGTTGCACGGTCCCTGGAACCTGAAGGCGATTGCCGCGGGCAAACATGTGCTCACGGAGAAGCCGTCGGCCAGCAACGCGACCGAGGCAGCGGCGGTGCGCGACGCTGCCGCGGAACGCGGTGTGGTGCTGATGGAGGGCTTCCACTACGTCTTCCACCCGGTGACCCGGCGGCTGCACGAGCTGCTCGCCAAGGGTGAGCTGGGCGACCTGCAACACGTCGAGACGACCATGGTGATGCCACCGCCGCCGGAGGACGACCCGCGCTGGTCGCTGCCGCTGGCCGGCGGCGCAGTCATGGACGTCGGCTGCTACGCCCTGCACGCCCAGCGCATGGTCGCGCCCTGGGCCGGTGGAGCACCCAGACTGGTCAGTGCGCGAGCGGGTGAGCGAAAGCGGCTGCCCGGTGTCGACGAGTGGCTGAACGCCGACCTCGAGTTCCCGAACGGCGCGACCGGATCAGTGCGGACGAGCATGGCGGCGGAGACGCTCGACTTCAGCTGCAGGATCGTCGGCACCCGCGGTGAGGCGTTCGCGCCCAGCTTCGTGCTGCCGCATCTGGACGACCGGGTGATCGTCACCACCAAGGAGGACCACTGGGTCGAGCAGCTCGGCCGCAAGTCGTCGTACGCCTATCAGCTGGAGGCGTTCACGGCTCGCATCCGCAACGGTGCACCGCTACCGATCGACGCGGACGACGCGGTCGCGACGATGACGCTGATCGACGAGTGCTACCGGACGGCCGGCCTCGAGCCTCGTCCGACCACCACGCTCTAGTTCTTCCCGGCGGCTGCGTGGGCGAAGGCCTCGATCAGTGGATGCGGTCGAGTGCCGTCGCCCGCCAGCTCCGGCTGGAACAGCGTGGCCAGGTAGAAGGGGTGATCGGGCAACTCCGCGACGCGCGGATCGCCGGTGTCGTCGTACCCGCTGAAGACCATGCCGTGGTCCCGCAGTACGTCGAGGCGGGCGGAGTCGAGGCCGTAGGAGCAGTGGTACCGCTCCATCGACCGCTCGACGCCCAGTAGGTCGGCCGCGCGAGTGCCCGGCGTCACCTGGACAGGACCCTCGTGACCGTCGAGTGAGCACTCCAGCGCGACGATGAGCAGATCGTCCGCCGCCGGGTTGCTCTCGCCGTGCTGCACGCCCGACAGACCGCAGACGTTGCGGGCGAACTCGAGCATCGCGTGCTGGAACCCGCCACAGGTGCCGAAGAACGGGATCCTGTTCTCCCGGGCGATCTGGACCGCCGTGACCGCGCCGGCCTCGTCCTTGTACGGGCTACCCGGCAGCAGCCAGATGCCGTCGAACCCCTTGAGCGACTCGTCGGCCTCCTCGGTCGGTACCCAGTACACGTCGAGGTCCAGATTGTCGCGTTCCTTCAACCGGTCCAGCAGACCGGGCACCCGCGCATGCGAGCGGACGTGCGGCGAGCGATCGGCGACCAGGGCGATGCGTCCGGCGTAGGCGTTCATGGTCACCATCCTGGGCGTCCCGCCAGCATCAGCGCCAACGATGATCTCTGCACTGGGCATAAGCGATACTGATCCGTGTGGATCCACACCTGCTGCGCACGTTCGTGGCCGTCGCCGAGTGCGGCTCCTTCTCCGCCGCCGCGGAACGTCTCGGCTACACGCAGTCCGCGGTGTCCCAGCACATCGCCGCGCTCGAACACGACCTCGGTACGCCGCTCCTCCGCCGACGGCCCGTGGTCCCGACAGTCCCGGGCGAGCGCCTGCTCGAACACGCCGGCGCCATCCTCCTCCGCCTCGACGCCGCTCGTGCTGATGTCCACCGCGCCCTCGGCGATCCGCCCGGCACGCTCTCCATCGCGGCCTCCCCGCTCGCCGCAGCCGACGGCCGGCTGGCGAACGCCCTGACCGAGGTACGACGAGCTCGCGCGGGGACTGCGGTCGTCCTGACCGTGTGCGGCCGCGAAGCGGTGGCGGAGGGAGTGGCAGCGGGCGAGTACCACCTGGGACTGGTCGACGGAGTGGCGGCGCCCAGCGACCCGCTCCGTCTGTTCGGCGTCGGATCGCTGCGCACCACCGCGGTGTCGCACGATGACCTGGTCGTTGCCCTCGCCAAGGATCACCCGTTGGCCGGCCGCCGCAGGATCAGCCTCCACGACCTCGTCGACGCCCGCTGGATCGATGCGCCCGATGTCGCGGCACCGCTCGCCGATCTCCGCGCCGCCACCGAGACCGACGGCATCCGGCCGGCGCTCACCTACTCCGGCACGGATGTCGCCAGCCTGCTGGCCCTGATCGCGGCCGGTCACGGCCTGGCCGTACTTCCCTTGTCAGCAACAGGTTCCGAGGTGGCCGCCGTACCGCTGACGGCGCCCCGCCTGCTCCACCGCACCGAGCTGCTCCACGGCCACACCTCGGAACCGTCCGCCGCGGCGCTGACCGCTGTCCTGTCGGGCGGCTAAGCGCCGAGGATGTCCTCCAGCCTGGCCCGCGTCATCGGCCACTGGAGGAGACCGAGCGCTTCACGTTCGGCGAACTCGGCGCGCTCGTCGTTCTCCGGGTCGATGGCTTCGCAGATCGCGTTGTAGGTCCAGTTGAGCCAGGCGGTCACGGCGAGGGTGAACGAGGCCAGCTCGAGCTTGGGCCACTCACCCCGTTCCAGATACCCCTCCCGGAACGCCACGATCGCCTTGTGGTTGGTCTTCGGCCGCATGCCCCAGTGGGTCAGCGCGCCGGCGACCTCGAACTCCGGCGTCAAAGATCCGGTGAAGTCCCACTCGGTGACGACGAGCTCGCCGCTGCGGCCTTGCCGGACGTACGACGGGATCAGGTTGCTGTTGCAGAGGATGAGCTCCTGATCGGTGAAGTCGGCATCGATCTTGTGCAGCTCGAACACCTCCGGCAGCAGGGCTTCGAGCTGCCCCGCCCACGGCTTGCCGGCGGCGCGGGCGCGGTCGACGAGCTGGTGCCACTCGGCCTCCCCGCTTCGCCAGGTCAGGTACGGGTTGATCGGTGCCTCGCTCGGGATCGCCAGTCCGTGCAGGATCGCGTACGCCGTACCGATCCGCCGCGCCACCGCTGACGAGACCGGCGTCACCGGCGGCGGTCCGACCTCGAGCCACTCGTGCACGCGCCAACCCTCGTCGCGGACCCGCTCGATCAGCTGTCCCTTCGGACTCCGTACGGCGACCGGTGCGGCGACGCCGGCGATCACGGCCGCGTCGCGGAGCCGGGCACCGATCTCGGCCTGTTCGGGTGTGATCCACGGGTAGACCGCGCCGGCCAGCCAGCGGCCTTGGTCGGTCGTCAGGTCCCAAGACCGTCCCATCGGCGTGAACGAAACCGGCGTGGCCGGCTCGGTGACACGTCCGAGCCCGAAGGCGGCGGCGATTTCGTCGGCCAGACCGTCGGGTGCGACGGGGGCGTCCGCGTTCCGCCGGTCGACTTCGGCTTTCAGCGTGGGCCAGTCGTGCATCCCGTACTCACCCGCCAGCGTCCGCTGCGCATCTGCGAGCGACGATCCGGGGGTGGTTTCACGCAACGCGACCAGGAGGTCTTTGGCCTGCTTTCGCAGGAACTCCATGCTCGGCTTGTCAGGCAGCAGTCTCACAACGCGTCCTCTCGTTCCCGGACTCGCACGGGCTACAAGAGAGCGTCACAACTGCGCTCAATCCATTGATAAGGTGAGGTGGCTTCCAGCCTTCCGGCGAGTCTCGACGCGTCCCCACAACGCCCCCAAGACGCTACCCAACCCCAACCCCCAGGTCAACGCCCAACAATCACCCTCCCGCACCAGCCACCCCGGACCGCCTGCCAGCTCAACCCCGGACCACCACCGCGCCAAGCCACCCCGGCCGGGCCCCTCGGGCCCGGGTGTGGCCGGGGCCGAGGGATCGTTAGCCACGCAGGACGCGGTGCGAAACCGTGCTACCGGGTTCGGCGGTTACTTCCTGCCCTGCTTCGTCGGCGGGATGATCGCGCCGTCGCTCGGGTTGGGTTTCGGCTGCTTGGGCTGTTTGGGTTTGCGGACTTCACGTCCGCCTTTGTTCTTCGACATGACGCACTCCGGGGCTTGGTGTTCGCTGACTTCGGACGGGCCGACCGGCCTTCGTACGCCGCGGTACTCCTCATGCCCCGGGGGTTGCCTTCGACGCTACACCCAGGCGACAGCCCTGCCTTCAGTCGTGAGTGGGGAAGCCCAGGTTGATCCCGCCGTGGCTCGGGTCGAGCCAGCGCGACGTGACGACCTTCGTCCGGGTGAAGAAGTGGACACCGTCCATCCCGTGCGCGTGGGTGTCGCCGAACAGCGAGTTCTTCCAGCCGCCGAACGAGTAGTACGCCATCGGCACCGGGATCGGGACGTTGACGCCGACCATCCCGACCTCGACCTCGTTCTGGAACCGCCGAGCCGCGCCACCGTCGTTGGTGAAGATCGCCGTCCCGTTGCCGTACGGATTCGAGTTCACCAGGTCGAGCGCAGCGTCGTACGACGCAACGCGGACCACCGACAGCACCGGGCCGAAGATCTCGTCGGTGTAGATCGACATCTCCGGGGTGACCTTGTCGAACAGCGTCGGGGCCAGCCAGAAGCCCTCGGCGGCGCCGTCGACGTCACCATTGCGCCCGTCGACGGTGAGCTCAGCGCCCTCCTCGACACCGGCCGCGACGTACCCGACGACCTTGTCGCGGTGCGGACCGGTGACGAGCGGGCCCATGTCGCACCCCCGCGTGCCGTCCCCGGTCGTCAGCTTGGCCATCCGGTCCTTGATCTTGCCGATCAGTTCGTCGGCGATCGGCTCGACCGCGACCAGCGCGGAGATCGCCATACAGCGCTCACCCGCCGAGCCGAAGCCGGCGTTCACCGCGGCGTCGGCGGCCAGGTCGAGGTCGGCGTCGGGCAGCACGATCATGTGGTTCTTCGCACCGCCGAGCGCCTGCACCCGCTTGCCGTTCCTGGTGCCGTTCTCGTACACGTACTTCGCGATCGGGGTCGAACCGACGAACGACACCGACTTGATGTCGGGGTGCTCGAGCAGCCGGTCGACGGCCTCCTTGTCGCCGTGCAGAACGTTCACCACGCCGTCGGGCAGTCCGGCCTCCTTCCACAGCTCGGCCATCGCGTTCGCCGCGGACGGGTCCTTCTCGGACGGCTTGATCACCACACTGTTGCCGCAGGCAACCGCGATCGGGACGAACCACATCGGCACCATGGCCGGGAAGTTGAACGGCGAGATGACCGCGCTGACGCCGAGCGGCTGACGGATCGAGTACACGTCGACCTTGGTCGAGACGCCCTCGCTGAAGCCGCCCTTGAGCAGGTGCGGGATCCCGCAGGCGAACTCGATCACCTCCAGGCCGCGGGTCACCTCGCCGACCGCGTCGGACAGCACCTTGCCGTGCTCGGCGGTGATCAGCGCGGCGATCTGGTCCTTACGCTCGTTCACCAGCTCGCGGTACGCGAACAGCACCTGGGTCCGCTTGGTCAGCGACGTCTGGCCCCAGGCTCGGGATGCCTCGTGGGCGACCTTCACCACCTCGTCGACGGTGGCGGCCGAGGCCAGGTCGAGCTCGCCGGTGACCTGGCCGGTCGCCGGGTTGTAGACCTTGCTGGTCCGCTCGGCGACGCCGGTCCAGGAGTTGCCGCCGACCAGGTGGGTGATGCGCTTGATCTCAGTACTCACGATGCTTCCTTACTGCATGGGGTGACAGGTTGACGACAGGCTCTTCATCCGAGGCCTTGCGGAGGGTCGTTCGGCGGTTCATCCGAGGACTTTCCGGCGGTCGGCCAGGTCGACATCGACGGGGCGGCCGGAGGTGAGTGACTCGATGCCGGCTTCGCAGACCGCGACCGCCGCATAACCGTCCCAAGCGCTCGGTCCGTCGATCGCACCGCGGGCAGCGGCCTCGACCCAGCGTTGCACTTCGATGTCGTACGCACGCTCGAAGCGAACCCGGAAGTCGGACGGCATCGCACCGCCCCACTGGCCACCGGCGCGGGTGAACACGCCGGACCCGAGCCCGATGGTCGCGCTACCGCGTTCAGCCACGGCCTCACACCGCACCTCGTACCCGACCTGGAAGTTCACGAACACCTCGACGTCGGCCATCGCTCCGTTGGCCAACTCGAACACGGCCAGCTGCGGATCGAGTACGCCGTCGCCGACGAGGCCGCTGGGCTTCGGGGCGTGCACGGTGATCCGGGTGATCTCGTCACCCAACAACCAGCGCGCGATGTCCACCTCGTGCACCATCGAGTCCCGCACGATCATCTCGCTGCGGAACGTCACCGGGGCCGACTTGTTCCGATGCACGTTGTGCAGCATCAGCGTCCGGCCCAGCTCCCCGGAGTCGAGCAGCTCCTTCAAGGCGGCGTACTCCGGATCGAAGCGGCGCATGAAGCCGACCTGGATGAGCGGCCGGCCGACCTTGTGCTCCGCCTCGACCACCTGGAGCGACGACGCCGCGTCCATCGTCAGCGGCTTCTCGCACAGCACCGGCTTGCGGTGCTCCAGGCACGCGAGCAGTTGCTCCGCGTGGGCGAACCCGGGCGACGCCAGGATCACCGCGTCCACGTCGTCCGCCGCGATCAGATCGAGCGGATCCTCGACCACCCGGACATCGAGACTCTTCGCGAGTGCCTCGGCGCGGGCGATGTCGGGGTCGGCGACAGCGACCAAGCGCGCGCCGGCGGTACGGCGTGCGACCCGCTCGGCGTGGTCGCCGCCCATCACTCCGACGCCGACGATGCCGACCCGGAGATCGGTCATGGCCCCTCCCTCTCCTCCTCATTGTCCGTAGGCGTGTCAACCGGTCTGGGACCCGACTGGTCGACAACCGCCTCGGGATTGGCGTCGCGCAGTTCGTGACTGAGCGCCTCGAGCTCGGAACCGCCTGCCATCTCGGTGGTCAACTGCCCGAGCGTGATGT
Source organism: Kribbella sp. NPDC050241 (assembly GCF_044459685.1). Classification (NCBI taxonomy): domain Bacteria; kingdom Bacillati; phylum Actinomycetota; class Actinomycetes; order Propionibacteriales; family Kribbellaceae; genus Kribbella; species Kribbella sp. NPDC050241. The sequence continues at coordinate 214,617 of NZ_JBITJE010000009.1, forward strand.
CGGCCCGGTGCGTGTCGAGCGCGACCCGGCCGAGCTTCAGGATGACGAAGTGGTTGCCGACCAGGTACGCGTGGTGCGGGTTGTGGGTGATGAAGATGACCCCGAGCCCCGCATCGCGTGCCCTGACGATGTACTTCAGCACCACGCCGGACTGGTTCACGCCGAGCGCCGCGGTCGGCTCGTCCAGGATCAGCACCTTCGCGCCGAAGTGGATCGCGCGCGCGATCGCGACGCACTGGCGCTGGCCACCCGACAGCTTGCCCACCGGCTGCTCCAGGTTGGGGATCGAGATCCCCATCTTGGTCAGCTCCTCGCTCGCGATCCGCTTCATCCGCGCCGCCTCCAGCTGGCGGAACGGACCTCTGGTGATCTCGTTGCCGAGGAAGAAGTTCCGCCAGACCGACATCAGCGGCGCCAGCGCCAGGTCTTGGTAGACGGTGGCGATGCCGCTGTCCAGTGACTCCCGCGGCGAGGAGAAATGCCGCTCCTCGCCGTTCACCACCATCGTCCCGGCGGTGTAGTCGTGCAGGCCGGCGACGATCTTGATCAGCGTCGACTTGCCCGCACCGTTGTCGCCCAGCACGCAGGTGATCTCGCCCTGCCGGACCGACAGCGACACGCCCCGCAATGCGTCGATGTTGCCGTAGCTCTTGCCAACGTCGTGCAGCTCGACGATCGGCGTGGTCGGGTGGGTGACCGCGTCGGAATCGACGCTCCTCGTAGTGGTCATCGTGCCTCCGCCTGCCTCTTGACGACGAGGTTGACAATGGTGGCCAACAGCAACATCGCGCCGAGGAACGCCTTGAACCAGTCGGGATTCCACCCGGCGTACACAACCCCCAGCTGAACCATGCTGAAGATCAGCGCGCCGATCGCCCCGCCGATCACGGAGCCGTAGCCGCCGGTGAGCAGGCAGCCGCCGACGACCGCCGCGATGATGTAGAGGAACTCCTTGCCGACACCTTCGCCGGACTGCACCACGCCGTTCTGCACGAACAGCAACTGCATGCCGGTGAACCAGGCGAAGAATCCCACCGCCATGAACAGGCCGATCTTCACCTTCGTCACCGGGACACCGACCGCGCGGGCCGCCGCGGCGTCGCCACCGACGGCGAAGATCCAGTTGCCGATCTGCGTGCGTTGCAGCACCCACGCGGCGACGGCGACGAACGCGATCCACCAGACGACGATGATCTTGATCGTGACCCCGCCCACCTTGAACTCCGACGCGAAGATCGCCTTCGCGGTGCTGAACCCGTCCATGTCGCTGATCGAGTTGGACGCGACCGCGCCCGACGTCAGCCGGGTGACCGCGATGTTCAGGCCCTGCAGGATGAAGAACGTGCCCAGTGTCACCAGGAAGCTGGGCAGCCCGGTCCGCATCAGCAGCCAGCCGTTGAACAAGCCGATCGCCAGCGACAGGGCCAGCGCGATCACGATGCCGACCCAGACGTTCACGCTGAGCTGGTAGGCGATGATGCCCGCGGTCAGGCCGGCCGTCGTCACCGCGACACCGGCCGAGAGGTCGAACTCGCCGCCGATCATCAGCAGCGAGACCGGCACCGCCATCACACCGATCAGTGCGGCCTGGTACAGGATCGTGCCCGTGTTGTTGATGTCACGGAACGGCGGTGCGGCGATCAGGAAGAACACCAGGATGACGGCCGCGCCGACGAGCGATCCGATCTCGGGCCGGCTGAGCAGCCGGGCACCGATGGACCGGGCGGAGACGCGGTCGTCCGCCGGCACGGTGGTGATGGTCGATGCCATGGCGCTACCTCAGCGCGTCCCGGCCGTGGCGAACTTCTCCACCGTCGCGATGTTCGACTGGTCGATGAAGGCCGGTCCGGTCAGCGTCGCCTCGCCACCGCCGATGGTGTTCCCGTTGGTCTTGTAGAGCCAGATCGAGTCGATCGCCAGGTAGCCCTGCAGGTACGGCTGCTGGTCCACGGCGAACTGCACCCTGCCGTCCTTGACCGCCGCCACCATCTCCTTGCTCATGTCGAAGCTGCCGATCTTGGCCGCCGAACCGGCGTCCTTGGCCGCGGTCACCGCGGTCAGTGCGATTCCGGCGTTCAGCGCGACCACGTAGTCGGCGGTCTTGTCCTGCTGCAGCTTCGAGGTCAGCGTCGCCTGCGTGCCCGGCTGGTCGGTGCCGTTGACGTTCACGTTCTCGACATTGCCGAACTTGTCCTTGATGCCCTGGCAGCGGGCCTCCAGACTGACGTTGCCCTGCTCGTGGATGACACAGAGGACCTTCTTCGCGCCGAGCTGCTTGAGCTTGTCACCGGTCGCCTGGCCGGCGATCCGCTCGTCCTGGCCGAAGTATCCGACCGCGCCGGTCGTCTTCCAGGAGTCCAGGCCGCCGTTGAGGACCGACACCGGGATGCCGGCCGCGATCGCCTTCTTGACGTTCGGGATGACCGCGTCCGGCTTGTTCAGCGTGACCGCGATGCCGTCGACCTTCGAGTCGATCGCGGTCTGCACCAGGTTGGCCTGCGCTGCCCCGTCCGGGTCGGCGGAGTACTGCAGCTCGATGTTGTCCTTCTTCGCGGCCGCCTCGGCACCGCGCCGGACAATGTCCCAGAAGGTGTCGCCGGGACCCGAGTGGGTGATCAGCGCGACCTTCATCCGCGGCGTGTCCGCGACGTTCCCGCCGCTGCCGCCGGAGTTCTGCTCCTCCTGCTTGCCCCCGGAGGAACTGCAGGCCGCCAGCGCTGTCGCCAGTGCGATCACCGCGCTCGCGGCCACCGCTTTCTTCTGCCACCGAATCATGAGTCCAACCAGCCTTTCAGACGAGCCGCGGCCACTCCGCGGAGTTGCGTGGGACCAGAGAGTTTCACACTCTGCTGGCCGTCACCTCGATTCGCCACCCCCGTGGGATCTCAGATAGGCCAACGTGCGCTCCGCGATCGGAAGCGGCACGTCGGGTGGGCAGGGGAACATGTCCTGCTCGACGATCGCGAACAGGTCACTGCCGAGCGCAGCCAACGCATCCAGCACCGGCGGTAGCTCGGGTACGCCGTTCGGCGGCTCGCACATCACGCCGCGCCGGACGGCTTCGTCGACACTGAGCCCCTCGGCCTCGACCTCGGCCAGGACCTTCGGATCCACCTGCTTCAGGTGGACGTACCCGATCCGGTCGGGGTACTTGCGGATCAGCTCGAGGTTGTCACCGCCGCAGTAGCTGATGTGGCCGGTGTCGAGGCACAGGTTCACGTAGTCGCCGTCGGTCTCCTCGAGGAAGCGCTCGACGGTGTCCTGCGTGTCCACATGCCCGTCCGCATGTGGGTGGTACTGCGTCTGCAGACCGAACTCCTCGGCCAGCCGGCGGCCCAGCTCGGTCACCTGCCGGCCGTGCCGTGCCTGACCTTCGTGGTCGAGCCGGTCCTCGACGATCTCGCCCTTGTCGCCACGCCACATCGACGGCATCACGACCAGATGCTTGGCGCCCATCGCGGCCGTCAACTCGGCGGTCTTCGCAACGTCGCGCCAGGTCGCCTCCCACCCCTGCGGCCGGTGCAGTTGCTCGAAGGTTGTGCCGGCAGTGATCGTCAGTCCGCGCTGGTCCAGCTCGTCCTTGAGGCGGACTGGATCGGTCGGCAGGTAGCCGTACGGTCCGAGCTCGATCCGGAGGTAGCCGGCTGCCACCACCTCGTCGAGGAACCGCGTCCACGGGGTCTGGTGCGGATCGTCGGCGTACCAGACTCCCCACGAGTCCGGCGCCGTACCGATGCTCAGCGTGCCCATGTCAGCTGTCTCCCTCGACCGGAGCGACGTACAACCGCTGGGACTTCTTGCTCTCCTCGTACTGCGCGGATGCGGCCTGGGTGGACTGGAGCGCGGACACCTCGCTGACCGGGACGTCCCACCAGGACTCGCTGTCCGGCCCACCGATCAACGGATCGGTCGTGACGTGGATCGCGATCGGGCCGCCGGCAGCCTTCGCCGTACCGATCGCCTTCTCCAGCTCGGAGCGGTCGTGCACCTCGATCACGTCGACGCCCAGGCTGCGAACGTTGGCCGCGAGGTCCACCGGCAAATAGTCCCCGTCCAGCCGCCCGTCGCCGCTGCGCCTGCGGTACGCCGTCCCGAACCGCTGCGAACCGAGCGACTCCGACAGGGCGCCGATCGAGGCGAAGCCGTGGTTCTGAACCAGGACGACGATGATCTTCACGTTCTCCTGGACGGCGGTGACGAGCTCGCTCGACATCATCAGGTACGACCCGTCGCCGACCAGGACGAAGACATCGCGATCCGGCGCGCCGAGCCGGACCCCGATGCCGCCGGCGATCTCGTATCCCATGCAGGAGTAGCCATATTCGACGTGGTATCCCTTCGGGTCGCGCGTCCGCCACAGTTTGTGCAGCTCGCCGGGCATCGACCCGGCTGCGCAAACCACCACATCAGACGCCGCCGACAATTCGTTGACGGCACCGAGCACCTCGCCCTGGGTCAGGACGCCGACGGCGAGTTTCGACGTCACCTCCGCGGGTGGGTTGTAGGTGTTATCCACAATCTCGTCCCACCGGGTTGCGAGAGTGGCCGCCGACGATCTGTACTGGTCGCTCACAGACCAGTCACCGAGCGCAGACGTCAAGGAAACAAGGGCTTCCCGGGCGTCCGCGACGAGAGGAAGGCCGGCATGCTTGCCACCGTCGAAGCGCGCGACATTGATGTTGACGAACCGCACATCCGGGTTCTGGAAGGCGGTCCGCGAGGCCGTCGTGAAGTCGCTGTAGCGCGTGCCGATACCGATCACCAGGTCAGCCTCACAAGCCAGGGCGTTGGCTGCCGTGGTCCCGGTCGAGCCGACCGCGCCCACCGACTGCGGGTGGTCGTAGCGCAGAGATCCCTTGCCTGCTTGGGTTTCCGAGACGGGTACGCCGGTGGCCTCGGCGAACCGGCGCAGTGCGTCCTCGGCGCCGGAGTAGTGCACGCCACCACCGGCGACGACCAGCGGCGCCTTCGCGGCCCGTAGGAGATCTACCGCTTTGTCGACAATTGATGCCTCGGGCAATGGTCTGGCGACGTACCAGGTGCGCTCGGTGAAAAGCTCGTCCGGCCAGTCGTAGGCCTCGGCCTGGACGTCCTGTGGCAGGGCCAGTGTGACCGCGCCGGTCTCGACCGGGTCGGTCAGCACCCGCATGGCGTTCAGCAGTGCCGACGGCAGTTGCTCGGGGCGCCAGATGCGGTCGAAGTACTTCGACACCGGGCGGAACGCGTCGTTGACGGAGACGTCGCCGGCGCCGAAGCTCTCCAACTCCTGCAGCACGGGGGTCGCCACCCGGGTTGCGAACACGTCGGAAGGGAGGATGAGTACCGGCAACCGGTTCACCGTGGCGAGGGCCGCGCCGGTCACCATGTTGGTCGAGCCCGGGCCGATGCTTGCCGTGCAGGCATAGGTCTGGAGCCGGTCACGGGTGCGGGCGAAGGCGGACGCGGTGTGCACCATCGCCTGCTCGTTGCGGGCCAGGATGTACGGCAGCGCCGCCGGGTCCTCGAGCTCGGCCTGCAACAACGCCTGGCCGACGCCGGCCACGTTGCCGTGTCCGAAGATGCCCAGACACCCGGCGAACAGGCGCTGCCGCTCGCCGTCACGCTCCGAGTACTGGACGCTCAGGAATCGCACCAACGCCTGCGCGACCGTGAGACGCACCGTCATGACTTCTCTCCTCCGAAAGGCTCTGCTGCATCGAAAGGCAGGCGCGGGTCGATCTGCTGGGTGGCCCACAGGTCGCGGACCCAGCCGTGGTTGGGGTCGTCGGTGATCAGCCACTGACGTTCGGTTCCGGGGCCGGCCATCACATTCAGGTAGTACATGTCGTAACCAGGAGGCGCCATCGCCGGACCATGCCAACCGTGAGGCACCAGCACCACATCCCCGTCGCGGACCTCCGCGAGGACGTCGATGGGGCGGTCCTCGGTGCCGTAGACCCGCTGGTAACCGATCGGGTCGTTGCCCTTGACACCTTCCGGGGCAGCGTCGGAGAGCTGGAGCTCGAAGTAGTAGATCTCCTCGAGGACGCTCTCCTTGCCAGGCTTGTGCTCGTCGTGCTTGTGCGGCGGGTACGACGACCAGTTCCCTGCCGGGGTGAGAACCTCGCAGGCGATGATCGAGTCGGCCTCGAGGACGGCCGGCGTACCGAAGTTGCGGACCTGGCGGGAGGCGACGCCCGCTCCGCGCAGCTCGGTCTCCACCTGCTCGACGCCGATCCGGCGGTACGGGTAGTCGTTCGCGGCCTTCGCGTGTGGGAGGGCGATGCGGGCGCCACCCGCGCTGGTGACGGCGAGGGTGGAGCCGCGCGGGACGTACGCGAAGTCGGTCGGGCCGGCGAACACGTCGGCGCGGCCGCCGAGTGGAAGAGTCTCGCCGTCGACGATCACCTCGGCTGATCCGCGCAGCGGGAGGACGAGGTACTCGCAATCGCCGGTGTCGATCTCGACGGACTGCCCGGGGCGCAGGGTCGCGACGTACAGGCCGCTGTGCTCCCAGTCCTTCTCCCCTGGGGTGACGGCCACGTCGAATCCCTTGCGGGACGTGGATCCAGCCGGCCGGAACCACCTACTCATGGACGTCCTCGCTTCGCTCCGGGCGCCCATGAGGCACAAGTCGGGCTGTGTTTTCGATTCCCTCGCGCTGCTCGGTCATGCGGCACCTCCGTGTACCAGGGCTGCGGCGTGATCGACGGCGTACGCGACGTTGCCATCGGGCGGGAAGAGGAGCGCGCGCCCGACGACGAGGCCGCGGACCGATGGGAGGCTCATGGCCTTACCCCAGGACGCGTACGTCTCTTCGGGAGCGACTGTCGGGTCGCCGCCGAGGAGCAGTGTCGGAAGCGTGGTCGCGTCCATGACTCGGTCCAGGTCGTCGACGACCGGGAGCTTGAGCCAGGTGTACGCGCTGGTGGCGCCCAGGCCGGCGGCGATGTTCACCGACTTGATGACCGAGTCGGCGTCGAGGACGTTGGTGACGCGGCCGTCGCGGCGGGTGGACCAGAACGGCTCGACCATCGCCATCAACTTGTGCTCGGCGAGCTCGGTGACCGCCTTTGCGCTGGCTTCGAGCGTGGCCACGGTGCCGGGGTCACCGAGGTCGATCCGGGTCAGCATCTTGCCGCCGTCGAGGCGACGGGAGGCGATGTCGGCCGCTGTTGCGTACGCGGTGAAGCGGTCGTCGAGTTCGAACGCCGAACCCTGGAGGCCGCCGCGGTTCATCGAGCCGATGACGACCTTGCCCTCGAGCGCGCCGAGCAGGAGGAGGTCCTCGAGGACGTCCGGGGTTGCGAGGACGCCGTCGACGCCGGGGCGCTCGAGTGCTGTGATCAGGCGGTCGATCAGGCCGGGACGGCTGGCCATTGCGAGGCGGTCGTCACGTACGCCGAGGGCTCCACGGGCGGGGTGGTCGGCGGCCACGATGAGCAGGCGGCCGTCCTCACCGACGAGTTCACGGGTCCGGCGCCGCTGCCACGCGTCCGCAACCCGCTCAGGGTGGCGGACCCGAATCTCAGTCAGCTCAGCCAACCGAGCCCCATACCCCTGCCCAGCCCCAGACCCATACGCCGGCGGCTGAGACGGCAGCTGCACCGCAGGCTGCGACGGCGCCTGCGCCGACCCTTGCCACGACTGCTGCTCCGGCGGCTGCTCCGATCCCTGCCACGACTGCTGCTCCGGCGGTTGCTCCGATCCCTGCCACGACTGCTGCTCCGAGGTTTGCGACGGCGGTTGCTCCGATCCTTTCCACGGCTGCTGCGCCGGCGCTTGCTCGGATCCTTGCGACGGCGGTTGGCCTGATGGTTGGGACGATGGCTGCGCTGGTCCTTGCAATGACGTTGGCCCCGCTGGTTGCACTGGTGGTTGCGACGGTGGTTGCGCTGCTGCTTGCGGGGGCGGATGCGCGGCTGAGAAGTCCAGGTTGGCGATCGCGGTCGTCTGGTCGTCGGCGGGAGGGCCGGTGGGTGTGGGCTGGTTGGTGGGGGTCGGTTGGCCGGTCGGAGTCGCCGGTTGCCACGCGGCGGCGGGAGCCTCCTGCCCAACGTCCCTGCGGGGTGCATGGTGACGCCCCGGACCTCTCGGCGTGGCTGGACTTTGTGGCGTGGCAGGACCGTGTGGCGTCACGTCGCCGGGTGCCACCTGACCCGGTGGTGTTGCCTGACCGTGTGGCGTCACGTCGCCGGGTGCCACCTGACCCGGTGGTGTTGCCTGACCGTGTGGCGTCATGTCGCCGGGTGCCACCTGACCCGGTGGTGTTGCCTGACCGTGTGGTGTCGCCCAGCCTGGCGCGGCGGCTCCAGCGGCGGGTCCTGCGGCTGGGTGGGACGGTGCTGAATCGGGCCACGACTCGACGGTTGGGTCGTCGGGGTAGCCCGGAGCCTGTGCGACCACGGTTGGATCGTTGACGCCGGGCGGTGCGGATGGCACCGCGACCGTTGGGTCGTTGGCGCCGGGTGGGTGGGCGACCGTTGGGTCGTCGGGGCGATGGCGGCGCGGGTGGGCGGCCGCGGGGTCATCGAGGGATGGGCCGTCGGGGGTGGGGGTGAGGACTGTGGGGTCGTTGTCCGGGTCGGGGCGGCGGATCGGGATGGGGCGGCGGGACTCGGGGTTCTGGTCGGGAGGGGTCATGCTTCATCACCCATGTGGGAGAGAACTTCCTTGGTGGTGGGCATGGCAGTCGAACATTCGAGGCGGGACGCGACGATGGCGCCGGCCGTGTTGGCGAAACGGATGATCTTCTCCAGAGGCCAGCCGGACAGCAGGCCGTGACACAACGCGCCGCCGAACCCGTCGCCGGCGCCGAGGCCGTTGACGACCTCGACCGGGTACGGCGGGACCTCGACCCGCTCGTCCCGGGTCCGGGCCAGGGTGCCCTTCGGCCCTTGCTTGACGACGGCGAGGTCGAGACCGCGATCCAGCAACGCCTGCGCCGCCTTGTCCGGATCCGTCTCGCCGACCGCGACCTCACACTCCTCACGGTTGCCAACAGCAACCGTGCAGTACTCGAGCGCCCGGCTGACCTGCTCGTGCGCCTCGCTCGGATCGGCCCAGAACATCGGACGGTAGTCGAGATCCAGCACCGTGATCGGCCGCCGTCCGCGAGCTTCCCAGGCGGCGAAGTGTGCCGACCGCGACGGCTCAGCCGACAGCCCGGTCACCGTGGACCAGTAGATCCGCGCGTCCCGGATCGCGTCGAGGTCGAGCTCCGACGGGTTGATCACGAGATCCGGCGCCTTCGGGAACCGGTAGAAATACAAGGGGAAACTGTCCGGCGGGAAGATCTCGCAGAACGTGATCGGCGTCGGCAGCCCGTCGACCGGCGTCACGTACCGATCGTCGACCCCCAGCTCGAGCAGGGTCCGATGGATGAACGTACCGAACGGGTCGTTGCCGGTCCGGCTGATCACCGCCGACTTCCGCCCGTGCTTCGCCGCGGCCACCGCCACGTTCGTCGCACTGCCACCCAGGAACTTCCCGAACGACGTGACGTCCTCCAGGTGCGTGCCGATCTGCAGCGGATAGAGGTCCACTCCGATCCGCCCGATCGTCAGTACGTCGTCCGCCATCACACCGCCACCAGGTCATCGACTGTCAACAACGTCATCACACGGCCTCCGCGATCCCGCGCAGATGCGCGATACTCGCCCGTACGTCGACCACCGGGCCCTCGTCGATCGGCCGGTCCGGCAGGATCGTGTCTTGCTCCAGCACGTACCAACCGTCGTACCCCGCCTTCTCCAGCGTGCTGATGATCGCGCTGAGGTCGATGTCACCGGCGCCGAGCGGGCGGTACATGCCCTGCCGGACGGCGTCGGTGTAGGTGACCTCGCCGGCCTGGACCTTCGCGGCCCAACCGGCGTCGACGTCCTTCAGGTGGGTGTGCTTGATCCGGGCGGTGTGCCCGAGCGTGAGCGCGACCGGATCGACGCCGCCGATCAGCAGGTGGCCGGTGTCCAGAGTGAGACCGATCGACGACCCGCGCAGGACGCGGTCGACGTCGTCGTTGTTCTCGACCATGGTGCCGACGTGCGGGTGGATCGTGGCCAGCACGCCGCGGTCCGCAGCCATCGCGGACAGCTTGTCCAGGTTGGCGAGCAGCGTGCCCCAACCGTCCTCATCCAGCACCGGTCGGTCGTCGTACCCCTCCTGGCCGGTCGCGGCGGCGAGGACCAGTGTGGTCGCACCGGCCGCCACGAAACCGTCGAGCGCCGTGGTGACCTCCCCAGCAGGGTCGTACGACGGATCGTGCAGGACGACCGGGACGAATCCGCCGACCGCCCGCAGACCCACATCGGCGAGCGTCTTCGCCTTGTCGGCCGGGTCGTCCGGCAGGAATCCGATCGGGCCGAACTCGGTCGCGGCGAGGCCGACGGCGCGCATCTCGGCCAGCACCGCCTCCGCGTCGTACTGCCAGCCCCAGCCCGGGACCTCGCAGACGCCCCACGAGATCGGGGCGCCGGCGATCCGGGCAGCGAGATCAGTCATCGAGCAGGTCTCCTCTTCAGGGGTTCAGGGTGACGACTCAGGGGTTCAGGGTGACGACGCGGTTTTCGTGGCGGGACTGTTCGCACGCGTCGGCGATGCGGAAGGCCGCGAGCGCATCGCGGACAGTGCAGGGCACCTCACGGGTGCCCCCGGCAACCTCCGTGAAGGCGGTCAGCTCGGCCACGTACGCCGGCTGGAAGCGGTCCATGAAGGTCAGATGCGGCTTGCCGTCCGGGAAGGTGACGCCGGGCTCCGCCGAGCGCAGCGCCGTGTGCTCGTCCAGCCCGACCGCGACCGAACCCAGACTGCCCAGGAGCTCCATCCGTACGTCGTGGCCCGCGCCGTTGTAGCGCGTGCCGCTGACCGCGACGAAGGTGCTGTCGTCCAGCGTGAGCAGAGCAGCCGCCGCGTCCACATCGCCGTACTCGCCGAAGAATGCCTCGCCGCGGTTGGCGCCGGTCGCGTAGACGCTGACGACCTCGCGGCCGGTGACGTACCGGATGATGTCGAAGTCGTGCACGGTGCAGTCGCGGAAGAAGCCGCCGCTCTGCGGGATGTACTCGCGGTGCGGCGGGAAGGCGTCGTTGGTGTTCGCGCGGATGTGGTGGATGAAGCCGAGCTCGCCGGACTCGACCTTTGCCCGTGCGGCCTGGTAGCCGGCGTCGAAGCGGCGCTGGAAGCCGATATGCACCGGTACGTCGGACGCCTCCACCAGCTCGACCACGCGCTCGGTCTCGGCGAGGTCGAGCGCGACCGGCTTCTCGCAGAACGTCGGAATGCCGGCCGCAACACCGGCCGCGATCAGCTCCGCGTGCGCCAACGTGGCGGCGGCGATGACGAAGCCGTCCAGCCCGCTCGCCAGCAGGGCCGGAACGTCCGCGGCGAACTCGACCCCGAGATCCTTCGCGACCACCTCGGCGCGCCCAGGGTCGGCGTCCGCGACGACCACCTGATCCACCGCCGGCAACCCCCTGAGCGTCGCGGCGTGGAACGCCCCGATCCGCCCCACCCCGACCAACCCGATCCGCATCCCCAGCCGCCCTCTCTCGTCGTACCCGGCCAGCAGCCAGGCGCAGTCAGTCGACGGCTCCAGCATGGTCCGGCGCCGCCCGCCCGGCCAGCTTTCCGGGCCACCGAAGACGTGTCAATAGTTTGTTAGCACATTCGGACGTGCAGACATGCTTACGCGGCTCGGGTAGCATCCGGCCATGGCCGCCCTGCCGATCAGCATCGATCGGACGAGCCCGGTGCCGCTCTACCACCAGCTCGCCGAGCAACTGACCGCTGCCATCAGCGGCGGCACGCTCCGCCCCGGCGACCCGTTCGAGAACGAGATCGCGATGTCGGACCGCCTCGGCCTGTCCCGGCCGACCGTCCGCCGCGCCATTTCCGAACTGGTGAACAAGGGCCTGCTGGTCCGCCGCCGCGGCATCGGCACCACGGTCGCGAACCAGATGGTGCACCGCAAGGCCGAACTGACCAGCCTGTACGACGACCTGGTCCGGGAGGGCCGGACACCGCGGACCGATGTGCTCGCGCTCAGCTGCGAGGCGTACGACGACCGGGCCGCCGAGGTGCTCGGATTGCCGCCAGGCAGCCCCCTGGTGTCGATCGTGCGACTGCGGTACGCCGGCGACCTGCCACTCGCGATCCTGCGCAACTGGTTGCCGCCAGCAATGAACGATCTGACCGCGACCGAACTCGAGACCGACGGCCTGTACGCCGTGCTCCGGGCTCGTGGGATCCGCCCGACCGTCGCCCGCCAGCGGATCGGCGCGCGCAACGCCACCGCCGAGGAACGCCGCACCCTGCACATGTCGAAGGCCGAGCCCCTGGTCACCATGACCCGCTCTGCCTACGACGCCGCCGGCTCCCCCGTCGAATTCGGCGACCACTGCTACCGAGCCGACCAGTACTCGGTCGACGTCCTCGTCTCCGACCGTTGATCAACGCACGATCGCCGCACCGAAGGGCGCAGCGAGCGGGACGACGAACAGCGCAACCCTCAACGAGGGGTCAAGGGCACTCCAGACGCCGTCCGCGACGTCCTGCCAGCCACTCCCGATCCCGACGACCTCGGGGTAGCCGGAGGTGATCACGTCGGCGGCCGTCCCGGCGTACGTGCTGACGTGGATGGCCGTTGCCGGTGGCAACTCCGGGACGAAGAGGGACGGGTGCTCCACCAACTCCTCAGAGCCGGGGACCGACCGGGCCGAGCCGACGATCACGCCGGTCCCGTCCGTCGACGCGGTCGCGAAGATCCTCGGCGTACGAATCGGCGGGTCCGGCTCATACGCCTGATCCCGCAGCGCCACCTGTAGATCACGCCCGTCTCGGCGCGCCTGCGCGAGCTCGCTCACCTGTGTCCCGTTCCCAACCACGAGCCAGTCGTCGCCACGAACGGCGGCCGTGTAGTGACGGAGGTCGTCGGTAGACGCACCCGATACGTCCTGCACCACGACCGAGTCGTCCGACATCACCAGCTTCCGCCCCTGCGACGCCGCAGTACGCCCCGTCAACCAGTACGCCGCAAACCCGGCACCGTCCGGATCCCGCCCCAGCACCAACCCACGCCCCGGGTACTCCACCGCACCAACGACATCCACAAGTCCACGCACGGCGTCATCCTCGCATCGCAACGGATGACCAGATCGTCGGGCTGGGGAAACCTCGTTGCGCGCTCCGAGCGGTGCACCTACCGTGAGCCGGTGACATTGGATCCGTATGGGGACGAGGAACTCGTCGAGCTGTACGACGGCGACAACCCGGCCGGCGACGACCACGACTACTTCCGGCGGTTGGCCGACACGATCGGGGCCACCAAGGTCGTCGACCTCGGCTGTGGGACAGGGCTGCTGACCAGGTCTCTGGTGACGCCCGGACGCGTCGTCACCGGAATCGACCCGAGCGCGACGATGCTGAACTTCGCGCGCCGGCAACCGGGAGCGGAGGCAGTGACCTGGATCGACGGCGACGCCTCGGCGATCGCGGCCACCGGAGACATCGATCTGGTCGTGAGCAGCGGCAACACGATGATGCACATCCCCGATGACGACCTCCCGTCCGCGCTGAAGTCCTGCGCCGGCGCCCTGCGGCCAGGCGGCGTGATCGCCTTCGAGAGCCGCAATCCGGCCACGCGTGCCTGGGAGGGATGGACCAGGCAAGCGACGTACGGCGAACGCGACACGTCAGTGGGTCACCTGCGCGAATGGATCGAGGTGACCGAGGTGGACGGCGGGCGGGTCGTGTTCGACGCACACAACCTCTTCGACGACGGCCGCGACGCTGTCTACACCACCACCCTCTACTTCCGCACTGCCGAGGAGATCACCGCCGCCCTCGAAGACGCCGGCTTCGGCGCCGTCACCGTCCGAGGCGGCTGGCGCGACGAGCCCGCAACCCCCACCTCCCGCCTCCTCGTCGTCCACGCCGCCAAGCAGTAGCCCCAACTACTCGACCAGGGTGGCCGGACGGGAACTCCCTCCGTCCGGCCGACTGGCGAAAACTCAGGCCTGGTTGGCGAGGAGGGTTCGGACCAGGCGGAGGCCGACAGAGAGGTGGGCCAGTTCTGGGCCTTCGGTTTCCACGATCTCCTCGAGCATGGTGGCGGCTCGGGACAGGGCTGCTTCGTTCTGGTCCTGCCAGGTGATGACGCGGTCCTCGGGCTCGTCGGTGGCGTCCGTGGTGGCGAGGACCTGGCGAGTGAGGCGGGCGTGGACGGCGTGCAGGTCGTCGCGCAGCGCGGCCCGGGCCATCGTCTGCCAGCGGTCGGTGCGGGGCAGGTTGATGATGCGTTCCAGGAACCGACCCAGTTGCAGCCGCTCACCGAGGGCGAAGTGGACCTTGGCGACCTCGAGGATGTCGAGGTTGTCGCGGGACGCCGTCTCGACGACCCCGAGTCCGGCGTACGCCGGGGGCAGCACAGCGATCCGGGTGGCGAACTCGGGTGAAACCCCCTTCTGCACAAGGGCTTCCCGCCGCTGCTCGAACAGCCCCAGCTCGCGACCCCGCAAGACGTCGGGCAGCGCAGCGGTCAGCTTCGCGATCCCCGGCCCGAAGAACTCGATCAGTTCCTCGATGTCCACCGGTGGCCGCTGGCTGCTGACCAGCCACCGCGTGGCCCGCTCGACCAGCGTCCGCGTCTCCAGCCGCATGTGCGTCTGTGTCCCCGCGTCGACGATGTTGTCGAGGGCGGCGTTCCCGGACAGCAGCTCGGGCTGCGCAAAGATCCGCGAGGCAGCCAGGTTGGCGCGAACGACGTCCTCGACCGTACCGCCGGTCTCCAGCGAGAGCCGGTGGTACGCCGTGATCCCGGAGGTGTTGACGAACTCGTTCACCACCTGGGTGGTGATGATCTCGCGCCGCAACTGGTGGGACTGGATCTGCTCGGCGAACCGCTCCTGGATCGCCTTCGGGAAGTAGCTGGACAGCTTGTGCGCCAGGTAGTGGTCGTCCGGCAGCGAGGTCTTCAGCAACTCGGCCGCGAGCACGATCTTGGTGTAGGCGATCAGCACCGACAGCTCAGGTGAGGTCAGCCCGCGTCCGTCGGCCTTGCGCCGCTTGAACTCGGCGACGCTCGGCAGGAACTCCAGCTCCCGGTTCAGCAGTCCTTGCTTCTCCAGCCGCCGTACCCAGTCCTGGTGGACGTGCATCAGGGCCGGCGCCTGCGCGACCCCGTTGGCCAGCGCGACGTTCTGCCGGTAGTTGCTCTTCAGCACCAGCCCGCCGACCTCGTCGGTCATCGAGGCGATGATATCGTTGCGCTGCTTCTCGGTCAGGTCGCCGTCGGCAACCACCTTGTCCAGCAGGATCTTGATGTTCACCTCGTGGTCGGACGTGTCGACGCCGGCCACGTTGTCGATGAAGTCGGTGTTGATCCGGCCGCCGCCCGCGGCGAACTCGATCCGGCCCAGCTGGGTGAAGCCGAGGTTGCCGCCCTCGCCGACCGCGCGGGCGCGCAGGTCGGCGCCGTTGATCCGGATCGCGTCGTTCGCCTTGTCGCCGACGTCGCCGTTCGACTCACTCAACGCCTTCACGTACGTGCCGATGCCGCCGTTCCAGAACAGGTCGACCGGCGCCTTCAGGATCGCGTTCATCAGTTCGGCCGGCGTCAGTGTCGCCGGGCTGCCCTCGATGCCGAGCACCTCGCGGACCTCGGCCGAGATCGGGATCGCCTTGTCGGTGCGCGGGTAGATGCCGCCGCCCTCGGAGATCAGGCCCGAGTCGTAGTCGGCCCAGGACGACCGCGGCAGGTCGAACAGCCGCCGCCGCTCCAGGTACGACTTGGCCGCGTCCGGTGCCGGGTCGAGGAAGATGTGCCGGTGGTCGAACGCCGCGACCAGCCGGATGTGCTCCGAGGCCAGCATCCCGTTGCCGAACACGTCTCCGGACATGTCGCCGACACCGACGACGCTGAAGTCCTCGTTCTGGCAGTCGTGGCCCATCTCGCGGAAGTGCCGCTTGACCGACTCCCAGGCACCGCGCGCGGTGATACCCATCGCCTTGTGGTCGTACCCGACCGAGCCGCCGGACGCGAACGCGTCACCCAGCCAGAATCCGTACTGCTTCGCGACCCCGTTCGCGATGTCCGAGAACGTCGCCGTGCCCTTGTCCGCGGCAACGACCAGGTAGGCGTCGTCACCGTCGTACCGGACCACGTCCCGCGGCGCAACGATGCCACCGGCAACGATGTTGTCGGTGATGTCGAGCAGGCCGGAGATGAACGTCTTGTACGACGCGATGCCCTCGGCCAGCCAGGCGTCGCGGTCAACCGTCGGATCGGGCAGCTTCTTGGCGTAGAACCCGCCCTTCGCGCCGACCGGCACGATCACCGAGTTCTTCACCATCTGCGCCTTGACCAGACCGAGCACCTCGGTCCGGAAGTCCTCGCGCCGGTCGGACCAGCGCAGCCCGCCGCGGGCAACCGCGCCGAACCGCAGGTGCACACCCTCGACCTGCGGCGAGTACACGAAGATCTCGTACGCCGGCCGCGGCTGCGGCAGATCCGGGATCGCCTTCGGCTCCAGCTTCAGCGAGATGTAGTCACGCGGCTCGCCGTCAGCGATCCGGGGCTGGAAGTAGTTCGTCCGCAGCGTCGCCTTGATCACGGTCAGGTACGAGCGCAGGATCCGGTCCTCGTCCAGGCTCTGCACCGTGTCCAGCGTGGCCAGGATCTCCTTCTCCAGCTGGGCCGTCCGGGCGATCCGGTCCGGGTCGTCGCCGGCGCCGCGGGCCGGGTCGAAGCTGACCTCGAACAGCTGGACGAGCAGGCAGGCCACGTCCACGTGGTTCAGGAACGTGTTCTGGATGTAGTCCTGGCTGAACGGCGTACCGCCCTGCCGGATGTACCGCTGGTACGCCCGCAGGATCGACACCTGGCGCCAGCTGAGGCTTCCGCGCAGGACCAGCGCATTCAGCTTGTCGGACTCCGCCCGGCCCTGCCAGACCGCCTGGAACGTGTCGGAGAAGAGCTTGCGCAGCTCCTCGCGCTCGTCGGGTTTCTCCGGCGCCTTCAGCCCGAAGTCGTAGATGTACACCGTCGCGTCGCCGCGCCGGATCTCGTACGGGCGCTCGTCGATGACCTCGACGCCCATGTGGGTCAGGTGCGGCAGCACCTGCGACAGCGACAGCGCCGATCCGGTCCGGTAGACCTTGAAGCGGCGTTCGCCCTCCCACTCCTCGTCCAGCGGACTGTAGAGCGACATGGCCAGCCCGTTGTCGGGGGGCAGCGACTCCAGCACGGTCACGTCCTTGACGGCGACCCGGGCGTCGAAGTCCTCCTTGTACGCCTCCGGGAACGCGCCGGCGTACCGGCGGGCCAGCTGCGTCACGGCACCGTCGCCACCCTGGGCGTGCAGTGCTGCGGTGAAGTCGTCCTCCCAGGCGCGGGTCGCCTCGACCACCTTCTGCTCGAGCAGCTCGGCGTCGAACTCCCCAACGGTCTCGCCCTGCTTCATCCGGACGACGAAGTGGACGCGGGCCAGCACGGACTCGGTCACGTACGCCGCATAGGTGACAGACTCGGCGCCGATGGCGTCCTTGAGGATCTGCTGCATCCGCAGCCGGACCGCAGTGGTGTAGCGGTCACGCGGCAGGTACACCAGGCAGGACAGGTAGCGGTTGTAGACGTCGCGCCGTACGAACAGCTTGACCGCACGCCGCTCCTGCAGGTGCAGCACCGACTGCACGATCGGCAGCAGGTCCTCCACCGGCGCCTGCAGCAACTCGTCGCGCGGATACGTCTCCAGTACGTCGAGCAAGCCCTTGCCACTGTGGCTGTTCGGGTCGAAGCCGGTCAGCCGGAACAGCTCCAGCGCCTTGCGCCGCAGCACCGGGATCTGCATGACGCTCTCGGTGTACGCCGTCGACGCCAGCAGACCGATGAACCGGCGCTCCAGCACCGGGTCGCCGTTCGCGTCGAACTGCTTGATGCCGACATAGTCCAGATACGCCGACCGGTGCACGGTGGACCGCGAGTTCGCCTTGGTCAGGATCAGCAGCTTGCGCTCACGGGCCTTCGCGCTCACCTCGGGCGGCAGCTTGCCGGAGTTCGGCTTCGGGTCCGGCCGGAGGATGCCCAGCCCGGTCCCGGGACGGCCGCGCAGGATGCCCTGCTCGCCCTCCATGGTGAAGTCGTACTCGCGGTAGCCGAGGAAGGTGAAGTGCTCGTCGGCCAGCCACTCCAGCAGCTCGCGCGCCTCCTCCACCTCGTTCTCGCCCACCGGCAGGTCGGCCGCGTTCAGCTCCTCGGCGATCGAGACCGCCTTCTCGTGCATCTTCGGCCAGTCCTCGACCGCCTCGCGCACGTCGTGCAGCACCGTCTGCAGCGCCTGCTCCAGGGCCCGCTGCTCGGCGACGTCGGCGATCCGCTCGACCTCCAGGTGCATCCAGCTCTCCCGGACGAGATCGTGCGCGTCCGAGGCCTCGGTGTCGTCCAGAACCTCCTGCAGCGTGCCTGCGACGTCCCGCCGGACCACGAACTGGGGGTGGATCAGCAGCTGCAACTCGAGGTTGTGGTCGGTGATCGCCATCGAGGCGCTGTCCACCAGGAACGGCATGTCGTCGACGACGATCTCGACCACGGTCCGGCCGTCCGCGGACCAGCCGTGCTCCTCCAGGGTCGGCGTGAAGACGTGAACCTTCGCCGTACCCTGCGGCCGCGACGCCGCGGTCTTGTAATGGTGCCGTGCAGCGCCCAGACAGTCGGTCGGCTGGCGTTCGGCCACGTCCTCGGCGGCGACGTAGCGGTAGTAGCGCTCGAGGAACGTCCTCAGCTTCGCCGGATCCACCGATTTGTCGTGCCCATGTGTTCCCGCAGCCACCGCCTTGGCGAGAACTTCCGCCTTCTGGACGTCCAGCTTGCTCTGCATTCCCCACCGTCTCCACGCGTGCCCTCGGCGCCGCTCGCGCCGGATCGCACGACATTGTGCGATCACTCAGAGACTAGTCCACCTTTGTCACTGGTGTGCTGTCGGGACGAGCCTGTCCAGAGCCTTGTAGATCACACTTCACGGATCGGTTGCATCGCGTATTTCACCTGTCAGCAAAGCGCAACGCCAGGGCCGGGCAGGCGAGGATCGCGCGGCGTACAGCCGGCGCATCACCGGCGGTGACCTCCCGTCCGCGCAGTACCGGGAAACCCCACTCGTCGAGGACGACGTCGTCCGGCAACAGGGTGGCGCAGAGGCCGTGCCCGTCGCAGCGCGTCCAGTCGATCTCCAGTCTATTCATCACTCACCTCCAGGCACAGGTAGGACTCCGCGGACCGGTCGGCCACAGCCGCCACCGCCTCCGCCACCGCCGAGGTGGAGCCGCACGTCCTCACCGAACATTTCCAGCGCCGACGCGAGGAACCGCGCCGAGCCGTCCGGGTGCGCGCACGCTCCACGCCCCGGGACAAGACCTAGGTGACGGTGGGCGTCGTGCCAGCCGGTCGCCTCGCCGCGCACCAACCTGCCGAAGTCGTCGGCCAGAGCCGCGAGGCCGAACACGCACGGCCCGCACTGCCCGGCTGACTGACTCGCCAGCCAGCCCGCGACCCGGTGCACCTCACCGAGCGGGCAGGTGTCCGACCCGAGCGCCAGGATGATCCCGGCCGATGCCTCCGGTCGCTGCAGCGTCAGGCCGTCGGTCCGTGCGAGCCAGCGGCCGTGGTACCCACCCAGCAGCACCGGACCGGGCTCCGCACCCGCGAACTGCAGGACAGTGTCCAGCGGCACACCGGTCGGCGCCTCGATCACGCCCGGCTGTCGCACGGCACCGTCGATCGTCAGCAACTGTGTACCGGGCTCGCTGATCAGTCCGGTGCTACTGAACCCTCTCGACCCCAGTCGCGCGAGTACGGCGAGTTGCGCGAACGTCTCCACGTTCGACAGGAACGTCGGCCGCCGGTGGTACCCCTTCTTTGTCGGCAACACCCTCCGCCCGGGCGGTACGGCGGGGCCACCTTCCAACGCACTCAGCACCGCACGGGCCTCACCTGCGACAAAGCGGCCAGGTGTGTCGCTCACCTCGATCGCCATACCGTCGTCGCGTTCCACGATCGCCTCCCGAACGGAGGTTGCCGCGGTCGCATCATGTACGGCGATCAGCACGTGGGGCGCACCGAGTGCGCGGGCCAGGCCGACAGCACCGTCCAGGACCAGGTGCGGCGCGACTGTCAGGAGTAGACGGTCCTTGCGGCTCACCGGCTCGCTCTCCGAACCGTTGACGACGACAGCCTCGACGCCGCGGGCCGGGAGGTCAGCCAGCTTCAGTGCGACCGGGAACGCCGCCCCGCCACGCCCTCTGAGACCGACAGACTCGGCCAACCGCGTGTAGGTCTCGCGGGTGAGGTCCGGCTGAGTGCCGTGGTTCCAGTGATGGCGCTGCAGATCCAGACCGCCCCGGTCGACACCCGCCAGCAACCGTGGCTCACCGATGACCCGCACTCGGGTGTCCTGCAAGGTCGTCATCGCGTTCTCCCGGCTCGTGCGAGGTTCAGCGGCGTACCGGCGCGTGCCGCCTGGCTGCGAGCGCGGTACGCACCCGCTGCGGCGACTGCGCCGAGGCAGCCGAGGGTGATGGCGAGCATCCAGGGGGTGCCGCGGTCGGTACCGGCCAGCAGCGAGTGCCCGATGGACAGCAGCCAGCCGATCGATGCGGCGACGTGGATCGAGCGCCAGTGCCTGGTGACGGTCTCCGACTTCGCGAGGCGGCCGCGGGCGGCTCCGACGACTGCGGCGAGCACCAGCCCGTACAGCGCGAGTACTCCGACGACCATGGCGAAGGGGCGGTAGCCGGAGCCGAAGGGCCAGACCAGAACGGCCGGACCGATGTCGACGTAGGCGTCGGCGATGACCGCGATGACATGCGTCGTCAGCAGGACCAGACCGGTGGCTGCCGCCGAGCGGTGCACGTACTGCAGCCAGAACCGGCGCCCCGGATCGCGACTGCCCGACGTGAGGATGCCGAGCGAGGCCGACACCGTGAACATGACCATGGCGACGATTCCCGCCGCGCGGGCGAGGTACCAGAGTGTCATCAGGCGGCCTCGCTCGACGCCGGCCAACCGGACAGCTCAGTGACCTCACCGCCGTCGTCGATCAGCCGGGCCGGGTGACCAGCCAGAGTCAGTCGCCCGAGCGCAGCCTCCCCTGTCGCGACCAGCGCCGTACTGAACGTGTTGGCTCGTACTGCGGTTGGCGCCCAGACCGATGCGGTTCGCCACTGACCATCCGCGGGCTTGCCGGTGCGGGGGTCGATGAGGTGGTGTGCGTAGCCGGTCGGCGTCTGCCAGCGCCGTACTGTCCGGGTAGAGGTCGTCAGGCCGCCGTGAGCGAGGGTGACGAGTACGCCGGGGTCACCGGCGCGCTCGGCGACCGTGATGACCCACGGCTTGACCGGATCGCCGGCGGCACGGAGGTCTCCACCGATCTCGACCAGGACTGCGCAGCCGTAGCGCTTGCTGAGCACCAGAGCGGCCCGGTCGGCGGTCCACGCCTTGGCGATCGCGCCGAGGTCCAGAGCACAGTCACTCGGTACGCCGAGCAACGCGAGCTTCCGGTTGAGCTGGACCTGCTGCCAGCCGGGGATCGGTTTCGGGTCGGCCGGTGGCTCCGGGAACCGCCGCCGTACCGCCTCGATGTCGTCGTTGTAGCCGGCCGCGATCACCGCGGCGCCGACCGTCGGGTCGACCGCACCACCGCTCACCGAGGCCGCGACCAGGCTTACGTCGACCAGGTCGACGAGCAAACGCGACACCGGTACGAGGGCGTCGGCGCGGGAGTTGACGATCGAGAGCTCAGAGTCCGGGCGGAACCGGCTGGCCGCCTTGTCGACGCGATCCATCAGAGCCTTCAGCTCACCACAGGCAGCGCCGAGAACGGCTGGGTCGTCGACGGTCAGGCGGACAGTGCAGCTCCAGGCGGTCCAGGTACGCGAGGCGCTCATGATCCGTTGCTCCCGCCCTGCGCGGTCGAGCCGGACGAGGCCGAGCCGAGACCACTCGAGCCGCTGTCGTCCGAGCTGGAGCCACCGCTGCTGGAACCACTACTGCTGGAACCACCGCTGCTGGAACCACCGCTGCTGCTGGACCCTGTGCCGGAGCTGGTGGTCGTGCCGGTGCTGCCGTTGTCGGCCTGCCGTGCGGACACGATCGCGACGGACAGTCCGGTGCCGCCGATACCGAGGACCGCTGTCGCGATCGCGGCCGCGGACGCCCGGCGCAGCCAGCGCCGGCGGGCTGAGTGGGGCTCTTCGAACGCCTCTGTGGTGACCATGCCGTCAGCCTCGCGGCAGACTCATCAGCCGCACTCCAAGAGACCGTCAAGCCGGCATCAAGTTCTCCTGAGAGCTCTCTGTGAGGCCCTCTCAGGTCAGCAGTTCCCGCTCACCTCGGGTGGGCAGTCGTTGCCCTCGTGCTTGCGGATGGTGTCGACGATCTCGTCCGACACCTCGCCCAGCACGGCCAGCCGGTCGGGCCCGAAGACGTCGACGAAGAACTCGCGGATCCGGGCCGCGTGGGCCGGCGCACAGGCCTCGATCGCCGCCATCCCCTCCGCGGTGATCGCGATCTCCGGGTACCGGGAGTCGCAGGCCACCTTCTGGATCAGGCCGCGCTTCTCCATCCGGGTCAGGTGGTGCGACATCCGGCTCTTCTCCCACTGGGTCGCCCGGCCCAGCTCGAACGCCCGCATCCGCCCGGTCTTCGACTCCGACAGATTCACCAGGATCTCGAAGTCCGACTTGGACAGGCCGTACTCACGCTGGAGATGACGCTCCATGTGCGTCTCCAGCGTCTTGTGCATCAGCAGGTAGCTGCGCCACGCCTTCTGCTCGTCGTCGTCGAGCCACGGTCCCTTGCCCACGACGACCATGGTACCCGACCGGGTTGACACATCAACCAAGCGCGCTACGATCGATCGCGTTGACACATCAACCTAAATTCTGGGGAGTTCGATATGACTGAGCAGAAGCTGATCGCCGTGGTCGGAGCCACCGGGGCCCAGGGCGGCGGACTGGCCCGCGCGATCCTGGCCGATCCGTCCGGCGAGTTCGGCGTACGGGCGCTGACCCGCAACCCGGAGTCCGCCAAGGCGAAGGAGCTGGCGGCGGCCGGCGCCGAGGTGGTCGCGGCCGACCTCGACGACGAGGCGAGCGTGCGGGCAGCCTTCGAGGGCGTGTACGGCGCCTTCGTGGTGACGAACTACTGGGTCGACCGCACCCCCGAGGAGGAGGCGGCCCGGACCCGGGCGGAGATGGAGCTCCAGCAGGCCGACATCGCCGCGGCCGCTGCCAAGGACGCCGGTGTTGCACACGTGATCTGGTCGACACTCGAGGACACCAGGCCGTTCTTCAGCGATCGGGACGACGTACCGGGCCTGGACGACGGGCGCTACAAGGTGCCGCACTTCGACGCGAAGGGCGAGGCGGACGACCTGTTCACGAAGTACGGCGTACCGACGACGTTCCTGCGGACCACGTTCTACTTCGATGCCTTCATCAACGGAATGCCGCCGGCCCGCGGCGAGGACGGCAAGCTGACCATCTCGATGCCGATGGCGGACCGGCTGCTGTCCGGGATCGCGTCCGAAGACATCGGCCGGACCGCACTGGCGATCCTCAAGCGCGGCACGGAGTTCATCGGAGAGACCGTGAGCATCGCGGGCGACCACCTGACCGGCAAGGAGTACGCCGCCGGCCTGTCCGACGTACTCGGCGAGGAGGTCGTCTACCAGCCCCCGACCTGGCAGGACTACCGCGCCCTCCCGTTCCCGCTGGCCATCGAGTTCAGCAACATGTTCCAGTTCTACGCCGAAGACGCCGACCGCTTCACCGCCGACCGCGAGCTCACCAAGGTCCGCGAACTCCACC
This sequence comes from Kribbella sp. NPDC050241, assembly GCF_044459685.1. Classification (NCBI taxonomy): domain Bacteria; kingdom Bacillati; phylum Actinomycetota; class Actinomycetes; order Propionibacteriales; family Kribbellaceae; genus Kribbella; species Kribbella sp. NPDC050241. Next base: position 238,449 of record NZ_JBITJE010000009.1, read on the forward strand.
CCGAGGTCCAGTCCTTCGCAACCTGGCTCACCAATCACCAGGACGAACTCAAAGCCGCCCAAAACTGACGATCTGACCACGCAGCAACGGCGGCTCGGGACCTGACCCAAGCCCACCCGGCCCGCGGCGCTACTTCCGGCGGCGATTGTCGGGGCGCCAGGCAGAATCGGACGGCACAGGATGGTCGGCTATTGGCACCCGGACCAGGCCGTTCACCGGCTACGGTCGCGTACTGACCGGAGCATCGGCACCAAGTCGGTGTTTCCGTCGTCAGCGATCTGCGTGGTTGGCGTTGCGGACGGCGCCGGCTACATCGGGGCGATGGGCTCGCGGCGTACTCACGAGGACCGCCTGTCGCGGTTGCCGGCTGCGGGCGTGACCGAGGACGAGCTGGCCCGGCTGTCAACGACGACCGGTCGTATCCACGCGGCTGGCTTCGGATGAGGTGAGTTGGAGGTGGGCCGGGCGGTGCGTTTCGACGTACCCGCCCGTCGGGAGCCGGAGGATCCGGCCGGTCTCGATGCCGTTGGTGGCGATCTCCGTGTCGCGTTGCTGTAGGCCCAGGCAGATACGGCGGGTGATGCTGAAGGCGACCGGTGGGCCGAGGATCAGCAGTGCCTGGAACAGGTGGATCAAGGCGTTGACCGAGAGGTGGAACTGGACGGCCATCGTGTCGGCCCCGGCGGCGGCCCAGAGCGTGCCGTAGAAGACGGCTCCGGCCACGCCGATGCCGGTGCGGATCGGGTTGCTGCGCGGGCGTTCGAGCAGGTTGTGTTCGCGCCGGTCGCGGGTCACTCGCTCCTCGATGAACGGGTAGATCCCGAGGAGCGCGAGGAACAGCGTGCAGATGGCAACCGGGAGCAGGATGGCGAAGCTGATGGTCCTGCCCCACCAGACGGCCTCCCAGCCCGGCGCCAGCCGCAGCGCACCGTCCAGGAAGGCGAGGTACCACGCCGAGCCGACTCCTGCTGAGGTGTTCGCCGGATCGGCCGGGCCGAACAGCCACACCGGGTTGATGGTGGCCAGCGCGCCCATCAGGCCGACTACTCCGGCGACGAAGCAGAACAGACCGACGCCCTTGACCACGGCGACAGTCGCCGGACTTCCCACCACGTTGTCCTCGGTTCGCCCGGGGCCGGCGAACTGCGCCGGTTTGTTCCTGAGCGCGAGCGCCCCGCTGACGATGAAGAGCACAACGAGGAGTGCGGGTAGGACGATGATGTGCAGCGGGTAGAACTGCGTGATCACATCGCCCGGGAAAGCCCCTCCGAACAGCAGCGCCGAGAGCTGCGTTCCCACGAACGGAGTTGCCTGCAGGACGCCGTCGAGTACTGCGAGGCTCGTGCCGGACGCCATGTCGTCCGGGAGCGACGTACCGGTTAGGCAGGCGCCGAGCGTGATGATCAGCAACCCGAAGACGACCACCCAGTTCAGCCGCCGCGGCCGGCGGAACCCGGCGGTGAAGAACAGCCGCAACAGGTGCAGCAGGATCGCCGCCACCATGATCAGCGCGCCCCAGTGGTGCATCTGGCGCACGAGCAGGCCACCGCGCAGCTCGAAGCTGATCGTCATCGTCGAGTCCATCGCCTGTGACATCTGTACGCCGTGCAGCGGTTCGTACGGGCCGTCGTACACAACGTGCTCGACCGACGGTTGGTACGGCACCATCAGCACAAGGCCGGTGAGCGTCACCACAACGAAGCTGTAGAAGGCGATCTGGCCGAACAGCAGCGACCAGTGATCAGGGAATACTCTCGCTCGCAGATTGCTCCAGGGACCTCGCATGATTCGGCCCTCCTCATACATACGACCCCGCAGCGACCGAGACTGTGACGCCTCGTGCTGCACATCACGTTCTCATGGTTGTCGGAAAGGTCTCTGGCTGCGGGCGAGCGCCTGGAGCTGCTTGTTCAGGTGCGGCGTACACACGAGGCTGGGCGAAGCGAGGTTGACCGTGCCGACCGACTTGCCGCTGTAGTACACGGTCAGCCCGCCGCAGGTGCTGCACCGGGTCGCGACGATCCACAGCCGTTGGCCTGCACGCTACTGCGCGCGATGGCGACACCGGCCGCTTTGGTGACGGTCGCCGTGCCCAGGTAGTCCGACCAGTTCTGTTGTGGGGTATGCGCGAACCTGTCGCCCTCAAAAAGGTCAAGCTCGGCAAGTCGGTCTGCTTTGTTGTCGCCGACGCCATGACCGCGCGGGCGGCGTAGGCGTGATCACGGGCGGCTGAGGTAGCTGGCATGCGTGTCCCCGACGGGACTGGCGACAGCCGCCGGCTGCGCATGCGACCGCGGAACCGCGGACAGGCGGTGGCAGAGTACCGATGCGCCTCCCGGACATGACGAGGCGCTGGATCTCGGACGCGCCTTCGAAGATGGTGTAGATCTCTTCCAGCCTGGCGGCAACCTCGACCGGGAGAGGCACATCTGCCTCCTGACCTGCGGTTTCGCCATACGTCAATGATCAACGATGACCAGTGTTTGTCAGCGTCGCACGGAGCAGCGACGGAGCAAGAACTTGCCCGCATAGACCCGGCACAGCCTGGGCTGTGGCACGGGACGGCACAGCGGACCCGCTGATCTGAGCGGCCGGCGTCAGGGTTCGTCGGGTGAGATGCCGCGCACCAGCAGGCCAGGTGTCGCGCCGGCCGGGGCCTCCCAGCGGGTCGCGTAGTGGTCGAGGAAGATCTGCCCGACCAGCTCGCCCCGGCTGCGCACACCGGTCTTGTCGAAGATCGACTTGAGGTGGTCCTGCACGGTGTACGGCGACATGGTCAAGGCGCGGGCGATCTCCTTGGTGACCCGACCCTGAACGCACTGCACGGCCACCTGGCACTCCCGGTCGGTCAGGCCGTACGAGAGGGCGATGACCGGCGCGACGTCCTGCGGGGTGGCGGGATGGATGATCACCGCGGTCCTGTCGCCGGTGCCTCCGCTGAGCCGGGTGCCGTACAGCAGGAGCCAGGCGCCGGAGCGGGTCCGGACCCTGGCTCGGGCGGCCAGTTCGAGGGGATCGGTGCCGGGCGTGATCGCGCGGGCGCGGGCAGCGATCGCCTGCACCGTCTTCGACTCGCTCGGTGAACTCGGTGGAGGCTCTTCGACAAGCTCGCCGATCCACCGCTCCGCGGCACCGGAGATCGACTCCGGCTCGCCGTGCTCGTCGAATACGACCACCCCTGGGCCGTGGTCCACCGGCCCTCCGACGTACGGCGAGATCGGCCGCGCCAGCATGGCGCGGCGCAGACCAGTCGCGATCACGGGAGCCAACGTGGCCAGCGTCCGCACCTCCCCCTCGGTGAACCAGGCTTCGTCGGCGCGACGCAGGAAGGCCGCCGCGCCCCAGTAGATGCCATCGGCAACGAGCGACACGCGCAGCTCGTCGCCGAATCCGTGGGTCTCTTGGGACCGGTGCCGAATCGAGCGGGACAGCTCGCCGTGGGTGTCGATGCTGGTCGCACCGGCGATCCGGCCGCTGCGGGCGAGGAAGGACCACTTGTTGACGTCCTCGATGACGTACTCGTGATGGGCCAGCCACGAGCCGGAGCAGCCGACGTTCCGGTTGACGCTGCCGGTGAACAGGATCGTTCCCGGGTCGACCGTGTGGCAGCACCAGGCGTGGAAGGGGATGACGGTCGCGAGCACATCGGCTACAGCGTTGCCGAAGTCCACCCACGTCATTCCGCCGCCACCCAGCCGCTGGATCTCGTAGCGGATCCGCGGTGCCAAAGTCCCTGTCACCTCTGCAGAGTACGGCGCGGCCCCTGTCCGGCGGCACCCCCAGAATCGTGGGATTGCGGCCATCTGAAGCCGCTCCGCACGCTGAGGGCATGACGACCACAGACACAGCCTCCACGGGGAATCTCCACGACGTGACGCCGAGCCGGATCTTCGAGATCGCGCAGGGCTTCATGGCCAGCAAGCACCTGTTCGCGGCGTGCGAGCTCGGCGTGTTCGAGGCGCTGGGCGAAGGGCCGGTGGATCTCGCCGGTCTCGCCGCCCGCACCGGTCTCACGCGCCGTACGGCACGCATCAGCGCGGACGCCATGGTCGCGATCGGCCTGCTCGAGCGGCATGGCGACCGCTACGCGAACAGCTCGGTGGCGGCCACCTTCCTGTCCGGCGCGACCCCGGCCGACTTCCGGCCGCTGCTCAGGTTCTGGGACCGGCTCAGCTACCCCGCCTGGGAGGACCTCGCCGGCGCCCTCGGCCGCGGCCGACCGGCCCACGAGATCTTCGAGATCGACGACGACCTGATACCGATCATGTCGGCCGGCATCGCCGCCGCCACCGCCGCGGCCTGCCATGCTCTTCCCGAGGCGGCCGCGCTGCCTGCAGGAAGCCGGCTGCTGGACATCGGCGGCGGCACCGGTTCCTGGTCGATCGCCCTGGCCGCGGCCGACCCGGCCCTCACCGCGACCGTCTTCGAACTCCCCTTCGTTGCGCCCGTCGCAAGGGAACAGTTGCGCGCCACGGCGTATTCAGACCGCCTCGACGTCCACGTCGGTGACATCCTCGTGGCCGACGATCTGCCACGGGGGTACGACGCCTTCCTGCTTGCCAACCTGGTGCACTGCTTCGCTCCGGAGACCAACCAGTCGATCCTGCACCGGATCCGCGCCGCTGCCGAACCAGGGGCCCGCCTGCTGCTCGCCGACTTCTGGACCGACCCGACCCACACCCAGCCGCTCCCGGCCGCGCTGATGGCAGGCGAGTTCGCGATCCACGTCAACGACGGCGACGTCTACAGCGTCGAGGAAGGCACCGCCTGGCTGCACGACACGGGCTGGCGCTTTCTCGATCACCGGCTGCTGGCCGGACCGATAAGCGTCATCATCGCCGAGACCGCTTGAACCCGGAACGAATGGTCATGGCCGGCGTGCGCGGCGCGGACTCGTCGTTACGGCCACCTCGCTCGCCCTACGGGACGGCGCGACTGACGCTTGCAGGAAGGGAGTTTCGCGATGATCTCGCACCAGGTTGCGATCATCGGCGCGGGCACGTCCGGTGTCTCGGCAGCCGTGGCCCTTGCCGATCGCGGCGTCAGGCCGCTGCTCGTCGACCGGGCCGACCAGGTCGGCTCGTCATGGCGCAGTCGCTATGACCGGCTGCGTCTGAACACCGGCAGGCAGTTCTCGCATCTGCCGAACCGTCCCTACCCGAGTGGGACACCGACCTTTCCCACACGGGACCAGGTGATCGACCACATCGAGCGACATGCGAACGAGGACGGAATCGAACTGTGCTTGGGCTGCACGGCAGAACGGCTCGACCGAGCCGACGGGCATTGGCGGCTGACAACCTCCACCGGCGAGGTCGAAGCTTCCCAGGTGGTGGTTGCCACTGGCTTCGATCACGAGCCCTTCATCCCCGATTGGCCGGGGCGCGACGAGTGGCCAGGCGGTCTGATTCATTCTTCGCAGTACCGCAATCCGTTGCCATACAACCGCAAACGGGTCCTGGTGGTAGGACCGGGTAGTTCCGGCATGGAGATCGCCTACGACCTGGCCACGGGCGGTGCGGCCAAGGTGTGGCTCGCCGTTCGCACGCCGCCCAACATCATGCTCCGCCAGGGACCCGGGGGTATACCGGGCGACTTCATCGCGACGCCGCTCTACCATGCCCCGGTCCGGATCGCCGATGCGATTGCTCGGTTCAGCCGGAGGATGGACATAGGAGACCTGCACGAATTCGGACTCCCCGTGCCCGCCGAAGGTATCTTCGCGCGGAGCTCGCGGCTCGGCGTGGCCCCGGCGATCCTGGACAAAGACGTCATCGCGGTCATCCGGGACAAGTCCATCGAGATCGTCCGCGGCGTCGGGGCCCTCGACGCCGCCGGCGTGGCGCTGGCGGACGGAACGCGAATCAACCCGGACGCCGTGGTCTGCGCGACCGGCTTCCGGAGAGGCCTCTCGCAGCTGGTCGGGCACCTCGGCGTGCTCGACGAGCGAGGTTGGCCGAAGACCACTGGCGAAGCGCCCGCCGCGGACGGCCTGCGGTTCATCGGGTTCGTGCCGAGACCGTCACAGATCGGATTCGCCGCCAAACAGGCCCGACGCGCGGCAAAAGCGATTGCCCAGGAACTGCGGCGGAGCGAGCAAAGCAGCCAGGACCCGATCCGCGGCGACACGGGCCGGGCCGGTGGGTGAACCCCTCGAATCAAAGCGCGCGCTGCCCGGCGCGGATCGCCCTCCCGCCCTGTGGCTCACGTCCCTGACACTCCCACCAGCCCGAAACCTGGTGCTCTACCGGCGAACACCTCATTTCTCGCCTGAGGAGTGCAGATAACCCGGGTGTCGCAGCCGTTGTGGCCACGACGGCCTGCGCGATCGACCCGCTCCTAGCATCCCAGGTGAATCGCCGGACCAACGGTCAGGTCGGCGGTCACCGGCCGGAGAGCTTTCGGTTGAGGGAGAAGAGGCGGCCGAGGATCGGCATCAGGATGATGTTGAGACCGTGCAGGACGCCGATGATCAGCAGGATGCCGCCGAGCCGGGCCGCCTCGAAGCCTGCTTGTGCGGGCACCACGAAATGGGTCCAGTCCTCCCGTGGCTGGAAGCTGATCGTGAACAGGATGTAGGCGGTGAAGATCAGGTAGTACACGATGTCTGTCAGCACGATGTAGCTCTTGCCGGTCTGCGGGTTGTCGTGGAAGACGTCCGCGGCGTAGGCCCGGCCGAAGCGTTTGATGAACGGCCCGAGCCAGAGCGCCAATCCGATCAGCAGGACGTTGGCGAAGAGCTCGAGGATCCACCACTCCAGCAGCAGATCCCCGGTCACTGTGCGCGGCGTGAACAGCAAGACCATTGCCGTTAGCAACGAGATGGCGACGATCAGAACACCGGCGGTGCGGAGGATCCGGCGCCGCCGGACCCGGTCGTCCGCGATGCTGCCGAGCACACGCTCGAACAGATCCGGCGCCGGCGGCCGGGTCGCCGCCGCGTCCAGAGCGTCGTACAGCCGGCGTTCGACCTCGGAAGGTTCGCCGGGAGTCTCGGGCCGCTGGTTCATCCCTGAACCTCCAATTCAGCTTTCAGCGACCGCAGGCCGCGTTGCAGATGGGTCTTTACCGAGTTCGGCGACAGGCCGAGGGTCTCGGCGATGTCGGCGACGGACAGTTCGAGGTAGTAGCGAAGTACGACGCAGTCGCGCTGGCGGCGGGGTAGTGCGCGCAGGGCGTCGATCACCTCGCGGCGGCTCTCGTCCTCGGCGGCGTGGTCCTCGGCCGACCGGTCGTCGGGGTCGGCCGGGAGGCGGTGCCGGAGTGAGACCAGGCCGCGGCGGTTGTGATCGCGGGCGAGGTTGATCACGATCGAGCGCAGGTACGCCGCTGCCCGGTCCTGATCGTTGATCCGGTGATGGTTGCGGGCGAGCCGGAGGAACGCTTCCTGGACCAGGTCCTCGGCCGCGGTCCGGTCGTCGACGAACCAGCGGGCGAGCTGGACCAGGCGGGCCGCTTCCGCCTGGAACAACGCGATCACGAGCGCGTCGGCGTCCCGTCGTACGCCGTACGCGGGGAGATCCGCAGTCGCATTCATAGCCCCCATCACCCTTACGGACGAGCGAGTCCGCGGACCGGGTGACGCGGCGGGGAGAGTATTTTCGCTGTCACCCGAACCGCGTCAGTGGCCCGTCTGTCGTAGTGATCCGTGCACCCAGCATGGACGCGAGAGGGGGAGTCATGACAGCTCTGGTGCGCAAGGTTCTACCCGCGACGGCGGTACTCGTCGTCTCCGCGCTCGTCGCCGTTCCGGTGGCGGCCGCGCAGTCCGGTGCCGACCCACATGCACGTGTGGTGACCGAGCACGGCGAGCTCCGCGACCTGGCACCCGCCACGGCCGGTCCACTCGACCATGCCTCGGCGGTGCTCATGATGGTGTCTGACGACGGCGAGACCTCCGTCCGCCTGCAGGTGCACGGCATCGATCGCTCGCAGGCAGGTCGCAGGTTCGGTGCGCATCTGCATGTCGGTCCGTGTGTCGCGGGCAACGGCGCCGCGGCCGGTCCGCACTACAACACCGACACCCTGGCCGGCCGTGTCCCGCCTCGCGTCGACGAGACGACCGAGGTCTGGCTCGATTTCACCGTCACCGCCGGCGGCACCGGTCATGCCTTCGCCGCGGTCCCGTTCGTTCCGCAGGCCGGCGACCGTGCGATCGTGATCCATCAGGACCCGACCGATGAGCACGGCGTCGCCGGTCCGCGGCTGGCCTGTTTGCCGGTGTCATGGTGAGCGTCTGGCATTCGGCCGCTGCCGGGCTCGGGCTCGGCGTCGGGTGGGGAATTGCGGCTCGGGGCTGGATGCGCTTGATCTCGACCGAGCCGCAGTTCACCTGGGCCGGCACCGGCATCATCCTCGGGCTGACCGGGGTGTCTGGTCTCGTGCTCGGGATCCTGTACGGCGTACGCCGCGCAGGCAGATCGCGGTGGTGGCGGGTGCTCGCCCTCCTGTGTCTGCCGACCTTCGCCGGCCCCGGCATCCTCTTCCTACCGGCGTTTCTCCTCGGCGGCTTCCTCTACCTTCACCACCTGTGGGCCCGGGTGATCGGTGTTGCCGGCATCGGCCTGTCGCAATTCGCCCTCTGGTCAGCCGGTGGCGATGAGCCGAGCAATCCCTGGTACCTCTACGGCGGCTTCCTCGTCTTGTCGCTGACCCTCGCGGCCGGCGCCGCGGAGCTCTACCGTCCACGCCGTACCAAAGACCGGGAGGTGGACAGGCCTCCCGCAGCGCTGCGCGGCGCGCCGACCGGCGGGAACGGCACGTTGGCCGGCGGCGGCGGCTCCTGATCGGACAGCGCGAGTGGATAGCCGCGCAGCCAGCATTGGCATACGGCCACACCTCCTCAGCCGAGTAACGAAATGCCACCGGACGACACGGCCGCCGCGGCACGGGTCGCCGTTCCCCAACAGCAGCTCCCCGTTGAGAACGAGAGGTGATGGCCGATCACAGCTTCTCGGGACTGAGCATGTGACAGGCCGCGACGAGGATGGAATGGGCGACGGCGATCTGGGCTCGGTCGGCACCGCGGCGTTTGGTGAGGCGTGCGTGTTGCGCGGCCGCGAGCCTGGCAGCCGACCGATATGGAGGCAACTCCCGGGGTCGGGTGTGGATGGGTCAGGGTTGGGCGTTGGTCTGGAGGGTGTGCTTTGGTAGGCCGACGCGCATCGCGGCAGCTGTGGTGTCGGCCGGCACCTGGATGGCGCCCTTGCTGACCCACTCGGTGATGTTGCCGACGATCGCGCCGACGGCCTGCTGCGAGGCCAGGGACGGTGCGGGAACTGTCCAGTTGGAGGGGCAGCGGCGGACGAGGAAGCAGCCGTAGGCGAACGTCGAGCCGTTCAGCACCCGGGCACCCGACGGTGCGGTGTACGCGGTCGTGTGCATTGGCACGGCCTGGTTGTTCGAGTGGCAGTTGCCGGTACCGCTCGCGATCGTGGTCAGCCCCGGATGCTTGTACAACCCTGGCCAGACGTAGTCGACCTCGCCCGCGATGAACCCCGGTACGGCGGTGCCTGCCGGGATGCCCGCGAACATCCAGCTCGTCCCCGTGGTCAGCGTTTGCCCCAGCACCGGACAGATGTACTCCGCGCCGAGCAGCGGCTGCGAAGCATAGGCATCGCCCTGGTACCGCCACGTTGTCGAGTTGTAGCCGTCGGTGTACCGGTCGATATCCCAGGCCCGCCGGCTGGCGTCGGTGAACGTGATCAGCCGGTACGCCGTGTTCGCGCCGAGATTCGCCACGTTCACACCACGAGTGATCGCCTGACTGAGCGCCGCACGCATACGCAGCGAGTAGTACTCGTCGTGCCCCGGCAGGAAAATCGTCCCGGCCCGCGCGGGCAACTGACCGCCGAATTCGTCCAGGTCGTTGTTGGTCCAGTACGTGACGTCGAGACCCTTCGACTCGGCCCAGAACACCAGCCCCTGCTCCAGCGTCAGGAACTGCCCCGACCCCTGGCCCTCGTTGTACGGGCGATCGAAGGTCAGCCGACCGGAACCTCCGGCCACACCCCCGGAGTAGAAACCCAAGCCACCATAGGAGTTGTAGGCCTGCCAGGTCGCGGTCGCCTGCTGGATCATCAGGTCGTGCTTGGTCCCGGTGTCGTCCCTGACGGTCAACGGTGCGTACGACGCGTACCGGCCATCACTGACCTTGATGAGATACGTGCCAGGGATCCAGTCCTTGTCCACGGCGATGGTCAGCGTCTTGGTCCAGGTCGCCGCGGACGTCATCCGCAGCTCTTTGCCGTTGGCGGTGCCGCCCGTGGTCGGTGCCGGTTGCACGACGGTCGGTACGCCGTCCTGCCGCCAGACCTCACGGGCACCGAGGCCCTGGTAGTAGCCCATCCGGTACGCCACAACACTGACCGGTTTGCCGGAGGTCACCTTGAGGTCAACGGTGTCGCCACAGGTCGCCGAGACTTCGGTGAGGTACGCCGCCAGCGGGCCGTTCATCGATGTCGGGATGACCCACTCGTCGTCACCGGGCTTCGCATTCTCCGCGGCGGTCGTCGGCCAACTGGTCGGGCATCCCTCCGGAACAGCCACGAAACCCGCCACTGACACCGCCGGCATCGCGGCCGGCGGAGCGATCAACGCGATGGAGCCAGTCCCAGACAGCAGCAACGTTCCGGTCGACGTCTGGGCGGACATGGAGAGGGTGAGGACACCGCCGTACTTGGACAGCACGAGCCCGTAGATCGGAATCGCCAGGCGCGCGCCGGCGGCAACGCTGATAGGAGCCTTGGGCGTCCAGGTCACATAGCCGCTCGCTGTCCTCAACGTCCCGTTCACGCTGGTGATCGCACCGCGCGACCCCGCCGGCAGCTGCATGCGCACAGCCGACAGAACACCGGCCCGCGTCACAGTACCTGCGTAGGTCAGCGTCGTGGTCTGACCAGGAACCGGTTTGGTCGCGGTGATGCGCACAGCGGCCGTGTAGGTCTTGAGCGGCTGAAGGACCCCGGTGCCGGATGTCAGGATCTGCCCGGCCGTTCCGGTCGCCTTGAAGCTGAGCGTCCACGGCCCACCGGCGGGCAACCGCAGCCCGTACAGCGGGATGGAGAAACGAGCACCGACGCCAACGTTCACGGTCTTACTGGGCCGCCACCGCAACACGCCGGCTGACACCGTACTCACTGTCCCGTTGACCGAGGTAATCCGCCCGGTCGAGCCGGAAGGAATCGAGACGACGATGTCCCGCACGGACCCGGCCCGGAGCACGCTCGCCCGGTACGTCAAGGTCGTCGTACCGTTCGAGGCTGCGGTCGCCGTGATGGTCACACTGGCGCCGGCCGCATCCGCGGACCGCACAACGAACAACGTGGCTGACGCCACCACGACAACGACGACAGCAGACGCCATCAGCTTGCGGAACATGTAAGCCCTTCCAGACTTGCTCGACAGTCCGGGCCAGCGGTTCCGCACACGCCTCACGTCCAGGTCGAGGACCGGCGCGTGAACAGTCGATCCCCACCCGTTCGTGGCCTACATCGGTCCAGACCACACCCGCGTTACAGGACCAGGTGAGCTTCTTTGCGCAGTACTAACGCGCAGCCGCCGAGCCGGCGCCGGGTTGTCGTCGGCCTACTCGGTGAACTTCTCGTGCGCGGCCATCGCTGCGCCGACGATGCCGGCGTTGTTGAGCAGCTGAGCCGGCTTCACCGGGGTGGAGATCTCGAGCAGCGGCACCCACTTGTCGGCGTGCTTGCTGACCCCGCCGCCGACCACGAACAGGTCGGGGGTGAACAGGTTCTCCACGTGCCGAAGGTATCGCTGCACCCGCTTGGCCCACTGTTTGAACGACAGGCCCTCGTTGTCCTTCGCCGCCGAGGAGGCCTTCGTCTCCGCGTCGTACCCGTCCAGCTCGAGGTGACCGAGCTCGGTGTTGGGCACGAGCCGGCCGTCGAGCAGCAGCGCGCTGCCGATACCGGTGCCGAAGGTGAGCATGATGACCACGCCGCCGACGCCCTTGGCCGCGCCGAACCGGGCCTCGGCGATACCGGCCGCGTCGGCATCGTTGAGCACGGTCACGTCGCAGTGGGTGATGTCGGTGAGGACCTTGTCGACGTCGGTCCCGATCCAGCTCTTGTCGACGTTCGCGGCGCTCCTGGCCACCCCGTTCTTGATGACGGCCGGGAACGTCGCACCCAGGTCACCGGTCCACCCGGCCTCCTTGACCAGCCGGGCCACGACCGCAGCGACGGGCTCCGGGGTGGACGGGTCGGGCGTCAGGTACTTCACCCGCTCCGTGGCCAGGTCGCCCTTCTCCAGGTCGACGATGGCGCCCTTGATCCCGCTGCCGCCGATGTCGACCCCGAAAGCTGTCGACGTCCTCATTCTGGGCACCTGATCTCTCCCCTCGCCCGCAGTGGCCGCACCGGGTCAGCGTCCTCGCCGGCGTCGAGCAGATCGGCACGGCTGGCCACCGACGCGTATCGACCACACATACTCGCCAGCCTCCCACGCGCCTCGGACACCGTCAGCGATACCCGAGAAATCATTCTCGTCCGGCACCTCCGCGGGCTCGTCCTCGCATACGGTCATCTCGCATTCTCCGAGCGCGCAGCACCGTGGGTGTTCGTTCGCGTACGCCGTCCGCGGTGCCTACCGCTCTCGGATGGCGTAGGTCAGGTGGGTGACCCTCGGAGAGGGCTCTGCGCGGACCGGTTCCAAGGCGACGCGGCCCGCGTCCACGCCCTCGAACAGGCGGATTCCCGAGCCGCACAGCAGGGGCGACAGCGCGATCGAGAACTCGTCGATCAGGCCGGCGTTCACGTACTCCAGGATCGTCGCGCCGCCACCGGCGATGCGGACGTCGCGGTCGCCGGCTGCCACGCGGGCCCGGTCGAGCGCGGCCTCGATGCCGTCGTTGACGAAGTGGAAGGTGGTGCCGCCGGGCCGCTCCCAGGGGTCACGCTTCTCGTGCGTCACGACGAAGACCGGCGTGTGGAACGGCGCCTCCTCCGGCCACATCTTCTCGCCGGCGTCGAACATGCGCTTACCCATGACGCTCGCACCGGTGCGCTCGTGCGTCGCCCGAGCGATGTCGTTGTCGAGTCCCTCCTCGCCGCCTTTGCCGAGTTTGAGGTTCTCCCGGAAGAACCGCTGCGGGAACGCCCACGCCTGCAGTTCCATCCACTGCTTCCCCATCAAGTCCTCGAGGGACTCGGGCGCGATGAAGCCGTCCAGCGACATCGTCACGCTGAAGAACACCTTTCCAGCCATCAGTTCTCCGCTTCTTTCAGTGTGGTCTCGATCGAGGTGATCTGGTTCCGGTGAGTTCGGTCCACCGCGACGGGTTCAGCCGCCGTTGGCGAGCAGCTTGCCGATCGCGTCGAGCAGGCCGGCGGTGCCGGACTCGCGACCGGCCGCGGCATCCGGCCCGGGACCGTGCACACCATCCAGGTGGACGCCCTGCTCGGTGAACGTGAGCCTGGTCCCCGGGCCGGCGCCGTCGTCGGTGGGCTCGAACACGATCGTGCTGATCGACGTCGAGGCGTGCACCCCGTCGAGCCACATGTCGTACGTGTACACAATCCGCTCGTTGGGCGAGATGTCGGTGTACGTGGCGTGGAACTGGGACAGCGGGCCGTCCTCGCCCAGACGCCCGTCGTCGATCGCCACGCCGCCGATCCGGAACTCGTCGGAGCGCTCGACGTAGACGAAGTCGTCGCTGCCGAACCACTTGCGCTTGATCTCAGGGTCGGCGAAGGCGGCCCACACGCGCTCGAGCGGGACCGGGTACTCGCGCTCGAGCACGAACGTGGCGTGGGTCTGGGTGCGGTCGTTCATGTCATTGCTCCTGTGTCGGGTCATGGTTGGTGAGGTAGTCGCCCAGGCGGTCGAGCCGGCGTTCCTGCGGGCGGCGGTGGGCCACGATCCAGGCGTTGGCCGGGACCAGCGCGTCGGGCACGAGTTGGTACGTGCGCACCCGGCCGACCTTCTCGGACGACACGATCTGCGCCTCCTCGAGCACCCCGAGGTGCTGGACGACGGTGGGCAGCGCCATGCCGAACGGTTCGGCGAGCTGGCTCACTGACGCCGGCCCGTGGACCAGCCGGGCGACCATCGCCCGGCGGGTGCTGTCCGCCAGTGCGCGGAACATTCGGTCGAGCTTGGCGTCGCCGTCGGCCCCCTCCGAATACTTAGGCATATACCTAAGTATGTGTCTTCGGATGAGGATGTCAAGCGGGCAGGTGGCTAGTGAGCTATCGGCGACCCGTCGTCCGGCTGTACGACGACGAGGTGGTCGCGGGTGGAACTCGGCAGCGGGTGCGGCAGCAGTCCTCGCTCAGCCAGCTCCTCGACCGACTTGAACGGGCCACGATGGGTCCGGTCGACCACGATCAGGACCGCGTGCTGGAGCGAAATGCCGGGGACCGCGGCGAGAAGCTCCGTCGGCACATGGTTCGGGTCGACCAGACCACCGTCGTCGAACGTCCGCGGAAGGTCGGGGCGGCCGATGCCGAGCCGCTGCGCGTACAGCGGTGAGCGAGCCGCGATCTCGCGCGCGACGCGCCGGTGTTCCTCGGCGAGGTCGTGGTCGGCGGCGGCGGAGGGTGCCGGGGCGACGATCACGGCCGCTTGGACTGAGCAGATGAGAAAGGGAAAGATCATCAACGACATGCCGAGGTCGTCGAAGATACCGCTGAAGTCTTCCGGGCTTTGCGTGAACATCACCACGCCGGTCCACTGCAGAGCGAAGTACCCGACCGCGCAGGCACCCAGAAGGCGGCTACGGCGGCGCCAGGCGAGCACGGCCATCATCGGGCCGCAGGCGAACCCCCAGGTGACGATCGGCAAAGCGGCGGCGAGGACCTTCAGCAAGATGCGTTGCAGGCGAGTGCGTCGGGGGACGCTGGGCGCCTGCGGCCAGGAGACCCGAAACGGACCTGACGGAGGTGTTGCCGCTTCAGGCCGTGGAATCCGTCCTCCGGGCGGCTCGTTGTCCTGGAGCAGGCGGGTGTGAAGGCGTTGCAGCACTTGGCCGGGTTCGATCCCGTACTCCCCCACCAGCAGTCGCCGGGTCTCGTCGTACGCCGCGAGCGCCTCCGTACGCCGGCCGCTGAGGTCGAGAGCCTCGATCAGTACAGCCCGGAGTCGCTCACGCAGCGGGAACTCCTTGATCTGCGCTGGAAGGGACTCGAGCAGGGCATCGAGTCGTCCCAGCTCCAGCAAGACCTCCGCATAGTCTTCCAACGCGGACGCCCGGTCGTCCTTCAAACGGTCACGGGCGGCATCGAAGACGGACCCGGCCTGCAAGCCGGCCAGGGGTTCGCCTCGCCAGAGTCCGAGCGCCGACTGCAACTCCGTCGCTGCCGCCTCCAGGTCGGCGCGGGCTCGCAACTCACGTGCTCGACTGATCCGGGCGGCAAACTCGTCGAGGTCGGAGCCGTTCGGTGCGACCGTGAGCCGATAGCCGGAAACTGTCAGGTCCAGCACCTGCCCAGCACTCCGCGGAGCCCTGTCCGGATCGAGAACCTTCCGCAGCCCCGCGACGTACTTCTGTACGACGTTGGGCCCGTTGTCCGGCCGTCCGTCGTCGGGCCAGACAGCATCCAGGATGCGGTCCGGCGGTACAGCCGAATTCGCCGACAGGAGCAGGGTCGCCAGGACTGCCTGCTGCTTGCTGGGGCCGAGCTGTAGCGGGAGTCCGTCCCGGCTCGCTCGCAGTGGACCCAGTACGTCGAAGCGCAGACCCGCACCCGCCTCCGGTGGGAGAAGATCCGCGGAATTGTTCAGGAGGCGCGTGTGAAGGGCCTGGAGCCGTGGACTGGGGGTTTGGTGATGGGACTTGAGCAGCTGGGTAGTGGCGCGGTAGACGTCGAGCGACTCGGCTTGGCGGCCTGTGCGATAGAGAGCAAGCAGGTGAGCGGCGTGGAGGTCTTGGCGCAAGGGATGGCGGCTCAGCAGGCCGGTGAGGTCGGGCAGCAGGCTCAGGTGGCGGCCGAGATCCAGTTCCAGGTCGGCCCAACTCTCGGCGGCGGCTGCGTGGCGAGTCTCGAACTCCCTGCGCGCCGCGTCGAAGACGGGACCGCTGAGTCCGGCCAAGGCCTCGCTGCCGCGCCAGAGGTCTAGTGCGCGGCGGAAGGTGGCAGCCGCCTGCTCGACGTCTCCCATGGTCCGGAGTTGGTGGCCCTGCCGGACAAGCTCGTCGAAGAGGTCGGTGTCGGTGCTGCCGGCCGCGAGAGTGAGGACGTAGCCGCCGGCCGTCAGCGCCAGGAGATCTCCGCTGCTGCGTGGTGCGCGACCTGGTTCGAGGACCTGCCGCAGACCTGCGACGTACTTCTGGACGACGTTGGTGCCGTTGCCCGGCGGCGCGCCTTGCCAGACGACGTCGACGATGCGCGCAATCGGGACAGGCCGGTTCACCGACAGCAGGAGCGTCGCGAGAACCGCGCGCTGCTTGGCTGGACCCAGGTCGAGCACCCGGTCGTCTCGCCGAGCCTGGAGCGGTCCGAGCAGCTCGAACCGGACTACGCCCACCACCGCACCCCCAACCCTGCCCGCCGTGCCGGACAACGCCCGTCGCAGCGGCTGCGCAGGTCCGGCAGTGGGACGGCATTCTATCCGGCAGTGGGGCCGCAGTAGACGGCAGCGGGACCGCAGTACGCCGTACCAGAGTCGTTCTCGTCACCGCCGCCCCGTGGAGTCCGTCGAACTCCCGCCGCGGCAACCGCCGGACGTCACCGGCGGTCCACCACCTGCGCCGGATGTCACCGGCGGACGAGAAAGTGAGTACTTCCTCATGTTCTTCCCCTGGATTCGAGTCGGCGCCTGGGCCGGCACTACGCTGCTGGCCGCCGCACTCGTCGGCTGCGGCCCCACCAACGAGGCCACCACCATCCCTGCCACCACCCCCTCATCGAACACCCCGTCCACTCCGGCAAGTCCGCCGGCCACCCGTACGCCGCCCGCGCCGCCTGACCTGTCCACACTGCCCGCCGCAACTCTCCTTGCCCGGACGAAGGCAGCAGCAAGCGCCGCGCCCGGGGTGAGGGTCAAGGGCCTCCTGGTGGACGGCACAGACGACCTGCGGCTCGACCTGCGGCTCAGCAAGGGCGGAGGCCAGGGTGCCTTCCTCGTGGCCGGTTTGCCGGTCACCTACCGCGTCGTCGGCAAGGACGTCTACATGCTCATGTCGGAGGCAACCATCCGTGCCATGGCGAAGGCGGACAAGGCCAGCAAGGCTGAGACAAGCGCAATGCTCGCCCTGTTGAAGGGAAAGTGGATCAAACCGTCCAAAATCGATGCTGAGGGCCGGGACCTGATCGAGCTGACCAAGCAAGACACCTTCTTCAAGGGCTTCTTCGCAGGGATCGGCCGCCCTAAGAAGACCGGCAAGAAGGTGGTGGACGGCGTCCTGTCGGTCGGGCTGGTGGCACAGGGTGCCACTCTCTGGATCGACACCCGCACCGCCCGGCCGGTCCGCTTCCAGAATGGTGCCGGCCGCGACTTCCTGACCTTCACCGACTACGGCCGGGTTCCCGCACCCAAGGCGCCACCCGCCGGCCTGGTCGTCGACGGCAAGGGCCTGGGGATCTGAACCGTACTTGGCGGTCGCAGCGCCGAGCCAACCTCGACGAAGGGCCAGTGGACCTTCTCAGGGGAAGGAGGAGGGGCCCGGTTGACGACCGGGCCCCTTCGTTCGTCTCCCCGCCACGGCGAGGCGAGTAGACAACGCCTCGGTAGTCGGTTCAGAGAGAGGAAATCCGGCGCTCCATGCGTTGCAGCGTGGTGTCGGAGATCTCGACGCCCCAGCCGGGGGCGTCGGACAGCACGACCTGACCGTCTCGCGCGACCGGGAACGGCTCGTAGACCCGCATGTTCGAGGCGTCTTCGATGGTCCACTCGTGAAAGAGGTTGCACGCCGGCATCGCCGTCACCAGATGCGCGGTGAAGATCGCCGTCAATGACCTCCCCGACGAGTGCGGGACACACGGGAGCCCGGCAAGGTTGGCCAGATCCGCAACCTGCCGGGCCCGCGTGATGCCGCCGATGTAGCAGACGTCGGGCTGGATGACGTCGGCCATGCCGTCCTGGATGATCCGTCGCATGGTCTCGACCGAGAACTCCTGCTCCCCCAGCCCGACCGGGATGTCGAGGGTCGCCGCGACGCTCCTGGCGTTCTCGTACTCCCAGAACGGCACCGGCTCCTCGAAGTGCAGATAGTCGTACTCCTCGAGCAGTCGCCCGACCCGGACCGCCTGACCCGGGGAGTAGGCACCATTGGCATCCGCGCTGATCTCGATGTCATCGCCGAGTGCCTTGCGCAGCAAGGGAACCAGCCGCCAGGTCCGGCCGGATCGCGACTCCGCATCGCGGCCGTTGCGCTCGCCGATCTTGACCTTCACCGCGCGGAATCCATGCGCGGCGACGGCGGCGACGATCCGGTCGACCTCCTCCTCGGGCGTCGTGTCGCGACGCATGGCCGAACCGTAGACCGGCACCGACTGCCGGAACTTTCCACCGAGCAACTGGTAGACCGGCTGGGACTTCGCCTTGCCTACCAGGTCCCACAGCGCGGTGTCGACGCCGGCCAACGCCCGGAACAGGAAGCTGCCGAAGTACTTGTACTCCGCACGTGCGCACTCCTCGGCCAGGGTCATGACGTCGAACGGGTCCCGGCCCAGATAGTTCCGCGCGACCAGAGTGTGCAACACCTCCCCGGTGATCCGGGCCTCGGAGTGCGCCGTCTGCCCGTACCCCACCAGCCCGTCGTCGGTACGAACACGGACGATGCAACCATGGCCGTCGAACGTCTCGATCGAGCTGATCTTGGTCAAAGCGACTCCACCCGCGCCGGCAGCTGGTAGAACGCCCGGGCGTTCTCGGTGTAGATGTCGTCCCGCTGCTCTGCGGACAATCGGACCTTGAAGGCGTGCTGGGGATGGTCGAAGTCCCAGTGCGGATAGTCGGTGGAGAACATCACCTTGTCGGTTCCGCCGAGGTGTTCGAACACTTTCAGCAGGTCGGCGGGTCGATGCGGTTCCTCGATCGGCTGCGTCGTCATCCAGAAGTGGTCGCGCAGGTACTCCGACGGCCTGCGGCGTACGTCGGGCACCTCGGCGCGGAAGCGCTCCCAGTGCGTGTCCATCCGCCAGGCCAGGGACGGCAGCCAGGCGAACCCGCCCTCGATCAGCGCGATCCGCAGGTTCGGAAGCCGCTCGAAGATCCCTCCGAAGATCAGGCTCGCCACGTGCGCCTGAAACGCGGCGGACATCCCCGCGTGATCCTCGATATAGAACGACGGCCAGCCCGCGGCGCTCATCGGAACGCCCCGAACGCCACCGCCGTAGTGAATGCCGATGGGCAGATCGTGCCGGGCGGCGGCCTCGTACATCTTCCAGTAGCGGCGGTCGCCGAGCGGCGCGGCACTGCGCGCGACCAGCAGCACCTGCACGAACCCCGGATGACCCGCGAGCCGCTCGATCTCGGCGACCGCCTGCTCGCTGTGCTCCGCCGGCACGATCATGCCCGCTCGCAGCCGCGGCTCCGGCTCGAGCCACTCCTTGATCTGCCAGTCGTTGGTTGCCGCCGACAACGCCGCGGAGAACTCCGGATCGAGCTGGCTGCCGGAGCCACTGAGCGGACCCAGGATCCCGAACTCGACATTCAGCCCGTCGAGATGCTGTTTCTGCATGAACCCCAGATCGGCACCCGCGGGCAGTCCGGACGGCGGAAAGGCGTCGTACCGGGCCGGCGATCCCTTCGGATACACGTTGCCCGAGTGCTGGCGCGAGCCGAAGGTCTTCAGATGGCTGAGCCAGCGATTCGAGAGGTAGGGCTCCAGAGCTCCGGGTGCCATCACGTTGTGGATGTCGCAATCGATGATCATCTGCTTCGCGGCGGTACGGCGTGCGGCCCGCGGCTGTGTCTGTGTCTGTGTCATGTCTCTCCTCATCCCAGCCGGTACGTCGCGTGCGCGTTGCCGGACATGATCTTGGTCTGCAGATCCCCGGAGATCCCCTCGGGCAGCGCGTCGGCGGCGTTCGCGAAGTGCGCATGCGGGTAGTCGGTGGAGAACATCAGCATCTCGTCACAGAGAAGTTGGTCGATGACGTCGACGAGGAACTGCGGGGTGTCGGGCCGGTCGAGCGGCGCGATGGTCATCCGGACGTGATCACGGATCACCTCCGACGGAGGACGTTCCACCCACGGAACCTCGCGGCGCAGACCCTTCCAGTCCTTGTCGAACCGCCACAGCATCGGCGGTAGCCAACTGAAGCCGCCCTCGATCGTCGCGACGGTCAGCTCGGGGTACTGGACGAAGACGCCTTCGGCAACGAAGCTCATCAGCTGCGCCTGGAACGCCAGCGGAACACTCACGTAGTCCTCGACGAAGTACGTCGCCCAGCCGACAGGCGTCACCGGGTTGCCGCTCAGACCTCCGGCCTGGACGCCGACGACGAGCCCGGCCCGCTGCGCGGCTTCGTAGATCGGCCAGAATCCGCGCCGGCCGAGCGGCTCGCGGCTGCGCGACGGCACGGTCACCTGGACGAACTGGCTGTGCTGCGCGGCCCATTCGACCTCCTTGGCCGCGAGCGCCGGATTCTGCAGCGGAAGCACGGCAGAGCCCCGCAGGCGTGGATCCTGCTCCAGCCACTCGTGCAACTGCCAGCGATTCAGCGCCCGGGCGAGCGCGGCCGCCAGGTCGTCGTTGTGGACGGAGTCGACGGCGTAGGTGCAGTTGAGGATCGCGTACTGCAACTGCCACGGGTCGAGCAGCTGCTGCTGGAGGAGCTCGAGACTCGATCCAGGCGGTCCCTGGTCCGGCCGTGAGCCCTCGAGGAAGAGATTCGGCGCGTTGGACGGATAGAGGTTCGAGGCCAGCCCGCCCATCCCGGATTCGGTGATGTAGTCGCACCACCGCGCCTCGAGATACGGAAAGAGGCTCCGCAGATTGCCGAGGTTGATATGTACGTCGGTGTCGACCAGGTCGAGTCCGGCCCACTGCCGGGGTCGTGCGTAGTTCTCGAGTTGTTGGGTGGCCACTTGTGATCTCACCTTCGTGGTTGGGAACTCACAGGTCGAGGACCAATCGGGCGGACAGTGCGCGCGAGACGCAGATCATCATCGTGTCGTTGGCGGCGCGCTCGTCGTCGTCGAGGACGGAGTCCCGATGATCCGGAACGCCTTCCAGTACGGTCGTCCGGCAGGTGCCGCAGGTGCCCTCTTCGCAATTCGACAAGACGTAGATCCCCGCCTCGTCCACGACTTCGAGGATGGATTGGTCGGGCGGCACGACGAGTACCTCGTCACTGTCGACCAGTTCGATCTCGAAGGAGGTGTTGGGCGCGACCTCGGTGAGAGGTCTCGGCGCGAACCGCTCGACCTGAAGCGACTTGTGCGGCCAATGCGCGCTCTTCGCCTCGACGGCCGCGATCAGGGGTTCGGGACCGCAGCAGTAGATCAGCGTCCCGGGCTGTGGTTCGTCCAGGAGTCGATCCAGTTCGATCAAGCCGCGACGGTCCTGCGGCCATTCGAGAACGCGCTCGGGATCGAAGCTCCTGATTTCGTCCCGGTAGGCCATCGACGCCTCGCTGCGACCGCCGTACACCAGCCGCCAGTCGGCGCCGGCCGCGTGCGCCGCGCCGATCATCGGGATGATCGGCGTGATTCCGATGCCGCCGGCAATGAACAGGTACCGCGGGGACTCGTGCAGCGGGAAGTGGTTGCGCGGCCCGGTCGCCGTCAGCACGTCACCGGCCCGGACCCGCTCGCACAACGCGGCGGAGCCGCCACGGCTCTCCGGCTCGCGCAACACGGCAATGCGCCACTGGCGGCGATCCTCGGGATCGCCACACAGCGAGTACTGCCGGACGAGCCCCGGGCGAACCTGTACGTCGATGTGACTCCCCGGGGTCCACGACGGCAACTCCGAGGCGTCGTCGGCGACGAGCAAGAGTTCGGTCACGCCGGACGACACCTGCCGGTGAGATCTCACCCGCAGGCACATGGTCGTTTCGCCTACCGGCTCCGCTCCCACCGGGGCGTCAGATATTGACAATGACATAGTCGCGGTCGACCTCGACCTCGTACGTTTCACCGGAGTACGGACCGGGCTGGAACCCGGCCGCGGACAGCTCCGGATTCCTGGTCAGGGCCTCACCGGACTCCACATCGGTGGGATACGCCTTGACCTTGGTCTTCGCGGGGTCGAACCAGGACTGACCCGTGGCGATCTCGAACTCCCAGCCGTGCCAGGGGCAGCGGATGATCTCCCCGCGCATGACATAGTCGTAGTTCCCGGGCTTGTCCGAGCGCACCAGTCCGGACGTCACGCCCTCACACATCGGTCCGCCGCCGTGCGGGCACTGATTGCGGATCGCGTAGAAGTTGCCCTTGACGTTGAAGACGCCGATCGACCGCTTGGCAATCTCGACCACTTTCCGCTGGCCGGGTGGAATCTCGTCGACCGTCGCCACCACGTACTTGGTCACATTGTCTCCTTGTCCAGAAGGCATCATTTGATTCCGGTCATCGAGATTCCGCGGGTGAAGTACTTCTGCGCGAACACGAAGACCAGGACGGTCGGGATGATGGCCAGCGTCGCTCCGGCCATCAGCGGGCCGTACTGGGTGCTGTCCTGGGTCTGGAAGAACGCCAGCCCGACCGGGACGGTGAACTTGTTGACATCGCTGAGGTAGACCAACGGGCCGAAGAAGTCGTTCCACACGTTGACGAAGGTCAGCACGGCCAGCGTGGCCAGGGCCGGCTTCGACAGCGGCAGGATGATGCTCACGAAGATCCGGAAGTGGCTGGCACCGTCGACGAGGGCGGCCTCGTCGTACTCCTTGGGGATGGTCATGAAGAACTGCCGGAGCAGGAACGTGCCGAACGTGTTGGCGACGATCGGCGGGATGATCAACGGGAAGTGGGTGTCGATCAGGCCGGCCTTGACATAGGCGGAGTACAGCGGCAGCACCATCAGCATGTCCGGGATCATCAGCGATGCGAGCAACAGCCCGAAGGCGGCGTCCCGTCCGCGGAACTGCAACCGCGCGAAGCCGTAGGCGCCCAAGGCACAGACCATCAGCCGGCCGATGATCACCAGCACCGTGATGTAGGCGCTGTTGCCCAGGAACCGGATGAAGGGCAGGACGCCGTTGTTGACGAGGTACGCGTAGTTGTCGAGGGTGAACGGGTTCGGGAGCAGGCGCGGGGTCAGGCTGATCACGTCGCCCGGCTCCTTGAACGAGCTGGACAGCATCCACAGGAACGGGCCGATGGCAATCAACGCCGCGATGACGCAGACGACGTACGTCGCCGTCGGTCCCACGATCCGGCCGGCCCGCCGTCGCCGTTCACCGCCGCCATCGTCGACCGGCAGCGGCGACCGCGGTGGTGCGATCCGTTCGGGAGCACGAGTGTCTTCGACCGTCATTGATAGAACACCCACCTCTTCGAAATCCGGTTCTGGATCCAGGTGACCGCGAGAAGCACAGCGAAGAGCACGATCGCCAGGGCCGAGGCGTAGCCCATCCGTCGCAGCGAGAACGCCTCGTACCAGAGGTGGTAGATGTAGACGTACGTGCCGTCGCCCGGTCCGCCGCCCGTCATCACCAGGACGAGCGCGAAGACCTGGAAGGAGCCGATCGTCTGCAGGATCAGCAACAGGAAGATCGTCGGCGTCAGGAACGGGAGCGTCACGTGGAAGAAGCGTGAGAACCGGCCGGCCCCGTCGAGGGTGGCCGCTTCGATCAACGTCTCCGGAACCCCCTGCAGGCCGGCCAGGACGATGATCATGTTGAAGCCCATGTTCGCCCAGATCGCCGTGACGATCACCGCGGCCATGGCCGATCCGGGCTCGCCCAGCCAGTGCGGTCCGGTGATGCCGAACGAGGCCAGGACCGCGTTGATCACGCCGTACTGATCGCTGAACACCCACCGGCTGACGACGCCGACAGCGACCAGGGAGGTCACGTACGGCAGGAAGATCAGCGCCCGGATGACGGCCATCCCCCGGAGCCGGTTGTTGACCAGCACGGCCAGCGCGATCCCGATGATGATCCCGACCGGGACGTACCCGATCGTGTAGATGGCGGTGTTGATCAGGCTCTTGCCGAACAGTGGATCCTGCCCGGAGAACATCTCCTTGTAGTTGGCCACGCCCGTGAACTTCGGCGCGGCCAGGCCGTCCCAGTCGGTGAAGCTCGTCACCAGGGTCGGAAGGACCGGGATGACGTTGAACAGCAGCGTTCCGAGGACGACCGGCCCGATGAACATCCAGCCGCGGAGGTTGCGGCGCCGCCCTCCACGGCGCCGGTCGACCGCCGCAGGGTCCCTCGCCTGGAGGGTCTGGGTGGCCGTCACTTCGCCGCGACCTTCAGGTCGGGATCGGTGAGCGCTCCTCCCTTCTCGAGCAACTCCTTGCCCTTGTCCCCGCTCCAGCCGCGCTTCTTGATCTCGGCGTTGACGGCATCCCGTCCGCGCTTGAGGTAGTCGGTGGTGGCGAGTTTGCCGCTGACCAGGTTGTTGGCGTTGGTGCCTTCGACGAAGGAGTCGGCGAGCGCCGTGCCGATCGGCCCACGCGGGAACGGCACGTCGACCGGGTGGCCGGCGGCGGTGCCCAGCGCTTCAGCCCAGACGCTGGCCGTCTTCGGCCGCGGATGGTCGGTGAACGCGGCGCTCTTGGCGACCTCGGTCAGCGCGGGTACGGCGAACTGTGCCTTGGCCATGACATCCGATGCCGCCTTGCCACACAGCGCCTTCATCGCCAGGAAGGCGGCCTGCGGATCCTTCGCGGTCTTCGGGATGACCCAGGTCCGGGCGTAGTTCTTCGTCATGGCGAACAGCGGTGTCTTGGGCCAAGGCATCACGTCCCAGTCGACGTTCTTGCTGATCTGCGCGCTGATGTCCATGGCCTGCCACGTCATGGCAAGCTTTCCCGCGTTGAACAGCGGCAGGTACTCGACGTCGATGGTGGGGGCGAAACCCTCGCGGATGTAGGAGACCTGCTTGTCGATCGCGTCCAGCGTCTCCGGCTTGCCGTAACCACACTCGGTCTGGTTGTTGTAGAGCGCGGTGTCACCAGCACCGTACGCCGTGGGCTGGATCGTGTTGACCGCGTACTGCAGACCATAGGTATCGGTTCTGTTGCCGCTCTTCTTCGTCAGCTTCCTGACCGCTGCGTCGAACTCGTCCCAGCTCCACGCATCGGCCCACGAGGTCGGCGCCGTGAGCCCGGCATCGGCGAACAGCTTCTTGTTGTAGTACAGGGCATTCGCACTCATGCCGGGCGTGATCGAGAACTGATACCCCTCGACCGCGACCTTGGTCGTGAACGTCGGGCTGTACTTGGTCAGATCGAACCCCGTACTGGCGTCCTGCATCATCTTGTCCAGCTGCAGGATCTTGCCGTTGGTCGCCAGGTCGTACACCCGGTCGTCGTCGATGCGCTGCAGATCGGCCGCCGTACCGGAGGCGAACTGCAGCATCACGCTCGCCCAGTCGTCGCCCGGCGCGGGCTTCCAGACGATCTTGATCTTGTGCTCGTCGAGGCTCTCCTTCTGAGCAGCCGCGATCATGTCCTTGAACATCTTCTGGGTGGTGGGATCGCCGACGGAACTGAAGGTCACCTCTGTCCAGCCCGACGGCGTACCGGACGATCCTGAGCCGCACGCGGCCAGCGAGGTCCCGGCGACGCCGGCGGCAGCCAGCCCCAGGCCCCCTTGGAGCAATCGGCGGCGGGTGAGCAACGAGCCGGAAGTCATGAGTGTCTCCCTCGGCAAGGCGGGGTCGCCCGGCGCAGGCCCCGAAGTCTGCGCAACGACAGCTCTCTACACCGATGTACTACGTGGCGCCTGAGAGCTGTGGGCTATTGATCTGGGTGGTCCAAGTGTTCGCTCACCGACGCAGAGCTGTCAACACTATGCGGAAGAGTAGTTCCAATATGCGGAAGCTATCGATAGCGCTCTGACCCGTCCGGCGCACCACTTATGCTGGCTCCAGCGAATCCCGGCGTGGGGGTTGAGACAGAGAGCGGGACGGTGGAGAACAGGACGTCGGGGAGTGTCCAATCCGTCGAACGGGCGTTCCACCTGCTCGAGCTGCTGGCCGACAGCGGCGACTCGTCGCTGACCGAACTC
This sequence comes from Kribbella sp. NPDC050241, assembly GCF_044459685.1. Lineage (NCBI taxonomy): Bacteria > Bacillati > Actinomycetota > Actinomycetes > Propionibacteriales > Kribbellaceae > Kribbella > Kribbella sp. NPDC050241. Next base: position 264,542 of record NZ_JBITJE010000009.1, read on the forward strand.
TCGGCCGCGATCGACGTCCCGGCTCCGACCACGCGCCGATTCCTCAAGACGCTGGTCTCACTCGGCTACGCACGCCAACTGCCGAACCGCCACTACGGACTAGGGCTCAAGCTGACGAGACTGGCGGGCCGGGTCGAGTCGCAGTTCGGCCCGATCGTGACACCGCACCTGGACACGCTCGCCCGGGAGATCGGCGAGTCGGCGAATCTCGCGGTGCTGGAAGGCGACATGGTCGTCTACATCGCCCAGTCCCCCTCGCGGCATGCGATGCGGATGTTCACCGAGGTCGGGCACCGCGCGCACGCCCATTCGACCGGGGTCGGGAAGGCGATCCTCGCCGCCCTGTCCGACGACCAGGTCGCCCGCATCGTGAGCAGGGTCGGCATGCCGGCCGAGACCTCGCACACCATCACCGACCTGGCCAAGCTCCGCACGGAACTCAACCGGATCCGCCGCGCGGGCTACGCGACCGACAAGGGTGAACAGGAGATCGGCGTCGTCTGCTATGCCGTCGCGATCCCCGAGGTCCCGATCTCGATGGCGATCTCGGTCTCCGGCCCGACGTTCCGGATGACGCAGGAACTCGGCAAGGCGGCCGTCCCCCTCCTGATCAGCGAGGCCCAAGCAATCTCCAAGGACCTGCTCGGCCTGCTGGGGTGACCCCGCGGAGAGCACCCGAGCCTCGACCAGAATCTAGACAGGCAGTTCCAAGCAGCGGCGGGCCAGGTCCATCCGCCAAGCCGCATCGTCCGCCGGAGTGCCGGAGACGTCCGGGCGGGCGGTGAGCAGGCAGTGGTTGGCGTTCCGCGCGGCCAGCATCAGCGGCACGAGCCGCTCCCACTCGGTCGGCAGCGGCCGCGCACTGCGATAGCCGGCCAGGTACGCGTCCCGCAGCTCGGGGTAGGCAGGGTTGTCTCTGACCGGACCCGGATAACCGGCGAGGTTGCCCAGCAACGGGACCAGGTCGTAAGCGAAGTACCCCCACCCGCAGTCGTCGAAGTCGAAGACGCTGACGTTCCAGCCTTCCGTGCCCCGGCGCAGGAAGCAGTTGCCGAGGATGTAGTCGATGTGCGTGATTCCGTACGCGTCCTCACCTCTGCCGAGGGCGTCGAAGGCCGTTTGTGTCCGCGCGGCGATCTCGGCGAACTGTGCGCGATCGGCCGGCGCGAGTACGTCCTCGACAGCGAGCGTCGGCCGGAACGGTGAAGCGGCCGGGTCGAACATGCCGTCGGCATCCCAACGTGGCAAGGCGAATCCGACCGACGGCCGGAAGGCTGCGCCGGCGTTGTGCAGCCGGCCGAGCGCACGCCCGAGCGCCCACACGCCGGCATCATCCAGGCCGTCTCCGACCGAGTGCACCCGTCCGTCCAGCCAGCTCAGCAGGTCGCAGTAACGCCGCTCGCCGCCGTACTCCGTCTCGACGACCAGCGCTCCTTCTCGATCCGGCACTGGCTCCGGCACCGCGGGGTCGCCGGCCAACTCGGTGCCGATCGTGCGCACGAACTCGAGTTCCGAGCGGATCTGGTCCGCCGTGCGATACCCGGTTCGGTGGACCCGCAGCACGTAGCGCGTCGACGCCGCTCGCACCTCGAACGTCGCATTGAGGCCGAACGCGAGCGGACGCAAGGCCGGTTTGCCGGGCAGGTTGTAGGCGGCCAGCGCGGTACGGGCCACCGACTCCAGCCGGGCACCGCCGGACCCGTCGTCAGCAGTCGCGTAAGGCATGACCGCCAACATAGGCGTCCGAGCGAAAGCAGGACCACGGGTTTTCACAAGGTCCGATGGGGTGGTCATGCCGGTCGAGCTCCAGCAGGATCGCCGGCGGATCGACATGTGGCGTCAAGCACCCCAGGATGTTCGCATGGAGATCCTGACTCCGCCTCATGTCGACGACCGGGCTGAGGTCGCCACGCTCGGCATCACGGTGGTCACGCCGTTCCGCGGGATGTTGAAGGTGCGTGATCAGCTTCTGAACGAGCTGATCGGGTGGTTGGACCAGGCGAACGTCGAACCTCGAGGGCACTTCTTCCTTCGGTTGCTCACGATCGACATGAACGGACCGATGGAACTCGAGGTCGGCGTGACCGGCACCAGCCATCCGGGCGACGACCGGGTGCGACCCGGCGTACTGCCCGCCGGTCAGTACGCGTCCCTCATCTATCGCAACCATGCGCTGCGCGCGAACCGCGCTCTGCTGGAGTGGTCCGAAGCCGAGGGACTCGTTCTCGACAAGGACGAAGTACCGGCCGGTGATCAGTTCGGCTGCCGCTACGAGGCGTACCACACGGACCCCCGACAGCAGCCACGCAAGACCCTCTGGGATGTCGAACTGGCCATCCGCCTCCGAGCCAACTGAGCTCAACGGCGGCGACAACGTGCAGGACGACCGGGGCGGGTGAGGCGTCGATGCGCGGGTTGGTCGGCAACACCTGCGGGCCGCCGGCGAGCTCGACGAGCCGGAGCGACCCGGCGACGAGCGGGATGAGGGTGAGTGTGACCAGCGCGGCAGGCACTCGCACGCTCGAACCGTCCCGGGAACCCGGCCGGCGCTGCGGCGCCGGCCGGGTGCCGGAGGCGGTGTGCTGGGTCATTTCGCATCCGCCGTCGCACGGACCGCGGCCGGCTGAGTGGTGACGGTTCGGGCCATGCGCCACAGCGAGTAGCCGAGGCCGATCATCGCGATGCCGTTCGGGAAGGCCAGCAGCCGGTAGAACGCGTCCGGCAGCAAGGAGAGCACGATGCTGACGACGCCACCGACGGCGAGCAGCGCGGCCGCCCAGCGGGCCAGAACGCGGGCGCGATAGAGCGCGATACCGAAGACGAGGCCGCCGGCCAGGTAGCCGAAGCCCTGGACCTGTTGGACGATCTGCAGCAGACCGATGTCGCCGGTGGCGGAGTGGCCCTTGGCCACGGCGATGACGTCGTTCACGTAGCCGGGGTTGGTGTCGGCGATGGAGGGCAGGACGAACGCGGCGATGGCGACGGTGCTCATGATGGCGAGGTAGCAGGTGCCGAGAACCAGGTAGCCGACGAGTCCGACGACCCCGTTCTTGCGGACCTGGCTCAGGTACATGCCGGTGATGCCGACCAGCGCCAGTACGGCCATCAGCAGCTTCAGCAAGTTCCGCACCATGACTTCGGTCGTGCCGATGGAGGTGGCGTCCAAGTGCGGGTGGTTGATCTGGACCCCGATGAAGATCAGTCCTGCGACGACCGCGGCGGCGCCTGCGGCCCGGGTGAGGGTGGTTGGCGTGATGGTCATGTCCGGCTCCTGTTCCGGTGGTCCGTGGCGGCTGCCGCGGTATGTCCGGAACGTATTTCGGGAGGTGGCGACCGGGCGTCACAACATGTGGTGACTGACGATGTGACATGTCCTCGCGGGACAGGTGAGTGCTACAGCAAGCCGAGCTCGCGGCCACGGCGGACGGCGGCCGAGCGGTTGTTGACGTCCAGCTTCGTGAAGATGCGCTTGGTGTGCGTGCGGAGCGTGTTCAGCGAGACGAAGAGCCGGCGGGCCATCTCGGGGCCGGTCAACTCGCTGTCGAGGAGGCGCAGGACCTCGAGCTCGCGTTCGCTGAGCGGGTCGGCCAGTGATCCACGGGCAGGTACGTCGGCAGCACCGGTGCCGAGGAGTCGGCGAGCATGCCGGCGCAGTACGTCGTACTCGCCGCCCTCCTGGAAGGACGCGGCCTCGTGGAGCAGGGCAAGCATCGGGACGCCTTCGTCGAGGAACAAGCGCACGTAGCCGTCCGGCTCCGGCGCCCGGGCCAGTGCCGCATCCAGCTCGGCCAGAGCCTCCGGTCGTTGCCCGCGCGCCTGATGAGTGAGGGCTCGCAGCATGCCGATCTCCAACAGACTGCCTGCCCGCGTCCGCTCAGTGTCGGCATACAGCCGGTCGAGCAGCGCAAGTACGTCTCCCAGTGGCGCGGTGCCACTGGCGAGCAGGAGCCGCACGAGCGTCAGGTGGCCGTACTCGCGCTGGAACGACGCGTCATCGGCCACGGCGACGTCGTGGTCGTCCGCCCACTGCTGAGCCGCAGCAAGATCTCCGGCTGCGATGTCCACGCGGGCTCGCATGGCGGCGAGGGGGCGGAGGTCCGGGTAGAAGCCGGGCCGGTACAGCGTTGCCGCGTGGTCGAGCAGCTCCCTCGCGGTGGCGTGGTCGCCGTTCGAGACGCACACCTGGGCGGTGACGACGTACCAGCGGTGCCGGTTCTCTGTGATCGAGCCGCGCTCGCCGAGCACCCTCGCCGTCTCCAGATGGGCCTCTGCACTGACCAGATCACCCAGCTCACGGTCCAGCTCGGCCAGCCCCACGTGCAGGTCGGCGACAGCCCGCGGGTACGGCTCGCCGCCTCCGATCGCCGTCGCCAGGGCCTGCTCGTACAGCCGCCTTGCCCGATGGGGACGGCCTGCGGTGATCCACATGTCGGCGAGCACTACCGTGGTGTCCAGCTCGTCGATCAGGTTCCCCGCCGCGTGCAGGCTGCGGACCGCGTCCGAGAACGTAGCCAGGGCCTGCTCGACGTCACCGGCCGCCCACGCAGCCAGACCGAGGTACCCGGACGCGGCTCCCAGCACGAAGTGGTCCTCGGCGCCCGCCAGCTCCAGTGCCCGCCGGGCGCATTGCACAGTGGCCGGTACGTCGTGCCGCGCTTGGGCCAGCGCAGCCCGGTAGACCCACACGGTCGCCGGTGCGGTTCGCAGGTCCTCGTTGTCAGCCCACGTTGCCGCGAGCGCCTGGTCTTGTGCGCCGGCCGCCAGCGCCGCCTCGGCATCATCGAGCCGGTGCTCCATCCCGTCCAGGTCACCAGCCGTCATCAGCGACCAAGCGGTCACGATGCTCAGGACCGGGCTCCGCCGTACGACGGACTCTGGCAGCGACCGCATCCATTCCAGCATCAGGCTGTCCTGCCGTGCGCGGCGCAGCTCCGGCAGCGCCTCCTCCATCAGGTAGGCAGCGCGGTCGTGGTCACCTGCGGCGAGTGAGTGATGTACGGCGTCCGCGACCAGGTCGTGCGCGGCGTACCAAGCGCTCGCAGCCTGATGCAGCGTCTTCAGCTGCTCCGGGTGCTCAGCCATCAGGCGAGCGCGCAGAACATCGCCGAAGAGGTGGTGGTACCGATACCAGGAGCGCTCGGCATCCAGCGGGACCACGAACACGTTGCCGCGGTCCAGCTCCTCCAGCACCTGACCACCGCCGACCCCACCGGTGACTGCATCACACAAGTCACCGGTCAGTCGGTCCAGGACCGCGGTGCGGAGCAGGAAGTCGCGGACCACCGCGTCCTGGCGGGCAAGGACCTCATCCACCAGGTAGTCGATGACGAAGCGATGGCTGCCGGTGAAGGCCCCGATGAACTCGGCAACGTCCCCGCGATCCGCCATACCCCGCAGCGAGAGCGCAGCCAGTTGAAGACCGGCGATCCAGCCCTCGGTCCGTTCCTCCAGCGCCTGTACGTCGGTCCCGGTGAGCTGCAGGCCCATCATCTCGTTCAGGAACTCCCTGGCCTCCGCCGGCGCGAAGCGCAGATCCGCCGCCCGCACCTCCGTCAGCTGCCCGCGACTCCGCAGCCGCGACAGCGGGAACGGCGGATCCGCGCGCGTCGTCACCAGCAGATGCAGCTGATCCGGCGCGTGGTCGAGGAGGAAGGTCATGGCCTCGTGCACCTCAGGCGCGTGGATGACGTGGTAGTCGTCCAGCACGAGCAGCCAGTGGCTGTCCGGCGCCTGCCGCCCGGCGCGCACGAGTTCATTGACGACCGCGATCATCGGCGCGTCGTCCAGTGCCGCTGGATCCAGGTCGAGACCGATGCCGGCGAGCGCCGCCCAGAGGTGGGCGAAGAAACGCGGCAGCACGTTGTCGCCCTCGTCGAGGGACAGCCACCCCACCCGCTGCTGGCCCGCGGCCCAGTCGCTGAGGAGCGTGGTCTTGCCGAAGCCGGCCGGCGCCGAGATGAGGGTGAGTCGGTGGCCGCGGTCCAGGGTGCTGTCCAACCGGCCGGCGAGCCGTGGGCGCGCCACCAGTTCCGACCGCCGGGCCGGCGGAAACAACTTGGTGGCGAGCACCGGAGTCGACACGTCCGGATCATAGCGGCGCGCCGTCGGCCCCGAGTAGCGCTCAGGACTTGTTGCCTGCGGCAATGTCCAGGTGAACCGCAGGGTGCACCGGGTTACGACTCTCCGGACAGGCGAGCGGAGTGGCGCGCGGGTTCGTAGGATTGTCATTCCGCACGGTCGCCCGGTGTGAGGAGAGCGCATGGAGTACAGATCGGCTCAGCACTCCATTCCGACCGCGACCCAGGGGGTTGCGCTGTGGGTGGCGGGAGCGTTCATTTCGCTGGCTTGTTTCGGGGTCGCGCGGATGAGTATCGGTACCGAAGGGCTGTTGTTCGGGGTCTTTCACGTGTCCGTGGTGGGTGCGATCCTGCAGCTGGCGCTCGGCGTCACCGCTCTGGTGATGGCGGGATCCGCGCGGCATTGCCGTGCGTTCCTGGCGGGCGCGGGACTGCTGATGGTCGTGCTGCTGAGCTACGGACAGTTGGGCCCGGCTCCGGTGGTCGCGGATCTGGTGCCGATCGGGCCGGCTGACGTGTGGCTGCACGTCGTACTGGCGCTCACGATGTTGGTGGGGGCAGCGCTGCCGGCCAGGATCAGCTGGCGGCGGATGAGTTGGCGGCGGCCTCATAAGATGCGGCCGGCCGTTACGGGGGAGAACGGCCGGACCGCGAGTTGAACGTAACAACCCTGTCCGGCAGCGCTCAAGACGCCTTCAGCATTCGTCATCCGAGAGACATGCTCACACTGCGCCGCCCGATCCTGCCGTCATCAGATCGTCAAGTGGATGCGCTTGGAGTCGTCATGTCCGAACGCCGGTGAACGGGCCCTACCCGCACGGTGAACCGGGGACGAAACCCTGAATCCGTAGACACGTTACGTATATGCACCTACGTCTTTGTCCTGTCATTCTCAGGTCCGATGTTCGCGCCCCAGAACATCGTCCGCCCCTTTGAAGGAGAGAGAATGACGCCCGATTCTCCCCCACCTCGACGACGCACGCGCACCCGCCGACTGCTCGGCGTCGTGCTCGGCACCGCCACGCTGATGGTCACCACCGCAGTGGCCGCGTACGCCGCTCCGCCACCGCACCTGCCGCAGAACGCCGGTGGATGGGAGCAGTCGTTCTCACCGGCGTACGACTACGACACCGACGGCTGCTACGCCGTACCGGCGATCGGATCCGACGGCACGCTCAACCCCGGCCTCAACCCGAGCGGCGCGGTCAACGGCAGTTGCCGGGACCAGTCGGACCTCGACAACTCCCAGACGTACGCCCGGTCGAAGTGCAACAACGGGTGGTGTGCGGTCATCTACGCCAGCTACTTCGAGAAGGACCAGGCCGTGCCCGGCAGCAGCCTCGGCGGCCACCGGCACGACTTCGAACACGTGATCTCGTGGATCAACCAGTCGGCCAACCAGGTCGAGTACGTGACCACCACGCAGCACTCCAGCCAGGTCACCTACGCCAGGTCGCAGGTGCGCTTCGACGGCTCGCACCCGAAGGTCGTCTACCACAAGGACGGCGCGAGCACGCACTTCTTCCGGCTGGCCAACAGCAACGACGAACCGCCGGAGAACCACTACCACAACTGGCGCTACCCGCCGCTGGTCGACTGGAACGGCTGGCCCAGCACCGGCCTGCGGGACACCCTGATGACCGCGGACTTCGGTTCCGCGACCATCAAGATCACCGACAAGGACGATCGCTTCCGCAACCTCCTGAACGCTTCGAAGCCCGCCGGCATCCCGTTCGACCCGTGGGTCTGACCACCTGACACACCCCACTGACCGGGTCTGAGCCGTCGCGCTCAGACCCGGTCTGTCGTGTCGATGAGGCGTGCGTCTCGCGCTGCCGGTGACGGAATTCATATCGGCGGGCAATGCATCGGGTGTGGAGTGGGCAGCATGAACGATGAGCCCCGGTTCCTGGTTCCCGCTGTGGTGTTCGTGGCCCTGGTCGTCGCCGTGGTCGGAAGCCTCGGCGCGCCGCTGATCACCGCGGTCGCCGACCAGTACGACGTGTCCCTGGCGGCATCCCAATGGACGTTGACTATCCCGCTGCTGTCGGGTGCTGTGGCCACCCCGGTCCTCGGCCGGCTCGGATCCGGACCGCATCGCCGGACCGTCGTCCTGACCACTCTGGGCATCGTCGTCCTTGGCAGCGCGCTGACCGTCGTACCGCTGCCGTTCGCCGTGTTGTTGATCGGGCGCGCGGCGCAAGGGACCGGGCTCGGTCTGACCGCCTTGATGATGGCGACCGCCACCGATCACCTCGGCGAACGGCGGGCCGCGAGCACGATCGCCTTGTTGTCGGTGGCATCGACCGCCGGCATCGGCGTCGGCTATCCCCTGGCCGGAGCGTTGACCGATGCCGCCGGCATCCGCGCGGCGTACGGCCTCGGGCTGGTGGTCACGGCCTTGGCCTTCGTCGCCGCGTTCGTGGTGCTTCCGCAGGCGCCGCCGCGGCCGGGTCGCCGAGTCGACATTCCCGGAGCGGCTCTCCTGACCGTCGGTCTACTGGCTCTCCTCGTCGTCATCAGTCAGACACAGCTCTGGCGAGACCACCCGACCTGGTCAGCGGCGATCCTGGCCCTCGCACTGCTTCTCCTGGTGCTGTGGGCCTTCGTCGAGACCCGCGTCGCGCATCCGCTGGTGGACATCCGTCTCCTCCGGCATCCGGCCGTCGCGGGCGCGAACCTGGTGATCTTCACCGGCGGTATCGGCATGTACCTCCTGCTCAGCCTGATCACCCGCTACGTCCAGACGCCCGCCGCGACCGGCTACGGCTTCGACCTGAACACCTTCGAGGCCGGTCTGATCCTGGTCCCCTTCTCGGTGGCCGGCTTCGCCGCCGGGAAGTTCCTGCCGCGGCTGCGCCTCAGCCCGCGGAGCCGGCTCGCCGCGAGCGCCACGACGGTGCTCGTGGCCTTCGTCCTCTTCGCGCTGACCCGCTCCCACCTCGCTGGACCTGTGGTCGCGATGACGGTCCTCGGCCTCGGCGTCGGCGCGTTCTTCGCATCCATGCCGGCCGTGATCCTGGCCGTGACGCCGAAGTCCGAGACCGCCAGCGCGATGAGCGTCAACCAGGTCGTCCGCAGCATCGGCTTCTCGATCGGCAGCGCGCTGACCGGCATCGTCCTCGCCGCACACACCACCGACCGGTTCCCCGCCGAGACGGCCTACGCCACCGCGGCCTGGACCGGCGCCGCCATCACCGCCGCCACGATCGTCCTCACCCTCGGCGTACTGCGGCGGAGCTGAAGTGATTGCGGAAGTCGCGCGGGCTCATCGCGTTCTGCGTGCGGAAGCGGCGGTTGAAGTGCGAGAGGTTGGGATAGCCGCAGCCGGTCGCGATCGCGCTGATCGGCGTGTCCGACTCGATCAGCCGGCGGGACGCCTCGGCCAGCCGTACGTCGTTGACGTAGTCGGTGAACGTCCGGCCGGTGTGCCGCCGGAAGAAGCGACTGAACGCGTCCGGTGACATCGAGACCAGCGCCGCGGCCGCACCGATGGCGAGGCGTTCGGCGTAGTCGCGACGTACCAGGCCGATCACGCGGTCGATCCGATCTCGGGCGGCGGCGTCGACGTCGGTGACGAGGGAACGGGTCGCGATGGTCTCAGCCGGCTGACCGGCCAGCGACACCAGGATCTCCAGGACGGCGAGTGTCCCTCTCGCCGCGTCGGTGGTGTTGCTCAGGGCAACCATGGCTTCCGGGACACCGTCGGCGCCGTCGAAGCGTAAGCCACAGTCGGATCGGGCCAGCAGGCGCCGTACGCCCTGGAACTCGGGCCGATCGAAGAACCCGGTGCCGAAGGCGTCGTACAGGAACTGCACGGTCACGGCCTCATGCCACCCAGCCGCCTCCGACTCCCAGGTGTGCGGCGTCTCAGCCCCCAGCAGGACCAGATCCCCGGGACCGTAATCGGCGACCCGATCACCGACGTAGCGCCGGCCCGATCCACCGACGATCAGCGTCAGTTCGTACTCCGGGTGGTAGTGCCAGTCGAACCCGAACCGTGGCTCCGCCCGCAGCCCGAGATGCCACGACTGATGCGGCGAGGCAGGGATGTGCTCGTACGTCGGCCGCATGCCAGAACAGTACTCTGCCGACGCCCGACCGCCATCCGCCCTATCGAATTGGTCAGCAGAGTACCGGTTTTGGCCGCTGGACGCGTGGCACCCCGATCGCCGCTGAGGAGAAACTGGTCACCATTCGCCGATTGGGAGGCCCGATGACCACCACCGCCACCGAACTCGACCAGCCGTACGCCGTCAGTCCGGGCGCCGTCGACCAGTACGCCGCTGACGGCTACGTGAAGCTGCGCGGCGTACTGAGCCCCGACGTCGTGACGCACTACGAGCCCGAGATCACCGAGCAGGTCCTCCGGATCAACACCCAGCACCTGCCGCTGGCCGAACGCAACACCTACAGCCGCGCGTTCCTCCAGGTCGAGAACCTGTGGCGGCACAGCGACGCGGTCCGCGAGTTCGTCTTCTCCCGCCGCCTCGCCGGGATCGCCGCTCAGCTTCTCGGTGTGCCGTCGGTGCGGCTGTACCACGACCAGGCGCTCTACAAGGAGGCCGGCGGAGGCTTCACGCCGTGGCACGTGGACCAGCACTACTGGCCGCTGTCGACGGACCGCACCGTCACCGCCTGGGTTCCGCTGCAGGACACTCCGACGGAGCTCGGTCCGCTGACGTTCGCGGCCGGCAGCCACCGGTCGGGGTACGGCCGTGAGCTCGAGATCAGCGACGAGTCCGAGGCCAAGCTGGACACCTTCGTGACCGAGTCCGGGTTCCGCGTCGACGATTCGCCGTACGCGATCGGGGATGTCAGCTTCCACTCGGGCTGGACGATCCACCGCGCCCCGGGCAACTCCAGTACGACGCCACGCCGGGTGATAACCGTGATCTACATGGACGCGGCGATCGAGATCGCGCCGCCGGCGAATCCCTTCCAGCAGGGCGATCTCGCCGCGTTCCTCGGCAACCGCGCACCGGGCACCGTCGCCGACGGCCCGTTGAACCCCGTCCTCCACTGAGCTCCGGTTGCTGCCGGCAACAAGTGTGAGCGGCGAACTCGGCGATGGTCATATCGCTTCGCCGTCACGCAGCCTCGACTTCGAAGACCTTGTCGAGGCCGGTACGGCGCAGTACGTCGGTCATCTTCCGGCTGGCATGCCGGATGACCACCCCACCGCCACGACGGCGGCAGGTGCGGTGCGTGTCGAGCAGTTCGGCCAGCAGGGTCGACGAGATCTGGCCCAGGTCGGACACGTCGACGACCACCAGGCACACGCCCTCCATCACGAGCTCGCGCAGCCGCCAGCGCAGTGCGGTCAGGCCGTCGTTCAGGTCGGTGTCGGACAACGTGACGATGGCCTTCTGGGGAAGTGGACCGTGGCTCGTCTCGGTCATCGACGGGTCCTCCGATGCAGTTGTGGCACTGGTACAACCCTGCGCCTCGGACTTTGAGATCGGTGGTGGTCCTTGTTTACGATCGGATGACATGCGGCGCCCAGCCCGTCACAACCGCGGTCGGAGTTGCGAGGATGTGCCGGTGCCGATGCAGGTGTTGATCGTGGAGGACGACGATCGCATTCGGGCCGTACTGCGGCTCGCCCTCGAGGACGAGGGCTACCAGGTCGCCGAGGCAGCGGATACGCCGACGGCGCTGGAACAGGCACGGGCCGCGATGCCGGACCTGATGATGGTCGACCTGATGCTCGGCGAGATCGACGGCTACACGTGCATCCGGGAGATCCGCCGGATCAGCGACATCCCGATCGTGATCGTCAGCGCGCGGTCCGACACCCACGACATCGTGGCCGGACTGGAGGCCGGTGCGGACGACTACGTCACCAAGCCGTTCCAGGTGAAAGAGATCACCGCGCGGCTGCGGGCGCTGCGCCGGCGGCTGCGGACCAGCGCGGAGGCGGCCGAGCCCGACATCGTGCTGGACTCCGATCCGGGCCGGCGGCTGATGCTGTCCACGTCCAGGGGCGCGGTCCGGCTGGACGGCCAGGACGTCCCGCTGACCGTCACCGAGTACCGGCTGCTGGTCGAGCTCGCCTCGCCACCCGGCCGGGTGCTCAGCCGGTCGGCGCTGCTGGCCTCGGTCTGGGAACACGGGTACTACGGCGACGAACGCATCGTCGACGTCCACATCAGACGATTGCGCACCAAGGTCGAGCGTGATCCCGGACGACCTCAACTCGTGACCACGGTCCGGGGAATGGGCTACCGGCTGGATCCGCGATGAGATTCGGCGTGCACGCCCTGGGGCTGCGGCACCGGCTGGTGCTCGCCTTCGCCGTGGTGGCGCTGCTCGTCTCCGCTGTGTTTGCCATCAGCACCTATCTCCTCGCCCGCGGCTACCTGCTCGCCCAGCGGGAGAAAGTCGTCCAGCACCAGACGTTCGCGGATGCGGCGTACGTCCAGCGCCGGCTGTCGAGTGCCGGCGCCGATGTCTCCGCGGTCCTGACCGCGGCCGGGACCCCGGCGGGTCACTCGATCATCCTGCGGTGGCGGGACCAGTGGTACGCGTCCGCGCTCGACGAGGGACGGGACGCCGTACCGGGTGGGGTGCTGGAAGAGATCGCGAACGGCCGTCCGGCCAGTCAGCGGTTCCGGTCGGACGACGAGGCGTACATGGTGGTCGGAGTGCCGCTGCCCTCGGTCAACGGGCAGTTCTACGAGATCGCTCCTCTCAGTGAGCTCGACGGAAACCTGCGGCTGCTCAGCGGGATCCTGATGGGTGGCGCGGCGCTGGCGACCGCCGCGGGTGCCGGCCTGGGGCTCTGGGCGAGCCGATCCGTCGTCACCCCGCTGAACCGGGTCGCCGTGACAGCCGCGTCGATCGCCGGCGGCGAGCTCGACACCCGGCTGCCCGCGACGGAGGACCCGGAGCTCGCCACGATCGTCGGGTCCTTCAACAGCATGGTCGACACGTTGCAGCAGCGGATCAACCGCGACGCCCGGCTGGCCGCCGACGTCAGCCATGAACTCCGCTCCCCCTTGACCACACTCGTCGGCAGCGTCGACCTCCTGAACGCGCGACGCGACGAGCTGCCGGAGCGGTCACAGCGGGCACTGGACCTCGTCACCGCCGACCTGCAACGGTTCCGGCGGCTGCTCGACGACCTGCTCGAGCTGGCCAGGTCCGACGGCGGTCTCGACCAGCGGCCCAGCACGACCGTCGATCTGGGCGAACTGCTCCGCCAGGTCCTCGGCGAGGTCGGCCGCGAACCCACCCTGCTGCGCGGCGGGACGGACGTCGTCGTGAAGGCCGACAAGCCTCGCTTGGGCAGGCTGTTCCGCAACCTGTTCGAGAACGCCGAGACGCATGGCGGTGGGCTGACCGCCGTTGAGGTCGCCCGGGTCGACGAGGACGTCCTGGTGCTGGTCGACGACGGCGGGCCGGGGATCCCGCCGCACGATCGGGAGCGCGTGTTCGAGCGGTTCGCCACCGGCGCGACCAAACGCGGATCGTCGTCGGGGACAGGTCTGGGTCTGGCACTCGTCGCGGAGACCGTCGCGATCCATGGTGGTGCGGTCTGGTGTTCGGCGTCTCCGACCGGCGGCGCGCGATTCGTCGTACGGCTGCCGGAGGGGCGGTCGTGAGGGCGATCGCCGTGGCCGTCGCAGCGGCTCTGGTACTGGTCGGCTGTGGGGTTCCGGTCCAGGAGGACCCGGCGCCGATCGACCCCGGGGCGATCCCCTCCCGGTTGCGCAGCGCCAGCAGGCCGACGACGGGACCCGCCCCGGCGACGTCCGGACAGGCGACGGTTCAGGTGAACTTCGTCCGTCGGGACCGGCTGGTCGCGCTGAACCGGGAGGCGCCGAGCACGACGTCGACCGAGTTGATGAACGCCGTACTCCAGGGGCTGCAGGACGGACCGAGCGCGACCGAGCGAGCCGGGGGCCTCACATCCGCCCTGCAGCCGGGACTGACGTTGAGCGTGATCCACGTTCAGGCGAAGAGCGTCGTACTCGAACTGTCCGGGGAGACCGGCGGCCGGTCCGCGGCCGAGAACGTCCTGGCCGTCGGGCAGATCGTCTTGTCCGTGACCGCCTTGCCGGCCGTCGACGAGGTGACGTTCTCGCACAACGGGGTACCGGTGGAGGCGCTGCTGGCGGACGGCTCGCTGACGACGAAGCCGCTCACCGCCAAGGACTACGAGGCGTTGCGGTCGCAGTGAGCGGGCCCAGGTTTTGACGAGCATGCTGAGGAAACTTTGAGATCGTGTGTCGTTCGTCCTCCGAGTCCCCGCTACGCCCCGTGAGCGGGATACACAGGACCGTGAGCGGTGCCCGAGGAGGAGAGAACGTCGTGGCTGAGCGTCCGTCCGCGCCCGGACCAGCCGCGCCGATGGTGACCTGGTCGGTCGCGATCGGCGTGGTCGCGGTGGCCGGAATCGCGCTGGCCCTGGTCAAAGCGTCGCTCTCGGTCGCGCTGATCGTGTTCGGGTCCGTCGCGATCGCGGCCGCGATCCTGGCGATCGGCCTGGTCAGGTCGCGCCGGCGGACCACCACGCCCTCGGAGCAGCAGATCATCGACGCCGACCTGGCCAGGTGGTCGGACGCCGAGTTGTACGCCGTCTGGGTCGCGACCGACGCCGAAGTGGTCCGCGAAAGCCAGTCCGGCTACACCGGGACCGCCGCCCAGGCCCGTGACCTCCTGCTGTCCGAGATCGCGCGCCGGCGCCCGGCCGAGACCGCCGCCTGGCTCACCTCCGACAACGCCCTGAACGGCGCGCCACCCCGCTTCTTGTTGTCCTGAGGCTGTCAGCGGGCGTCTACCCGCTCTGATCACGGGACAGCGAGGGTCAGGACGACCTCGTTGGCGTGAATGGTGAGGTGGCCGCCGGTGGCTTCGGCGTACCGCCGGGCGATGTCGAGCCCGAGCCCGGTGGAACCCCGGTCGCTGCGGCCACGCTCACCGGCTCCGAGCGGGATGCCCGGTCCCTTGTCCGCGACAGCGATCCGTACGACGTTCTGCTCCCGGGTCAGCGTGATCCTGGCCGGCGTACCGTCCGGGGTGTGGGCGACGACGTTCTCCACCAACGCGTCGAGCGCGGCGCCGAGATCCTCGGCCGATGAGCGCACCATGGCGGGTGGCTCCGGAAGATCGAGGGCGAGCTCCCGGCCCTGGTCCTCGAACAGTGGTTCCCAGAACGCGGCCCGGTTGCGGGTCACCTCGACCGCGTCGCAGTGCGGGACCCGGCCTTCGCGTTGCGGACGCCGGGCCGCGCTGATCACCGCGGTCAACGTCCGTTCCAGGCTGGTCACCTGGGTGTTCAGTTCCTCGGCACGCTCGCGGTCCGGCAGGGCCTCGACCTGGAGCCGGAGCGCGGTCAGCGGCGTACGCAGCCGGTGGGACAGGTCGGCGACGGCCTCGCGTTCGACCGCGATCACCTCGTCGATGCGATCGGCCAGACCGTTGAGCGCGGCACCTACCTTGGCGACCTCGGCCGGGCCCGTCGTCGGAGCGCGGGCGTCGATGTCGCCCTTCGCCAGGCGTTCCGCCGTACTGGCCGTCTCCTCGAGTGGGCGGGCGAGCCGGCGGGAGACGAGTTCGGCGCCGACAATGCTGAGCAGGAGTACGGCCAGGCTGCCGCCGATCAGGATCAGCAGGCGCGGGGTGAGACCGTCGTACAACTCGTCGGCGGTCAGGAACAGGCAGACCGAGGCCGGGCCCTGCGGGGTGCCGACGGCGACCTCGACCGCCATCCCGCCGTCGATCGAGCGATAGTCCACGTCACCGAGCTGCGGCGGACCCTTCCGATCGTCGTCGTCGTCGTAGTCGGCCGGCAGCGGCTTCGGGGCCGACACTCCACCCGGTGGCGGGTCGCCCAGCGTCGTACCGTCGGGAAGGCGGACCGAGATCGTGCCCGGCTCGTCCTTGCTGAGCCCTTGGATGTACGCCGTGATGTCGTCGGCGCTGTTGTCCCTGTCGCCGACGTAGTACGCGACCGCTTCGGCCCGGTACCGCGCTCGCTCCTTCGACTCGTTGGCCGTCGTACTGCGCATCAACAACACCAGCGGTACGGCGAAGGCCAGCACGACCAGCGTGGTCATGCCGACCGAGAGGAACAGGATCCGGCGGCGCATGGTCAGCCCCCCGACGCCAGCTTGATCCCGACGCCACGGACGCTGTGCAGGAACCGCGGCTCCGCGGCCGTCTCACCGAGCTTGCGCCGCAACCAGGACAGGTGAACGTCGACCGTGCGGTCGCCACCGCCCCACGGCAGACCCCAGACCTCGGCCAGGAGTTCGCGCTTGGTCACCACGGCACCTGGCCGGCGGGACAGCGCCAGCAACAGGTCGAACTCCTTGCGTGTCAGGTCGACCGGCGAACCGTCCACCGTGACCTCGCGACTCCGCGGATCGATCCGCAACGCGCCCAGCTCGACCGTCGACTCGCCTTGCTCGCCCTGGCCGAGCCGCCGCAGTACTGCCCGGATCCGCGCGTCGATCTGCGCCGAACTGAACGGCTTGATCACGTAGTCGTCCGCACCCGCGTCGAGCAGCCTGACCACGCTCGCGTCGTCGTCCCGGGCCGTTGCCACGATCACCGGTACGTCGCTCACCGCGCGAACCATGGCCAGCACGTCCCGGCCGTCCAGGTCCGGCAGGCCAAGATCCAGCAGCAGTACGTCGGGCCGATCGCGGGCGACCGCGGCGATGCCATCGGCGCCGGCTGCGACGGCCGTGACGACATGACCGGCCGCCGTCAGGGACTTGCCCAGCGACGTCCGGATCGCGTCATCGTCCTCGACCAGCAACACCCGCGCCATGCGTTGAGCCTAGCTTCGTCACTCCACCTGGAGCTGCGCCGGCGCTCGGAGGCCGGTGCTGCGGAGTTCGAGGCCGGCGAGCTGACCGATCACCGTGGTGTCGCCTTCGCGCCACGCCGTGACCGGATCGTCGGAGATCTTCGCGAGCTTGTGCATCGGCTGGTTCGCCATCGCCCGCAGCGCGAACAACTGCAGGTCCGCATCGCTGTCGATGAACTTCTGCGCCGCGGTCGCCCGCCGGGAGAACCGGATCCGTGGCGGCAGCCAGATCAGCAACGCCAGCAACACCGGCATCGCGATCGTCACGGCGGCCAGGACGTACGCCAGCTGCTCCACGGCGTGCGCCTGGTCCCGGCCGGCCTCGGCCAACTTGCCCGCGGCCGCCGCGGCGCCGTCCACCGGCGACCGCAACTGGTCGCCGACCACCGGCACTTTGCCCATCGGCTCCGACAACCGGCGCAGGTCCCCCGCGAGCCCGTCGCCCGCCTCAGCCGCCTTCCGTCCGGGCGCCCCGAGGGCGTTCGTGATCCGGAACACCAGCAGACCGGCCTCGACCCACAACCAGACCCAGCCCACCAGCAGCAGATCGCCGAGCACCTGCCGAAACCGCTGCGTCCCCACGTCGGAGTAGACCTTCACCGCGCCATCCCTTCATCGGGCCGTTCATCGGCTCCGTGCGCGGTGAGACTAAAGGGTCGTACGCAGATCCCAAAGCAACGGATAGTAACGAAGATCCAACCGGCTGCGCAGGTAGCCGGCGCCGGAGGAACCGCCGGTGCCTGGTTTGGTGCCGATCATGCGCTCGACCATGACCACGTGCCGGGCACGCCAGGAGGCTGCCAACTCGTCGTGCTGGAGCAGGACCTCGGCGAGCTCCCAGACCGCGGCGTAGTGGCTGCGGTCACCGGCAACCTTGCGCAGCGCGTCCCGGACGGAGTCCTCGGTGTCGGTGCCGAAGCCGGCCTTCTCGAGGACGACGAGGTACGCGTCCCACAGGGTCGGCTCCTCCAGCCGCCGGCCGAGGCGCTCCTTCTCCACCTCGGTCAGGCCGCGGAACCGGCGGACGAACGACGGATCCTTCGCCCCGGACAAGAACTCGATCTCGCGGAACTGCACCGACTGGAACCCGCTGGCCGGCGACAACCGGTGCCGGAACTCACCGAAGTCCTGCGGGGTCATCGTCTCGAGGATGTCGACCTGCTGGGTGAGCGTGCGCTCGATCGTGTGCACGCGGCGGAGCAGGTGCTCGGCCAGCCACAGTTCGCCGGACAGCATCGCGTCCCGGGAGGCGGTCAGCTCGTGCAGGACCTGCTTGAACCACAACTCGTAGACCTGGTGGATGGTGATGAACAGCAACTCGTCGTGCGCCGGTGGATCCGACTCCAGCCGCTGCTGATCGAGCAGCTCGCCCAGCCGCAGATAGCTCCCGTACGTGAGCCGTCCGCCCGCCTCGCCGAAATGCACGTCAACGCCGTCCCACCGCCCCGCCACCCCGTCACCACTGCTCATGCGCCCGAGGGTAGCTGACCGGTGCGTGACCGGTCAGGGATTGGCTCGTTGGAGGTGGGTACGCCGAAACGAGGAGTTGCATGTCCGCCACGGTCGAGACGCCGCTGATCCCGGGACCGATCCAGGGACCGACCCGGGAAGAACCGCAGATCGAGGCGCTGCTGCTCGGGGACTACGCGTCCCTGGTCCACCTGGCCTATCTGATCCTCCCGCCTTCGATCAGCAGGTCACGGCGGACCGCCGCCGCCCACGCCGTCGTACAGCGCGCCCTGCCGCCCGGGCTGCACCTCCCGAGCGGCGACCCACGGGAGTTCCTCCGGCGTCGCGTCGTCCAGGAAGCCGGCCGGCAGGCGTCGGCTCAGTCGATGCTCGATCGGCTCGGCGGTCTCTTCGCACCGGCCGACTCGCTGTGCTTCGAGCCCTGCGCGACGACGATCGACCGCACCACGATCCGCCGGCGCAACCGTCGCGGCCGCCGGCTGGCGATCGCCGTCACGCTGCCCCTCACCCTCGGCATCCTCGCGTCCCTGCTGCTGTCCTGACGCCCATCGGGTTGTCCCAGGCAACGAACAGGCACTGATCAGCTCGTCCGGGTGCAGGTTCGGTCCAGGGTGCGTCCACCGGAGGTCCAAGGTGGGTCCAGACGGTCCTGATTCCGATCCGGACCGGCTTCCCGTGGTGGAAAGGAGGTGGGTGAGCCGGGCATCAGGTGCGCGTGCTCTTCGCCGAAGGTCTGTTCTCCGCCGGAACCGAGTTCGGTCCCGACCGGCAGGACGCGCTGGTTGCCCTGGGCAAGCGACTGCCGGAGCTCGATGCCGCGATCATGGTGACCGGCTACTCGGTCGTCGTACCGGGGAGCAGCACCTCGGGCGGATCGCGTACGGCGCTCCTTCGCGCGCGCACCGCCACACAGGAGCTCAGTGCGGCATCCGGGCTCCCCTGACCGCGTTCGCCATGCCGGCCGGTGATCAGGGCCGGCCGGTGATCAGGGCAGGCCGCCCTTCCGGAATGCGGCTCAGAACCGTACGGTCACCCTCACGCTGACCCCGCGCTAGCGCCTTGCCTCGCTCAGAGGCTGTAGCGAGCGAGGAAATCGCGAAGGGCGGTGTTGAACCTTTCAGGGTGCTCCATGTTGGGAACATGCGCGGCGTCGGGGAAGTCCACGCGCTCGACACCGGAGACTCCGGCGGTGAGCAAGTCGGCGGAAGCCTGCGTACCAGTGGTGTCGAGCGCACCGATGACGACGAGTACCGGGCAGGCGATGTCCTGGAGCCTGCCCGCGGCGGGCCGAGACAGCGGTAGGACCTGTGGCTCTTCTTCGGTCCTCGTCTCGATCTCATGGATCATCCGTCGGACGTGTTCGCGGACCGCCCGCGGTGCGCGCCCTTCGGGCTGCAACGGGCCGTCGGTCCAGACGTGAGTCTCCAGGTCGACCAGGGCGTCCCAGTCCTTCGCCTTCCACAGCGCCTCGATGCGGTCGAAGACCGCGGTCTGCGCCGGCGGCGCCTCGTGCGACGAGCCGCTGACACCACCGCACACCCAGACCAGGCCGGCGACTCGATCCGGCTCCTCCACCGTGAAGTCGAGGCTGTGCTGACCGCCGCGCGAACAGCCGACAACCACCGCCTGCCCGATCTCCAGGTGGTCGAGCACAGCGCGCAGGTCGTCGACCGGGGAGAACTCTACCGCCTCGGTCCTCGATCGCCCGAAACCCCGGCTGTCGAAACAGACCACGGTGTGGTCCTTCGCGAACTCGGCGACCTGCTGTTCCCACATGGTCAGGTCCGCGATTCCCGCGTGCACGAAGACGATGGGCGATCCCTGGCCGGTGCGTTCGAAATAGAGGGCCCCGCCGGGCACAGCTACATATCCGCTGTCCATCGGGCGATGGTAACGATCCTCGGTGCCCGACGGCGGCGGAGGGGTTCCGTGACCGATCGGTGGTGCCATGATGTGCGGCATGGAGCTCAAGCTGTCGGCGTCGTACGACGCCACCCCCGAGGAAGTGTTCGCGATCGTCACGGACGCCACCTTCCGCGAGCAGGCCTGCGAGAAGACCAAGGCGCTGTCGTACAACGTCGAGGTGACCAAGTCCGGGAGCGACACGGTCGTCAAGGTCCGCCGGGAGATGCCGTCGGACGGCGTCCCGGACTTCGCCAAGAAGTTCGTCGGTGAGACGCTGACCCTGGTCCAGACCGAGACCTGGCACGCGGCCAAGCCGGACGGGTCCCGCGACGCCGACGTCTCCGGCGAGATCGTCAACACCCCGGTCACGCTCAAGGGCACCGCGAGCATCACCGACAGCGGCGTTCAGGCCGTGCAGGCGATCGACCTGGACGTGAAGGTCGCCGTCCCGCTGATCGGCAAGAAGATGGAGCCGTTCGTGGTGGACGCGATCCGCTCCGGCCTGCAGAAGGAGCACGAACTCGGCCGCGACTGGCACAACGGCACCAACTAACCGCCAGCCCGCGGGACCAGGAACACCTCCCGGAGGCTCCGGACAGCACAAGACCTGTCCCCAGCCCCCAGTTCCCGTCCGCACCCCCGGTTCCCGTCCCCGACCCCCAGTTGCCGTCCCGGGCCCCCAGTTGCCGTCCCCTGCCCCCGGTTCCTGTCCGCACCCCCGGCTGCCGCCCCCGGCCCCCAGTTGCTGTCCCCTGCCCCCGGTTCCTGTCCCCGGCCGCGAGTGGCACACCGGCACCAACTAACCGCCAGACCGCGGGACCATGAACACCTCCCGGGGGCTCCGGACAGCACAAGACCTGTCCCCAGCCCCCAGTTCCTGTCCGCTCCCCCGGTTGCCGTCCTCGGCCCCCGGTTGCCGTCCCGGGCCCCCGGTTGCTGTCCCCGGCCCCGGGTTCCTGTCCCCGGCCGCGAGTGGCACAACGGCACCAACTAACCGCCAGACCGCGGGACCAGGAACACCTCCCGGGGGCTGCGGACAGCACAGGACCTGTCCCCGGCCCCCGGTTCCAGTCCGCAGCCCCGGTTCCTGTCCGCAGCCCCGGTTCCTGTCCGCAGCCCCGGTTCCTGTCCGCAGCCCCGGTTGCCGTCCCGGGCCCCCGGTTCCTGTCCCCGGCCCCGGTTCCTTGTCCGGAGCCCCGGTTGCCGTCCCCGGCCCCCGGTTCCTGTCCCCGGCCCCGGTTCCTTGTCCGGAGCCCCGGTTGCCGTCCCCGGCCCCGGTTCCTTGTCCGGAGCCCCGGTTGCCGTCCCCGGCCCCCGGTTCCTGTCTGGAGCCCCGGTTGCTGTCTCCGGAGCCCGGTTGGTGTGTCCGGGCTCGCTCGGGTGTGTGTCGCTACCTGGGGTGGGTCGGGCGCGGTGGCAGTCTGAGGAGCGCGGGGTGCTCTTCGGAGGTGAGCCAGTCATGCGGAAGCAAGTCTTTCGTCAGAAGGGTCAGCGCACGGAGCCGGGCGAGGAATCGCAGTTCTGCGTCTTCTGCGCCACGGTGATGCCGTTCGAGCAGATCGAGGCACCCGATCACCTGGTCGAGGAGCCCGACGAGTGGATCTGCGTGAAATGCGGATCCGCGCTGCTCGTTGATCCACCGTTGCAGGAGTATCACCGCAGCGCCTGACCCGTGGTTACAGCGGCGGGCCGAACGCGCAGATCACTCGGGACGCCTGGGCGGGATCCAGCGCGTTCGCGACCAGTTGGGCCACCGTCGGGTCGAAGGCCAGGCCGACATGCCCGACCGGGTCGAGCGGGCAGGTGTCCTGGACGTACTTGTTCGTCACCCCGGGCTCGCGGATGAACGACGTCTCGTGAGGCGTCACCAGCGCGTCGAACCGCGACGCGATCACCGTGTACTTGACACCTGGCTGAGCGATCGGGCCCGTGGTCAGCTTCGCCACCGCCGTACCACCGACGATGAGTTCGTCGCAGGCCGGGCAGCCGAACTGCTGCAGCACCTGGTCGACGAGCGGCCTGAGGCCCAAATAGTCGCCCACGCTGACCAGACCACCGAATGTCGTACCGTGTGTCGGCGGAGCCAGCGCCACCACCTTGCCCACCTGGCCTGCATACCCGCGGACCTTGGGGCCGTAGATGCTCTGGAAGGCGCCCTCGGAATGCCCGACGATGTCGACCTTCGCGGCGCCTGTCGCCTGGCGGACCTGCTGCACGAAGGCCTGAATCTCGGCCGACGACTGCGCGATCGAGACCGTGCCACCGACCGGGATCGCGGGCGTGGCCTGGCCGTAGGTGAGCGTGAACGCGCAGTACCCCTTCGCGGCGAGGAACGGACCGAGGAACGAGTAGTTGCCGGGGCCGTTGCCGCCGAGGCCGTGCAGAAGGACGAGCGGGTTCGGATGAGCCGCAGACGGCTTGCAGGACCAGTGGTCGAAGCCGGATGAGGGCGCGGCGTTCGCGGTCGTGGCGGTGGCGGCGGACGCGGTGAGCAGGACGGCGGCGATCAGGCCGGCGGCGCGACGCAGACGATTTGGCATGGTGCTTTCCCCGTGATTGTATCGTTCAGTAGTTGTTGGATCACGGGCAGTAGAGCATGGTCCTTGGTTGCAAACAAGTGCTCGTGTTCGGAACATGTTCCCTCGGTTACGAGTCGAGTACGAGGGGTAACGTCCAGCGCATGAGTCGCACCATACGGGGACTGGACGCCGGGCAACGGCGGGCCGAACGACGTGAGCAGCTGCTGGATGCGGCGCTCAATCTGTTCGCCGCCAACGGCTATCTCGGCACGTCCATCGAGCAGATCTGCAGTACGGCGTACATCGGGACGAAGAGCTTCTACGAGCTGTTCTCCAGCCGGGAGGAGTGCTACGTCGCCTTACTGCGGCGGACCTCGGAACGGCTCGAGGAGCGGATGGTCGGCGTCGCCGCACAGGCAGCCGGCAACGAGCGGCAGGAGGCGCCGCGGCTGCTCGCGACCTTCGTGCACGAGCTCGTCGACGACCCGCGCGTCACCAAGGTCACCTTCGGGATGGCGTCCGGGATCTCCGAGCTGGTCGAGCGGCAGCGGCGGGCGAACCGGCGCTGGGCGGCCGGCTTCCTCGAGCAGCTCTGGGACCGGTACGACGGACCGCCCACCGGCCGGGATGCCTCCGACCAGCGGGCGGTTCGTCACAGCGTTGCGATCGGCCTCGTCGGCGGCCTGTTCGACCTGATCTCGGACTGGCTGGTGGACGCGAACCTCAGGAACCAGCGCCAGATCGAGACCCTGATCGACGACCTGACCACCTTCTACATCACCGTCCGGCGGGGCCTGGTGACTTAGCCCTGGCGCGGCCCCACCACTACCTTCCCTCAGCCCTGGTGGGGGTACCGGTAGTCCGTCGGCGGCGCGAAGGTCTCCTTCATCGACCGCGGGCTGGCCCAGCGGATCAGGTTCCACATCGAGCCGGCCTTGTCGTTCGTCCCGGACGCGCGCGCACCACCGAACGGCTGCTGCCCGACCACCGCACCGGTCGGCTTGTCGTTCACGTAGAAGTTGCCGGCCGCGAACCGCAGGTACTCCGCAGCCTCGGCGACCGCGTGCCGGTCCTGCGCGATCACGGCACCGGTCAGCCCGTACGGCGCCGAGTGCTCCATCCCCCGCATCACGCTGTCGTAGTCGGCGTCGTCGTACACATGCACGCCGAGGATCGGGCCGAAGTACTCGGTGGTGAAGATCTCGTCGGTCGGGTCGGCCGACGCCAAAAGCGTCGGCCGGACGAAGTACCCCTCGCTGTCGTCATAGGTGCCACCGGCAACGACCTCGATCGAATCGGTCGCCGCTGCCCGGTCCAGCGCCGCCTTGTGCTTGGCGAAGGCCCGGTCGTCGATCACCGCGCCGATGAAGTTCGACAGGTCGGTGACGTCACCCATGGTCAGCGACTCGGTCTCGGCGACCAGGTCGTCGCGGATCCGGTCCCACACCGAGCGGGCGACGTACGCGCGGCTGGCGGCCGAGCACTTCTGGCCCTGGTACTCGAACGCGCCGCGCACCATCGCGGTCTTGAGCACCGCCGGGTCCGCCGACGGGTGCGCAAGGATGAAGTCCTTGCCACCGGTCTCGCCGACCAGCCGCGGATAGGTCTTGTACGACGAGATGTTCGTGCCGACCGTGCCCCACAGCGATTGGAAGGTCTTGGTCGAGCCGGTGAAGTGGACACCGGCCAGGTCCGGGTGGGTCAGCGCGGCCTTGCTCACCTCGAGGCCGTCACCGGTGACCAGGTTGATCACCCCGGCCGGCAGCCCCGCGGCCTCCAGCAGCCGCATCGTCCAGTGCGCTGCGAACTGCTGCGTCGGCGACGGCTTCCAGACCACGGTGTTGCCCATCAGCGCGGGCGCGGTCGGCAGGTTGCCGGCGATCGCAGTGAAGTTGAACGGCGTGATCGCGTAGACGAAGCCCTCCAGCGGCCGGTAGTCGACCCGGTTCCACACCCCCGGCGACGAGATCGGCTGGTCGCTGACGATCTGCCGCGCGAACGCGACATTGAAGCGGAGGAAGTCGATCAGCTCACAGGCGGCGTCGATCTCGGCCTGCTGCACCGTCTTCGACTGGCCGAGCATGGTGGCCGCGTTCAGGGTGTCGCGCCATGGGCCGGAGAGCAGATCGGCTGCCTTCAGGAAGATCGCGGCGCGGTCGTCGAAGGACAGCGACCGCCACGACGGGGCAGCCGCGAGCGCCGCCACCACAGCCGATCGGCCATCGGCTTCGGTCGCGTTGCCGAGAGTGCCGAGCACGTGCGCGTGCTTGTGCGGCTGGACCACCTGGATCGACGTACCGCCACCGAGCCGCTGCTCACCGCCGATGGTGCAGGTCAGGTCGATCGCGCCCGCCGAGGTGAACTCCTTGAGCTTCGCCTCCAGGCTCGCGCGCTCGGCCGATCCGGGGGCATACCCCTTCACTGTCTCGTTGGCGGGCGTCGGAACGACGGTGACGGCATCCATACTGCGGGCTCCTCGATCTGGTGGTGTGGATCGTGCGGGTACGCCGTGCGGGTGGGCGGCGCGCTCGCTGGTGATACGAGCATGGTGCCACGACCGACCACCTGGAACGAACCTGACCACAGACCCGACCAGGAGCTCTACTGGTCAGGTGAGGAAGCACCCGCCCCGCGCCTCAACATTTGTAGCATACGTTTCACTCGAGCAGGCTCCGCCGTCGCCATTCCGGCCGCCATGACCAGCAGGTCGACCGGGTCCACGTCGGCCCGCAGGCGACCGTCTCGCTGCGCTCGCGCGACCAGTCGCCCAACCGTCTCGACCATGGCCGCATGCCACCCGTCGTGGAGCTCCGACCGCCGCGCCGACGGCTCCAGGCTGCGCGCCAGATCCCCCTTCTCGGCCACGTGCCGGACGAACCGCTCCAGCCAGTCGAACAGGTCGACGCCGTCGTCGACCGCACACAATTCTGCGACCTCCTCGGCGTACACGGCGACGATCAGATCGTCGCGGGTCGGGAAGTGGCGGTACAGCGTCGCGTTGCCGATTCGGGCCCGCCGAGCGATCTCGTCGAGGGGCGCCTGGGTGCCGAGCTCGCCGAAGACGGCCTGCGCGACCGCGACGAGCTGGTCACGGTTCCGCTGGGCATCGGCACGCAATGGCTTAAGTGGGGACATCCCTGGTTAGACTAGCCGACGAACCAGAACCGGGGATCTCCCCAGTTAGGAGCACCGCATGGATCTCGACGACCGGATCGCGATCACCGACCTGATCTCGATGCACGGCCACCTGGTCGACGCGGGCGAGCCGCCGGACCGGCTGTTCACCCCGGACGTCAGGTACGACGTTTCGGACCTCGGCGGCGGCGTGATCGTCGGGACCACGGCACTGTGGGAGGCCGGGCTGACTCTCGGCGACGGCAACCCGGTCGGCCACCACATCACCAACATCGTGCTGACCGAGGTGGGCCAGGATGAGGTCGCGGGCCTCTCGAAGGCCATTGGGATCATGGCCGACGGCAGCTGCGCGAGCCTCACGTACAAGGACGTCGTGGTCCGCACCCCGGCCGGCTGGCGCATCAGCCACCGGCAGGTGATTCCCCGCCGCCGTCCGCTGGGACGGTAATTCGCGGATGTGACTGGTGTCGGCCTTTCGTGAGTGCTGAGGCTCAGGAGACCTACCCGCGCCTGTACGACGTGACGGTCATGGGGATTCCTGGACTGCGCGAGTCTCTCGACGTCTGCCGGACGGCGTTGGGACGCGGTACCTGCAGTGGGTCGCGGGAGGGGTGCCGATCGAGCAGCCGGCCGGGCGGCTGGTGATGGCCGGGTTGCGAGCGGGGTTAGGGCCGCCAGGGCATGTGCTGGAGGGTCCAGGTGTTGCCGTCGGGATCCTGGAACCACGCGTAGAAGACGCCGCCGAGATCTTCGGTCTCGCCGACTTCGACGCCGCGGCCGATCAGTTCCTGGCGAGCGGCCTCGATGTCCTTCACGACCAGGTGAAGGCCACGCAGGCTGCCCGGCTCCATGTCCATCATCGGCAGCCCCTGCAGGAGGGTGATCGAGCAGAAGGACCCAGGCGGGGTCAACTGCACGACGCGTACGCCGTCCACGGGTGACACGTCGACGTCGACGTGGAACCCAGCTTGCTCGGAGTAGAACCGCTTCGCCCGGTCGATGTCGGTCACCGGCACTGGGATGAGTTCCAGCAGGAACGCGCCTGGCTTCACCAGCGGCGCATTGGGATCGTCCGGGATCTCCGAGGCGTCCTTCGGGATCTCGGTCTGCGTCGGTGGCGGCGCCGGGACCCCGGTCGGCGGGTCCGGGATCCCGGGCTGCTCCGTCATGCGGACTTCTTCGCGGTCTTCTTGGCAGCCTTCTTCGCCGGCGCCTTCTTGGCCGCTGCTGCCTTCTTGGCCGGTGCCTTCTTCGCGGCCGCCTTCTTCGCCGGAGCGTTCGTGGCCGGCTCGGCGTCCCCGGATCCGCCCGCGCGGCGAGCCTTGGCGGCCTCGACGGAGGCACGCAGGGCGGCGACCAGGTCGACGACCTCGGCGCCCTCGGTCTCCTCTTCCTCGGTCTCCGGCAGCGGCACGCCCGCCGCCTTCGCCTCGACCACCTTCTCCAGCGCCGACCGGTACTCGTCGTGGTACTGGTCCGGGTCGAACTCGCCTCGCAGCGTGTCGATGTACGACGACGCCATCGCCTTCTCCTGGGAGCGGATCTCCACGTCCTCGGGCGGAGCCGCGAACGACGCGTCGCGGACCTCGTCCGGCCACAGCATCACCTGCAGCACCATGATGTCGTCGACCGTCCGCAGCAGGCCCAGGCTCTCCCGCGACCGCAGCGCCACCTTGACCAGCGCGTAGAGCTCGGAGCCGTCGAGCGCGTCCCGGAGCAGCACGTACGGCTTGGCGCCCGGCCCGCCGTCGGCCTGCAGGTAGTAGGACTTGCCCAGGTACAGCGGGTCGACCTGGTCCGAGGGCACGAACTCGAGGACGTCGATGACCTTCTTGCTGGACAGCGGCAGGTCGGCGAAGTCGTCCGGCTCGAGCACCACCATCCGGCCGTCGGCCATCTCGTAGCCCTTGCCGATGTCGGAGTACGGCACTTCCTCGCCGTCGATCGAACAGACCCGCTTGTACTTGATCCGGCCCCCGTCGGCGACGTGCACCTGGCGGAACGAGATGTCCTTCTCCTCGGTCGCGGAGAACACCTTGATGGGGATCGTCACCATCCCGAACGAGATGGCACCCTTCCAGATCGCCTGCATCGCCATCAGCTCCCTGTCAGCTCAGGCCCGTCACGCCGCCGCGGGATCTCTCCGCGGCGAGCAGATCGGGGACCTCCTGTGTCGCATACCACAGCAGATCTTCACCCTCGCACGAATCGAGGGCGAAAAGTGCCTCGTCGTCACCGTTCTGGGCGGCGTCCCACAGGTCGGCGGCCTTCCCGACCACCGCGTCCGCACCCGCGGCGTCCAGGTGCACGGCCGCGACCGTCGTCCACGGGATCACGACGTGCAGCTCCAACCGGGCGTCCCCCAGCTCGACCGAACCATCGGCCGGCGGTACGGCGCTCACCTCGGCTGCCACCACGACGCGGCGCCGGGCCGGGCCTGGGTCGGCCGCGAGCAGTCCGACCGAGGCACGAGCAGCCTGCGTCATCGCGGCGTACTCGAGCTCCTCGTTGTCGCCCTCGGCGTACCACTCCCGCAGCGCCGGGGTGACGGCGTACGCGGTCAGCGGCGCCGGGCCGATCTCGCCGGCAGTGCACGCGACGCCCAGCAACCGCAGTGTGGATGGGATGTAGACCCTCATGTACCCGCCTTCTTGGTCGTGCCGCGGGGTTTCTTCCGGCCCCGGGAGGCCCGGTTGTGGCTGCCCTTGGTCGTGTCGAGCAGCTCGTCCAGCGCATCCGTCACACATTGGCCGAAAACAGCGAGGTCGGGCATCGCGGTGCGATCCGCGTTCAGCCCGAAGGAGACCTTCCCGTCGTACGACGTGACGCCGACGGACAGCCCTTGACCGGGCATCAACGGCACCACCGGGTACGACGCGAGCATCGGCGCACCCTGGGCGTACAGCGGGAACTGCGGTCCGGGCACGTTGGTGATCACCACGTCGTCGATCGGCCGGACCGTGGTGGTGGCGACCCGGGCGGCGAGCGCGTGCAGGGTGGTCGGCGCGAACCCGGCGATGCCGACCAGGGACCGGGCGCTGACCGCGCGGCCGGTGTCCTTGTGCACCTTGGTCTGGTACGAGATCTGGTGCAGCCGCATGACCGGGGAGTTCTCGCCGACCGGGAGGTTCACCGTCGAGGCGATCACCCGGGAACCGAGCGAGGTCGGCTCGTCGTCCTCGTCGTCGCGGATGCTCACCGGGACCACCGCCCGTACGCTGCGGGTCGGTCCGACGCCCTCACCCCGCGTCATCATCCAGGCCCGGAACGCACCCGCGACGACCGCGAGGACCACGTCGTTGACCGTGCCGCCGTGCATCGCCCGGACGGTCCGGTAGTCCTCGAGGTCGGTCTGCACGGTGGTGAACCGGCGCTGACCGGACGTCTTCACGTGCAGTGAGCTCTCCTGCGCGTGCCGTTGCGCTGCCAGCGAGCCGACCACGTCGCCGAGCACCTCGCGGACCGACGTGGAGCCGGTCAGGCTGGCCATCTCGGCCCGGGCCAGCTCCAGCACGGCGGTCGGGTGGCGGGTGGCGTCGGCGAACACGCCGGCCAGCAGCTCCAGCGCCGACGGCGGATGGTCCGGCTGCCAGGTGTCGGTCGGTGTCTCCCGCGGATGTGCGGTCGCGTCCAGCACGACCTGCCCGATGTCGACCGTACTGTTGCCGTCGACAAGGGCCTGGTGGGACTTGGCGATGATCGCGAAGCGGTCGCCCTGCAGGCCCTCGACCAGGTACATCTCCCAGAGTGGGCGGGCCCGGTCCAGCCGCCGGGACATGATCCGGGCGACCAGCTCGAGCAGCTGCGCGTGGGTCCCCGGCCGGGGCAGAGCGGAGCGCCGTACATGGAAGGTGATGTCGAACTCTTCGTCGTCCACCCAGACCGGGCCGGCGAACCGGCCGGGCACCTGCTGCACCCGCTGCCGGTACCGCGGCACGAACGCGATCCGGTCCCGGATCAGCGCGACCAGGCTCTCGTAGTCGAACCCGTCACCGGAGTGCACCGGCGGCTCGAAGATGTCGACCGTCCCGACGTGCATCGGGGTGGCCGGCGACTCGGCCTTGAGGAAGGTGAGGTCCAGTGACGTCAGCCGATCCGGCATCCGATCACCTTCCTCTCGCAGTCGAAGCTTGTCTCGTCACCCTAGCGGCCGGTTCCGACAGTGGGCTGCGACACTGGCCGTAGAGAGCTCTCTGGGAACACTGAGCTATCTGTGTTCGTCAGGCAAGAGGGCGTGTCCCGCGTCCTGAGAACCCGAAGAGACCCCTTGAAAGGCCCCTCGACCCATGCGTTCGACGCTCACTCGCGGTACCGCCGCCGCCCTTCTCCCCACCCTCGGCATGCTGGTCCTGGCCGGCTGCGGCGGCGGTGACTCCGACAGCGGCGCGAGTCCGAGCACCCCGCCGAGCACCCCGGCCAGTACGCCGAGCGACCTGCCGACCATGACCGCGACGCCGGGCAAGCCGAACTCCTCCACCCCGTCGAACACCGCGGACCCGTCCGGCGAGCAGGCCGACGTGACCATCAACGTCACCGTTGCCAACGGCAAGGTGAACCCGAGCGGCGCGAGCATCAAGGCGAAGGCCGGCCAGACCGTGCTGGTGACCGCGGTCAGCGACGCCGACGAGGAGCTGCACATCCACGGCTACGACAAGGAACTGGAGCTGACGCCCGGCAAGCCCGCCTCGGTCAAGTTCACCGCGAACATGAAGGGCACCTTCGAGATCGAGACGCACAAGAGCGGCAAGCTGGTCGCCAAACTCGTCGTCTCGTGATCACGCTTCTTCTCCCGCTGCACGGGATCGGTGGCAGGCAGGACCTGCCGATCCCGTTCGGCCTCGCGGTCGGCGGGGCCGCGGTGGCGGTCGCCGTCTCGTTCGTCGTCCTCGCACTGGCCTGGCGGAGCCCGAAGTACCGCGGCAACGCCTCCGGCAAGCCGTTGCCCGCCGCAATCACCCGGACCGTCGACGCCAGCTGGTTCCGCTGGGTGGTCCGAGTGGTCGGGCTGGCGACCTTCCTTTACGCGATGACGTCGCTGGTGTTCGGCGTGGACCGGCTGACCAACCCCATCTTCGGGTTCATCTACATCCTGGTCTGGGTCGGGCTGGTGCCGATCTCGCTCGTGTTCGGCCCGGTCTGGCGGACGCTGAACCCGCTGCGAACCCTGCACCTCCTGCTCTGCAAGGCGTTGCGGCAGCCGCCCTCGAAGGGCCTGCTGGAGCTCTCGCCGAGGCTCGGGCTCTGGCCGGCCGCACTGGGCATCTTCGCGTTCACCTGGCTCGAGCTGGTCGCACCGGACCGGGCCACCATCCCGGTCCTGCAGGCGTGGATGGCGCTGTACGTCGTGATCACGATGTTCGGCGCGATCCTGTTCGGCGACCGGTGGTTCTCGACCGCCGACCCGTTCGAGGTCTACGCGACCCTGATGTCCCGGCTGTCGCCGTGGGGCCGTCGTACCGACGGAGCGCTGGTGGTCCGCCGGCCGCTGGAGAACCTGGACGGCCTCAAGCCGCTACCTGGCCTCGTCGGCATGGTCTCCGCTCTGCTCGGCTCCACGGCGTACGACGGGTTCTCGAACTCGACGGCGTGGATCGGCTGGGCACAGAACCAGGATGTGTCGATGACCGTGCTCGGCACCTGTGCGCTGATCGTGTTCATCCTGTTCGTGCTGGTGACGTACTCCGGCGCCACTCTGCTGGCCGGACGCCTGTCGGACAGCTCCCGGACGTCACTGCCGCGTCTGTTCGCGCACTCCGTCATACCGATCGCCCTCGGGTACGTCGTCGCGCACTACCTGACGCTGTTCATCCTCGAGGGGCAGCGGACGCTCATCTACCTGAGTGATCCGCTCAGCAACGGCGCCAACATCTTCGGCACGGGACTGCTGGCCGTGAACACCGGCATCACCAACCACAGCACGGCGATTGCCGTGCTCCAGGTGCTTGCGGTGGTGGGCGGCCACCTGGCAGGTGTCATCTCGGCCCACGACCGCGCCGTCGCTCTGTTCCCCCGGCAGAAGGCCCTGGCCGGTCAGATCCCGTTGCTGGTCGTGATGGTCGGCTACACCGCGGGTGGCTTGCTGCTCTTGTTCTCGTCCTGACGCGTGAGGGAGCGGCTGGTGACGGCGAGCAGGACGAAGGCGAGCAGGCCGAGGATCAGGTGCGAGTTGCCCGGGATCGACTGCCAGAAGGTCCAGTTGAGTTCGCGGTCGTCACGGTAGGGGACCCACCAGATCGAACGCAGCACGAACAGGCCGTACCAGAGCACGCCGGCGACTA
The DNA here is from genome assembly GCF_044459685.1 of Kribbella sp. NPDC050241. Taxonomy (NCBI): domain Bacteria; kingdom Bacillati; phylum Actinomycetota; class Actinomycetes; order Propionibacteriales; family Kribbellaceae; genus Kribbella; species Kribbella sp. NPDC050241. The sequence goes on from NZ_JBITJE010000009.1 coordinate 296,748, forward strand.
CCGCGGGGTTGAGACCCCAGACCCGGTTCACGGCTCGGATGAGGCTCACGCCGAGCGGGATGATCCACACCCAGTGGTGACTCCACGAGACCGGTGACGCGTACAGCACGGCGAGCGCCATCACGGAGATCGCGGTGACCCGCTCGTCGGCCAGCCAGTAGCGCCGGGACAGCCAGAGCACCAGCAGACCGAACACGGCCGAGAGCACGAACCACGTCGGCTGCACCCAGCTCGCGTCGTTGCCGAGCCGGTGCAGGAAGCCGTTGAACGACTGGTTACCGGTGTAGGCCAGTCCGCCGACCCGGTTCGCATCGAGGATGACGTCGGTCCAGTACCGCCAGGACTGGTGCGGCACGATCGCGAACCCGACCGCCATTGTGGCCAGCAGGCCGAACACCGCGTTGCGGAGCGCCCGCCACTGCTTGGTGACGATCAGCAGCGCGAGGAACGGCAGCGGCGTCAGCTTCACGCCGATCGCCACACCGAGCCAGAAGCCGCGCAGCCGGGCGTCGGCCGGCCGGACCAGGTCCAGCAGGATCATTGCCGTCAGCAACAGGTTGATCTGGCCGAACTGCAACGTCTGCCAGACCGGCTCGAGCATCAGCGACAGCACCGTGAGCGCGGCCAGCACCGCGGTCCGTTTGCGCTGGGTCACGAACGACCAGAACGTCTTGGTCAGGCTGGTCCGCCACAGCAAGGTGATGCACAGCACCGAGATGGTGGTCCAGACGACCAGCGCGACACCCCATGGCACGGCGGCGAGCGGGACCATCGCGATCGCGGCGAACGGCGGGTAGGTGAACGGCAGCCCGGATCCGGCCAGCTGCGCGTCGTACAGCGCGTCGCCGTGCAGGAGCACCGAACCGCCCATCCGGTACACCCGGAGGTCGATCATGCCGTCGAACAGACCGGCGATCCACGCGCCGAGCGCGACCAGGACCGCGCAGACCGCGATCACGATCAGGATTCGGCGCGCAGCGAGCGGGCGGGGTGAGGAGGTGGTGGTCGTCACGGTCACGTCAGGTCGGCTCCGAACAGGGATTCCAGGGCGCGGCGGGTCTCGTCGTACGAGGTGTGCAGGATGCCGGCCATGCCGAGCGCGCGGGCGGCCTCGACGTTCAGCTCCAGGTCGTCCACGAACACGCACTCCTCCGGCTTCAGGTCGAGTCGGCGGGCGGCCAGCAGGAAGATCTCCTGGTCGGGTTTGCGCATCCCCACCTCACCGGAGATGACGATGTCGTCGAACATCCCGTCCCAGGTGTCCCGCGGGTAGGTGTTGCCCCAGGAGTTCGACAGCAACGCTGTGCGGATCCCGAGCGACCGGGCCCGGCGGACCAGCGCGGACATCGCCGGCTGATGCTCGAAGTGCGCGAACATCCGCTCGATCAGCCCCTCCGCGGGCACCGGCGTACCGTCGCGGCGGAGCAGGATCGAGGCCAGCTTGCGCTCGAAGTCCGGTACGGCGATCTGTCCGCGTTCGAGCGCGTGAACGGGATTCAGCTCAGCCTCCGCCGTGGCGTCGGCCGGGTTCTCGGCCGGCAGCCAGGCCAGCACCGCCTGGAGGTAGGAATCGAAGTCGAATCCGTCGAGCTCGGCCCACCGGCGCAGCGCCTCCTCCAGCCCGGAGGTCAGCACCCCACCCCAATCCACCAGTAGCCCGCGCAGCTCGACCTTCCCGTCCGACATGCGCGCAAGCCTACTCAGCACATGAGCGGCCTCACGCTGCCGGTCCTGCCGGTCACTCGCCGTACACGCGTCGTCAGTTCAGTGCGTGTACTCGACCGTGACGTCGCCGGAGGAGGTCTTGGCGTCGATGGTGTGGGTGGCAGCCGGGTCGGCCGTGACGGTGGCGGACTCGTCGCCTGACGAGGTCTCGGTGTCCACCTTGTACGCCACGGTGTCGTTGGGGACCCGGATCGTCACGTCACCCGAGCTCGCCTCCGAGTCCACCGACTGCGGTGCCTTGGCGAACTCGAGCTCGGCGCTGCCCGAGCTGCTCTTCGTCGTCACCGACGTCGCGGTCAGGCCGCTCGCCTCCAGGTCGCCGGAGCTGGACTCGAGCGAGAGCGGGCCGCCGATGTCCTGCACCTCGATGTCGCCGGAGCTGGTCTTCAGGTTCGCCCCGTCCAGTAGTCCGGAGACTTTGAGGTCGCCGCTCGAGCTCTCCAGCGTCACCTTGAGGTCCTTCGGCACAGTGAGGATGTAGTGCGTCTCGCAGCCGAACGACAGGAACCCGCAGCCGGTGTCCTTCAGCTCCAGCTTGCCGTCGTCGTACTGCTCCTTCGGGTCGGAGCCGAACAGATTCCGCTCGAACTGCCGCTCGACCCGCACGTCGGAGACGTCACCGACGCGAACCTCGACGTTCGTCGACTTGGCCTCGACCAGCAGTGAGTCACCCTGCACGGGGTAGCCGGCCTGGCTCGTCTTGGTGTCCTCGGTGAGCCCGGTCAGGGCCCAGTAGACCCCGCCCAGGATCAGCGCGACGGAGATGGCGATCCCGTACCGCCGCTCGGGACTCATCGTGCTCGTCGGCCGGCCTTGGACCTGGGACATGCTTCCCCCTCAGGGAGTGACACCTACCTGCTCACCCTGACACATCCCCGCACCGGTGTCGGTGGGGTTTTCCCCCGGATCGCCACCTACCCGACCCTGAGTCTCGGGTCTTGATGAGCCCGGCTCGGGAACCCCTCGGCGACCACGGCAGCGAGCTGCTGGAGTGCCTTGCGGACCTTGCTGGACCGGGCCGCGTCGGCCAAGGTGCGGCCCGCGGCCATCGCCGCATCGACGGCGTTCTGGTCGTTCGGGAGCAGGGCGGTGACCGGGACCCCGGCGTACCGATCGAGGGCCTCGGTGACGGCGTCGGCAGGCGAACTGCCGAGCGAGCCGGAGCGGAGGCGGTTGACCACGACCCTGATGTCCGCCGACGGCACCACCGCCCGCAGCTCGTGGATCGCGCGGATCAGCCGGGTCAGCCCGACCGGGTCGGCCGCACCGACGACGATCACCTCGTCGGCCTCCTCCAGCGTTGCGAGCGTCGCGCCGTTGCGCCGCGGCGCCAGCGAGTCGAACGAGATCTCCTCGTCGCTCTCGATGCAGAACCCGACGTCGACCACGGTGCACGGCGCGAGCATCCGCGCGGTCGACCAGATCGACTCGACCGCCGCCGGCCGTAGCTCCGTCCACCGGTCCGCCCGGCTGAGCCCGGTCAGCACCAGCAACCGTGGCTCCACCTGCCGCGCGTGCTTCGCCAGCATCGGCATGTCGAGGGCGCCGCTGGCCGCCGACCGTGCTGCAGCCGCCAGTCCGGACGTCTCGTCGAGCATTCCGAGCTGCTGTGCGACGGTCCCGCCGTACACATCGGCGTCGGCCAGGAGCGTTGGTACGCCCTTGGCTGCGAGCTCGCTGGCCAGTCCGACTGCGACCGTCGTTCGCCCGGGAGCACCCGTCGGGCCCCAGACCGCGATCATCCGGCCGCTGCCGTTGCTGTACTCGGGTGGTGGGTTGCCGGCCGTCTCCGGCGTCACCGGCACGAAGCCGCCCGAGAAGTGCGAAGCCGTGATGGGCGGTCCAGCGTCCACTGCTTCGGTGACCGCGCGGCCGAGGTCCTCCGGGCTGACGTCGGCAGGCAGGATCCGCTCGATGCCCATCCGGCTGAGCCGGTCCTCGGTGCCGAACGGTTCGCCGTTCTCAGACGGATCAACAAGCGCGACGACGGCGATCCGACGAGCATGCAGCGCCGCCACCGCATCGGACGTGAGCCGTGGCAGGTCGTCCGCGAGCAGCACCGCTCGCGCCTGCCCGCTCGCGGCTGCCGCCATCACATCCGCGATGTCCACGCAGCGCCGTACGACCCGGATGCCTGGTGCGCGCTCTGCGCGGCGTACGACGTCTGCCTCCCACGGTGCTCCGGTCACCGCGAGCAGCACTGGGATCGACATCAGCTGCCCCGCCTGACCAGCACCGGCTCACCCGAGCTCATCGCGGTCAGAGCCGCCGGGAGTCGTCGCAGATCGTCCTGATCGAGGCCGACCAGGACCTGCCGGCGGGCCGAGCCACCAGCGACGCCCTTCACCGCATCGACCTGCAGCACGCGCACGTCGCTCCACATCAGCTTGGCCGCCTGGTCCTGAGTCTTCGGGACGACCCAGATGTCGACCTGGTCACCGCCAGCCGCATCCGACGGCAGCCGCCCGGTCGCCACCGACAATGGCAGCTCGGTGCGGTTGCTCTCAGCCTCTGGTACGGCGGCTTCGCGTGGAACGAACTCGCCTGCGTCGACGGGCCGCGCGACGACCAGACCCTTGAGGTCAGCATCGGCGGCGACGTACTTGTTCGCGTCGTCGCTGCTGGTGAAGCGCACCCGCACTGTGGTGAGGTCGTCGCCGGTCAGCTTGGTGCCGGCTGGGAGGTCATGCTTGGCGGCCCAGATCGTGGTGGTGTCGTCGGCGGACGAGAGCAGCTTCGCGCCGGCCAGACCGGTGACGGCGACGAGTAGGACGCCCAGGAGCAGTCGGCCGTCCTTCCACCGGGCCCGTCGGTTGCGCTGGGCGGGCGCGGACGGCGCTCCGAACCCACTCCGCACTGCTGTGTCGACCACGTCGGGCTCCCCAGTCACTCGATCCGTCTGCGCGGACATTCTGCCGTGTCCAGCGGCGCACCGTGCACGGTCATCCACAGGCAGTCACAGGCTGGGGACAAACCCGGTCATCCGGGCGCCAACCATGGCAAACTGACGGAACCAGCCACGATGTGAAGGAGTAGGACGGATGCCGGGTCCGCGTTTCCTCCAGCTCGCCGACGTCGCCGAGGTGCTCAACATCTCCGCGAACCAGGTCTACGCGCTGGTGCGTCGCGGCGACATCCCGGCGGTCAAGATCGGCGGTCGCGGCCAGTGGCGGGTCGAGGCGACCGAGCTGGAGAAGTACATCGAGCGGCTGTACACCGAGACCCGCGAGTTCATCGACGCCCACCCGTTCGGCGAGGAAGCCGAGCAGGCCGAGGACCTGCACTGAGTCAGCGGCGTCAGCGGCGACGCAGCGCGCACAGGGCCGCGGTCGGGACCAGCCTGACGTTGTAGACCTCGCTGCGCCGTCGCGGCGCGTCGAGCGGATGCTCGGCGATCTCCACGAAGTCCGCGCCGACCCGATCGATCGTCCCGGTGACCGGGACTCCCCCGCAGAACAACGTGACCGGTGACCGGTCCCGCGCGATCCCGCGCAGCAGGTGGGCCAGGCCCAGCTTCCCCGCCACCGCCCCGACCGCCGGCTCCGCCCACGGACCGAGCCGATGCACCGCGACCAGCGCGCCGACCGGGATCAGCCACTCCTCGGCCCGCTCCGCCTCGATCAGCAGGCAGTCCTTCCCCACTCGCGTGAGCAGCCCTTGCACGGGCTCGGCGTCGGCCAACTCGACTCGTACGACGGTGTCCACGGCGCCGCGGAGGCGGTCGAGCACGGTGATCTTGCCGACCTCGGTCCGGATCCGGTCCGCGACCTCGCCGTACAGGTCTCCCTCCTGCAGCGCCTCGAACTGCGACTCCAGGTCCTGGAACAACGCGTCCCATCGCATGCCCCGAACCTACCGCAGCACTTGCCAACTGCCCTGATCCGGGATCTATAGTGATCTAACCAAAGCAAACTCAAGCAAACTCATAGATCACGAGGGAAGCGATGACACGGGGAGTGAAGGGCGCGTTCACGCTGACGACGCTGGCCGGCGTCGGCCTGGGTCTGCGCTGGGCGACCGCAGGCTCGATCGGCACGGCGAGCAGCCACGATCTCGACTCGATGGCGGTCCTCGCGGTCGGCACGGTCGCTTGGGTCGCGTACGGCTGGCTCGTCCTCGCGATGCTCGCGACGATCCTCGAGCAGCTCCCTGGCGTCGCCGGGGCCGCCGCGTCCGCGATCGCCGGCCGGATCACCTCGACGACTGCCCGCACTCTCCTGCGGTCCGCCCTGGGCGTGGCCGCGGTCACTCCGCTCACGCTCACCACAGCCCACGCCGACCCCGTCGAGGGCACGGCGCGCCCCTGGGCTCAGGTGGAGCCGCGCTCCACCGTCCAGCCCGAGGCCGAGTCGCCGGCGCGCGTCGGCGTACCGGATCGCCCTACCGCTGGAGCACCCACGCGCTACACGACGGTCCGCTCAGGTCGGCCGGTGCGAGTCGTCCGGCCTGGGGAGTCGCTGTGGCGCATCACCGCGGACGAGCTCGGACCGCACGCGACGGACGCGGAGATCGCAGAGCGCTGGCCGGATTGGTACGGCGCGAACCGCCGGCTGATCGGCTCCGACCCCGACCTCATCCACCCCGGCCAGGTCCTTCACACGCCGCCCACCTCCCAGGAGAACTGACATGAACAACCTGTCAACGGTCAGCCGGCCGGACTCCATCGCCGAACCGCGGTCGAACGTGCGACTGCTGCGGTCGGTACCGAACCCTGAGCACCAGCGGCCCACGGTCCGGCCCGGGATGCCGGATGCGGTGGCGTGGGCGTCCCGGTTGGTGCAGGCGGTGTCGGAGGTGATCGCCGGCGATCGGCCGATCTCGCAGCTGGTGCGGTTCGCGGACGAGGAGGTGTTCGCGGAGTTGAACCGACGAGTGCGGCTGCTGGGGTTGACGACGACGGCCACTGGGCGCGGAGCACACGAGCGCAGCGTGATCCGCTCGATCCGGGTGTGTACGCCGGCCCATCGGGTGGCGGAGGTCGCGGCACACGTGCGGCGCGGCGACCGGTCGCGCGCCATCGCGCTACGGATGGAGGTCCGCCGCAACCGATGGGTCTGTACGGCGCTCGAGCTCGGCTGACTGAGCGGTCAGGCGAACTCTCGTGGAAGTACGAACGTCTCACCGAGCGCAATCGGATCGTGGTGTTGCCGTCACGTGGTTGCCGCAGGCGCGGCGTACGTTAACCGGATCGGTCGAACGATCGGTCTTCGTCGTTCGGGGGAACGAATGTCTGACACGACTCTCAGCAGGACGCTGAATTCTCAGGCCCACTCGGCAGACCCGGAGTCCACTGGGGTGGCTCCGGGTGTGCCGTGGCGGATCGGGTTGGCGGAGCTCAGCGACGCCGAGCAGGCGCGGGTGCTGCCCGCGATGCGGCGGCAACGATGGGCCGAGCGGATCCCGGTGCTGTACCCGGTGGCGGTGCGCTACCACCGGATGCTGCGGCGGATCGAGTGGCTGCGGTCCAGTACGCCGTACGCGCAGACGCGGCAGGTGGACGACTTGCCGGTGCGGGTGAAGCGGCACAAGTCGCTGCTGCTGCGGGAGCTCGGCGAGACCGAGATGTGGATGCAGCACAACAAGGTGACCAACCTGAGGCTCGCATGTGCTCAGGTGGACGGGCTGCTGATCCGGCCCGGAGAAACGTTCTCGTTCAACAAGCTGGTGGGGAACGCGACGCGCCGCAAGGGATATGTGAAAGGTATGCGGTTGTCGAACGGGCAGGCGCGGCCCGGCATCGGCGGCGGGATCTGCCAGCTCGCGAACCTGCTGCACTGGATGGTGCTGCACTCGCCGCTGACGGTCACACAGCGGTCGACGCACAGCTTCGACCCGTTCCCGGACAACGGCCGGGTGCTGCCGTGGGGCGTGGGTTGCAGCATCGTCTACAACTACGTGGATCTGCAGTTCCGCAACGACACCGACCGGACGTTCCAGCTGCGCGTCGGCGTCGGCGAGCGCTACCTCGAGGGCGACATCCTCGCTGACGCAGCGACCGATTCGTCGTACCGGGTGTTCGCCCGCGGCGAGCGCTTCCTGCGGGTCGGCGCGGACTACTTCCGCCGCAACGAGATCTGGCGCACGGTGATCGATCGCCGCACCGGCACGACCCTCCACGAGGAGCGTCTTCGCGAGAACGTTGCCCTGGTCAAATATGTCCCGACGGGCGGGCAGGTCCTGGACGTCGTACCACTGGGGTGACACTCGCGCGGGCTAGGTTCGGGATCCGCTCCCCCACGGGAAGGATCCGCATGTCCGGTACGACGCGCCCACGCAGAACGGGGCTGCTGGACGCAATCGCACGATGGGCCGAACAGCACCGCGACGGGCAGTTCCATTCGGCGTACGTCGGCGGGTGGCAGGTCACGCTCAGCAGCGTCAAGCCCGAGGACACGTCCGTTCCGCTCGCCCACCGGCTACGGGTAGTTGCGGACACCAACTGGAACACGCCCGACTGAAGACTGTCGGTGGGGCGTTGCAGACTGGTGGGGTGAGTCAGCTTGGTGAGCCCTACCGGGAGCGTCCTGCGCTGCTGCCCGGGGCTGCCTTGTGGACCCGGACGGCGACGGGTGGCGAGTACCGGATTCTGCCCGACGGCTGCATGGACCTGTTGTTCATGAATGACGACTTGGTCGTGTCCGGGCCGGACAGCCGCGCTTACACCGGTATCGCGGACGCCGGGACGAGGTATGCGGGGATCCGGTTCTCACCCGGAGCCGCGCCGGACTTCTTCGGCGTACCCGCAAGGGAACTGCTGAACGAGCGGGTCCCGCTCCGCGAGCTGTGGTCGCCTGCGCGAAGCCGGCGCATGCTGGACCAGGTGCGGTCGGCGCCCGTGCCCGCACTTGCGCTGGACCAGGCGGTCGCGAGTCTGACCGAGGAGCCGCCGGACCGACTGATCACGCACGTACTGCGGAGCATCCGCGCCGGAATGCTGCGCGGTGGAGCCGGCGTCATCAGCCTCGCGAGCAGCGTCGGGCTGAGCGAGCGCCAGCTGCACAGGCGCTGCCTGAACGCGTTCGGCTACGGGCCGAAGATGCTCGACCGGGTCCTGCGCATGAACGTCGCCCTCGACCACGCCCGCACCGGTGCCGCCCTCGCCGACGTCGCCGCCCTGCATGGGTACGCCGACCAGGCTCACCTCAGCCGCGACGTGAAGGCACTGACCGGCCTCCCACCGGGAACTCTCCTGCTGCGCTGAGCCGGATGGCGTGTCAGCATTGCTGTTCATGACCGCTGACGCCGATGTCAGAACGACGACATTGCGGCACAACCCCTTGAACGCGGTGACGGCGACGGTCGAGCGCCTCACCTATCCCGACGGCAGCACCGTGATCCGCAAGCAACTGCGGAAACCGGTCCAGTCGACCGGCCCCTGGGCCGCATCCACCGATCCGCGGCACTGGAACTACTGGCGCCGCGAACTCGAGGTGTACGCCGACGACGAACTCCGCAAGCAGGTCGCCGCTGCCGGCCTGGTGCTACCGGCCGCGCAGATCGCCGAGCACGACGACCACGCCGTACTGATGCTCGAGGACATCGGCGGCACGCCGGGGACCGAGTTCAGCCTGGCCGAGCACGCCGCGCTGGCACGGGCCTGCGGGCGGTGGCAGGCGCGACCCGCCGCCCGGCGACCGTGGACCTCGACCGGCTTTCTGCGCGACTACTCGACGAGTCGCGACGTGCCGTGGCATCTGGCCGACGATGACGCGGCCTGGCAGCAGCCGTTGATCGCGGAGACCTGGCCGCCAGGACTGCGGTCGGCGTGGCTGCACCTGCTCGCCCACCGCGACGACCTGCTCGACCTGGTCGCGAGCCTGCCGCGGGCGCGCTGTCACCTCGACCTGTGGGTGTGCAACGTGATTCAGCGGCCGACCGGCGAGATCGCCTTGCTGGACTGGGCGTTCACCGGCGACGGAGCCCTCGGCGAGGACATCGGCAACCACATCCCGGACGCGGTCTTCGACCTGTTCTGGCCGGCCGAGCGGATGCGCGAACTGGCCGAGACCTGCATCGGCAACTACCTCGACGGCTTGCACGAGGCCGGCTGGCGAGGGGACCCCGACCAGGTCCGCCTCGCCGTGATGGCCTCAGGCGTCAAGTACGCCTGGTTCCTCCCCGGCCTGCTGGGCCGCGCCTCCGCCGCATCCCACAACGCCTACCACCAGCAGACCGACAGCCGGCACCTCTACCACCAGCGCGGTCAGGCCCTCGCCTTCGTCGCCGCCTGGTGTGCCGAGGCTCTTACCCGAGGACGACGGTGAAGCCGCCGGGCTGCACCGAGACGTGAGACGGCGTGCCCTGCGAATGCAGCTTGCCCGTCGACGTGTACGAGTAGGCGATTCGGCCTGTCGCGCTGACCTTACGGGGGTGCGAGTCGACGCTGGTCAGCAACGTGGCGGTCCCCAGCCGGAGAGTGCTGATGCTGGGGATGAGGAGGAGTGCGTCCACCTGGGCCGGTCCGGTAGCCGAGGCGGCGAGCTGGGTCGCATTCGGCGGGAGCGGCGTGGCCAACGTCATCGGCAGCAGAGCGCCCGGGGCTGCGGAGATGCCTTGTGGGCCACCCGCCCCGTGGTCGATAGTGCCGAGCCGCCGGGAGCCACTGGTCCACGTGGTGCGGCCCGCGTCCGGGGTGTCGACGAGGTTCACGATCGGGAGCACCAGGCGCGGTTGAGGCGACGACAGCAGGGTCCACTGCGCCGACGTACCGGCGGCCAATGAGAGGTAGGAGCCGTTGCTCCATTGGGATTCGCCGGTCCACGCGGATGGCGGGGTGACCACCTCACCACCGGTGGCGGCCTCTCCTTCGACAACCGTCAGTCCGTCGTACGCCGGGGTTGCGCTGCCCAACTGCTGTGCGAGCTGCGCGACGGCCGGTGATGCGTCCAGGGCGAGCATCGAGAGCTGGCCGTGGATGGTGGACTCGGCTCCCGAGTTGCGGTTGACCACGCCGTCGCCGGCCAGACCGTCGTACGTGCGGCCGGTGGTCGCGTCGTACATCGGGGTGCCGGCGCGGTTGGCGCCGAAGTACCAGGCCGCGACGAAGGAGGCGATCTGCCTGAGGCCGGGGAGGCCGACCGCCAGCAGGCCTTGCAGCCGGGCGTCGACGCCGTACGCGATCTGCGTACGGTCGATCGGCGCGGGGAGCCAACCGTTGTCGGGACCGCCGGCCGTGACGAGCAGCGGTGTGAAGCCGGCAGTGTCGCCGATGGCCGGGTCGAGTAGACGGCGGGACCCGAGCGCTGAGGAGGCAGCGGCGAGCGCGGACGGCATCTGGGCACCCCACGCGTGCCAGTCCGAGATCGACTCGCCCCACGGCATCAGTGCGCGGAACGGCCACTGGCTCGTCGACCCGGCGCTCATCGCAGCAACACCTTCGGCGAACTGCGTCAGCGCACGACGTGCCCGCGCCGACCCGCCGGCTCGGACGTACGCCGACAACCCGAGAACCGCCTCGGACGTCGCGTCGGCGCCGTTCACGATCAGCCAAGCGGGGAGACGACGGCCGTCGACGATGTTCCACTGGCCGTAGCGCACCAGCACCTGCCGCTCCAGCGCGGCGACCGCCAACTCGAGCCGGTCCTTCAGGAAGTCGGCGAAGCCACGGTCCAGTCGCCGGAAGACGGCGTACCCCTCCCCCAGCGCCCACACGGTCCGGGCCAGCCAGTACGACGGGCCGGAGTCGGAGGGGTCGGGGAGCTCGACCGGGTCGGCGCTGGGGTTCAGCGTTCCGTCCGGCTGCATCCACAGAACGACGTTCCCGTTCGCGGACTGGAGAAAGGTGAGACCTCGGAGGAGGTCGCGGGCAGCGTTCCGGGAGGCGGCGTCACCGAACTGCTGGTAGTGCCGTAGGTAGACGACTGTGGCCCGGGCGATGTCGTCCGCGTTGTACGCGCCCTGCCCGTAGGTGTTGGTGGCGGCGTCGTACGTGCCGCCGCCGATGCGCTTGTACGAGCCGTCGGACTGACGGTCCGCATAGGTCCACAGCACTCCGATCGGGCCGGAGCCGAAGGTGCTGTGGCCGGCAGCACCAGGCGGTGTCACCGACGTACGGAGGAAGTCGAGATGGGCGAGGTTGCTCAGCTTGTTGCTGGAAGCAACAGCCGGCAGCGTGACGGTGGAAGCGGCGGTCAGAGCGAGCGCTCCGCCGAGGACGGTTCGGCGGGTCGGGGTCATGGCAGGCGATCCAGCCGGGCGACCCCGATGGCCGCGTCGGCCATCCCGTAGAAGACGTACCGCACTCCGTCCACCTCCTCGATGGCGGTCGGGAACACCACGTTCCCGACCGTTCCGACCTTCTCCTCCTCGGTCTCCGGCACGAGGATCGGTTCCTCGGTCCGGGCGATCACCTTGGTCACGTCGTTCGGGTCGAGCAGCAGCGCACCGGCCGCGTAGCAGACCTTCTGCGTCGTCGGGTCGAAGCCCTCCGGCTGCTCACCGGTGACGCCGTGGTGGATCACCAGCCAGCCCTCGGGCACCCGCAGCGGCGCCGGCCCGGCCCCGATCTTCAGCTCCTCGAACGGGTACTCCGACATCGCCAGCAGCCGGTGCTGACGCAGGTGGACGAGGTTTCGGACGTCCTCCTGGACCGCCGACACCGGCACGAAGGACACCCAGATCCCCGGCCGGTCGTCGGTCACCCCGGCGGGCAGGTGCACGCCCTCGCCCTCACGGAACCAGCCCAGGTCCCACATCGGCCGATGCAACATCGCGTACGACGGTTCGCCGTCCGGGCCGGCCACGGGTTCGGGGAAGAACACCGTGTCCTTGTTCGGGAACAGGTTCAGATCGGTGTCGAGATCGGGCTGGTACTCGAAGTGCAGCGGACCGAGACGCCGCCACTCACGGAGATCCGACGACACCGCCAGAGCCGGCTTCGGGCCGAGCGGGCCGTAGGCGACGTACGTCATCACGTGCAGGCCGAGCGACGGGACGAAGGTCACCCGCGGGTCCTCGACGCCGGCGTTGTTCAGCCCGCGCTCCCAGCCCTCGTCCGGCGCGAGGACGACACCTTCGCGCTCGACACCGACAGGTACTCCGTCCTTGACCTCGACCCTGGCCAGGCCGACGCGGGATACGTTGCCCGTAGCAACCAGTCGCGGCAGCAGGTACAGCTGCCCGTCCGGTGTGTGGCCGGTGGCGGGATTCAGGACGCCCTCGGCCTCCAGCTCGTTGCCCGGATCGGCCGTCATCAGGACGCCGACCCGAGTGAGCGTGTAAGGAACAGTCACCACAAAACCTTTCAGGATTAGCCTTTGACCCCGGACGAGATGTTCGTCGAGATGAAACGGCGCTGGAAGATCAGGAACAGGGCCACCGCGGGCGCTGCCAGCACACACGCCCCCGCGAGTACGGCGCCGAACGGGTTCGCCGCCCGCGCCGACACAGTGGTCAGGTAGTTCGACAGTGAGACCGCCAGCGGTTGCAGGTCCTGCTGCTTGGTGATCAGGAACGGCCAGAGGAACTCGTTCCACGGGCCGATGAACGTCAGCAGGACGCCGGTCAGCAGGGCGGGCTTCACCAGCGGTACGGCGATCCGCCACAGGATGCTGAGCTCGGACGCACCGTCGATCCGGGCCGCGTCGAAGAGCTCGGCCGGCAACTGCAGGAAGTACTGCCGGAACACGAACACCGCGGTCGAGTTGATCAGGAACGGCAGGATCATGCCGCCGTAGGAGTCCGCCAGCCCGTAGCTGCGCACGATCAGCACGTACAGCGGGATCGTCAGCAACTGGAACGGCACGACCTGGATCAGCAGCATCAGGTTGAACACCAGCCCGCGGCCGCGGAACTGCAACCGGGCCAGGGCGTAGCCCGCCAGCACACCGAAGACCAGCGTCCCCAGGATCACCCCGCCGGTGAAGATGCCGGAGTTGACCAACGACTTCCCGAGGTTGATCGCCTTGTTGATCTCGCTGTAGTTGTGCAGGGTCACGTTCCCGGTCGGGATCGACCCGGAGACGGACGGATCCGGCTCGGCCTGCAGGCTGCCGATCAGCATGTAGTAGAAGGGGAACAGGAACACGAAGGCTCCCAGCAGCAAGGCGACGAACCGTACCTTCATCACTCCTCCCTCCCCACGAAGCGCCGTTCGAGCAGAGCGATGATGAGGACGCCGATCACCAGCAGTACGCCGATCGCGGAGCCGACATCCGGATTACCCTGTTCGATCCCGCGTTGATACATGATCAGCACCGGCGACGCGGACGCGCCGTCGGGCCCACCACCGCCGGTCAGCAGATACGGCTCGGTGAACAGGTTCGCCCCGGTCACCGTGGCGACGAGGACGACGAGTGTGGTCGCCGGCCGCACGCCGGGCACGGTGACGTTCATGAACGACTTCCAGCGACCCGCGCCGTCCATCGAGGCCGCCTCGTAGAGGTCCTTCGAGACGTTCTGCAAGGCGGCGAGGTAGAGCAGGATGAAGAACCCGAGCTGTTTCCAGGTCACGTAGACCGCGATCGTCGGCATCGCCAGCTTCGAGTTCACCAGCCAGGACGGGTCCGGCGCGAGCGGGCCGAGGATGGAGTTGACCAACCCGTTCGAGTTGAACAGGAACAGCCACACCCCGACCACGGCGACGCTCGCGGTCACGTACGGCACGTAGTAGCTGACCCGGAAGAACGTCCGCCACCGGATCGCCGAGTTCAGCGCGGTCGACAGCCCCAGCGACAACACGACGGTCAGCGGCACGTTGATCACGAGGAAGATCAGCACGTTCACGAACGACCGCTGGACGGCGGGGTCCGTCAGCACCGTGACGTAGTTGGCGAACCCGACGAACGGCCGGTCCACGATCGCGCCCGGCGCCGTGAAGAAGTAGTCGTGGAACGACATGTACACCGCGAACCCGAGCGGGTAGGCGAACACCGCGGCCAGGAACACGACGTACGGCGCGACGAACACCGTCCCGACCGGGTGCTCACCCAGGATCCGGGTGACCGAACCTCGTCTCATCAGACTGGTCGCGGGGATATCCCGCCCATGCAGGCGGAGAACAACCGCGACTCCCTCCCTTCAGCGATCGGGAACTGTCGGTACGACCTGATTTGATATGTTGCGTGTCGCGGTTCCGGCTCTACCCCACTCGCACCCACCAGGCTGCATTGCTCGGCCAGTGTGGGCACGCCCGGTACGTGTGGAACCTGGCGCTCGAGCAGTGGTCGATGTGGACGCGTGACAAGGGATCGACGCCGCGGTACGCCGAGCAGGCACGGCAACTGACCGAGGCGCGAGCGATGTTCGGTTGGCTGAGGGCCGGGTCGCAGACCGTGCAGCAGCAGGCGCTGCGAGATTTCGACCATGCCGTCAGGAACTTCTACGCAGGGACTCACCAGCGACCGACTTGGCGGAAGGCTGCTCTGCACGAGGGATTCCGTGTTGTGGGCGGCCAGGCATCGCGCGTGATCAAGCTCAGCCGGAAGTGGGCGGCGGTCAATGTGCCGAAGGTCGGCTGGGTGCGGTTCCGGATGTCCCGCGCCGTGCCGGAGGCGAAGTCGTACCGCATCACTCGAGACCGGGCGGGTCGCTGGCACATCGCCTTCGCTGTCATTCCGCCTCCGATCCCTGCACCGGGTACCGGAGAGGTCGTCGGCGTGGACCACGGCGTCACCGTGTCGGCGGCGCTGTCGACGGGTGAGCTCCTGACATGTCCCGGGCTGTCCGAAGCGGAACTGGAACGGTTCAAGCGGCTCCAGCGCCGTCTCGCCCGCTGCCGTCGCGGCTCCAACCGCCGTGCACTGGTCAAGGCGGCGATCGCCAAACTGCACGCCCGTGCTCGCGAGCGCCGCACGGATTGGGTCGAGAAGATCAATCCCGCGTTCACGTCGCAAACCTGCAGCGTCTGCAGGCATTGCGCACCGGACAACCGTAAGAGCCAAGCGGTGTTCCGGTGCGTTGCCTGCGGACATCGGGCAAACGCTGACGTCAACGCGGCAGTCAACATCGCGGCCGGACGGGCCGTCAGCGCACGCCGAGAGATGCCGGTCCCGGTCTCGCCGAAGCGTGAACCTCAACTGACTACCTTTCCGTAGTAGTTGGAATCCTCGCCAATTGGGCGAGGAGGACGTCAAGACTGTTTGGCGAGTTCGTCGACCTTCTGGGCTGCGCCGTCGAGGGCCTCGTTCGGGTCCTGCTGGCCGAAGATGACCGACTTGGAGTAGGCGTCGCGGAAGGTCTGCCAGATGGTGATCGAGTTCGCCACGTTCGGCACCTCGACCGTGCGGGCTGCCTGGTCGGCGAACACCTTGTAGTCAGG
>NZ_JBITJE010000010.1:0-174890 GCF_044459685.1 Kribbella sp. NPDC050241
GCCTACAACAACCGCGCCAAACCCTTCACCTGGACCAAGACCGCCGACACCATCCTCACCAAGATCAGCCGTAAACCAACTTCAAACACGCGACACTAGATCACGGTCTTGATCGCAGTCTCCTTGGCCTGCCGAGTTGATCGCTGTGAAATTGCGCAGAACACTCCGGCAGGACACAGGAGCCAAATCGAACGATTGTGTTTTCGCTGGGCCGACGCAAGCGTGGCGAGGAATGCCGAGACGGTTCTAGGCCACGACCCCATTCGCTGAAACGCTCGTCACGGCGCGGCGAACGGCGATCCCACGTCTACAACAACTCGTCCAACGCGATTACCAACCGAGCTCCGGGTCAGGATTCCGCAAACCCAGACGACTACAAAGCTGTCTCCTGCTCGCCACCGCAGCCAAGGACGACGTTCGCATCCCGAGCAGATCGACTTCGACGGTCAGACCGGGTAGGACCGTGTGCCGCAACACCCGTCGCGCCTCTGCGACGCGGCATCCACGAAGCGCTTGTTTCTGATGGACCCTGCTCTTATCTTCCGATGGACGCCAATTCTGACTGCTTGAAGACGAGCCCCTTGACTCCTAGCAGTCAGCGGAGGAACGTGACAAGAGCACCGACGATTTTCCTGGGTGGTTTGCGTCCTTCGAGGTGAATCGGTCGGCGCACATTCTCAGGACGACTCGGGGGCCGATTCTGATGCTCGGAACACAACTCTAGCGCTCCGCGAACTCGCAATCGAGTATCGCTTGGAGCGCTCGCGCGCGAAGCCACAACAATGCGTCGGCCGAAGGCAAGATACATCACAGGAATGCGCGACCCAAGTTCGCGGGAACGGTATCTTGAGTCAGATCGGCAGTGCCGCGGCCGACGGCGTGCACCTTTCTGATCCAGACCGAGTTCAGGTCCCCGCCTCGTCGTCATCGACGGCAACGGTGTGGCTCGTCTCGATCACGCGACACGAGGCGGCATGTCACGGACGCCCAGGATCCGCCACGCAGCTCGAGACATTCCCCGAGGTCTCGAGTCACTCTGAACAAGCTGAGATCAGATGCTGAGGATTCAATGACTTCTAGAGCAGAAACCGATGGATTGACACCGTCGCTGGACAATCTCGACTGGCCCTTCGACCCCACCGATCTCGCCCTGGAAGCGAGCGCATGGCGTAAAGAGCTTCCGGACGCGTTCTGCGCCGAGATCGGTCGGCGACTGCTGCTAGCCGAGCTCGAGTTCAGCGAGTGGGTGCTGCGCCGGGTTGAGAAGGTGAAGTTCGAGAGCGACCGCAACATTTCCCGCCGGTCTAGCATCGAACTGAACGTCCGCCAGGACGCGCCGGTCTTCGTCGACCGTGAAGGCGACCAACACTGGCTGGTGCCGCTCTCGATGATGCGCCGCCGGACCCTGGTCAACCTTGATCTGCAAGACGAGCAAGGCAACCCGATCATGATGCCAGGTATCCGACTCGCCCAGCAGTTCGACCAGTCGATCCTGCTGGCCGCCACCGCGACGCGCTCGCCGACTCTGACCGGTGCCGGGAGCGAGTTGCGAAGGTTCGTCCGCATGGTGATCGCGGGTGAGAAGCACCAGATCCTCAACAGCATGTGGAGTTTTGAGGATCGCGACGGCCACCCGCGGCCGGCGTACCTGACCGAGCTCGCTGCCGACCCGATCTTCACCACAGCCCTCTACCGACTCTCTGGAAACTTCACACTCTACGTATTCCTGCCTGTGTCCGCCGGACGCCATCGTCTGCTGCGAATGGCGTTCGACGAGCCGACCGATTGGGAGTACCAGACCGCCTCGTTGACGGAGGAGGACGACGGCGGCTTTACCTATCGGCCCGGAAGAGCTGTCTCTTGGTACGAGCGTAGCCACACCGCGGCGGCATTCGGGCTGCGTCCGACGCGTGTTCGCTTCCAAGTCCCCGCAGCGGAAAACGCGGCCAGCTATCACTTCGAGGTGGCAGCACCAGGCGGCGTGCAAATCATCGAGGCGAGTCTGCTTGCGGGGCGGCCCAACGATCCGATGCGGCACGTTTCTGCCGATCACGTCGTCGGCCATTCGCCGACTGCTGGACTGCATGCGGTCGAGATCCCGAACGGATCGCTATGCCGCGCCCAGGTCGAGCTGGGAATCCCCACCCGTGGTTGGCTGACGACGATGCTGGTGTCCTGTTGGCTGACCTTCGCTGTCCTCCTGTCGGTAGCGGTGCACCAACTCCCGGCGACCTCCGGCTGGACGTCGGACCAAGTGACCAACGTCATCGTGCTGCTGGTGAGCATCTCGGCCGGAGCGGCGACGCTGGTCGCCCAACGGGACTTCGGCGGCGTCGGCGCAAGGCTCGTTGCGAGGTTGCGCGCCATCGGCGTGATCGCGACTGCGCTGCCAATCCTCGGCGCCGGCCTCCTGACCTACAGGAATCTCGAGACCACGTCCGACGCGCGGGTAACTGCTGCTCGGTGGCCGATCTTCCTGATTGCAGGCTGCTCGTTGCTTGCGGCCATGCTCATTTCAGCTGCATGGGCGCAGAGCTGGGCTGCCGAACGACGAAAGAAGCAGCGGTCGCCTTGGGACATGGCCGACGAGGAAGTTCAGCCGGTCATCGATGACTACCTCAAGGCACTGCAGCAGTACCACTTCAACACTCCCGCCGTCGGAATCCGATCGGCCGAGGGATGGCACGAACGGTACACGTGGGACGACGACAAGCAGCGGAAGGCAGTCGCCGCACTCCAAGCGTCGGTTTCACCTACCTGCGCGGACCTTGGCACCGCCTGCGCACTCCGCGAAGGCTGCGCCACACGACGCACAGGCATCGGCCGCTGACGCCCCGGAGCCAGTCTCCCGCCGCCTGCCGAACCAGTTCGCCCGGCTCGGAGATGCCACGACCGGCGACACGAGCGTCGGCATCGGCCGTCGGCGAAGACGAGGTTCCTCCGAAGACGCGAGGGCGCAGCATCGGTCTCTGACGCCCGGACCGCCTGAGCTGGTCTGTATAGACAGTGGGTCGGGAAGGGCACATGCTGGGGGCAGCGCGGTCAGATCTTGCGCTCAGTAGCTCATCGGGGTTGCCACAGTTTCGTGTCCGTGCTGGGGGCCGTTCGCATGGACACAATCAGCAGTCACGGCCTGGAACCGCCGTGGCAACCGCCTGGCTTCCGAATCCGTCCTTGATCGAGATCCCTCGACCAGGACTACCCGGGCCCGTGCCTTCTGGCACCGCGCACAAGCACCACAATCCAGCCGGCCGTTGCCGCGCTCAGGAGTTGAACACCATGACCCACTTCGCAACATCACAGCCAGTCTTCCTGCGAACCTGGTTGCTCTGGACAGCGGGCTTCCTCGCCTTTCCCGTCGCCGGCATTGCCGGCGACCTGGCCGCGGGCCGCGTGGACGACGCCCCCGCTGCGTTGCTCGGTGGCTTGGTCACCGGTGCCGTCCTCGGTACTGGACAAGTGCTGGTCAGCCGCCGGCGGCTCGACCCGCGCCGATGGATTCCGGCCACCGCGATCGGTATGGGCCTGGGGCTCCTCCTCGGCGCCGCGATCGTCGGGTACGGCACGTCGTTGGGCGAGCTCGCCCTCATGGGGGCTCTCACCGGTATCGTCCTCGGCCCGGCGCAGGCACTCGCGCTACCAGCCCGGACCCACCGGCGGTGGCTATGGGCCGCCGCCCTGCCGATCCTGTGGGCGCTGGGCTGGACTGTCACCACCCTCGGCGGGATCAGCGTCGAGAACCAGTTCACCATCTACGGCGCGTACGGAGCGGTGACCTTCTCCGCCCTGTCCGGCCTGCTGCTGCACTACCTGCTGCCGTACCGCGCCGCGGCCGGCCCAGCTTCGACGCAGACACCGATCGAAACCCAGGCATGAGCACCCCGCAGCACGTCATCTTCGGGACCGGCGCGATCGGACTCGCACTGCTCGCCGCGCTCCGCAAGCGCGGCGAGACCGCCCGGCTCGTCAACCGTTCCGGCCATGCGCGCGTGCCCGATGAGGTCGAGGTCATCGGCGGCGACGCCCGCGACCCCGACTTCACCACTGCCGTGGCCAAGGGCGCCCGCGTCGTCTACCAGACGCTCAACCCGCCGTACACCGAATGGACGGCGCAGTTCCCTGCCCTGCAGGCGGGTGTGCTCGCCGCGGCCGAAGCCTCCGGCGCTCGGCTGGTCAGTGTGGAAAACGTCTACATGTACGGGCGTCCCGCCGGCCGCACGTTCACCGAAGACCGCACCTACGACGCTCACACCAAGAAGGGACAACTCCGAGGACGAATGGCACGCCAACTCCTCGCCGTCCACATCGCCGGCCGCGTCGAGGTCGCGATCGGCCGCGCGTCCGACTACTTCGGCCCCCGCGGCGGCGCGCAATCCAATCTCGGCGACCGCGTCTTCCCCGCCGCCCTGGCCGGAAAGACCGCAACCGTGCTCGGCGATCCCGACCAGCCACACACTTACACCTACATCCCCGACATCGGCGAAGCACTCGCAGTACTTGGCGAACACCCCGATGCCCCCGGCCAGGTGTGGCACGTCCCGAACGACCCGGACACACGCAGTACGCGAGAGTTGGTCGACCTCGTCTATCACGACGCCGGGCAACCCCGCACGAAGCTCCGCGCCATGCCACCGCTGATGCTCCGCGCTCTCGGCCTCTTCAACCCAGCGGTCCGAGAACTCACCGAAATGCAGTACCTGTTCGAAGAACCGTTCATCGTCGACAGCACCAAGATCGCGAACAAGCTCCACGTCCACGCGACACCGATCGCGCAAGCCCTGACCGACACCCTGACCACCTACCGAGGCTGACACACACTGTGCGTCGGCGAACGTCACTGCTGGGTGGGTGTTCCTTGATGGTGGAAGATCTGCCAATGGCGCCGGCCGACCCGACGCCAGAGCGAGGTTCTGTTGGACCGCCGCACACCGTTGTCAGACGTGTACTTGACCATCACCAGCCCCTCGGCCAACCGGTAGCCGCGCATGTCGTGGAACCGGATCGGCTCACCGCCCGTGTCGGTGCTGGCCGCAACGAGCTCGGCCGTGCCCTCGAACTCGATCTCACCCCCTGATGCCCCGAACTCATGAAAGTCCGGGGCCATCAACCGCCGCAGGCGTGCTGGGTCGACACGGCACTCCAGACTCAGCGACTCCTGCTCTGCAGCGATGGCTTCCGCCACCTGCGCATCGTCGGACCCGTCTGCACCGTCGCGGAAGTCGTTGGCTGCCATGGAACCCGACGATGACACGGCTGTCATCGTCACGCATCTCGATTCCACTCGGTCTGCGTCGCACACGCGGACGGCAGGGGTGGTGACTACTGGCTTCGGATCAGTCGGTCGCCGTCCGTGTCGTCGACAGGGCGGGCGGTGGCGGCCGGCTGTTTCCCACCTCGGGCCAGGAGCCAGCCCAGGAACCACAGTTCACCGGCGAACGATGGCACAGCAACGATCAAAAAGAACACAGTCTCGTTGGCTGCGTAGTTGGCCAGCAGCGAGTGCGCGAGGGTGTCGAACAGGTATGCCGCACCAGCGACCATCAGCAGCGCGCCCAGGACTCTGCTGGCAAATCCTGACTTGACCACCAGATAGCCGAGCAGCATCAGATGTACGCCGAAGAGCGCCAGCCCGATCAGCCACGTGTAGTCGAACACCTCCAGCGTCAGCTTCACCTGTACGTCGACCTGACGTTGCTCGAATGCCGTCGAGTACTCCGCACCGCTGACCAACTGCAGCGCGATGAAGAGGAAGACCACCGCGACGCCGAGGAACGCCGCGTGAATGAGCCGGAACCACGCTGCCAGCAGGGAGACCTGCTGGTTGACGGTCTTGAACAGGACGTACAGCGCCCAGGTGACGACCACCTCGATGATGACCACCACCAGGAAGCTGACGAGGCCGAAACGGAACAAGAGCTCGGACTCGGCGATGTTGGTGAAGGTGGCGTGGGCGTTGTCAGGGTCGATGAGCCCCGCGAGGACGAAGAAGTTGGCGAAGATCGCCAGGAGGAAGATCGTCAGATAGCCGACACCGGCGATGAGCGCGGCCCGACGCGAAGAGGACAAACTCGAGATTCGATTGGTCACGTGGCCGAACTCCTCGCGGGGAGCCAGGCCATCAGCGCCCATCGCTACCCTCCGACGCACACCTGAAAGCAGCCCCCGGCCTACGCCCTGGTTGCTCACCATCCTCGGACGGTCAGCCGCTGTCAACGGTGCGCTTCGGCGGGAGCTGACTGCGGCAGGATCAGGAACGGCGGCGTCTGCGCGGTGACGCGTCAGTCGGCTGTGAACTGCTGCATCTCAAAGGCCATCGGCGTCGAGCTGGTGCAGTCGGTTGGCGAGCTCTGTGCGCGACCGGACCGACAACTTGCGGTAGATGCGAGTCAGGTTGGCTTCCACAGTCTTGACTGACACGAACAGTTGAGCAGCGGCCTCCTGATTGGAGCGGCCCGAACCGACCAGGTCGGCGACCCGGCGTTCGGTTGCCGTGAGCATCATTGTGGTCGACGGCGACCCAATCCGGTCGGCTTCGTCACGGGCACGTTCTGCCCACCGCGGAACGCCCAACTCCTCGAAAGCCGCCGCTGCGCCGAGCAGCATCTCCTCGCCCGAGCGTCGGTGTCCGGCGCGACGATAGACCTGCCCAAGCGCCAGCAGGGATCGCGCCGCCTCGAACGGACACTCCGCTCCCGTGTTGCCGACGACTTTGCGAAGCACGATCAACGCTCCGTCGACATCCCCGCGGGCAGCGGCCAGCAGGGCCTGGCAACGGTCCGCGGCGACTGCCGCTTCCGGCCGGCCGGCCGCGCCCTGGCGTCGCAGGAGGTCGATCGCCACCTCGACCTCGTCCAGTACGCCGACCTGCAACGCGGCGTCTGCGTAGTCGACGGGCCACAACAACTGCTCCAGGTCGACCATCTTGGTGATCGCGAAGATCTCCGCGAGCTCGCGCAATGACTCCAGCGCCGCAGGCCAGTTCCGGCCGGAGACCTCGATGAAGCCCAGTTGAGCCAGGAAGCCGCCCAGCCAGTACATCAGCCCACTGGACCTCGAGCGTTCCGCAGCGTGCCGGGCCAACTCGCGGGCCCCGTCCAGGTCGCCGGAGTACTCCTTGATCAGGATGCGGGCCATGCTCTCCTGCAAGCCGACCGTGCCCCACGCACCCGAGCGGTCCGCTTCCTCCAGAGCAGCCTGCGCCTGGGGAACCTTCGACGCGCGGATCAGGACGAGAACCAGCCAGATGTACAGGCTGGACAGGTCGGCGTACCGGCCGGCATCGACCGCTTTCACGATGGCATCGCGGACCACCGACTCGGCGGTGCCGTCGTTCCAGGCCGCATAGAAGCTGCGTGCTCCGGCCCATTCCGCCGGCGACAGTTCAAGGGATGAACGAGCGACCAGCCGCTCCATCTCGCGCAGCGTCCGTTCGGGCCGATCGATCCCCCAGATCTGCTCGATCGACTGCCGCTGATACAGCGCGACCAGCTGAATGTCCGGCCGATCCGCCGCGACCGCCTCCGCAATCGCCATCCGGGCCAGCCGCAGGGCGAGCCTGCCGTGCCCCTCCATGCGGTGGCGCTCACTCAGGGTCTGCAGGATCTCGGCACGGACCTCCCCCGCCGGCGCGATCCGGAATGCCTGCTCGGCCAGAGATCGAGACTCCCGCAGGTCCTCGGCCAGCCGGGCCCGACGTACCAAGACCTGGGCTCGATCCTGCGAACTCCCGGCCAATGCCGCTCCCTTGCCCAAGGCTGCACGCGCCGACAGGCCGTCGCCGGCATCGACGTAGCTGTCCACGGCCCGAAGCCAGCGACGGAAGCCATCAGCGGTGTCCATCGCTGACGGCGTGGCCAACGCGGCGCCCTCCAGCAGCTCCCCCGCGAGCTGCTGGGCACCGCGCGCCCGAGAGATCTCCGCGGCGCCCTCCAGTTCACCGGCGACGGCCTTATCGGGGGCGACGATCGACTTCGACCGATGCCTGGCACGCTCGACCGGGTCGTCCAGCAGTTCCGCGAGAGCGCGATGGGCGCGGCGACGGTCAGCAGGTACGGCGGCCTCGTAGATCGCCGAAGCCAGCATCGGATGGGTGAACGCAACGACCGACCCAGCACCCACTGTCGCCACATCCCAGTCCGCGGCAGCCTCCAGGGCGGACTCGACCTCGGCGTCATCCACGATTGCTCGCAGTGTGTCGACCGTAAGCCGTCCAGCAGCAGAAACGAGCAGCAGGACGTCGCGCGCGTTCTGCGGGAGCAACATGACCTTCTCGCCGAGAAGCCCAGCCAGACTCGGCGGTACCGGAAAGACCGGCTCGTGGCCGTCCTGGGCGCTCCAGCGCCACTTCGACACGTTTGACTGCATCGCCTGCGCGATCATCAACGCAAGGTACGGATTCCCGCTGCTGGCCCGCGCCACCCCAGCACTGATCGGCGGAGTCCACCGCGCACCCAGGCGGGTGCGCAGCAACTGGCCGATCGCCCAGTCCTCCAAGGCCGGCAGCGACAGCTCGCGGTGCGGCCCGGGCAGCTCGCCGATGAAATCGGCGCCGGCGTCCCGATCCGGCCGTGTCCCGACCAGGATGCTCAACCGCTGCGGCTCGACCGAGATCCGGCGGAGCGCGAAGCCGAGGCTGCCGACAGTCGCCTGGTCCAGCCACTGCAGGTCGTCGATGATCAGGGTCACCGGCTCGGCCGCGCAGAGCTGCTTCAGCAGGCCCTGGACCGCCAGCGGAACCGCCAGGGCATCGGCGTCGCGATCGCCTGGTTCGTCACGGTGCAGAGCCACCGCGAGTGCGCGCCGCTGCGGCGCCGGAAGGGTCAGCTCCGATCCCGGCGGGCATTGGCCGATGAGCTCGGCGAGGCCGGCGAACGGCAGGCCCCGGTCGAACTGTGTCGGCGCGAGCGAAAGCACCCTTCGCCCTCGGCGCTGGGCCAGCTGATCCGCCACCTTCAGCAAGCTGCTCTTGCCGACCCCGGGATCACCGATCGCCACCGCGCTCCCGCCCCGGTCCAGCACGTCGCTCACCGCACGCACCGCGTCCTCACGGCCGAACAGCCCGTACGCGGCCGCCGAAACCTCATCCACCAGGACATCATCCTGCACCGCACACGCCCGGATCGAGGGTCCTGACCGCCGCGGTCGAGGGGTATCCCCGATGCCCCGAACGCCGACCCCCGCCTAGCGTCACCGCATCGGTCCACAATCAAGGAGGACGTCATGAGCACAAGCACCCGGCCGGCCGTCGTACTCATCCACGGAGGATTCGTCGACGGTTCCGGATGGCGAGGTGTCTACGACCGGCTCCGCGCCCAGGGGCACCGGGTCGCCGTCGTACAGAACCCGACCGTCTCCCTCGAAGGCGACGTGGCCGCGACCAAGCAGGTCCTCGACGAGCTCGACGGGCCCGTGGTCCTCGTCGGTCACTCGTACGGCGGCGTGGTCGTCACCGAGACTGGCAGCGACACGCGCGTCGTCGGACTCGTCTACATCGCGGCATTCGCCCCCGACAAGGGCGAGTCCGTCAACACCCTCATCGCCGACCCGCCACCGGGTGCGCCCGTGCCGCCGATTCTGCCGCCGCGGGACGGCTACCTGTTCCTCGACCGGGACAAGTTCCACGACTCGTTCGCCGGTGACCTGCCGACCGACGAGGCCGCCTTCATGGCCGACTCCCAGGTCCCATGGGGAGTCGACGCCCTCGGCGGCACCGTCACCGAACCCGGCTGGCGAAGCAAGCCGAGCTGGTACCTCGTCGCCGCCGACGACCGCATGATCCCGCCACCGGCCCAGCGCGCCATGGCCGAACGAGCCGGCGCCTCGGTCCGGGAAGTCCCCGGTAGCCACTCGGTCTACGTGTCCCAGCCCCAGGCCGTCGCCGACCTCGTCCACACGGCCCTCGAGTCCCTCACCTGATCAACGACGGGCCGGCGGCGGCGGTCGACGACCCCGCCGCCGGCCTCACTAGACCGCCGGCTCCGGGGTGTATCGGCTAGCTCGTGTCTGCCGAGAGGGTCTGCGGCCTCTCGACCGGCAGCCTCACACCGGGCAACGCCGCCGATGTGGTCCTGCTCCGCACCGATGACCCAACCGTCTTCCCCTTCAACAACCCTGTCGGCACCATCGTCACCGCCGCCGACCCCGGTCTCGTCGAGACAGTCCTGGTCGCAGGACACGTCGTCAAACATGACGGCCGACTGCTCGGAGCCGACCTGCCCGCGCTCAAGGCACGCCTCCTGGAATCCCGCGACCACGTCGCGGCCGCGGCCCGCTTCCCCCTCGACGGCACCTGGCGCCCCTGATCGACGGTCAGCGCCAGGCATCGCCAGGGGTCCGGGCGTAGCGCCGCCAGGTGTAGCGCCAAGGGATGACGGCCAGGATGACGACGACGAAGGAGCAGTTGAACAGCACGTCGCGCGCTGCGGCGTTCAGGTCGTTGGCGATCAGGTGGGGAATCGCGACCGCACCGATCCAGACGACCTTCCAGCACACCTCGAACAGCAGGATCGGCAGCATCCGCACGGGGTATCTGAGCCCCAGGAACGCCAGCAACGACATGGCCGTCAGCAGGCAGGCGACAACCCCTTCCATCACCGGCAGCGATCGAGCGTCCTGAAGCAGAACCGGCCACTTGACGAGCGCGATCCCCACCCCCATGAACGCGTACCCGAACCGCATGGCGTTCATCCGCCGGGTAGTCAGCTCCTGATGGCGTTGTGGGATGGGTGTTCGTACACGTGGTTCGACGGGAACGGCGGCGTTGATCTGTGCACTCATGGTTTGCAGCCCTTGCTAGTGGTTGTGGCGGGTGAGAAGGCGTCGGCGCAGCCGGTGCAGCTGCGGCATCAGTCCGTAGATCACGATCGGTACGGCGATGGTCGCGAGGACGAACGTCCGCACGAGCGGCATGAGCGTGCCGAGCCAGTGACCTAAGACGAGGTTGAGAGCGGTGAGGGTCGGGAACACGGCCAGCCAGATCATCAGGGCCAGCTGGTGCTTGGTCGGCGGTCCAGGTACGGCGGGCTTGGAGGTCGGGTTGAGCTTCGGACTGAGCGATCGTGTGGTCATGCTCCAAGGCTGGGGCTGGGTGGTGAGTTCGGCGACGAAGGTTGCTGTTTGTGGGAATCGGGGGTCAGATGTGTTCGTGGAGGACACCTCAGCGGCGGAGATTGCCGCGGTGCTCGAGGGAGTCGGGGGACGGCTCAAGCGACTACGCGCGCGCCGCCGGATGACCCTCACCGAGGTTGCTACAGCGACGGGGATCTCGAAGAGCACGATGTCGCGGCTGGAGACCGGACAGCGCCGGCCGACCCTGGAACTGCTGCTCGCGTTGTCGCAGGTGTATCGGGTGCCGCTGGACGACCTCGTCGCCGCACCGGTGCAGGGCGATCCACGGATCCGCCTCAAGCCCGGTCGCGTCAAGGGCCGGACGGTGATCCCGCTGACGCAACAGCCCGATGGCACGCAGGCGTGGAAGATCGTCATCCCGACCAGCAACGTCACCCCGGAGCTCAGGGCGCACGACGGCCACGAGTGGATCTACGTGCTGTCCGGCCATATGCGCCTCGTCTTCGGCGACGAGGACTGGGTGCTCGGCCCCGGCGACGTCGCCGAGTTCAGCACCGAAAAGCCGCACTGGTTCGGTAGCACCGGCAACGAGCCCACAGAAATCCTCAGCATCTTCAGCCGCCCCGGTGAACGGATGAACGTCCGGGAAACAACTCCGCACGCGTAGGACTGCCGCGCGCAGCTGGCTACCGGCTAGCTGGGGTTGAAGATCCATGCCAGCAGCAGGCACCTTCGGGCGCCACCGGCCATGCCAGCTGACGTCATGGCAGGGAGCATGGTGACATCCCGGCCCGACGAGGTGAGGAGGCGGCGGTGAGTCTCGTCGATCTGTCCCGATGGCATCGCCGGCGGCGCGACCGCCAATCTGTGATCCGGCACCGTCATGGCGCTGTTAGCCGCCGTTCTTCTGGTGCGGTCGGTGCGCGATGACGCCTGAGGTCACGACACGGCCGGTGTGGCTGAGGATCTGGCAGTCCCAGCGTCAGGGGTCCGTGATGCCGTCCGCCATCGCGATCCACCGGTCGGTCGAGATGCACGTGGCCCGCACGGCAGGCGTCGCGCTGACCATCCAGCAGCTCCGTCAGGCCGCCGTCTACACGGTGCGGTACGACGAAGAGAGCGACCGCATGCTGCACGAGGTGTTCGCGCCGTACGGCATCCCGTACCAGCGGGCGACCGGATGAGCACAGATCAGAAGGAGTGATGACCCATGTCAGAGTCCAATCCCGGAAACGCCGGAGCGGCCGGCACCATCGATGTCGGCGGTGACCTGACCGTCAACCGTCTCGGCTTCGGCGCCATGCGGATCACCGGAGCCGGGATCTGGGGCCCACCCAGCGACCGCGACGAGGCGAAGGCGGTACTGCGCCGAGCGGTCGAGCTCGGCGTCAACTTCATCGACACCGCCGACTCCTACGGTCCCCACGTCAGCGAGGAGCTCATCGGCGAGGCCCTCTACCCGTACCCGGACGACCTGGTGATCGCGACCAAAGGCGGCCTCGTACGCCCGGGCCCGGGACAGTGGCTCGCCGACGGCCGGCCGGAACACCTCATCGAGGCCTGCGAGGGAAGCCTGCGCCGGCTCAAGCTCGAGCAGATCCCGCTCTACCAGTTCCACCGGCCCGACCCGGACGTGCCGCTCGAGGACTCGATCGGCGCTCTCGTCACCCTCAAGGAACAGGGCAAGATCCGGCACATCGGGCTGTCCAACGTCACCGAGGACCAACTGCGGCGCGCACAGCGACTGACCCCGATCGCCTCGATCCAGAACCGCTACAACATCGACGACCGCCAGTCGGAATCGCTGGCCGACCTCTGCGAGCAGGAGCGGCTCGTGTTCCTGCCGTGGGCTCCGATCCAGGACCTCGACGACAACCGGGCTGTGCAGGAACTTGCCCAGCGCTACCACGCTCAGCCCCGGCAGATCGTGCTGGCGTGGCTGCTGGCCCGGTCACCCTCCATCCTGCCGATCCCTGGCACCGGATCGGTGTCGCACTTGGAGGACAACATCGCCGCCACGTCGATCAAGCTGACCCCGACCGAGATCGCCTCCTTGACCCGCGCCGCCGCCTGAGCCGAAAACTACGTCGGATGACTCAAGCACCGGGTGCTGTCGCGCCAGCGGTCTCAAGGTTGTTACGACGGCGACCGCGCTCGCCCTCATCAGCCTGATCTTCGCCGATCTGTCCGGCCTGTGTCCCCTGATCGTCCAGGCCGGATCACACGAGGTCCTCCTCGACGACGCCGTACGCCTCGCCCGCGAAGCCGCGGTCGCCGATGTCGAAGTCACGCTCGACATCACCCCCGGAGTACCGCGCGTCTTTCAGGCCTACCATGCGATCCTCGACGAAGGCGCCGCCGCACTCGACCGAGCGGGCCAGCGCCTCTCCACATATCTTGACCTCGACGGGAAACCCCATGAGTGACTGGAACACCCAGACCATCACCGAGTTCCGAGCGAACGAGGGCCGGGTCGGCGGTCCCTTCGAGGGCGCGCCGATCGTCCTGCTGCACCACCTCGGCCGCAAGAGCGGGCGGGAGTACGTCAACCCGACGATGTACCTCGCGCATGAAACCGACCCGGACATCATCTACGTCTTCGCAACCAAGAGTGGCGCCCCCACCAACCCGGACTGGTACATCAACCTCACCACCACCGGCCACGCCACCATCGAACGCGGCACCGAGACCTACGACGTCACCGTCCACGAGGTCACCGGCCCGGACCGCGACCGTATCTACGCCGAACAAGCCCGCCGCTATCCCGGCTTCGCCGAATACGAACGCCGAACCGCAGGCGTCCGCACCATCCCCGTCCTCGAACTCAAGCACACCTGACCGGCAGCGGTCAGGTGTGCAAGAGGGAGCCCGGCGCCTAGGGCAATCGCCGCACGGTGGCGTCAGCCCAGTCGGCGTGGTCGGTGTCAGCCACCATGGGGAACCTCGGAATGGTCAGGCTGCTGCGCAGGAGCGCTCCAGTTGGCGAGGAGCCTCAGGCGGTCTGCTGATGGGGAGCCGGGTTCGGCGGTGTAGATGCCGAGCGTCTGGTAGGGGTCGTCGGTGGCGGTGAAGGTTTCGTAGCCCAGGACGAGGTCGCCGGCGAGGGCGTGGTGGAGGCGCTTGGTGCCGTGAGTGCGTTGGAAGACGTCGTGGTCGGCCCACCAGTGGCGGAAGTCGGGGTCGTGGAGGGAGAGTTCGCCGACGAGTTCTGGCAGGGCGGGATCGTGCGGCTGGCGTCCGGCGTACAGGCGTAGGGAGGCGACCGCTCCGCGGGCGGCGTTTTCCCAGTTCGTGTGCAGCGCGCGTACCTGCTCGTCGAGGAAGATGAGCCAGGCCATGTTGCGGCGGCGTGTGGGCAGCGCTTCGAAGTCGGTGTAGAGGGCCCGGGCGAGATGGTTGCTGGCCAATACGTCCAGGCGGCGCCCCAGGACCACGACCGGGACGTCGGTGAGAGTGTCCAGCAGCAGCCGCAGACCTGGGCGGAGGCGTTGCGGCGGCAGCGGGCGCGGCCGGGCACGGGACGGGCGCGCGATCCGGAACAGGTGCGCGCGCTCCAGGTCGTTCAGCCGCAGAGCGCGTGCGATGGCGTCGAGGACCGCCTCCGAGACATGGGCCGGCCGCCCGCGCTCAAGCCGGACGTAATAGTCCACGCTGACGCCGGCGAGCTGGGCGACCTCCTCGCGCCGCAGGCCCGGCACCCGCCGGGTGCCGGGCTGTGGCAGCAGGCCCGCTTCCTCGGGGGTGATCTTCGCGCGGCGCGAGCGCAGGAATTCCCGTAGCGCCGTATTCGGTTCCTGGCTCATGGCACCACGGTAGAACCGGCGGACCCGGGTACGGAGCCGCGAGGGGGGTTCTGCTGGACCCCCGGTCGAACCAGGTCTCTCACCTCGGCAGTCGGCGGTGCTTCGCTGGCGGTACAACCACCCGACACCCAGGAGGCGATCTGCGATGAAGCGCAGGATTCTCGGCGGCACCGGGATCTCGGTGAGTGAGTACGCACTCGGCACGATGATGTTCGGAACGATGGGCAACACTGACCACGACGAGTGCGTTCGCATGATCCACGCCGCGCTCGATGCCGGTATCAACCTCCTCGACACCGCGGATGTCTATTCCGGTGGCGAGTCGGAGTTGATCGTGGGCAAGGCCCTCAAGGGCCGTCGCGACGGGGTCGTGCTGGCGACCAAGTTCGGGCTGGCAATGGGAGATGACGCCAACCGGCGTGGCGGCTCGGCCCGCTGGATCAGGCGCGCTGTCGAGGACAGCCTGCGCCGCCTCGACACCGACCACATTGACCTCTACCAGATGCATCGGCCGGACCCGACCACCGACATCGACGAAACCCTCGCCGCCTTGTCGGACCTGATCCGCGCCGGAAAGGTCCGCGCCATCGGCGGCTCCTTCTTCGCGCCCGAAGAGATTGTCGAGGCTCAGTGGACGGCCGAGCGCCGCGGCCACCACCGTCTGCGCACCGAGCAGTCGCCGTACTCCATCCTCACGCGCGGCATCGAGAACCGGGTGCTGCCCACCGCCCAGCGGTACGGCATGGGCGTGCTGACCTTCGGCCCCCTGAACTCCGGCTGGCTCTCCGGCCGGGCCGACCCCAGCACGGGGCACCGCAACGCCGGCGCCGGTGCGAAGATGTTCGACCTCTCGCAGCCGGGTGTCAGGGCCAAGGCCGATGCGGTCCAGAAGCTCACCGCACTGGCCGCCGAAGCCGGGATGCCGATCGCCCATCTGGCCGTCGCCTTCGTCCGCTCCCACCCCGCGGTCTCTTCCGTGCTGATCGGACCCCGCCGCCCCGAGCACCTCGCCGATCTCCTCGCCGGCGCCGATGTGGAACTCGGCGACGACGTCCTCGACCAGATCGACGACATCGTTCCGCCCGGCGTCGACCTGAACCCCGGCGACCTCTACATCGACCCCACCCCGGCCATCACCGACAAGCGTCTGCGCCGCCGCTGACACAGGATCCGCGACCACGGACGACTCGACCGAGAGCTCGGCGCTCGAGGCCGCAGCTCATGGCATCCGCATCAACGCCGTATGCCCCGGCTTATCCGCGGAAAGGGGCGAGCCTGATTGTCACGTCGCTGAGCGCGAAGCGGTGTAGGTACC
This sequence comes from Kribbella sp. NPDC050241, assembly GCF_044459685.1. Classification (NCBI taxonomy): domain Bacteria; kingdom Bacillati; phylum Actinomycetota; class Actinomycetes; order Propionibacteriales; family Kribbellaceae; genus Kribbella; species Kribbella sp. NPDC050241. The sequence goes on from NZ_JBITJE010000010.1 coordinate 16,186, forward strand.
AGGCGCGACCATGCGGGACCTGCTTGGCTTCGGCTCGTAACAGCCCGGAGAACTCCCGCTTGAAGCCGACGCGTGGGTAGTCCTGGACGACTGTCTCGCGGACTGCGTCGGGTATGTGATCGCTGCGCAGCCCGAACACATCAACCGCTGCACCGGCGGAAAGCAGGAAGGCCTCGGCACCGGATTCAACACCGACGCCTGGCGTGTGGTGCATCGCAATCGCATTCGTCACGAGCTCACGTTGCACCTCTGGTACGTCGTGGCGGTCAGTGAAGTCGCGTGCCAGTGCCGCGCTGCGAACCGTGAAGTCGACGTCCGGGACCCGGCTCGGCAGGCCGGTGTCGTGAAACAGCGCGGCGACGTACAGCAATTCGTGATCGAACTCGACTTCGTCGAGTGCAGCGATGGCTGCACCCCAGGCATAGGCACGCCGCGAGTGGTTGAGCAACGCCGGTGTCAGGAGGTCCCGAGCAGCAGCCTCGGCCTCTCGTGCCAGCAACGAATCCGGCGGGACCAGCGCGTCTGGTTCAACCGAGCTCCGGCGCCCCGAATGTGTTCGAGTGGCCATCGCGAGGCTGCCGACGATGATGCGGAGGTGGCCGCGTAGTAGTGGCCGAGCGAGCGAGATGCGTTCGCGGACCGTCAGTACACCACCGGTGCGCTCGGTCCAACCGATGGATCCGATGGGGTCGTGGGTCGCTGGCTGGTTCATCCGAATCTCACCGTCTTCCTCGATGGTGTCAGAGTAGGGCGCCGTACGCCGACGTCTCGACACCACCGACCCGTAGAGCGGAAACTGCCAGCATGGCCGAGACACCGCTCATCCCGGAGGACGCGGAAACTGCCTGGCGGGGGGTTGGTGATGATGACCGCGTAGAGGTCGTCGTGGTGGGTGCGGGCCAGGCCGGGCTTGCGATCGGGTTCTATCTGGCACGTCAGGGTCGCCGGTTCATCATCCTCGAGGCCGCCGACGCGGTGGGTGCAGCGTGGCGGGACCGATGGGATTCGCTTGCCCTGTTCACGCCGCGCCGGTACGACGCACTCCCCGGAGTGGGCTTCCCGGGGGATCCCGACGGTTACCCGACTCGTGACGAGGTGGTCTCCTATCTGACGGCGTACGCGGAGACCTACAAGCTCCCGGTGGTTTTGAACAGTGCCGTCAGGTCACTGACCCAGATCGACGATGGGTTTCAGCTCGAGTGCAGCGACAGGAGAGTGCGGGCCGACCAGGTCGTGGTGGCGACCGGTCCGTTCCAGCTGCCGTTCACGCCGGCGCTGGCCGGTCAGCTCGGTCCCGAGGTCTTCCAGATGCACAGCACGGGGTACCGGCAACCGCGGGACATCCCGGCAGGGACCGTGCTGGTTGTCGGTGGGGGCAACACCGGTTTCCAGATCGCGACGGAGCTCGCTGGCACACACGCGGTCCACCTCTCGGTCGGCTCACGGCAGACGCCGCTGCCTCAGAAGGTTTGGCACCGCGACTTGTTCTGGTGGCTCACCAAGACGCGGTTACTCAACAGGACCGTCGATTCACGTCTCGGACGCCGGCTGAGCGAGCGGGAGACACTCATCGGCTCAAGCCCGAGGCAGCTCAGGCGTCTCGGTGTCGACCTGCATCCGCGAGCGGTCAGCGCGTCGAACAACAACGTGACCTTTGCTGACGGCACCCAACTCCGCGTCGACGCAGTCGTCTGGGCAACCGGATACCAGCCCGACTACTCCTGGATCGAGGCCCCGGTACTGGATGCCGGAGGACGCGTCCGCCACCACAGAGGGGTGACCAACCTGCCGGGGCTCTACTTTCTCGGCCTGTACTGGCAACACACCCGCGGCTCAGCGTTGCTCGGCTGGGTGAAGGACGACGCCGAGTACATCGCCACACAGGTCCAGACCCTGGTCGGCAGCCGCAAACTGCCCCCAGATACAGCCAATCGTGAACACGCCGACGCAGGAGAGAGCCAGGGGGAGCCCGATCATGTCGAGCCACAGTGACCACACCGAAAGTGAGAATCGCGGAGACTTCCCCACCGACATACGTGACCTCCCAGAGTCCCGACCATCCGAGATCGTCTCTCTCGCGAACGGGGAAGAGTTCGACCTGGGTATCGCTGCGATGGTCAAGCAGCTGGGCGATGCGACTGTGCGCATGCTTGCCTACAACGGATCGGTGCCAGGGCCAACCATGCGGGTCCAGCAGGGATCGGAAGTGGTCATCAACGTGACCAACGAGGCCGACACCGAGGCCACCGTGCACTGGCACGGGCTCCGGTTGCAGAACGCCTATGACGGGACCCACGAAACCCAGACACCGATGCAGGTGGGTCAGAGCTTCAGCTATCGACTGCAGTTCCACGATCCCGGCCTGTACTGGTACCACCCGCACATCCGCGAGGACTACGGCCAGGAGATGGGCCTGTACGGCAACATCGTGGTCGTCCCGTCCGACCCCGACTATTGGCCTCCGGTGAATCGGGAGGAGCTGATCACCCTCGACGATGTGTTGCTCGAGAACGGTCAGATCGCGTCGTTCAGCCGCACCGAGACGACGTACGTGGCGATGGGGCGGTTCGGCAACACCATGCTCATCGGCGGTGACGTCACCGCCGAACTGTCGGCCGACCTCGGAGAGGTGGTCCGCTTCTACTTCACCAATACGGCCAACACGCGGGTCTTCAATGTCGGCTTCGACAGGGCCGGGATGAAGCTGGTGGGTGGTGACAGCGGCAGGGTCGAGCAGGAAGCCTTCGTGACTGAGGTGATGCTTGCGCCGTCGGAGCGGATCGTCGTCGACGTACTGTTCGACCAGCCTGGGATGGTCACACTCGAGCACCGGCATCCAGAGCGCACCTATCCCCTGGCGTCGGTCACCGTTCGCGAGACGCCGGCCGCGCCGGAGCTGAGTAAGCAGTTCGAGGTACTTCGCACCAACGCCGACATGACAGCCGAACGGGATCGGCTGGAACGGTACCGCGATGTGGCACCGGACAAGACGCTCGCGTTCGTGGCTGAAATGGACATGGGTGTACCCGACGGCCCCATCGTCTACTCCTGCCCGATGCACTCCGAGGTCATCACCGCCGACCAAGGCCGATGCCCGCACTGCGGCATGAAGCTGGTTGCCGTTGCCGCCACCTACACCTGCCCGATGCATCCCGACGTCGTGAGCGGCTCACCCGACCGCTGCCCCCAGTGCGGGATGAAGCTCATGCCGTCGCAACTCGTCGGCCAGACCCAGGAAGACCACGGCGACGAACCCACCCATTCCCAGCCCCACGCGACCGACCAGCACGGCCACGACCATGAGGCGAGTGGTGGCATCGAGTGGGAAGACGACATGGTCGACGTCAACCGGATCACCACACCGGCCAACATGCGCTGGAAGCTCGTCGACCGCAGCACCGGTGGGGAGAACCATGCGATCGACTGGCACTTCAAGGTCGGCGATCAGGTGAAGATCAGGCTGGTCAACGAAATGGACTCCGACCACCCGATGCACCACCCCTTCCACATTCACGGCGCCGGCCGCTTCCTTGTCATGAGCCGCGACGACACCGTCGAGCCCAATCTCGTGTGGAAGGACACCGTCCTCGTACGCACAGGCGAAACCGTCGACATCCTCCTCGACGTCACCAACCCCGGTCTCTGGATGGCGCACTGCCACATCGCCGAACACCACGAGAGCGGAATGATGTTCAGCTTCACCGTCGACCCCTAACCCGTACCGACCGAACCTGCAGGAACCGGCCGGAGCGGGGATGCTCCGGCCGGTTCCGTGTCTGGGTTGATCAACGGGCGGCTCGCTCGATCACCTGGGTCACTGCCGAGGGCTGGGACACCGCGACCAGGTGCGACGCACCGGGAACCTCGACCTTCGTGGCTCCCGCCCGGGTGGCCATGAACCGCTCGGCCGCCGGAGCGATCGCCTTGTCACCGGTCGGGATGACGGCGTACTTCGGGAGTGCCGCCGGGGCGGTCTCCTGCACCGGCTCGGAGAAGGCCGAGGCAGCGACCGGACGCTGGGCGGCCAGGAACACCGCTCCCTCCCGCGCCGGAATGTCTGCGGCCAGGACCGGGCCGGCCGTCTCCGGCTTCAGCGCCAGGTCGACGCCACCGGGGTAGCTGATCACGTTGGTCGTGTCCGGACCGAGTTCACTTCCCGGGAACTGCGAGCCAGCACGCCTGACCGCAACGAACCGTCGACCCCGTGGAGGGCCTGTCGGCGTCCTTCGAACCCTTACTACGCGTCGGTTCGGAGGCGGTGTTTGGCCTCTCGCTCGACGAAGAGCGGTACGAAGTCCCGGATCGGGGCCTGGTCGAACTCGGGACGGCTGGCGCTCACGGCGACCGCCACGTCGTCTACCGGTCGCTCGGGGAACTGCTTGGCGAGTCGCTCCACGACCTCGTCGATCGCGCGGTTCTCTTCTGACCTGTCCATCCACCCACGGTTGCGCACGAGACCACCTGGGACAAGACATCGCGTCCACTCGTCGAGACTCGACCGACGGTCAGCGCTCCGTCAGAGTCGCTGGTGTGCTGGGGCGTAGGTGTTCGTACCGGCCGCTTCCTCGGGCGCGAATGATGTGGGTGATCGCGTTGATCATGGCCAGATGGGTGAAGGCCTGCGGGAAGTTGCCGAGGTGGCGTCCGCTGCGCGGGTCGATCTCCTCGGCGTAGAGACCCAGCGGGCTCGCGTAGGACAGGAGCTTCTCGCAGAGCGCAGTGGCCGGCTCCATGAGGCGTGGACGACAGACGAAGACGTTCGAGAACCTCACCGACAACATCCTCTACTCCCGACCTGGACGCGACGAGCTGCAGCGCCCTACCGGGGAACGATCCCGCTCCGCCCCTGCCACGAGCCGTGCTCCGACAGCGGCCGGAACCGCAGGGTCGCGAACTCGTGGTGGAAGTCCCTGCGCCGGCGTTCGGCCATTGCGGCCGCATGACGGTCGGGTTCCGGGACAGTGCCGTGGCCGTGCACCATCTCTTCCATCTGCCGCACGGACCGCCAGACCGAGAACGTCGAGATCGTCCGAGGCGGGCGCACCGCGGCCAGCGCCAACGTGGCCCCCGGATGGTCGCGAACCAGCCGCTCCACGGGCTTGCCCCACTTAAGGAACCTCGGCACCTCCAGGAGTCGCATCCGGGCCAGCGTGACCGCCACGACGGGCTCGGCAGGGTCCCACTCGCCCGCTCTCGCCGGCAGGTCGGGCAACGCCGCAAGCCGCGACCAGCGACGAAGGAACTGCATGCGCACGTGCCAGCCCGCAGCCAACTCCCTGCCCAGGGGGTGATCCGCCAGGAACGTCATGACCGCCGCCTCGTCCTCCCACCGCGCGAACATCGCCATCCGACGCAGCTGCATCCGGGCCCGCGAGACGGTCGGTGCACCAAGGCGCATCAGCGCTAGGCACTCGGCGTACCGCAACCCGGGCGTGGAAGGCACAGTCGGCGCCTTCCACAGTGCCCCCGCCGTCGTCGTCGGACGGAGCGCCGCGAGGTGGAACGTGAAGATCGTCATCGTTGGGCAACTGTCCCATGGGTGAGGCGCATAGCGCCGAGTACGGAGTCAAGCCAACAACTTGTAGATGTCATCGCTCGCGTTACTCAAGCACCGAGCTGCAGCCGTGTGGTTAGGGTGCGTGTAGCTCCTCGGACACAGCAGTTATCTACACGGGCGGCTCATCCCGGCTTCTCGCCGCGCCGTCTCGAACGCGGCTTCTGCCGACCTCTTTCCACAGCTACACACGGTGGTCCATCGGGTTGACCTTCGGTTACGGGGCAAGGGTTATTTCGATTGTGTGGGCTCCATGGAGCGAGGCTGGTACGCCGTACTCGGTGCGTGGGATGGCGTCGACGGTGAATGAGCGGATGGCGTTGCCTGTGCCGCGGAGGGTCACCGTCAGGGTGGCGTCGCGGTAGCGCAGGCCGGTCAGGGTGACGCTGCCCCAGCTGGGTGGGAGAGTTGGCGCGAAGGTGAGGCCGTGGTCGTCGAAGGTCATCCCGAACAGGCCGGTGTGCATCATGTCGATGAACGCCGTCGCCGACCAGGTCTGGTCGGGCTCGGAGTCCCAGCGGCGTTTCAGTACGTCGGTTGCGCCCTGGTAGCCGCCCTCGACGGCACCGGTGTTCCCGTGGTAGACCTCCCAGAAGCCGCCGCTGTCCCTGACCAGCGCCGCGAGCAGCCCGGTCTCCGTCGCGTACCCCTTCAGGTCGCCGTGCTTGGCCAGGGCCTTCGCCCAGAGTCCTTGCACGAGCGGCCACACGATCGCGTTGTGGCGTCCTGGCTCCGCGCTGGAATATCTGTCCCAGTGTGGATAGGTGTCGGGCATTCCCCAGGTCATCCGCTGCGCGTTCGAGATCAGGGCACTGGCCTGTGCGCCGTCGGCGATCCCGAAGAGCAGGGTGAACGACAGCCCCGCGCCTTCCTGGTAGGCGCCCTGCGTCCCGTCGGCAGTGATCTCGTAGTTGTAGCTTCCGGTCCGCGGGTTCCAGAAGTGTTGGTTGATCGACTGCTTGATGGCCGCTGCCTTGGCGCGGTAGCCGCCGGCCGGCCGGCCGAGCGTGTCCGCCATGTCGGCGGCGCGCGTGTAGGCCGCGTGGTACAGCGCGTTGGTGCTCAGGTACATGGCCGAGACGACATCGGGGTACGACGTACTCTCGCTCCCCCGCGACTCGCCGCCGTCCGCCGTCGGCGCCGGGAAACCGGAGACGCCGTCGTTGAAGAACGACGGACCGGTGAACAGGCCGTAGCGCGGGTCGGGGCCGAAGACCGCGGCTTGCTCGCGGAGGACGAGGGTGTTCGTGACCACGTCGTAGGCGCTCCGCAGGAAGTCCCGGTCGCCGGTCACCAGATAGTGGTGCCAGGCGCCGACGGTCCACACCACCTGATCCCACTGCTGGCTGTCCTGCTGCACCCTGAGCTTGCCCACGGCATCCTTCTCGACCACCGCCCACAGCGTGTTCGCGGCGAGCGCCGGCGCCAGCAGGCTCGTCGCGTTCCAGCTGTTGATCGTCGCGTCCCGGGTCCACGGCTGCTCGTAGCCGCCACCGGCCCGGACCATGCCGACCGCCGGATCCATCAGCCCGCTCCTCGCGTGGATGTCGCCGAACGCAACGGTGTTGGTCCCCAGCAGGTTCTCGAGCGCCGCCGCGTAGATCGCGCCGTACAGTGCCTGGCTCTCCGGATCCTCGAACCGCAGCGTCGGACGGGAGGCTGTCGTGGTCATCCGCCCATTCCATCAGACCGGCCGACCACGGCAGTACGTCGCCTGTCCGGGGTTGGAGGTGGGTACCGGGTGCTCCTCAGGGCCCGGTCAAGGGAGGCGCGTGATGAGTATTGGGTTCGGGATCTTTCTGATGGCCACGGGCGCGATTCTCGCCTTCGGTCTACGCGACCGCAGTGACGTCGTCGACCTGCCCGCCGTCGGAGTGATCCTGATGCTGGCCGGGGCGGCCGGCATCTGGCTGTCGTTCCTGATCACCAACAAGCGTCGCCGCGTCGCGACTCAAGCACTGGACGGGTCGGTGGAGGAGCACCGCACGGTCCGGTCGGCGGGACGCATCCGGGCGTACGTCACCCGCAAGCCTCAGTCTGCACCGGCGAGGATCGACACCCCCACTGCCCGCAGGATCGATCTCGACCCGGCCGCGAGCGGCCTCCCCACCACGCCCGCGACCGCAGAACCTACAGACATCGTCGAGACCCCAGCGCCTGTCGTCCCACGCCGCCGACGCCTACTGAACGCAACCCGAAGGCGCTGACCCGCCGGCTCGGCCACACCCTCGGCACCGGACGGCCCGACGGTGATGGCGCTGCTGTCGTGCAGGATCTTTACACCGATGCCCGGCGCGTCTCCAGTCATCGCGGTGGCCTCCGCACGTAGTCGAGAGTGCGGAACACGGCGGCGGTGCTCAGTCCGTAGACCAGGTGCGCGCTGAGGTCCTTGGCGAGGACACGGCGGTCGTACTTCCAGATCGGTTCGTAGAGTCCGGCTGCGGGCAGCGTCACGTAGCCGCTCCCCCAGACGCCCGCGCCGAAGGGAGCGCCGTACCGGATCTTGGGCACTGGTACCGATCCCGCGAGGACGCCGTACACGGCACCGTTGAGGATCCCGAACCCCCAATGCATCACGTTGTTGACCAAGGCGGCCCTGCGGTCCGGCAACTCACGACGGAACAGCCCTTCGTAGAGCCGCTTCCCCACTTGGGCAGGTGCAGGCGCCTGGTCCCAGCTCTGGACGTCGGCTGAGAACTCCCAGCGCGGAAATCCGCTCTTACCGGCATCCTTGCGGTAGCGGCCGTACAGCAGCAGGTCCATGGCCAACGTGCCGAGGGCGCCCGCCGCCGATCCGCGGAGCACGGCTCCCAATGGCGTCTGCGGCCGACCTCCGGCCGACCTCATCTGCCGGATACCTCTCATCATGATTCCTCCCTCATTCACACAGCCGGAGGGCTGTGGATCTGGTCTGAATCACAACGATGCTCTTGCACAGCCCGCGTCGCGCCCGCGAAGATCCCTGGTCCTCTCCCGGGGGCCGGCGCGGGCGCATTACGCCTTGAGAGTCTCGAGGTCAGTCGGGGACGACTCCAGGTATGGAGTGACGTTGCCCAGTGCCCGGGCGACGTAGTCGCCCTTCTCGCCGACAGGGGCGACGTAATGCATAGCGTCTCTGGCAGCGTCGAGGCTGTGGAGGCGAGCGATGATCCAAGTGGCGAGGTACGTCGACGCCAGGCAGCCGCCCGCAGTTGCGACGTTGCCGCGGGCGAAGAACGGCTGATCGAGGACCTCAACGCCGGCGGCCACAACCCACGGCTTGGAGACGAGATCAGTGCAGGCGGGCACGTCACGCAGATGTCCGAGCTTGGCCAGGACCAGCGCGCCGGAACACTGCGCGGCCAGCAATTGCCGGGAAGGATCGAGCCGGCGCAGCGAACTCATGATGGCAGCGTTCTCCACTACTTCGCGGGTCTGCCGGCCACTGCCGACGATGACGGCGTCCGCGGTGCAGGCCTCATCGAGATCGATGGTGGCATCGATCGTGACGCCGTTCATCGAACGCACCCGCGGCGTCGGGCCGGCGATCGAAACTCGCCAGCCGGGTGCGCTGACGCGGTTCAGAATGCCGAGGGCGATGAGGCTGTCGAGCTCGTTGTAGCCGTCGAAGGTCAGGATCGCGATGTGCATGATCCACAGGCTAGGGCGCCGATCCATGACGATCGAAAAATTGTCATGGATACACTGCGGTGGTGAGAGTTCCGAAGTACAAGGGCGTGGTCGATTCGCTGGCCGCACAGATCCGCGACGGGCGGTGGCCGGCGGGCCACCGTCTACCCACTCATCGCAAGCTCGCCACCGACCACGGGATAGCAGTCGTGACGGCATCCCGGGTGTACGCCGAGCTGGAAGCGATGGGACTGGTCAGCTCCGAGCAGGGCCGAGGCACGTTCGTCCGTGACCTCTCTGCCGCGTCCGGCGATGAGATCGATCAACGGTCGGTGGCCGTCGACGCGATCGATCTGAGCTTCAACTCGCCCTCGGTTCCCGGCCAGGCCGAGCTGCTGCGCCAGGCCCTGCGGGACCTCGCTGGAGCCGGCGACCTCGACGCGCTCCTGCGCTACCAGCCTCACCGCGGACGCATTCAGGACCGGACCGCGGTCGCCAGTCACTTGCGCCGACGGGGACTCGACGTCGGCCGCGAAAGAATCCTGATCGTCAATGGTGCCCAGCACGGACTCGCCGTGACAGCAATGGCCCTGTTTCAGCCCGGCGACGTGGTTGCTGTGGACGCTGTCACGTACCCCGGGCTCATCGTGCTCGCGCGCACACTGGGGCTGGAGTTGTCGCCCCTGCCGGTGACCGAGGCCGGGCCTGATCTCGATGCACTCGAGCAGTTGTGCCGACGACGGCGGGTCCGCGCCATCTACACGATGCCGACCCTGCACAACCCGCTCGGCTGGGTGCTCGACGACTCGCAACGCACGCAACTCGTCTCGATCGCCGACCGGTACGGCGTTTCGATCATCGAGGACGCTTCGTACGCCTTTCTCGTCGAGGACGCACCAGCGCCCCTGGCGATGTCTGCGCCTGACCTCACGATCTACGTTTCGAGCCTGTCGAAGAGCGTGGCCACCGGTTTGCGGTTCGGCTTCATCGCCGCACCCACTGAGTTGGTGCCGGCACTCGAACGCACCATCCGGGCAACGACCTGGCACACCCCTGGCCTGACAGCAGCGATCGCCTCCCGGTGGCTGGACGATGGCACCGTCGACCGCCTGGAGGCACAGAAGCGGACCGACGCCCGCCTACGCCAGTCCATCGCCGCGGAGGTGCTGGCTGGGACGCCCTATCTCGGCCACCCGTCGTCGTACTTCCTGTGGTTGCCCTTGGCACCGGACGCACGCCCGGACCGCATCGCGGCAGCTCTGGCCACCAAACAGGTCGCGGTCTCGACAGCTGAACCATTCGCAACAACGCCCACGGTGCCGCAAGCCCTCAGACTCGCACTCGGCTCAGTCCCTGTCCCCGACCTCCGTCTCGCCCTCCAGGCAGTCCGCCAAGAAGCCGAGCGCGATCCCTACCGCTGACAACCACGCTTCGAGTTGCCAAGGCATACGTGCCGCGGACGGCCTTCAGGCGCCGGCCGGGGCCGGCCAGCCGGCCTGTTCTGCGGCCCAGGCCAAGGCGTAGTCGGCGACCTCCTCCCACCCCTCGTGCGCGGGCAGCAGGTGCGGCATGCCTTCGTATTCCTTGATCTCGGTGATGGTCTTCGACGACTTGTAGTGCTTGGCGTTCGACCGCTGGATGCTGGGCGGCATCAGGTGGTCCTCGCTGCCGGAGATGAACAGCAGCGGCGGCCGGTTGTCGTTGTGGTAGTCGACGTGGACATCCTGCGGTCCGGGCTCGAAGTTCGCCAGCAGACTGTTCCAGAAGATCCGCCCCGAGGCCGGGACGTGGTACCGGTGGTAGAGCTCGAGGGACTCCTCCTCGGTGAAGCTGTTGGCGAACGTGTACTTCCACTGCTCGGGCGTCAGCCCGACCGCCTTGTGCCGGTTCGCCGGGTTCTTCAGCACCGGGAACGACGCCTTGACCTGGGACAGCGGGGTGACGCGCACACCCTCGGTCGGCGCGGAGTTGACCGCCACGCCCGCGGCACCGAATCCGTGGTCCAGCAGGACCTGCGTGAACGCTCCGCCGGCGGAGTGGCCGATGATGATCGGCGGCTCGTCGAGGGCGCCGACCACCGACTCCAGGTGCGAGATGATCTCCGGGGCGGTCACCGCCTCGATCGGCGTCGGGTCGGCGTTGAGTGCCTCGACCTCCACCTCGAACCCAGGGTAAGCGGGCGCGACAACGGTGTAGCCGGCCTTCTGGTAACGGTCGATCCAGTGTTCCCAGCTGCGCGGGGTCACCCAGAACCCGTGGACGAGAACGATGGTCTTCATGATGTGCCGCCCTTTCCGGCGAGGTGGTCGATCTACTGAGGTACACCTCTAGGTCCGGACAGCTCGCCGAAATGTGACAGGACCGAACCAGGCGCGCCCGCACGCATCTCGCCGCCGACGCACAGACGGTGACGAACTCGGCCTCCCACGAGCCCTTCTTGCACGCGTTCCTCAACGCCGCCCGCGCCGGCGAGCTCTCCGACCTCGAGGAGGTGCTGGCCGCCTGAGGCTCGTTGCCACCCCCACTGCCCGCAGCCTAGGCTCGGTCATTGGGCGGTGGGTGATGGCGATTCAGCTGCAAGGCCGGCAGCGCGAGTGCGAGGCGCTCGATCGGCTGGTAGTCAGTCTTCGAGCCGGGCAGAGCGCTGCGCTCGTGCTGCGCGGCGAAGCCGGAATCGGCAAGACCGCCCTGCTGGACTACGTGCAGACGCATGCCGCCGGGAGCCGCGTCGTGCGAGCAGCCGGCGTCGAGTCCGAGCTGGAGTTGGCGTACGGCGGCCTGCACCAGCTGTGCGCCCAGCTACGGCCGCACCTGTCCACCCCCAGGTACGACGCCCTCAGTACCGCGTTCGGCTCTACTCCGGGTGATCCCCCGGACCGCTTCCTGGTCGGCGTCTCGATGCTGAACCTCCTGACCGAGGTCGCCGAGGATGAGCCGCTGATCTGCTTGATCGACGACGCTCAATGGCTGGATCGGGTGTCCGCTCAGAGCCTCGCCTTCGTGGCCCGCCGGCTGCTGGCCGAGCGGGTGGCACTGATCTTCGCGGCCCGTGACCCCAGCGCCGCCGATGAGCTGTCCGGCCTGCCCGAACTGGTCGTGACGGGTCTGGACTTCAGCGATGCCCGCGCCCTGCTGGACCTGACCCTGAAGGGCATCGTGGACGAGCGTGTCAAGGACCGGTTCGTGGCCGAGACGCGAGGCAATCCACTGGCGCTGATGGAGTTGCCCCGCACTCTGTCGGCCGGCCAACTGGCAGGTGGCTTCGGGCTCCCCGACGCCCTGGACGCGCGTACGCTGACCAGCCGGATCGAGGAAGGCTTCCGGAGTCGTATCCGCTCGCTGCCGCCCGAGCCTCGGCTGCTCATGCTGACCGCTGCTGCCGAGCCGATCGGTGACGCCGCCCTGCTCTGGCGGGCCGCCGAGCGGCTGGGGATCGGTCCGGACGCCGCCGCACCGGCGGAGTCCGCCGACCTGATCGACATCGGTGCCCGAGTACGGTTCCGGCATCCGATGATCCGCTCGGTCGTCTACCGCGACGCCTCGCAAGCGGACAGGCGCAGTGTGCACGGTGCCTTGGCCGCAGCCACCGACCCTGCAGTGGATCCTGATCGGAGAGCCTGGCACCGCGCCCATGCCGCCGTAGGGCTCGACGAGGCGGTGGCCGCCGAGCTGGAGAGCGCCGCCGAGCGGGCCCGGGCCCGCGGTGGTCTGGCCGCCGCCGCTGCCTTTCTGGAGCGAGCCGCCGAGCTGACACCGGATCCGGTACGGCGCGCCGGACGAGCGCTGGCCGCCGCCGGTACCAAGTTCCGGGCCGGCGAACCGGACGCAGCCTACGACCTACTCGCCACCGCGGAGATCGGCCCGCTGGACGATCTCCAGAGCGCCCACCTCGCGCGGCTGCGCGCCCAGATCGTCTTCGCCCGCCGGCGCAGCAGCGATGCCGGACCGTTGCTTCTCGACGCGGCGAACCGGCTCGAGGACCTGGGCGACCCGTTGGCGCGGGAGAAGTACCTGGAGGCGCTCGGTGCCGCGATCTTCGGCGGCCGGCTCGGCGACGTCGTGAAAGTCGCCGAGGCAGCCCGCGTGGCCCGGCCGGCCCCTGCGCCGGCCGGTCCGATGGACCTCCTCCTGGACGGGGTCGCCACGCGATTCACCGAGGGGTACGCCGCCGCCGTACAACCACTGCGGATGGCACTGCACGCCCTGCGCGCGGACGCCACTCACGGTGCGGCCAGGCTCGAGCACTGGTTGTGGCTGGCCTGTCCGGCCGCGCCCGAACCGGTCGCGCCCGAGCTCTGGGACGACGACGCCTGGCATGACCTGGCGACCCGCGCGGTCGAGTTCGGCCGGAGGCTCGGAGCCCTCGGCGCCCTCCCGGTGGCGCTGTCGTACCGGGCGGGCGTCCACGTGCACGCCGGAGAGTTCGCTGCGGCGGCCGCCCTCATCTCCGAGTCCGACGCACTCGCTGCAGCAACTGGCAGGGCGCCACTGCGGTACTCCCGCCTGATGCTCGCCGCCTGGCGTGGCGAGGAGAACGAGGCCATGAAGGCGATCGAGGCCGGGGCCAAGGACGCGACCGAGCGCGGCGAAGGCCGGGCGCTTGCGTTGGCCGAGTGCGTGACCGCCGTGCTCTACAACGGCCTTTCCCGGTACGACGCCGCCCTCGACGCAGCCCGTCGAGCCTGCGAGCAGGAGGATCTCGGATTCTTCGGCTGGTCCCTGGCCGAACTCGTCGAGGCGGCGGCGCGCAGCAACGCCCACACGACAGCGGCCGAGGCACTGCAGCAGCTCGAGCAACACGCGGGCGCAGCCGGGACCGACTGGAGCCTCGGCGTTCTGGCTCGATCGAGGGCACTCCTGACCGAAGGCCAGGCCGCCGACGCCCTCTACCGAGAGGCGATCGAGCGGCTCGGCCGCACGCGGGTCGCCGTACACCTGGCCCGTGCCCACCTGGTGTACGGCGAGTGGTTGCGCCGTGAGCAGCGTCGCCAGGATGCCCGATTCCACCTGCGCGTCGCCTACGACAGCTTCGGCGACATGGGCGCGAAGGCTTTCACCGAGCGGGCTCGCCAAGAGCTCGTCGCGACCGGCGCGACAGCGCGGAGGCGGCAGGTGGACACGCGTGACATCCTCACCGCCCAAGAAGCGCAGATCGCCCAGCTGGCTGCCGGCGGGCTCACGAACCACGAGATCGGCAGCCAGCTGTTCCTCAGTCATCACACCGTGGAATGGCATCTCCGCAAGGTGTTCAGCAAGCTGGCCGTCACGTCGCGCAAGCAGCTCAGCCCGCCCCTGATCGACGCCGCGAGCCCGGTCTCGGCGGTCTGACCTACTTGGCGCCGAGTGCCTTGCGGAGCACGTGGATCGCCTGCTCCACCGCGCCGCTCACGGCCGCCGACTCACGCAACGGGTTCAGCATCATGAAGTCGTGAATCGTGCCGTTGTAGCGGACGCTCGTGGTGCGGACGCCGGCCTCGGTCAGCTTGCGGGCATATGCCTCCCCCTCGTCGCGCAGTACGTCGTTCTCGTCGACGATGACGAACGCCTCCGGCAGACCCGCGAGCTCGTCGAGCCCGGCCCGCAACGGCGACACAGTGCTCTCGCCGCGCCGAGTGTGGTCCGGCTGGTAGGCGTCCCAGAACCAGGCCATCCCCTTGGCGGTCAGGAACGGTCCGTCGGCGAATTCGCGGTAGCTGTCGGTGTCCTGCGCGGCATCGGTCACCGGGTAGTACAGCGACTGGTGGACGAAGGTGACGTCCCCGCGCCGCTTGGCCAGGATGGTCACCGCCGCGGTCATGTTGCCCCCGACCGAGTCGCCCGCGATCGCCAGCCGGCTCGGGTCGAGGCCCTCGTCGCGACCGTGGGCGATGATCCAGCGGGCGGTGGCGTACGCCTGCTCGATCGCGACCGGGTACTGCGCCTCCGGCGAGCGGTCGTACTCGACGAACACGACCGCGGCCTCGGCACCGACGGACAGCTCGCGGACCAGACGGTCGTGGGTGCCCGCATTGCCGAGGATCCAGCCACCGCCGTGGATATAGAGGACGGTCGGCAGGAGCCCTTCGGCACCGACCGGCTTGACGATCCGGACCCGGACGTCACCGACCTCGGCCGGTACCGTGATCCACTTGTCGTCGACCGTGAGCTTGTCGATCGGAGCTGCCTGGATGTCGTCGAGGACCTTCCGAGCCTCCTCCTTCGACAGCTGGTAGAGGAACGGTGGTTGCGAGGTCGCGTCGGCGATCCCCTGCGCCGCCTCCTCCAGAATGTGCTTGGTCATCGGATTTTCCTTCCCTTGATGCATGGTTCCGACGGGCTGAGGAATCCCGGATCCGTGCCCGGTCGCCGTCAGCCCAGATGGCTCGGGTCAGCTGCGCGCGGCCTGTTCGATCACCTTGGTGACGACCTTGGGATCGGACATCAGGCCGAGGTGCCCGGCGTCGTACTCGGTCATGGTGGCGCCCGCCCGCTGGGACATGGCCCGCTGTGCTGTGGCCGGGATGATCTGGTCCTCGGTGCCGATCGCGCTCCACGACGGGATCGTCTTCCAGGCCGGGGTTGCGGACGGCTCGTTGAGCGCACCCAGTGCGCCCGGTCGCTGGGTTGCGAAGACGAGGTCCTTGTCGCCGGCGCTCAGCCCGGTCGCGAACGAGGTGAAGACGGTCGACCGCTTCAGGTACACGTCGGTAGTCGGGGAGGGCGGCAGGGTGGGTGGTACGAGGTCGAAGACCGTCGCAGGGTCGGCCGCGAGCGCCGAATCCGGCCCCACGAGCTGGAAGGGGGTCTCGCCGGTGTCCGGCGCGAAGGCGTTGACGTACACGAGAGCCTTGACGTTCGGGAGCCCGGTGGCCGCGTTGGTGATCACGAACCCGCCGTACGAGTGGCCGACCAGCACGACCGGTCCGGTCACCGTTTCCAGAAAGGCGCGCACTGACGCCGCGTCGCCCGCCACCGAGCGCAGGTTGTTGGGGATGGCGCGCACCGTGTACCCGTCGTCCTGCAGGCGCTGGGTGACGCGGTTCCAGCTCGAGGCGTCCGCCCAGGAACCGTGCACCAGCACGATGGTCGGCTTCGCCCCACGCTGTTCGCCGGCAGCGCTCTGCACCGGGTTGAAGCTCGCCAATACCAGCGCCGCGGCGGTCAGCAGGAACGCCAGAGTGCGCCCGCGTCTCTTGGGACGGCGAGCAGGTTCGGTCAGGGGATTCGTCATGGATCTACTTCTTCCGTGTGATGGACAGCAGCCGCATGCCGGCCGCCTCATCAATAAGTCCGAACACGGACCCGCGATGTGACAGCCCTACCCGGATGTCACACCGCGCCCGCCTACCCGGTCTTAGTGAATGACGCTCGCCGGGACCGGCGTACGTCGCCGTCCTGGGTCGGCCGCCGATTCGTGAGTCGTTGCCACAAGCAACATCCGCGCGCCTCCAGGGGAATCGGCTGAGCGACGCAGGTCTTGTTGTACCCTGCGCTTGCTGCGACCCTGGCATCAGCGTTCCAATGGGGTCCGCCGTGCGGATTTGAGGCGGGGGGATGATGGCGTCCAATCGATTGATCAGGTCGCTTGCCAAGGTTGTGCTGGCTGTTGCTTTCACCGGACCAGCCGGGGGCGTCAAGGAGGCCCTGAACCAGACGATCGACTTGGTGACTGCTTCTGGTGACAGCAAGAGCACAAGTACGAAGCAGGCGGTCAAGGCCGTCGAAGAGGGCCTTCGTGCCTTCGCGGTCAGCGAGAACATTCCCGCGGACACCGTCGACCGCGCCATCGTCAACGCCGAGGCCGTCATCGCGCGCCACGGGCTCACCGTTGACGAACTCATGCGTCTCGGCTTCGATCCTGTCCAGGCGGTAGCCGTGGTCAACGCCCGCGCTGCCACAACGTACCTGCAGTTCGGGGAAGCCGACGCGGTGCTCTGCCGGCGCATCGTCGAGCAGGCCTACGGCACTCTGGTCAAGGCCGCCGTCACGCTACCCGACTTCACTGGCGACTACCGCCGCGAGGTGCTCCAACGGCTGCAGTCGCTCGACGACCTACCCGACCAGGTGCGTTCGGCCGTTGTCGAAGCTCACGCCCTCGACCTGCTCACCGACCCCAGCGGTCGCTGGCAGGCAGACCGATTTCCGTCGAGCACGCTGCTGCGCCCCGAGTTCGGTGTTGTTCCGTTCTGGGGACGGACCGACACGCTGGCGGATCTTGCCGCCTGGATCGACAGCGGTTCAGACGTCACCACCCGCCTCTATGTCGGAGACGGCGGCATGGGCAAGACCCGCCTCGCGATCGAGTCCTGCCGAAGCGCCCAGCGGGCTGGCTGGCGTGCGGGCTTCCTCAGCACGACCTCAGATGGTTCGACCGCCGATCAGCTGACGATCCTCGGCCGCGGCACGCGAGGTGTCGTCGTGACCGTCGACTATGCCGAAACCCGGACCCTCGCGGTCGGCCGGCTCGTCGGTGCGGCACTCGCGACCAAGACCCCCGTCCGAATCCTGCTGCTGGCCCGGAAGACCGGAGAGTGGTGGGAGCGGTTGCGCCAGCTGCCGGACGCCGTCGGCGATTACCTGTGCGGCCCCGCGGTGACCTTCCACTCCCTGCCGCCCCTTGCCCATGGCTCAGCGGAGCGTCATCAGGTCTTCACGCTCGCAGCCGAAGCCTTCAACCGGGCACTACACCCTGAATCGCTCAGGACGGAAGCACCTCCACCCCCAGACGATCTGACCGGCACCGCCTTCGACCGCGTGCTGTTCCTGCTACTCAGCGCGCTCGCCACTGTGGAAGGCGACGGGCGACAAGACGGCCGCGGACTGCTCGACCACGCCTTGCGTCGCGAGCAGCGGTTCTGGGATGTCGGCCTTCAGGATGCGGGTTTGGACATCCTTGCCGGGCGCCCGATTCGCCAGGCGGCAGCGTTGGTCACCTTGGCCGGACGGGTCGATGGCTTGGAGGACGCGATGCGCCTGCTGACCTCCGTGCCGATGCTGAGTGATCAGCCGCAGGCAGCGCTCTGGCGTGTGGTGGAGGTACTCCGGCGCCTGTACCCGGGCGAGGGCTG
This sequence comes from Kribbella sp. NPDC050241, assembly GCF_044459685.1. Taxonomy (NCBI): domain Bacteria; kingdom Bacillati; phylum Actinomycetota; class Actinomycetes; order Propionibacteriales; family Kribbellaceae; genus Kribbella; species Kribbella sp. NPDC050241. The sequence goes on from NZ_JBITJE010000010.1 coordinate 34,396, forward strand.
GCTGAATGGCGTCCAGCCCGATCTCCTCGGAGAGCACCTCGTCGCCCGTGCCGTAGAGGAGGACGCCAGGCTTCTGACGGTGTTCAACCATGCTTGACGAACAACTCAAGCACGCGCTGACCGTGCTCACCCGCCTCGCGCAGCGCGAGCCTGCCGCGGAGGCCACGCTCGCCGAGGTCCTCGCCCAAGACATCGACAGACACAGTGTGATCGCCGCCGACGTCGCGGCTGAAACCGGCGAGCCGCTGATACGCATCCTGTCAGCCGTGCTGACAACGACCGAACTGCCCACCGAGACGCTCGATGCCCTGCTCCGCCGTACATCGTCCGCAAGCGACGCGCTGTTCCCGGTGCGGGAAGCGGTGACGGGCCAATTGCTCAAGAGGCTGGGTACGGCGGAGCCCGCTCGGCGTACCCGACTGCTCGAGAGGCTGGCTGCCGGATACCGCCGACGCGGCGACCCGGAGCGCGCCATCGAAACAATCCGGCTGGCAGCGACCGTAGCCGAGGTCGTCCGAGAAGACCTTCGACCATTCGCGCAGATGAACGTCCTCCTCGAATCGGCCACGATCCTGCAGACGCTCGGTACAGCGGACGAGGCGCTCGCCGACGCGAACACGGCCCTTGCTCTGGCCGATCGTCATCTCGACTCACGCGACGACCCGCGAAGGGGGCGGATCCTCCTCACCCAGGCCGAGATCCTCCTGGACCGCGCACGATTCGCCGAGGCCGCGACCTCGTTTCGTCGTTCCTCCGAACTGTGGCGCACAGCACTCCGTCGAGCTGACGTCGATATCGATCTCGCCGCCAGCCAGTTGGACGCCCGGAGGCAGGCTGGCGAGTTCGAGTCACGCGGCCAAGACCTCCGCACAGCAGGGAGCGGCGGGCTTCACGTCGCCGTCGGCGGCCCAGGCGCCGATCTGTGGGGAGGACCGCTACTGAGCAGCTACCGCGTCAACACGGTGATCGATCTCGAGATGACCCACGTCATCACCACCGTGCCGGCCGGCCTCCCACAGTACGCGCTGGCGGCATCTACCGCCGGAGCCGGGCTATCTCTCGTCCTGGCAGGACACCCAAGGCGAGCCCTCGGCTGGCTCGATCGTGCACTCGAAGCCATCGACGCACTCGACCCTGCAACTGCAGAATCGCTCCGGGCAGAAGCCCTGCTCTGCCGCACCGTCGCATTACACCAAATGCATCGCGCCAAGAAGGCAGGGCAGGCACTCGGCTTGATCCTGACCACATTCGGCACGCAGAGCGAGGCGAACGCTACCGGCGACGAGGTGCGCACCGCCCTCAGCACCACGTCGTATTTCGCCCTCAAGCCTCTCATGGCGGCAGCTGAGCACGACGGATGGAATCGCGGCGTTGACGCGTATCTCGATTCGCTGATCAGCATCATGAGAACGAGTGCGCACCCTCTGGGGCAGGAACTACTACGCGTGCTGCTCGACCTCGCCGTCGACGCCGCCGTGACGTACAACGAGGACAGCCGGCCTGCAGCTAGTGATGCTCTGCTGACGCACCTCCTCCGTCAGCGGGTTTGGACTACCGTGCCGCAGCCGACCTTCGTCGCATCGCGGCATGTGAAGGCGCTCGCTGTGTCGGCCGATGCCTACTCGTTGCTGCAGCGACCCAAGGATCGGCTACGGGCAAGCCGCGAGGCAGTACGCATCGCTACGTCCACCCAAGGGATCAGCGGCGGCGAGTTGGGCGTTGCCTGGTTCTCCCTTGCCCATGCACTCTCCGCGGTCGACCGGCTGGAGGAGGCCGAATCCGCAGCGTTGTCGGCAATCAGCTCCATCTGCCTGGAGGACCCGCTGTTACCGTCATCTGAAGGGCATCTGCTCCGGGCGCTCGAGTTTCACAAGGCGCTGATCGCTGACGACGAGCTTCGTTACCCCGGTCCCCCGCCGGGCCAAGTGGTGGCCGCACTGCGCCGTCTCATGGCGCCACCAGAGACACTCGCGGATGACCCCGCCGGCCGGATCGGAGTCATCGCATTCAGCGCCGTGAGTGCTCTCGCGAAGGCCCGGGACGCCGAGGCGACGGATGACCTGTGCGCGACGTTCCTGAAATTCGCCGAGAGCAACCAATCCGCCAGGCGACTGCAGTTCGCACGGGCCGCGCTCTGGTGGAACGTGATGATGTGCTTCGTCGATGAGGGATACAGCCAAACTGCCATCGATCGCGTAATGGCCGACACAGTCCAGCTGGTCGAACGCAGCGGCACCGAAGAGCCCTACTTTGTCACCGAGCAGGCGAAAACCGCAACGGAGCTCATCCAAGCCCACATGAACCGCAATGACCGAAGTGCGGCTCGCGCAGTCGCGCAGCGCTTCGAGCAGAGCTTACGTTCGCCCAACTACACAGAGGCCCGCGCGCGCGACCTCGGGCAGTCGCGTGAGGAATGGCTCAACATTCTCGACGCCCTGCTGAGCTGAGATCCTGGGCTCCCCTGGGGCGAGATGACGGGTCAGCGCGGTGGGCGGAGTACGGCGAAAGGGTCTGTGACGGTCAGCTCGTGGGCTACGAACTTGTAGACGGTGGCGGGGCGTCCGCCGGACTGCCCGGGGCGAGACGTGCGATCGGTCGGGTCGATCACGTGCCGCCGGGTCAGAACGCGCGTCAGATTGGTGGCGCCGAGCTCGTAGCCCAACGCCGCGCGGAACAAGTCGCGCAGCTCCGTGATGGTGAACTCGGGCGGAGCGAGGGCGAATCCGATGTTCGTGTACGACAGCTTCGCTCGGAGCCGGGCGACCGCCGCGTCGATGAAGTAGTGGTGGTCGAACGCCGTACGCGGTAGGTCGTCCACCGGATGCCAGAGCGTGTCGGTCGGCAGATTGGGCCGCACGTCGGACGGAACCAGGCCGAGATAGGCCGTCGCCAGCACCCGCGCCCGCGGATCGCGGTCGATCGCACTGTGGGTGGCCAACTGCTCCAGATGCGCGACGTCGCGGACGTCGACTTTCGCCGCGAGATGACCGGTGATGGCCTCCCGGAGCCTTTCGGTGGGCTCGACGCCACCCCCAGGCAAGGCCCAGCGATCCCGGTGCGGACTCCGCCCGCGTCTCCACAGCAGGACACACAACCTGCCGTCGCGGACGGACAGAACCACGGCCAGCACCTCATGGGGATAGCTGGGGAAGTTAACCGGATCACCTTTCTTGGCTGCGGGCACGTCGCAGATGGTACCGTCACTCTAGTTATCGCCTATCGAGCGAAAACCTGTCGATGGAAGGACCTCGTCGTGACCGTTGCTCAGAGCACGGCAATCAGCTGGCAGGAAGAGGTACGCCGCCTGGCCCGGGAGCGAGATGCGGTGGTGCTCGCCCACAACTACCAGGAACCGGCGATCCAGGATGTCGCCGATCACGTCGGCGACTCGCTCGCACTGTCTCGCATCGCGGCCAGTACCGACGCGTCCACGATCGTGTTCTGTGGCGTGCACTTCATGGCGGAGACCGCCAAACTGCTCAGCCCTGACAAGACCGTGCTGATCCCCACTGCTCAGGCCGGCTGCTCCCTGGCGGACACCATTGACGCCGACCAGCTGCGGGCCTGGAAGGCCCAGCACCCCGACGCCGCGGTTGTTGCCTACGTCAATACCAGTGCGGCGGTGAAGGCCGAGGCCGACATCTGCTGTACGTCGTCCAACGCGGTGGAGGTGGTGAACTCGATCCCGGCGGATCAGCCGGTCCTGTTTCTGCCCGACCAGTTCCTCGGGGCCCATGTCAGGAGGCAGACCGGTCGGGACAACATCGAGGTGTGGATGGGCGAGTGCCACGTGCATGCCGGCATCAGCGCGGCCGACCTGCGCGCTCAGGTGGCAGCCGATCCCGCGGCCGAGGTTCTGGTCCATCCCGAGTGCGGCTGCGCGTCGTCGGCGGTCTGGCTCGCCGGCGTGGGTGATCTGCCGGCAGATCGGACCCACATCCTGTCCACCGCCGGCATGCTGGACACCGCTCGTGACATGACCGCGAAGACCGCCCTGGTCGCGACGGAGATCGGCATGCTCCATCAGCTTCGCAAGGTGAACCAGAAGACGACCTTCCTGCCGGTGAACCCCAAGGCCTCCTGCCGATTCATGAAGATGATCACCCCGGAACTCCTCGTGCGGTGCCTGCGTGAGGGACGCGACGAGATCCACCTGGCGCCCGAGGTCGTCGAGCGTGCCCGGCGTTCGGTCGAACGGATGGTTGCCATCGGCAAACCTGCAGGTGCTCGATGACGTACGCCGTCGACGTCGTCGTCATCGGCGCCGGCGTAGCAGGTCTCTCGACCGCGCTCGGCCTCGCGGCCACTCGCCAGGTGCTCCTCCTCAGCGCCGGCGACGGCAGCACGCCGTCGGCGCAGGGCGGTGTCGCCGCCGCGTACGGCGAGGACGATCCGCTCGACCACGCGCGCGACACCGACGTCGCCGGTGCAGGATTCTGCGATCCCCGCAACGTTCGGGCGCTGGTCGAGGAGGGACCCCAGCGACTTGCCGAGCTGATCGCTCAGGGGGCGCGCTTCGACCGGAACGACGACGGATCCCTGTCGAGGACTCTCGAGGGCGGCCACGGTCATCCCCGGATCGTGCACGCGGGCGGTGACGCCACCGGCGCGGAGGTTCATCGCGCGCTCAGCAGCGCGCTGGGGCTCACCGGCGTTCAGACGATGGACGGACGGACCATCGGCCTGATCAAGTCGGACTCCGGCCGCGTCGTCGGCGTGCTCGTCGAGACCGGCACGGAGATCACCCGGATCGATGCGCGCGCCGTAGTACTGGCCACTGGCGGAATCGGCAACGCCTACCTCGCGAGCACCAATCCGCCGACGGTGCGCGGTGACGGCATCGCTCTGGCGCTGCGGGCCGGTGCATCCCTGGTGGACATGGAGTTCGTCCAGTTCCACCCGACCGCGCTCTTCACCGGCGAGACCAGCGGTCAACTGCCGTTGGTCACCGAAGCCGTCCGCGGTGAGGGCGCAGTACTGCGTGACATCCATGGGCGCAGGATCATGGCCGGCCGGCACCCGCGAGCCGATCTGGCCCCGCGGGACATCGTCGCCCGGGAGGTCGAGGCAACGATGCGCCGCGACGGATCCGACCACGTCTGGCTCGACGCCACCTCGATCGCACCCGACGTACTTCGTCACCGGTTCCCGACCGTACTGGCCTCCTGCGCTCGGATCGGGGTCGACCTGCTGTCCGAGCAGATCCCGGTCGCGCCCGCCGAACACTTCCTGTGCGGCGGTATCCGGACCGATCGCGACGGCGCAACCGACGTACCAGGTCTGTACGCCGTCGGCGAGGTCGCCGCAACCGGCGTACACGGGGCCAACCGGCTCGCCTCCAACAGCCTGCTGGAGGGCCTGGTCTTCGGCCGGCGCGTTGCCACGGCCCTCACCCTCGACCTCCCCGCAACCGTCCACGGTCGCTCACACGAACTGGCGCTGAACCATGATCGCGAACCCGAACGGATCCGCGCGATCCTGACCAAGTACGCCGGTATCCGTCGCGATGGCGCAGGTCTGAACGCCGCTGCGGACGAACTCGAGCCCCTGGGCAACGGGCCGCTGGCGACGGTGGCGCGATCTGTCATCGCGGCAGCGACCACACGACAAGACAGCCGCGGCTGTCACTGGCGCTCGGACTACCCCCGCACCGACGAACGATGGAACGAGCATGTCGTCGTACGCCTCGACGAAGAAGGCCGCCCAACTACCCGACAGCTCCTACGCTCGGGCACACGCTGACCCCGCTCAGGTTGCGGGGGGTACGTCGTCGAGGTGGTTCTCCACCCAGGTGCGGAGTTGGGCGAGGGGTTCGGCGACGCTCTTGCCGAGGGCGGTGAGCGCGTACTCGACGTGCAGCGGAACGGCAGGGTAGATCGTGCGATCGATGAAGCCGCGGTCCTCGAGGCGGCGCAGCGTGTGGGTGAGGACCTTCGGGCTGACGCCCTGCAGCACACGGCCGCCGGGCTCGCGCATTCCTGGTCGAGCCCGACGGCCCGGCGTTGACCACGATCGCCGAGCTCATCGACGCCGGCGACGTAGCGGTCGAAGTAGAGGAGATCTTCACCTTCGACCGGGCCCCCGAGGCGCACCGCCGCGGCGAAGGCGGACACACCCGAGGCAAGCTCGTCCTCCGCGTGGCCTCCAGCTCTTGACACCGGTCGTGCTGGGACGGATTCTGTGACCGCTCACAGCTTCCGCCTCGATGACAGGACGCCGCCGTGATGAGACCAACGCATCTCCTCAGATCTGTCACCGCACTGGTGGTCCTCGCCGCCATCACTTCTTCTCCGCAGCCGGCCGCAGGGATCGGCGGGACAGCAACGATCAACCCGATCGCGAGCGACATCGCGGCCAAGTTCTGGTCGTCGGTCCAGGTGAGTAGTGGCTCGGCCACCGCGGCACTCGCGAAGGATCAGGACGAGGCGACAGCGTGGATCGCCGACGACCGCAGCCCAGGGCAATGGTTGACGCTCGATCTCGGCGGAGGGTACGACGCGATCCGCAAGGTCGAGGTCGTCTTCCCCGATGCCGGTGCCACCTATCGCTACGTCGTCGAAGCGTCGAGGGACAACTCGCACTGGGCCGCAATCGCGGACCACTCCCGCAGTACGGTCGCTGCTCGTGGCGCCGTGGACCTGGTCCATCGCGAGGGAGTCCGCTATCTGCGGGTCCGGATCATCGGCACCAGTCCTGGTGCGACGGTGGGCATCAGTGAGATCAGAGCGTTCAACTATCTTCGCGACGACCTGGTGAACGGCGCGGACATGTCGTACGCCGACCAGCACCAAGGTCAGAACTTCTACGTGAATCCGAACCCGTCGATGGAGAACATGGGCGCCGGACCGGGTCTGCTGGACGTCGCGGCCGACCGCGGCATGCAGTACACGCGGTTGCGCGTCTGGAACGAGCCCCGCGACGAGAGTTCGGGCCTTCCGACCTCACCGGCGTACCAGGGCCCGGACCGCACCGCGGTGGTCGCCAAGGCTGTCGTCGCGCAGGGCATGAAGCTCGGTATCGACTTCCACTACGCCGACTCGTGGGCCGACCCCGGAAAGCAGCCCAAGCCGCGTGCGTGGGCACAGCTGACGTTCCCCGAACTGCAGCAAGCCATGTACAAGTTCACCTACGACTATGTACGCCGCCTGGCCGGGCAGGGAACGCGACCGGATAAAGTTGCTGTCGGCAATGAAGTGATCAACGGCTTCTTGTACGGCAGCGAGGCCGCCGAGATCGGCACGACCAGCCCGCCGTACTTCGACCGGGACAAGGACATCTACCAGTCCCAGCCAGGTGGCGGCCTGCTGTGGAAGTACTGGAAGTCGACAGTGCCGGAGGAGCAGGTCAAGTACAACCAGGCGTGGGATCGTTTCGCATCACTGATGGCCACCGGCATCAGCGCCGTTCGCAAGGCCTCGCCGTCCACCAAGGTCGAGGTCCACGCCATCGTGGACAAGGACCGGTTGGACAAGACCATGGAGTTCTGGCAGCAACTCCTCCCCCGGCTCAAGGCCCGAGGCGTGAATCCGGATGTCTTGGCACTGTCCTACTATCCCGAGTGGCATGGCTCGCCGGACGAGCTCGATCTCTACCTGCACACCATGGCGACGACACTGGGGAACTACCGGCTCGAGATCTCTGAAACGTCCTACCCGGCATCCGGCGAAGGCGGCGCTCCGATGCCGAACTCCACGTTCCCGCGCACGGTGCAAGGTCAGGCCGACGCGCTCCAGCGCGTGATCCAGGCGGCGAACGACATCGTCGACAACAAGGGCGTCGGGATGCTGGTCTGGGAGCCGGCGGACTGGCAGTCGATGTTCCGCGCGGTCCCGGGGATGCCCGGGTACTTCGAGCCGTACGCCTCGATCGACATCTTCGCCAAGAGTGCCGCGAAGAACATCCTGCAGGACAAGGTCTACCTCACCGCCAAGGGAGGAAGTGCTCCGCGACTCCCCCACAACGTCACAGTCATGCGGGTGAAGGACAAGGTCGTCCGAGCCACGCCGGTCAAGTGGAGTCAACCCGACCCACAGGGCACCAGATACTCGATCACCGGCCAGACCGCCTACGGAGCTGTCACCGCGATCGTCGACGTGCTGAACTGACCGCCCGGGCGGTGTCTTTGGGTCGGTTGGATCGGCCGAGCGCCGCCCTGGTCCGCGCATTCCCCCAGCGGCATCTAGCCGAGGTCCACCGTCATCCGCCGGTCAGTGCCCGTGCCGTACTCCGGGTGCCGCCCGGGGATGTGGATGGAGTGCTCACTGATCCGCGCCCGATACAGCCGCCGCACCTCTGGATCACGCAGTTCCGCCGCGGCAAACTGTCTGAGTCCCGGGAACCGTGTCCAGCTCACGGTGTCGAGACATCCCTCCAACTCGTCGTCCGGGACCACCTCTGCCCGGGCGATCAAGTAGACCGCCTCCCCACTGCCGATCTCCGCCGCGGAGTCGAACACCACCATGCTGACCTCGGGCCGCTCGGCAATGTTCCGCGAGTGATGTGATTCGAGAGACGACACCCAATAGACGACTGAGTAGCCATCCGGCGAGAAGTACACCGGCGACACTCGCGGGCGACCGTCCGGGTCCACGGTTCCGAGAACCATGTATCGATTGCTGTCGATCAAATGCTTGGCCAGCGCGACAGGTACCATCCCGGAAAGCTAGCCGACAACCGGGTCGGTCTTCAGGTCGCCGACGCTCTGAGGATCGTCTGCTGGATCAGATTGTTGCTGTGGCTGACGTTGCTGTGCCCTGGGCGAGCCTGGTGGAGATCTCTCTGCGAGAACTGATGCCGAGCTTGGAGAAGACCTTGCGCAGGTGCCAGTCGATCGTGTGTGGGCTGAGGAACAGCCTCGCGCCGATCTCGTGATTTGTGAGCCCGTCGCCGGCAAGCCGAGCAATCTGCGCCTCCTGAGCCGTGAGTGCGGTCTGTGGAGCGACGGCGCGCTCGCGCACTCTTCCTCCTGTCGCGTGGAGCTCACGACGCGCGCGCTCGGCGAAGGCGTCAGCGCCGAACTGGCTCAACATCTCGTGGGCGATCGTGAGCTGCGCGCGAGCGTCGACACGGCGGTTCTCCCGTCGCAGCCACTCCCCGTACAAGAGATGCGCCCGGGCCAAGTTCACGCGGACCCGGGTCCTGGCGAGCCGCGCGATCGCCTCACGGTAGAGGTCCTCGGCAGCGACGCCGTCGCTCAGCAGAGCGCGTGAGCAGGCCTCGGCGCCGAGCGCCCAGTCCGTGCCGCTGGCCCGTGCTGTCTCCGAGAGCTGCTCCAACGCGTCGTGCGCGGCCTCAGGCGAGCCATTGCGCACAGCTGCCTCGATCAGCTCGGCAAGAGCCCATCGCGGCGCGCCGAATTCCTCCTGGTACCTCGCGGCCGCGCGGGCCGCACTCATTGCCTCCTCGTACTGCGCGAGGCCGTTGCACAGTACTGCGTGATGGCAGTTCGCAACCGTGACCCCGAGCCCCTGGCCATGGACGGCCCCCTCACTGACAGTCGCGTCGATCAACGCGCGTGCCTCCCGTTCATGACCACGAGCTGCGGCCAACGCCAGAGCCCCGAAGGGCGGTTGGACGGTCCCGGTCGCAGTACTCACCGTTCGCACTTCCTCGACCACTGCCGCCGCCGCCATCAGGTCGCCGGCGAAGACGAGCACCACGGCCGACGAGTCCAGAGCCAGCGGAAGCCCGCTGAGCGCGCCTGTCCGACGGGTGAGTTCTACATGGCGAGTCGTCACCGTCTGCCAGCGCTCGAGGTCCCAGAGATCCGCCGCAATGACCCCCGCCAGCAAGAGCCAGCGCAGCGACTCCTGCACAGGAAGGTCGTCGGCAGAGAAAGCCGTGAGGGCGCTCTCGATCGCCGGTACCGAGGCCTTGAAGCCATCCGTCAAACGCATCGCCAACGCATCCAGCAGCTCATCGGTCGCACGCGGCAACGGCGACGGCGGCGCACCACGCGCCGCTGTTCCCACCTCCGGCCACCCCGGGCTCCGCGCCAGATGGCCGGCGAAGACAACCGCCGAGACTGCTTCCAGGTAGGTGTCACGAGCAAGTGCTACGTCGAGCTGCTCTAGCCGGCGAGCTGCGGCAAGCAGCGGAGCAGGAGCGTCCATGCCGCGGCCCTGCGCAAACGCAAGACCGGCGTGCAGCACATCGATCCGGGCACGAGTCAGCTCGTCGGGCGGATCGATGCCGGCAGTCGCCAGAAGACTCGTCGCCGATCCGAACGACCCGGCCTGGAACTTCGCTTGGGCAGCTTCCAGCGCGCGAGTCGAGCGGCGGCCAGGATCGCGCGTCAGCTCAGACGCGCGCTCCAGGAACGCAGCCATCGCCGCCATCCCACCGCGTGCCTGCGCGCGGACGGCCGAACGCTCGAGCTCCATCGCGACGTCCTCGTCAGGACCTGACGCAGCCTGTGCACGATGCCAGGCCCGGCGATCCGGATCCACCTCGGGATCGGTCGACTCGGCCAACGCACGATGTGCCGCCCGGCGCTCCGTCAAAGATGCGACGCCGTACGTCGCGGAGCGCACCAGCGGATGCCGGAACCGGACGCGGGCGTTGAGGGTGATCAGCTCCGACGCGTTCATGACCGCGGCGTCGACGTCGACGCCCAGAAGCTCGGCCGCCCGCCGCAACAGCCTGACGTCACCGACCGGCTCGGCGGCCGCGACGACCATGAGCGATCGAGTCTCGACCGAGAGCGACTCGATCCGGCGGACGAACTCCCGCTCGATCTGGCTCGAGAGCGGCCGCGCGTCCGGTAGCGCGAGGCCGGCGGCCACTTCCGCCACCGTCCATCTGCGCGGCAGTTCGAGAATGGCCAGCGGGTTGCCGCCGGCCTCGGCGAGGATCCGGTCGCGCACCCGCAGGTCAAGCGGACCGGTGACGACGGAGTCCAGGAGTCTTCGGGAATCACGCTCGAGCAACCCTCTGACCGGCACCTCGGGCAGGCCGGCCAGTGTTTCGTGCGACACGGGTTCACGGACGGCGAAGACGAGTACGACGGACTCCGCGAGCAGCCGGCGGCCGACGAAGCCCAAGGTCAGTGCCGATGCCTGGTCCAGCCACTGCGCGTCGTCGACGAGACAGAGCAGTGGCTGGTCGGCTGCTGCATTCGCGAGCAGGCTCAGAGCGGCGAGGCCAACCAGGAACCGGTCGGGCGTAGTGCCCGACCGGAGGCCGAACGCCGCACCGAGCGCATCTCTTTGAGGCTCCGGAAGGTGGTCCAGACCGGCAAGCAGCGGAGAACACAGCTGGTGCAGCCCGGCGTACGACAGTTCCATCTCCGACTGAATGCCGGCCGCCCGCACGATCCGGTATCCGTCCGAACGCTCGATGGCGTACTTGAGGAGTGCGGTCTTGCCAATTCCCGCCTCACCCCGCAGGACCAAGGCCGCACTGCGCCCCGCCTTGGCGCCTCGCAGGAGGTCGTCAAGGACTCGACACTCGTCTCGTCGCCCGATCAGCCTGGCGCCCGACTGGCCAGGTGCCACCGATCGAGAGTACCTGCAATCGCATCCGGGTCGGTACGCCGGACCGGCCGCTGACATGTCAGGGCCGCAAGCAACAGAAGGCAAGACCGAACCGGAGGCCACGAACCTCGTAGTCGCACAGGGCCACGTGGCAGAAAGGCCCACGTGGCAGGCCACGGACGCCCGGGGGCGCGCAGACACCGGTGACAGCCGGACTGTGATGACTGACGCATTGCTGCAGTACCTGCCGGACCGGGAGAAGGGCCAGGAGGATGAGCGTTGGTGCCGCGACAGCGAGTTGGGAGCGCGAGAGACCCGGCGCAGTCCTCGATGGTGCGGCTGAGTCTGCCGACGGTGACCTCGACGAGGCCCTCGCTGTCTTCCTCGGCGAGCGAAGACGACTGACAGCGATCGCGTCGATGATCCTGCGCAGCGTCACCGAGGCCGAGGACGTCGTACAGGAGGTCTGGGTTCGCTGGCAGAAGACGGACCGGGCAACCGTCGGCAACGCGCGAGCACTTCTGGTGACGATGACGACTCACTGTGCCATCAATGTCCGACGGTCGGCCAGGCGTCGTCACGAGGTGTACGGGTCGTCAGTCCCGGATGCGGCAGACCCGGACGCCAGTCCCATGACGGACATCGAGCAGAGCGAAGCTCTCGGGGAGGCGGTGATGCTCATCCTGGCGAGGCTCACCGCCAACGAACGCGCGGCGTACGTTCTCCGGGAGGCATTCGACTATCCCTATGACCAGATCGCGGAAGTCCTCCAACTCGGCCCGGTCTACACCCGCCAGCTGGTCTGCCGTGCTCGGCGGCACCTCGCCATCGACCGGACCGCGACCGTCAGTCCGGACCGGCACCGACGCTTCCTTCAGACGTTGATCGACGCGACCCGGGGCGGCAGCCTGACCAGGCTCGAGGATCTGCTGGCTGCGGACCTCGCAGGCTGAAACGGCGGTTGTCCCGCACTCACGCCGCCGTCGTCCGATCAGCGCTCGCGGCGCAATAGTCGCGAATGAGGTCGATCACGGTGCCGGTGGTGCGATCGAGGTGACTGCGGCCGTCGGGCAATGTCGCCGTTGGGCTGATGTAACTGCGCGGCCCGACGTGAGTCGCCGGATCGAGCGTTCGCACCGTGACCTTTCCGGCACGTACCGCGCGATTCCAGCCACTATGGCGCAGCAGCCGCCACCGCTGCGGGAAGATCCACGTCCCGACTCGTTCGATGCGATCCTTCGAACTCGTCAGCTGGTACACGTGCTCGACCAACGACAACTCGTTGGCGCCGTTGTGAAAACCGCCCAGCATGATCACCAGGACGGGAGCGCCCAACTGGCGGTGGACTTCGTCAACCGCGCCGGTGGAGACCTGAGCGCCCCCGCTGTAGCTGAGAAGTACTACCGGGATGTTGCTGCCGGCCCGATACCCGGCCAGTCGAAGCTGAACGACGATCTGCTGACCGACCGCTCGGTTGTACAGGGGCCGGTACCGGCGGTCGGCCGCCACAAAGGTCTGCATGACGTTGTGCAGGAAGAGCAACAGACCTGCTCGACGACGCAGCCACGCCCACACCGGCCGATCAGCGAGCGGCGCGGCCAGCGGCGAGTAGGGCTGCACCTGACCCAGCACCCGCAGCTCCGGCGCCCCGGCGATCACGGCCTGGACGAGTTGGCCGCCGTCCCGGGTGTCACGGAACTGACGTTTCCCAATGCCGTCGAGATAGACCAGGTACGCCGCCGGCGGACGATCGGGTGGCGCTCCACGGGCATACGGCAGACCCTCCGGCAGCTCCGAGGTCGGAACCCTCCAGCCGACGCTGTACGCGAGTACTTCGTACCGGGCCAGCACGCCCTCGACGATCAGAGCCAGACCGATCCCACCGAGCAAGAGCACCAGACTGTTCATGCGACGGACTCCCCCACCCCGACCGCCAGCGCCCTCGCGACGAGTCGTCGAACCACCTCGACTGCGCACGCGAGCCCGAAGGCAGCAACAGCCAAGCACCCCGCTGCGGCGGCCCAACTCAGGCCGCCGGCCGCGGCCAGCGGTCCGGACAGACTGGCGCCGACCGCAGTCAGAAGCAGCACGTGAAGCAGCGGACCGAGCCACGGAAACGCCAGGATGCCTGCGAGCACCAGTGGTGCGATGAGGCCCGGTGTCCAGACGAGTCCGGCAGTGTCGGGCGCCGGATCGGACCGCAACAGTCCGGCAAGTGTCCACGCCGTCCGAGGCCACAAGGCAATCACCGCGCTCTCGATCAGGGTGCCGGTCAACAGCAACCCGACGACTACGGGCCGGGACATCCGGGGACGGCGCGAGACGAGAGGTAGAACGCGTCCGGTCGCCTCGGACAATCCGGCGATCAGCAGCAGCACCACAACAGGCGACATGAGTCAGGCTCGCCGTGAGGGATCGACCGGCGCTTCGCGATCGACTGGCCCGGCCGCTCGCAGATACTGCTCGAGCTCGTCGGCGGCCCGACGGAACCCACCCGGCTCACGCTCGGCGACCTGCAGGGCCGCTGCCGCCGTACGGAACTTGGGCTCCTCGAGAAGCTGGCGTGCGAGTTTCCGCACGAGGGCCTCGGTGATGTCCTGGTTTCGGATCGTCAAACCCGCCCCGAGCTCCACGACCCGGCCGGCCACCGACGGCTGATCGGCACCCTGGGGAACCACGAGCATCGGCACGCCGGCGTACATCGCCTCGTTGACGCCGTTCATGCCGCCGTGCGTCACGAACAGCGACGCGCGAGCCAGCACCTCCGGCTGAGGGACAGAGCGACGAACGAGAACGTTCGCGGGCAACGGCGTGAGCGCGGAGGGATCGGTCTGCCCAGTTGCGACGACCACTGTCTCGGCCAGAGGCGCGAGCGCGGTCGCGAGCGTGCGGAGCAGCTGCGGATCCGCTGTGAACACGGTGCCCATCGAGATGTAGGCGACCCGGGACTGCAGTCTGCCGATCGGGAACGACGGGTCGGGCGGACGAGCCCCGATGCTTGGCCCGACGAAGCGGAACGACTCGTCGAACCCTGCGGCAGCCGGCTGAAATGTCCGGGAGGTGTAGACGAGATTGAGTGCCTGGCGAATGTTGCCCAAGTCAACCAATGGCAGCCCGCGCGTGGCGAAGCGCCGACGTAGTTCCCACCGAGATCGCACATACCCCTTGACGTGGACCGGATGAGCCGCTGCCGCCAGCAGCAAGCTCCTCGACAGCCCGGTCGGGCTGGGCGCCTGCCGATTGAACGCGAAGGTCGTGAACGACGATGCCACCGGCACGTCGAGCTCGCGAGCTGCTATCGCACCCCACAGACAAGCAGAGTCATGGACGATGAGATCGGGCTGTACCTCACGCAGCTCACCGAGTACGTCGGGCAGCACTTGTACGGCGGTGCGCGCCAGCCCGTCCAGCAACGCAATCGGCGTGGGCGGATCGGGCAACGCCTGATCGCCGCCGGCGTAGCACCGTACCGTGGCGCCGGCCCGCTCGACCTGTGGCCTGAAAGCAGGCGAGGTGTGATAGCTGACCGTGTGACCACGTCGGACCAGTTCGGCGACGATCGGAAGGGTCGGGTTGACCCGCCCGGGCATCGCGATGTTGAGGAAGGCGATCGTGCTCATTGACTCGTTCCTGTCTCGGCGCGAGCCTGCGACGGCTCGGTGTCAGGGTCGACTCGGTACAGCCCGGGGCCATCGACCTCGAGTTCCTCGAGAAAGCGCTCTGCCGTGACCGTCGCCGTGGTGATCAACCGCTCTGAATGCCCGAAGTCCCACGGGGCCGGCCATGTGTCGACGCCGGTAGGCAGCACGACGGTGGGGATGTGTTGGGACACATCGTGCAGATCGGACTCGATCTGATGGTGCACCTGGAGTACAGCGGCCCTCGAGGCGATCGCTCCGGCGCGGCGGCGTGGTGTCACCGGCGGCAACGGCCAACTCGCCGGCCCGGTCGAGAGAACCAGCACGCTGGCCGCCCCCACCGCGTAGGCCGCCCGCACCGGAACGTAGGCGATCAGACCACCGTCGACAAGAGTCCGGTCGTCCCGTACCACCGGTGGCAGAACGCCGGGGATGGCAGAACTCGCCAGCAGCGCTGACTCGAGGTCTCCGCAGTCAAGCCGAACCTCGGCACCGGACGCGAGGTCCATTGCGACGGCGGTGAACGGGATCGGCAAATCGTCGATCCATGCCGGCAGCTCAGCACCTGCGATCAACCGGCGCAGGCCACGATCGGAGAACAGGCTCGCACGCGAGGACAGGTAGCCAAGCGGGAACACCTCACGACGACGGAGATGAATCCACACCTCGTCCAACCGTGCCGCGGCAGAGGAGGGATGCGCAGCGGCAATGGCACCGGTGAGGGCCCCGACCGACGTACCAACGATGAGGTCCGGGACGAATCCGCGACGTTCCAGCGCGTGCCCGACGCCAACATGGGCCGCGCCGAGCACACCACCACCGCCCAGGACCGCGGCGACCGGACGGGGCAGCGCCGCCAACCCTCGACTGCTCATGCCCTGCATGGCCCACCTCGTGGCGCTGACTGACTGACTCACTCACTCACAGAGGAAGACCGAGTACCTCCCTTCTGTGTGACACACCAGCGGCCGAACGCTTTCGAGTGCCAGCTGCCACGCCAGCGAGGTCGTGGGTCAGGCGGTCTTGTGGCGGGCTCCGCCCTCGAGGTGGATCGTCTCTCCCGAGATGAAGCCCGCGTGGAGGAGCCACATCACCGTGTCGACGACGTCCTCGGTCTCGCCGTGCCGTCCGACCAGCGTGCCGGCGGCGCTCTTGCTCAACAGCGCGGCCTTGTTGTCGCCGAGCCGGTCCCAGGCGCCCGAGTCGACGACACCGGGCGAGATGGCGTTGACCCGCACCGGGGCGAGGTCCGCCGCGAGGTGGCGAGCGAGAAACTCGACAGCGCCGTTCGTGGTCCCCTTGACCAGTGAGCCCGGCCCAGGCCGCCAACCGACAATGCCGGAGAACAACACGATCGATCCAGCCGGCCGCAGCACCGCAGCGAACTGCTTCGCAACCAGCATCGGTCCGATCACCTTCGCCGTGAACGCGGCCACCAGTTTGTCCTGGTCCAGGTCGACCGCACGAACGTCGTGCGGTGCGGAACCAGTCATCACGATGTGATCGACGCCATCCTCGAGCTGTGCGGCCGCGGCGGCGACCGTCGTCTCGTCCTGCAGATCGATGCGCACCGCGGTCGCACCGATCTCGCTCGCCGGCGCGTCGGCGGCCGCCAGGTCGCGTGCGCCGATCACCACGTCGTACCCGTCCTTCACCGCACGCCGCGCGACGGCCGCCCCCAGCGCCCGTGCACCACCGATGACCAGGATCCGCTCCATCTGTGTCACTCCCTCTCGTAGGATCGGATCAACGGTATGGATTTGATACCGGTATCTTCAACGGAACTGGGAGCACCCATGGGCAAGGCCTACAACGTGATGGCAGCCAGCTGCCCGAGCCGTACGGTGCTGCACCGCATCGGCGCCCGCTGGACGGTGTTCGTCGTCAACGCCCTCGCCGACGGACCGCGTCGCTTCACCGACCTGAAGTCCCACATCCAGGGCATCACGCCGAAGGTCCTGACCGAGACCCTCCGCTCCCTGGAAGTCGACGGTCTGATCAGCCGGCACGAGTACGACGCGAACCCGCCGCATGTCGAGTACGACCTGACGCCGTTGGGACGTTCCCTCCTCGTCCCGCTCCTCGCCGTACGGCGCTGGGCCGAACAACACGTCCCCGACATCGAAGCCGCCCGAGCCCGCCACGAGAACGTCACCGCACCTTCTTCTCGCCGGCCGTGACCGGCAAACCGAGCCGGTTGCCCGGAACGGGCGCCGGGCAGGTCCCGTACGCCGTGAACGCGAACGGCAGATTGATCGTCCGGTTGAAGTCGACCAGGACGGACTGGTCGCGCTCGACCACCCCGGTGGTGACCGTGCGCCAGGGCGCCGTGTCGTCGCCGTTGGTGTCGTCATGGAACGACAGCGACAGCCGGCCATCACCCGCGGGCGTCGCCACCAGCTCGTACGCCGAGTCACCGAGCGCAAGGTGGACAGTGCCCACCGCAGTGACGTGCTGACGCAGATCATTGCGGGCCGTGGAAACCTCCACCCGCTCGGGTTCGGCGTACGGCGTGTAGTAACCGCGCACCACCCAGTCCTGATTCAACGGGTACGTCGGAACGCCAGTGAAGTCACGTCGTGTCGGAGCCTGCGGATCGCGCTGGCGAACGGCGTACCGCCCGCCCCGCAGCACCAGTTCGACGAGCCGATCTCCACAGAGCAACCAACTGAGCGAAGCCGCCTCGGCAACAACGGACGAGACCGTGCCGTGGACCGGATCACCGTTCAAGGTGAGCTCGCCGTCGGCAGTGACGTACGCACGTCCGTCGGTGGCCCACCAGATCCCCGGCAAACCGGACAGGGCGGTCGGTGACGCGGGCAGCCAGTCGAAGGCGACCACGCTGAGCCAGCCGTAATCCGTGTTCAGATCCTGCTCGCGTGCCGCATGCCAGGTGTGCCAGTCCTGCTCGAGGTCGGAAACGACAGTCATGAGGCCAGCTCCTTCCGGGTCTGCTGCTCGCGGTGCGCCACTTCGGACCGCACCAACGGGATGACGTAGCGACCGAAGTCGATCGCATCGTCGTAGATGTCGTACCCGCGGGCGGAGAAGATCCGGATCCCGAGGTCGTAGTAGTCCAGCAACGCGGCCGCGACGGTGTCCGGCGTACCGACCAGCGCGGTCGAGTTGCCGCCGCCACCGGTCAGGCCGGTCGGTGCGGTCCACAGCGCGCGGTCGTGCCGCTCGCCCTCCGCGACCGCCTTCAGTAACCGTTGCGATCCCGCGTTCTCCGGCGACTTCGAGCGGAGCCGCGTGCTGATCGGGACGCCACCTGCCTGGACGTCCTTGATCCGGCCGAGGACGCTCTCGGCCTTCCCCCAGGCCAGCTCCTCCGTCGGAGCGAGGATCGGGCGGAACGCGATCTGGATCGTCGGTCGATCGGGACGGCCGGCCCGCGCCGCCTCGGTATCGATCGTGGCCAACTGGTCGCGGGTGCCGGCCAGCGGCTCCCCCCACAACGCGAAGATGTCCGCCTCGGCCGCACCCACGGCGTACGCCGCCTGCGACGATCCACCGAACGAGATCCGCGGCCGCGGTTGCTGCAGCGGTTTGATGTCCGCCACGAACTGCTCGAACCGGTAGTGCTGCCCGGCGAAGTCGAAGCGCTCGTCCGAAGTCCAGGCCTGCTTGAGGATCTGGATGAACTCTCGGGTCCGGCCGTACCGGTCGTCCTTGGCCAGGAAGTCGCCTTCGGCGGCCTGGTCGGCGGTCGACCCGCCGGTGATCACGTGCACCTCGAACCGGCCGCCGCTGATGTGGTCCAGCGTTGCGAAGGTTTTCGCGGTCAGCGTCGGGTACGCGACGTTCGGACGGTGTGCCACCACCAAGTTGATCCGTTCGGTCCTGCCCGCGACGTACGCCGCGACCTGCGCCGGATCGGGCGATCCGGAGTGGTAGGCGAACAGGATCCGGTCCCATCCGTTGTCCTCATGGGCCCGGGCGAGTCTGGCCGTGTAGTCCAGGTCCAGCGGGCCGCCGGTTCGCGGCGTGACCTCGCTGGCCGGGTTGGTCCCGGCGATGCCCAGGAACTCAACTGGCATGGCGTTCTTCCTTCCGTACGGTGGGAGCGAGAAGTGTGAGCAGGTGCCGGGCGACCGCGTCGTTCTGCCGGAAGCCGGGACCGTTGAAGTGCGGGCGGGAGAAACCCGACGAGCCGGCCGAACCGGAGACCGACGGCCCGAGCAGGAACAGCGACGGATGCACGGTGCCGTCGGCACGGATCGCGCGGCACTGTGCGTCGGCCTTGAGCTGGCCGCCGCCCAGACTCGTCCCATCCGCAGCGAACAGCTCGTCGGCCGCCAGTACGCCGTCTGCCAGCAGCCCGCGCAGCAGCGGATCAGTGGTCGCCAGCACGTCGGGACGCGGCAACCGGGCCTCGACAAAGGCGCGGGCCCGGATCTCGCCGGCCACACCGGGGCTGCGGGCCACGAAGCGATCGCTGTCGATCGCGACCTCGAGCTCGGGTCCGGCGAACCGGACGATGCCGGCCCGGTGCAGGGCAAGCAGCTCTTCGAGCCGCCGCGGCGGCGGACCGCTGGCCACGAACGAGAAGAACCCGTGCCACTCCGCCTCAACCCGTCGGACCCGGTCCTCATCCGTCAACCGGCCTTCGACGATCGCAGCCGACAACACGCTGTAGATACTCAGCAAGGCGTTGAACACCGCAAGATCCGCCGAGTACTCCGGATCCGCGCGGCGCACGAGGTCCGCCTCGATCAGCCGGCTGAGGAACCGCTCGAACCGCTGCCGATCGGCGAAGAACTGCCCGGTCAGCGGCCGGTCGACCGCGGCCCGGACGAAACGGTCCTCCGGATCCGGTACGGCGACCTCGACCGCGGCGACGAACTCCGGTGCGGAGGGCAACGAACGATCCAGCACCTCGGCGAACTGTTGCCACGGCCACCTCGTCCGCTCCGGATGAGCGGTGAAGAGCTGTTGATAGTGGGCGAAGGTCAGCTCCTTGTCGATCAAGGGCCGCAGCTGACGATCGAAATCCAGTACGCCGTCACCCAGCTCGGTCAGCGCCGCCTTGGTCAGGTAGCGGGTCGGCACCGGTTTCGTCCCGGCGACGGTGTAACCGAGTTTCGCGTGATACGGCACACCGCGCCGGGACCCGACGTACAGGATCGGCTCGTGGCCGGACGGGCGATAGCTGAGCAGGCCGTCGCACTCGTCGTACCAGCCGCCGCGGCCCTCGGTGAGGAGCACCATCAGGTCGATGAACGCCTGGCCGAAGCCACGCACGATGACGTTGTCGCCCGGGTGCAGGTCGTCGAGATCGACGTCCGCGGTGTACCCGGGCGGGATGTACGTCAGGCCGGCGTCGTAGGCCTGGGCCGCCCAGGCCGCCTCCGAAGCCGTCGGGAACCGCTCGAGGTAACCGAGTGCGAGGATGACCACGTCCGCCCGCAGCTCTTTGCCAGAGGCAAGGATCACGCGATGGTCGGCGGTCAGCTCGATCGCTCGTTCCGGATGGGTGGTGACGGTCGCCGGGACCTCGCCGACGACGCGTTGCCAGGCCCAGGCGAGGTACTCCGCCTGCACCACGCGCGGCGGGAAGTCCATCGGGCCGGGCAGCTCCAGCCCGGCCCGCTCCAGGATCACCGCGCCTTCTCCGGCGACCCAGGTGGCCAGATCCGGCCCGGGCACCACAGGTCCTTCGCACTCCACCGATTCGTCGGTGAAGATCGTGACGTCCGACGTCATCGAGTTCATCCAGAGCAGCCGCGACTGTTCCCGCCGCCAGATCCGTCCGCCGCCGGCCGGATACGGATCCACGACGTGGATCTCCACTGGCCGGTCGCCCAGCAGCTCCGGCGCGTTCGCCGCGAACCGCTCGAGGAGCCCGACGGTCCGCGGTCCGCCGCCGACGAACACGACCGTCGCGGGCGGCTCCTCCCACGATCTACGCAGGTCGGCCACGGTCATGCCGTCACCCCGAGGTGGGAGCGGAGCGTCGTACCGGCGTACTCGGAACGGAAGACGCCGCGCTCGCGGAGCAGCGGGACGACGCGGTCGACGAAGTCGTCCAAGCCACCGGGCGTGAGATGCGGGACGAGGACGAAGCCGTCCGCCGCGTCCTCCTGCACGTGGCGGTTGATCGCCGCGGCGACCGTGGCCGGTGAACCGATGAAGGTCTGGCGGTTCTGCTGGTTGATCACGGTCTGCCGCAGTGACCAACCGTTCGCCTCGGCCTGAGCCCGCCACTCGGCGACGATCGGGCCGGGATCGTTGTAGCCGACCCGGCCTTGGGTCACCGTCGACCCGACCACCGGGTCCTCCGCCGGCAGCGGACCATCCGGGTCGTACGCCGACAGGTCGCGACCCCAGAGCAGCTCCGCCAGGACGATCGCGGTCGGTCCGGACACCTGCTGCTGCCGGATGTACTGGGCCTTCTCGACAGCCTCGGCATCGGTGTCGGCGACCACCACCGTCACCGCGGGCATGATCTTCAGCGACTCCTCGCTCCGCCCGTGCCGCGCCAACCGTGCCTTCACGTCCTTGTAGAAGGTCTGCCCGGCCTCGAACGTCCCGTGCCGGCTGAAGATCACGTCCGCACTCGAGGCGGCGAACTCCCGGCCTTGGTCGCTGTCACCGGCCTGGATCACGACTGGCCGCCCCTGCGGCGACGGCGGCAGCCCGAAGCGCCCGCGGATGCTGAAGTGGTCGCCCTCGTCCGCGAAGGCCCCAGCGCCCTCGCGGGCGAAGACACCCGCCGCCTGGGCGAGGACCAGATCGTCCTCGGACCAGGAGTCCCACAGCTTGCGGACGATCCGGAGCGACTCCTGTGCCCGGACGTAACGGTCGGCCTTGTCCAGGTATCCGCCGCGGCGGAAGTTCTCACCGGTGAACGCGTCCCAGGACGTCACGACGTTCCAGGCGGCGCGGCCGCCGGAGAGGTGGTCGAGGGTGGCGAGTCGTTTCGCGAGTTCGTACGGCTCGTTGAAGGTCGAGTTCACGGTGGCGGCCAGGCCGAGGTGAGTGGTGACGGCGGCCAGGGCACTGAGCACGGTCAGCGACTCGGGGCGACCGACGACGTCGAGGTCGTGGATCCTGCCCTTCACCTCCCGCAGCCGTAGTCCTTCGGCCAGGAAGAAGAAGTCGAACGTGCCGCGTTCGGCAGTCTCCGCGAGGTGCCGGAACGAGGCGAAGTCGATCTGCGACCCGGACTCCGGGTCCGACCACACCGTCGTGTTGTTGACGCCCGGGAAGTGCGCCGCCAGATGGATCTGTTTGGTCATCGTGCACCTCCCGGCCGGGCCAGACCCAACCTGGTTCGCAACAGTCCCTCGCGTCGTGGCGTTCCCACGAGCCTCCTTGCCTGCAGCAAGGGGATGAGCCGGTCCGCGATCACCGGTACGTCGATCTCCAGCGACGCCGGCCGCAGGTGCACCCCATCCACCCCCGCCGCACTCCAGCCGGCGATCAGGTCCGCCAGCCGCTCGACCCCGCCGATGTGATCGAGGTGAGCCGCCCCATCAGCCCGCCTAGCCGCCGCCACCGGATCGTCGTCCAGCAACACTCCCACCGACACCAGCACCCGCGGCGATCCGGCCGAACGTATGGAGGCGACGCGGTCCGACAACCCGTCTGTGCCAGGCAACAACACCAACTCCGCGTCGGCTGCTGCTTCCAGCGCCTCCGGGGTGTTCACCCGGACGGCGGTGATCGGGTGGCCCTGCGGCGGGCGGGGAACGATCGACGGGCCTTTGATCGTGAAGGAGGGAGCTTGATAGTCGACGTAGTGGATGCGATCGCGGTCGACGAAGCGGCCGCTGGCGGCGTCGCGGATGATCGCGTCGTCGTCCCAGGAGTCCCACAGTCGTCGGCTGACGTCGACGACGTACCGCGCCTCGCGCCAGGTCTCGGCGGCGGGGGCCGGCTCCCGTCGCCCGATTACGGCGGCCGCCTCGGCGGACGTCGACACATCCGCGACCCACCCGCCCCGGCCAGACGACACGTGGTCGAGCGTCGCGATCGACGCCTGCACGTGGAACGGCTCCGTGTGGGTGACCGTGATGGTCGGCAACAGCCCGATCCGATCAGTCGACGGCGCGATCCGAGCCGCCAGACCGAGCGCATCCAACCGGACGCTCACGCGATCAGGTACGTCGGCCGGTGCCTCCAGCGCGTCCGTGAACGTCGCAAGGTCGATCCCTGCCGCCTCCGCCCGCTGCACAGCACGCACGGCCAGCTCACCCGTCAGAATCGCCGCCGGATCAACCTCCGGCCCGCGCCAAGCTCCCGGATGTCCACCGGCGCCGTCGATCTCGATCGCGGTGATCAGCCGCGGGCTCACGACGCCACCCTCAGCGCCACTGGTAGTTCCTTGGTGAACGGCAACGGCCCGATGGCTTCCGGGTCCGCCTCGACATCGAACTGCGGTACGAACCCGGCTGCCAGATACAACGCAGCCGCCTCCGGCTGCCGCGGTCCTGTCGTCAGGTAGAGCTTGCGATAGCCGAGATCGAGCGCAGCCGCTTCCAACTCGGCCAGCACCCTCCGGCCGAGTCCCTGGCGCCGATGCAGGTGCGAGGTCCACATCCGCTTCACCTCCGCGGTGTCGCCGTCGTACCGGCGAATGGCCCCGCCCGCCACGGTCTGACCTCCGTGCCGAAGCAACACGAACGCACCTCCACGCTCGACGTGGAAGTCCGTCGGCGGAACCTCGGTCAGCTGCGTGTTCTCATTCGTCCGGCCGTAGCGGGTGCTGTACTCCACGACGAGATCGGCCAGCAGCGGAGCGGCCTCCGGGTCCTCCGGCCGCGCCCGCAGTACTTCGACCGCCGCAGCCTGCACCGGCACACTCTCCACCGGCTGCGCGCCTTCCACAGTGGACCGGAACGCCTCGGTCACCTGATACAGCGGCACCGAGGCCACCGGATCCAGCAGCAGCCCGCCACCGTCGTACAAACGGATGTGTGACGACAGCACGAACCAGCCCTGTCCGATCGCCCCCGCGCCGAGGCTGGTGAGCACCGGACGCAGCGCGTAGTCGATCACCAGCACGTGCGCCGGCGTACCGCCCGTTGCCAACGGCAACACCGTCTTGCCTCGCAGCGCGTACTGCGGGAGCAGGTCGAGGAACACCTTGAGCAGTCCGGAGTACGCCGCCTTGTAGACCGGAGTCGTGACGACGACGGCGTCGGCGGACTCGAGGGTCTCGACAGCAGCGGCGATGCGGGGATCGTCCGCCCGTCCGCGGAGCAACGCCTCGGCCGGGAGATCGCGCAGGATGATCGGAGCGACCTCGTGACCGTGGCTGAGCAGTCGCTTCGTCACGTACTCCAGGACCGCGTCGGTGCGGGACGGGATGGACGGACTGCTCGAGATGGTTGCGATCCTTGCCATGTGTCGCCTCCTACTTCTGCTTGTCCTTGGGAAGGCCGGGCGGGTTGACCAGCGACTTCGGCACGGCCTCGGACGGCAGGCCCCACTTGGCCAGCACCTTCGCGTAGCTTCCGTCCGCGATCGCCGCGTTGAGGGCGTCGGCGAGCGGCTTGACCAGGCCGTTGTCCTTCTTCGTGGTGATGCCGACGAGGCCCTGCACCGGGTAGCTGGACGACACGGTGCCGACGATCTCGGTCTTGCCGGCGGTCGCGACGTGATAGGCGGCGTTCGGGTTCGGGCCGAGGTAGAGGTCGATCCGGCCGGACTCCAGGGCCAGGTAGGTATCCGATGCCTGCTGGTAGTACTTGGGTTCTGCGGGCGGCCGGCCGGCCGCCACGTTCTGCTTGTTCCAGTCGAGCAGGATCGCCTCCTGGAGAGTGCCGGAGCTGACCGCGACCTTCTTGCCGGAGATGTCGGCCGGGCCGGTGATCTTCAGCCCGGAGCCCTTCTTCGCTTCGAACGCATGCAGGCCGAGGCGGTAGGTGGCGAAGTCGTATTTCTCCTTGCGCAGCTCGGACACCCCGATGTTCGAGATGCCGACCTGGTACTTGCCGGAGTCGAGGCCCAGGAACAGGTTCTCCCAGCTGGTGGTCTGGATCTCCGGCGTCAGCCCGAGCACGCTCGCGGCCAGGTATGCGATGTCGATCTCGACGCCGATCGGGGTCTTGTTGTCGTCCGCGGTGAAGCCGAGCGGCGGCAGTCCCCCGCCGGCAGATCCGTTGCCGACGACAAGCTTCCCGCTGTCGCGGACCGCGGCGGGCAACTCGGCGGCGATGCTGTCCACCTTGGCCGAGGTGATGTGCTTCTGGTTCGCCGACGTGTCGAACGCGACGACCGACGCGTCGTTCCCCTTCGGCGCCGCACTGGTCTGCGGGTCGGCACACGCCGCCAACGACAGCAGTACGGCGGCAACCGTGATCGTCCAGGATTTCCTCATGATGATGTTCCCTCAGCTCGTCAGCGGGAGTCCGGGCGGATTGATCTCCGACTTCTCGACCGCCTCGTTCGACACGTTCCAGCGGTCCAAAACCTTGGCGTAGCTGCCGTCCGCGATGACCGCGTTCAGCGCCGCCTGGTAGGCCTGGACCAGTCCGCTGTCCTTCTTCGTGGTGGCCGCGATCAGCCCTTGCAGGGTCGGGCCCGCGCCGGAGAACTTGCCGATCGTCTCGGTCTGACCCGAGGTCTTGACGTGGTACGCGATCGACGGGTTCGGTCCGAGGTAGGCGTCGATCCGGCCGGAGCTCAGCGCCAGATAGGTGTCGGACTGGGTGTTGAAATACTTGATGGCCGCGGCGGGCAGTCCGGCCTTCACGTTCGCGTCGTTCCAGTCGAGCAGGATCTTCTCCTGGTTCGTTCCGGACCCGACGGCGATCGTCTTGCCGGCCACGTCCTTCCCGCCGGCGACCGTCCAGTCACCGCCCTTCTTCGCCTCGAACGCAATGTCGTCCTTGCGATAGGTGGCGAAGTCGTACTTCTGCTTGCGTTTCTCGGTCACCGTGATGTTCGAGAAGCCCGCGTCGTACTTGGCCGAGTCCAGGCCGAGGAACAGGTTCTCCCAGCTGGTGACCTGGACGTCCGGCTCGAGTCCGAGCGCCCCGGCGACCAGGTAGGCGATGTCCACCTCCAGGCCGATCGGCGTCTTGTTGTCGTCGGCAAGGAATCCGAGGGGCGGGTTGCCGGCGCCGAATCCGGCGCCCACGATCAAGGTGCCGCGATCGCGGATCCGGGCCGGAAGCAAGGCGGCGGCGGCCTCGTTCTTCGTAGTGGTGATGCGGTTCTGCTCGGCCGAGGTGTTCACCCCGGTGTCAGCGGAGGCATTGACCGCATCGGGTTGGGAGCCGCAGCCGGCCACCAGCAATGCGGCGACAGCTGCGACGGGGATCAGGACACGTCTCATGGTGACCTCAGAGGACTTTGGAGATGAAGGCGCGGGTGCGCTCATGACTGGGGTTGTCGAGCACCTCGTGCGGTGGACCGGACTCGACGATCCGGCCGCCGTCGAGGAAGACCACCGTGTCGGCGACCTCCCGGGCGAAGCCGATCTCGTGCGTGACGACGACCATCGTGGCGCCGTCGCGGGCGAGTTCCTTGATCACGTCGAGGACCTCGCCGACCAGCTCCGGATCGAGGGCGCTGGTCGGTTCGTCGAACAGCAGGACCTTGGGCCGCAGGGCCAGCGCACGGGCGATCGCGACCCGCTGTTGCTGGCCACCGGACAGTTGGCGGGGATAGACGTCGGCCTTGTCCCCGACGCCGACCCGCTCCAGCAGTTCGCGAGCCAGTGGCTCGACCTCGCCGCGCTTGCGGCGCTGCGCCGACACCGGAGCCTCGACGACGTTCTGCAGCGCGGTGAGGTGGCCGAACAGGTTGAAGTTCTGGAACACGAAGCCGACCTGTGAACGCTGGTGCAGGATCTCCCGCTCGCGCAGCTCGTGCAGCTTGTCGCCGCGGCGCCTGTAGCCGATCAGTTCACCGTCGATCCGGATCAGGCCGCGATCGACCTTCTCCAGATGGTTGATCGACCGCAGCAAGGTCGACTTCCCGGAACCCGATGGACCGAGGATGACGGTGACTGAGCCGGTTCGCACCTCCAGGTCCACACCCTTCAGTACTTCGAGCTCTCCGAAGCTCTTGTGCACACCCTTGATGTCCACCATCGCTGTCATCGGGCCGCCCTCGCCGTCACATCGCGCCAAGTACGCCGTACCCGTTGCATGGGCGTGGGTGGCAGCTCTCGCGCCGTACCTCGGGCGAAGTGGCGCTCGACGTAGAACTGGACGATGGACAGCAGCGTGGTCAGCACGATGTACCACACCGTCGCCACCATCAGCAGGGGTACGACGCGGCTGTTGCGGCCGTAGATCACCTGGACCTGGTAGAAGAGCTCCGGGATCGCCATCACCGAGACGATCGAGGTGCCCTTGAACAGGCTGATCACCTCGTTCGCGCCGTTCGGCAGGATCGAGCGCATCGCCTGCGGCAGCACGATCCGGAAGAACTGACGCAACCTCGGGATGCCCAGTGCGGCGGCAGCCTCCACCTGCCCGGCATCGACCGAGATGATGCCGCCGCGGATGATCTCGGCGGCGTACGCGGCCTGATGCAGCGCCAGCCCGAGCACCGCCGCTCCGAGCGGCCCGAACAGGTCGTTCGTACTGAAATGGACGAACTCCGGCCCGAACGGGATGCCGAGGCTCAACTCCTGGTACAGGTAGGCGATGTTGAACCAGAACAGCAACTGCACGATCAACGGGATCGAGCGAAAGGCCCAGATGTAGCCCCAGGCAACCACCTGGAGGAACGGACTTCCGGACAACCGCATGGTCGCGATCACCGCGCCGAGCGCGAACCCCAGCACAGTGCCGTAGACAGTCAGCTGCACAGTCACCCAGAGCGCCGAGAAGATCGTCCTGGTGGTGAAGAACTGGAAGAACGTCGGCCAGTCCCAACCCGGGTTCGTGGCGAGTCCGTGCACGAACATC
Organism: Kribbella sp. NPDC050241; assembly: GCF_044459685.1. Taxonomy (NCBI): domain Bacteria; kingdom Bacillati; phylum Actinomycetota; class Actinomycetes; order Propionibacteriales; family Kribbellaceae; genus Kribbella; species Kribbella sp. NPDC050241. The sequence goes on from NZ_JBITJE010000010.1 coordinate 62,380, forward strand.
GCCAGCAGCACGAGGACGACACCCACACCGACCCATCGCCATGGATGTCGTCGCCCTACGACGGGCAGATCTCCGTCCGGAACAGCGGTCTCCGGCGGCTCGGTGGCATGCGTGGCAGAGGTGACTGATGTGGTCGACACTGGTTCTCCCTGGCGGTGGGCAGGCTTCGCGGGCACAGCGCAGCAGACGTCCGAGAACGGACGCCGTACGGGACGCGAGAGGTCAGATCAGCGCAGACACAGCGCGCTGGACACCCGAAGGAGGTCGATGTGGAGGCGGTAGTACGGCAGTTCGCGCGTCATCTCCGTCTCCTCCGTTCGGTCCTGAAATCGACTCAGTCATCCCAGTATGGGACGAGTCTGAAAGATTAGTAACCCAGTAGACAAAGGTTTCATTATGCGGACACCCGTAGGTGCGACGACTGTCGCGGCTCGGGCTGCGGAGCGAGCGTTCGTGCACGCGCAACAGAAGCGGCCGCGGACCTGAGGTCCGCGGCCGCTCTCAGTGCTACATGGTGGATCAGGTGCCCGGAGCGATCGCACAGGCTGAGACACAGACCCAGGTGCCCTCACGCTTCTGGTACGCGTCCGTGTACAGAGCTTCCTGCTCCGCGCCATCGGCGAGCATGGTGTACGTGCTGCGACCGTGGATCAACGCAACATCGCTGAGGATGCGGACCTTGACGTCGTGCACAGCGAGATCCTTGAAGGGCCGCGGCTTGGCGATGTACTCGAGGAACTCCTCACGGTTGCGGGTGACGCCCGGGGTCTGCACGACGAAATCCTCAGCAAGCAACTCGCTGAAGCGCGTGGCATCGCTGGCCTGGTCGGCCTCGACGTAGTCGAGGTTGAGCCGTTCGAGGATCGCCAGATCCTCGGGCGACTGCTTGGTGTCGCTCAATTCCCTACTCCTTCTGTGTGCGGTCCGACGGTCGTTGCAGGCGTGCACAGCGACCGGCGTCATCGTGCAAGTGATCAGTGTTCGATCCGTGGCGCCGCCTTACCGATGCGTCGAGGAGCGAGCGAATTCTGCGGAGTTGTTGGTAAGACGGCGCGACGGATCGACGCTCATCAGTGGACGAGGACTTCGCGGTTTCGGGACTGGAGAGAGGCACAACTCGATGCAAGGTGTGGGCCTGCCGATCAACCTGGGCCGCCGGGCCAGAACGCGCCGGCTGGCGTTCGTCTCGGCGGTGGTCTCTCTGATAGCCGTGTTTGCTGCGGTGGGCTCGACCATCCCCCTTTTCAACATCTACCGGGCCGAGGACGGGTTCACCAACGCCGACATCTCGCTGACCGTCGTCGCCTACTCCGCCGCGACTCTCAGCACGCTGCTGGTGCTGGGACGACTGTCCAATCATGTGGGCCGACGGCCGCCCGCGATCGCCAGCCTCGGACTGCTCGTACTGGGTTGCCTGCTGCTCTTGAACGTGCACGAGATCGGCATCCTGATCGCCGGCCGGCTCCTGATGGGACTCGGCGCCGGGCTGGCCAGCAGCACCCTCACCGCCTACATCGTTGACGCTGCACCGGCCAGGCCGACCTGGCTTGCTTCCGTTGCTTCCAGCCAGACAGTCATGCTCGGTCTCGCCGTGGGTGCCATCGCCTCCGGTGCCTTGGTCCAGTTCGGCCCGTGGCCACGTGACCTCATCTACCTGGTTGTCATCGGCCTGCTCTTGCTGTCTGCCGCACTCGTCGCCATCAGTCCAGAGACAGTGACTCCGAGGCCGGGTGGTTGGCGATCACTGCGCCCTAGCGTTCGCGTGCCGGTCCGAGTCAGGCATCTGCTCCCCGTCGCGGCCGCGGTGCTCCTGGCCACCTGGGCGACCGGGGCCTTCTACCAGGCCTTCGTGCCCGCTCTGGTCGCAGATCAACTTCACACCAACAACTCGCTCGTCCTCGGACTGGTGTTCGCCGCGTACATGGGCCCCAGCGCTCTGGGCGCTCCCCTTGGCGGCCGGTTCTCACCGGCGGCAGCTCAGCGCATCGGCATGATCGCCTTCCTGGCCGGATGGATCGGCCTGATCACAGCGATCAGCACCGGTGCATTGCCGTTGTTCATCGCGGCAACCATCGTTGCGGGAGCCGCTCAGGGCATCGCCATCAGCGCCGCTACCCGTGGTCTGCTGTACGGCAGCACCCTGCCCGACCGGGCACCAACCTTCGCCGTGGTCTATCTCCTCAGCTACAGCGGCGCGACCGTTCCCAGCCTCATCTCCGCCCGACTCTCCACCATCTTCGCCCTACCGCAGATCGCGCTCGGATACGGCGGACTTGCCCTCGTCGCCACGCTGTTCACCGTCTTCGCCGCACGCAACCCGCACACCCGAGACGACCAAGAACAGCCAGAATTCTGAGCGACCGACGTCGGAGCGCGCGGCAGGTTCACACTGCGACCCAACCGCTGATCCCCTGCGTCAGGCCGAGCGGGTCGAACTGACCGTGGCCTCCTTGGCTTCGGTCTCGAACGCCTCCCGCGGGCTCTGGACCGAAGCCAGCGAGACGATGTCCCGACCGTAGAAGAACGCGATCAGCCAGACGGCGAGAACCCGGAACTTGCGGTCCCAGGTCGGGACGGCGAGCACGTGGTAGCCGCGGTGCATCAGCCACGCCGGCAGGCCCTTGATCACGATGCCGCGGTACTGGAAGATCCCCTTCCCCAGGCCGAGGGTCGCGATCGCGCCAAGGCTGCGGTGCACGTAGTTCCTCGGTTCGCGGCCGCGTAGCGCCTGGACCAGATTCTTCGCCAGCCGCTTGCCCTGCCGGACGGCATTCTGCGCGTTCGGAACCGTGAACGCACCCGGCACCGGTGACGCGAGGTCGGGAACGGCGGCGTCATCACCCGCGGCCCACGCGTCGGGCACGATCTCGTCGTCGGTGCCAATCCGCAGGTCCGCGCGGACCTGGACCAGCCCCCGCGGAGTGTGCGGCAGATCGGTGTAGTTCCGGAGCAGTCTGGTCGCGGCATTACCCGCCGTCCACACGACCAGCTCCGAGTCGAACGTCGTACCGTCCGACAGCACGACATGCCCGTCCTCGGCCGAGTCCATCGTGGTGCCCAGGTGCACGTGCGCGCCACGGCGTTCGAGCATCCTCACCACCCACCGGCCGGGCTTCTCGGTCACCTCCGGCAGGATCCGTCCCGTCGCCTCGACCAGGTGGAACGCGAGGTCGTCCGCGGACAGCTCCGGGTAATGCTTGACCAGCGCCTGCGCCAGCGACATCAGCTCGGCGAACCCCTCCACCCCGGAGAAACCACCGCCGACGAAGGTGAACGTGAGCAACCTGCTCCGGTCCCGGCCCGGCGGCAGACAAGCCGCCTCGTCGAACGCGGTCAGCACCCGGTCCCGGATCGCCACCGCTTCCTCGACGTGCTTCAGCCCGATCGCGCGATCGGCCACGCCGGGGACATCGAACGTCCGGGTCACCGCACCAGCGGTCACCACCAGGATGTCGTACGTCATGGTGAAGTCCGACCCCTGCGCCGGCCGGATGACGACCGTCCGCGCCTGGTGCTCGATGTGGTTGACCATGCCGGCAACCAGCTTGGTCCGGTGCAGGTTGCGGCGCAGCGAGATCGCCGCGTGCCGCGCCTCGACCGAGCCGGCCACGACCTCGGGCAGGAACGGCTGATAGGTCATGTACGGCCGCGGATCGACCACGACCACCTCGGCCTCATCGCGCCGAAGCTTCTTCTCCAACTTCCACGCCGTGTAGAACCCGGCGTACCCACCGCCGATCACCAGGATCCTGCGCACCGACTCACCCTCCGTCCATTCACTTCACCAGTCGAGAACCAGCAGATACCCGATTCGTGCCATGACCTGGCCTCGATCTTTCGTGGTTGGTTGAGGGGTGGTGTCGGGTCACCCGTGGCAGTATCCCCCGCATCCCACAGAAGCCAGACGATGCAGGTCAGCCGTCGTCTCATCCAGGGTCAACGACTTGCGTGGTGTCGTACGCCAGGGGCAGGCTCGTCCAATGGAGTTCCGCCTGCTTGGATCCTTCGAGGCAATGGATGCGGGCCGGCGTATCCCGCTGCGGCTTCGCCGGCAGGAGCGGTTGCTGCTAGGCATTCTGCTTCTCAATGCAGGACATACAGTTTCGATCGACCGGCTGACCGATCTGCTGTGGGACGGCGAGCCGACCGCGAACGCACGGCATGCGGTCCATACCTACATCGGACGGCTGCGGAAGCTGCTCGCGTCGTACGACGTCGAGATCGCCACTCAGGCCGATGGATACGAGTTCAAGCTTGCCGACCATTTCGTTGATGCCCTGGAGTTCCTCCAGGTGGCGCGCGACGCCGCTGCGACGACTGATCTCGCCGAACGTGCGCGGCATGCGGGCGCGGCGCTCGCCCTGTGGCGTGGCCCTGTCCTGGCGGATTTGACGACTCCGTCACTGCGCTTGCGAGTCGGCGCGACTCTGGAGGAATCCCGGCTGACCACAGCGGAGACGTGGGCCAACATTCAGCTCGCCATGGGGCACCACGACCGCGTGATACTCGAGGTCGCTGGACTCGCGGAGCAGTATCCGGCCCGGGAGAGGTTGGTCGCCGCGGTCATGACCGCTCTTTACCGCGCCGCTCGGCAGGCCGATGCGTTGCACCTTTACGACCGTTCACGAAAGGCACTCGCTGAGGAGCTGGACATCGAGCCTGGACTCGAGCTCGAGACCGTATATCAACGGATCCTCACGAAGGATGTGCGACTGGAGCGACCGGCCGCCCCCATCTACGCCGTACTGGTGGGTGAGTTCTGGTTGCCGTGGAGTGTTGGCGGCCACCCAGCTCTGGAGTTCTGCAATACCTATGCCGGCTGGGGTGGACCGCGCAGTCCCGGCGCCGAGTGGCTCCGTGGATATCCCACGCTGGCCGTTTGGGCCGGCCATCAGGACTTGCTGGACGACGCAACCATCACCGACCTACTCAGCGACGCACAGCGGGATCCACTCACTGCGGCCGGCGTACTGGATGAGGCGCGCAAGTTGCGCGGATGGCTGTACTCCTGCCTCACAGATCCTGGGGACCCTCAGGCCTTCGCCTCTGTCGCGAGGTACGTCGAAGAAGCCGCGCAGAACGCAACGTTCGACTGCCGGTCGAATGGCGTTGCTCGGTGGAGTATCAACCGCGACATCGGCCTTCGAGCGCCGATTCTCGCCGTCGCGCAGTCCGCGGGTCAGCTTCTCGCCGATCCTCGGCGACTGACCGTCTGTGCGTGCTCGAGTCCACAGTGCGGATGGCTCTTCATCGACGAGACCGGCCGACGCCGCTTCTGCAGCGTCGCGACCTGCGGCGATCCCTTATGACACGACGGGATGCGATGTGGTGACTTCGTGGTGAGCTGCCGCCGCCACCCTTGTCGACATGTCTAAGCGACTCTTCTTCCTAGCCCTTCTCATCACACTGCTCCTAGGGGCGACACCGGCTCGAGCGACCACAAGTGGTGGCTGGGTGCCGGCACCGTCAGCGCCATTCGACGCACCCGCCGGCACTCGGTGCGACTTCCCCGTCCATGCCGAACCGGTCCTCGACGAGGTAAAGACGCGGGTGCTTGCGCGCTATTCAGACGGCTCGACGAAACGCGAGGCGTACGTCGGCGACTTGATCTTCGACGTCACCAACCTCGCCACGAGCAGGACTATCCGCGTTGACATCGGCGGCAGCGCGCTCGTCGACTACGCCAGAGGTGGAACACTCGAAACGAACTCCACCTGGCACTTGGTCGGACCGGCGATGTTCGGCTTTCGCGAGAACGGAGGAAACCGTCCCCGCGGGATCTACGTGTTCGACGGCATCTTCCGCGTCGCGTTCGACGCCACCGGGGTAAAGACCGTAACCCGGTACCAGGGTATTGAGCGCAACCTGTGCGAGGAACTCCAGAGCTGAGAACACCGCGTCGCGTGCGGGTGTGGTTCGGCGGGTGAGGTCAGCCCTTGCCTGACAGGGCCACGCGGGCGGCGGCCTGGCGTTCGGCCTCCAGGCGGTCTGCAGTCTCTCGTTCGGCCACCACTCTCCTGTCGTAGGCGGTGCGGGCGGCCGCGATGGCGATCTGGTGCTCCTCGGTCCAGACGACCAGGGCGCTGATGGTGCTGTGCAGGGTCGCGCCCATCGGTGTCAGCTCGTAGTCCACACGTGGCGGGACGGTGGGATGCACAGTCCGGCTCACCAGTCCGTCGCGTTCCAGATGCCGCAGCGTACGGGTCAGCATGCGCTGGCTGACCCCATCGATCGCGCGGCTCAGCTCGCTGAAGCGCAGGCTCCGCTTGTCGAGCAGCGCGATGACCAGAAGCGACCACTTGTCGGCGATGCGGTCGAGAATCTGCCGCACCTCACACTCCGCGCGCTGGTCCCACTGGAGAACGTCCTCGTCGATGCCGGTATCACCGCAGTAACCGAGGGACTCGAAAGTGCCGTCTTCCATAGCCATTGATAGTGCCTGACGATGCTGTCACTTACAAGAAGGAACTAACGGACAATTGGGAACCGTCTCCGGATCGGTTCCCCGATGCAGAGGGGTTGGACACCGATGTCGAATGCGGTCAGCGGGCCGGCAGGCATGACAGTGCGCGCATGGGGCGTGTTGCTGGTCTTGTGCGGCGCGATCTTCCTCGAGGGGATCGACGTGGCGATGCTGAACGTGGCGCTGCCGTCGATCCGCGCCGACCTCGGGTTGTCCACCGGGATGCTCAGCGGCGTGGTCAGCGCCTACGTGCTCGGCTACGGCGGGTTCATGTTGCTGGGCGGCCGCGCTGCCGACCTGCTGGGGCACCGGCGGGTATTCGTGGTGTGCCTGAGTGTCTTCACGCTCTTCTCCGGGCTCGGCGGATTCGCCACCGAAGGCTGGATGCTGCTGGCCGCGCGGTTCGCCACGGGAGTTGCGGCCGCGTTCATGGCGCCGGCCGGGCTGGCGCTGGTCACCTCCAACTTCCCCGAGGACCGCGTACGCACCAAGGCGCTGGGCGTGTACGCGGGGACCGCGGCGGGCGGGTTCTCGCTCGGGCTGGTCGCCGGCGGCGTGCTCACGTCGTTCGGCTGGCGGTGGGTGTTCTTCGCGCCGGTCATCCTGTCCGCGCTGATCCTGGTGGCGGCGCTGATTCTGCTGCGCGAGTCCGGCGGCAAGCGGGCTCGGGGCGGCTTCGACCTGGCGGGATCGCTGTCCATCACCGGTGCCATGTTGCTGCTGGTGTACGGAGTGGTCCGGCTGGAGCACCCCGGTGACGGGACGTTCCTGACCGTTGCGACGTTCGTCACGGGGCTGGCGCTGCTCGGGCTGTTCGTCGCGATCGAGCGGCGGTCGTCGTCGCCGCTGGTGCGGTTGGGCATCCTGCGCAAGGCGTCGCTCGTGCGCGTCAATGTGGCGGCGCTGCTGTTCCTCTTGGCGTTCGCGGGCTTCCAGTTCCTGGCAACCCTGTACTTCCAGGAGGTACGCGGCTGGAGCACGATGCAGACCGGCCTGGCCATGCTGGTGATCGGAATCGACACGGTTCTCGCGCCGACGTTGACGCCACGCCTGGTCAACCGCTTCGGAAACGTGCGGGTCTTGTTCGGCGGCATCGTGTTCGCGGCGGTCGCGTACGCGCTGTTTCTGCCCGTCGGCATGGACTCGGCGTACACCGCTATGCTCCCGGCGTTGCTCCTGCTCGGTCTGGCTTTCGCACTGGCGTACGGACCGCTGACCATGGCCGCGACCGAGGGTGTCGATGACGAGGAGCACGGTCTGGCGGGCGGTCTGCTCTACACGGCCATACAGTTCGGCATGGCGCTCGGGCTGTCGGCCGTCACCGCAGTCAGCGTCTCCGCCGGGACCGGCCTGAGCGCGCTGCGGACCGCGCTGGTGGTCCCGCTGGCGGCGGCGCTGCTCGGTGCGCTCGTCATGGCCTTCGGTCTGCGCACCCCGGCCGCCTCTCCCGAACCCGCCGACGAGTCCGCGCCCGCCACCGTCTGACACCAGGAACGCCGCCGCTACCCTCGCCTGCCGATCAGTGCAGAAGGCGGGCGAGGTTCCCGCAGCGGTACGGCAGTCAGCGGCCGCCTGCCGCAGATCGAAGTGCGATCCGGATCACGTGTTGCCTCTTGCGCGTGCTGGAGACGGTAGACAAGTGGCTGTCGTTGAGTGAGAGGCCGAGAAGACGTGGATGTGTATGAAGCTGTGGACAGTCGCCGGGCTGTGCGGGCGTTCAGCGATCAGCCGGTATCCAAGAAGATCCTCGAACGAGTGCTGACCGCAGCGACGCGGGCTCCGTCGAGTGGGAACCTCCAGCCGTGGCATGTGTACGTCGTATCTGGTGAGCCCTTGATTGAACTGAAGAGACGCGCAACGGCCAGGGCACTGGCCGCAGACTCGGGTGACGAACGGGAGTACCCGATGTACCCGGCCGAACTGACCTCGCCGTACCTGGACCGCTTCTCCGCCGCGGCCGCCCAACGGTACAAAGCGCTGGGAATCGAACGCGACGACCCCGACAGGCCCTTGAAGATCGCCGCCCTCAACTCGAAGGCCTTCGGCGCACCGGTCGTACTGTTCTGCTACCTCGACCACACGGTGGGGCCTGGGCAATGGGCGGATGCCGGGATGTACCTCCAGACGGTCATGCTGTTACTAAGGGCCGAAGGATTGCACAGCTGCCCCCAGGTGATGTGGACGATGTACCGCAAGACGGTCAGCCAGATAGTCGGAGCACGTGACGGGCTCGTACTGGTCTGCGGTGTCTCGGTGGGATTTGAGAGGGAAGCCGTCCCACGGCTGCGTACCGGGCGGGCGGACATGACAGAAACAGTGAGCTTCGTCGGACTGTGACCGGGCCTCTCGGACGCCGACGACAGACCTCCGCGCCACCATGACTGTCGGCTGAGAGGGCCCGGCGGGCGAGGGTGTCGGACGAGGTGCAGCGGGAGTCCGGCATACCGAGTGACGACGACCCCGACGACGAGCCGCGGTTGGACGTTGACTCAGCCGTCGAGCACCTCGCGCAGCCGGGCGCCGAACGAGTCCGGGTCGCCGGTCTGGCCGTACTCCCCGCCCAGGAAGCCGCCGTGGTCGCTCGGGAATCTCGTCGGCTCGACCCCTAGGGCCTCGGCAACGGCTATCGCGGCGCGTTGCGTGATCAGACCGTCCGACTCGATGCCGTACGCCAGCACCACGCGGGTCGGGGCGGCCTTGATCGCGGCGTAGTCGGGCTCGTATCCGGTGGTGTTGACGATGTGGCCGTGACCGAGCATCGGATCCTCCCGTGAGCCGTCGTCCTCTGTCGGCAATCCGAACTGGGCCGGGTCGGGAGCCGGCCGATCGGTCCAGTCGGCGGGGACTTCGCCGGTGTGCATGATCAGGCCCAGGAACTTGGCCATCCCTGGACCGAGGCCATCGCGCTCGTAGGTGTCCCGGACATCGTGGACGGCTGCAAGCGCCGTCTCGCGGTCGGGCAACGCCGACACAAGCGGCGGCTCATGGGCCACAAGGGTGCGAACCACCTCAGGATGCGCCGCGACGAAGGCGAGCATGTTCACTGCGCCACCGCTGCTGGCCAGCACATCGACAGGTCCGGGACCGACGGCGACCTGGATCACCCGGTGGATGTCGTCGGCGTGGGTCTCCGGGGTGGGATCTGCATCGGTGGTGAGTTTGCTGCGCTCGCTCCGCCGCGGGTCATAGGTGACCACGGTGCGGTCGGTGAAGTGGCCGGCCAAGGTCGTGAACCCGGCGGCTGCCATCGGCGCAGCAACCATGACCAGCGGCGTCTTGTCCCCATCGCTGCCGGGCCGGATGTCATAGGTCAGTACGGCGCCCGGTACGTCGATCGTACGGGTCGTTGCCTCAGTCATCTGAATCTCCTTCGCCCGCGTGGACTCCATCCTGCCCCCGCACCCTCGTGAGGTCGAGGCGCACGGGCGGCGATTGAACCGATGAGCCGCGCCGTGCGTACAGAGTGCCTGGTTTGACCGGTCGCCTGCTCCCCCGCGCGTCAAGTACTCCGGAACCCAGCCATCCGTTGCCCGAAGCAACTCCCGGCGAAAGAACCTCGCCGCGGCAGTGTTGACCTCGAGCAATCGCCGACGCTCGGCAATGGTCGGGACAGAGTTCGGATCACGTGGACGTTGGTTCAGGGGTTCGACGTTGACGTCGACAGCGTCAGGTCGGAATCCCGGCTCCGAAGATCCAGGACCCTTGTAACGACTAGGAAGTTCCGAATGACAGCAACGGCACGTTCAACAGGTCAGGCTGGCGTGGCCGCGAGAAGCCTGGCGACGCCACCTCGACCAGATACAGCTCAGTCAGGAACTGGATCTTGGCGCCGAGGAGATGGCTGGTGTGCGCGGTCGCCGAGTCGCCTTCAGACCCACAGAAACGTGGATGTGCGCTCGCGCTGCCGACGATCCTGGCTAGCAACGCCTGGCTGTAGCGTCGCTAGATATTCTAGCGTTGCTATTGACCGGAGCACCGCCAAGAGTTAGCGTTGCTAGCGCTAGCAGTGCTAACCCCCTTTGAGGAGACCGACATGACCCCGCCCGAACACCCGCTCGTTGACCTCTACGTCGAGATGCTCAACACCCACAAGCCGGACTTGGTGGACCGATTCGTCGCCGAGGACTACGTCAATCACAACGACTTCGTCGCCGACGGACGTGAGGCCAACCGGCAGTTCTGGACCGCCTTCTTCACTGGCCTGCCCGACCTGGCCGTCACGATGGAGGACCTGATCATCTCCGGTGACCGCGTCGTGGGCCGCTTCATCTACCGCGGGATCCACACCGGGGACTTGCTGGGCATCCCCGCCAGCGGCAAACCTGTCGAGATGCGCAGCATCGACATCTGGCGCGTCCAGAACGGCATGTTCGTCGAGCACTGGGACGAGCTGAACCTGATGCAGATGTTTCAGCAGATCGGCGCACTGCCGCCGCTCGGCGGCCCCGAGACCCAGGCATGACACTGCTCTCGCAACTCGCCGTGCTCTTGGCGATCGTCAGCACGGGGATTGTCTACGGCGCCGACGCCTTCTGTGCGCTCGTGCAGCGATCCGCACTCGCGCGGGTCGATGACAGCACTCTCACCGCGATGATGGGCAACGTGCACCGGTTCGCCGACCGGCGAATGCCCGTTCCCGGAATCCTCGGCATTGTCGCCGCCGCCGCCGCATCCGTGCTCGCCGCGGTGGCCGGCCACCCCGCCGGATCAGCGGCGGCGGGAGCAGCATTTCTGCTGCTGGTGGTCTGGGTGTTGCTCTACCTGCGCATCAGCGCACCCATCAACCGCAGTCTCACCGCGGCCGCCGAAGCCGGCGAAACTCCCACCAACGCCCGCACCCTGCAACGGGACTGGGACCGCATCATCGTCCCCAGGGCCGTCCTGCAGGGCCTGGCGGTCCTCGCCCTGGGTGTGAGCCTCATCAACTGACCCGACACTCCGCTCCATGCTGCCCTCAATGCAGGCCATACCGAGAGGATTCTGGCGATCGTGTACCAGCTCAGGATTTACACACTGCGCACGGCCGAAGTGCTCCGGGACTACGCGACCGTGCACTGGCCGCGGCACATCCCGAGCCTGCGCGCTTTGGGCGTTACCACGCACGGGATCTGGACCGACCACGACGGCGGCGCGCACCGCCTGGTCGCCCTGATCGCGTACCCCGACGGCGCCGAACCCGGCGAGGTCACCGCCGCGTACATGGCCAGCCCTGAGTTCGCAGCAGACATGCAGGGCTTCGACGTCAGCAATATCCTCAACGTCGAAGAAGTGCTGCTCGACCCGACCGCCGCATCGCCGCTGTCCTGACTACCTGGAACCCAGCAATCGCACTCGGGAGATACAGGGCTTGGGGTGTTCGATGATGCGTCGCGCGGCTGTCCGGCCTGCCCCGGGACGCCTTTCGACCAGATCGATTCGAAGCTTGCGAGGTGCGAGCTGAGCATTTCGCTGCCGCAGGAGTGGCGGTAGGGGTAGACAGGCGAGCTGGCCGCAGGGACACATGGCGTCCTGGATCGCGTGGTCCGATGCCGAGCGCAACGAACCACGGCCGATCGACGGATGCCGCGGACAACCTTCAGGAACCGGCTCACAGCAGGCCACATCAAGACTGTCTCAAGAACAGTCGTCACAGCTTCCGTCTGTCCGACTCGCGTCGCCGCGGCGAACACGTGGGCACTGGTCGATTTGACCGTGGTCCCACAGCGGTATCGGGCGGGTTCTCGCAGTGCAGCCGGGCCTAGCAGTGATGGGGCTACGATGTCTCGATGAGCGGTCGGGCGAGCGGACTGGCAGAGCTGCTCGAGACTGAAGCTGCACGGTTCACACTGCAAGTTCCAGACGACACGGCCGCAGCGGGCGTCGTCGAACTTGAATCGCTGCGCGAACGCAAGCCCCTCGGTGTCGGCATCTACGTCAAGCACCTGCCGACCGGCGAGGAGGCCGCAGTCCGGCCCGATGTCGTCTTCGAGACCCAAAGCGTCATCAAGCTGGCCCTCGCAATCCGGTCCTACCAACTTGCTGATGACGGCCAACTCGACCTCGACGGACGCATCCGCGTGACGAGGTCCGACATCCGTGGCGGCTCAGGCCTTTTCCGGTACTTCCAGGAAGGCCTGGAGCCGACAGTACGGGACCTCCTGACTGCGATGATCGTCGTGAGCGACAACAGCGCGACCGACTTGCTGCTCGCCATGATCGGGGGCGTCACCCCTCTCAACGCCTGGCTGGCCGCATCCGGCTATCCACAGACGCGCATGGCGCAGAGCATCCTCGACGCCGATCGACTCCCGTACGTACTCGCAGATGCGCGACACCTGTCGCTCACGAGTACCCAGGTCTACGCGTTGCGGAGCCGCGATCCGGAGTGGGCCGGGATGACGCAGCAATGGCTGGAATCGATCGAGCGCGAGGTGGCGTCGCTAGCGGCGCGACCACTCGACGAGGTCCGTGCCCTGGCGCGTGAGCGCAGCCAGCCGCTCTGCTTCGGACAGATGACGCCGCGGGAGGCCGGCCGCATGCTGGAGTCGATCGAGTGCTCGACCGCCGTATCAGGCAAGAGCACTGCGGAACTGCGGGCCTCGCTCGTCCGACAGCAGCTAGGCGAGCGACGCCTGCCAGGGCTCGTTGGCGATCCGGTCGGCCACAAGACCGGCGACAACCCACCGTGGGACGCCAACGACGTCGGCATCATCTACTCGCCCTCGGGACCCATCATCGTCGCCGTGTTCGCGAACGATCTCGGTGGCAGCTACGAGGAGCAAGAAGATCGCATCGGCCGGATCGGACACCTGATCGTCGACCACTTCGAACGCGCCAACTGATCCGCCACGCAGGCCGTCGGGCGGCCCGCCGCCGACGCCTTGCCGCAGGTCCATGACATTGACACTCGACAGAAGTGTTTCCAGCGTTGCCCGCGCAATACTCGCCACTTCGGATCTCAAATGCACCGGATGACGCGTACCCATGACGACGCGGCAGGTGCGGTGCGAGTGCGGCTACACGGCGCAAGGAGCGACCGACGAGGAGGTGATCGCGCGGACCCTCGCGCACGTTGCCGCAGACCACCCCGACCTGCCGGCCGCCGTGCCCACCAGAGGTCTGGTCGAGGCAAGCGCGGCGACCCTACCCAGCTCCGGGCTTGCGGAGACCAATCGGCAGCGCTGAAGGTACACCCCCTGCTGGGGCACTGTGCCGCGATGCCGTCGGAATCACCCAGGCTCTCAGGGCCGTTCACTCCCAGCGGGTGACGTGATGGCCAGGTGGCACTTACGGAGCGTAGGCTGACAACTCCCCTTCGTCGGGCGGCGACATGAGTTTGCCAGCGGGGCGCGACGAAGGACTGATCGTTGTCTGTGGAGGAGCGCAGTGAGCGACGCCGCCATGCCCGCAGTGGGTTGCCCCGAGTTCGACCCCTTCCAAGCACACCGCAACGATCCGTACCCGCTGTTCGAGCAGCTGCGCGAACAGTTCCCTGTCGCCCCGAGCCAGACGCTTGGTGGGGTCCAGTTGGTGACCCGGTACGACGACATCGAGCGCATCGCAGCCGACCCGGAGACGTTCTCGTCGGTCGGATCGCTGCCGGTTCCGGTGGCGGGCAACGTGCCGGAGGTGATCGCGGCGCTGCCGGAGTTCGCAGTGGATCCTGACGTCGCCAGCGGCGTCGAGGTCGACGGCGCCCGGCATGACCGGATGCGTGCGACGATTCAGCGTGCCTACCGCGGTCCCCGCGTGAGTGCCCTCGCCGCCGACGTAGAACGCCACGCCAACGCTTTGCTGGACCAGGTCGCCGGCGACGGCCGGGCGGACCTGGCCGCGGTGTACGCGCACCCGTTGGTGAGCCGGGCGACGAGCATGCTGCTCGGCGTACCGGAGGACTACCACGACCAGTACGAGATCTGGGCGCACTCCATGGCCGCGATCCTGACGCCGACGGTTCCGGTCGAGCAGAAGCTGCAGGCGGCCCGCCAGCTCCACGACTATCAGGCGTTCGCGCTGGATTGGCGCGACCAGCGGCGCCAGGCGCCCACCGACGACGTGTTCTCCACCTTCGCCGCTGGCGAGGTGGGAGAGGCCGAGCCGCTGCACGACAACGAGCTGCTCTACACGATGCTGCTGCACTGGGTCGCCGGGTACGACACGACGCGCAACGCCATCCTGTCCACGCTGTACCTCATGCTGGGCCACCCCGGTCTGTGGGAGCGTGCCACTGACCCGCGCGAAGCCGAACACATCGCCGAGGAGGCGCTGCGTTTCGAGGCGCCCCACCGGGGCCTGATGCGCGTCGCCACCAAGCCGGTCAGCATCAGTGGCACCGACCTCCCGGCCGGCACACCGCTGCTGCTGATGTTCGCCTCCGCGAACCGCGACGCAACGGCGTTCGCCGACCCCGACCAGTTCGTCGTCGACCGGCCGAACGCGAAACAACATCTTGCCTTCGGCAAGGGTCCCCACGTCTGCCCCGGCGCAACGATGGCCCGCTACGAGATCCGCACCGCGGCCCGCGTCGCAGCCACCCGCCTGCCCGGCGCCGAGCTCGCCGGCGAGCCGGAATGGCGCGCGGACTACTTCTTCCGCGGACTGACCGAACTGCACGTCACCTTATGAGCGACCGGTTGACAGGCCTTCCGACTGAGCCAGCCGGCAACCCGAACGTACCTCTCGGACTGGCGTAGCACCTCGACGCTTTACGGGCCGAGCGATCGATGTCCGAGCGCACTCGACCGTGGTCGCGGGCGCGCGCGACCAGGACAGCCAGCACCGCCGCTGGACAGGTGAGGATGGCCGGCCGGCACGCCTGGACCTCCCGGGTCGCCGAGATTCTCGACGCCGTCCGCGGCCGCGCCACCGCCAGTCCGCAGCAGGTCATCGCCTACTTCAGGGAGCCCAGGGTAGGACCTTGCCGTAGCGGATGAGTTGGCCGTAGGCGTCGGGAGCGAACGGCTCCAATGCGAGGTCCAGCAGTGGGACGGCTGCCTCAGCCGGGGTGGGGGCGGTACTGACGTCCCACCAGAGGGCGGAGGTGGGAGTGTTCATCATGCCGGGGCAGACCGCGGCCACCAGGATGCCGCGGGCGAGGTCGTCCTCCCGGCGCTCGTGGGCCATCGCGCGTACGGCGGAGACCTGGGCGATCTTGGACGGGATGTTGATGAAGCCAGGCCATGCGGTGGCCCGGTCGCTGCCGTCCTTGACGAGGTCACGCCAAGCGGCGACCTCCTTGTCCACGTCCTCCAGGGAGGTCAAGCCGTCGAAGTGGTGATGCAGTACTGGCGCCAGGTAGTGAAGGGTGCCCAGCGAGCTGGCCACCACGAGGAACCGGCCGTCGTCGCGGAGCAGGGGCGCGAAGGCCCGCAGCATCCGGGTCGTCCCGAAGTTGTTCGTTTCGACGTAGGTGTCGACGATCGCGCGTGGGTCGTGATCCGGGCCGACGCGCATGACGGCGTTGTTGAACACGACGTCGACGCCGCCGTGCCGCTCTTTCAGTCGTACGGCGAGCTTGTCCGCGGCACCCGGATCGGACACGTCCAGGACCTCGGCACGAACCCGGGCTCCCCCGCCCGGGACGGCATCGACAGCGGCGGTCACGCGGTCGACGTCGCGGCCGGTCAGGTAGACGGTGTCGGTGGGTCCCAGGCGACTGGCGAGTCCCTCGACCAGCGCCAGACCCAGGCCTTGGGTAGCGCCGGTGACGAGGGCGACTTTCGGTGTAGTGGTCATCGGTTCTCCCGAGAGTGTTGGAGCATGGTTTCGGACAGGGTCCACAGGCGCTGTGCGCCGTCAGGGTCGAGGGCGTAGCGCGCCACGCCGTGCAAGGGTGGCGCGTCGCCGCGGTGGTCGATCGTCTCGGTCTCGTTGCAGTCGACGAAGTAGCGTCCGCCGATGCCCTCCAGCTGAGGTGATGTGGCCAGCAGGACCGAGGTCGCCGCGCCTTGCTCCGGGGTCTTGAAGAGCTCAGGCGGAACCGTGCCGGTGCCGCGGCCACCGGTGTGGCGCTGCAGGTTGGTGTAGATGGCACCCGGCATCAGGGCGTTCGCGGTGATGCCGTCACCGGCCCACCGACGGGACGCCTCGACCGCGAACAGCACGTTGGCGGTCTTGGACTGGCCGTAGGCCAGCCACGGATCGTAGGGCCGGAACGCGAAGTTCACGTCGTCGAAGACAATCGGCGAGAGCTGATGCCCGCTGGAGCTGACTGCAACAATGCGCGCGGCGCCGTCGGCGGCCAGCGCGTCGTGCAGACCGGCGGCGAGGGCGAAGTGACCGAGGTGGTTGGTGGCGAACTGCAGCTCCCAGCCCTGTGACGTGTACCGCTCGGGAGCCGCCATCACGCCGGCGTTGTTCACCAGAATGTGCAGCGGCCCGTCCCAGGCCGCAGCGAACGCCGCGACCGATGCCGGGTCGGTCAGATCCAGTTGCGCGACGCGCAGGGTCGTGCTGCCGGTGGTCGCAGTGATGTCCTTGGCAGCGCGCTCGCCGGCCTCGATGTCGCGGACCGCCAAGGTGACCTCGGCGCCCGTGGCAGCCAGGCCACGCGCTGATTCCACACCAAGGCCGGACGACGCCCCGGTTACCACCGCACGCCGGCCGGAGAGATCGATGCCCGCGGCAACCTCGGCCGCGCTGCTGGCGAAACCGAACGGAGTCTTGATCAGGTTCATACCGCCACGCTAGGCAGCCAGGAGCCATGCCACCAACGAAAGATTGGCAACCGTGGTATGCGTATATGTCATGGCCTTCACCGATGCTTCACTGACCGCGCTCCGAGTGTTCCGGGAAGTGGCAGAGCGCGGCACGCTCACCGCCACGGCCACTGCCCTCGGCTACACGCAGTCCGCGGTCTCCCGGCAGATCGCGTCCCTCGAACGCGCCGCCGGTACGCCTCTGCTGGAACGGCGTCACGACGGCGTCCGGCTCACCCCCGCCGGGCGAATCGTCGTACGCCGGGCAGCGACGGTGATCGACGAGGTCGACGCAACCGCGCGGGAGCTGGTCGGCCTACCCGAGGAGCAGGGCACCGTCCGGCTCGGCTGGTTCGCGAGCGCAGGTGCGTGGCTACTCCCCCGGGCGCTGGACGCGTTGCGCGATTCTCATCCGGCCATCACCGTGATCACCCGCGAGGGCAGCACCCCGGCCCTCGTGCGGGCGCTACGCGCCGGCACCCTGGACATCGCGCTGGTGGCCTCCGCACCACCGTTCCGCCCACTCGACACCGAAACCCCCGCGCTGGAACTGCAGACGCTGACGGAACGCAGCCTCCGCATCGCCATACCTGCTACACATCCGCTCGCCCGCGCCGAGTTCGTCGACATCGCCGACCTGCGCGGGCAGCGCTGGATCGCCGGCCCGGGCGGCGAGCACTTGATGGGAGTGTGGCCGGGTCTCGACGAGCGGCCGCGGATCGCCCACACCGCCCGCGACTGGCTCGCGAAGCTCAACCTGGTCGCCGCCGGCTGCGGGATCACCACCGTGCCCCCTACCTTCTCCCACGTGACACCGCCCGGCGTCCAGATCCTCCCGGTCCGCGGCGGTCCTGCCGAGCAGCGACGCATCCTGCTCGCACGACTCCCCCGACCGCTCCCCGAGCCGGTCGCCCGCCTCGCCGCCGCACTACGCACCGCCGCCATCGAAACAGAGCCGCCTGCAGAGTGACATGCTGCTTCGAAGCCGACATCTGGACGGTTGAATTGTCCCGGCCTCGTCCGCTCAGCTGGCCGCGTCCCTGCGGTGCCACCAAACCGGCGCGCAGGCGATCACGGCGTCCACCAGATCGTCGCTGCTCAATCCCCCGTCGGCCAACCAGGCCTTGGTCGCCCCGGCGAATCCATGGGAGACGAACTGCGCATCAGGTCGCGGTTGCCGGCCGGAAGATCCGCGCTCGCCATGAAGGCCAGGTACTCGACCACACCGCTGGTCGCCCGCCGCAGCGCCCCGTCATTGGACGGCTTCTCGACTGCTCGCCACCGCTCCTCGCGCTGATACACCTCGGCCAGGTCCGCCTCGGGGACCGTCAGCAGGAGATCGAAGGGACCGCGAAACCGGTTGTAGAACGTCGGCCGCGTCACCCCGGCCGCCTCGGCGACACTGATACGCGACACCGGCCGCTCGGCGGCAAGACGCAGTACGGCGTCCGCCCGATCAGCCGACGCAGGAATTGCGCGGGCGCGACGCCCTCGCACCGGTCTTCGACAACCTCAACCAGTACGCCGCGACCACCCATTTCAACGGCCAGAGCACAGTAGTTGTCGATGGCAATCAAGCGAGCGGCGAGTGCTACACCATCGCTCACCACGTGACTATCGGCGACGATGGCCGGCGCACGCTGATGGTCGCCTCGATGCGCTACCTCGACCAGTACCTCAAGCAACAAGGCAGCTGGTACTTCGCCGAACGCCGACTTCTCGTCGACTGGACCGAAACCCGCTTCGACCGTTGGACGGACATGAAGAGCTCTGTTGCGGCCTCTTGATTCGAGTGGCCCGCGGCGACGAGCTCCGCGACCCGGCGTTCCGTTGCTGTGAGAAGCCGATGCCGGCGCCGTCTCGACGTACGCAGTACACGCCAACCATCTGCGGACCATCAGCGCCTCGGTGCGCGACAACCAGGCGGCCGCCTGCTGACTCGTCGTCACCGGCGACAACCGCTACGCCTACACCGTCGACGCGGCCAGCTCGTCGATTCTCGTCGTACCGCATCACAGCCGACGGGCACGCGAAGCACTCGAATTGAGAGCCTACCCACGACCCGACATCCCCGGCGGCCCTTCGCCTACAAAGCGATCGCCGAGATCGTGTAACGTCTCGCGCCCTCTGTGACACAGACATCTGGAAGAGCCAAAGCCACGCCGACAGCCGGAGTTCGCCAAGATGATGGTGCATCACTACAACGGGGACCGGGATCTGCTGCGCCTGCTCTTCCGGGAGGCCGACGACTCCGAGCAGCAGCTCGATGCCTACCTCGACCTCGGCGCCGTGTTCGTGGCCGAAGACGACGGCGAGATCATCGGCCACCTACAGCTGATCACCGGCGACGACGTCGAGCTGAAGAGCATGGCCGTCGCCGGGAGCCGCCGTGGCACAGGCGTCGGCCGGGCTCTGGTCCGAGCAGCGCTCGAACACTGCCGACAGAACGCGGCGAAATGTCTCCTCGTCGCCACAGCTGCAGCCGACATCGGCAATCTGCGCTTCTACCAGCGTCAGGACTTCCGCATGCTTCGGATCGAACGCGACGCGTTTGTGCCTTCGACCGGCTACCCCGATGAAATCGTCATCGACGGTGTACCACTACGCGACCGCGTCTGGCTCAGCCAGGACCTGTAGGAGGGGCATGAGAACCGAACGGACACCACTGTTTTGCGACGCTGATCTGGCGCAGCGGATCGAGCTGGCCGAATCCAAGCTCATCGAAGCCACCGCCCTCGCCGCCCACCGCCGCCTCGGCAACGGCCGGGGCTTCGTGATCCCGATCGCGGGTGGACTCGCGAGCTTCGCCGACGACGACTCGCCGTTCAACAAGGTCGTCGGGCTCGGATTCGGCGGCGTACCGACCACCGGCGAGCTCGACCAGATCGAGCACGCGTACGCCGCCATGGGCACGTCAGTGCAGGTCGAGCTACCACACCTCGCCGACCCCGGGATCGGCATCGCCCTCAGCCGACGTGGATACGAGTTGGAGTCGTTCGAGAACGTCCTCGGCATCACCATCCACAACGCCGTCGACAACAGGTACGACGTCACGCTGCCCGACGGAATCGAGATCCGGCCGAGCGGCGACCAGGAGCTCGACGTCTGGCTGAACGTCATGGCCGACGCAGTCGCCGTACCAGACACACAAGGAGTGCCGTGGCGCGAGGAGTTCCCGCGCGACACCTACATCGAAGCCGAACGCGACGCCGCAGCAGCGGACATCAGGCGTTACATCGCCCTACTGAACGGCGAAATCGCGGGCGGTGCCGGGCTCCGCACAGCGGACGACATCGCCCAGTTCGCCGGCGCCGCAACGCTCCCCGCACACCGCCGCCACGGCATCCAG
The DNA here is from genome assembly GCF_044459685.1 of Kribbella sp. NPDC050241. NCBI lineage: Bacteria > Bacillati > Actinomycetota > Actinomycetes > Propionibacteriales > Kribbellaceae > Kribbella > Kribbella sp. NPDC050241. The sequence continues at coordinate 82,868 of NZ_JBITJE010000010.1, forward strand.
TCCGCTCTCCTGTTCACGCGCCTCTCCGATGCAGCTGCCGCGGGCTGCGAGGTCGGCGTGATCACCACCCAACCCGCCTCGAAATCCCAGCAGAACGCCGAACGCAGCGGCTTCAACCTTCTCTATACCCGCGCCGTTCTGGTGAAGCACAGTAATGCGTAACGCCAACCGACGACATCGACGGCTACCGGCACCAGGCGAATGCTGACAATGGTGTGATCGTTGCGGCCTCCGCCACGTACAAGGTTGACGGATACGAGTACAGCCCAGGTCGCGCGAGTGTCCTGGGGTTCTTCATGCCGGGGCGACCTGTCGACCCCGATCTGGCTGTGACTGCGGGTCACGGGTGCGGGCGTCGGGCCGGGTGCGGCGTCGGCCGAGGATCACCACCAAGGCTCCGGGGAGGGTGGCGATCAGGGCGAGTACGCCGTACACGACCGCAACGGTGACGCCCTCCGCCGGGCTCAGACCGACCCAGCCGAGGGCCCACGCGGCGGCGCCCTCGCGCGGGCCCCAGCCGGCGATGTTCGTCGGCAACGCCGACGCCATCAGCACGACCAGTGCCAGTGGGAGCAGCCGAGCCGGCGACACGTGCGACCCGGTCGCCCGCACCGCGATCATGAACACGGCGGCGTGACCGAGCACAGCGACGGCGGAGGCGAGCAGGATGCCCGGCCAGGCCCGCGGCGCGAGGACCGCGTCGCGGAGGTCGGTGGTGAAGCCGCGTGCGATCCGGGCCGGGAGGCGACGCGGGTCCAGGCGCAGGAGGACGGCGACCAGCGCGATCCCGGCGACCACCGCGATCGGCAACGCGACCAAAAGCTGAAGCGAGCCGGCGGTCCAAGGCAGCAGGAACAGCATGACCACTGTCAGCATCAGCTGTACCGCGAACCCCGACGACCGCTCCCATGCGACGGCCCGCAGGCTCCGGCCCACGTCGCCGACGTCGCGCCCGTGGCGCACGGCCCGATGCACATCGCCCACCACCCCGCCGGGCAGCGTGGCGTTGAGGAACTGGGACCGGTAGCAGGCAGCCACCGCGGTCCGCAGCGGCACCTCGATGCCGAGTCCGCCCGCGACCAGCCTCCACCGCCACGCACAGCACAACGTGGTCAGCGACGTGATCGCCAGGGCAGCGAGGAGCGGCCATCCGGTCGTCAGCCGGAGCCCGTCCACCAACGGGCCGGCGCCCACCCGCCACGCGAGGACGGCGAGGATCGCGGCGCCGCCCGCCAGGCGTACCAAGGTCCAGATGTTTCGGCTGATGGCGGTGGCTCCGATTCTCCGAGTTGGTCCCCCTGACAGTGATACGGCTGTCACCGGGCGCCGGTTCACCCGGCGATCTCTCCGTCAGCACGACCGACAGCAGCGCGACCAGTGAGAGACCGGGCTGCAGACGCCGGTCCCGCCCCGTGAACCGATGCGACACCTTGCTCGTGTGATCGTTGTTGTCGTACCCCCAAAGACGGAGGCACCGTGCGTCTGATTCAGGATCGAGTGCGCAGCCGCATCCTGGTCGGCCCGCTCACCGGCTTCGCCTGCCTGCTCGTGCTCCTCGGTGGGCTCGCGGCGACCACCGGCCTCGGCGTCGCCGGCTGGGCGACCGGCGTCGCCTGCGGAGCCGGCCTGACCGGGCTGCTCGCCCACGCACTGGCGCGTCACCGTCGTGACTGGCTGCGCCCGGCGGACAGGGTGACACTGGCTCGCGCGGTCCTCGCCTGCGGGGTCGCTGCGCTCACCGCGGACTCGTTCGGCGGCCAGGCGCCGGTGGCGATCCTGGTGGTTCTCTCGTCGGTGGCGCTGGTCCTCGATGGGGTGGACGGTCAGATCGCTCGGCGGACCGGCACCGCTTCGGCATTCGGGGCGCGTTTCGACATGGAAGTCGACTCGTTCCTCGTTCTGATCCTGAGCGTGTACGTCGCGCCGACGGTGGGCTGGTGGGTGCTCGCGTTGGGTGCGGCCCGCTACGTGTTCGTGGCCGCCGGTTGGGCGCTGCCGTGGCTGCGCGGTTCGCTCCCGCCCCGCTACTGGGCCAAAGTGGTTGCGGCGATCGTCGGCATCACGCTGACCCTCGCGGCGTCCGGCATCCTGCCCGATCCCGTGAACACCGTGGTGCTGCTGATCGCGCTGGGACTGCTGGCCGAGTCGTTCGGCCGTCACACCTGGAGGCTGTGGCGCCTGGCCGGCAGCCCGCGCGCCCATCGTGGCACCGTGGCGTCCGTGCTGGCGGTGCTCCTGGTCTGGGCTGCGCTCCTCGTGCCGGACCACACCGGCGACCTGTCGCCGGGCGCATTCCTCCGGATCCCGGTCGAGGGCCTCGTGTTCGTCATCCTCGTCCTGGTGCTGCCACCGCGACTCGCGCGGATGCTCGCACTCGGCGGCGGTCTCCTCGTCGGGGTGCTCGCGATCCTGCGGTTGCTCGACAGAGGCTTCTACTTCGCCTTCGACCGCCCCTTCCACCTCGCCTACGACACGGCGTACGCCGACTCCGCGCTGGCCCTGCTCGGAGACTCGATCGGCCGCGCCGGCGCGCTCGCAGTCATCATCGGAGCCGGGCTGCTCTGCCTGGCCGTGCTCGCCCTGCTGGCGCTGGCGGCGGTGCGACTGGCTCGGCTCGTGGCGGGACACAGGCGGCCGTCGATCCGAATCGTCGCCGTCCTGGCCGCGATCGCGATATTCCCCGCACTGATTGGCATCCGGCCGGAGTCGCAAGGACACATTGCCTCCGCCGCAGCGGCTCGGCTCACCACGCAGTTCCGGGACGATCTCCGCGACCAGCAGGAGTTCAGTCAGGCGCTCGAGCATGATCGATTCCGCGACACCCCGGACACCGACTTGCTGACCGGCCTGAAGGGCAAGGACGTGCTCCTGGTCTTCGTCGAGAGCTACGGACGCACCGCGCTCGATTCCCCGACAGTCGGCTCGGCGATCGATGCCGGGGACCGGCGACTGCATCAGGCCGGCTTCTCCTCGCGCAGCGGCTTTCTCACCTCGCCGACCTTCGGCGGCCTCAGCTGGCTGGCCCACTCCAGCCTGCAGTCCGGGCTCTGGGTGGACAACCAGCGGCGGTACGACGACCTCGTCACCCGAGACCGGGTCACCCTCACCGACGCGTTCGGTCGCGCGGGCTGGCGGACCGTCGCCGACGTACCGTCGAACGACACGGACTGGCCGGAGGCGACGACGTACTACCACTACGACACGGTCTACGACCGCCGGAACGTGGGGTACGCCGGGCCGTCGTTCAGCTACGCCTCGATGCCGGATCAGTACACCCTGGCCGAGCTCCAGCGCAGGGAGCTCGAGAAGCCGAACCGCGCTCCCGTCATGGCCGAGGTCGACCTGGTCTCCAGCCACACGCCCTGGGCACCGCTCCCCCGGCTCGTCGACTGGAGCCAGGTGGGCGACGGCTCGGTGTTCGACTCGATGCCGGCCCAGGGCGACTCGCCGGACGACGTGTGGCGGGAACCGGACCGCGTGAAAGCCGCCTACGCACAATCCATCGCGTACTCACTCGACGCAGTGACCTCGTTCGTCCAGCAGCTCCACGACCGCAACCTGGTGCTCGTCGTCCTCGGCGACCACCAGCCGGCCAGCATCGTCTCCGGCGATGGGGCGAGCCGCGACGTGCCGGTGAGCATCATCGCCGCCGACCCGGCCGTGACGGATCGGGCCGCGGACTGGGGTTGGCAGGACGGGCTGCGGCCGGGCGGCAGCGCACCGGTCTGGCCCATGGATACCTTCCGGGACCGGTTCCTCACCACCTACGGCCGCTAGCCCTCGCCCACCTCCGTCCTGCACACCGCGACCGAACGTCAGGCGGTTTTGTGGCGGGCCGCCGCCTTCGATGTGGATGGTCTTGCCCGAGATGAAACCTGCGCGGAGGAGCCACATCACCCGGCACGGTTGATCGCAGCAGTGTGGTTCGGTCACCAGAGGTTGCAGCAGGCCCTCTGGACTGCTGCACTGAGCGAGTGACAGGTTGAAACCTGCACCATGCAGGAGTCCGCCAACGTCAATGGAATGCGGGGTGTGCGGCGCGACATGACATGGGTCGAATGGGAGCGACGCTCCTTCGCGGGCGACTTCCGGGCCGCAGATCCCAATGCGCCGACGCTTTGTGCAGGCTGGACGACGCGACATCTGTGCGCACACCTGGTTCAGCGCGAGCATGCGATCCTGCACAACGTCTGGGACCAGGTGACCACGAAGACGCCCGGCGAGGAGCGGTTCATGCGGCGGCTCGTCGACGAAGCCGCAACGCCGGACGGATACGCCGCGCTGGTCGGCAGGTTCGCGGCAGGCCCTTCTCGACACTCGCTGATGGGTCGGTTCGACGAGGCCCTGAATCTCGTGGAGTACGCCATCCACCACGAAGACCTCCGCCGCGGATCCGGTCCGGTTCCGCCTCGCGACATGCCTCCGGCCGAGCTCGACGAGATCTGGCGTCGCGCCCGGCCGATCCTCAAACGGGCCTACCGGAAGGCGCCCGTCGGGGTCGAGCTCGCACCCGAAGGCAGTGTGGTCACTGCTGTACGGAGCGGGCCGAGCACCGTCACCGTGGCCGGCCCACCTCTCGAGCTCCTCCTGCACGCATTCGGCAGACGCAGCGCCGCCGACGTACGAGTCGACGGGTCACCCGACGACGTGAGCTCGTTCACCCGTTGGGCGACCCAAGCCTGAGGTGCCAGGGATGCGAACCGCAACGCCGGCTGTGGTGCAGCCTCACCTCCGACGCTAGGCGAGTCGACGGGTCCGAGTCGTTCGCAAGTGCGCACGGTGTCGTTCCAGTCCGCGAGGGCCGACCAGGGGAGTAGCGTTCGGACTATGGTCGCTGCTCTGGGAAGGCTCGTGGTCCGCGCCCGCTGGTGGGTTATCGCCGCCTGGATCGTGGCCGCCGTAGTCATCGCGATGACAGCCCCCGCCCTGCAGTCCACGCAGGACCAGTCGGAGTTCCTGCCCGGGCACTACGAGTCCGTCAAGGCCCTCACCGTCCAGCAGGACGCCTTTCCCGAGCGCGGTGAGATCGGCGCGATTGTGGTTTTCGACCGGGAGGATGGCGGCGAGCTGACCGCGGACGACCAGGCCAAGGTGTCCTCCATTGCCGAGCAGCTCAACACCAAGGGCTATGACAATCTGGGCACTGCGACCGCTACCCCGGCGGCCGACAACGGGTTGGTGCAGGCGATCTTCGTGCAGGTCAAACCGGGGAAGAACGCCTTCGACCCGGCTGCTATCGAGGACGCACGGAGCCTGCGCGCCGACCTCGAACCACTGGTTGACGGGACCGGCCTCCGCGTGGGCGTGACCGGCCCGGCGGCCCAGTCGCTGGACGCCCAGGAGTCGTCCGAGCGGGCGCTCGTCGTGGTCAGCGTCGTGACGCTGTTGCTCATCGTGGTCCTGCTCGCTCTGATCTTCCGTAGCGTCATCGCGTGCGCCCTGCCCATCGTGACCGTCGCCCTGGTCGGGACGACCGCCACCGGGCTCATCGCGGTGGCGAACGAGGCGTTCGATCTCAAGGCCGACAGTTCCATTTCGGTGATCTTGTTCATCGTGCTGTTCGGCATCGGGACCGACTACATCCTGTTCTTCCTGTTCCGTTACCGGGAGGCCCTGCGGCTGGGCTTCGACGGTCGAGGTGCGGTGTCCCACGCGGTCGAGCGGGCCGGTGAGGCGATCGCGTCGGCCGGCGGGGCGGTCATCATCGCCTTCATGGCGATGGTGCTGTCGTCCCTGAGCATCTTCCGCTCGATCGGGCCGGCGCTGGCGATCGCGGTCGCGCTGGCCGTGCTCGCAGCATTGACGCTGGTCCCCGCGGTCGTCGCAGTCCTGGGGCCAAGAGTCATCTCCTGGCCGTCGAAGAAGTGGATGGTCGCTCCCGAGGCCACCCGGTTCCGCGCCATCGGGCGGTCGGTTGCCGCGCACCCGGTCCGCTTCGCCGTCGTCTCGGCAGGGTCGCTCGCCGTGCTGTCGTTGTTCGCCCTCGGGTTCAACCCGACCTTCAACTTCTCCGACAGCAGCACCGAGAACACGGAGTCGGGCCAGGCGCTGATCACCTTCCAGAAGGGCCAGCCCAGTGGTGCCACCGACCCCACAACGGTGCTGCTGCGCTCTACGGGCGGCCAACGGCTCGATGATGCCGAGCTCAATGCGTACGCCTCCGAGCTGGGCACCGCAGAGGGTGTCGCGTCGGCGGCGCTGGCCGCCCGCACCGATGACGTCGCGGTGTTCACTGTCGTTCTCTCCGACGACCCCACGTCCGACGCGGCGATGGCCAACGTCGAGGGTCCCGTGCGCGACACCGCGCACTCGGCCGCGCCGGACGGGACCGAGGCTCTCGTCGGCGGCACCACGTCGATCTTCGTCGACCTCGACGACGCGATGGCGCGCGACTACTCGATCGTGTTCCCGGTCGCGGCAGTGCTGATCATGATCATCCTGGCGTTGCTGCTGCGCAGCCTCGTCGCGCCGTTCTACCTCATCCTCTCGGTAGGTCTCGGCTTCACCGCCAGCCTGGGTGCGACGGTGCTGGTCTTCCAAGGCCTGTTGGGACAGCAGGGGCTGATCTTCATCCTGCCGATCTACATCTACCTCTTCGTGGTCGCGCTGGGCACCGACTACAACATCTTGATGGTGGCGCGCCTGCGGGAAGAGGCACGGGGAGGGCTCGAGCCGCGGCCCGCGGCGGCCAAGGCAATCGAGCATGCCGGTCCGACAGTCGCGGCCGCCGGCCTGATCCTCGCCGGCACCTTCGCCTCCCTGATGTTCGCCGAAGGTACGTTCTTCAAGTCTTTGGGCTTCTCCTTCTCCCTCGGCATCGCCATGGCGGCCTTCGTGATGGCGCTCTTCCTGACCCCGGCGCTGACCGCACTCATCGGGCACGCCGCGTGGTGGCCCGGCCACGGGGACCAGGCCACCGACACAGTCGAGGAACCCGCCGAGACGCGCGTCCTGGAGAGCTGACCCGCCGAGATCGGTCTCCGCGAGGAACCCAAGCCTTGTCCACGAACAGCCGTTCCAGCTGCTCGTACTGGCCCGCGGCCTCGACGAGCGTGCCGGCGAAGCGTCCGGCCGGCCCCTTCCCCAAGGTCATCGCGGTTTTCGTTCGGTGGATATCAGCGGGCGGACCGACGTGCGGATGACGATGTGGGTGCCGAGGAGTTGACGCTCGCGACCGGAGCCGGGGGCAGGACGTTCCATTGCGAGCCTGACCGCGGCCTTCCCCATCTCCTCATGCGGCATGTAAACGGTGGTAAGCGGCGGCCACAGCTCCTGGGCGACCGGAATGTTGTCGTAGCCCACCAACGAGACGTCGCCGGGCACGCTCAGGCCTTTCTCGCGCAGCGCGGCGAGCGCACCAGACGCCATCACGTCGTTGTGCGCAAAGATCGCCGTGAACTCCAACCCGCTGTCGAGGGCCTGCTGGCAGCCCTGGAATCCTCCGCTGCGGTCAGCACTGCAGGCGATCCGCAACGACGGATCGACGTCGGCACCGAAATCGTCGTGTGCCTGCAGGTATCCCTCGACCCGGCCGATGGTGGTCGTGGACCGTTCCGGCCCGGTCAAGGTCAGGATCCGGCGGTGCCCCATGGACAGCAGGTGACTCGTCGCGGCGTACGCCCCACCGCGGTTGTCGTACTCGACGACAAGGGCTGGTACGCCGGCCGCGAGCGGGGGACGGCCGCAGAGCACGAGTTGGGAGCCGCGAGCGTGCAGCGCCCGGGCGTGCGCCGCCATCCGGCGCTCGTAGTCCGCGGTGATCTCCACACCGCCGACCAGGATGACCGCCTCGACGTCGTCCTGCTCCTCGAGCCACGCGAACACCTTCTCCTCGCGCCGCAGCTCACCGCCGGTGATGTACACGGAGCTGAGGCGGTCGTAGTCACCAGCGGCCTCCGCCACACCGGTGGCGACCAGGCTGCGCAGTGGGGACACGACGTCCGACACCACCATCGCGATGAGGGACGCGGAGGTGTTGCGTTTCGGTAGCCGTGGAGCGACGACATAGTTCAGCTCCTCCACCGCCCGCAGAACCTTGGCCCGGGTCGATTCAGCGACCGGGTAGTCGCTGGTCAGTGCGCGAGAAGCGGTCGCGACCGAGACCTCGGCGCGCCGCGCCACATCACGTAGCGTCGGTCCGCTCCGGCGCGGAGTGCCCTCGATCTCGGTCATCCAGTACTTCTTACCTGATTCCAGCGAAGATTGCGTTCAGGTCGAACGCCTGTCGCTCACTACCCCAGTCGACGCTGACGACCGCGCCATCGACCGCCGTATCGACGAATTCCTCGACCGGTACGCCGCTGAGCGACGCGGCCGCCACGTAGACCGTGCTCTCCGGCGACGTCGTGCCCACCAACTCGGGAACAACGGACCATTCGCCATACGCGGTGCCGTACGAGGCCGACGCCGTACCCGCCGCATTCCAGCCGTGTAGGCCGACGAGTCTCGATCGGAGTCCACTCGCCTCGACATCGACCGTTAGTCGTCCGGTCACAACCTCGAAGTCGGACGGGTGCCTCGCCGCCACGGCCCATCCTCCGAGCCGGACCGGCAGGGACGGCGGAATCCAGACGAACCGATGGATCCGCACCTCAAGTGGTCCCTGCACGGCTGTGAGGCTCTCGATCCGCGCGGACGGCAGGACAGGCCCACCTTCAGCGGTGTCGCTGCCTTCCCAGGGCGAGAACCGCGGGAACCTCGGCGTGTGCCAGGAGGCGATCCAGTTCTCGCCGGAGGCGACCTTGTGCATCCTTCGACGAGCGCTCCAGACGCGTCGGATCCGCACCTGGATGTCGTTGTCTGCCGGGTCGTGCAGGGACGTGGGTCCGGTCCGGGTGGAGTACCCGAACCGCGCATACAGCGGGTCGGGAGCGCCCGCATCGGCGGCGTCCGGCTTCAGGTGATCGCTGCCATGGTTGTGCACCCTGACGAGGCCGTCGACGGCGGTGTTCTGGATCAGCAGGCCGACATCCAGTGCTTGCACATAGTCGTCGGTGTCTCCCGGCAACGCGGCCTCGTTCTCTGTCCACACCGGATGGTCAGCCGGGAGCATCAATGCGAGGAAGCCCTTCGACGCCCAGTACGGCGAACCAGGCCCGGAGTACCGCTGGATCGTCGGCAGGTGCTCCGTGTGCCAGCCGAGGGACAGTACGCCGTTGTCCGTGATGGACCCGCGTTCGACGAAGTACCGCAGGCCGGCCGAGAGGACGCGCCGGGTCTGCCCCGGACTCAGCGGTGTGCGGCCGACCGCCTCGCCGAGGGCGACAGCTGCCAGCGTCGCCGTGCGATAGGTCATGCTCCGCCCGTAGTACAACGGTGCACCGTCGCGATCGAAGGTCCGGCCGAACGACTGCAGGAACTCCTCCAACCGATCCCCGTAGCGCTTCTCGAGCTCGGCGACGCCGCGTAGGCGTGCGTGCAGAACCGGGTAGAGATGCATGGCCCAGCCGACGTAGTGGTCGAATGCGTCACCGGCGCCGTCGGAGTACCAGCCGTGTCCGCGGTACCAGACCTCGATCAGCCCGAGCGCGCGGTCGAGCACGTACCGAGTCTGGTCGTCTCCTCGGCCAACGCCTTCGAGGAAGCTCGCGATCGTCGCGGGGAACAGATACCAGTTGTTCGGCGAGGGCTCCCGCTCGATGGTGGCCCGGAACCAGTCGGCCAGGCGATCCTGTTCGTCCGGCTTGAGCCTCCCCCACGTGTCGTCCTTGGTGAGATGGAGGCTGAGCGCGATCCCAGCTGCCTCGACGTGCGGTTGTCCATCGCGTCCGACATGTCCGACGACCGGCCACGACTCGTTGTCATCGGCACCGATCGTGCGGGTGCCGGCGACCAGGCCGTCGACGTACTTCTGCAGATGGCCGTTGCGGTCCGCTCCCCCGGCGTGAAGGAAAGCGGCCAGCAGGAATGTACGGGCGAAGCCCTCCAGACCGTCCGTTGCGGGTCCTTGCTGCGATGGACGGCCTGGAAAGTTGATCCGCGCCCCTTCCGGAGAGCGGTAGGCGTCGGCCGAGGTCAGCAGATGGTCGGCGACCGCGATCCAGTGGTCTCTGGTGAGACCGGTGTACGGGCTCAGCGTGCGGTCCTCGGCAGGCAGTACCGAAGCGAGAGGTCCGGAGACCTGCAGCGGAGGCAGTACGGGTTTCATCGGGAACCTTTCGTCCGGAACGCAGTCTGGTCGGTGGGAGCCGCGGTCATCCCTTGATCCCCGACGTCGCCATACCCGCGATGAAGTATCGCTGACCGAAGACGAACAACAAGATCATCGGGAGCGTGGCCAAGGCGGACATCGCCATCAGGAACGGCCACTGCACATTGCCCTGTCCCTGGGCGAATGTCGCCAGTCCGAACTGCAGCGGGCGCAGGCTCTCCGAGCTGGTCGCCACCAACGGCCAGATGAAGCCGTTCCAGGCGGACTCGACATTGAAGAGGGCGATGGTGACGAACGCCGGTGCAGCCAACGGCGCCATGATCCGGAAGAAGATGCCGATCTCCGACACTCCGTCGACCCGGGCGGCATCGGCCAGTTCGGCCGGCAATGAGACGAAGAACTGCCGCGCCAGGAAGGTGTACAACGGCGCGGAGACGAACGGCACGATCAACGCGGCCCAGGTGTTGAGCCAGCCGGTGCCGCCGTTGCCGAAAATGTCGTTGCCACCGGCGAACGGTACCCGGCGAACGACGAGGAACAACGGCACGATCAATACCTGGAACGGCACGATCAACAGCACGATGAAGTAGTTCAGGATTCCCTTGCGGCCGCGGATCGGCAACTGCGCCAGCGCATACCCGGCCGCCGTACAGAGGAAGAGCACCGGGATGGTCTGTCCGACCACCACGATCACGCTGTTGCGGAAGTACGTCGCGAACGGCGCCGCCTTGAGCGCGTTCACATAGTTGCGCCACTCGATCTGGTCGGGCAGCCAGGAGAATCCGTTCACCTCGTTGAGGTTCTTGAACGAGGTGAGGAGCATCCACACGAACGGCACGATCATCAGGAATCCCGCGACGGCCAGGACCACGACGAGCAACGCCTTGGCCAGCGAGACCGACGTCCTGCGGGTCGCGCTTCCACCGGTGGTCGTGGCGGTGGCGCTGCTCATAGGTCCTCCCGGTTGCGCAGGCTCAGGCGGCCGAGGCTGATCAGGATGCCGACGAAGACCAGCATGATGACGGTCTCCGCCGAGGCGTAGCCGATGTGCAGCCGCTCGAACGCGTTGGTGAAGATGTCGAAGGTCAGCACGTTGGTGGCATTGGCGGGTCCACCACCGGTGGTCACATAGATCAGGTCGAAGACCTGGAACGAGCCCGCGATGGACGTGACCAGGACGAAGAAGTGCACCGGGCCAAGGCCTGGCCACGTCACGTTCCAGAACGTCTGCCACCTGGATGCACCGTCCAGCGTCGCCGCCTCGATGAGGTCCTGCGAGATGCTCTGCAACGCGGCCAGGTAGATGATCATCTTTGCGCCCAGCCCTTGCCAGACACCGACGACCATCAGCGCCGGCAGCGCGACGTCGGGGTCGGTCAGCCACCCCGATCTGGCCAGGCCGAAGAACGCCAGCACCTGGTTGCCGAGGCCGGCGGCCGGGTTGTAGATCCACAGCCAGACCGCTGCGACGGCGACGGTCGAGGTGACCACCGGGATGTAGAACAGTGTCCGGAACAGCCCTCGGGCCGGGATCTTCTGGTTCAGCCCCAGAGCCACAGCCAGCGACAAAGCCATCGCGACCGGTACGACGGCGATCGTGTACAGCAGCGTGTTCTTGACCGCATTGACGAACTGCGCGTCCTGGAACAGATCGAGGTAGTTCTTCAGCCCGATCCAGTCGCCCTGCCCGGCCACTCTGGCGTTGGTGAAGCTGAGGTAGACCGCCATCAGGCCAGGGATCGCGATGAAGATCACCGAGTGCACCAGGGAGGGTGCCAGCAGCAACCAACCGGCGCGGGCCTTGGCCCCTTCGACGCCGCTGCAGCGGCGCCGGGACGGGCGCGGGCTCGTGGCGACGACCGGCCGTTCGATGGTCTGGGTGGTCATTTGCGCGCCACGGTGTCGAGTTCCTTGAGCACGTCCTGAGGCGACTTGCGGCCGAGGATCACCTCGTCGAGCGACGGACCGAACTTGGCCCGGAAGTCGAGGAAGGTGGCTCCGCCGTACTCGAAGACCGACTTGTCGAGGTTCTTCCAGGCGAACGACCCCGCCGGGTTCGACTTCACGAACGCGCTGTCGCCGGCAGTGCTGCTGATCGGAACACCGACGTCGAGCTTGGAGATCGCCTCCTGCGACTTCTGATCCTGCATCGCGCGGATGAACGCGAGGGCTGCCTGCGGGTACTTCGTCCCGTCGCCGACGGCGGCGACCCGGCCACCGACGTACATGACCTCCTTGGCGTCCTTCAGGTTGAAGTAGACGAGATCCTTGCACTTCTCGCCGATGCCCTGCGCTTTGGTGGAGCAGTCGACGTACGGGCTGGCGAAGCCCATCGCGGCCTCCCCGGTCGTGACCAGCGCGGTCTTCGCGGTGTTCTGATATCCGTACGTCGAGGACTTGTCGACACTGACCATGTCGTGGATCTGTTGCAGAGCGTCGATTCCGGCCTGACCGTTGAAAGCCGGCTGGCCGTCGGCGGTGAACATCTGGCCGCCCTTGGCTCCCATGAACGCGACGAACTGCTGGCGATAGTTGCTGGCGGGTGCCCAGAAGTCGAAGCCCGTGCGGGTGATCTGGCCCTTGGCGTCGCGTTTGGTCAGCTTCTTGGCGTCTTCACGGAGCTCCGCCAGTGACTGCGGCGGCTTGGTGGGGTCCAGCCCGGCTGCGGCGAACGCACTCTTGCTGTAGGCAAGCAGCCGCGGGTTCGCCACGATCGGCACGGCGTACAGCTCGTCGTCGTACTTCATCGGCGGCACGAACGCCGGATAGACCGACTTCTCCAGGTCCTCGGTCTTCACTCCGAGCTTGGTCAGCGACTGAATCGCTCCCAGGTCGGCCAACGGCTGCACCCAGCCGATGCCGGCGCTGACCACGTCGTAGTTCTTGCCGGCCGCGAGCGAGGTGGAGATCTTCTCGTTCAGGTTGTCGTACGGCACGAAGTCCGGCTCGACCTTCATCTGCGGATACGTCTTGTGAAAGATGTCGACGATTCCCTGGAAGACGGCCTGGCCCTCGTTGTTCGCCGGGAAGTTCGGAACGACCACCCGCAGGGTGCCTGTCGCCGTGGCCGGGTCCTGTCCCTCCTCGGCCGTGTCACCACCGGAGGAACATCCGGCGACCGCGGCCATCGCGACGGCCAGAGCCGCCGAGGCTGCGATCTTCAGTCCTCGCTGCATCACTCTTCACCACTTCCTGTCGGCGACCGCACCAGCGGTTCGGTAAACGCTTCCCGACACCATAAGCGTTTCTAGTATCGTTTCGCAACGTCTCAGTCATCTCCCTGAAACAGAGAGACGGTCAAGCCATGAGGTCGTAGGTGTCCGGGAGTACTTCGTGCCGCAGGTCGAGGCCGTTCAGGTAGCGCCGGATCTCGTCGATGACGATCGCTCCCTGGGTTCGCCGGGAGTGCCAGGTCCTCGCCCCGAGATGCGGGGTCAGCAGTACGTTCGGCAGCTGCCACCACTCCGAGTCGGGTGGCAGCGGCTCCTTGTCAAAGACGTCGACTGCGGCGCTCAGGCGTCCGCTGCGCACCTCGGCCAGCAGCGCATCGGTGTCGACCAGGGCCGCGCGGGCCGTGTTGATCACCAGTCCCCCGTCCGGAATCAGCGCCAGACTCTGTGCATCGAGCATGTGCCGGGTCTCCTCCCGCACTGGAGCATGCAGAGCCACCACAACCGACTGACTGAGCAGCGTCTCCAGCGGGACCAACCTGGCGCCGAGGCTCTTGGCCTCTTGGTCATCCAGATAGGGGTCGTAGACCAGCACGTCGGAGCCGGCCGCCACCACCAGCCTCAGATAGGCGCGTCCGACCCGGCTGGCGCCGACCACTCCGACAGTGGCGCCCGCGAGCGTCCGCCCCAAGCCGAAATCGGCTCCAACCCAGTCGTGCGCCGCGGCCATCGCCCGATCGATGCGGTCCAGATCACGCAGCCGGGCGATCGTCATGTACAGCGCGAGCTCGGCAACGGACTGCGCCATCCCCGCAGACGCCTGGCTCACCCGCACACCACTAGACAGCAATCCTTGTGGCGCCAGCGCACGGATCGTCCCAGCGCTGTGCACGACGAGCCGCAGGCGATCCTCGAGCCCGAGCCGCTCCGGCAACGGCGCAGACCCCCAGCCAGTGATGAGCACCTCCGCCCGCAACCTCGCGTCACTGTCACCATCGACGCTGCCGTCGCCCCTGCGGACGAGACGTCCGATCCCCCTCAGCTTCTGCTCGATCCCATCGCCGAAGAGCTCGGCTTCCAGCGCGCGGGGCAGGTCTACGTACACGACAGGCAGAACCATGAAGGCCCTTTCGATGCAGTAACAGATAGAAACGTTTCTACATCGGCGACAATAACACGGCTCGTGTTTCCACCCGACGAGCGCCGGTCACGGCCCCGAGGGCCGTTCCGCAAGCGGTGAGCTGACCCCTGCACCTACCTCTCCTGAAGGCCCCGATTTCGCGTTAGTTGCGGTTGAGTTCACGGCAAGTCAACGGCTCGTCGCCCACCACGAGCACATTTGCGATGCCGGTCGTCGACCGACCGTCGAGCACCTCAGGCAGACGTCGCGACCCGGTGGGGCGATCAGTTGCTGATGGCTGGAGCCGCCTGGAGATAGGTGAGGTCGTCGATCTGGCCGACGACCAACTGGCCGATCTTTCCGGTGGCACCGAACACCATGACGTGCATGGACAGCTCCTCGCAAAGGCGCGCCAGTCGGGTGGGCGCTCAAACCAGCGTGATGCCGAGCTTGCCGAGCGCTCCGGCACCGAAGTCAGCGAATGCCTGCGCGGCCTGCTCAAGCGGGTAAGTGGTGGTGACGGGCACCCGCAGACGGCCTGCGGCGACATCGGCGGCCAGGCGTTCCAGGGTCGCGGCGTTCGTGTCGGCCATCACGGCGACGACAGTCAGGTCACGACCCGCGACGGCGTCAGGACCGAAGCCGAGAGTCGAGGCGATCCGGCCGCCTGGTCTCACCAGCCCGGCGACGGCCTGGCCGTCTCCGGCCAGGTGGAGAGCCACGTCGACGCCGCTGGGAGCGACGTCCTTCAGCTGTACGGCGAGGTCAGCTGTGTAATCCACAACGTGAATGTCTGCCCCGAGGGACCGGACGAAGTTTGCGTGTGCGCCGGGCAGGGCGGTGGCGATTATGCGCACGCCGCGGGCCGCGGCGTACTGCATCGCGATCGCGCCGACGCCGCCGGTCGCTCCCACAATGAGGAACGTCTCTCCTTCCGCGGGCTCTACCGCAGCAAGGCTGTCGAGCGCGGCAGCGCCGGCAAGACCGAGGGCCCCAGCGTCGGTGGCCGAGACACCGTCTGGAATGCGCGCTATGCCAGACGCCGCGGGAACGACGACGTACTCGGCCAGCGAGCCCGCACCCAGGAACGGCTTGGCTACGACGCCGAACACGGGATCGCCGACAGCAAACTCGGTCACGCCCTCACCGACTGCCTCGACAGTGCCGGCGAAGTCCTTGCCGAGAACGAGCGGGAAGCGATGCTCCATCATTCCCTGCACATAGCCGGCGGCAGTGGCCGCGTCGAAGCCGTTCACCGACGACGCCTCGACCCTGACCAGCAACTCACCGGCATCGGCCTGCGGCAGCGGCACGTCGTCCACGGTTGGCGTGGCTGGTACGGAGTGGACGAGCAGAGCGCGCATCGAGAGTCTCCTCAGCGAAGTGGATGGGGTTTTCCGATTCTCTTCCCCACCTTAGCAGCAGAAGTGGATGGGGTATTCCAGTTGGCTAGGATGACGACATGACACCTCCCGCGACTCCTGACGACATCCGGCAGGGACTGCGAACGGACGCCGAACGCAATCGTGCGCGCGTGCTCGCCGCGGCGCGTAGCGTCTTCAGTGAGCAGGGCCTCGAGGTGCCGATGACGGTCATCGCCCGCCAGGCCGGCGTCGGTATCGCCACGCTCTATCGGCGCTTCCCTACTCGTGAGGACCTCATCGGATCCGTCTTCGACGACCGGATGGATGCCTACGTCGCCGCGATCAGCGAGGCGCTCAATGACACTGACCCGTGGCACGGGTTCACCACCTACGTCGAGCGAGTCTGCGCCATGCAGGCTGCCGACCGCGGCTTCGCCGATCTACTCACCCTGACCTTCCCCACCGCCAAGGCGCTGGAGGCCAAGCGCGACACGGCGTACAAGGGATGGCTCGCCTTGATTACCCGGGCCAAGGACAGCGGACACCTGCGTCCGGACTTCTCCCCAGAGGACCTTCCGGTCCTGCTGATGGCGAACGCGGGCGTCATCAGCGCCACCGGCGACGCCGCGCCCGACACATGGCGACGGCTGGTTGCCTACATGCTCGAGTCGTACGCCGCCGAACCGGTGCGATCCAACGAGCTACCGCCCGCACCAGCCCCCCGCGCCCTCTACCGCGCGATGATTCGCCTCACCCGACGATAAACGGAGTTCTGGTTGATGCTCCCGTCGTCCTACGACCGGACCCGGCAGGCAGTGGATCGCCGACTGGAGCGGCTGACGGAGCAGGGACGGAGCAGAGGTGATCACGGCCCCGAGGATGGACCGGGTCGATGCTGGCCCGGGCCAGCCGCGTAGGCTGAGATCCCCTTACAGATAAGGCTATTTGAGCTCGGCGGACGTCTTGCCGAGGAGTCTGCGGGCGACGATCAACTGTTGGATTTGTTGGGTGCCTTCGAAGATGTCGAGGATTTTGGAGTCCCGGGCCCATTTCTCGAGGAGCTCGTGTTCTGAGTAGCCGAGGGTGCTGGTGAGTTCTATGCAGCGGAGGGTGATGTCGTTGGCGGAGCGGCCGGCTTTGGCTTTGGCCATGGAGGCTTGGAGGGAGTTCGGCTTACCGTTGTCGGCCATCCAGGCTGCTTGCAGGGTGAGGAGATAGGCGGCTTCCCAGTCGGACTCGAGTTCGAGGTACGTCGCCGCGGCCGCGGGCTGGAGGTGGACGGAGCGGTCGTAGTCGATCTCGACCCCGGCGTCGGCCAGCAGCTCACGGGTGAGTTCGAGCGACGCACGGGCGCACCCGACGGCCATGGACGCGACCAGCGGACGCGTGTTGTCGAACGTCTGCATCACACCCGCGAAGCCTTTGTCGGCGTCGATCTCGGCTGACCCGAGCAGGTTGGCCGCGGGCACGCGGCAGTTGTCGAAGCGAAGAGTGGCGGTGTCGGAGCCGCGGATGCCGAGCTTGTGGTCAAGCCGTTCGACCGTCATGCCTGGCGTGTCCTTCGGTACGACGAAGGACTTGATCGCGGCCCGCCCCAACGACTTGTCGAGCGTCGCCCACACCACCACGGCGTCGCAGCGACCGCCCGCGGTGACGAAGATCTTCTCGCCGTCGATGATGTAGTCGTCGCCGTCGCGGCGCGCGGTCGTCTGGATGTTCGCCGAGTCGGATCCGCACCCGGGCTCGGTGATCGCCATCCCGGCCCACACGCCGTCGAACCGCCGCAACTGCTCGTCGGAGGCAACCGATGCGATCGCGGAGTTGCCGAGACCCTGCCGCGGCATCGACAGCAGGAGTCCGACATCGCCCCAGCACATCTCCATGATCGACAGCACCGACGACAGGTTCGATCCGTTCACGACACCTTCACCGGCAGCAGTACGTCGTACTCCGGCCGCGCCCGCGCCGGAACTGGTGCCCGAGGCACCTAATCCGTCGACCACTGCCGCGAGCATATCCAGCTCGACCGGGTACTCGTGCTCGGCCAGGTCGTACCGCCGCGAGTTCGGACGCAGCATCTCCGCGGCGACCTGGTGCGCCTGGTTCACGAGGGCGCGGAACTTCCTTGGCGTCTCGAGGTTGATCATCAGACCAGCACCGCGCCTTCCATCACGCCGATCGCTCGCAGGTCGCGGTACCAGCGTTCGACCGGATGCTCCTTCACGAACCCGTGCCCGCCGAGTAGCTGCACACCGTCCGTCCCGATCTGCATGCCCTTGTCCGTGCACAACCGGCGCGCCAGCGCGACCTCGCGGGCGAACGGAAGCCCTTGTTCCGCACGAGATCCGGCCCGATAGGTGACGAGCCGCATACCTTCCAGCTCGATCCCGATGTTCGCGACCATGAACGCCACCGACTGCCGATGGCTGATCGGCTCACCGAACGCCGTCCGCTCATTGACGTACGGCGTGACGTAGTCCAGCACCGCCTTCGCCGTACCTAGTGACAACGCACACCAGCCCAGCCGCGACAGCCGCACGCACTCGGCGTAGTCGTCGAGCGTGCCCAGCTGCACCGCCGGCACATCCTCGAGGATCACCCGGCTGAGCGACGCCGCCCGCAGCCCCATCGACGGCTCGGCCTCGATCGTCACGCCGGGATGATCGGACTCGACCAGGAACAGCGCCGGCCCCTGATCCTCCAACTGCGCCGCGATCACGAACAACTCAGCCTCAGCACCACGCGGCACCAGCGACTTCACGCCGTTCAATCGCCCGCCGACGGCTGTGGTCCGTAAGTCGAACGGATCGAACAACGGCCGCGGCTCCAAGACCGCCAACGCCGCCGCTGGGACCGACGACCCAGTGAACGCGGGCAAATACGTCGCCTGCTGCGTCTCGTCACCCCACAACGAGATCGCCGTACTCACCGCCGCCGGCGCAAGGCACGCGACCGCCTGACCCATGTCACCGTGCGCCATCGCCTCGGCAACCAGTACGCCGGTCATCGCGGACCGCTCGGTGACGATGCCACCGAGCTCCTCCGGCACCTCGATCAGACTCAGCCCGAGCTCGGCCGACGACGCCAGCACCTTCGGATCCGTCGTACACGCGGTGTCCGCCGCTGACGCCACCGGACGCAGTACCTCGGCGGCGAACTCCTTCACGACCCCGACCACCATCTGCTGGTCCTCGGTCGGCGTCAGGTCGAAGCGGCCGCTTCCTCGCGCTGCCGGCAACCGGGACGGCTTGCTGAGCTTGGACGCCGCCGAGAAACTCCGAGACAGCGCTCCCGCCGTCCGGAAACCCGTCTTGGTCGCCTCGAACACCACCCGCTCGGTCTGCTTCCGCAACCCGAACCGATCGATTGTCCGCCACCGCGCGAGCCGGTTCAGCAGCGCGACCCCCACGCCGATCGCGTCCCGCCGCCCCCGGTCCCGCGCGCGTGTCCGCTCCTCAAGGCTCATACCCGCCACTGTAAACCGAAGTTACAACCCGGGTCACGTGACCGCAGTCACACGGAGATCGCCGCCGCCTTCGCCTGGAGGTAGCGCTGCTCCGGCAGGCTGGTGGTACGCCGGGCCGCGGCAAGGTAATGCTCCTGCGCCTTCGCCGGCTCCCCCGCCCGTTCGTACAGATGCGCCCGTACGGCGTCCAGACGGTGGGTCTCGGTGATGTTCTTGTTGCCGTCCAGCGTGGCGAGCAGGTCGAGACCGGCCTGCGGACCCTGCACCTGCGCGAGCGCAACCGCCCGGTTGAGCCTGACCATCGGATTCGGCGTGAGCCGCTCCAGCAGCACATACAGCGAGAGAATCTGGTTCCAGTCGGTCTCGTCGGCACTCGGCGCCTCGGAATGCACCGCGGCGATCGCGGCCTGCACCTGATAAGGACCGACCGCGCTCTGGGCCAATGTGGCCAGGATCAGCGTCGTGCCTTCCTCGATCTGCTCGCGATCCCAGAGCGTGCGGTCCTGCTCGTCGATCGGGATCAGGCCACCATCGGCGGTCGTCCGCGCCGTACGGCGGGAGTCCGTCAGCAGCATCAACGCCAGCAGGCCCGCAGCCTCACCGTCATCAGGCAAGGCTGAACGCAGCATCCGGGTCAGGCGGATCGCCTCGGAGGTCAGGTCGAGCCGCTGCAGTTCCTCGCCGGAACTGGCGGTGTATCCCTCGTTGAAAATCAGGTACAGCACCTGCAGGACAACCCGCAGCCGGTCCGCGCGCTCCTCCTCCGGCGGCATCTCGAACCGGCTCCCGGCCGCCTTGATGCTCTTCTTCGCCCGGCTGATCCGCGGCGCCATCGTTGCCTCGGGCACCATGAACGCCCGCGCGATCTCGCCCGTGGTCAGACCGCCGACCGCGCGCAGCGTCAGCGCGACCTGCGACGCCGGCGTGACGGCCGGATGGCAGCACAGGAACAGCAGCGTCAGCGTGTCGTCCTCGTCCGGAGCCGTGTCGACATCGGCGCCAGGGGCAACCAACTCCTCCGGCCCGGCCATCGACGCGACGCTGTCCTCGCGGCGGCGGCGCGCAGCCTCACTGCGGAACTGGTCGGTCAGCCGCCGCGTCGCGACCGTGATCAGCCAGCCGCGCGGATTCGCCGGTACGCCGTCCGCCGGCCACTGCGTCGCGGCCGCGAGCAACGCCTCCTGGACGGCGTCCTCACACAGATCGAACTGCCCGTGCCGCCGCGCCAGGAACCCCAGCACCTGCGGCGCGAGCTCGCGCAGCAAGCCCTCCACTTGCGTCATCCGCACCTCCCTCCCAGCACCCTACGCGTCAGGAGTACGACCACCCGGACCATTGGTCGACCCGGATCCCGATCACCGGTCCACGCGGCGGGTCCGCCTCGTACTGCGGATACTTCGCCACCAGCAACTCCAGTGCCGCCGACCGGGCCTCC
Organism: Kribbella sp. NPDC050241; assembly: GCF_044459685.1. Taxonomy (NCBI): domain Bacteria; kingdom Bacillati; phylum Actinomycetota; class Actinomycetes; order Propionibacteriales; family Kribbellaceae; genus Kribbella; species Kribbella sp. NPDC050241. Next base: position 103,573 of record NZ_JBITJE010000010.1, read on the forward strand.
ACCACCCGCGCGACGCCGTCGACCCGCACCCACCACAGATGCGTCCAGTCTTCGTCGTACTGGTCGACCAGGACCGCCACGCGTTCGTTCTCCGCGATGTTGCGCAACCGCTTCAGGTCAGTCGTCGTCTTCGGCTTCTGATCGATCCCGATGAACAACTCGTCCCCGCGCACCGCATAGGTCACCGGTACGACGTGCGGCCGCCGGTCACCGCCGACCGTGGCCAACCGCCCCACCCGCGCCGCCGCGACCCGCGCCCGGCACATCGCCTCATCCAGTCGCATACTCCCGACCCTAAACCGCCCCCACCACAGCTCCCGGGTGCCCTGCGCCGCCTGGCCACTGGCGGGTTGTTTCACCGCTGGCGCCGTACAACCCGCCAGCGGTAACACAAGCCGCTAGCCACCGGCTCACTTCGAGGAGGCGGTCAACGCTGGAGGTGGCGGAGGGTTGCGGTGGGCAGGGTCCGGGTGAGGGGCCCGATGATCGAGGCGTCACGGAGGGCGGTGCGCGCCGCGAGGTGGCCGCAGGCTCCGTGGACGCCGCCGCCTGGGTGGATGGCGGAGCTGCCCAGGTAAAGGCCGGCGATGAAAGTGCGCGGACTGCCCAGACCGATGGTCGGCCGGAACACGAGCTGCTGATGCAGTTGCATGGTGCCGCCACCGAGAGCGCCGAGGCCGAGGGCCGCGTTGCCGGACTCGAGGGCGCTCGGCCGTTGCAGATCACGCGAGATGATGAGCTCACCGAAGCCCGGTGCGAAGCGCTCGATCGCGCGTTCCATCCGGCCGGCCAGCTTGCCGGCGGACTCGTCGTCGGCAATCCCCCGCGGCAAGTGTGAGTACGCCCAGACGGCCTCGGTCCCTTCCGGCGACCGGGACGGATCCGACTTCGTGGACTGCCCGATCAGCAGGAACGGCTGCGACGGCAACCGGCCGGTGTCGAGGTCGGCGGACAGATGCACGAGCTCGTCCGCTGTCCCGCCGAGGTGGACCACCCCGGCGGATCGCGCCTCGGCCGACGTCCACGGGATCGGCCCGCTCAGCCGGAAGTTCAGCTTCACCGTCGGGTAGTCCCACTCGAACCGCTCGTCCAGATCCCGCCGCAACCCTGCCGGGATCGTTGCGCCAGGCAACAACTGGTTGTAGAGCACCGGAGCAGACGTGTCCGCGATCACTGCCCGGCTCACCGCGACCGTCTCCCCGGACGCCGTCCGTACGCCGGTCACTCGCCCGGACGACACGTCGATCGCGGAGACCGGCGTATCCGAGATGAGCAGGGCGCCCGCGCGCTCGGCTCGACGGACCAGAGCGCCCGAGAATGCGCTCGATCCCCCAATCGCCACCGGATAGCCGACGTCCTGCGCCATCATCGCGAGCAGCCAGCCCATCGTGCCGCTGACGCTGCCGGACAGCGGCGAGTCGGCGTGCAGCGCGTTGCCCGCCAGCAACGCTGCCCCGCGCGGGCCCGCGAACAGTTCCTTGCCCATCCGGTGCATCGGCATCGCCATGAACCGCGCGAACCGCAGCAGCTCGCCCGCGGACCCGAGCTTGCGCGCCAGCTTGATGCCAGGCACGACCGGCGGCCACGAGGTCAACAGTGACTTCAGCAGCGGCTCGCGGATCGCGACGTACTGCTGGTAGATCCGCAGCCACGCCTCGCCGTCGCCCGGGTGGTCGGAGCCGATCGACTTCGCGGTGTCCTCCGGATCCGGGTGGATCGCGACCGAGGTGCCCTCCTCGGCATCGAGCAGATGCACCAGCGGAAGCGGCGCATGTGCCCACTTCAGGCCGAACTTCTCCAACTCCAGCGCGCGCATGACCGGTGACGCCACGCCCAACGGGTAGTTCGAACTGAAACGATCACTGATCCAGCCGTCGTCCTCGGTCGACCGGACCGCGCCGCCGAAGGTCTCGGCGGCCTCCAGCACCAGCACGTCCCAGCCCGCGTCGGCAAGGGCGATCGCGCTCACCAGGCCGTTCGGCCCCGAGCCGATCACCACGGCGTCAACACTGCGCGGCAGCATATGTCGAGCCTAACTTGACCGGGACTCGATCTCCCGCATCAGGGTGCTGAGCTCCCGGGCGCGCCCCACCATGGCGGGGTCGACCATCCGGCCGTCCGGAAGGACAATGACGCCGCCGTCGGAGACCCCGGCCTTGTCGACCGCGGCCAGCAACGCCTCCGCCTCGGCGAGCTGTACGGCGGTCGGCGTGAAGCACTCGACGATCGTGGCCAGCTGCCGCGGATGGATCGCCGTACGCCCGACGAATCCAAGGGCACGGCCCTCCAGACTGGTCTGCCGCAATCCGTCGAGGTCGTTGACTCGCGGATACACCGACATCATCGGAGCGCCGAGCCCGGCCGCCCGCGACGCCGACACCAGCCGCCCGCGCGCCCATGCCAATCCGACCGATCCGTCCACACCCAGTGCACTCGACAGATCAGCCTCGCCGAGCGCGATCGCCACCACCCGCGGATCCGCGGACGCGATCTCGAACGCCCGCTCCAAACCCAGCGGCGACTCGATCAGCGCGGTGATCCTTGCCGTCGGCACCTGTTCCAGGATCGAGTGGACGTCGCTCGCACTCTCCACCTTCGGCACCCGGATCCGGATCACCGGCAGGGCGGCCACCGCGGCCAGGTCGTCCTCGATCCACAGCGTCCCGGGCGCGTTGACCCGGACCTCCACCGAACCAGCCGCGTTCGCCGCGATCCAGGCGACCGCCCAGCCGCGCGCGTCCACCTTGTCGTCGACCGGAACCGCGTCCTCCAGGTCGAACACGACCAGATCGGGGCCTGCGGCAACAGCCTTCGCGAACCGATCCGGCCGGTTGGCAGGTACATACAGTGCCGTCAGCACTTCAGGCCCCCTCAGGCATCAGCGTCAGACCACGCCGGCCGCGCGCAGCGCAGCGAGTTGCTCCGGACTGACTCCGATCTCGGCGAGCACCTCGTCGGTGTTCGCGCCGTGCGGCCGCCCGGCCCAGCGGATCGACCCTGGCGATTCGGACAACCGGAACAGCACGTTCTGCATCTGCACCGGTCCGCCGAGCTCGTCGTCGTCCACCGCGACGATCGTGTTCAGCGCGGCGTACTGCGGGTCGGTCATAATTCCGCGGATGTCGTGCACCGGACCGACGGCGGCCTCGGCCTTCTCGAACTCCGCCATCACCTCGTCCATCGGCCGCTCGGCGATCCACGACCCGACCGCCTCGTCCAGTTCGTCGGCGTGCTGCGCCCGCTCGCGCCCGGTGGCGAACCACGGCTGCGCCACGAGGTCCGCGCGACCGACCAGCCTCACCACCCGCTCGGCGATGCTCTGCGAGCTGGTCGACACCGCGACCCAGCGCCCGTCCGCGGTCTTGTAGACATTGCGGGGAGCGTTGTTCGACGACCGGTTCCCCAACCGCGGCTGGACGTACCCGGTCTGCTGGTACGCCGTGATCCCACCACCGAGCATCATCAGGATCGGCTCGATGATCGCCATGTCGATCACCTGGCCGGCCCCGGACCGATCCCGTTCGCGCAGCGCGACCATCACGGCGTACGCCGTGGCCAGCGCGGTGATGCCGTCCGCCAGCCCGAACGGCGGCAGCGTCGGCGGCCCGTCCGGCTCACCCGTGACGGCCGCGAACCCGCTCATCGCCTCGGCCAGCGACCCGAATCCGGGCCGGCTCGACCACGGGCCGACCTGCCCGAAGGCGGTCACCCGGGCGATCACCAGCCGCGGGTTCGCCGCCAGCAACACGTCGGGCCCGAGTCCCCAGCGCTCCAGCGTGCCCGGCCGGAAGTTCTCGACCAGGACGTCGTGGGTGCGCACCAGGTCGAGGAAGACGTCGCGACCGCGGGACAGGTCGAGCGTCGCGATCCGCTTGTTCCGCCCGAGGGTCTTGAACCACAGCCCGACGCCGTCCTTCGATGCGCCGTGCGTCCGGGCGGCGTCGGGCCGCGCCGGGTGCTCGATCTTGGTGACATCGGCCCCGAAGTCACCCAGGAAGGTCGCCGCCAGCGGTCCCGCGAACAGAGTCGCCGCCTCGAGGACCTTCACGCCGTCAAGTGGAGCAGCCCTCATCCCGCACACCTGAAGCCGATGGTCTCCGAGCGATCGAGACCACCACCGGTCAGCACCAGCTTGAAGCTCACGTCCGGCTCCTGCGGACCGCCGTCGGCGTACCAGTCGGAGCCCTCGGCGGCGTAGTGCGAACCGCCCTTGAGGATGCAGAACCGGCTGCGGCCGTCCCGGTGCTCGCTCTCGGTCAGGTTCCACACCAGCGGCTCGGCGCGGGTGAACCCGTCCAGCCCGGCGGCGAGCTGCCACTCGTCCTCGGTCGGCAACCGCCCACCACGCCAGGCCGCGTACGCCCGCGCGTCCGGCAGATCGACGTACGTCACCGGCTGGTCCTCGGTCCCCGGCGCAGGCGCGCCGTCGGCCCAGTGCGCGAGGAAGCGGTTCGGCACCAACGGCCGGTAGCCGGTCGCGGCCAGGAATGCGGCGTACTGCGCGTTGGTCACCTCGGTCGTCGCGACCGAGACACCGGAGAGCGAGACCTCGCGCGTCTCCGTCCGCAGGTCGTGCAGACGCGGCGGCAGCGGTTTCCACTCCTCCACGTACGGCGCCTGGTCGTACAACCCGGTCTCGCGTCGCCGATGCCGCACCTTCAGCACCCGGTCCCCCGCCGGTACGACGACCACCGGGCCGAGCGACGCGTCACCGGAAACCACGGGAACGGGAACCCGCCGGGCCGGCGCCATCGGGAACGCGGAGTCCTTCAGATGCGGACGCGGCATCGTGCCGAGCCGACGGGCGGTCGTCCGGCAGGACGAGCCGGCGGTCGCGCCCACCCGGATGATCCCGGCGACGCCACGACCCGGCACGACCAGGTGGACACCGTCGTCGTCCGAGGTGATCGGCACGCCCGACGTCACGTCGTACCAGTCGCCGACCTGGTCCTCCGAGCGCAGCACGATGCCGTCGAAGTCCTCCTCGTCGCGGTTGATCAGCGTCCAGAAGGTGATGTCGGCCAGGTCGAACCGCGAACCGTAGACGCCGTGCTCGCGCGCCTTGTCCGGGATCTCCGGGGTCAACTGGATCCAGTCGCCGTTGAGCAGCACCGGCGCGAACGCCCGCTGCGCCGCGACCATCCGCCGCAGCGTGGCGCGGTCCCGCGCGTTCCAGCCGACCCAGGCCGAGAACACGGACTCCCAGACCAGCATGCCGACGCCGTTGATCCAGGCGGACTGCAACTCGTCACTGTGGTCGCGGTTCCACCGGCGAGTGTGGTGCATCATGTGCCGGCGCTCGAACAGGTGCGCACGCAGGATGCCGGGCGCGCGGGTATCGGCGAACCACTGCGCCCAGGACAGCGCATGGTCGCCGATCCTTGCCATCGGCAACCGTGACTCGCCCTCGAACGCGATCGCCGGATTCGCCTTGCGCAGCGCGCGAGTGAAGGCCGGGTCGCCTTCCTTCAACGTGTCCAGGAAGACCCCGTCGACGTCGTACTCCGTGACCAGCGCCGCGAACTCCGCGGCGTCCGAACGGGCTGCCCGCCGGGTGCCGACATCCCACGGGTTGTAGTCGAAGAACACCTTCAGCCCGAGCCGGTGCAGGTCGTCGATCAGCTGCCGCAGCCCGGGCACGTCCCGGTAGAAGTCGAACTGGTTGCGCGAGTCGATCCCGATCACCGGATAGGCGTGCCACAGCACGACCGCGTCGTACCCACCGAAGTCGGCGACACCGTGCTGGACGAACTTCTCCGGCGTGAACCGCCCGGTCTCGACGTCGTACAGCTGGTCGTCCCAGAGCCAGACCAGCGCCACCGAGTACGCCGTCTGGGTCCATTCGCGCCCGGGGACCTCGTAGTGGGAGCCGTCGTACGGCGTCCGGTCGTAGGCACCGATCAGCCACTCGGCCAGCTTGGCGCGCCACCGCGGCAGGTCGGCCGGGTCCTCCGGGGCGCCGAGGATCTTGGCGTCGTCGAGGAACGACAGGTCGGCCCGAAGCCCCAGATCCACCCGGGCGGGCAGATCGATGGGCCGCGGCTCGAGCGGATTCACAGGTACACCTCCGCGTAGCGCGCGTCGATTGCATCCCCGTGAGGCACCGAGGGAATCGCCCCCGCCGCCTGAACACTCAATGACGCTGCCACGGTAGCGCGTCGGACCGCATTCGTCAGGTCGCTCGACGTAATCGCTCCGGTATTCGACACGGCAGACAATGCTGCCGCCAGCACCCCACAGAACGTGTCCCCCGCTGCCGTCGTGTCGACCACGTCGACCGGGAGGCCGGGAACCCTGATCTCGTCGTCGCCGCGCGTCAGGATCACCGCGCCGGCGGCGCCGAGCGTGACGACCGCGGCCGGCACCTTCTTCAGCAGCGCGGAACGGTCCGCGCCCGCGATCGCCTCGGCTTCGGTCTCGTTGACCACCAGCAGATCGACCTCGGCGAGCAACTCGTCCGGCAGCTCGGCCGCCGGCGCCGCGTTCAGGATGAAGTAGGAACTCGCCGCCGCCGCGTCCTGCACGGTCGGAAACGGGATCTCCAGCTGGGCCAGAACGACTTTCGCTGCCCGGACGGCAGCGGCCGCCGCGTCGGACAGCGACAGCTCGCCGTTCGCGCCGGGGGCGACCACGATCGAGTTCTCACCACTCTCGTCGACCGTGATGATCGCCGTACCGGTCGGGGCGGAGGTCACCGAGACCAGCGAGAGGTCGACGCCCGAGCTGCCGAGGGCGTCGCGCATCAGTGCACCACCGTCGTCGTCACCGAGCGAAGCGACCATCGCCGTCCGTGCACCCGCCCGCGCGGACGCGACGGCCTGGTTGGCGCCCTTGCCGCCCGGTCCGCGGGTCATCACTCCCGCCAGCACTGTCTCGCCGGGGCGCGGGATCCGCTGGACCGGCAACACCAGATCCACGTTCGCGCTACCTACGACGACAACATCAGGCTCCACCCCGGGCCACCTCCACGGTCCTCAGTGCCAGCTCGTCGATCGCGATCTGGTTCATCCCCGGCAGGCTCGTGGCCACCCGGTTGTCCAGTGGTGTGGACCACTCTGCCGGAACCCCTCGCACAGCGCCAAACACCGCACCCACCGTCGCCCCGGCCGAGTCGGTGTCCCACCCGCCCATCACCGAGCGGCCGACCGCGGTGGCGAAGTCCGGAGCGGTCAGCGCGTACGCCGTCAGCGCGCTGTTGTTCACCGCGTGCACCCAGTGCAGGTCGCCGTACTCGGCATGCAGCGCGTCGAGCGCGTCGTCCAGCGGACGGTCCGCGAGACCCAGCCCGAAGCGAACGGCTCGCGCGATCGCTCCGTCCGCCGCGACCACCTCGAGCCCGGCGAAGGCGACCTCGCTCGGCGAGTCCAGCACCAGCGCGGCGGCGGACATCGCCGCCACCCAGAGGGCACCGTCGACGCCCGCGCCGGTGTGACTCAACCGGGCATCGACCAGCGCGACCCGGGCAGCCGCGGTGCGGTCTCCCGGATGGGCCCAGCCGTAGGCGTCGGTCCGGATCTGAGCACCGATCCACTCCCGGAACGGATTGCCGACCAACGCCGCCCTGGACGGCTCCACACCTTCCAGAAGGTTGCGGTAAGCAACACGCTCGGCGGTGAACACTCGCCCGGCCGGAAGGTCGTTCAGCCAGGCCTGCGCAACGTCCTCGGTGGTCAGGGCGGAGCCGTGCCGCTCCAGCAGTTGCAGCGCCAGGATGGCGAAGTTGAGGTCGTCGTCCTCAGGCATCCCGTCGATGACCTCGCGCAGGCTGGTCGGCTTCGACCGCTTGTTCCACGGCCACCTCTTCTGCACGTCCTCAGGTACGCCGACCGCCGTGATGTACTGCGACAGCGGCCACTGGCCCGACGACTGCAGGATCTCCCGGATGCCCTCGCGCGGGATCTTCTCCACCGGTTTGCCGAGCAGGTTGCCGGCGGCTCGGCCGAGCCAGGCGTTCAGCGTCCGCCGCTCGAGGTCCGCCGGTTGGCCCAGCGACGGCAACTCGGGGATCACCGGCTCGTGCCACTCCCCCTCGCGTGCGTCCAACTCGGCGAGCAGCTCACGCGCGAGCGTCCGTAGTTCGGGAGAGGCCGGTTCGTCCGATGCACCCGACGCCGGGGCGTCCGTCGTACCGCCGGCCGCACGCCAGCGCGACTCGACGTCGGCGACGTCGACACCCTCGGATCGCGATTGGACCAGTTGGTGCGGCAGCAGATCCTCCGGCTGCACCCAGGTCAGTCTCATCGGGCTTCTTCCTTCCCCTGTTGCATCACGCGAAACGTGTGCCTGGTTCGTTGTGTCACCGCGGACAGATACTCCGTCCCATGCCCACCCGCCGCAGCTTTCTCTCCGCCACCGGCGCCGCCGCCGCTCTTGCCCTCACCGGCACCCTCCCTGGTCTTGATGCAGTAGGGATACCGCACCGCACCGACAAACGCCCGCTGTTCACTCTCGGCGTCGCCTCGGGTGATCCGCTGCCCGACGCCGTGGTCATCTGGACCCGCCTCGCGCCGGGTCCGCTCGAGGCGTTCGGCGGGATGGACGACCGCACGGTCGGGGTCGAGTGGGAGGTCGCCGAGGACGAGCACTTCCGCCGCGTGGTACGCCGGGGCACGGCCCACGCTCGCGCGGAGTACGCCCACACCGTGCACGTCGACGTCCGCGGTCTGCGCTCGTGGCGGCACTACTTCTACCGCTTCCGCGCGAACGGTCAGGTCAGTCCGGTCGGCCGCACCCGGACCGCGCCGGCGCCGGCCGACCAGCCGGCGGTGTCGATGGCGGTCGCTTCCTGCCAGGCCTACTACGACGGCTTCTACACGGCGTACCAGGACGTCGCACGCCGGGACCACGACGTCGTCCTGTTCCTCGGCGACTACATCTACGAGGTCGGTGTCGGGCCGACGGCAGGCGTTCGCAACCAGCCGGTCCCGGTCGACTTCGCCGGCGAGATCTTCACGCTGGACGAGTACCGGGCGCGGTACGCGCTGCACAAGACCGACCCCGACCTGCAGGCCGCGCACGCCGCCGCGCCGTGGATCGTTACGCTCGACGACCACGAGGTCGAGGGCAACTGGGCCGGATACATCTCCGAGGACGGCGTCCCGCACGACGACTTCGTCGTACGTCGGGCGAACGGCTTCCGGGCGTACTGGGAACACATGCCGCTGCGCCTCGATCAGTCCCCCGACGGTCCGTCGATCCGGCTGTACCGGCACCTCCGCTACGGTCGCACCGCCGACCTCAGCGTGCTCGACACCCGGCAGTTCCGCGACGACCAGACCAGCACCGGTGGCTGGCTGCCGCCGGACGAGGTGTCGCAGGAGCCGGCCCGCACGATCACCGGCGACGCGCAGGAACGCTGGCTGCTCGACACCCTGCACCGTTCCAGCAGCCGCTGGAACGTCGTCGCCCAGCAGGTCGCGATGGCCCAACTCGACCGCAAGACCGGTCCTGACCTCGAACTGCCGATGGACACCTGGAACGGGTACGTCGGTTCGCGCGACCGGGTCCTGTCCGGCGTCCGCGACCGGCATGTCCGCAACTTCGTCGTACTCACTGGCGACCTGCATCGCGCCGTCGCGTCCGACCTGCGCGTGAACTTCGCCGACCCGTCGACGCCGGCGGTCGGCACCGAGTTCGTCACCACGTCGATCTCGTCCGGCAAGGACGGTGTCGACTCGGACGCCACCGGCAAGGCGCTGCTCGCCGAAAATCCGCACGTCAAGTTCCAGAGCGTCCAGCGCGGCTACCTCAGCTGCCGTCTCGACAGCTCCCAGTGGACGTCGGAGTACCGCGTCGTCGACCGGGTCATCACCCCCGGTGGTACGGCGTCCACCCGCGCCACCCTGGTCGTCGAGGACGGCCGTCCCGGTACCCACCTGGCCTGAACGGATCCGCACATGAAACGCGCACGCACCGCTCTGCTCGCCGTCCCACTCGCTCTCCTGGTCCCGGCCGTCGCAGTTGCCAGCAGCAACAATCAGGTCGAGATCAGCGCAACCCCGCAGCCGGTCGAGGTCGTGCCGCTGCCTTGCTTCCCGTCCGGCAAGCTCACCCTCGGCATGACCAATACCGGCCGCAAGCCCACCATTGCCGACATGCGCATCAGCGGCGACTCCTCGTTGACACTGTCCCGGCACCAGTTCTCGAGCTATCTGCCCGTCGACCAACTGGTGAAGGCGCCTCTCGAGATCACAGTGCCGCGAGGCACGGCTCCGGCGACGCACAACGTCGACCTCAGTGTCGGTCGCGAACACTTGTCCGTGCCCGTCACGATCAAGCCCGTCCCGGCGCGCGACAACCTGTTGCTCGGCGAGCAGGCCGTCGCGTCCTCCACGAACGGCGACATGAAGCTGTGTGGCGGAGTCGACGGCAACACCGACTCCGCGCAGTGGGGAGCCAGCGGCTGGCACGACGCCACCAAGGGCGTCTTCCCCGACACGTACGGCGTCGACTTCGTCCAGCCGACCACGATCGGCCGCGTCGTCGTGCAGACCCTCGACTCGGCCAAGTACCCGGCGGCCGTGATGGGGATCCGCGACTTCGACGTCCAGGTCCGCACCGGCGGCACCTGGACGACCGTCGGCGAGTTCCGTGACAACGTGCAGGGTCTCCTCACCGTGACCTTCGCCCCGGTGGCCGTCGACGCCGTCCAGCTCGTCATCCACGACTCCAACGACCACGGGTACTCCCGGATCATCGAACTCGAGGCCTACGGCAACTGACATTCAGACCAGGGCATCCATCGCGGCCGACCGCCGGGCCCACCGCTCGGCGTCGGCCGCACGGATGTCCTCCGCGACCGCGGCCATCACCCGGCCCGGCTGCTCGAGGTCGGTCTTGCTCGCCGCGGCGATGTCCGCAGCCCAGTCCGCCGGTACGCCGTTCAGTCCGCTGAGGGCACCCGTGATCGCACCGGCCATCGACGCGATCGAGTCCGCGTCCCGGCCGTAGTTCGTGCCGCCCAGGACTGCCCGGCGTACATCTCCCTCGGAGACGAGCACGAAGCCGAGGGCGACCGGCAGCTCCTCGATCGCCTTCGTCCGGCTCGGCCGCCGGGCGTCCAGCGACTGGTCGCGATAGTCCGGGCCGACCGTGTCGAAGGGCCCGATCGCCTTGCGCAGCACGGGAATCGCCTGCTCCCAGTCGGTCAGGCCGTCCGCGGCGGCTGCCACTGCCTCGACGGCCCCTCGAGTACCGTCCTTGGCCAGCACGAGCGCCGCTTCCACAGCCGATGCGGCCGTCGCGCCAGGGGTCATCGCCGCGGCGACGGCGGCGGCGAACACGCCGGCCGCCTCCCGCCCGTAGCTCGACTGGTGCGCACCCGCGAGATCGATCGCCTCCGCGTACGCACCCTCGGGATCGCCGGCATTGGCGATTCCGACCGGCGCCATGTACATCGCCGCACCGCAGTTGACGATGTTGCCGACGCCGGCCTCACGTGGATCCACATGCCCGTAGTGCAACCGGGCGACCAGCCACTTCTCGGCCAGGAACACCCGCTGCAGCAGCAACGCGTCGGCCTCCAGCTCGGGCACCCAACGTGTCCCGGTCAGCATCTTTGGCACCAGCGACTCGGCGATCGCGTAGGCGTCCAGGTGCGTGCGGCGTTCGTCGTACACCTCGACCAAGGCGTGCGTCATCAAGGTGTCGTCGGTGATGTGCCCGTCGCCCTTGTGGTACGGCGCGATCGGCCGGGCGGTCCGCCATTCGTCGTACCACGGACCGACGATGCCGGTCACCCAGCCTCCGTGCCGCTCCCGGATCGCCTCCGGCGTCCACCCCTCGACGGCTCCACCGATCGCGTCACCGACCGCGGAGCCGACGAGGGCACCCGTAGATTTCTGTTCCAGCAAGGACATCACTGGTTGGCCTGATCCCATCCGTCGCTCAGCTTCTTGCCCAGTGCCGCCAGATCGGTCTTGTTCGCCAGGTACTCCTGCAGCGCCGGCGTCGCGATCTGGTCCTTCCACTTCGGATAGTTCTCCACGCTCTGGAACGGCGCCTTGGTGAGCTCGGCACCGCTGGCCAGCGTCTGCTGCCAGCCGTCCTTGCCACCGGTCGTCTTCAGGATCGCGTCCCGGGCCGCCTGCGTGGTCGGGATCAGCCAGTCACCCTGACCGACCGCGGCCAGGTTGTCGGCCTTCATGAAGTAGTCGATGAACTTCGCCGACTGCTCGATGTGCTTGCCCTCGGCCGGAACCGACAGCGTCTGCGGGTTCGCCGCCTGCTTGGTGCTGGTGCCCTTCAGCGGCGGCAGCACCTCCCACTGGAAGCCCTTCGGCGCCTGCTCGACCATCTGCTGGGCGGTGTAGTTGCCCGCGACAACCATCGCGTACTTGCCGGCGAAGAAGCCCGGCAGGACGTCGGAGCCGCTCTGCGTCAGCGAGGTCGGGTCGATCGACTTGTCCGTGTAGGCCATCGCGTTGATCCGCTTCGGCACCTCGAGCTCGGGGTCGCCGATCTTCGCCTTGGCGTCCCGGCCGGAGCCCTCGAAGAACTGCGCGTCGAAGTTCATGCCCAGGTTCAGCACGGTCGCGGTCGGGCTCTTCAGGCCCCAGCCCAGGCCGTACTTGCCGCCTGCCGTCAGCTTCTTCGCGTCGGCGGCCAGGTCGTCCCAGCTGAGCGAGTCACCGGTCGTGGTGATCCCGGCCTGCTTGAGCAGCGCGGCGTTGCCGAACACGACGTACGACTGGAGCAGCGTCGGCGCGGCGAACGTCTTGCCGTCGCTGGAGACGGTGTCCCAGACCCCCTGCGGTACGGCGTCCTTGGTCTCCTGGCTCAGGTACGGCGACAGGTCGGCCAGGAACCCCTGGTTCGCGAAGCCGGTGATGTCGGCGGACTCGTCCTGGATGATGTCCGGCGCGGTCCCGCCCTGGAACTGGGTGACCAACTGGTCGTGCACCGAGTCCCAGCTGCCCTGGACGTACTCGACCTGGATATTCGGGTTCGCGGCGTTCCAGTCCGCGACGATCTTCTTGGTCGCGGCGACCGTCGTCTTCTGGAAGGCGAGGCTCTGGAACTTCAGCGTCACCTTCTCGTTCGACCCCGAATCACCGGAGCTGTTGTCACTGTTGCTCCCACAGGCCGCGAGCGCCACCAGTGCACCCGCCGCCAGCAGAGCGGTTACTACTCTCTTCATGTGTTCTCCTCAGGGGATCTCTAACCCTTGACTGCGCCGCTCAACAAACCGGAAGTCAGCCGGCGTTGGAGGAAGGCGAAGAAGATCAGGCTTGGCACGGTGGCCAGGACGGACGCTGCTGCCAGTGGACCGAACTGCACCTGGCCTTCGGCGCCGACGAAGCGCGCCAGGACCAGCGGCAGTGTCTTGAGCTCCGGGTCCTGCAGCAGGACCAGAGCGAAGAAGAACTCGTTCCACGCCGAGATGAACGTGAACATCGCGGTCGCGATCAACCCGGGCCGCAACAGCGGCATCACGATCGACACGATCGTCCGCACCCTGGACGCCCCGTCGACCGAGGCCGCTTCCTCGAGCTCGCGCGGTACGGCGGCGACGTACCCCTGCAGCATCCACAACGCGAACGGCAGCGACCAGACCATGTAGACGATCACCACACCGGGGATCGTGTTGGTCAGGTGCAGCGGCCGCAGGATCATGAACAGCGGGATCACGATCAGGATCACCGGGAACACCTGGCTGACCAGGATCCAGCCGTTCGTCACCGGCCGCAGCCGGGTGCGGAACCGGGCCAGCGCGTAGGCCACCGGCAGCGACACGATGAGCACGAGGATCGTGGTGGCGATCGAGATCTGCAGGCTGTTGCCGAGACCCCTGATCAGACCTTGCTCGTTCATCGCGTCGCTGTAGTTGGAGAAGTCGAGGTGCTCGGGCAGCAGGCTCGGCGTGATGCTCGCGAACTCGCGAGGCGACTTCAGCGAGCTCGAGATCAGCCACAACAACGGGAAGCCGAGGAACACCAGGTAGCAGACGACAGCGACGTACTGCAGGAACCGGGCGGCCGGACGTGTTCTCATGCCTCGCTCCTCAGCCGGTTCCGCAGGTAGAACGCGAGGAACACGATGATGATGACCACCATCACGTCACCCATCGCCGCGGCCATCCCGAAGTTCCCGTACCGGAACGCCTCGTTGTAGGCGAACAGCATCGGCAGCATGGTCTTGCCGCCCGGACCGCCGGCGGTCAGCACGTACACCAGGCCGAACGAGTTGAAGTTCCAGATCATGTCCAGGCTGGTGATCGCGACGATCACGGTGCGCAGCTGTGGCAGCGTGATGTTCCAGAACTGGCTCCACGCGCTCGCACCGTCGACCGCGGCCGCCTCGTACAGCGTCCGGTCGATACCCTGGAGGCCGGCCAGCAGGGTGATCGTGGTCATCGGCATGCCGACCCAGATTCCGACCACGATCACGGCCGGCAGCGCCGTACTGAAGTCGCCGAGGAAGTTGATCGGGTGGTCGGTCAGGTGCAGCTTCTGCAGGATCTCGTTGACCGGGCCGTTGGTCGGGTGCAGCAGCAGCCGCCACATGATCGCGACCACCACCGGCGGCATCGCCCACGGGATCAGCGCCAGGGTCCGGGCCACGCCTCGGAACCTGATGGTCGTGTTCAGCAGCAGCGCCAGACCGAGCGCGGCGACGAACTGCAGGATCGTCACCGACAAGGTCCAGATGATGCCGATCCGGAACGAGTCCCAGAACAGGCCGTTGTGCAGGAGCTTGGAGAAGTTCTCGAAGCCGATGAAGTTCGTGTCGACGTTCAGCCCGGCGCGGGCGTCGGTGAAGCCGAGTGCGATGCCGCGGATCAGCGGGTAGACGCTGAGCAGCAACACCGGCAGCAGCGCCGGCAGGAACAGGAAGATCGCCTCCCGGTTCTGCTTCGGCTTTCCGGTCTTGCGCACCGGAGTCGGCGCCGGCGCCGTCATGGTCGCGGTCATGGGGCCTCCCGGCGTGGACTGAGGAGCGCAGGGAGCGAAGCGACCGGAGCGACGAGGGAAGGCCGGGAGCCAAGGCCCCATGACCCCCGCGCCGGAGGCGCGGCATTCAACACAGTCACGGGGTCGACTTCCGCACGCTCAGAGACGGTTGTACGACGATTCGCCGGGGCGTCCGGCTGCTGTCCTCGATCCTTGCCAATAGCAACTCAGCGGCCCGCCGGCCACGTTCGGCTGAGCCGAGGTTCACGCTCGTCAACGGCGGGAAGCACTGCTCGGCGAGCTCACTGTCGTCCATCCCGATCACCGCCACGTCGTCCGGAACGCCCAGTCCGTAGGCGGCGAGCTCGTGCATGACGCCGACGGCGAGTAGGTCGTTGGCGCAGACCACCGCGTCGGGGCCGCTCTTCTTGAACAGTTTCTTCCCCGCTTCGCGTCCGGCGGCGAAGGTGAAGTCGGCGGCCTCGATCTCACCTGCCGACGTCAGCTTGAACTCCTTCATCGCGTCGGCGAAGCCCTTCGCCCGGGCCGTTCCGGGCACCGTGTCCGCGGGGCCGTTGACGAACGCGATCCGCTTGCGTCCCTTGGACGTCAGGTGCTCGACCGCCAGCAGGATGCCCTTCGGCGAGTTGGCGCGGATCGTGTCGACGCCGGCCTTGGCGGGGACGTTACCGGCGACGACCACCGGCACCTCGCACTCGCGGATCGACTTGATCAGGTCCTCGTCGACGCGCAGCGGGCTGATCACCAGGCCGTCGGCGTACCCGCGGGCCATCCCCCGGACCAGCGCGACCTCGTCGACCACATCCGGCCCGGTCGTGGTCACCACCAGCCGATAGCCGGCCGCGGACACGACCTCTTCGACCGCTCGCATCATCGTCACGTAGACCGGGTTACCGACATCGGCGACCGCCAGCGTCAGCTGGAACGTGCGCCCGACCTTGAGCGATCGTGCCCGGGCGTCCGGCACGTACCCGAGCTCCTGCACCGCCCGCTGCACCCGCTCGACCATCTCCTCGGTCGCGGGCAGCCCGTTCAGCACGCGGGACACCGACGCCACCGAGACCCCGGCGGCCCGAGCCACCCCCGCGATCGTCGGACGACTCACGCCGACCTCCTGTAATCGTTCTTGTAATCGTTTACAAGCGAGACCTTAGGACGTCGGCGCCTCGCGGTCAACCTCGGGCTGGCAACGACCACGACACGCAATCGGACCGTGACCCGTCAGCGGGGTCACGGTCCGGTGAGTACGGCGATCAGGTGCGGTACAGCAGCCAGGCGTCCGCCATGCGCTGGGACTGGCCGGGGGTGAACTCCGTATAGCAGGAGTCGAACGAGTAGTCCATGTAGTTGTGGATCGGGTCCAGGCCGGGGGCCGTGCAAGTGTCCTTGCCTGCCGGGCATCCGGACGTCGGTGTCTTCTCCTTCGGAGTGTCGTCGACGAAGTCGCCCTTCGCGTTGCAGCCGCCGAGGAACGTGTGCTCGAGGTTCAGCCAGTGGCCGACCTCGTGCGTCGACGTCTCGCCCTGGTCGTAGCGGCCCGCGTACGTGGTCGACGTACCGAGGAACGACTCCCAGTCGATGACCACGCCATCGAGGTATGCCTGGCCGGGCTTGGTCACGATGTCCGGCAGGTAGGCCCAGCCGAGGTAGTCGCCGGCCGTCGTCGAGTACAGGTTCAGGTCACCCGGCCCACCGGTGTGCAGCGCCTGCTTCATGCTGTGCTCGCCGGTGCCACCCGGGTTCGCGTAGAACCAGGCCGCGTTGTCGGTGCGCGTCACCCCGGCCAGCTTGAAGCTGAACCCGGTGCGGTCCCCGCCCTCACCGCCCGCGTAGGTGTTGTTCAGTACGTCGATCTGGGTCAGGATCTGCGGCATCGTGAGCGAGCCGACCGTACCGTCCGTCACCACATGGAAGTAAACCGGCACGGTTGCCTTGAACCCCGGCTTCGCCTTGCCCTTCGCCGCGGCCGGCAGGTCCTGTGCGACCTGTCCGAGATCAGGCTCGCGGGGTCCGCCCCGCGCCTGCACAACGCTGTCCTCAGAAACGCACGGGCCGATCCACTCGTTACCCGACGCAGCCGCCTGGCTCTGTGCCCCGGTCAGCCCCGCACACGCCATCGCCGCGATCGCGACGCCGGCAAGTTGTCTGTTCCACATCAGGCCTCACCCCTCAGCCGGACTTGAACTCCGCCTGATCAGAGACAACCACTCAGCGGCCAGGAGCGGAAGAGGTTACTCGTCCTCTTCGTCGGCGCCGGGGCGCTCCGCCCACGGCGTCTCCTTGGCCGGGCGGACGACGATCAGCTTGTCGCCGGCGGCCAGCACCGAAACGTTGGAGTCGTAGTACCGGTGCACCTTGCCGTCGCGGACGACCGAGACCACCCGGTCCGGCACCGCGGACGGAGGCTTGCCGACCTCACGGCCGAGCACCGGGCGTTCGGCGACCTCGAGGCCCTCGCCGTACGTGAGCAGGTCCTCCATCACCTCGCCCAGGTTCGGGCTGACGGCGGACAGGCCGAGCAGCCGGCCGACCGCCTCGGACGAGGTGACGACCGCGTCGGCGCCGCTCTGCCGCAGCAGCGGAACGTTGTCCTCCTCGCGGACCGCGACCACGATATGCGCGGTCGCGTTCAGCTGCCGGACGGCCAGCGTGACCAGGACCGCCGCATCGTCACGGTCGGTCGTCACGATCACCTCGCGTGCCGACATCACCTCGGCCCGGCGCAGGACGTTCCGGTTCGTCGCATCGCCGTGGAACGCGGCCATCTGGTCGTTACCGGCGTCGCCGATCGCCTGTGCCCGCGGGTCGATCACCACGATGCTGTCGCGCTTCACCCCGTTGCTGATCAGCGTCTGGACGGCGGACCGGCCCTTGGTGCCGTAGCCGACGACGACGGTGTGATCCTTCATGCGCTTCCTCCATCGGGTGTCGCGCATGACGCGGCGACCCTCGTTGGCCAGGACTTCCAGTGTCGTGCCGACCAGCACCACCAGGAACCCGATTCGCAGCGGCGTGACGATGAACGCGTTCACGAGCCGCGCGCTCGGGGTCACCGGCGTGATGTCGCCGTACCCGGTGGTGGTGAGGGTGACAGTCGCGTAGTAGATCGCGTCGATCAGGCCGACGTCGCCGTCGTAGTTGTCCCTGTAGCCGTCACGGTCGAGCACCACGATCAGCACCATCACCGTCAGCAGACCCAGCGCGACGAGGATTCGGCTGAACAGCTGAAAGAGCGGCGAGCGCGTGCTCGCGGGCATGTTGACCAGCAGCCCGTGCGGGTTGCGACCGGAGGGAAGGGGTGGCACGACTCCGACGATATTGCACCGGCGGCCGATCCACCGCATGCGACAGGCTCTGGTCGGACAGTGCGACGGTGACCATCAGATTGTCACTGTCCTGGACCACTCTCGTCCGCATCCGCAGACCCTCGATCGTGCGGAGCATCGCGACGTTCTCCGGTTGCACCACACAGACGGCCCGGTCGGCCCCTCGGTCGCGCGCTGCACCGATCACGCGCCGGAGCAGTTGCCCGCCGAGACCACTGCCCTGCCATCCGTCCTCGACCAGTACGGCGACTTCCATCGTCGTACGCCCGAGCTCCTCCCAGGGCGCGGCGGTCGCCATCCCGATGACGGCCCCGCCCACGGTCGCCACGATCGAGACGCCGCCGGCCGGTGCGGACAGGTGGCGGGCGGTACGGGCGGTCAGCTTCGGCATCGGTACGTGGTAGCGCCGGGTGCGGCTCTCGAACGAGCACCGCTCATGCATCGCAACGACCGCCTCAGCATCGTCGACGGTCGCCGTACGCAGCTCGGGTTCGCCACTGCCTGGTCGCGGGCCTTCGGTCTCCTGCAGCCGCTCGGCCAGCCGTCCGGCGATCTCCACGAGGGCGTCGGCGCGGGCCCATTCGGCCGGCGTGTACTCGTCGAACCCCTGCAGATTGCCGAGCTCGTCATCCACCGACACCGGGTCATCGATCAATCGCAGTACGGCGCGCAGGTAGCGGGTCGGGGCGTCACTCAGTACGTCGGCCTGGCACGGGCGGACCGTCGTACGTTGGCAACCCGCCTCAGCCGCGAGTGCGGTCAAAGCATCCGCTGTCCAGCCGACACCGGTAGAAACCACCAACTCGTCCACGGCCCCACCCTCGGCCGTGAACACCTCGAGACTCAGGATGTTGATCTCATCCGCCCCACACCGCGCCGCAAGCTCAGCCAACGCCCCCGGCCGATCGGCAAGTTCGGTCCTGATCTTCCAAAGCATGCAGACGCCTCCCTCGTAGACGTCCCACCCTCCACCCCCTCTGTTGCCCCACCGCGTCCCCCGTGTTACACCCACATCAACCTTCCCCGTGCGCCCCTCGCGTCCCCACCACGCCGCCCCCGCGCCCCCACCGCAGACGTCCGGGCCCTCACGTCCCCCCGCGGACACCATCCGGTGACCGCGGACAGGTCCTGCCATGTCCAAGGTCCCCAGATCCCGTGCACGGGCCCCCGCGCGACGGGGTGGCAGAGGTTGGGTGCCGGGGTGCGGGTGAGCCTCGCCTCGGACACCATCCGGTGACCGCGGACAGGTCCTCCCATGTCCAAGGTCCCCAGATCGCGTGCACGGGCTCTCCGCTGGACGGGGTGGCAGAGGTTGGGTGCCGGGGTGCGGGTGAGCCTCGCCTCGGACACCATCCGGTGACCGCGGACAGGTCCTGCCATGTCCCAGGTCCCCAGATCCTGTGCAGGGGGCGCACTGCGGGACGGGGTGGCAGAGGTTGGGTGCTGGGGTGCGGGTGAACCTGGCCTCGAACACCATCCGGTGACCGCGGACAGGTCCTGCCATGTCCGAGATCCCCAGATCGCGTGCACGGGCTCCCGGCTGGACGGTGAGCGGGGGTGGGGTGGGGCTAGCGGCGGCGGAGGTGGGGGAGGTGGGGGGTGAATTTGGGTTTGCGGGCGGCGAGGACTACCGCGGCTTCGCGCTTGTCCAGGTCGGCGTGGCGGAGGAGTTCGGGGTAGGTGTTCTGGGGAACGGACGGGTACGTCGTGACGATCGCGTCGCCGGAGAACACGAAGAAGATCGCCTGCCCTTCACGGAGGATCTTGAGCAGGGACCCGTCGCGCACAGTCAGCGCGTGCTCGATCGCCTTCTTCCGCGCAGCCCGCTTCGCCAACGCCGCCTGCATCGCCTGCTGAGCCGGTTCCCGCCCATGCCTGAACGCCTCAACCGCCAACGGCCCGTACCGCACGCCGTACTTGACCAGATTCTTGGCCAGCTTCCCCTGCCCACCCTTAGCACCCGCCATACCCCCGACTGTAGCGACCCCTCAGACCTCCGCCCCGAACTCCCGAGCCGCCAACACGGCCGACCGCACGCTCCAGCACTCAGCCCGAGCGGTCAGGGGTGGCCGACGACCGGCCGGGTGGGTGTGCGGGGGTGGAGTGGGTCGGGCACGATGGGGCGTGTGAGTAGTCCTAATCCGCGCCGGCCGATCATGCCGGGGAACAAGTTGTTCGAGTCGTTGCCGGGGGCTGCTGATCCGGCGACGGTGACCGAGGTGGCGCATCGGACGGCTGAGTTGCTGGTGCGGGGGGTGCGGGACTCGGAGGATGCCGAGGTGCATGCTCGCGTCGTGAAACTGGCGGACGACTACGGGCTGGATGAGCTGGCTGAGCTGTGGTCGGATGCACCGTCGGACTCGTTGCCGGGTGCGCTCTGGAGGTTGTACCTGCTGCGGTCGTGGGTGCACTCCAACGCTGAAGAGGTGTCGTACGAGTTCGCCGCCGGGCGGAGGTACGCCGAGGTGCACGCGGTGGTCGCGGGTGTCGCCGAGCCGCCGGGGCCGACCGAGGTGCGGGAGATGGTGGACGCAGTACTGCGGGGTGTCGCGATCGGTGACTTCGCGACCACGCTGGACCGGGCGGCGGCGTTCGCGCGGATCGTCGCGACCGGGCGGGCGCATCTTGCCGACGACGGGCACGATCGGGTGCTGTCGGCCTCGAAGCTCGTCGAGACCGCGGACCAGCTGCACACAGCGGCCCGCGCCGAACGCGCCGGCCAACTCTGGTAACGGTACGCCGCGCAACCCAGCGCAACGCGCCGTGCCGAGGGTGTGGTTGCACAGTTGAGGTTCGGGTGATATGGCGTCTTGAAGCCCGAGATGTCAACGGGACAAGGGGTTTTGGGACCCGTTACACTGTTCGAGGTGTCGGGCCGGTGCAAGCCCCGGGTCCCAAAATAAGCCGCTGCGAGCGGCCACGCGCCGTGAGGCGCTTCCCGGTCCGATGCCACAAACCAGACGAACGCCCCGGCCGATGCAACGGCCGGGGCGTTCGAGTTTCTACTGGATTCCGTAGAAATGGTTCAGCGTCTGCGTGACCGACTTGCCGTTGGAGTCGGTCAGCTCGACCTTGAGTGTGACGAAGCCGGTCGCCTTCAGGTTGTTGACCAGGGCCACCGCTTTGCTCCCGAGGTTCAGCACCGGGACCTGGACCCAGGTCGCACCATCGTCGTACGACGCCGACACCCGGGCCGAGGTGAACCGGCCGGCCTTGTACCAGTGCCCGGACTCCGCCGTGATCGTGATCGGGAAGACCGGCAGCTTCGGAGCCCGGTCGTTCAGGTCGACCGCCATGTCGTAGTCCGGGAACAGCAGCGGCAACGGCTTGCCGGCGTCAGCCGACGAGCTCTTCCACTTCCACCGGGTCTGGACGGTCGACGGTGACTCCCACTTGTAGTCGCCCCGCTGCCACCGGTTCAGGTCGTACACGAGCTCGAGGTTCGTCGCCGCGGCCGGCACGTCCCAGACGCCCTGGCCGTAGAACCCGTACTTCCCCAGCGACACCCCGTCCGCCAGCAGTTCGGTCCCGCCCAGATCCAGGAAGCCCTGCTGCGAGAAGTGACCCGGCTGCGTGTCCGCCCAGCTCGGGAAGTTGCTCCAGATCGTGTTCCCGTCGCGCGCCGCCGGCGCGTACTTCTGCCCGGTCGTCTGGTCGGTCACCATGCTCGGTCGCAGTCCGGCCTTGTACCAGCTCTCGCTGTGCCTGCTCCCAGGCTTGTACGCCGTCGCCGTCGACGTCATCAGCGTCGCGAACGGCCACGCCATCGCATCCGCGTGCCCGACCATCTGGGTCACCTTGGTGTCTGGGTCGGCGGTGACCAGATGCTGCACCTGAGTCGGCGCCGCCACCGTCCCCCGGGTCCCGGTCGGGATCAGGTTGATGCTCCACGGCCGCCACACGTCGGTGTACTCGGAGTAGCTGTACGGCTTCCCAGGCGTGTAGTACGTCGCGTCGATCGTCGCCAGATCGCGATCGCGGACCCGATGCTCCGGCGTCCCCTTGACCTGCTGCTCGTGCGTGAACGCGAGGCTGTACAGGTACGGCGACTCGGCGCCGGCCGGTGATCCGTACTGCCACCCCTCGATCACCTCGAAGGTGCCCCGGCGCGCCGTCGGCGTCGTACCGAGGTAGATCGCCGAGACCTGCGGGCCGAAGCTGCGGCTCGACGCGAGGATCCAGTTGTCGATCACCCGCCCATACGTCAGGCTGCCGCCGCGGCGCTCGCTCGGACGCTGCGTCGTCACCTTGGCCTCGGCCGCGGTCCGTACGTCATACGTGATCGTGGTGTTCTTGGTCAGCGTGATCTCGGGGTCGCCGAGGAAGGCGTAGGAGTCGACGAGTCCGTTCGCGCCGTCGTGGGCGATCGTCGCGGCGAGCGAGTACGTGCCTGCGCGCAGGTGGAGCGTGCGGTCCGCACCGTCGAACCCGACCCGCTGGGCCGCGATACTGTCCAGGTCGAACACGTCCAGCGAGCTGATCGACGAGGCCGGCTTCCCGTCGCGGTCGATCAGCTTGAAGGTGACGTCGACGTACTGCGGCTCGAGGTAGAACCCGAACGGCGTCACCACCGTCCGACCGTCGTTGCCCGTAGCAACCACGCGGACGCTGATCGCGCCGTACAGCCCGTAGTCCAACGCGGCCGCCGGGTCGACGGTCACCGGGAGGTCGGCGGTCCCGCCGGCGGGCACAGTCAGCGACGTGGCATCGAAGTGGATCAGGGTATCCGGCAACGGCTTCCCGTTGTTGCCGCGCGCATCGGTCGCGAACGTCAGGGTCACCGGTGACGTCCCACTGTTGCGGTAAGTGAACTGCTTGGTGATCTTCTGAGCTGCGGTGTGCGGCCAGGCGAAGGTCCCGAGGTCGACGGTGCTCGGCCCGGTCACAGTCGACGTGACCGCCTGGGCGACGTCGAGCTCACCCGCGCCCTGCTCGTAGATCCCGACCTTGCTCTCCGAGCGCACCGAGTTCTGCAGAGCAGCCTTCAGTTGCTGACCGTTCCAGTCCGGGTGCTGCTGCTTCAGGATCGCCGCGGCACCGGCCACGTGTGGCGTCGCCATCGACGTACCGCTCATGTCGACGTACGCCTGGTCGCCGCGCCCACCGGCGCGGGCCGCGGTGATGTCTACGCCGGGTCCCGCGATGTCGGGCTTGACCGCGTGGTTGCCCAGCACCGGTCCACGGCTGGAGAAGTCGGCCGTGGTCTGGGTCAGGTCGGTCGCCGCGACCGTCATCGCCGACGCGGCACATCCCGGGCTGCTGATGGCTTCGGACGGACCGCCGAGGTTGCCGGCAGCAACGACGAACAGTACGCCGGACTCCGCGCTGATCCGGTCGACCGCGGCCGCCATCGGATCGGTACAGTCGACCGGCTCGGACGTACCGATGCTCATGCTGATCACATCGGCGCCCTCGGCAACGGCCCACTCCATCCCGGCGATGATCCAGGACAACTCGCCGCTGCCGAAGTCGTTCAGAACCTTGCCCGCGAGGAGTTGCGTGCCCGGGGCAACGCCCTTGTTCTTGCCGTTGGATGCCACGCCACGACCGGCCACCGTCGACGAGGTGTGGGTGCCGTGACCGTCGTGGTCGGCGACGTCCGGGCTGTCGGTGAAGTTCTGCTGCGCCTTGACCGCGCCGATCAGGTCCGGGTGCTCCGCGTCGACGCCGGAGTCGAGCACGGCCACCGTGGTACCGGTTCCGTCGTACCCGGCCGCCCAGGCCTGCGGGGCGCCGACGTACGGGACGCTCTGGTCAAGCGTCTTGCTGACCTTCGCGTCGAGCCAGAGCTTCTGGACGTCCCGACCGGTCGAGAGGGACTGCCAGGTGTCGTGAGCCTGTGTCTTGTCGGTCCGCAGTGCGGCGGCGCCGACCGACGGCAGGGTGCGCGTGCGGGTGGACCCGGCCGGGACCGCCTGCTGAGCGGCTCGCGCCGTCGGCTTGTACGTCGCGATGACCGGAATCTGGTTGGTGGACGCGTCGTCGTACCCCTGCCGGATCAGACCGCTCACGTTGAACAGCGCCTGGTCGACCTTGCCGCTGTTCACCAGTCGCGCGGCGCTGTCGGGTACGACGTACAGGTCCTTGCCGACCGTGCGGGTCTCGTAGCCGGCGTCAGAGGCATCGGCGGGGACGAACCGGACGTTGCTGCGTCCGGAGCCGGCCGGGGACAACTGCACCTTGTCCCCCGTGATCAGGGTGACGACCTTCGCGGCGTCGACCTGCACCGGCAGGGTCGGCCGGGCAGTCGGAGCGGACGGAGTGGGCGGGGTGGCAGTGGCAGTGGCGGCGGCGGGTACGGCGCCGGCCGCGAGCAACGCGATGGCCGCGGCACCGGTCAGAAAGCGACCGGCCGGGGTTTTGCGCGCCAGGAAGCGGAAAAACATGGGGAGGACACCCTTCGGGACGGATTGTCGCCGGTCAGTCCATCGCAAAACCGCCAGCGAAGGAGGTGGCTGTGCTGGCAAGATTGCGACAATTCAGGTACCCGCCAGGGTCCAGCCGCCACATCGCCGTCTGCTGGGAGGCATCGTGCTCGACGTGCTCGGACTGGATGACTCCGAAGAACTCGCCTATCGGGCCCTCGTCGAGGTCCCGTCGTACGACGCCGTCGAGCTGGCGAGCCGGCTCACCTGCCACCCGGTCGAGGCGGCGCGGGCGCTGTCCTCGTTGGAGACGCTCGGCCTGGCCGCGCGGTCGAGCAGCGGCACGGATCGGTACGTCGCCTCGCCGCCCTCGGTCGCACTCGCGGCACTCGCGGTCCAGCGCGAGGAGGAGTTGCGCCGAGCGCAACGCGAGATCGAGTCGCTGGCCGAGGTCTATCGGGGCACGGACACCGAGCGGTCGATCAGCGACGTCGTGGACGTCGTCCGTGGCGCCAATGCGGTCGGCCAGCGGTTCGCCCAGCTGCAGATGTCCGCGCGGGAAGAAGTCCTCGGGTTCGTGAAGGCGGACATCGCCGTGGTGCCGCCCGAGGACAACAAGGAGGAGGACGCCGCCGTCACCCGTGGGGTCCGCTACCGCGTGATGATCGAGCGGAGCGCGTTCGACCGGCCGGGGTTCTTCGCCGCCGCGTCCGACTCGCTGAACGCCGGTGAAGAGGTTCGCGTCGTCCAGGAACTGCCCCTTCGGTTGCTGATCGTGGATCGTCGCATCGCACTCGTCCCCTTGCTGTCCGGACCGGGCGGCGCCATCGGTGCGCTGATCGTGCACAGCAGCGGCATGCTCGACGCATTGCTCGCCCTCTTCGACCGGGTGTGGCGCGACGGGCTCCCGCTGGTGCTGGGCACGAACGGCATGGTCGAGGGCTCGTCGGACGGTCTCCCGGAGCTCGACGCCAAGATCCTCGGCCTGCTTCTGGCCGGCCTGACCGACCAGGCGGTGGCCAACCAACTCAACCTGTCCATGCGCACGGTCCAGCGCCGGGTCCGCGCGCTGATGGACCTGGTTTCCGCCGACACCCGCCTCCAGCTCGGCTTCCACGCCGCCCGGCGGGGCTGGATCTGACCGTCCGAAAGAGGCACACTCGGCAGCGGGGACCGATCCGATCGGCTGGGGGCCGCTGATCCGTCGGGAGGGGCGATGATCGGCACGGAGGGGACAGCAGCACGCACGAATACCGGCGTGGTGTACGCGGAGGACGTCGTCCGCGTGTACGGCGAAGGCGACACCGAGGTCCGGGCCTTGCGCGGCGTGGGTGTGCAGATCGATCCAGGACAGCTCACCGCGGTGATGGGACCGTCCGGCTCGGGCAAGTCCACGCTCATGCACATCCTGGCTGGACTGGACCGGCCGACGTCGGGCTCGGTACGGATCGACGGGATCGAGATCACGACCCTCGGTGACGACGCGCTGACCAAGCTGCGGCGTCAGCACATCGGTTTCATCTTCCAGTTCTTCAACCTGCTGCCGATGCTCAGTGCCCGCGACAACATCCTGCTGCCACTGACGATCGCCGGCACGAAGCCGGATCCGCAGTACTTCGAGGACCTGGTCGAGCGGGTCGGACTCGGCGACCGCCTCGAGCACCGGCCGGCCGAACTGTCCGGAGGCCAGCAGCAGCGGGTCGCGATCGCGCGGGCCCTGGTGTCACGGCCGACCGTGGTGTTCGCCGATGAGCCGACCGGCAACCTGGACTCGCGGACCAGCGGCGAGATCCTCGCGCTGATGCGCGGCTCGGTCGACGAGTACGGCCAGACCACAGTCATGGTCACGCATGACGCCCGCGCGGCCGCGATGGCCGACCGGGTGCTGTACCTGGCCGACGGCGAGATCGTGAAGGAGACGGGTCGGTCCAGCCAGCACGAGATCCTGCAGATCATCGACACGCTGGACCTGCAGTGATCCGGTTCGCGGTCCAGGGGTTGCTGGCCCGCAAGCTTCGCTCGGCGCTGACCGCGATCGGCGTCGTCCTCGGCGTCGCGCTGATCTCGGGCACGTACGTGCTGACCGATTCGATCACGTCCGCGTTCGACTCGATCTTCACCGAGAACTACAAGAACACCGACGCGGCGATCACCGGGAAGACGGCGTTCGACGCGGCCGAGGACGGGACCGTCACCGCGCCGCCGTTCGACGCCGGTCTGCTCACGCAGGTCCGGGAACTGCCCGAGGTCGGTGCGGCCGGTGGCGCAGTGGCCGGCGAGGCTCAACTGATCGGCAAGGACCGCAAGGCGATCGTCTTCGGCGGCGCCCCGAACCTCGCGTTCAGCGTGGATCCCGCGCTGCCGCAGTTCAACTCGCTCACCCTCGTCTCCGGTGCGTGGCCCGCGCCGGGCGAGGTCGTGATCGACACGCACAGCGCGCAGGAGAAGGGATTCGCGGCCGGCGACTCCATCGGTGTGCAGGCGCGTGGGCCGGCCGAGCAGATGCGGATCTCCGGGTTGGTCGAGTTCGGCGCGGTGTCGTCGATCGGCGGTGCGACACTGGCCGGGTTCGAACTCGGCACCGCGCAGAGGTTGCTCGACAAGGCCGGCAAGCTGGACCAGATCCTGATCGCGAAGAAGGACGGAACCAGCGAGCAGCAACTGCTCGACGCGGTGCGACCCATCCTGCCCGAGGCGACGCAGGTCCGGTCCGCCGAGGACCAGGCGGCCGAGGACGCGGCCGGGACCAGCGGCTTCCTGAGCTTCCTGCAGACGTTCCTGCTGGTCTTCGGCGGGATCGCGTTGTTCGTCGGCTCGTTCGTGATCGCCAACTCGCTGTCGATCACGATCGCCCAGCGCACCCGAGAGTTCGCGACCCTGCGCACTCTCGGGGCCTCGCGCCGCCAGATCCTCGGCACCGTCGTCCTGGAAGCACTGGTGACCGGGCTCGTCTCGGCGGTGGTCGGGCTGTTCCTCGGGCTCGCGATCGCAACCGGGCTGTTCAAGCTGTTCGACGCGGTCGGTTTCACCCTGCCGAACAACGGACTGGTCTTCCAAACCCGGACGATCATCGTCGCGCTGGTGGTCGGCGTACTGGTCACCGTACTGGCGAGTCTTCGGCCTGCGTGGCGGGCGACCCGGGTGCCGCCGATCGCCGCGGTCCGGGAGGGCGCAACGCTCGCGCCTGGCCGGTTGAATCGCTACCGCCCACTGGGAGCGGCCCTGCTCGCCGTCGTCGGGATCGCGCTCGTGCTGACCGGCCTGTTCGTCGACGGATTGTCGACCACCGCACTGCTGTCGTTGCTCGGTGCCGGCGTACTGCTGCTGTTCATCGGCATCGCCCTGTTCTCCTCCCGTCTCGTCCGGCCGCTCGCCGCTGTGGCCGATCCGGTCGCCCGCTGGGCGGTCGTCGTACTGACCGCAATCGCCTGGCCGTTCTTCCTGTTCCCGCTCTGGCTGGTACGACGGCTCCGAGGGCGGCCCGCCGAGTTCCCGCGAGTACTCCCTGACGGACCCGCGGTCGCGATCGGCGGCCAGAACAGCCGGCGCGATCCGCACCGGACGGCGTCGACCGCCGCCGCGCTGATGATCGGACTCGCGCTGGTCACACTGGTTGCCACCTTGGGCGCGGGCATCATCAAGCCGTTCGAGCAGGCCGTGGACGGGATCTTCAGCGCCGACTACGCCATCACCGCGCAGAACAACTTCAGCCCGTTGCCACCGACAGTCGCGGCCGCTGTGGCCGAAGTACCGGCCGTCGAGTCCCAGACCAGCGTGCGCGGCGGCCAGGCGAAGGCGTTCGACAAGACGATCACGATCACCGCCGTCGATGCCGAGGCGCCCAGCCTGCTCACCTTCGACTGGCGGTCCGGCTCCCAGGCGTCGCTCGGTGAACTCGGCGCCGACGGCGCGATCGTCGATGCCGAGTACGCCGACAGCAACGCACTCTCGCAGGGCTCACGGTTCGCGATGGAGACGGCGACCGGGAAAGTTCTGCAACTCGAGGTCCGTGGCGTCTTCCGCCCGCCGGCCGGCGGATCGCCGTTCGGCAACGTGACGATCTCGACCGAGACCTTCGACTCGACCACCTCGCAGCCGCTGAACATCTACACGTTCGTCAACATGCGCGGCGGTGTGACCGCGGAGAACACGGCGGCCCTGGACAGCGCGCTGAGCACGTTCCCGAACGCCAAGGCGATGACCCGGGAGGCGTTCAAGAAGGCGCAGACCGACAACGTGAAGAGCATCCTGAACGTCCTCTACGTCCTGCTCGCGCTCTCGGTCCTGGTGAGTCTGTTCGGCATCGTCAACACCTTGGTGCTGACCGTCTTCGAGCGAACCCGGGAGCTCGGCATGTTGCGTGCGATCGGGCTGACGCGCTTGCAGGTCAAGCGGATGATCCGGCAGGAGAGCGTGATCACCGCCCTCATCGGCGCGGTGATCGGGATCGTGCTGGGCCTCGTCCTCGCGTCGCTGCTGGCGTCCCGGCTGGACGAGATCACCTTCACGATTCCGGCCGGTCAACTGGTGATCTTCGCGGTCGTCTCGGTCGTGGTCGGCATCTTCGCCGCGATCTGGCCGGCCCGGCGCGCGGCCAAGCTGAATCCGCTCGAAGCGCTCCAGTATGAGTAGTTGTACTCACGAGCGCTGATCCCTGGCGGTGTTAGCTTCGCGGACTGTGAAGCGAATCGCCGCCCCAGCAACTGTTCTCGCCTTCGTACTCGTCCTGACCGGCTGCTCGACCGTGGAGTCGAAGGACATCCGCACCAGCGGAATGACCGCAGGGATGGTCGTCACGCTGCCGGAGAACACCGACGAGGCCGACGTGAGTGCCTCGCTCCGTATTGGCACGCTGACATTCGTCGAACTCGGCGACGGCGAAGGGATCACCGCCAGCGGTGGCGGCGAGTCGGCCGAGCTGAAACACCATCGGTCCGCCGGTGTCACCAGCTACACCAACCGCCTGGACGGCGTGACCGCGGCCGGGACCGAAATCACCTTCAGCCTCAAACGCGGCGGCGACAACGAGTCCGCTCCACAATCGACCGTCGTACTGCCCGAACGGGTCCGGATGGTTGCACCGGCCGCCGGTATGACTTTCTCGCGACGCAAGGACATCACTGTGCGGTTCACCAGCGAGCCGTCGCAGTTGCCGACGAACCTCGGCTGGGCGGGTGACTGCGTGCAAGCGGGCAGCCTCGAACTCGAGCCCGGGCGGACGTCCGCGACCATCGCGCGGGGCTCGATCAAGCCCGTGACGACCACGCCGACCCCAGGCAAGAACAGCTCGCAGTGCCAGGTCCGGCTCACGCTCACGCGCCGTACCGAGGGAAAGTTGGACGGCGCGTTCAAGGACGGCTCGGTGACGGCGGAATCCCAGTCGGTGCGGGACGTCGTCTCCGCTCCGTAATCGGACGGCGACACGCGGCGGTCACCCATCGGCCGTTTCTCGGCTACCTTCACGAAGGGACAGGTATCCCTGCGGCAGCCAGCCTCGGGGACGTCCGCCCACCCCTCCGGAAAGGTTCCCCTCATGCGCCGCCTCCCCCGCGCGCTGCTTCCGCTTGCCCTCGCTGCCGGTCTCGTCGCCCAGGGACTGGTCGCCGTACCGGCCTCCGCCTACCGTGGCGACTTCGACGTCCAGGCTCACCGCGGCGGTCTCGGACTGACCGTGGAGAGCACGATCGCGTCCTTCTCGCACGGCCTCGAGCTCGGCGTCAGCACGCTCGAGCTCGACGTCCAGATCACCCAGGACGGGTACGCCGTGGTCACCCACGACCGCAAGGTCACCGGGACCAAATGCCGCGACACCGCGCCGTACACGCCGAACGACCCGGAGTACCCGTACGTCGGCAAGTTCATCAACACGCTGACGCTGAAGCAGGTCAAGCAGCTCGACTGCGGTTCGCTGCCGCAGGCGGGTTTCCCCGGTCAGCAGCCCGATCCGGGCGCCCGGATGCCCGAGCTGCGCGACATCTTCGCGCTCGTACACCGCTACCACGCGAACAACGTGAAGCTGAACATCGAGACCAAGGTCGAGGCGGGTGCACCGTCCGAGACCGCGCCGCGCGAGCAGTTCGTCCAGGTCGTCGCGCGCGAGGTCCGCACGGCGAAGATCGGCCGGCAGGTGACGATCCAGAGCTTCGACTGGGGTTCGCTGATGCGGATGCGCCAGGTCGCGCCGGAGCTGCCGCTGGTCGCGTTGACCAACTTCGACTTCCTCCAGGTCGGCCAGCCGGGAAAGTCACCGTGGCTGGGCGGCCTGGACATCGACGACTTCGGTGGTGACCTGGTCAAGGCGACGAAGTCGTTCGGCGCTTCGGCGATCTCGCCGGTGCACGGCTTCCCGCAGGACGGCAAGGTCACCGATCCGACCTACCGGCCGTACGTCACCGCGGACATGGTGAAGTCGGCGCACAAGGCCGGGATGAAGGTGATCCCGTGGACCGTCGACGACCCGCCGACCATGCAGGCGTTGATCGACGACGGTGTCGACGGGATCATCACCGACTACCCCGACCGGCTGCGTTCCGTCGTACAGGAGAACGGCTTCAGGCTCCCCAAGGCGTACGACGCTCCGGCCTTCCGGGCACTGCCGTCGGCGCATGCGCACAACGACTACGACCACCGGCGTCCGCTGCAGGACGCGCTGGATCGCGGGTTCAACAGCGTCGAGGCGGACGTGTGGCTGATCGACGGCGAACTGCGGGTCGCGCATGACCTGGACGACGCCGTACCGGGTCGCACGCTGGAGAGCCTGTACCTGCAACCGTTGGCCGATCGGGTGCGGGAGAACCACGGGCAGGTGTACGAGCACGGGCGCGACTTCCAGTTGCTCATCGACATCAAGAGTGACGGGCCGTCGACGTACGCCGCGGTGGACGAGGCGCTGCAGAAGTATCGCGGGATCATCACGGTCTTCATGAACGGGCGCGTGCTGAAGGGCGCGGTGACGTCGGTGATCAGTGGCAACCGGCCGCTCGACGTACTGAAGGCACAGAAGGTCCGGTACGCCGGGTACGACGGCCGCCTCGGCGACCTGCAGTCGGGGATGCCCGCTTCGCTGATGCCGCTGGTGAGCGACAACTGGTCGAACGTGTTCACCTGGAAGGGCGTCGGTCCGATGCCGACCGACGAGCAGGTCAAGCTGCACGACATCGTGGTGACCGCTCACCACGCCGGCTACCGGGTGCGCTTCTGGGAGACGCCGGACCTGCCCGGCGCGGCCCGCGAAGCGGTGTGGACCGAACTCAAGGCGGTCGGTGTCGACCACATCAACACCGACGACCTCCACGGCCTGGAGGACTTCCTGAGGCACTAGACCGGAGAACTCCCGGTAGAGCGGTGCTCTACCGGGAGTCTCCCGTCAGTACAGGGCTCGCAGGCCCAGCACGTCCCCTTGCCGAGGGTCCGTTCCTTGGTGTCACAGGCACTCGACGCCGTGTACATGGTCAGATTTCCGGCGGATCAGGGGCCATTCGGGGCCGAGTCTGCTCTCGGCATAACGCCATACTGCGGGGATTGTGAAAGCGTGATGTCAATTCTTCGGTGCCGGCGTGATCTCGGTGAGGACGGTGACGTCGCCGTCAGTGCGGAAGGCCTTGCGTTGCTTCACCGCGCCGTTGCCGTCGGTCAGGATCCGTTGGATGCCGTCGCTCACCAGGTCGAGCGCGTCGAGCTCCTGCAGGGCCGGCTCCACGTGCCGCCGCAATCGCCCAACCACCTCGGCCATCGGCAATGACTCGGCCGTGCGAACGTCCAGGCCGTTGCCAGTCATCCCGTCGCGTGCGGCCAGCCAGTACGCCGCCCGCAGTACCTCCGGCTCCAGCGTCGGACCGTTCGTGCCGTCGTCCAAGGCAGTCATCACCAGCGCACGAATGAGAGTGGCCAGCAGCACGGTCTCGTCGACGGTCAGCGGTACGTCGCTGACCCGAACCTCCACCGTCGGCAGGTGCGAGGACGGCCGAACGTCCCAGTAGACCATCCGCTCGTCGATGAGCGTGCCCGCCGCCAGATGCATTGCCACCAAGGCGTCATAGTGCTCGACCGACTCCAGATACGGCGGCGGACCGGCACACGGCCAGCGGGTCGTCATCAGCCAACGCCAGCTCGCGAAGCCGGTGTCCTGGTCGAGGTAGATCGGTGAGTTCGCGGTGAGGGCAAGCAGCGCAGGCAGCCAAGGCCGCAGGTGGTTGCTGACGCGGACCGCCGTCTCTTTGCCGGACACGTCGACATGGACGTGACAACCGCACACACCCTGCTCGCGCGCCAGCAGACCCCACTGCCCTGCCAGCTCCTCGTACCGCGGCTTCCGGGTGATCGACTGGGCCGCCTGCCCATGCGGCGGTACGGCGATCGCCAGCAGCCGGGCGCCCTCAGCTGCGGCCGCATCGGCGAGCTTGGAACGCATGTCGGACAAGTGCCCGCGCAACTCGGTCGACGTCTCGCAGACCGGCGTGTTGATCTCGACCATGGCCCGGGTCAGCTCGAGCTCGACATCGAGATCCTGCACGCCCGCCACGACAGCCTTGCTGCGCGGGAGTGGATGACCGGTGGCGGACACGAGCAGTAACTCTTCCTCCACCCCGAAGAACGGTAGCCTCACCCTCGGCCGGTACCCGACGGCAAACCGGTTAGGCTCTGCCGCGTGACTCTGCCGACCATCACCGCCACACGCTACGTGTTGCCGTTGCGCGAGGGCGGTTCGCTGCCTGGCGTTGTCGAAGGCAACGATCTCGGCACGTACGTGATCAAGTTCCACGGCGCCGGCCAGGGCCCGAAGGCGCTGGTCGCCGAGATCATCGTCGGCGAGCTGTTCCGCCGCCTCGGCCTGCGGGTGCCGGAGCTCAAGCTGATCCAGCTCGACCCGGCGATCGGCAAGTCCGAGCCGGACTTCGAGATCCAGGAACTGCTGATCCGTAGCGCCGGCCTGAACCTGGCCGTCGACTTCCTGCCCGGCTCCTTCGGGTACGACGGTTCGGCCGGCAACCCGGGCGACCAGGCGATGGCCAGGATCCTGTGGCTGGACGCGTTCGTCGCCAACGTGGACCGATCCTGGCGCAACACGAACCTGCTGGTCTGGCACAAGAACCTCTGGCTGATCGACCACGGCGCCGCGTTGTACTTCCACCACTCCTGGATGCCGGCGGAGAAGTTCGCCGCCCTCCCGTACGACGCCTCCGACCACGTGTTCTCGGTCGCGACACCCGACGTACCCGGGGTGGACGCGGAACTTGCGACTGCGATCACCCCGGAGCTGCTGACCGAGGTGATCAGGCTGGTGCCGGACGAGTGGCTGGACGACGGCGATCGGGAGCGGTACCTCGACTATCTGACCGCCCGGCTGGACAAGCGGTCCGCCTGGCTTCCGGGCGGTGCGCGATGACTGAGCTGGTGCCCTTCGACTACGTCATTCTGCGGGCGGCGCCGCGGATCCAGCGCGGTGAGTTCATCAATGTGGGTGCGGTGCTCTACTGCCGCGCGCGGGACTTCCTGGGCGCCGCGTGGGACGTCGATCCGGACCGGCTCAAGGCGCTGGATCCGGCCGTCGACGTGGACGTGGTGTGCGCATCGCTCGAGCACATCCGCGCGATCTGCGCCGGCGATCCTGCCGTCGGGCCGGCCGGGGCGACCGGGATCGGCGAGCGCTTCCGGTGGCTCGCCGCACCCCGCAGTACGGTCGTCCATCCCGGTCCGATCCACAGCGGGCTCACCAGCGACCCCGCCGCGGACCTGGACCGGCTCCTCGACGCCTTCGTGCGTTAGCCGAGGGCTTTGGAGACGACCTCCCGGGCCTGCTCGAAGACCTGCTCCAGGTGGTCGGCGCCCTTGAAGGACTCGCCGTAGATCTTGTAGAGGTCCTCGGTCCCGGACGGGCGAGCGGCGAACCAGGCCGACTCGGTGGTGACCTTCAGCCCACCGATCGCGGCGCCGTTGCCGGGAGCACTCGTCATCCGGTCCAGGATCGGCTCACCCGCCAACTCGGTCGCGGTGACCGCATCCGCGGACAGGGCCGACAGCTTGGCCTTCTGCTCGCGCGTGGCCGGAGCGTCCACCCGTGAGTACGCCGAAGCGCCGAACCGCTCGACCAGGTTCGCGTGGGCCTGCGACGGGGTCTCGCCGGTGACCGCGGTGATCTCGCTGGCCAGCAACGCCAGCAGGATGCCGTCCTTGTCCGTGGTCCACACCGTGCCGTCGAAGCGCAGGAA
This sequence comes from Kribbella sp. NPDC050241, assembly GCF_044459685.1. Taxonomy (NCBI): domain Bacteria; kingdom Bacillati; phylum Actinomycetota; class Actinomycetes; order Propionibacteriales; family Kribbellaceae; genus Kribbella; species Kribbella sp. NPDC050241. Next base: position 138,384 of record NZ_JBITJE010000010.1, read on the forward strand.
GCTCGCGCCCGCCGATTCCTCGCCACCGAAACCGACCGAGCCGTCGATCAGCCCCGGGACGAACCACTTGAACCCGACGGGGACCTCCCACAGCCGGCGGCCGAGGTCTGCGACCACCCGGTCGATCAGCGAGGACGACACCAAGGTCTTCCCGACCGCGACGTCCGGACCCCACTGGCGATTGGCGAACAGGTAGGAGATGGCGACGGCAAGGTAGTGGTTGGGGTTCATCAGGCCGGCGTCTGGGGTGACGATGCCGTGCCGGTCCGCATCCGCGTCGTTGCCGGTGGACACGTCGTACCGGTCCCGCTGGGCGACCAGCGAGGCCATCGCGTACGGCGAGGAGCAGTCCATCCGGATCTTGCCGTCATGGTCCAGCGTCATGAACGACCAGGCCGGGTCGATCCGCGGGTTCACCACGGTCAGGTCGAGGCGGTGCCGTTCCGCGATCGCGGCCCAGTAGTCCACACTCGCGCCGCCGAGCGGGTCGGCGCCGATCTTCACGCCGGCCGTGCGGATCGCGTCCAGGTTCAGGACCGAGGGCAGATCGTCGACGTAGTGGCCGACGTAGTCGTACTCCCCCGCCTGCGACCTGGCCTGGTCGAACGGCGTACGTCGTACCTCACGATTGCCGCCGGCGATCAACTCGTTCGCGCGCGCGGCGATCCAGCCGGTCGCGTCCGAGTCCGCCGGTCCGCCGTGTGGCGGGTTGTACTTGATCCCGCCGTCCCGCGGCGGGTTGTGCGACGGCGTGATGACGATGCCGTCCGCACCGGCCCCGGCGCCGCGGTTGAGCCGCAGGATCGCGTGCGACACCGCGGGGGTCGGCGTGAGCCGGTCCGCGCTGTCGACGAGCGTCTGTACGCCGTTGCCGGCGAGCACCTCGAGCACAGTCCGCCACGCCGGCTCCGACAGGCCGTGGCTGTCCCGGCCGACCAGCAGCGGCCCGGCCGTCCCCTCACCGGCCCGGTACTCGCAGATCGCCTGCGTGATGGCCAGGATGTGCGCCTCGTTGAAGGCACCGTCGAGGCTCGAGCCACGGTGGCCCGAGGTCCCGAAGACGACCTTCTGGGCAGGGTTGTCCACATCCGGCGTGATCTCGTCGTACGCCGTCAGCATCGCCTCGACATCGACGAGGTCCTCGGGCTGAGCTGGCTGGCCTGCGCGTGGGTGCATGACCTCATGCAACAAGCCCACGCCCCGGAGCACAACTCCGGCGGCCCGTATCTCAGCTGACGTACGGCGTGAGCAGCTGATCGACCGGTGCGTAGTCGTCGGTCAGCACCGGCGCGTCGCCGACGAACCCGGTCAGCTCCTGCTGCACCTGCATCGCCGGCCCGACCTTGGCCGCGATCGCCGCGGCCTCGATCGGCCGGTCCGAAGCGACCAGCACGAAGTTGCCCCCGCTCTGCCCCGCGAGCTCGTCCTTGCGCGCAACCACCGCGACCTGCGGGAACTCGGCGGCGACCGTCGCGATCTCCGCCTTCAGGAACGCGGCCTCGCCGAAGTCGATCACGTTGATCAGGTACACCCCGTCCGGGCGCAGTACCCGGCGTACGTCGGCGACCAGCTCGCGCGTCGTCAGGTGCCACGGCACCGACAGGCCGCTGAACGCGTCCATGATCACCAGGTCGCGGCTGTCCGTCGCTTCGTCGCGCACACCGAGCCGGCCGTCGCGGACGACCACATCGAGATCCGGTCCGGTCCGCACTCCGAGCTCTTTCTTGTCCAGCTCGACGACCGCGGAGTCGATCTCGTACACCTTGTTGTGGGTGCCCGGCCGGGTCGCGGTCAGGTACCGCGGCATGGTGAGCCCGCCACCGCCGACATGCAGCACGTCCAGCGGCTTGGCGGCCGGCCAGCTGCCATCGATCGCGGCCGCGAAGTTCTTGATGTACTCGAACTCCAGATGCATCGGGTCGTCCAGGTCGACGTACGAGTGCCGCAACTGGTCGAGGTACAGCGTCCGTCCAGCCTCCCGGTTCGGATCCGCCACCACGCGAGCACAGTGGTACGCCGTTTCCACCTCACACGGCCGGGGTGCGACGACAGTGAGCGTGGCACCGATCAGCGCCAGCGCCACCGGCTTCACAGCCGCCTGACGACCTCGCAGTACGACGGTCAGGATGGCTCCGGCGACGACCAGCAGACCGCCGAGCGTGAGCACGATCGTGCTGATCGGGGTCTTCGCCACGAACACGAAGCCGGTCAGCACAGTGCCCGCGATCCCGCCGACAGTCGCGTACGCCGACAGACGGCCGACCACCGTGCCGGTCTCGGCCAGTGACTCCAACCGCAGCTTGGTCACCATCGGCGTCACCGCCGCCAGCAGCGACGCGGGCACGAACAGTGCGATCGCCAGCACGAGGAACACCAGGTCGGTGCTGCCGCCGCGCAACGCCTCACCGGTCCAGCGCACGACCGGAAGGACCAGCATCACCAGCGCACCGGCGAAGATCACCAGCGGACCGAGCGTCCGGACCGGCGGCACCGCGTCCGCGAAGCGACCACCCAGCGCGGCGCCCGTCGCGATCGCGGCGAGCGCGACGCCGATCACGGCCGTGTTCGTCTCCAGCGTCAGCCCGATGTACGGCGCCACGAGACGCAAGGAGACGAGCTCCAGCACCATGACGGCGCCCGAACTCCCGAACGCCAACACAATGGCCAGTCGCGGCCCGACCCCACCCTTCACCATCGCGTCACCCTATCCGGGGAAGTTGTCGATCCCGAGCGCGTTCGTTCGTCATCATGAGCAAAAGGAGGTAGTGATGGACTCGACGACCAGCGCAGAGCTGTACCGCGCGACCCGGGAACGGGTGACCGCTGCCGTCCGCGGACTCGACGCGGCCGACCTGGACCGCCAGGTGCCGGCCTGCCCGGAGTGGACCGTGCACAACCTGGTGTCCCACCTCGCCGGAGTGGCAGCCGACTTCGCCGCAGGCAACGTCGAGGGTGCGCCTCGGCCGCCCTGGACCGCGGTTCAAGTCGACGCACGGCGTTCGATGCCGATCGACGCCGTCCTCGACGAGTGGGCCGAGACCGGGCCGGCACTCGAGCGGGTGATCCTCGGCGAGACGACCTCGAATCCGCTCGTGTGCAACCCGTGGGTCGACTCAGGAACACACGAGGCGGACCTGCACGGAGCGCTCGGGACCGGGCGACGACCACCGTCGGAGCTGTGGATCGGCACACTGGAGTGGCTGCTGTCGGATCCACCGTCGGAAGGCGTGCCGGGGTCGCTTTCGATCGTGACGCCGGATGGGACCTATCAGCTCGGGCCGGGCGATCCTGTCGCTGAGGCGCGGACTTCGTCGTACGAGCTGTTCCGGGCGGTCTTCGGCCGCCGCAGCGACACACAGGTCCGGTCGTGGACGTGGTCGTCACCTGAGCACGCCGATCTCTGGAGCCCGGAGATCCCGCACCTGCAGCAGACCGATGTGGCACTCACCGACTAGGTCTCGTCGAGACGGGCGATCAGGGTCTTCGGTGCGATCTGGCGGTAGGCGTCCTCGACGATGTCCTCGAGGTGTCCCCAGTCGATGGCGTCGACGTCCAGGTACACCCCGAGCCAGCCGCGGTGGCCGACGTACGGCGGCCGGTAGAAGTGCTCCGGATCCTCCTCGACCAGCGACTGCTGGACGCCGGGCGGCGCCGCGCACCAGAACCCGACCCGATCGTCGTGATGCTGGTTGGCGTACATGACGAACACCTTCTTGTCCCGCACGAACCACGTCGGTTCGCCGTGACTCAGCCGCTCGGTCGCCTCCGGTAATGCGAGGCAGAGCGCCCGTACCCGCTCCAGGACGTCCATCCACACGCTCCTTTCACCGTCGTGGGCCCGGCACCACGACGCCGGCTTCATAGGCGTACACCACTACCTGTGCCCGATCCCGCAGGCCGCGGTAGGAGGTCACTGTGACTCAGGTCACAGTGACAACGGTCCGTGCGACGGCGTTACACGGTCAGTGCCGGACGGCGTCAACGACTTCAGTGCACATCCTGAGCGCCCGATGGTGCGAGCGGCCACGCCGCGCCCGACTGGAGGTTCGGACACCATGCGCATTCGGAACCTGGCGGTGACCGCCACGCTGATCCCGGTTCTGCTGCTCGCCGGCTGTGGCACCGACAGCAACGCCGACGTCGCCGCCTCGTCGCCCGGCGCCAAGAAGGCGTCCAAGCACGGGCTGGCCGAGGAAGGCGTGGCCGGACAGGTCGTGGGAGCCGGCGACCCGGTGGTGAACGCGTACTACGACTACCGCTCGGCGCTGGACCAGATGATGCGCAGCGGCGGCCGCACAATCACCCAGCTCCAGCCGGTGATGACACCGAAGGTCTTCCAGGCGATCAGCACGCAGGCCAGGTACTTCCGCACGAAGAAGCTGCACAACACCGGCACGACCAAGGTCCTGTGGGCCAAGCGGACGCTCGCCGCGAACGGCGTCATCATCTCCGCCTGCTACGACACCACCGCGGCGCGCACCGTCGACGCGAAGGGCCGCTCCGTCATCCTTGCCACGACACCCACGCGCTGGCTGGACCAGATGCGGGTCCAGCAGCTCGAAGGCCGCTGGGTCGTGGACGGCGGCACCACCACTCCCAACGCCTGCTGACCTGGACCCCGGGCTTCCCGGGCACCGTCTCCGTTCGCTGCCACCCGGCACACCTCGCGACCGGAGCGCAGCAGCGCGGAGAGGCACCCCCTCCGCGCTGCTGCGTTGTCAGCTACGGATGGCGGACCATCTGGCGCAGCAGGGCCTCCACGGCGCCCTTGAGGTCGGTGTCATGTTCAGGACCGGACCACACGACTACGCATCCCTTGTCGCCGAGCTTCGCGGCGATCAACTCGCGCGCCGGCGTCGGGTCTCCCTGATTCAGTACGACGACCAGCCGCCGGCCATCGCGCTGCAACCGGTCCAGCAACGGCGGCAACGTGGACCCACGGAACAGACCGGGGTCGCTCTTCACCTTCGTCTCCACCATCACGCCCCGGCCGCGTACCACCAGCAGAAAGTCGGCCCGGTCCCGGGTGAACTCGCGATCGTGATAGATCCGCGCCTTCGGCCACAACCGTTGCAGCGCCTCGTCGACCTCGGCGTCGTACCGCGCTGCCAGCCGGCTCACCCGTGAGCTCGTCCCGCGCGGCCGGAAGGACTCCGGCGTACGGCGATCGGCCCGCCGCCGCCCGAACAGCGGCAGCAACCAGCGCTTCCATCGCGTGTCGATCATCGGCGGACCCCTCGACCTAGCCGGCACTCACAACCAGTCTCCCCACCGGCCGGCCGGGCCCAACCACGCCCACCCCGATCGTGACCGCACCTCAACACAGCAGAGATCCCGCGGACGGGTGTCGCGGGACCTCTGCAGTTCTCGTGCTGTGCGCGGTCAGGTGTTCTTGATCGCCGAGACCTCGATCTCCAGCGTGACCTTCTCGCTGACCAGCACGCCGCCGCCCTCGAGGGCCGCGTTCCAGCTGACGCCGAAGTCCTTGCGGTTGATCACGACGGACCCCTCCAGGCCGACCCGCTCGTTGCCCATCGGGTCGGTCGCCGAGCCGGTGTACTCGAACGCGATCTCGACCGGCTTGGTCACCCCGCGGATCGATAGGTCACCGGCGACCGTGAACGTCTCGTCCCCGGTCTGCTTGATCGAGGTCGACACGAACGTGATCTCCGGGTGCGTGTCCATGTCGAGGAAGTCGTTGCTGCGTAGGTGCTCATCGCGCTGACTGTTGCGCGTGTCGATGCTCTTGGCCTGGACCGTCACCCGACCCGACGAGTTCGCCGGGTTGTCCCCGTCGAGGTGCGCCGAGCCCTCGAATTCGTTGAACGACCCCCGTACTTTCGTCACCATCGCGTGCCGGGCGACGAACCCGATCCGCGAGTGCGCTGTGTCGAACGTGTAGTCGCCGGTCAGTGCGCCGTACTGGTTGGCCATCGAGGCTCCTCCAGAGAACTAATTGAAGTTTGCATAGTCCACTTTTCACCTAATGTGCCTGGATGTCCACCCTCAGTACGAGGCGTGTCCGGGCCTGGCAGAGAATTGGTCGTCAGTCAGTCAAGGAGGGATGGTTCTTGGCGCACTGGAAGGTGCATTTCAGGTCGGGTCCGAACGACGTGTTCCGCGCATTGAGTACGCAGGCCGGCCGGTCGCGGTTCTGGGCGGTGGAGGCCGGGGAGGCCGACGGGGTGATCCGGTTCGTCCTGCCCGACGGCCGCACCGAGGACGCCCGGGTCGAGGAGGCCGTCCAGGACCGGCTCTACCGGCTGCGGTACTTCGGCAGCACCTGGACGTTCACGCTGGTTCCGGACGAGTCCGGCGGCACGGACCTGACGCTCAGCTGCGACGATGCCCAGGACGGTAGCGACCACGTCTCACTGCTGCTCCGGCTGAAGGCGTTGGTCGATTTCGGCGTCGATCTGCGCAACCACGACGACGGCCGGACCGCGGCGTACGTCGACAGCTGACCGTTGCTGCCAGCAACCATACGGCGATATTCGGTTGCGGGATCACGGGCCGGGCGGGTCTCATGGCTGGTCGAAGGATCGGAGGACTGTCGTGGAACCGCTCAGCGTCGAGGAGATCAGGCACTCGTTCGTCAACTCAACCAAGAGCCTGGTCAAGGCGATGACGCCGCCGCCCGGCTTCACCGAGCTCCCCTGGGAGTCGCTGGACTTTCTGGGCTGGCGCGACCCGAAGGCGCCCAACCGCGGCTATCTGGTGGTACGGCGCGACGGCGGTGTGACCGGGATCGCGGTGAACACCCAGGCGACCGGCAAGCCGCGGCGCGGGACCGGCCTGTGCGACCTGTGCAACACCGCGCACCACGTGACCGACGTGGCGCTGTTCGCCGCGCGGCGGGCGGGTACGGCGGGCCGGGAGGGCAACACGGTCGGGACGTACATCTGCGCGGATCTGGCCTGCTCGCTGTACGTCCGCGGGCTGCGCGAAGTCGAGGTACCGCAGGGCGAAACCGCGCCACCGCAGGTCCGGGCGGAACGGCTGGCCACGCGACTTGAAACTTTCGTAAATCGAGTGCTCGTCTGAGCTTCCCCAGCGGGTCCGGCCCACTACGCTTGAGTTGTAGACCGGCCCGCGGGCGAAAGGGAGAGCGAGTCGCGATGACTGAGTTCAGAATCACGCACGAGATCCACGAGGTTCACCCGGACATCCGCGAGAAGCTCACCCAGACAACGATCGAGGCGATCAACGAGTCCAGTTCCCGCTCCGCCGAGGACGCCGCGCTGGTGCTGCGCCACAAGCTCGGTGAGATCGGCGTTCACATGAGTGAGGACGCCTGCCTGGCCGCGATCGAACGCATCCGCTCCGGCAAGCAACTCCGCTTCGAAGTAGAACGCGAAACCGCCGAAGCCGAGGACTGACTCCGGCCGATCCTGCCGACGGCAGCAGCTCAGCTGGTGCCTGGAGTCAGGTCGTCCGAGGTCAGGAGCGCGTGCAGCGTCAGACCTGCCTCGGCGAGCGGGGCCGGGGTCGTGGGGTTGCGATTGATGACGCAGAGGGCGTCGGTGATCTCGGCGCCCAGCGCGCGGAGGTCGTTGGTGGACAGCACGATCTGACCACCGGTGGTGACGACGTCCTCGACGATCGTCACCCGCTTTCCGGCGGTCTCGGCCCCCTCGGCCAACCGGCGGGTCCCGTAGGCCTTGGCTTCCTTCCGCACGAACGCACACGGCAGCCCGGTATGCCGCCCCAGCGCTGTCACCACCGGGATCCCACCCATCTCCAGTCCGGCCAGCACCTCGGTCCCCTCCGGCACGAGCGGCACCATCGCCTCGGCGACCGCATCCAGCAGCACCGGATCAGCCTCGAACCTGTACTTGTCGAAGTACTCCCCCGTGACCTGCCCAGACCGCAGCACGAACTCCCCGGTCAGATGGGCACTCGCGTAGATCCGCCGCCCCAGCTCGCTCAATTCCACGCCGGAACCCTAACCCGCACCCGCCGGGCGCTGTCTGTCAGCCGGCCCGGCGCTGAGGCTCGGGCCGGATGAGCCGGCGGAAGTCTTCGGTGGAGATGATCGGGATGTTGAGGTCGCGGGCGGCCCGGGCTTTGACCGACAGGCTGTCCACGTCCGCTGCCACCACGAACGTCGTATCGGGGCGGACGAACTCCTGCGGCACGAAGCCGGCCGCCACCGCACGATCCCACCAGACCTCACGCGGCTCGACCATGTCACCGGTGAACACCATCGAGCTCCCCAGCGGGAACCCGTTCGCCCCAGGACGAGGAGGTACGACGTACCGCCCGGAGCTGGCTCGCAGTAGCGCGTCGTCCACGTCGGATGCCCGATGCCCGAGCATCACCGCCACCCGGTCCAGATCGCTGCGCTGCTCCGGCGTGATCTGACCACCGTCCCATGACGCTCCGGCCAGCGCGGACACGTAGTACCGATGGAGTTCGTCGACCTGGGGTCGGGTCAGGCCGAGGTCCGTCGCGGCCTGGACGAGCTGGTCGGCGTCGGCCGCAGTGATCTCGCGGTTGGCGAGGATCATGTCGAGCAGCGCCAGATACGAGTCGGCCTGCGGCGGCTCGGGGACGCGCGGCAACTGATCGACGAGTCGACTCATCCATCCGTGTCGTCCACCGGCATGCACCGGCCGGACGGTCGGCGGGACGTCGGGGCCGGGCAACACCGGCCACCGCAGTCCGCGGATCTCCTCGTACGCCCACTGCCACGGCGGCGGCGCCGGAAACGACTGCAGATACCGACCGAACAGCTCAGCCGTCGCCCGCGTATCCGCCAGCGCGGAGTGCCACCCCTCGATCGAGATCCCGGCCGCCGCACAACATGCGCCGAGCGTCCGCTTCGCCCCCGGATACAGATACCCGGCCAGCGCCATCGTGCACATCGACCGCTCGGTGATCAGCGGCACCGCGAACCCCAGCCGCGCGAACTCCGCCCGCAGGAAGCCCAGATCGAACTCGACGTTGTGCCCGACAACCATCCGCCCCGCGAGCAACCGACCGAGCTGCCGCGCGATGTCCCCGAACTCCGGCGCGGCCAGCACGTCGGCGGTCAGGATCCCGTGAATGTGTTGCGGCCCCAGATCGCGCTGCGGATTCAGCAACGTCACCCACTCGTGCTCGACCCGGCCGCGCGCATCCAGCAGCACCACGGCGATCTCGATCACCCGATGCCGATGACTCGGCAGCAAGCCGGTCGTCTCGGTGTCGATGACGGCGTACATCCGTGGGGCCCTCCTCCGGCTCGGTTACCGACCCAGAACAACCCAATCACACGCCACGGACAGTTTCGGCCGCATCACTCCGCCGGGATGTCGACCGCGATCTCGTCCCCCAGCTGAGCTCCGTGCGTCAGCTCGAGCTCGTCGCCACTCCAGAACCGCCCCGGGTCGTACCAGTTCGCCGGCCGCCCGCGCAGCAACCCCATCTCCTCGTACGTCACCGCGACCACCTCCGCGCAGTACGCCGACTCGAGCTCCAGCTCCCGCGATCCACGCCGGAACGCCGGAACCCGCCCACGTACCCACCGCGACGCCAGCCGAGCCGTCGACGGGAACGGCGTACCGTCCAGCCGCGCGACAGTCCGCAGTACGGCGTCCTCCATCGACCGCGTGACAGGGTGGTCGAGCTGCCGCATCCAGGCCTGCTGACCGTACTTGCGCACCCATACGAGTACGGCGTCCCGCAGATCGTGCAACTGCACCCCGCGATGGTGGGTCCCACTCCACATGTCCGGGAGCGAACGGCCCAGTTCGGCGTGCCACATCAGCGGCGGCAGGTCCTCGATCACGATCGCCATGCCGACGTGGTTCACCGGACTGTTCGTGGTCAGCTGGATGGCGCGATCGGCCGTGCTTCCACCGCGGAACAGCCAAATGTCACCTGTTCGTGTCAGTTCCGTAGCGTCATCCAGTGCTATCCGGCTCTCCACGAAGCTAGGTTAGTCCGCATGAAGGTATGGAAGGTGGTAGGACTTGCGGGGCTCGTCGGCGTGGCAGCGACGGGCGTGGTGATCGCGCGGGGCGAGCGGAAGCGCCGCGCCTACACACCGGAAGAGGTGCGGGACCGCCTCAAGACCCGGGTCAAGGAAGCGGCCAACGCCTGAGTCCGGTACGACGATCGGCCGGGTGTGAGAAGTACGCCGTAACTCGGTGGTACGGCGGAAACTTTCTCACGCCCGGCCGAAGTCGTTGTTCACCGCAACAACCGTTAATTCGCCGCAACAACCGTTAAAGGTTGTGCAGAGCAACGTCTTTCAGCCGGCCGGCGACGATCGTCGCGGTCTGGTAGGTGCAGTACGGCTGCGAGCGCCGATCCGTCGGCGATCCTGGGTTGAGCAACCGCAGACCTCCCGGGCTGGTCGTGTCCCACGGGATGTGACTGTGCCCGAACACCAGCAGGTCCACGCCCGGGTACGCCTTCTCGCAGCGCTCCTCGCGGCCCTTGGCCGATCCGGTCTCGTGCACGACCGCGACCGAGAGCCCGTCGAGCGTCACCCGCGCGACCTCCGGTAGCCGGGCTCGCAGCTCGGGCCCGTCGTTGTTGCCCCAGCATCCGATCAGCCGCGCCGCACGACTCTCCAACTCGTCGAGCAGCGTGACGCTCACCCAGTCGCCCGCGTGGATGACCACGTCGGCACTCTCGACCGCGTCCCAGACCGGCGCGGGCAGCTTCTTGGCCCGCATCGGCAGATGAGTGTCCGAGATCAGCACCAGTCGCATCCGCCCACTCTCTACTCCGGCAGGGACTCGAGCAACTCGTGCTCCTTCGCTGGGCTCAGCCCGGCCCGACGCTCGCGATCCAATCCGAGCTCACGCTCCCAGGCCAGTACGTCGGTCAGGAACTCGCGCCGCGACCGGTGTGTCAGCCCGGCCTGCAACGCCGCTTCACCCTTGCGGCTGGACCAGCCCTCGTACCCCGGCTCGACCAGCCACATCGCCAGCGAGTCCGGGCCCATGTACTGCTCGACCTTCTGCTCCACCAGCCAGTCCCGCGGCGCAAGCACGACGGGCCCGGTGTGACCGCCGACCTCACGCACCATCTCGATCCACTCCCCGAACGGCACGATCGGCCCGCGCACGTCGAACGTCCCGGTCCGGCCCTGCGTCGCACAGTCCAGCAACCACGACGCGAGGTCGCGGATGTCGATCACCGAGGTCGCGAGGTCGGGCGTGTCCGGCACCAGCATCGGCTCCTCGGGTGCACGAGCCGCGCGCGCCACCCATGCACCGGCCCGATCGCTCTTGTCCCCCGGCCCGCCGATCAGCCCGGCCCGCGCGATCACCAGCCGATCCCCGACCGTCTCGACCGACGCCAGTTCGCACGCAACCTTCGCCTCGCCGTACTGCTCCCGGTCCGCTGCGTCGAGGTCCGTCGGCTGCCGCAGTACGGCGGACTCGTCGGCGCCTGGCGTGTCGTACTTCTCGTAGGCGTTGCCCGACGAGACGTAGGTCCAATGCTTGGCCCGCGGACCGAAGGCCGCGAGTGCGTCGCGGACGAATCCGGGCTGCCACGACACCTCGAACACCGCATCCCAGTCCTTGTCCGGTACGCCGTCGTACGCGTCCGGACTGCTGCGGTCGGCGGCGATCAGCGTCGCGCCCTCGGCGACGTCACCACTCTCACCGCGCGCCAGACAGGTGACCGCGTGCCCACGCGCCACCGCCTGCGTCGCGATCTCACGACCCAGCCAGGCAGTCCCACCGAGAATCAGAATCTCCACGCGGACAAGCCAATCAGGCCTGGCCGACAAATCCCACTTCCTCTGCCGAGGGCAGAAGCGAACCCTTCGTGATCCGTCGCGGGCGTCAGGTCACCGTAAGCCGTGACCTCTTGCGGAGCAGACGATCCAGGCGCAGTGTCGGCCTTGACAGGCACCTGGGGTGGGTGCCCAGGGCAAGGGGGAGAAATGGCAGGGTTCGTACAGATCATCGAGTATCGGACGTCGAAGCCGGACGAGGTCGCGGCGCTCAACGAGCAGTACCGCAAGGAACGCGAAGCACAGGGTGACGGCCCGGCCCCTAGCCGTGGCATCACGTGCGCCGACCGGGACGACCCGGGACGCTATTTCGCCATCGTCGAGTTCGCCTCGTACGAGGACGCGATGGAGAACTCCGGCCGTGCCGACACCGGCGAGTTCGCGGCCAAGATGATGGAGCTGTGCGACGGGCCGACCACGTTCTACAACCTCGACGTGGCCCAGTCCTTCGAGATGAGCTGACCGCCGGTGGACTCGGGCCCAGCCGTATCGCGAGTCCGGCTGGGTCCCAGGGAATAGGTGGCCGGTGCCGCAAGGGAGGTTCGGCACCGGCCCGCCCGTTTCAGACCGGGTCCGCGGCGCCGGACCCGGTCCGGCTCATCGCAACACCCGGTACGACGCCCCGCCGGCCGGCGGGGCGCCGCCGTGCGCACCGAGGTCGCGGTCGCTGTGCAGCGGGTCAGGGTCCTGTGGCTCGGGGGCGGAGTGCAGATCCGGCCACGGTCGGGGCGGGAGAGTCTCGCGGGGTGGCAGCTTGAGGTCGGGATCGGGGCCTTGCTCGGGGTCGATCCACTCGACCACCGTGGCCCCGCCGTGACCGTGGATGGCGACGACGGACTCGATGCCGTCCCACACGGTCGTGGTCGGATAGTCGCCGTACCAGCGCAGCGCCACGGCGCCGTCGGTGAACTGCACACCTTCGGCGACTGGGCCGGTGCCACTGACACCGGAGACGTCGTGATGGCGGATCAGCCGGAAGCGACGCGACGTCATTTCGGGCTTACCTCCCAGAGCCGTTCGCCCGGCAGCACGCGGCCCGGGCCTGGATCGGTGTCGGGGATCGGATCGCTGGTCACGCGCAGTCCGGCGAACCGGCGCGACATGGCTTCGGCGTAGCGTTCGGCCAGTTCGGCCTCCGCCCGGTAGTCCGCGACGACGTGGTCCCCGAACCACACTCGTACGCGGCGACGTTGCGGTACTGGATCGCCGGCGGACATCTCAACGCACCCGGCGGGCCGGACGACCAACCGCCATGAAAGATCTGCGAGTCACATCGATCACTTCCACTTCCCTGTGTGGATGGCTTCACAGGTAGTGACGGCCCCCACAGCCCTTCATGACGCGACTTCCCAAAACTTTCCCCGCCCCATGTCTCACCCACGACCGCACTTTGAGCACCGGCCAACCATCCGACCGCCGCTGAAATGGTCGACCGGTGCTCAAAGTCAGACCACGCCGGCCTCGCGGATTGAGGTCAGCTGCCGATGACCCACGGGCGCCAGGCTTCGATGTCGGGGGCGTCTGGGCTGATCAGGTCGGCGAAGGTGTGCGTGCCGACGCCGGGGAGGTGCGCCGCGACCAGCGTGTCAAGGTTGTGGACCAACAGCATCGGAATCTCAGGCCGCGCGGCGACGAGCGCGTCCAGCAGCGCCTGGGTCTCACGCAACTGCAGCCTCTCGTCCTTGCGACCGAAGAGGCGGAGATTGACGTCGATCGGGTACGAGTCGAGCGCCGAGATCTCGTCCGGCTCTGGATCGACCTCGCCATAGTTGTTCGGCGCGACCAGCAGCCCGATCTCTCGCTCACTGGTCCGCGCCGACCCACGGAGGAGGCGTTCGTCCTGCTTCAGCTCGGGGTCCGCGACCGCCTGCAGGTCGAGCACAGCGGCCAGCCACTCGGCGACCCGCGCAACAGACTCGTCCGAGGCCAGAAACACGTTGTCGCTCGTCGACATCATCGCTCCTTCGCGAAGGTGACCATTCGCCCGTCACCGAGAATGACATGAGTTGTGGCCGGGGCCGGTTTGCCGGGCTGACCGCAGGCCATCTGGAACGCCCGTTGCGCCATCGACTCCACCAGCCCGACCTTCCGACCGTCGATGAAGACCTCGCCCAGTGGTCCGGCCTGGTCGGTTCCCTGGTGGATGTTGCGCTTCACCGCAGCGAGCGAGGCCCGATCCAGGGTCTTGAACTCGACGATCTTCCCCTCGTCGGATCCGTTCCGCCGAAGCGTCGCATCCGGATTCTTCAGCCCGTGCACCGTGTGGTTCTCCGGGCGGGCATCGACGCGCCATCCCTCGCGCTCCAGACGTTCGGCGATCTCATGGTCCTTCGGCTCGAAGCGCTTCAGTGGATCGTGAACGCCTGCAGCGAAGCCTGGGCCGAGCGGACGGAGGTCGAGGGCCGGGTCGAAATCGAGGTCGTCCGAGGCGGGAAGTGGGGGGAGTTCGATGTCTACGACGATTGGCGCGGGGCGGTGCTGGTCGGGGTAGTCGAAGGTGGCTTCGACGCGGGTTGGGTTGATGGTGAGGGTGGCGTGGTCCCATTGCCGGTCGGCGGAGCCGGCCATGACCGCTAGGAGCTGTTGGGCTGCTTCGGTGAGGTCTACGGCGATCTCGAAGTCCCGAAGGAGGTGATCTTCTCGCTTCTGATCGTCTCTTTCGTCGCGTTCCTCGATCTGCAGCTCGCCGGTCTCGGTGACCAGGATCTCGACCTCGAGAGGTTCGTCGGAGTGGTCCTCGTCCTTGTCCTTCTCCCTGGCCTTGCGGAACTTCTCGAAGGCTTTGCGGGCGACGGTGATGAGGGGTGGCTCGTTGTCCTCGGGGGATTCGAGGTCGTCGAAGGTTGCGGTGAGGCGTTTGGTGCGGCCCTTCGAGTCGCGTTCAGCCAGGTCGCCGGTGCCGCCGGTCAGCTTGTTGCGGTCGGCGGAGTCGGACGACGGGCGGTCGGTGCCGCGGCCGCCGCCGACCAATCGGTCGGCCCAGGCCCGGGCCTTCGGCGGCGCCATCGACAGGTAGTGCGCAGCGGCCTCGCAGGCCCGAGCGGCCGCGTCCAACTGCTGGGCAGCGACCGTCGCCCGCCCCTGAGAGGCGGCGATCGCGAGGGCGGCGTTCTCGCGGCAGCGGTCGGCGGTGCGTTGCAGGTGGCTGACCACCTGCGGCACCTCATCGAGGCATTCGACCAAGCCCCGCGCGACCCGCTGAAGGTCCGACGCCATGGGTCAGATCTGGTCGGCGTAGCTCTTGCATCCGGCCGAGGCGATCTCCAGGGCCTCGGCGGCCTGCTCGACGGCCTTGCCGGCCGCCTCCAGGATCTCGGTGATGTCGCGGTCGACGCCGGTCGCCGTACCGGCGATCAGGCTCTCCACCTGCTGGCTGTGCTGGGTGAAGCGCAGCTTGAATCCGGCCAGGCCGCCCGCCGCCTGCTTGGCCTCCATCGAGACCTGGTGCAGCTGTTCCTTGAGCCGCTGTACATCGGACACCTGAACCCACTCCTGACCTAGTTGCGCTTCTTCGGCAGCACGATCGCCGTACCGGACACCACCACCGGCACCAGGATCGCGATCCACCAGGGCAGCCCGGCGGCCATCAGTACGACGACTGCCACCGCACCGCCCCAACCCCACCACCGGGCACCGGGCAGCCGCGGCAACCCGAGCACCCGGGACGCGGCCAGCATCGTGACAGCGGCGATGGCCGCGGCCTCGACCCCGGCCAGGAACGATCCGGTGACCACCCACACCACCAGGAACCCGACCAGTGTCAGGGCCGCGCTGATGGTACGGCGCTTGCGTCGCTCCTGGAGCTCCCGGGCCTGAGCGCGGACCTCCTCGAGTGTGTCGACTGCCTCACCCAGCTGCTTGGTGAGGCGGGTGGCCACTGTCTCGATGTCGTTGAGCGCACGGATCTCCGGCAGTGCGACGTTCGCCCGCTTCCCGTCGGCGGGCAGTCCGGCGCGCTGCAGGCTGGCCGCGGCCTTCTCGGCCAGTGTGTTGAGTCGGGCCTCCAGCTGCCGCCCGCGCTCGGCCATGGCTTCGGCCTCGGCCATCGCAGCGGCCTCCGCCTTCGTCTTGTGAGCCGTCAGCCGGTCCTGCGCCTGCTGCGCGTCCACACGAGCCCCAGCGACCGTCCGCAACGTCCGTGCGTACTCGGACCACACCTGCTGTTCCGTCTTCATCGCCGTACCTGCTCCACTGCACGGTCCACCTCGTCGGACCGCAGTGCGGCAAACGGTACGACGATCTGCGCCTCAGGGTGCAGTCCGTCCCAGAGCAACCCGCGGTGTGGTTCCGAAGCCCACCGCACCAGCGGACCGCACACCGCCCGTACGCCGTCCTGCGGGTGCCGGAGGAACAGGTGAGTCGCCACGTTGGCACGCCCGTACCCGAGCTGCTCGGTGCAGACATGCAGCCGGTTCCACCACCCGAAGGTGACGAGCCCCTGCGCCGGACCATCCCGCACGATGTCCTGCAGCGCGTTCGCCGGGCTCTCGAAGAACCCTTCGGCGTGCAGCTGCATCCGCGGTACGCCGTGGAAGCCGAACCCGAGCAGGTACGTCTCGCCGACCTGCCCGTTACGGACCGCGTCCCGCAGGGAGAACAGCCGCGGTACGACCTCGTCGTGTTTGTCGACCGTCTCAACCTCGCAACCGAGCTGCCGCAACGCCTGCACCAGCGCGTCCTTGCCCTCGGCAACAGCAGGCGCGGAGTTCGTACCGTCCATGAAGATGAACCGCGGCGGATCCACCGCTGCGGCCGCGGTCGACAACGCAAGACCGCTCAGCACCCCGAGCGCATCGGCCGGACCGTCACCCAGCACCAGTACGCCGGCCCCCGGCTCAGGCCGCACCTCGACCTGCACAGGCTCCTCGGTCACCGCGATCGGCAAACCGGTCCACGGCAGCCCCAGCTCGGGCTTCACCGCCGCAGCGGTCTCTGCCAACCGAGCCGGCTCCGCGAGATGGAAGACCCGGGGCGGACGCGCCGCCTCACCCGCACGCAGCCACAGCTCACGCCGCAGGTCGTCCAGCACCACCTTGTCCGCAAAACTGACCAGCACATGCTGGTTGTCGTCGGGCGACCCGAAGTTCGCGTTCAGCACCGCTTCACCACGGAACTGCAACTCAGCCGCAGCGGTGTTCCCGCTCCGCAAGATCGCCTGCGAATCCGCCGGCGTGGTCTTCAGTGCGATCCGGTACGGCACCTGGCCGAAGATCGAGTCCCGCCGCGTCGACAGCCGCTTCACACCCTCGATCGTCTGGGTCGCCAGCACGACATGTACGCCGTACGCACGCCCCAGCCGCACCAACCGCTCCAGCAGCTTCGCTGCCTCGTCGGCAAGCTCGTCGTCGTCCTCCAGCAGCACCTGGAACTCGTCCAGTACGACGAGGATCCGCGGCGGCCGCTCCGGCCCGGGCTCGAGTTCGGCGATGTCGGCGACGTTCCCGTGCGACTTGAAGATCTCGCTGCGCCGCGCCAGTTCGTCGGACAGATGACGCAGTACGGCGAGACCGAACTCCCGGTCGCTGTGGATCCCCAGCACGCGCACATGTGGAAGCCAGTGCTCCCGCTCCCCCGCCGGACCCAGCGCGGAGAACTCGACACCGTGCTTGAAGTCGAGCAGGTACATCTCCAGATCCACCGGGTCGTGCCGCGCGGCGAGACCGTGGATCATCACGAGCAGCAGGTTCGACTTGCCTTGACCGACCGCACCGCCGACGAGGACGTGCGGCAGCGCCGGGTTGCCGCTGCGCAACCTCACCAGCGCCGGCGTGCGGTCGTCGTACCCGATGACCGTGTTGAGCTCGTCCGTGACAGGCTGCCACCAGGTCGAGCGGTCCGGCAGGGTCCGGTCGAAGTCGATGGTCGGCAGGACGGCGATCTCCGCCAGCTCCGCGATCACGTCACAGATGCCGGCGGCAACGTTCGCGTCGAACGCCGGATCGAGCTTCGCCGCTACGCCGGGCAGTTGTGCGACCTCGACCTTGTTGTTGGCGATGGCAACAGATGTGAGGTGGTCGAGCAACTGCTTGGTGTCGACATCGGACTCCGCCGGCGTCGACGGGTCGTGGTGGATGAGGAAGCAGATGCCGCGTTCGCCGGCCGTCGCGGCCAGCCGGAGCAGGTCCCGCTGGGCGAGCGTGTCGATGCCGGCCGGGTAGTCGAACAGGATGACCAGCCGGTACGGATCGGTCACCCGGCCGGTCTCCCGGATCAGGTCCTCGAACCGCTTGTGCCCGAGCTGCGCCTGCCGGCTGGCCCGCAGCGACGACACATCGACCAGCCCGGACAGCACACCGTGCAGCTGCTCTGCGGTGTGCGTTGCCCTGGGCACCAATTGCGGGTACTTCGTGGTCAGGTGTCCGAGCAGCCCCATCATGCCGGTCAGACGCGGGTCGTAGGCGTCCACCCTGATCCGGAAGGGTTCGGCGGCCGCGACCAGTCGCATCGCGACGCTCTGCAGGAGCCGGCGGGCGGACTCGTTGCGGTCGGCGGTCACCTTCCAGCCGTTCGTCCGCAGCAGCGGCGCGACGACCGGCGTACCGGCGTCCAGCTCACCCACCCGGATGTACGACGGGACGCCCGCGCCGACCAGTTGGCGCGAACGCCAGCGGGCGTCGTTCGGCGGGACTGCCGCGAGACCGGGTGCCAGCCGGTCCGCGAGGAGGCGCGCGGCCGGCTCGGCCTCGGCCAGTGCTTCAGCGGTCTTGGCATCGACCAGCCCGCGGGACTCACGACGGGCGATTGCGGTCTGCTCCTGCAACTGACGATGCAGCTGCACGGCCCGCTGGTGCTCGCCGTGTGTCAGCCGGTGGGCGTTGTCCAGCAACTGCCCGAGAGCGTGTTGGAGACCGCGGATCCGCGCTTCCAGGAGCTCCGGCGAAACCGGTCCGGGCGGACTTCCCCCGTCAGGCTTCTCCGTCACGAGCACCGTCCTTCCACCCTTGCCCCGCGACCGTACTGATTGCCTGGTGTAACCATGTCACACCAACAGTCCCTGGTGTCACTCCAGGCATCAGTAGTCTCACCCTCCGACCCAGTTACTCGGGGGCGACGATCTCGAGCTCGTAGCCGTCCTCGTTGTGCAGGAAGGCGGCGTAATGCTGCGGGCCGCCGGCGTACGGGTGGCGGTCGGCGAACATCAGCGTCCAGCCGTTCCGGGAGGCTTCGCCGACGATCGAGTCGACCTCGGCGCGACCGGCCGCGTTCAGCGCGAGGTGGTTCATCCCGGGGCGCATCCGGTCGTGCTCCTCGGCGGACATCGCGGGGCTCTGCTCGACCACGACATAGCTGCCGTCGGGCGCGGTCCAGGTCATCCCGCCGGGCCAGCCGTCACCGTCCTTCCAGCCCAGCCGGTTGAGGATCCAGCCCCAACTGCTCCTCGCCCGGGACAGGTCCGGGACCCAGATCTCGACGTGATGCACAGCGGCTGCCATCGGAGCATTATCTGTGCTCGTCGAAACGGCTCGACACCGCCATCGAGACCAGTCCCGACACGACCAGCCAGACCAGTGCCGCGACCAGCCACGGCCACCACTCGCGGCCCTGGGCGGCGTCGGCGACGGCCTTGCCGAACATCCCGCCGGCGGGCGCGAAGACCAGCACGAGCAGCGCCCGCGCGATCGTCGTCTCCCTGGTCATTCCTTCATTGTGCGAGCCGGTCGCGAACCCTGCAGAAACCTTGGCGTTTCGCGCCCCGTCACCTTTCTGTCCGTGCAAGGGTTTACCGTCTGCGGTGACAGTCAAAGCATCGGGGGTTTCGGTGAGCACCACCCGGATCGAGAGCACGGCCTACGGTGCGGCCGCGCTGGAGCGCCTGCAGGCCGTGGTCGCGCGGCTGAAGGCGGACGATCCGATGAAGCCCGTCACGCTGCTGCTGCCGAACAACCTGTCCGGGGTCGTCGCCCGCCGCCACCTTGCGCTCTCCGGGATCGCGGGCCTCTACCTGGCGACCTTGGAGCGACTGGCCGAGCAACTCGCGGCCGGGGTCCTGTCGCCGCGCCGGCCGGCGACGCGCCCGATCGTGGCCGCGACCTGGCGGACCGCGCTCTCGAAGGCGCCTGGGATCTTCCAGGACGTCGCCGAGCATCCGTCGACGATCCAAGCGCTTGCGTCAGCCCACCGCGAGCTCCGCGACCTGACCGACGCAGCGCTCGACAACGTCGCCGGTGCATCCGTGCTCGGCCCCGATCTGGTCCGGCTCCACCGCCACGTCACCACCGAGCTCGGCGCGGAGTGGTACGACGAGACCGATCTACTGCGCGCCGCGGCGACCCGCGTCGCCGCGGACCCCGCCATCGTCGGTGAGCTCGGGGCTCTGGTGCTCTATCTGCCCCAGGAGCTCACCCAGTCCGAGGCCGCCTTCGTCGAGGAGCTCGGCCCCGCGGCTGCCGACCTCACGGTCATCATCGGTCTGACCGACGTACGACGGGCGGACCGGGCGGTGCGGCGTTCGCTGGAACGCATCGGCATCGATCTGCCGACGTCGATCTCGAAGAACTACCCGGTCGCGACCGAGATCCTGAATGCGTCCGATGCCGACGACGAGGTGCGTTGCGTGGTTCGCGATGTGGTCGCGTCCCTCGAGCGCACCCCGGCCCATCGCATCGCGGTGCTGTACACGGCCGCGGCGCCGTACGCACGGCTCCTGCACGAGCATCTCGCCGCAGCGCAGATCGAGGTCAACGGTCCCGGCACGCGACCGGTGCACGAGCGGGCGATCGCGCGGACCCTGCTCGAGGTGCTGGCGCTCGTCGACCACGATCTGCCGCGCGCCGATGTGTTCCGGGCGCTCGCCAATGCGCCGACGCGCGACTTCACCGGCGAGCGGATCCCGGTGCCGCAGTGGGAGCGCATGTCCCGGGCCGCCGGTGTGGTTCGCGGCGACGACTGGGACACACGTCTGGCGCGGTATGCCGAGGCCGAACGTCGTACGGCCGATCAGGAGGAGGCCGCCGAGGATCCACGACCGGCCGCGATCCGGCGGGCGCAGTACAACGCGAAGCGGGCCGAGGGGTTGCATGCGTTCGCCTCGGAGCTTCGCCGCCGCCTGGGTGCGCTCGCGCTGCTGGAGACCTGGGCCGCGCTGGCCGACGGGGTGCTACAGCTTTTCCACGATCTGCTCGGCGATTACTCGTCCCTTCCGATCGAGGAGCAGTACGCCGCTGTCGCGGTCGAGGGATCGCTGAAAGGCCTGTCCACGTTGGACGAGCTCGGTACGCCGGCCAGCCTCGCGGTGCTGCGCGACGTACTGGATCTGGAGCTGCAGCAGTCGCTCCCCCGCGTCGGTACGTTCGGGACGGGGGTGCTGGTGGCGCCGATGTCCGCGAGCATCGGGTTGTCGGCCGACATCGTGTACGTCGTCGGTCTGTCGGAGGATCTGTATCCGGGCCGGGTGCACGAGGACGCGCTGCTTCCGCATCGGGTTCGCGAGGCCGCGGCGCCGGAGTTGGCGTCGTTCCGGGATCGGCTGGACGAGAAGCAGCGACACCTCTTGGCAGCGTTCTCCGCCGGGTCCCGCAAGGTGGTGGCATCGTTCCCACGTGGCGATCTGCGCCGGTCCTCACGACGGTTGCCGACGCGGTGGTTGCTCGGGTCGCTGCGGTCACTGACCGGCGATCATGCGCTCGCGGCGACGCAGTGGGACCAGGGCGAGTACGGCGATCAGCTGCGGACGTCGGCGTCGTACGCGGGATCGTTGACGACAGCAACCATTCCAGCGACGGAGCAGGAGTGGCAGGTCCGGTCGGCGGCGGCTGGACTGTGGCTCAACGACGGGGTGCTGGTGCGTGCGCGGGAGCTGCTGCGTGGGCGTGGCAGCAACGCGTTCACCCGCTTCGACGGCGACCTGTCCGGGGTGCCCGGTCTGCCGGAGTACGCGGTGGAGGACAGGATCGCGTCGCCGACGTCGCTGGAGGCTTACGCGACCTGCCCGCATGCGTACTTCATCGAGCGGTTGCTTCAGGTGGAGCCGCTCGAGGCGCCGGAGGACCTGCTCGTCATCTCGCCGCTGCAGATCGGCAACCTGATCCACAACAGTCTCGATGCCTTCGTCTCGCGGCTGGCCGGTTCGTTGCCCGGGTACGGCGAGCCGTGGCCGGCCGAGCAGCGAAACCTGTTGCTGGCAATCGGTGCGGACCTGGCCGATCAGTTCGAGGCGGAAGGACTCACCGGGCATCCGCGCTTGTGGCAACGCGAGCGGCTGCGGATCCTGCACGACCTGATGGAGCTGCTGGCCGACGACGAGCGATGGCGGTCGCTGCGGGACGCGTCGGTGGTCGCGAGTGAGCTGCGGTTCGGGTTCGAGGGCGAGCCGCCGGTCGAGATCCCAGTGCCGTCGGGCCGCGTGCTGTTGCGCGGTTCGGCCGACAAGGTCGACCTCGGCCAGGACGGGACCATCTACGTCACGGATGTGAAGACCGGTGGGTTCTCGCGCTATGAGGCGATCGAGTCCGACCCGGTCGCGGGCGGGACGAAGCTGCAGCTGCCGGTCTACGCCTACGCGGCCCGCGCTCGCCTGGGTGAGCAGTCGACTCCGGTCGAGGCGGCGTACTGGTTCGTCCGACGCGGCGGGAAGCGGATCCCGGTGCCGCTGACCCCGGAGGTCGAGGCGCGGTACGTCGACACCCTCGACGTGATCGTGTCGTCGATCGCGGCCGGGTTCTTCCCGCCGAAGGCGCCGGAGATTCCGGACTTCCTCTGGGTGCAGTGCCCGTACTGCAATCCCGACGGTCTCGGCCACAGCGAGGTGCGGGCGCGGTGGGACCGCAAGCGCCACGATCCGACGTTGGAGCGTCTGGTCCGGCTGATCGACCCGGTCGCGTACGAGGAGGCCGGCGATGAGTGAGCAACTGCTGGACGAGCCGGCCCGCGAGCGGATCCGGTCGGACACATCGTCCACGCTGTTCGTCGAGGCGGGTGCCGGGTCGGGGAAGACGCACGCGCTGGTCGATCGCGTGACCACACTGGTCCTGCGCGACGGCATACCGCTGCGGACGATCGCGGCCGTCACCTTCACCGAGAAGGCCGGGGCGGAGCTGCGCGACCGGTTGCGGGTCGAGTTCGAGAAGGCGCGGAAGGGGCCGGCCAGGACGCTGGCGGACGAGGCGTTGGACGACCTCGACTCCTCGTCGATCGGTACGTTGCATGCGTTCGCACAGCAGCTTCTGCTGGCGCATCCGATCGAGGCCGGCCTGCCGCCGCTGATCGACGTACTGGACGAGGTCGGGTCGTCGGTCGCCTTCGAGGAGCGCTGGGCCGAGTTGCAGCAGCAGTTGCTGGACGACGACTCGATCGCCGAGCCGCTGCTGCTGGCGATGGCGGTCGGGGTCGAGCTGAAACATCTGCGGTCGCTGGCGCGGCTGTTCGGGAACGACTGGGACCTGATCGCCGAGCGCGTGCTGGTGGACCCGCCCGAGCTGGTGGCGATGCCAGACCTCAGCGGGTTGATCGCGGCGGCCGCGCAGATCGGCGGGGCGGCCGAGGCGTGCATGGATCCCGACGACCGGCTGCTGCCGAAGGTGCACCTCATCCGCGAGCTCGGGGTGATGCTGGACGCCGCCACGGACCAGGAGCGGCAGCTGGCGATCCTGCAGTCGTTGCGGGGGCTCAAGCTCGGGCGGATCGGGCGCAAGGACAACTGGCCGGACATCACCAAGGTGCGCGACGACTGCTCCGCGGTCGTCGACGTGGCCAACTCGCTGGTCGACCTGCTCCTGGATGCTTGCCTTCGGCACCTTTCGCACTGGATTGCGGAGCGGGTGCTGGAATCGGCCGAGCTGCGGCGGGCCGAGGGGCGGCTCGAGTTCCACGACCTGCTGGTGCTGGCGCGCGACCTGCTCCGGCGGGAGCCATCGGTGCGGTCGGCGCTGCAGGAGCGGTACGAGCGGCTGCTGCTGGACGAGTTCCAGGACACCGACCCGATCCAGATCGAGCTGGCGGTCCGGATCGCGGGCGGCGCGGAGGCGGACGCCGAGGACTGGCGTGACGTCGAGGTGCCGGAGGGGCGGCTGTTCGTGGTCGGCGACCCGAAGCAGTCGATCTACCGCTTCCGTCGCGCGAACATCGCGACGTACCTGACGGCGCAGGACCTGCTGGGTGAGACGGTCGCGCTGACGACGAACTTCCGCACGGTTCCGCCGATCCTGACCTGGATCAACACGGTCTTCGAGACGCTGATCCAGCCTCAGGAAGCCGCCCAGCCGTCGTACCAATCGCTGTCGCCGCATCGGAGCGGACCGACCGGGAAGCCGTCCGCGCCACCAAAAACCGTCCAGCCGGACAGTGTGAGCGGCGACCAGTTGTCGCTGCTTGGCTTCGGCGATGACGACGCCGACGATCAGGTCACTGACCTCGCGGCCGTTCTCCCCTTCCGGCGCCCCGGCGAAGACGCACCTGAGCCTGCGACGCCGGTGGCGTACGACGAGTCCGTCTCGGGTCCTGCCGTCACCATCCTCGGCTCCGAGCCGCACGCGGACCTTCCCCGCGCGCAGGCGTCCGTCCTGCGCGAGCGGGAAGCCATCGACGTTGCCGCCGTCATCGAGCAGGCGCTCCGCGACGGCTGGCAGGTGTACGACGAGCGCGCCGGGACGTGGCGTGCGGCCGAGGCCGGCGACATCGCCGTACTGGTTCCAGCACGTACGTCCCTGCCGTTCCTCGAGGACGCCCTCGATCGCGCGGACATCCCTTACCGCGCCGAGGCAAGTTCTCTCGTCTATCAGACCGCCGAGGTGCGTGACCTGCTTGCCTGCGCTCGGGCCTTGGGTGATCCGAGCGACCAGCTTGCGCTGGTCACCACCCTGCGTTCGCCGCTCTTCGGATGCGGCGACGACGATCTCTTCGTGTGGAAGCGCTCCGGTGGCTCCTTCACCCTGACCGCGCCGGTCCCGGACCAGTTGCTCACTCATCCCGTGGGCGAGGCGATCGAGTGGCTCCGCCGGACCTACTACGCCGCCCGCTGGCTCACCCCGAGCGAGGTCCTGGCCAAGATCGTCGCTGACCGCCGCATGCTCGAGGTCGCCGCGATCGGCCCGCGAGCGCGCGACGCCTGGCGCCGGATCCGTTTCGTCGTCGATCAGGCTCGCGCGTGGTCGGAGGTGGAGCACGGCGGTCTGCGTTCGTACCTCGCCTGGGCCGCGCACCAAGGTGAGGAGACGTCACGGGTCGCCGAGGCGGTCCTGCCCGAGACCGACGCGGACGCGGTCCGCGTGATGACGATCCACGCCGCGAAGGGCCTGGAGTTCCCGATCGTCATCCTGTCCGGCATGACCGCGGCGCCGAACCGGCAGCGCGGTGTGCAGGTGCTCTGGCCGCAAGACGGTGGCTACGCGGTGAAGCTGAAGTCGTCGGTGCAGACCGAGGACTTCGACCTCGTCCAGCCGGTCGACGAGCAGATGGACGGGTTCGAACGCCGCCGGTTGCTGTACGTCGCAGCCACCCGCGCCCGCGACCATCTCGTCGTCTCGCTGCACCGCTCCGGCAACCGCAAGCACTCCAGCAACGCGGAGCTCATCGCAACCGCCGGCGGGGTCGAGGCTCCGCACGGGACACTGTTCGAGAGCCCAGCACCGGTCGTGCGCGATCCGCGGACTACGGCGGACGTCACCCCACCAATGGCCCGTACCGAGTGGGACACCCGCGTCTCCACGGCCCGCGCCGCGAGTCGCGCCCGCTCCGCGCAGAGCGCGTCCGGATTGGAGGGCACCGGTCCTGATGTCGCCCTGGCCGAGGTGGATCCCGGGACCGCGAAGGCGCCTCGCGATCTCGAGCTGCCGCCGTGGTCGAAGGGCCGGTATGGCACCGCGATCGGCCGCGCGGTTCACGGCGTACTCCAGGTGGTTGACTTGAGCACCGGCGCCGGGCTCGAGGCCGCTGTGTCGGCGCAGTGTCTCACCGAAGGTGTCCTCGAGTACGCCGACGTGGTCACAGCGCTCGTGCGCTCGGCGCTCGCGTCCGAGGTGGTGAAGCGCGCCGCCGCCCGGGAGCACTGGCGGGAGTCGTACGTCGGTACGGTCCAGCCCGACGGCACGATCCTCGAGGGGTTCGTCGACCTCATCTACCGCGAGGATGACGGGCGCCTCACGATCGTCGACTACAAGACCGACGCCATCCCTGCCGCGGCTCTGGACAGCCGGGTCGCGTACTACGCACCCCAGCTCCAGGCGTACGCAGCCATCCTCCCCAACACCGCCCCACCCATCCTCCTGTTCCTCAACCCGACCACCGCCACCGAACGCCGCCTCTAGCCCACCGGACTTCACCCTCACCTAGCGTGAGGCTGGAGTTGGGGTGCATGAGTGACAACCTGGCAGTAGAACGCGAGCCCGGAACCCTGCACCCGTAGCGACGCCCGGCCGATCGATCTCCGGTCCACACCGCCGCAACCCCGCCCTGTGCCCCACCGGCGCAACCCCCGCCCTGCGCCCTACCGCCGCAACCCCGCCCGGTGGCCCGCCGGCGCAACCCCGCCCTGTGCCCCACCGGCGCAACTCCGCCCTGGCGCCGACGCAACTCGCGCTCTGGGCCATGGCGGTGCAACGCCGGCCCTAGGTCCGTCGGCGGGTCACGGACCTCCGGCACTCACCAACCGTGTCCGCCCCGGAGGCCGCACGCTCAGCGATCCGCCGACTCCGGTCGATCCCCGGGGTTGTTGAGTGGCCCAGGTCCGCGACGAGCCTTTGTGGGCTAGGCGATCAGGCGGATGGCGAGGGCGATGATGACGGTGCTGGAGGCTAGGGCGGTCAGTAGCCGGCCGAGGTGGCCGGTGAGGGCTCGGCCTAGTAGGGCGCCGCCAGAGGCGAGGAGGAGTTGCCAGCTGGCGGAGGCGACCAACGCGGCCAGTACGAAGATGAAGCGTTCGACCACCGCTGGATCGGGCGACCCTGATCCGCCGAGGACCAACGCGGCGAAGTAGATCACCGTCATCGGACTGAGCAGAGTCATCCCGAGCATCCCGAAGTACGCCGTACGTCCGGCAACCGGCATCTCCTGGCTGATCCCGGTCAGCCGGTGCGCGCGATACCGGCGTACCGCCCTGATGGCTCCCATCGCTGCGAGACCCAGCAGGACCACGAGCGAAACCCACCGCAACGGCGTCACGATCGGCACGAGGAGCGGCGCCAACGCGGACCCGGCGGCCGCGGCGACCAACGCGTAGATGCCGTCGGCCGACGCGATCCCCAACGCGGCACAAGCCCCGACCCGCAACGAACTCCGCGCACTCAGCGCCACGAGATAGGTCCCAACGGGCCCGACCGGCATGGCGATCCCATACCCGGCCAACAGCCCGGCGACCAACGCCGCGGTCACGACTGACCGAAGCTGGACCCTCCCCAACGACCGGCCTGCTGCTGAACCCGGGCCGCCGCTCCGGCCCCCAGGTTCAACAGCAACACACCCACAGTCGTCGTAGTCATGCGCCCATCATGAGCATCCCCACCCCCGCCCTCAACCCATTTACAACCCGTTGCCCACCGCAACAATCCCCAAGTCCACAAGATCTGCAGCCACGGAGCGGCGGTGGGGCGTTGACAGGTAAGTCTATATAGGTAGACATTGAGGGTATGGGGCGGATTCGGCGGCCTTCTGGGCAGACGTTGGCGGTGTTGTGGGCGCTGGCGGAGGCGGCGCCCGCGTGGGTGCATGGGTATGAGTTGTGCCGGGCGACCGGGCTCAAGGCGGGCACGGTGTATCCGATCCTGATCCGCCTCGCCGAGCGAGGGCAGCTTGATGCGCGCTGGGAAACCGACCCGCCGCTCGGACGCCCGGCGCGTCATCTGTATCGGCTGTCAGCAGACGGCGCGCAGTACGTCGCCGACCTCCGACGCGAAGCCGCGAAACCCAGCCGCACCCCAAAGCCCCAGGTAGCGGGTGCCTGACGATGAAGGCGGCTGTGGCGGCCGGCTTGGTCTTGCTGACCCCGTGGCTTCTGGCCGCGGCCGCGATCGTCTCCCACTCAGCCCGAGCGGCGACCGGCCCGGATCTGCCGGCCCGCCTCGCCTCCTGGTCGACCGCGGGACGGCGCGGCGCGAGGGCGGACTGGGGAGCCGCCATGCGCGCCGAACTCGCCAGCATCGATGATCCAAGAGAACGTCGCCGGTTCGCCCTCGGCTGCGCGTGGGCCGCCGTACGCACCGGATGGGGTCGCGGACCGCTGCTGGTCGGTGCCGCGTCAGCAGTCCTCGTCGCACTCCTCACCTTCACCGCCTCACGACTGATGCTCGCCGGCGACCGCACCGGCCTCCTCGCCGCCGTCCTCGTCGGCGCACCCCAGCTTCTGTTCGGCGGAGTAGCACTGACCGCCGCCCGCCGAGCACGCTCCTTCCGGACCGGCATCGAGTACGGCGCCGCCGTACTCCTCGCCTCTCTCCTAGCCATCCTCACGGTCGCCATCCCCGAATCCATTCGCTGGTACGACGAAGCCGGCGTCTGGCTCCTGGACGGCGACTCCCCCGCCTCAGGCATCCCCAACGCCCAGGCCGCCGTACAGGACGCGCTGGGCGGCCTCACGTTCTTCTTCCTCCTCTTCACCACCCCCTGGCCCGTCCTCGGCGCCTACCTCGGCGGCCACCTCCCGCAGGGCCTCCCCGGCACGCGCGGTTGAAGGTTTGCGACTGAGAGGCCGTGGAGACGGGGGCACTGGGGAGCCGATGATTACCGGCTGTGGATCACGGGAAGTGACCCTGGCGTGTGGGTGAGCGCGGGGTCGCCTACGATCTGCGGAAACGGAGTGAGGATTCGTTCGGAATATGGTCCGCCCGCTGGCGGGTCTGCCACCAAGAGTGTGAGGGTGTGGCTCATGAACATCGGTACTCGGAAGATCGTCGTCGACGAGGCGATCGCCCAGCTACGGCTGTACGCCGAAACCAACGGCGCCGTACTGCGGTACTACGACGGTCTGCCGGGGATGACGCTGGTCGGTGGCGCCGAACCGAACCACGTGACGCTGTCGGACCTGGGCCGGATGATGGTGATCGGCGCGGACCTGCGGGCGCAGGACATCCCGTGGCTGCTGGAGGTCGAGGCGGAGAAGGAGTTCGCCGCGATCCCGGTCGACGCGCGGCTCGAGGATGCGGCGCCGGGCAGTGACCTGTTCGAGGCGGCCATGGCACTGGACGAGAAGTTCTCCGGCCACCGTGGCTTCGGCCAAGCGAAGAAGTCGAAGCTGCTGCACCTGAAGCGGCCGTTCCTCTACCCCGTCAGCGACAGCTTCATCCGGATGACGTACACGAACGCCGCCGCCGGCGCCGAGTTCCTGTCCGCCGTCCACCGCGACCTGGTCAACCCGGCCAACCTCCGCGACTTCAAACTCCTCCAGGTCCGGCTGATCGCCGAGCCCGCCACCTCGGCCGCCCGGCTGCTCGGCGAAGCCCCCACCCTCCGCCTCCTCGACATCCTCGCCTCACTGCTCGGCGAGGCGAAGTAGCGACCTCACATCACGCCGAGCCGCGCCAGCGGCTCGACCAGTTCACGCTCTTCGTAGGACAGGTGGGAGAGCAGCGTGTCGTCCAGGAGATCGACTGCCGCACGGAGACCGTCCAGGTTGCCGGAGCCGTCGACCAGGGCGACGAGTGCCTTGTCGACGCCCTCGAGGACGTCGTGGATGACGCGGTGCTCCTCCTGCAGGCGATCAACGACCGGGACGAGTTCGGGATCGGCTCGGCGCAAGTGCGGGAAGAGTGAAGCGTCCTCGATCGAGTGGTGCGTGGTGACGAGCCGGCAGTAGGACTCGCAGTACGTGCCGAGCGTCCAGTTGTTCTGCCGCATCGTCATCGTGTTGATGTGCGACCGCGCCTGCCCGACACCGAGCGAGCCGGCGGCGACCTGCTCGACCAGATCGCGAATCTGCTCCAGCTCGGCCCGCAGATGATCGTGCACCTCGATCAGATGCTGACCCGACGAGAGCTGGTACGGCGTATACGTCCGGGACGGATCCAGCGCCGGACCGGTCGGTCGCTCCGACTCGTCCAGCAGTTGTACGGCGCTGCGTCGTACGGCGGGAGGTGGAGTCGGTACGACGGTGAACCCGTCGGACCGCACCGGAGCAGCTGCTGCCTCAACGCGCCGGCCGGTGGAGCGTGCGGTGTCGACGGACTCGCGGACGCCGGCGGCCACCTCGGCGAAGCGCCGGATGTCATCGGGGTCGTCGGAGCCGAGGATGTACGTGCTCATCCCCTCGCCCAGCGTCAGGTCGGTGAGCTGGTCGATCCACACCTCCTCGGGCCCTTGCAGGAAGCCACCATTCCCCTCGAACCGTCCGGACAGGTTGTACAGACGCCGTACCGACGCGGGATCGCGGCCGGCATCCACCGCGGCCTCGTCGATGATCTTGTTCATCGCGGCCAGTTCGTCGGGTCCGGCGTACGCGCTGCTCGGAAGCCAGCCATCGGCGAGCCGGCCGGTGACGGCGAGCATGCGCGGCTTGTAGGCACCCAGCCAGATCTCCACATCGTGGGCGGGTTGCGGACCGCGCTTGGCGCCGGCGACCGGGTAGTGCTTGCCGGGCAGCCGGATGCCACCGCCGGTCGGAGTCCAGACCTCGCGCATGATCGCGATGGCCTCCTCCAACGCGGCGATGCTCTGGCCGGTGGTCAGACGCGGGCCGGCGTTGGCGGCCACAGCGTCCAGGAAACCGCCGGCGCCGAGACCGAGCTCGACGCGGCCGCCGGTGATCAGGTCGAGCGTGGCGACGCTACGGGCCAGGACGACCGGGTGGCGCAGCGGCAGGTTGGCGACGTTCGTCGTGACCTTCACGCGCTGGGTCTGCGCGGCGACGACGGACAGCAGGGTCCAGGCGTCCATCAGACGCGGCTGGTACGGGTGGTCCTGGAAGCTGACCAGATCGAGGCCGACCTGCTCGGTCAGCTGGGCGAGCGCGATCACCCGCGCGGGATTGTCGACCGTAGGGGTCAGGAACGTGCCGAAGACCAGCTCGTGGCCGTAGTCCATGGTTCACCTTGCCTGTGGGGATGGTTCGTCGACAGCAAAACTACTTCGCTGGGCAAATAATCTCAACCACAGAACATCTGGTGGCCAACTGGATCACAGCAGCTGGAAGGCCTCCTGTGGTGTGAGGACGGCACCGGCGGCGTACGCCTCCGCGTAGGCGGCGTCGCCCAAGGCAGAGCGGACGGTCTCGATGGCGCGGTCCAGATCCGTGAGGTCGACCGTGGCCGCCAGTTGCGGGTCGGTGGCCCGGGTCGCGGCAGCGGCGCCCAGAAGTTTGGCCGCAACCGTCTTGTCGGGGAGACAAGCAGCGATGCCCTCCAGCGCCCAGCACATGCTGCGGAGCGAGTCGTACTCGGTGGAGATCCGGAAGGCCTCCTTGTGCGACTCCAGGGCGTCGGCGTACTCGCCGCGGAGCTCGAGGAGGAACCCCAGTTCCTCGAGGACCATCGACAGGTAGAGCACCGGCTCGTTCTGCCGGCGGGCCGAGGCGACCAGCGCCCGCAACCACCGCTCGGCCTCGTCGAGGTCGCCGCTGCGACGGGCAGCGAAGCCGAGGACGATCTCGGCCAGTGCCTGCGCCGCGCGCTGTCCTTGCTCTGTCGCGAGCCGCAGCGCGCGCTCACCCTGCGACCTGGCGGCGTCGTAGCGTGCTTGCCGGATCGACGTCCAGCCGAGACCGCCCAAGGCCGAGGCGACCTCCGGCCAGAGCCCGAGCTCCTCGGCCAGCTGAACGCCTTCGAGTTGCAGGCGTTCCGCCTCGCCGAAGTCTCCGGCGCGCTCCGCACGCGCACCGAGCCAGCTCAACGCCTGCAGCATGCCCCACCGATCCCCCAACGACCGGAAGATGCGAGCACTCTCCGAAGCATCCGCGTGCATAGCAGCCAGATCGGATCGCACATGTGAGTGCTTGGACCGGGACGCCAGCGCGGCGGCTACACCCCACTGGTCGCCGTCGGCCTCGAAGCTCTTCAAGGACCGCTCCAGCAACGTCAGAGGGGTCGCCAGGTCGCCCACATCACTGCCCGTGTGGGCGATCCACCATTGTGCACGTGCGTCGGCCGTCTCAATCCATCGGTCTCGTTCGCCCGGCGCTCGCGGGTCGCCCTGCAGATACAGGAACCCAACCCGCCACGCCTCAACCCGCGGAGAACCCGGCACTGCCTCCAACGACCGCTGAGCCTCCGCCAACCGTCCACGTAGGAACCAGTACCAGGCCAGCGCATCCACCAATCGCTCACCCAGATCCAGCCGCCCGACAGCCACCGCCCGGTCCAGTGCGGTCCGCAGGTTGGCAGCGTCCTCGTCCAGCAACTGCAGCCACCGGCTCTGCTCCCCGCCGTACAGGTGCGGACGGGCCGACTCAGCCAACTCCACGTAGTAGTCCAGGTGCCGCTGCCGCACCGCATCCAGCTCACCTGCAGCCCGCAGCTTCTCCACGCAGTACGCCGCCACCGACTCCAGCAACCTGTACCGCGGCCCCTCCACCCCATGCACCGGTACGACGAGCGACCGGTCCACCAGACGGATCAAAACATCCAGTACGTCGGCCTCCCCGCACACCGCCGCCGCAGCCTCCGCCGTACATCCATCAGCGTGTACGGCGAGCTGCCGCAGAACGGACTGCTCATCCGGATCGAGCAGCTCCCAGCTCCAGTCGATCATCGCGAGCAGCGTCTGCTGACGCGGTGCAGCACCGCGGTGTCCGGTCGCCAACAGCCGGAACCGGTCGTCCAGCCGCGCCACGAGCCCACGGACCCCGAGTGCGCGTACTCGGGTCGCAGCGAGCTCCAGCGCCAGTGGGATCCCATCCAGCCGCCGGCACAGCACAGACACGTCGGCAACGGTCGCAGCGGACAACGTGAAGTCACGAGACGCTGCAGCCGCGCGAGTGACGAACAACTGCACCGCACTGCACTCACCCACCGCCTCGAACCCAAGCGCAGGCGACGGCACCTCCAGCGGCGGCACAGTCCAGACCACCTCACCGGCCAGACCGAGTGGCTCACGGCTGGTCGCCAGCACCCGAAGACCCGGCGCGGCTGCCAGCAAGCGGTCAGTCAGCTCAGCAACCTCCGCGACGACCTGCTCGCAGTTGTCCAGCACCAAGAGCCGCGTCCCCATGACAGCCGCCAGCCGCTCAACCACAGCGTCAGCAGGACCGGCGCTGTCCCGCAGATCCAGGGCCGCTTGCACCGCGTCCGTCAATGCGTTCCGCACCGAGCGAGCAGCAGGCGTCACAGCCGCCAGCTCAACCAGTAGGACCCCATCCGGGAACCGGTCCGCGACCGAGGCAGCAGCCGCCAGAGCCAACCGTGTCTTGCCGACTCCCCCAGGCCCGGTCAGCGTCACCAGCCGTGAAGACTGGAGACCCGAGCTCACCTCCGCCAACGCCTCCGAACGCCCGACCAGCTCGGTCAGCTGCGCCGGAAGGTTGGTCCGCGCGTTCGGCAGGTCCTGCGTCAGGATCGACTGCTGCAGAGCCACCAGCTCAGGACTCGGGTCCAGCCCCAGCTCGTCCAACAGCAGCTGCCTCAAGTGCTCGTAGCTCTCCAACGCCTCGCTCTGGCGCCCGGCCCGATACAGCGCCTTCATGTGCGCGGCCCGCAACCCCTCACGCAGTGGATGCTCCGCAACCAGGACGGACAGCTCACTCACCGGCACGTCAGCACGCTCGAGCGCTGCCAACCGCTGCTCGGTGAGCCGCGCGACAGCCGTCTCCACGAATGCCTCGTCGGCAAAGTCTGCGTACGCCGGACCACGCCAGAGAGCGAGCGCCTCGTCGAGTCTGCCGGCGTCGACCCGCTCCGCGAACGTCAAGGCGTCGTACGACGAGCTGTCGACGGTGAGCGAGTAGCCGGCCGGACCGGACTTGACCAGGACGCGGCTGCCGGGCTCCGCGTCCTCGAAGGCACGGCGGAGCTGCGACACCTTGGCGGACAGCGTTCCGGACGGGTTGCCGGGCAGGTCCGAGCCCCAGAGGTCGTCGATCAGCCGGTCCGCCGGGACAGGTCGGCCCTCGTGGACGAGGAGGTCCGCCAGCAGGGCGCGCACCTTCAGGCCTGGGATGGTGACGGGCTCCCCCGCGTCCGTCCAGGCGGTGACCGGTCCGAGCACCCCGAAGCGCATGGCCGCACCCTATCTTTCCGCCCCGGCCGGCGGTGACCGGAAAGAAACCGTAAACGGGATCCGGCAGAGTCTGAAGCACCGGAAAGGAGGCAGGACAATGCGACTGGCAGTGATCATCGGCAGCACCCGCAACGGCCGGTTCGGACCGACCGTCGCACACTGGCTGGCCCGGCAGGCGGCCAAGCAGTTCGAGGTCGACCTGGTCGACCTGGCCACCGCCGCTCTGCCGGCGACACTGCCCGACACCGACGACGAGACGCCGGCGGAGGTCGCCGTACTCGCACCGAGACTGGCCGCCGCGGATGCGTTCGCGGTGGTGACGCCGGAGATCAACTGCAGCTTTCCGGCACCGCTGAAGACCGCACTGGACTGGTACTACGAGGAGTGGCACGCCAAGCCGGTCGCGATCGTCAGCTACGGCCGGGAATCCGGTGGCCGGTGCGCCGCCGCGCAACTGCGGCAGGTCTTCACCGAGCTCCAGGCCGTCACCATCCGCAACACCGTTGCCCTGCCCTGCTACTGGGAACAGTTCACCGCCGACGGTGACTGGCCCCGGCCTGCCGCCGGCTACGAAGCCGGCGCCAAGATCATGCTCGACCAGCTCGTCTGGTGGGCCGAAGCGCTCCGGGACGCGCGCTTGAAGCGTCCTTACCAACAGTAAGAAAGGGAAAGACCCATGAGGAAGCTGATCGAATCCACCTTCATGACCCTGAACGGCGCCATCGACAACCCGCAGAACTGGAGTACGCCGTACTGGGACGACGAGCACAGCGCCTACTCGGTGGCCCTGATGGACGGGGTCGACGCCCAGGTGCTGGGCCGGGCCACCTACGAAGCGTTCGCCGAGGCCTGGTCGCAGCGCAGCGGCGACCCGTACACCGACGCCTTCAACGCGATGCCGAAGTACGTCGCCAGCCGCACGCTGAAGGAGACGACCTGGAACGCCCAGCTGCTCGAGGGCGACGCCGCCGAGGCGGTCGCCCGGCTCAAGCAGACCGAGGGCGGGAACCTGATCAAGTTCGGCACCGGCTCCTTCTCGAAGACGCTGCTGGAGAACAAGCTCGTCGACGAGTACCACTTCTGGATTTTCCCGGTGGTGGCCGACGGCGAGACCATGTTCCAGGGTCAGGGCGTGGACGTCACCCACCTCGACCTGCTCGGCACCACCACCTTCAAGTCCGGCATCGTCGTGCACAAGCTGGCCCCGAAGGCCTGACCGCTCCACTCGCATCCAGCCGGCCCACCTGCAAATGGTGGCCGGCTGGATGCTTGTGCGCGCACTTCGTGGGTACCGGTCCGGCCTCGGGGATGTGAGGCGGAGCTGGGGACCGCCTGCCGCAGGTCCTCGCGATCGGTTCGCCAGATCGCAGGTCCGCACAGTCGAATCGGACTGGAGGTCTGATGGGTACCGTCCTGACTATCGTCGTGATCGTCGTTGTTCTGCTCGCGGCGGCCGCGCTGTTCTTCGCCTACCAGCGCAGACGTTCCGGCGAACTGCGTGAGCGGTTCGGACCGGAGTACGAGCGCAGTGTGGAGGAATCGGGCGATCGTCGCAGCGCCGAACGTGAACTGCGCGGACGTGAACGCCGGGTCTCGCAGCTCGACATCACGCCGCTGAGCCATGAGTCCGCCGAGGCCTACCGGGTCGAGTGGGCGCAGGTTCAGCAGAGCTTCGTCGACCAGCCGGCGGCCGCGGTCGCCGACGCCGATCAGCTGGTACTGCGGATGATGCGCGAGTCCGGCTACCCGGTCGACGAGTTCGACCAGCGCGTGAACGACATCTCGGTGGAACATCCGGAGGTCGCGGCACACTATCGCGACGCGCACCGGATCGCCGTCGCGCAGGAACGCGGCGAGGCCGACACGGAAGATCTCCGCCAGGCCGTCACCGCTTACCGCTCGCTCGTCGAGGCCCTGCTGGCCGACAGCGACGACCTGACCGCACGCCATCGCGCGCAACCGACCGACGCCAAGGAGCAAGCATGACCATGCACGACGACCGCCGCATGAACGAGCCGACCGAGGACGATCGCCTGATCGGGACGACCGACGACGACCGGCTGATGAACGCCAAGCCTGTCGACGATCGGACGGACGACCTGACCGACGACCGCCGGGTGGACGGCACGACGGACGATGGCCTGATGGACGACCGCCGGGTGGACGGCACGACGGACGATGGCCTGATGGACGACCGCCGGGTGGACGGCACGACGGACGACCGGCTGATGGACGACACGACCGACGACCGGCTGATGAGTGGCGACGAGCGTCCGTCGGCGGCCGGTGAGCAGGCCGTGGAAGCACCGGCGGCCGACGAGCCGTTGCTGGCCACGGACCTGATGGTCGACTACCGAAGCCGGTGGGAGGTCATCCAGCAGGGCTTCGTCGACGATCCGCGCAATGCGGTGAGCGAGGCGGACAACCTCGTCGACGACGTACTCAAGCGCCTGTCGGAGTCCTTCGAACGCCAGCACCAGGGCCTGGAGAAGCAGTGGTCCGACGGCGAGCCGTCGACCGAGGACCTGCGCTCTGCGCTGCAGAAGTACCGCGCCTTCTTCCAGCGGCTGCTCACCCTCTGAGCGAACCCGGCCGGGGGGGGGGGGGGGGGGCGGGGGGGGGGGGGGGCGGGGGGGGGGGGGGGGGGGGGGGTGTGTGGGATTGTTGTTGTTTATGTGGGGGGGGGTGGTGGAGGTGCA
>NZ_JBITJE010000010.1:174896-261073 GCF_044459685.1 Kribbella sp. NPDC050241
ACGTCCCCCCCCCCCCCCCCCCCCCCCCCCCCCCCCCCCCCCCCCCCCCCCCCCCCCCGGCCCCCCCCCCCCCCCCCCCCCCCCCCCCCCCCCCGGCCGTTGGTTGCCTAGGGCACGATGTTCTGGTTCAGATGGAACAGGTTGCCCGGGTCGTACTTGCGCTTGACCTCGACCAGCCGGTCGTAGTTCTGCCGGTAGTTGTCGCGGATCCGGCCTTGGTCGTCGTCGGCCATGAAGTTGATGTAGCCGCCGGGCTCGGAGTGCGGCGCGATGTCGTCGTAGTACGACCGCACCCAGTCGATGTTCGCCTCGTTGTCCGCCGCGTCCGGCCACATCCCCGCGATCACCGTCGCGAAGTTGGCGTCCCGGTAGGCGAAGGCGGTGCCGTCCGGGGTCACCCGGTGCACGGCTCCGTCGATCGGGTAGATGTGCACGGTCGAGTGCACCGACGGCAGGCTGGGTGCGTGGCGCAGGTGCGTCTGGATCGCCTCGTCGGTCAGCTCGCGGACGAAGCTCGCCTTCCAGTAGTGCTGCAGACCCGTCGGGTAGAGCGCGTCGAAAGCGCTGTTGAGCGCCGGGTACGGCATCGGCCCGACATGTTCGGCAACCACCGGCGCGAACTCCCGGAACCGCGAGATCTCCTCCTCGCCACGGTCCGGATCACCCGCCCAGCACCCCACGATCAGCGCGAAGTGGTCGCCGTGCCGATCCTCGGGGATGAACGGCAGCGGCGGGGCGATCTGGAAGCCCGGGAACCCGCCGAGCTGCTCGGGTGCGTCCCCGATCATGTCGCGGAAGCCCGCCACGACCGCTGTCGCGTCCGACATCTCGAAGAACATCGGGCCGCCGTAGACCGTCGACACCGGAGCCAACCGGTACTCGAGCGCGGTGACCACGCCGAAGTTTCCGCCACCGCCGCGCAACGCCCAGAAGAGATCCTCGTGGTCCTTCTCGCTGGCGACCACGAACTGCCCGTCCGCAGTCACCACGTCCGCCGAGATCAGGTTGTCGCAGGACAGCCCGAGTCCGCGGGCGAGGTACCCGATTCCCCCGCCGAGGGTCAGTCCGCCGATACCGGTCGTCGACACGACGCCGCCGGTGACCGCGAGCCCGAAGGCGTGCGCCGCGTCGTTGAGATCACCCCAGGTGGCGCCGCCGCCTGCCCGCGCCGTCTGCGTCGCCGGATCCACCCGCACCCCGCGCATGGCGCTGAGGTCGATGACCACACCGTCGTCGACCGTGCCGAAGCCGGGGACGCTGTGCCCTCCGCCCCGGATGGCAAGGTCGAGCTCGTTCGTTCGCGCGAAATCGATCGCGGCCATCACGTCGCCGGCGTTCTCACACCGCACGATGACCCGCGGACGCTTGTCGTGCATGCCGTTGCGAACCCGGCGGCCCTCGTCGTACCCCTCGTCGCCTTCGGTGAAGATCTGCCCGCGGGTGCGTTCCCTCAAGTTGTCGATCGTGCCCATGTCGGCTCCCCGGCCCGTCGCTGTGTCGCGGAGCGGCGCGCGTGAAAGCACGGCGCCGCACAAACCGGTTGTGACCGTCGAGCGTTGCGCGAAACCTCACCCCAGAGAGCGTCTGAACCCCCGACGAGCAGCCGGCCCTCCCCAGACCCGCCCGTTCGACCCCGAGCCTGCCTGTCCCGCCGACTTTCGTCAATGCCTGGAATCCGATGTCAAGGCCCACCGGCCGGGTCCGACCAGACGGTACAAGCAGAGACCGTCCGGAGGACATCATGCGGAAGATCATGTACTACGTGCACCAGTCGCTGGACGGGTTCATCGAGGGGCCGAACGGCGAGTTCGACTGGGCCGAGCTCGGTCCGAAGCTCGGCGAGTACTCGATGGGGCTGACGGAGCGGGCCGACACGTTCCTGTACGGACGGAAGGTCTGGGAGCTGATGTCGTCGTACTGGCCGAACGCCGAGTCGATGAACCCGGACGAGCACGCGGTCGCGTTCGCACCGGTCTGGCGTACGACGCCGAAGGTCGTGCTGTCGACCACGCTGGAGAGCGCGGACTGGGACACCCGGATCGTCCGGACCGCCGAGGAGATCAGGGCGATCAAGGACGCGCCGGGCAAGGACATCCTGCTCACCGGCAGCGCGACGGTCGCCGCTGCTTTGACCGAGCTCGGGCTGCTCGACGAGTACCACGTGATCGTGCACCCGGTGATCCTGGGTGGCGGCAAGCCCGTCTACCAGCCGACCGGTCGCCGCACGCTGCGCCTGGCCGAGACCCGCGCGTTCGACGGACGCACCGTCCTACTGCGGCACGACCTCGTCTGACGCCTGCTGCAGCGTGGTGAGCAGCCGGCCCTGGGCCTGTTCGAGATGGTAGGCGAGATGCTCGGCGGCGGCAGCGGGAGTCCCATCCTCGATCGCCTTGAGGATGGCGGCATGCTCCTCGGCCACAGTGGTCGGCGCAGCCTTCCGGTGGGCCTGGTACTGGCCCATCGTCAGGTGCACCTCGCCGATGATCAGCTCGTGCATCCGGGACAACCGCCGGCTCCCGACCGCGGCGACCAAAGCGGTGTGGAACGCGATGTCGGCTTCGACCTGGTTCTCGAAGAGACGGTCGCGAGCCGCGTACTCGATCGCCACTTGCGCACGGGCCGCGTCGGCCGGCACCTCGCCGGTCGCGGCCAGCGCGGACACCGCCGCCTTCTCGATCGTCATCCGGCTGAAGAACAGGTCCCGGATCTCGGCCTGGTCGAGCACCGGGACGACCGCCGTTTTGTGGGCCGTACGCCGGAGTAGGCCGAGTGCAGTGAGTCGCTCCAGCGCCGCCTTCGCGGTCGGCCGGGCCACGTTGTACTCGCCCGCCAGCCGGACCTCGGTGAGCTTCTCGCCCTGCGGGATCTCGCCGTTCACGATCCGCTTGCGAACCGACTCGTACAGCGCATCGGTCAGCGAGGACGGCCCGAGCTCCAGGCGCGCTTCGGTACTCACTGCACCCCCTGTGGAATCCAACTGGTCAGGCAAGTGTACGGGCGTGGCACTAGGGTGTGTCTCCCGATCCCACGCCGTAGCGAGCAGGTGCTCGGCGGAGTGCCTCGGTGAGCTGGAGCGGAGGGTTCGATGTGGTTCCATCGTGCCCTTCGCTCCAGCTCAGCGAGGTGCCCGCCGAGCGCCGCGCAGTAGGCGTGGGCTCGGGAGACACGCCCTAATATCCGGCGGACTTGTCGACGATGTTGTGCAGCGGCTCGCCGGCGACGAAACGACGCAGATTCTCGGCCACGATCTCCTGGCTGCGGCGCCTCGTACCGGTGCTGGTGGCTCCGTTGTGTGGCGTGACGATGACGTTGGGCAACGACCAGAACGGGCTCTCCGGCGGCAACGGTTCCACGCCGTGCGCGTCGAGTCCGGCTCCCGCGATCTGTCCGGTCCGCAACGCCTCCAGCAAGGCGTCGTCGTCCGCGATCCCGCCGCGGGAGATGCAGATGAAGTACGCCGACGACTTCATCCGCGCGAACGCGTCGGAGTCGAACACCCCTGCCGTCGAGGGCGTCCGTGGTGCGGTGACCACGACGAAGTCCGATTCGGCCAGCAGTTGGTCCAGCGAGCACAACTCGTCGACGTTCGGCGATGGTTGCTCAGGGCGCCGACGTACGCCCAGCACCCGCATGTGGAACGCCTTCGCCTTCAGCGCGAGGTCGATCCCGGAGTTGCCGAGACCGTAGATGCCGACCGTCAAGCCGGCCAGCTCGCTGTGGACGAAGTGGTCCCAGCGGTGCTCCGCCTGGGCGCGCATCCAGCGCGGCACGTCGCGGTTCAGCATGAGCATCAGCAGCAGCGAATGCTCGGCCAGCGAGATGCCGCCGTTGCCCGCACTGGACGTCAGCACCACCGGCGACGCCAGCATCTCCGGCGTCAGGTCGGCGTCGACACCGGCTGACGGACTGTGCACCCACCGCAGCTTCGGCGCCTTCGCCAGCACATGCGGCGGCACCCGGCCGATCACGGCCTCCATCTCACCGAACAGGTCCGACGCGTCGTCGAGGGACTCGACGAACCGCAGCTCGGCGCCGGCGGCCGCCTCGACGTACACCGGCGACTCTTTGCCCACCACAACGATCCTCATCACTTCAGCCCCGTCGTGGCGATCCCGCGGATCAGGTACTTCTGCGCGACCGCGAAGAAGATCAGGATCGGAACCAGTGACAGCAACGACATCGCGAACAGCATGCCCACCCCACTCTGGGTCTCGGAATCGACCATGGAGTTCAGCGCCACCGGCACGGTGAACACCTGCGTCCTGGTCAGGTAGATCAACGGTACGAAGAAATCGTTCCACGTCCAGATGAACGTGAAGATCGTAGTGGTCACCAACGCCGGTCGCATCAGCGGCAGGACGACGTACCAGAAGGTCAGGAACGGGCCTGCACCGTCGATCCAGGCGGCCCGGTCGAGCTCGCGCGGCAGGGTCCGGATGAACTGCACCATCAGGAAGACGAAGAACGCGTCGGTGGCCAGGAACTTCGGGATCAGCAGCGGCCAGTAGGTGTTCACCAGGTCGAGCTGGGAGAAGAAGATGTACTGCGGGATCACCAGCACGTGGAACGGCAGCATCACCGAGGCCAGCGTGATCGCGAAGTAGACCTTCCGCATCCGGAACTGCAACCGGGCCAGCGCGTACGCCGTCAACGAGCAGGAGAACAGATTGCCGGCAATCGACCCGAGAGTGACGATCAGCGAGTTGACGAAGAACACCGAGAACGGCCGGTTCAGCGCATGCCAGCCTTCCTTGAAGTTCTCGAATGTCCACTCGGACGGGATGATGCCCGGCTCGGTCAGGATCTGCTCGGGCGGTTTGAAGGCGCTGACGACCATCCACACCAGCGGATAGATCATGAACGCCACGAAGACCAGCAGCCCGGCGTGCTTCAGGACGGACCGGAAGCGGCCCTGCCGGACCGGCGCCGGGCTGCTGATCACCTCACCTGCGGTCAGAGTCGCCATCAGCTGTCTCCGTAGAAGACCCAGTACTTCGAGACCAGGAAGTGCAGTGCGGTGACGACGGCGATCGCCACCATCAGCACCCAGGCGAGCGCGGACGCGTAGCCCATGTCGAAGGCAACGAAACCCTGCTGGTACACGTACAGCGTGTAGAACAGCGTCGAGTTCGCCGGCCCGCCGGTGCCTCCGCTGATGATGTGCGCCTGGGTGAAGGTCTGGAACGCGCCGATCGTCTGGAGGATCAGGTTGAAGAAGATGATCGGCGTGAGCAGCGGCACCGTCACGTGGGTGAACTGCCGCCACACTCCTGCGCCGTCGACCTTCGCCGCCTCGTACAGCTCGTCCGGGATCTGCCGCAGACCCGCCAGGAAGATCACCATCGGCGACCCGAACGTCCAGACGTTGAGCACGATCAGGGTCGCCAGCGCAGTGCGAGGGTTCTGCAACCAACTCTCGCCGTGGATCCCGATCAACGCCAGCCCTTTGTTGATCAGTCCGTCGTCGCCGAAGATCTCCCGCCACAGAATCGCGATAGCTACCGAAGACCCCAGCAGCGACGGCAGGTAGAACGCGCTGCGGTAGAACGCGAGTCCGCTCAGCCCACGGTCGAGGATCAGTGCCAGCAGCAGCGCGAAGCCGAGTTGCAGCGGCACCGACACCACCACGTAGATCAGGGTCACCTTCACCGACGCCCAGAACTGGTCGTCGTCGATCATCCGCTGGAAGTTCTCCAGCCCGGTCCACTCCGGCGGGTTCAGGATGTCGTAGTTCGTGAACGCCAGATAGAGCGACGCGAACAGCGGCACCGCGGTGATCAGCAGGAAGCCCAGCTGCCAGGGGATCAGGAAGACGTGGGCTGCCCTCCCCTGACGGTTGAGGTGGAACGCTGACCGCGACCTCATGCGGCCCGCTTGATCCCGGCGTTCACGTCATCGAGCAACTTCTTCGCGCCGTCCGGGACACTCGTCTTGCCGAGCGCGATCTCCTCGCAGATCCGTGTCATCGTCGTACGCCAGGTGCTCGATCCCGGCGGTGCCTCGTAGCGCGGCTTGCGCTCGGCGGCCCGCTCCTTCTCGACGACGGCGAGCATCTCCTTCTCGTCCGGGCTGGCGAACGCCTTCGCCTGCTCGGCCACCTTCGGATTCGTCGGTGCGCCCATGGTCAGGCGGACAGTCTTCAGCATCTCGGGGTTGTTCGCGTTGTAGTCGAGCACCTTGCCGGCCGCCTCGAGGTTGCCGTCGTCGATCCGCTGGTAGATCGCCATCCGCGGGAAGTACAGGTACTTGTGACCTGCCTCCGCGGTCGGCGCGATCGGCGCCGCACGCAGCCGGAACTTCTCCTTCGGGAACATCTTCGCGTCGTCGATGATGTGGTTGGAGTTGCCGAAGTTCACCAGGACCTTCTTCCCCACCTGCGCCCAGTCCGGGCCCATCCCCTCCTGCTCGCTGAGCGACAGCGCACCACCGGCCTTGCGCAGCTTCTCCCACCAGTCGAGCCAGCTCGCCAGTCCGTCGACGGTGAACCCGGCCTGACCGTCCTGGGTCCACAGCTGCTCGCCTCGCTGCCGCAGCCACGCCTCGAACGTCAGGTCGTGGTCCGGTGCGTAGGGCGTACCTTTCCGCTTGCCCGGATTGTTCTTGCTGTAGGCAACCAGCAGCTCGGCGAGGCTGTCCCAGGTCCAGCCCGCGCCCTCGGCCGGGATCGTGACCCCGTCGGCCTTGGTGACGGTCTCGTTGTAGCGGATCACCGGCGTGAAAATTGCGAACGGCAACGTGTTCAGCTCGCCGGCCAGCTTGAACGTCTCCTGGTCCTGCTTGCTGTAGTCACCCCAGTTCAGCGTCGGGATGTCGTCGAGCTTCCGGTACAACTTGCTCTTGTGGTACGTCATCACCTGCGGCGACGCGATCCAGAAGATGTCCGGTACGTCGCGTGCCGCGATCTGGGTCGTCATCCGCTCCTGGAACGCGGTGTACTCCGCGAACTCCGGTTCGATCGCGATCGACGGGTTCGCCGTACTGAACTGCTTCAGCGCCTTGGTGTAGTTCTGCTGCCGGATGTTGTTGCCCCACCACGCATAGCGCAGCGTCACGTTCCCGCCGTCACCCGACGGTCCACCACCGCCACCACTACACCCGGCCGCGGTGGTCGCTGCGCTCGCTAGTAGGGCGAACCTGAGAAAGCTTCGTCGATCCACAACGCACTCCTCACCTGAGTTGAACCGTCTAGGTCTGGAACGAACCACGACCGCCTGCAGTCGGAAGTCTGGAACTGTCGGTGCTGACTGATTGAGTTAGAGGCATGTCTCGGTTCCGGATGTACCCGACTGCCGCGCAGAACGCTGCGTTGCTGGAGCACTGCAAGCACGCGCGGTTCGTGTGGAACCTGGCGCTTGAGCAGTGGTCGATGTGGACCCGCGACAAGGCTTCGACGCCTGGGTACGTCGAGCAGTGCCGGCAACTGACCGACGCTCGAGCCACCTTCGCCTGGCTGCGGGCCGGGTCGACCATGGTCCAACAGCAGGCGCTGCGTGACCTCGACCAGGCCATCAGGAACTTCTACACCGGGAGCCATCGGCGTCCGACCTGGCGCAAGACGGGCCGGCACGAGGGGTTTCGCGTCGTCGGGCCCCAGGCGTCCCGGATAGTCAAACTGAACCGAAAGTGGGCCATCGTCCTCGTGCCGAAGGTCGGCTGGGTGCGGTTCCGCCTGTCCCGCCCGGTTCCGGAGGCGAAGTCGTACCGTGTGACCAAGGACCGGGCAGGTCGCTGGCACCTCGCGTTCGCCGTTGTCCCGCCGCCGATCCCCGCACCGGGGACGAGCGAGGTCGCTGGATTGGACCGAGGTGTGACGGTGTCGGCCGCGCTGAGTACCGGTGAACTCCTGTTGTGTCCCGGGCTGTCGGAACGCGAGGAGGCACGGCTCAAGCACCTGCAACGCCGATTGGCCCGGTGCCATCGCGGTTCCAGCCGGCGTCGGCGGACCAAGACGGCGATTGCCAAGCTGCACGCCCGCGCTGGCGACCGCCGCAAGGACTGGGTGGAGAAGACCAGCACCGAGTTGGCACGGCGATTCGACGTCATCCGAATCGAAGACCTGCGTGTCGGCCAGATGGTCCGGCGGCCTCAACCGAAACCCGATCCCGAGCGGTCGGGTAAGTACCTGCCGAACCGGCGCCGCGCCAAGGCCGGTCTCAATCGTGGCATCCTGACCAATGGTTGGGGTGTCCTGATACGTCGCCTGGAGCACAAGGCATTGGGACGGGTTGAGAAGGTGAACCCCGCGTACACGTCGCAGACCTGCAGCGTCTGCGGGCATTGCGCCCCGGAGAACCGCGAGAGTCAAGCGGTGTTTCGGTGTGTGGCCTGCGGATATCGGGCGAATGCGGACGTGAATGCGGCTGTCAACATCGCGGCCGGACGGGCCGTCAGTGCACGCCGAGAGACGCCTGCCTGGATC
The DNA here is from genome assembly GCF_044459685.1 of Kribbella sp. NPDC050241. Classification (NCBI taxonomy): domain Bacteria; kingdom Bacillati; phylum Actinomycetota; class Actinomycetes; order Propionibacteriales; family Kribbellaceae; genus Kribbella; species Kribbella sp. NPDC050241. The sequence goes on from NZ_JBITJE010000010.1 coordinate 183,316, forward strand.
TCGCTGAAGCGTGAACCTCAACTTGCTACCTCCGCGTAGTGATTGGAATCTCCGCCTTGACGGTGGGGAGGACGTCAAAGATCAGTGCTTCGAACAACCCGATCTCCGGCACCTGCACCCAGCCGTCGGTCACCGGCAGGCGCTCACCGGACCGCAGCGCTTCGACTTCCCGCACACCGTCCGGCAGCCGTAGCCGCGCCGGACCGACGGGGACGGGCGGAGCGAACCGCTGGTCGGTATCCCCCGATCTGTTCAGCAGATGCACGACCGTCCCGGCCGCGGACCGGCCGAGCACGATCTCGATCTGCTCCGGCAGGTCCGTCGCCATTGACGGCCCTCCGGTCCCGATCACCTCGTCGACAAAGAGGTCCCGGTGCACACCCAGCCCGACCTCCCGGTACGAACGCCCGATAGTCCACGGGAACAGCACCGTGTTGCCACGCTTGACGACCCCCGGATGCTCGAGCTGCACCTGCCCATGACACTTCTCCGGCGGCCCGTACGGCGCTCTGGACAGCGCCGGCAAGTCCGTCTCGACACCCGGTCCGGCCTCGACCACGTGAAAGGCCCCGACCACAGGCACCCCACCCCTGGAGATGCAACCCCCGTGTAGCTGCTTCGGTCTCGTAGCTCGCCAACCGCCTCACAGGCAGTCGCTCCACCTCTGTGGCACCCGTGGCAACAATCCCACCGTCGTACTCCCCGAGCTCGACCACTCCAAGATCGGGCAGCACGATCACCCGATAACGGCGCAGGTCGACGTCGAGGAGCCGCTTCTCCGGCAGCACATCGAACGGCACGTGACGCTGGAGCAACGACAGGTAGAGCCCCTGGAAGTCGGGCGTCGAGCCTTCCTTCGGCCTGACCAGCAACGTCTCGGCGGCCGGCACGAGGTCCCGATAGACGTCCTGATGATCGCGATGGAACCTGGTCAGCTCCCCCGCGACCTGCAGGCACGCGTACGGATTGTCCGACGGCGTCCCCATGATGTACGTCGACGGATTCGCGCCACGAGCGATTGCCTGGAGCAAATACTGCGCGAAGTGATGAGGATCCTCGCTCGCCATCCGATACGGCATGTCCACGAATCCGACCGAGTTCGTCAGCACCGGGACCGTCGGGCGGTAGGTCTTCGCGGCACTCACGGCTTCGCTGGTGCGGTGGTGCCACAGGCGCCGGCCGACGGCGTTGTTCGCCTCGTGGAACACGATGTCGGCCTGGTCACCGAGCACGAGCGGCGCCTCGGGCCGGCGGGCCGCGAGATGATCCCGGATCCGCTGTGTCAGGTCGGCGAGAACCGTTGCCGAGAACAGTTGCCAGTCCTCATAGCCCGGCGAATCCCGCCCGTCCGGCAGCGGCCCGTCGTACCGCTCGTGGCAGGACACGCAGTGGCAGACGCCGTGGTACACGCGGCTGTAGTCGACCTCGTTGAACGACATCCAGTTGCAGAAGAAGCCGTCGAGTGGGTAGCGATCGAGGACTTCATCGAGGACCTCGAACAACTTCACCTGGTAGTAGTCGCCGCTCGGGCAGACGCTGGTCAGGCCGTTGTAGACCTGGCGCGCGCCCTGCGGTCCGACGAAACACCAATCCGGGTGGGCCTCGGCCCGGCGGTGGTCGATCTTGGAGAAGTCCATCCGGCCCATCACCCGGATCCCGCGGCGCGCGGCCGCCTTCACGGCGTCGCCGACCAGGTCGCCGGAAGGACGCTCGGCCAGGTGCGGGTTGCGGGTCTGGAAGTCGAGGTCGGTCGGGTAGTTCGACAGGATCCCGCCGACGCTCAGCAGCCAGGTGTTGGCACCGAACTCCTCCAGATAATCGAGCACCTTCTCCACATCCAGCCCGGCGTCGATCTCGCGCAGGTTGGTCTGGAACATCCGGAACGGGTCGTGCCACCACAGCCTCATGCCGGCCCCCGGCGCAGCGTGCGGTAGAGCGCGGAGTGGTCGAGATCGCCGTCACCATCCGCAATGGCGGCGTTCATCAACTGCTGGGTCGCGGCGGTGTTGGGCAGGGCCAGGTCGAGCTCGGCGGCCGCCTGGACGGCGAGGCCGAGATCCTTGCGGTGCAGGCGGATCCGGAACCCCGGGTCGAAGGTCTGCTTCACCATCCGCTCGCCGTGCAACTCGAGGATCCGGGAGCTCGCGAAGCCGCCCATCAAAGCCTCGCGGACGACGGCCGGATCCGCGCCGGCAGCCTTGGCGAACAGCAGCGCCTCGGCCACGGCCTCGATGGTCAGAGCGACAACGATCTGGTTCGCGACCTTCGCGGTCTGGCCGGCGCCGGCGCCGCCGATCAACGTGACGTTCTTGCCGAGCGTCGCGAAGATCGGGCGGGCTCGCTCGAACACCTCCGGCCGCCCGCCGACCATGATCGTCAGCGTCGCGTCCCGCGCACCGACCTCCCCACCTGACACCGGTGCGTCGAGGTAGGCGCAGCCCAGTTCTTCGATCCGCGCCGCGAACCCGACGGTCGCGGTCGGCGAGATCGAACTCATGTCGATCACCAGCGAGCCCTTTCGGAGGCCCGCGGCCACACCGTCAGGACCGAACAGCGCTGACTCGACGTCGGGAGTGTCCGGGACCATCAGGATGACGACCTCGGACCGCTCGGCCGCCTCCTTCGCGGAGCGGCAGACGTGGCCCTCGAGATCGGTACGGCCGCGGTACAGCGAGAGTTCGTGGCCGGCAGCAAGCAAGTTGGCTGCCATCGGCCGACCCATCACCCCGAGACCGACGAATCCGATCCTCATGCGTCGCCCCAATCCACATGCACGACCTCCAGCAGGCCCGCGGTCGGGATGACGATCTCCGCGCGACCGTCGACGACCGCCGGCTCGACATCCACCCCCGCGACCAGCAGCCGCACCTTCACCGGCCGATCCGGTACGGCGATCGACACACGCTGGGGCGGCAGCGGGAGGGTCTCGCGGATCGGGCCGCGCATCGCCATCGGGTTCGTCAGGTTGACCAAGGCAACGGCCACGCCGGAATCACCGCGATGGACCGCGACGTCGACCAGGCCGGCGCCCTCGACGGTCACCTCCGGCGCCTTGCCGAGCGCCCAGCCGACGGCGTTCGCGATCAGCCGGCCGTGGTCGGACTGGAGCGCCTCCCAGAAGATCGCGCCGAGGTTGAACGGGAAGTAGACGGTCCGGCCGCCGTTCGCGTTCTCGGTGCAGATCACCGCGGGCCGGTCCGGCGCCTCCCGCGCATACACCTCCTCCATCGGCAGATCCGGGAAGTCCGGGATGAACCTCCACGGAACGACCCCGGTCGCCTCGACGCCCAGGATGTTGGTGCCGCCAATGATGCGGGTCGTTCCCTCGAAGCCCGCGTTCAGCGGATGCTCGTCCATCAGCGCGATGTAGTTGTTCTTCACCGCACGACTCGGCTCGCTCAACCGAACCCCGAGCACATCGCCGAGTCCGAAGTCCGCCCGCGCCTGCCCGTGTTCGTCGTACAAGGAGCTCTGGTACGACGCCACGAGTGAACCGCCCTGGGCGACGTACTCACGCAGGACTGCGCACTGCTCGTCGCTGAGTTGCTCGGCGTTCGCGAGGACGACGAGCTTGAACGGACTGAGCCGTTCGGCGGACAGGAGTTGGTCGGAGACGAACTCGAACGGGACCCGTGCCTCGACCAGCGCCTGGTAGAAGCCGTCCTCGTGATCGTGGTCGCCGGCGTGGAGTTGGCCCGTGCGGGTCGGGTCGAGCAGGGCCACCTCGGCGGTGATGCGCAGGTCGCGCAGTACCGGCTCGACGGTCGCGTGCAGGTTGAAGGCGTCGACAATCGGCTGCACCCAGCGGTGGTCCGGCACGCTCGCGTTGAACTTGGTGAACCAGGGCAGCGCGCCGTGGGCGAACCCGTCGACAATCCAGGTCTTCACCTCTTCGCCCGGCGCGACCGAGTCCTTCCAGCGGTACTGGTGCTCCGGGCCGACCGAGGTAATCAGGCGGACTGGTCGATCCGGGAAGACACCGCGGTTGCGCTTGCCGTTGCGGCCCGCGGCCCAGGGCGCTTCGATCCCGTGCCGGCCTTGTTTGTCGATGATGAACAGCGGCGCGAGTGGCTCGGCCAGATCGCGGGCCAGGTCGCGCGCGGCGAGTGCACCCAGGTTCGGGACGAAGCGAGCATGCGGACGGAGGTCGCGGACCGCCTGGTCCCAGATGCCGACGAGTTCACCGAGTCTCCGGTGGCGCCAGGCGACGTACTCCGGCCAGCCCTCGGCGTACTCGGCGGCGGGCAACTCGAGGCCGGTCTCGTCGCGGAACGACTTGCGCGCGGCCTCGCTGTAGGAGATGCCGTAGTACCCCTCCCACCGGTTCGCGAAGACCGCGTCGACGCCGTAGTCGCGGACGATCTCGCGGATCACGTCGGTGATGAACTCCCGGTGGTACGACGTGAACGCGCACGTCAGCCAGATGCCGGGATACGCCCAGTGCTCGATCGGGTTGCCGTCGCGGTCGCGGGCGAGCCACTCCGGATGCGCCTCGGCCGCGTCGGCGTGGATCGCGTGCGGGTCGACACGCGCCATCACGCTCATGCCGAGGCTGCGGGCGCCCTCGACCAGGGTGCCGAACGGATCGGTGTCGCCGAGGTACTTGCTGCGGTGGTGGTACTCGAGCCGCGTCGGGTAGTAGGCGACGTACCCGCCGGCGCTGATGCAGGTCGCGTTCGACTTGCTGTCGCGCATCAACTGCAACCAGAAGTCCGCGTCGAAGTGCGCGGGATCGTCCTCGGCCAACGTGATCTGGGCCCACCGCGTGGCCGCCAACGGCCAGTCCGGATCGGAATCGGCGGCTGGGGCCTGCTGCTCGGGCTCGGTGTGCATCGCGCCTCCGGAGTCGTCGGGTCCTAAGATTGTCAGACAAGAATGCACGACTGGCAAGAGCTGGTGTTAGCCGTTTCGCCATGAGGTACCGGGGCCACGAGCTGAGCGCGAACCTCTGTTCACAGAGCAGCCCTATCCGGACCGGCAGCTACAGCTGGCGGACCGACACCAGCCTGGTTTGGATCTAGAGGCTTTCGCCGGCCGCTGCGCGGAGTGCGTCCGCGACGGCGGCGACCGCCGGGGTCTGGGTACGTCGCGTCAGCAGGAAGACCTCACGGCCGACTGAGCCCTCAGCCGGAAGCTTGACCGCGACTCCTGACGGCGCGCCGTGGCCTAGGACCAGGTCCGGGAGGAGCGCGCCGGCACCCGTCGTACGAACCAACTCGAGCAGGATCAGGAAGTCGTCCGAGCTGTAGCGCAGATCCGGTTCGAACCCACCGAGCTCCCGGCAGACCCGCACCTGCATCTCGCGATGGCCGGTGCCGGGTTGGCAAGACGCCCACGGAACGTCGGCCAGGCGCGTGATCGACACTCGGCCGGCGGCAGCCTCGGGATGATCTTCGGGCAGCACGACGCGGATCTGTTCGCGCAGCAAACGCTCGCGAACCAAGTCGGCATGCACGGCCCGCGGCTGACCGTCGTACTCGTCGCCGACCACCACGTCCAGTTGCTGCAACCTGAGAGCCGGCGCGGCCTGCTCCACCTCGGTCTCGGCGGCCTCGATGCGGATCTCAGGGTGGCTAGCGGCCAAGGCCCGCACGGCCGGAGCCACGATGCGCAGGAACGCGGACTGGAAGGACGCGACCCGAACAACCCCGGCCACCCGGCCCGCCGCTACCGCGGCCAACTCCGCCTCCGCTGCCTCCACGCCCTCGAGCAGGATCGATGCATGCCGGACCAGAACCTGACCAGCCGCGGTCAACCGGACGTTGCGCCCGATGCGTTCGAGCAGCGGAGTCCCTGCTTCCCGCTCCAGCACGGACAGCTGCTGCGAGATGGCGCTGGGCGTGTAACCGAGGGCGCGGGCCGCTCCGTGCACGGTGCCGCGACCGTGGACTTCCCGCAGAAGTCGGAGGCGATGCAGGTCCAGCATCTGTTCAGAATAGCTACACGATGCTGTCCAGGAAGCCGCGATGGACGTGAACAATCGGTTGGCCCGACCATCGATGCCGTGGGTGCTCTCTTCTGTCTTCTCTCCGCCGCCGGGTTCGGGGCGATGGCCGTGTTCGGCAAACTGTCGTACGACGCTGGTGTGTCGGTCGACGCGCTGTTACTGGTCCGCTTCGGTCTCGCGGGTGCGGTGCTGCTGGCGATCGCGCTGGCCCGCGGCGCGCTGCGCAACCTCCCCCGCACGGCCGTGCTCGCCGGTCTGGGGATGGGCGTCTTCGGCTATGCGGCACAGGCCGGTCTGTACTTCTCCGCGCTGGCCCGGATCGACGCGTCGCTGGTGGCGCTGATCCTGTACGTCTACCCCGTGCTGGTCATGGCCGGCGCCGTCGTGCTGCGACGAGAGCGCGCATCGCGGCGGAGAGTGTGGGCACTCGGCTTGGCGCTGGTCGGAATCGGGCTGGTACTCAGTGGCGCGGCGACCGGCCGGTTCGACATGGTCGGCGCACTGCTGGCGCTGGGCGCGGCGATTGTCTACACCGGCTACATCCTGGTTGGTGATCGGGTCGACATCTCCCCGCTCGCGCTTGCGGCACTGGTCTGCACCGGCGCCTTCGGCACGTTCCTGCTGACCGGGCTCGTACGCGGCGGCACCGATCTTGGCTTCGCGCCGGCCGGGTGGTTGTGGCTGGGCGCCCTGGCCCTCGTCAGCACGGTCGCGGCGATCCTGTTGTTCTTCGCCGGGATGGCCCGGGTCGGCCCGTCGGTCGCGTCGATCCTGTCGATCCTCGAGCCGGTCGTGACGGTGATCGCGGCGGCCGTCGTGTTCGGCGAGGTACTCACGCCGATCCAGTGGCTCGGTGGTGCGCTCGTGCTGTCCGCCGTACTGATTGTCCAGTGGCCCAGCCGGTCCTCAGCTCAGGCCGGGCGCGCGGCCTCAGCTCAGGCCGGGCGCGGGTCGTCTGCTCAGGCCGGGCGGCAGACCGGGGCTGCGGCGAGGTCGGCGTTGGCTCGGGTCGCCGCGTTGAGGTTCTTCGGAGCCGAGGACCAGGCTGAGACCCACAGCGCCTGCGCGTGTTCCGAGCCGAAGTCGCCTGCCGCGTGAGCGGCCATCATCGACAGGTGGTGGGCCCAGTCGGCGGCGGCCGCGCGATCGGCGGTCGCTACCCGGCCGAGGACGGCCATTCGCTGTTTGCAGGCCGCGGCCGTACTCCCGGTAAGTTTCGCGCAGCCACCCGCGGACCTGGCCTGCGCGGTCACGGCGGTATTCAGCGCTGCGATATCTGCCGGTCCGGCCAGGCGCGTCCGCTTCCAGATCGCTTTCGTGACCTCTTCGGAATTCTTGCCGCTCAGTAAATCGGTCCTGGCCTGAACGTGTTCGCGCCAATGCCCGGCAGCCGTCCGAGCCGCGGCAACGACGGCCTCAGTCGTCCGGATCTCCGCAGTACACGCATCGGCGGGCGCCCTGCTGGTGACATTCCGCGCCGGCTCGGACACGCTCGCTGTCGGTGCCGGATGGCTTGCATTGTGTCCAGCATGATCCGCAGTGGGTGGAGGCTGAACCGTTGGTTTGTCACCCGACCCGAGTTGCGCGATCGCCACGCCCGCGGCGGCGACGACCGCGGCGATCACCCCCACGGTGACCAGCAGCATCGGTCGTCGTTGCCGGTGTATTGCCCGTCTGGCTCGCGACATATTTCAAGTCCCCCAACTTGAACAATCGACCGTCCGGGCCAAAATGCTGCCATGGCACGCGGAAAAGCGCGAACAATTCACGGTACGCGGCAGTAATCGTGCATTCTGTACTCCGACTGGAATTGCGGCGAAATCACGGACCGGATCGGGCCGAACACACCGTGCCGACAATCGTTGCCGGATCTTTCGCTGGATTCGCGGCGTACGACGGCAGACTGGATGACATGAACCGGCGGATGGCGTGGGCGGGAGTCGCCGCACTCGCGACGACGGCCGCGGTCGCGTGTACCAGCGACGACGATGCGGCACCCCCTGCGTCCACTCCGAGTGTGGCCACCTCGACCCCGGCCACGCCATCCGCTGTTTCCTCGCCCACTCGCTCCTCCGCAGCGCCAACGCCCACGCCGACGGCCGCGCCCCATCCCGTCTCACTGCAGGCGCTGATCGCGAAGAAGTACGACGGCCGCAACCTGCGCCTCGTCCGCGTACTGGCGCGCAATGCCGCCTACACGCGCTATCACGTGACGTACTCCAGCGGCCGGCTGACGATCTCCGGGATCATGAACGTGCCGACCACGCCCGGACCACACCCGGCCCTCGTCCTGAACCACGGCTACATCGACCCGGCCGTCTACACCAACGGCCGCGGCCTGATGCGTGAGCAGGACTACCTCGCGCGCCGCGGGTACGTCGTACTGCACACCGACTACCGCAACCACGCGCAGTCGACCGACGACGCACGAGCCGAACTCAACCTGCGCCTCGGCTACACCGAGGACGTGATCAACGCGGTCCTCGCGCTCCGGACGTCGCAGTACGTCGACCCGGAGCGGATCGGACTGCTCGGCCGGTCGATGGGCGGCGGGATCACCTACAACGTGCTGGTCGCGCAACCCGGGCTGGTCAAGGCCGGCGTCGTCTTCGCTCCGGTCAGCTCCGACACTGTCGACAACTTCAACCGCTGGACCCGGGACGAGCGGCCGGTCGCCACAGCGATCGTGGGCGCGTACGGCGAACCGGCGCGGAACCCGACGTTCTGGCGCAACGTGTCACCGGTGAACTTCTTCGACCGGGTCACCGAACCGGTCCTGATCCACCACGGCACGTCCGACTCGACCTGCCCGATCTCCTGGTCGCGCGAGACTCTCGCCGCGCTGAAGGCCGCCGGCAAGGACGCCACGATGTACACCTACCCCGGCGAGGAACACGCCTTCGGCCCCGCCTGGCCGACCTCGATGGCCCGCACGGTCGCCTTCCTCAAACAGCACGGGATTTGAGCGCGCTGACGGCGTACATCGTCAGCGACATGTGGAAGGCGCCTCGGTCGGCTGCTTCGTTGAGGGATCGGGAGAACGCATCCGCCTCGGCCGGGGTGATCACGCCGGCCTGGGCGGCGGTCAGATGCATCATCGCGATGAAGCCCTGCCGTGCGCCATCCTGCGCTTCGATCCAGGTGGACGCGGTCTCGCCGGTGATCTCCAAGCCGGCTTGGGCCAGCAGGCCGCGGAGTTGTCTTCCGGAGAACGGATTGGCGGACTCGGACAGGAAGTAGCCGACCATTCGCTGCAGTACGTCGGGGTCGGCCGGATGGATGATGGCTGTCGCCCAGTCCGTGTCGATCAGGGCGATCCGCCCGCCGGGACGGAGTACGCGCGTCATCTCCTGCACCACCGCGGTCGGATTGTCGACGTGCTGCAGGACGCGCTCACAGCGCAGGACGTCCACGGACTCGTCGGCGAACGGGAGCGCCTCCGCATGACCGTCGACGTATTCCACCTGTGCACCGGCCGACCGTCGTACCGCCTCGGCCTCTCGTGCTGCGTCGGACCCTCGTGCTGCCTCGGCCCGTCGTGTTGACTCGGCTCGTCGGGTTGCCTCGGCGCGGAGGCCTGGATTCGGCTCGACACCGATCGCGTGGCCGTCCGGTCCGATCAACTCCGCGAAGGTGACCACGTCCTCGCCCGTGCCCGAACCGACGTCGACCGCCGTCTCCCCCGGCGCCGGTGCCAACTGCTGAAGCGCCCACGTCTTCAGCGCCTTCACGGCCGGCCGCGACGCCATCTGGTCGAGGATGAACGCCTGCCGCTCGATGTTCTGCTCCGCGACGTGCGTGAGCCTGAAGCTCCCCCGCGTCGCGTCGACCACGGGCTCGTCCGGCACCTGCGTCTCCGTCATCTGATCTCCCCCTTCAGTACGCCGAGACTAGCGCCGGACGAGCCCACCCCCGAAGCCCTTTCCCAGAAGGCCCTTGAAGACACGGCCCTTCAGGGCAACGGCTGCCATTCGTCGTTGGTCATCCGGAGGATCGCCCACCCGACCGCGGCGAACCCGGCTGCCTGCAGACCCCAGCCGAACAGATCCAGCGCGTGGCTGGGCACGATGATCGCCGCGACGAAGTGGATCGGCTGCGACACCATCACCGCCACCGCGGCCCACCGAGCCACGATCCGCGACCGCCACATCGCGATCCCCAGCACGACAGTCCCGACCACGTGCCCGAAGACGAAGATCGCACCGGCCAGATTCATCGATCCGTGCGTCACGTCGACCGCCTTGGTGATCGTCCCGACGTCCAGCCCCGCCGTCCCGGCCGACCAGGTGAACAGGTCGCTGGACGCAGTCCACGGCAGCGCCAGATACCCCGGTACGACGAGGAAGAGCGCGATCGCGGTCAGCCATGGAGCCCGCCGGCGGGTGAGCCGGCCGACAGCGTAGGCACCCGGGACCAACGTGAGGATCCCGATGAAGCCGAGCCAGATCACCATCGAGCTTCGATCCAGATTGTCGACAATCTTCGTGACGATCGTCGACACGTCATCCACCGTGTCGTACGGCAGGAAGTACCGCAGCAGCGCGATCGCGGCCGGTCCGATCGGCAGGATCAGAGCCGTGAACCACCGCGAGACGGGACGGACATCGGCGCCCGTCGTACGCGTCATCGTCTGGCTCATCGCGCACCCACCAGCTCACGCGACGGCAGCAGCACCGCGATCACACCGAAGATCGTCAGTGCTACGCCAATCCCCGCGGCGGCGACTGCCGGCGCCGGGACATCGGACGCGAAGAACGCCGGTACAGCGAACAGCGCCGAGGCGATCCGCAGGGTGATCAGCGGCGCCAACGCCCACCGCGTTCCCCGCCAGGCGAACCCGACCAGCACGAGGCTGACCAGCCCGACCACGGCCGCACCGACCGCGATCTCCATCGGCGGGTGCTCCCCATCGGTCAGCAGCGGCGTGAACAGATCCACCACCGACAACAGCCCGAGCACAACCAGCCCGGCCTTGTTCCTTCCAGACATCTCGCTACCCCCTCAACAGGTTCTGACCGCTCCACCGTCGCGCGCCGGCCGGTGGTTTCACTTGGGGCCGCACTCCCAGCGGTCCAGGCAGCTCCCCGGCCGATCCGGGATCGCGTTCCCGAGACGTCAGGACACCTCCGGGCGCACACTGCCGGTATGACCGCATCCAGCGCCCCGTCGAAGCGCTTGCTCGCGGGCGGTCTGGGTGCGTTCGCCGTCGCCGAGGTTGTCGCCGGACTGGCGATCGCCGCCGCGATCGGGTTGAGCTGGCCGGAACTCGTGGACGCGTTCGTGGTGACGAACGGCCTGATGGGCCTGACCTTCGGACTCTGCGGTGCAGTGATCGCCTGGCACCGCCCGTCGAACCCGATCGGCTGGCTCTTCATCGCCGACGGCATCGGCCACGCCACCACCGCCTTCGGCGGGCCGCTCGCCGTAGCTCTCCCGGACGGGAGCACGATTCAACGCCTGACCGTCACCGTCGCTCTGGCGGCGTGGCCATGGTCGATCGGCCTGTTCCTCCCGCTCGCCCTGCTCTTGTTCCCCACCGGCCATCTGCTCTCACCACGGTGGCGCTGGGCCGCGATCGGCATTATCGCCACCGCACCACTGTTCGTCCTCGAGATGGTCGGCAGCGGCGACACTTTGACCCCCGGCACGTCCAGTGGCTACCTGACCATTCCCTCGTACGACGAGCTCCAGCCCCTCTGGACAGTGACCGAGGCCCGCGACCTGGTCGCGATCCTGATCGCCGTCGTCTGCCTGCTGATCCGCTACCGCCGCGCCGACGAGATGGGTCGCCGACAACTCCTGTGGCTGGTTCTGGCCACCGTCATCGCGCTGCTCTTCGTCACCCCGTGGTCCTTCGTCGCGGGCACGCCGATCTTTGTATTGTTGACAATTCCGCTCATCCCGATCGCGGTTGCGGTCGCGATCGTGCGGTACCAGCTGCTCGACATCCGGCTCGTCGTCTCCCGCGCGCTGACCTGGGCGCTGCTGTCCTTGGTTGCCATCGGCGCCTATTCCGCCCTGGCCGCGCTCCTCGGCACGTTGATCTCGTCGCACGTCGGCCGATCCGCCGCGATCACTGTGCTCCTCGCGCTGATCCTCGCGCCGATCCTTCCCCGTCTCCAGAGCCTCGTCGACCGCGCCCTGTACGGCGACCGCCGCGACCCCGCCCGCGTCGCGTCCCGGGTCGGCGAGCAACTCTCCGCCGGAGCCCGAACCGCTGCCCGCACCGGTGCCCGCGCCGGCTCCGGTGCCGGTGCCGGCGAGCAACTGACGGCCGGCCTCCCCGGCGTGGTCGCCGCCATCCGCGCCGCTCTCCGGTTCCCGTACGTCGGTCTGATTGTCGACAACACGACTGTCGCCACGGACGGCACGCCACCGCAGACCGTCGTACCGCTGGAACTCGAGTACGGCGGCCGGGTCGTCGGAGCGCTCGAGGTCGGCTTGCGATCCGGCGAGTCCACGGTGTCGTCGACGGACCGCGACGTTCTCGCGCTGGTCGCCGTACCACTCGCCGCTGCCGTGCATGCAACCCGATTGTCGACAGAACTCCAGTCGTCGAGGGAGAAACTGGTCTCCGCGCGAGAAGAGGAGCGCCGGCGGATCCGCCGCGATCTGCACGACGGCCTCGGCCCCACGCTGACCGGCGTTGCGTTCACCGCGGACGCCGCCGCCAATCTGGTGTCGACTGATCCGGTCAAGGCGGGTGACCTCCTGGCCACCTTGCGCGCCGACACGCGCACCGCGATCGCCGACGTACGTAGGCTTGTTGACAATCTGCGACCACCCGCGCTGGACGAACTCGGCCTGGTCGGAGCTCTGCGACAGCGAGCAGACCAGTTGTCCTTCCGTGCAGACGGCGCGGCCGTTCAGGTGGAGGTTTCGGCCGACGGACTGCCGGCACTGCCCGCAGCTCTGGAGGTCGCTGCCTATCGGATCGCCACCGAAGCGCTGAACAACGTCGTCAAGCACTCGCACGCGACCATCGCCGTACTCGCTCTACGCTGCGGCCCCGACCTGGAAGTCGAAGTCACCGACAACGGCCCACCCAACGGCGCCTGGCGCCCGGGCGTAGGCCTCCAAGCCATGCACGACCGAGCCACCGAACTGGGCGGCCACGTGGAAGCCGGCCCTACTCCCACCGGCGGCAAAGTCCAAGCCCACTTCCCCTTGGAGCCCAGATGACGACGCCCGCCGACCAGCTTTCGCCTGGGGACGAGACGATCCGGGTTGTGCTTGCCGACGATCACCCGGTTGTTCGCGCTGGGCTCGCTGCCTTGCTGACGTCGTTGCCGGGCATCGAGGTGGTCGGTGTTGCCAAGACCGGACGAGAGGCGATCCGTGAGGTCATCACCACCCGGCCACACGTCGCCGTACTGGATCTGCAGATGCCCGACATCGACGGATTCGCCGCGACCCGCGAACTGGTCCGGTCCGCGCCGGAGGTCGCCGTACTCGTGTTGACAATGTTCGAGGACGACGACTCGGTGTTCGCCGCGATGCGCGCCGGCGCCCGCGGCTACCTGGTCAAAGGCGCCGAACAGGAAGAGATCGCCCGCGCGATCCGCGCAGTCGCCGCCGGCGAGGCCATCTTCGGCCCCGGCATCGCCCGCCGAGTCCTGGGCTTCTTCTCCGCCCCACCACCCACCACCGACCCGTTCCCCGAACTCACCACCCGCGAACGCGAGATCCTCGACCTGCTAGCCGCCGGCCTCTCCAACCCCGCCATCGCCACCCGCCTGGACCTCGCCCCCAAAACGGTCGCCAACAACGTCTCCGCCATCTTCACCAAACTAGGCATAGCCGACCGCTCCACCGCCATAATCCAAGCCCGCAACGCCGGCCTAGGCACAGACCACTCCTAAGCCTCTACGGGATTGCGTTCAGGTAGCGGTTGCCGATGGTTTTGAGGTGGTCGATCAAGGCTGGCGGGCCGTCGACGCGGAAGTCGATGCCGAGCATGCCGATGTAGACGGCAACGATCTCCAACGAATCAGCGCCGGTGACGAGGACGCTGGTGTTCTCGTCCACCGACTCCACAATCCCAACGGCGGCATGGATCCGGGACAGGACCTCCTGCGCGGGAGCAAGCACCGTGATCCGGGCGTGCACCTTCCACCCGGTGGACGCGACATCCCGGAGTACGAACTCGGTGTAGTCGTCACCCGGCATCGGCCGGGGGTTGTAGCGCCGACCGGTTGCCATCCGCAACGACATCCAGTCGACCCGGTACGTCCGCCATACGTCGGAATCGTCCCGCGCGACGAGGTACCAGTACCGCTGCCAGCTCACCAGACGATACGGCTCAACGAGAATCGGCAGATCGCTCCCGACCCCTGACCCTGGGCCACGAATCGGCACATCCACGGGGATCTCGTAGTCGAAACGCAGGTAATGCTCATCCCGAATGCAGGCCGCGATAGCCGTCAGCACCCCAGGATCGATCTCCGGATCCGCCACGTTGGAGCCAGTGTTGTCAGGACCCTTCTCCATCGTGCTGCTGATCGCATTCACCTGACGCCGGAGCCGATGCGGCAGCACCTGCTCCAGCTTCGTCAACGCCCGCACACTGCTGTCCGCCATTCCGACAACACCGGCGCCCGTCCGCAAGCCGACCGCGACCGCCACCGCCTCCTCGTCATCCAGCAGCAACGGCGGGAGCTTGGCACCAACGCCCAACTGATAGTGCCCAGCGGCACCTCGAGTCGCGTCGACCGGATACCCGAGCTCGCGAAGCCGTTCGATGTCGTTGCGGATCGTCCGCGTCGTCACCTCCAACCGCTCAGCCAACTCGGTGCCGGTCCAGGCCGGCCGGGCCTGCAGCAACGCCAGGAGAGACAGCAACCGCGACGAGGTTTCGAGCATGCAGAAAATCATCGCACAAACAGGAACGTAATGTTCCTATATGGATTCTACGGTGAAGCCATGACCACGAACGAGAGCATCCGGCCCTTCACCGTCGACATCGCCCAGGCTGACCTGGACGATCTGCTCGCCCGCCTCGCGCGGACGCGGCTGCCCGAGCCGGCCCCCGGCGACAGCTGGGACCTCGGCACCCCGAACCACTACCTCCGCGAGATGGTCGACCACTGGCAGCAAGGGTTCGACTGGCGCCAGCAGGAAGCGCGGATGAACGAGTTCCCGCACTACCTGACCGAGATCGATGGCCAGACCGTCCACTTCATCCACGTACCGTCGAAGGTCGAGGGCGCGACACCGCTGCTGTTGCTGCACACCTACCCGGGGTCGTTCGTCGACTTCCTCGACATGATCGGCCCGCTCACCGATCCGGTCGCGTACGGCGGCTCGGCCGACGACGCCTTCTCCGTCGTCGTACCGTCGATGCCGGGCTTCGGCTTCAGTACGCCGCTCGTCGACCGGGGCTGGACGATGGCCAGGGTCGCTCGCACGTACGACACCCTGATGCGCCGGCTCGGCTACTCGTCGTACGGCACCCATGGCTCCGACGGCGGCGCGATGATCTCCCGCGAGCTCGGCCTACTGAACCCGGAAGGCTTCCTGGGGCTGCATGTGCTGCAACTGTTCTCGTTCCCGTCCGGCGACCCGGCGGAGTTCGAGAAGTTCACCCCGGAGGACTACGCGGCGCTCGAGCACCTGAAGTGGTTCCAGTCGGTCGGCGGGTACAACGCGATCAACGCGACCCGGCCGCAGACCGTTGCCGTCGGCATCTCCGACTCACCGGTCGGCCAGCTCGCCTGGAACGAACTCTTCAACAACTTCGGCGACGGCACCAGCCTGGTCTCCCGCGACCAGATCCTGACCGAGGTCTCCCTGTACTGGTTCACCAACACGTCCGCCGCAGCCGGCCGCTACCACTACGAAGAGGCCCACGCCGGCACCGAGCCTCAGCTCAACCACGCCCCCACCGGCGTCGCGGTCTTCACCGACGACTTCAAGACCATCCGTGCACTCGCCGAGCGCGACAACACCAACATCGTCCACTGGTCCAACTTCAGCAAAGGCGGCCACTACGCCTCCCTCGAGTGCCCCGACGACGTCACCAACGACCTCCGCACCTTCTTCCGCAACCTGTAACCAGTCGTCGTGCCAAAAGGGGAGCCCGGAGTGCTCACGCACTCCGGGCTCCTTTGGGCTCCACCCTTCTGGAGGGAGGTCCGGGCAGAGCTTCCTTCACGGGCCCGCAACCGGCGAGGACCACTGAACCCGAACCACTACCCCCACCAACGTCATCCCCGAACCCCGTCTTCGACGCTACGCCGCACCACCCACCCCGACAACGACTCACTCCTGTCGCCGGGACGTTCAAACGCTCGCTCTGCTAATGCCTGGTGAGAAACGCTGCAAGTTCCCGCTCTCGGTCCTCGTACGTTGGCCGGTCCACCTCGATCGAATCGCCTTCCAGCGTCAGGGTCACCGTTCCCGGATTCTTCCGCCGCCGAATCCAGTCCCCCAGTACTGCGACCACGGTCTCCTCCGCGCCCGCGCCCATCAACGCGACCGCGATCGCCACCTTTCCGTCTGACGGCTCAACAACATCCTGTGTGGGCAGTTCCTCCCCCGCGAACTCCTTCCGCAACTGTTGGAGGGACTTCACACACTTCTTCTCGTCCACCCCGTGCCCGGCTGTCGCCCGCACCTCGACCCAGCGCCCTTCGCCCATCCCAGCTCCTCCAACGGTTGCGTCCGGCCCCATTCCGCGGCCTGTGGATAACTCCGGCGTCGCGTGCTTCCCGACTCCTATCCTGATCAAGACGTCCCCTAACCGGAAGGATTTCAATGCCTTTCAACGAAGCGCCGCACATCCTCCCCGACGGAGCCCACGTCTGGGTGCAGCCCACCGCCGAGGCGTCGACGTACCTCCCAGACCTGCTCAGCCTGTTCCGCGCCGGCAGCACGGAGCCCTTCGTCTTCGGCGACGAAGGCGAGCCCGAGGCAGCCATCATCCCCGTCGAAGTCTGGCGCGCCCTGGTAGCCGCAGCCACCGACGAAGACGGCTACGACCTCAGCCACCTTCTCGTCCAGGCTCGCCCCGAGCTCTACTGAGGCGTCAGCCGAACGCCCGCGCCGCCCGGTGGAACCGATCGCCGACGGCACGAACCGCCTCGGCCAACTCCGGCGCATCCAGTACTTCGAAGTCCGCGTCCAGCAGCCCCAACCACAACGCCAACTGATGCGGATCGTCCGACCCCAACTCGACGATGCACGTGTTGTCGTCAACCACCTCAGGCTCGATCGGGATCGGCATCCGATTCTGCACGTACAGACTCGACGCCTCCACCCGGATCCGGGCCCGGTAATGCCACGACGCCTCGCCCACAGAGCGCCGTACGAACTCCTCGACGTCGACCTCGTCCAACTCCCGCGGCACAAACCTCGCGCCATTTGGCGACCGGACTGTCATCCGATCCACCCGGAACGTCCGCCACGCGTCCCGCCCGTTGTCCCAAGCAACCAAATACCACAGCCTCCCCCAAGCCACCAACCGATGCGGCTCCACCACCCGAGGCGGCTGTACGTCGTCCTGCTCGGCCTCATCACCACGCGGCGCCTCACTCCACACCCCACCACCCGACCCGCCGGCATAGTCGAACCGCAGACGTTCCCGATCCCGAATCGCCGACGCAATCGCGGTCAACACCTCAGCATCAACCCGCGGCCCACCCCCACCCACAGCAACCGTCGCCCCCGCCACCGCCCGCACCCGATGGCGCAACCGCGACGGCAACACCTGCTCCAACTTCACCAACGCCCGTACCGACGTCTCCTCAATCCCCGCCACACCCCCAGCCGCCGCGGTCCGCAACCCCACCGCAACAGCCACCGCCTCCTCGTCATCCAACAACAACGGCGGCAACTCCCCACCAGCCCCCAACCGATACCCACCCGCCACCCCCGGCCGCCCCTCAACCGGATACCCCACAACCCGCAGCCGCTCGACGTCCGTCCGCAAAGTCCGCGTAGAAACCCCCAACCGCCCCGCCAACTCACCCCCCGCCCAATCCCGCCGAACCTGCAACAACGAAAGCAACCGCAACAACCGAGCCGACGTCTCCAACATCCACCCAGCATCCCACCAATCGCGGAACAGAACCTTCCGCGATTGCCTTCTACCTCACTCGGTGAAGCGAAGCTCTGAGATCTCCGTCAGGTCGATCCCGTACCGCCCGTACACCTTGAGGGTGTTCTCCCCCGTGAGCTCGTCCTCGGAGAAGCCCAACAAGGCCCCAACCCCCAGAACGTGCTCCCGAGACTGCCCCTCGATCTCGAGGTACGGCGGGATCCGCGGCCACCAGTCGATCTCCAACTGGGCACCTTCGAGCTCGAAGCTCATCCGCCGATTCTCCTGGTACGACTTCGCCTCGAACCCGATCCGTCCCAACAACTCGTTCGTCGCCTCGAAGTCACCAACCTCGACCTCGGTCTCAGTCGTCCCGTCGATCCCGTCGTGCGCGATCTCCTTCACGGTCAACGTCACCGCCGTACCGCTGTCCCGCAACCGAATCCACCGCGAGTCGTCCCCCGCCGCGATGTCATAGACGTACCGCCGCATCAGCCGATCCCCCACCCGCCGCCCACCCAGCCGAAGAATCCTCTCCGCGAGCGCATCCGGCTCGACATCCAGCACCTTGGCCTCGAATTCGATGGGCATGCGGGCTATCCCTCTCTACCGGTGGAGTGGCTTAGCAAGGTCATGCCTTCTCGGGCGCCTGCCCACGGACATCGTCGGGTGGAAACCTCGACGCCGAGCCGCTCAACTTCCGCATGGCGGCGTCCCCCAGATCGATCTCGAGTACGTCGGCCAATCTCACCAAGTACAGGAGTACGTCGGCCATCTCCTCACCAACTCGACTCCGAAGTGGCTCGTCCTGCACGCGCGCAGCCGCCGAATCCGCCGGCAACCACTGAAACAGCTCAGCAAGCTCACCCACCTCACCGACCAGTGCAAGAATCAGCGACTTCGGATCATGAAACTGAGCCCAGTCCCGCTCCTCGGTGAAGGCCCGCATACGGTCTCGCAACTCGATCAGATCAGACACCCCGCGAGCATGCCACGGATCTCCCACCGCCCGCGCAGTGGATCGAGTCGTCAATGCGGACCTCGACGCCCTCCACCAACTTGTCAACAGCTGATTCGGTAGGATGGCAACTATCTGACCGTCACGTACCTCAACGTCCAGCGGGATGTCGGATGCATCTGGCAAGCTCCTCCGGGAGGGGTGGTGGGCAGATGGAGCCAGGGATTTACGACGCGCTCGTGACGAATGGGCTGCTTGAGGCGATCGGGGAGGGTGATGGGCTGGTCGCGAGGCTGCATGATGTTGATTTGGCGGATCAGCCAGAGGTTCTGGCTCGGCATGTGCGGGACGCCGTACTACGGGTGCTTGGGAACACTCGCGATGAGGGCAAGCGTGTTGCGGTGGTCAACGACCTGTTGCAGCGCCTTGCCGTAAATGGCGAGGAGCTACCCGACGGACAGCTTCGGCAACTGCATTCGCTGCATCCGCCGGTCCGGCCTGGCGCCACCACCTATAGCGAGGCCCGGCCGACCACTCCGCTCTCCGATGCCGCCCTGCTCACCAACGCACACGGTGAGCCTTCGCTAGGTCCGGAGTTGCGAGCCGAGATCGACACCTCGGACGAGGTGGACCTGATCTGTGCGTTCGTGAAGTGGTACGGCCTTCGCCTGCTCGAGCCTGAGCTCCAACGTCTCCGGCTCCGTGGCGCGCCCTTTCGCGTCATCACCACCACCTATCTCGGGGCAACGGATCGCACTGCGCTTGACCGACTCGTCAACGAGTTCGGCGCCGAGGTCAAGATCCAGTACGACGTACTTCGCACTCGGCTGCACGCCAAAGCGTGGCTGTTCCGCCGAAACACTGGCTTCGACACGGCGTACGTCGGATCGTCCAATCTCTCGCGAGCCGCGTTGCTCGACGGCGTCGAGTGGAACGTCCGTCTTTCGCGGATCGCGACACCGAGCTTGCTCGACAAGTTCGAGGCAACTTTCGACACCTACTGGCACGACGCAACTTTTGAGAAGTACGACCCAGAGCACGACCGTGATCGCCTTGACGATGCACTGGCCGAGGCAGGCAATCGCAAGTCCTCGGACCGAGTCACGATCTCGCTCGCCGGCCTTGAGGTAAGACCGCGGCCGTACCAAGCCGAGATGCTCGAGGAGATCGAGGTCGAACGCGAGGTTCATGACCGCCATCGCAATCTGGTCGTCGCGGCAACCGGCACCGGTAAGACGGTGATCGCCGCGCTCGACTATCGCCGCCTTCGCGAGGCCGCGCTGAAGCGTGGCGAGCCGGCGCCGTCACTCCTGTTCGTCGCCCACCGTCGAGAGATCCTGCAGCAGTCGCTCCGCACGTACCGCGAGGTCCTCGCCGACGCCACCTTCGGCGAGGAGTACTACTCGGGAGCACGCCCCGAACGGTGGCGACACGTCTTTGCCTCCGTTCAGGCGCTCACTTCGTACGACGTCACGACGATGCCCGCGGAGACCTTTGATGTTGTCGTCGTTGACGAGTTCCATCACGCAGCCGCACCGACCTATCGCCGACTACTGGATCATCTTCAGCCACGTGAGCTGCTCGGGCTGACGGCTACGCCCGAACGCACCGACGGCTTTAACCTGCTGAGCTTCTTCGGTGGACGAACGGCGGTCGAGCTTCGGCTGTGGGACGCGCTATCTGCGGATCTCCTGTGTCCCTTCCATTACTTCGGGATCTCCGACAACACCGACCTCGCTGACCTGCAATGGAAGCGAGGCAGGTACGACGAGCGGCAACTCGAGAACCTGTACACGGGCAACGACAGACGTGCGGCCATCGTCCTCAACCAGGTTCGTGACAAGCTCACAGACCTGCGCACCATGAGAGCGCTCGGCTTCTGCGTTTCGGTCGCCCATGCCGAGTACATGGCGGATGTCTTCAGCAAGGCGGGCATCCCTGCACGCGCCGTGTCCGGCCAGACTCTGACCGCCGACCGGGATCAGGCGCTGCGAGACCTCAAGGACCTCCGGGTCAACGCCCTGTTTGCCGCGGACCTCTTCAACGAAGGTCTTGATCTCCCAGAGGTCAATACTGTCCTATTCCTTCGCCCGACCGAAAGCCCGACTGTCTTTCTCCAGCAGCTCGGCCGAGGTCTGCGCCAATCCGAAGCCAAGCCGGTTCTCACGGCCCTCGACTTTGTCGGTCACCAACGCAAAGAGTTCCGCTTCGACCTACGCTTCCGCGCACTGACTGGCGAAACCCGAAAAGGGCTAGAACGTCAGGTTGAGCAAGGCTTCCCGTTTCTGCCGACTGGCTGCCAGATTGTGCTCGACAAGGTCGCACAAGAGGTGGTCCTGTCGAACCTTCGCAGCCAGATCGCCGGCCGCTGGCAGGACATGGTCAAGGAGCTCAGGGCTCACGGCGAGCAGACCCTGCCGACCTTCCTCCAGGAGTCCGGTACGGAGCTCAGCGACGTACTGCGCCCCGGCCGCAGCTGGACGAACCTGCGCCGCGACGCCGGACTCCACACGCGCTCCGGATCGAGCCTGGAGAAAGCTCTTCTCCGACGCGTACGCGCACTGGCCCACGTCGACGACCCTGACCGAGCCCGCGTCTACCGACGACTCTTGCAGGACGACGGACCGACGTACGACGAACTGGACCCAGCCCACAGTGCGTTCGCCCGCATGTTGTTCTTCTCGCTCTGGCCCGACGGCGGCGGATTCGCGTCGTACGCGGAAGGCATTGACGCACTGCGCCAGGAGAATGCCCTGCGCGACGAGTTGCTGGAGATCACCGACTTCGCCATGGATCACGCCCGGCATCGCGCCTTCCAGCTCAGCGGTCGACTCGGCGACCTGCCCCTTCGCGTGCATGCGCGGTACCAGCGGGAGGAGATCTTGGCCGCCCTCGACTACGCAAACCTGCAGCGCAAGCCGAGTACGTTCCAATCCGGGGTGCTCTACTCACACGAGCGGAACCTCGACGCGTTCCTCGTCACCCTGACCAAGTCCGAGGCGGACTACTCCCCCACGACGATGTACCAGGACTACGCGATCAGCCCAACGCTGTTCCACTGGGAGTCCCAAAGCAACACCGCGGTCGACTCGCAAACTGGCCAGCGGTACCTGAATCACCGCGAGCGCGGCAGTGACATCCTCATCTTCGCCCGCCAACACAAACGCACCGACGGAGCCACCGACCCCTACCTCTTCCTCGGCCCAGCGACGTACACCACTCACACCGGCGAGCGACCAATAGCGATCACCTGGCAACTAACCCACCCCATGCCCACCGAGGTCTTCCAAGCTGCTTCCGTGGTTGCATGATCCTGATCTTCGCGAGCACTGCAACTGAGGCGCTCCCAGACGTGCGTCAGCGGTCACGCCAGGCACGCAGGCTAACTCCGCGCTGTCCTCAGCGGGTTAGGTCGGCGGTGAATTGGTAGGCGTCGCCTCTGTAGTGGTTGGTGCCTGAGAGGAGGGGGGTGGTGGTGTCTTGGGCGAAGGCTATTTCGGTGGCTACGAGGATGGCTCCGCCGGTGGGGAGGTTGAGGAGGGTGGCGAGGGTGGCGTCGGCGTTTTGGGCCTGGACTGTGTAGCGGGAGTAGGAGAACTCGATGCCGTGGGTGGAGAAGAGTTCGTAGAGGGATGCGTTGGTCAGGTCGGCGGTGGGTAGCCAGGGGGCGATGGCTATGGGGATGACGAGGTCCTCGACGGTGACGGGGCGGCCGTCCATGCCGCGGAGGCGGCGGATGGATACGACGGGGGCGGTGGGGGCCAGGTGGAGACGGTGGGCCTCGTCGAGGGTGGCTGGTCGTTCGCGGTGGTCGAGGATTTCCGAGCTGGGGCGGAAGCCCAGTTCGTGAGCCATCTCCGTGAAGGACTGGAGCCGGCTCGGGGGCTCACGCAGTACGAGATCGCGTACGTACCAGCCTCGTTGGGGTGACGGGACGATCAGGCCCTCGTCGGAGGCGGCTTGGAAGCCGGCCCGGACGGTCATGCGGCTGAGGCCGGTCTCGATCGCGAACTGCCGTTCGCTCGGCAGTCGGCTGCCGCTCGGGTAGCGCCCGCGCACTATCCCGTCTTGGATCCGTTTCTTGACCCGTTCGACCGCGGGCTCTGCTGCTGTCACGGCCGTCACTATACCAGTTTCAGGCCTGACTCCGCTCGCATTCAGCAACTGGTTGGGACTGGCATAACTGGTTTCAGAGTCGTAGGGTGGCCGGAAGTCACGGGAACGGACGAAGGAGTCACGATGGTCACCAGGCGGACCGTGTTGAAGTCGGGAGCCGCACTCGGCCTGTTCACGCTGGCTGGTTGCGCGCCGCAGGGCACCAAGGCGAGCAGCGCGCCCTCCACGCCTGCCAAGTCGATCGATGTCGCCAAGGCCGGCACGGTGACGCTGTCGATGCTGGACTTCTGGGGCGGTGATTCCGCCAAGTGGGTGGGCAACGCGGTGAAGGCGTACCAGCAGAAGTACCCGAACGTGACGATCAAGCGCACGTCCGTCGACTGGGGTCAGCTGACCCAGACGGCCAACCTGCGGTTGAAGGAGAAGAACCCGCCGGACATCATCACGGTCAACAACGGGTGGCAGTCCCTGGGCACGCTCTCGAAGGCCGGGCTCGTCCTCAACCTGGACGGCTACTCGAAGTCGTTCGGCTGGGACAGATTTCCGAGCACGATCCTGCGTCAGACCCAGTTCACAGCTGACGGCACGGAGATGGGCTCGGGATCGTTGTTCGCCACGCCGGTCGCCAGCTCGTCGCTGATCGGCCTCTACTACAACAAGGCAGTCCTGGAGCGCGTGGGTGCCACGGTGCCCACCGACCTGGCGTCGTTCGAGGACGCCTGCACGAAGGCCAAGGCCGCGGGCGTTGTGCCGATCGGCTACGGGTCCCAGGACAAGGGGTCGTCGACGGCGATCCTCCTGGCCCTGCAGGACTTGTTCGGCGATCAGAAGAAGATCAACGACTTCGTCTACTCGACCGGTTCGGTGAAGGCCGACGAGATCGGCCTGAAGGACGCGGCTGAGCGGCTGAAGTCGTACCAGGACAAGGGCTGGCTCACGCCGAACCATGCCGGCATCCAGTTCGCCGACGCCGGCGATGCCTTCCTCAAGGGGAAGTCCGCGTTCCGCTTCGAGTACACCGGGACCTTGGCCTTCCAGGGCGCCCAGAAGCAGGAGTACGGCTACGTGCAGCTCCCGCAGGTCACGGGCGGGAAGGTCGTCGGTACGGGCGCGTCCACCGCTGTCGCGCTCGGCTCGAAGTGCAAGAACCCGGATGTCGCCGCCTCGTTCCTCGACTTCCTCGCCGGCCCGCAGACCGCGCAGTACGTCGTCGAGAACGGTTTCCTGCCGCTCCTGAACGACGTCAAGGCGCCGGCGGACAACCCCGAGTTCGGTACGGAGATCACCGGTCAGCGGTCGCTGGACAAGGACAACGGGTACGTTCCGTACTTCGACTGGTCCACACCCTCGATGCTCGACACCCTCGGTGGACAGGTCCAGCAGTTGCTGGCCGGCCGGAGTACACCCGACGCACTGGTGAAGGCGGTTCAGGCCGACTACGACAAGTTCCAGACCGCCCGATGACTGTTCAGACTTCGCGTCTGAGCGTCCGGGCCAGGCCAAGGACGCGAGCCGTCTCGAGACAGACCCGCAAACGGCGCTGGATCGGGCTGCTCTTTTTGTCCCCCGCCCTCCTGCTGTACGGCGCGATCGTCCTCGTGCCGTTGATCCAGACGGTGAACTACTCCTTCTACAAGTGGGACGGAGTCAGCGAGCCGACCTGGATGGGACTGCAGAACTACCTGGAGTTCGGACGCGACCCGCGGATGTACGCCGCCTTCGGGCACGTGCTGGTGCTCATCGTCATGTTCGGTCTGATCCCGCTCGGCCTCGGGCTGATCAGTGCCGCCCTGCTCAGCCGGGCGAAGATCCGCGGCGAGGGCATCTACCGCTGGTTCCTCTTTCTCCCGCAGGTGTTGACGAGTGTCGTCGTGGCGATCATCTGGAAGCGCATCTACGCGCCCGATGGCCCACTGAACACGGTGTTGCGCTGGGTCGGACTGGGTCAGCTCACCCGCAACTGGCTGGGCGATTTCACCTGGGCCCTTCCGTCGCTCGGCATGATCGGGGTCTGGGGCGGCTTCGGATTCACCATGGTGCTGTTCCTGGCCGGCATCCTCGCCATTCCGGACGAGCTCTACGAGGCCGCACGGTTGGACGGATCGACACGGTGGCAGGAGTTCTGGCTCATCACGCTCCCCAGCCTCCGCGGACAAATGGCCATCGCACTGACCCTGACCATCACGGGTGCGCTGCGGACCTTCGACATGGTCTACATCACGACCCAGGGCGGCCCCGGGGACGCGACGACCACCCCTGCGCTGCTCCTGTACCAGTTGGCGTTCGTCAATCCCGATGTGGGTAAGGCGTCCGCCACTGGCGTCGTACTCGCCCTTCTGTGCCTTGGGATCGCGGTCGGCATCACGCGGATGATGGAGAACAAGGACCGATGATCTCCAGGTACGAGCGTCTCTCGAACTACGTGATCGTCATCGTGCTGACCGTCGCGGTGCTCTTCCCCGTCGCCTGGTTCGTGCTGACCTCCGTCAGCCCCAACACTTCTGGTGCACTTGACCTGTCCAGGATCTCGCTGAGCAACTTCAGCGCGGCCTGGCGGGACGGGAACCTCGCGCACTCCATGTACGCGTCGCTGGTCATCACGGTGTCGGCTGTGATCGGGCAGACCCTGCTCGCGATCCTTTCCGGCTACGCGTTCGGCGTCCTCGGGGTTGTCGGCGAGCGGTTCCTGTTCCCGGTCATTCTGCTGGGGATGATGGTCTCGACCGAGGTGATCGTGATCCCGCTGTACTACGAGTTCCAGCGCCTCGGCCTGACCAACTCCTGGCTGGGGCTGGTCATCATCCAGCTCGGGATGGGTGTCCCGTTCGGGACCTACTGGATGCGGGCCACCTTCAGGGCGCTGCCTCGCTCGGTGATGGACTCCGCGGCCGTCGACGGCGCGGGCGTGTGGAGCACCTTGTGGCGGATCCTCGTCCCGATGGCTCGTCCCGCGGTTCTCACCCTGGTGATCTTGTCGTTCATGTGGACGTGGAACGACTTCTTCCTGTCGCTGATCTTCCTCGGCGACCCCGAGAAGCAGACCGCGACCGTTGCCCTGGGCGCCTTTCAGGGCCGACACGTCCTGCAGGTGAACCTGATGGCGGCCGGCTCACTGATCGTCTCGTTGCCGGTCGTGGCTCTGTACCTGTTCTTCCAGCGTGAGTTCATCAGCGGCGTCATGGCCGGCGCGGTCAAGGAGTGACGTGGCGACACCTATCACCGTGATGCCCTCTGCCGCCGAGATCGGCGAGGTCGTCGCGCAGCAGATTCTCGACGGCCTCGCTGCGACGGATCGCTACGTCGTCGGCTTTCCTGCCGGTCGCAGTGCGACTCCGGTGGCTGCTGCCTTGGATCGGCTCGCGCATCATGGCGGAGTCCGTGTCGACAATCTGCGGATCGTGATGATGGACGAGTACGTCACCGGACAATCCGGAGAGTGGAAGCTCCTCTCCCCGCTCACACCGCACAGCTGCATCGGATGGGCCCGGCGGAATCTCCTGGAGCCTCTCGGCGACCTTGGCCTGCGATCGACCAGTCTCATCGCCCCCGACCCCAACGAGCCCGCTGCCTTCGAGAAGGAACTCATCGATGGAGGTGGCATCGACGTGTTCCTGCTGGCCAGCGGCCAGGGTGACGGTCACGTCGCGCTGAACGGACCGGGTACGCCGCGGAACGCACCCACCCGCGTCGTCGAGTTGCCGGAGTCGACCCGCAGGGACAACGTGTCCACCTTCCCGAGTCTGCGGTCGCTCGACGACGTCCCGGCGTACGGCGTCACGATCGGTACGGCGGAACTCGCGGCGCTCTCGCGGTCGGTGGTGATGCTCCTGTGGGGACCGAACAAGGCGTACGCCTTCGAGCGCATCCGCCGGGCCGACAGCTACGAGCCGGAGTGGCCGGCGACCATCGTGCACGACTGCCACAACGCCCGCATCTACGCAGATGAACAAGCCGCACAGTCAGAACGAGAAGGGGTCTCATAGGACATGGCTCGAATCAAGATGGCCTACATCGGCGGAGGATCCTCCAGAGCGGCCGGCACCATAGCCTCGTTCTTGTGGCACGGGCCGGAGTTCGCGGGATCCGAGGTCGTGCTGATCGACAAGGACCCGGAGCGTCTGGAGACCGTCCTCAGGATTGCCGAGAAACTCGCGGCAGAAGGCGGTGACGGGATCACCGTCACGGCGACCACTGACCAGCGCGCTGGACTGGCCGATGTCGACGCGGTGCTGACCAGCTACCGTCCCGGGAACTTCGCCGCCCGCGCGCTCGACGAACGCATTCCGATCAAGCACGGCGTCATCGGTCAGGAGACGCAGGGCCCTGGTGGGTTCTTCATGGCGCTGCGCTCCATCAACGACATGCGCACCATCACCGATGACCTGCAGGCAGTTGCCCCGGACGCGGTGATCTTCAACTACACCAACCCGGTCAACATCGTCTCCCAGGCAGTTGCCGACCACACGCCCGTACCTATCTACTCGATGTGCGAGGGGCCGATCGTGTTCCCGCCCGTCGTCCTCAGGGCCGCCGGACTCGACCCCGAGCGAGCCAAGGTCACCATGGCCGGCGTGAACCACAACTGCTGGAGCTACGAGCACCTGTACGACGGGGAAGACGTCATGCCGCTGCTCGACGCAGCGTGGGAACGGCGCAAGGACGACCCGACCCTCGATGCGAACTCCAAGCGGGCACTGCACCTGGCCGTGGTCATGCGGTCCATTCCGTCGGACTACTTCAACTACTACTACTTCCGGAACGAGGTGTTCAGGGATCAGCAGGCCGCGCCGCGGACCCGGTCGGAAGTGATCATGGATGCGGTTCCGGGGTACTGGGATCACTACCGCGAACAGGCTGAGTCCAGCCATCCCCACCTCGATCCCGCGCGGTCCCGCGGCGGGATCCACGAACTCGAACTGGCCATCGACGTGATGAGTGCCTACTACAACGACACGGGTGCGCGTCTACCCGTCAACCTTCCGAATGTCGACAATGCACTGCCGGGCTTCGACGCGGAGACCGTCGTCGAGGTCTACTGCACTGTGGACCGGAAGGGTTGCCACATCGAGCCGCAGCAGCCGCTGCCACTCGCCGTCCGCGGCATCACGCGTCAACTCGCCGACTACCAGATGCTGGCCGCCAAGGCTGCTTGGGAAGGCACCCGGGCCGATGCGATCCGGGTGCTGGTCGCGAACCCGCTGGTGCCCGACCTGTCCATCGCCGAGAACCTGTACGACGAGATGGCCGCGGCGCATGCGGCGTACCTGCCGGAAAGACTTCTTCAGTGAAGGACGTCTTTCTCGCTGTCGACGCCGGGAACACCAAGACCTGGGCGGGGTTGACGACGGCCGATGGTGACCTCGTCGGCCTGGCCCGTGGCGGCGTCGGCGACATCTACGCGCCGGCCGGGGCTGAGGCGGCGAAGGCTGTCGTCCTTGGCCTGGTCGGCGACGTACTCGAGTCGGCGGGACTCCGGGCATCCGACATCAAGCACGCGGCGTTCCGCTTGGCGGGTGTCGATTGGCCGGGTGACGCACGATTCTGGAGTGCGACTCTAGAGCCACGCTTTAGTGACCTCAGCATCAAGAACGACGGGTTCGCCCTGATCCGGTGCGGGCGGCTCGATGGGCAGGGGATCTCCGTCGTACTGGGTACTGGGGCCGCGCTGGCGGGCAGAGGTCCGGCGAAGGAGTGGGCACTGTCGTGGTGGCTGCAGCATCCGCTCGGCGGGGCAGGCCTGGTCGGCGAGGCGTTGCGAGCTGTGTATCTGTCGGAGCTCGGGCTGGGCGAGTCGACGAAGCTCACCGCCGTACTGCCTGCGTTGTTCGGTGCGTCGACGCCGGAGGAGATGCTCGAGCTGACCACCAAGCGGGAGAACACGTTCAACTTCGCGACGTTGGCGGCGCATGCTCCGTCGGTCTTGGCGCTGATCGACGACGATCCTGTGGTGGCTGGGCTGGTGGATACGCAGGCATCGCGCCTCGCCGACTACATCGTCAGCCTGGCGGGCAACTGTGGATTCACTGAGCCCGTGACCGTCGTTGCCGGCGGCGGCCTCCTGCGGGAGCCGGGTGCGCCGGTGTTCGCGGCGCTCCGTCGTACGTGCGAGAGTCGGGAACTCAACCTCGACCTTCAGCACACTCAGGACCCCGCGCTCGTGGGCGCACTTCTGGACGCGTTGGCTGAAGGTGGGGCTCAGCCGACCGACGGGGTGCGGAGCAGGTTGTCGGAGGCGGCGCGCGCCCACGGGTGACTCAGAAGCTCTGGTGATGGGACTGAGCTGATTCTCTTGTTGGAAGTCTTAGCGGGCGCGCGGGAGGGTGGAGGTATGGACTTTACTCAGCTTGGACGTACGGGACTGAACGTCAGTCGAATCGTGTTGGGGACCATGAACTTCGGGCCTCACACCGAGGTGGCGGATGCGCACGCGATCATGGACGCGGCGCACGAGAAGGGGATCAACTTCTTCGACACCGCCAACGGGTACGGGCGGGCGATCTACCCGGGGCGGACCGAAGAGATCATCGGTGAGTGGTTCGCCAAGGACCCGGGGAACCGGCACAAGACGGTGCTGGCGACCAAGGTCTACGGAGACATGGGCGACGGGTGGCCCAACGAGGGAAAGCTGTCGGCGCTGAACATCCGGCGGGCGCTGGACGCGTCGCTGAAGCGACTGCAGACCGACTACGTGGATCTGTACCAGTTCCACCACGTGGACCGGAACACGCCGTGGGACGAGATCTGGCAGGCGATCGAGGTCGCCATCCAGCAGGGCAAGATCCTGTACGCCGGATCCTCCAACTTCGCGGGATGGCACATCGCGCAGGCTCAGGAAGCGGCGGCGCGGCGCAACTACGTCGGCCTGGTCAGTGAGCAGTCGATCTACAACCTGCTCGTGCGTGACGTCGAGCGCGAGGTGCTGCCGGCGGCGCAGGAGTACGGCCTCGGCGTGATCCCGTGGTCGCCGCTGCAGGGCGGCCTGCTCGGCGGCGTCATCCGCAAGGAGAACGAGGGCGTACGTCGCCTCGAGGGTCGCGCCAAGGAGACCCTGGAGAGGCTGCGGCCGCAGATCGAGCAGTACGAGGCCTTCGCCGACGAGCTCGGCCACGAGCCGGGCGAGGTCGCACTCGCCTGGCTGCTGCACCAGCCCGCCGTCACCGGCCCGATCGTCGGACCGCGCACGATGGGGCAGCTCGAGTCCGCCGTACGCGCCGTCGACGTCAAACTCGACGAGAAGGCGCTGGCCCGCCTCGACGAGATCTTCCCGGGCTACAAAACCGCCCCCGAAGACTACGCCTGGTAACACCCCGCACCCGGGCTGCCTCTCGCGGGCAGACCCACGAACCAGTCGGCCGCCGTACCCCAGGGTGCGGCGGCCGTCCGCGGACGAGATCTGATGGGTTGACCCAGCGGATTGTGGGTTCACCCACGGCAGGCGACTGGCCAACCCACAGTCTCGTGGGT
This sequence comes from Kribbella sp. NPDC050241, assembly GCF_044459685.1. NCBI lineage: Bacteria > Bacillati > Actinomycetota > Actinomycetes > Propionibacteriales > Kribbellaceae > Kribbella > Kribbella sp. NPDC050241. The sequence continues at coordinate 213,838 of NZ_JBITJE010000010.1, forward strand.
CAGCCCACCAGCCGGGAGCCCTCTCGTGGGTCAGCCCACCAGCCAGGAGCCCTCTCGTGGGTCAGCCCACCAGCCAGGAGCCCTCTCGTGGGTCAGCCCACCAGCCAGGAGCCCTCTCGTGGGTCAGCCCACCAGCGGGAGCCCTCTCGTGGGTCAGCCCACCAGCCAGGAGCCCTCTCGTGGGTCAGCCCACCAGCGGGGAGCCGGGGTGGCGCGGAGGCGGGTCGGGCGGTGCGGCGGCCGGTCTTAATGGTGGACGGCTGTGGTGGGGAGCATGCCTATGAGGGCGTCGGCGGCCAGGGAGGCGGCGGGGCTGGTGGGCATGGCTACTGAGACTTGCCAGTCGGAGGCGCTGCCGGGGGTGAGGGGCACGGTGATGTGGTCGCCTCGTTTGGCGGCGATGCGTTCGGGGACCAGGGCTACCCCGAGGTTGTGGGCGACCAGGGCGAGGAGGGTGTGTACGTCGTTCACCTCGATGGTCACGGGGTGCGCGACGCCGGCGCCGGCGAAGGCGCGATCGGAGATGGCGCGGGCTCCCCAGGTCGGGTCGAAGTCGACGAACGACTCCCCCACCAGATCGTCCAGGGACACCGCGGTCGCCGGAGCCAGGCGGTGGTCGGGGGCGCAGACGAGGACCATCGACTCGGTCGACAGCGGGCGGAGGTCGAGGCCGTCGACCGGGTCGCCGGCGGTGGCGACGAACGCGATGTCGAGCCGGCCGGAGGCGAGTTCGTCGAGCATCGGGGTGGAGCCGCCCTGGCGGACCTCGATCTCGACGCCCGGGTATGCGGAGCGGAACTTGGCCAGCAGCGCAGGTACGTCGACCACCCCGAGGCACTGCTCGAGCCCAACGGTCAGGTGACCGCGGAGCAGCCCCTGGACCGCTGCGACCGCGTCCTTGGCGGCCTCGGCGGCGGCGAGCGTACGGCGGCCTTCGCACAGGAGGGCACGCCCCGCCTCGGTGAGCTCGACGCTGCGGGTGTTGCGGAGGAAGAGCGGAGCGCGAAGCTCCCGCTCGAGCGCACGGATGGAGGCGGACAGGCCGGACTGCGAGATCGACATCGCCTCCGCCGCGCGGGTGAAGTGCTTCTGCTCGGCCACCGCCACGAAGTGTTCCAAGTGCCTCAGCTCCATGACTCAGAAGTCTAGTCGATCGAACCAACGCGATTCACCTGTCCCAACTCTCAGGACAGCGGGCAGGTGGGATCGAAGCGCACAGGCCGGGGTCGATAGGGTGTGCCTATGGCGGATGAGGAGTTTCGGGTTGAGGTCGTGCTCGGTAGCGAGGAGCACGGGTTGACGATGTGGGAGCGGTTCCGGGCGCACGATCTGGACGACGACGCGCGGAAGCGGCTCGGGGGGCAGGTGACGGTGACTCGCGATGGGAACCGGATGCTGCTGTACACGCACACGCTCGAGGACGCCCAGGAGGCAGAGCGGACCGCCAAGGATGTCGTTGCCCACGACAACCTCATCGCCGAGTACACGGTGACGCGGTGGAATCCGGCCGAGCAGGACTGGACCGACCCGAGCGTCCCGGTCGGCGAGCACGACGCGACCAGTGACGCCGCGAAGAACAAGGGCATGGAGGTGCCGGATCCCCGGTACGTCGTGATGCAGGCCTACAAGCCGGAGTTCCTCCGCGACCTCGGCCTGTAGACGCTACGCGGTGCCGTGGCCGAGCCAGGCGAGTAGTCGCATTTCCGGCTCGTCACGAGGACCGAGGTGGCCGCCGTCGACCGTGATCAGTTCGGCCGCGGGCAACCGCCGTACCAGCCACTGACCGTGCGCGGCGGGCACTGACGTGTCGTCGCGCGCCACCATGATCCGCGTCGGGATCTCAACGGCCGAGAGCGCGAACCCCCATTCGCCGACCAGGCTCAGAAGGTCGTCGATGTACCCCGACGATCCTTGCCGGCCGGCCTCGTACGCTGCTTCGATCCACATCGCGCGATCGCCGGCCGCGATACCAGGCATGCCCACGTCGACCCATTCGACGAACTCCCGCCAGCACGGCTGAAGCGCCGCCGCACCCTGCACAGCCAACTGCCACTCCTGCCGCTCGCCCTCCGCCATCCCGGCCGAGAAGTCGAGCCCGTCCGCCGCGAACGGCGCAAGCCCGCAAACGACGGCACACCGAACCACCCGCCCCGGCAGCAGCGCCGCAGCAGCCAAGGCACCCGGACCGCCACCGGACACCCCAGCGACCCCGAAGCGCTCGAGCTCGTAGGCGTCGGCGATCGCACGGATGTCGTCCGCCACCTGCGCGGCCCGTCGGCCCGGCAACCGTGTCGACCGCCCGTAACCCGGCCGGTCATAGGTGAACACGCGCAAACCGCGAGTCACGTACCCGTCATCGGGGTGCCGGAGGAACCGGCTGCCCGGCGTCCCGTGCAGCCAGAAGATCGACGCACCCCCGGGATCTCCCCACACGCACACCCCGAGCTTCCGACCGTCCGGAGTGATCACCGTCTGCTCGTCCATAGCGCCCCCATCCCCCTCCTCCGAGGGTAAGGCCGCCGCTACCGGGACGGCACGTACCCGGTCTCCTCACGCATCCGGGAAGCCGCGTCCCGATACACCGCTGCCTCGTCGTCTCGTCCGAGATCGGTGCAACAGTGAGCCAGCAGGACCTGCGCGTGGTACTCGCCGACGCGGTACTGCACTGCTTCGAGTTCGGCGAGGGCAGCGGCCGCGAGTTCGTGGGCTGTCGCCGTACGGCCGTCAAGATAGGTGCACTGGGCCAGGAGACAGTGGGTGTCGGCCAGCATCGTGTCGTAGCCGGACTTCATGGCGAGGGCGTCGGCCTGCTCGAAGAAGGTCCTCGCGGTGACGTGGTCGCCGGCCTCCAGATGACATTCGCCGACCACCATGCGGCTGAGCGATTCGTGGTACGCCGATCCGATGTCCAGGCTGTCCTGTACGGCGTCGGATGCGTACTGGAGTGCTTCCGAGTGCTTGCCCTGCCGGTTGTGGAGTGCCGCCATCGCAACCCGCCAGGCGATCACGTCACGGCGGTCGGCGCGCAGGGTCGCCGTCTGGAGGTCCGCGGCCGCCTTCTCGAGGTCGCCGAGCCTGCAGTAAGCGCCCGCACGGTTGACGTACGCGGCGAGCGTGTCGGGGTCGCCCTCCGCTGCCTTGATCTCGAGATATTCGGTCGTGCAGTCGATGGCATCGTGGAAGCGGCCCAGATGCTCGTGGTTCATCGACAGGTTGAGCAACGCCCTCGGCAGGAACCTGACCTCGCCCAGCCCGCGGAAGATCGCAATGCCGGCGGACAGCGCCTCCGTGGCATCGGTCAGTTGACCGCGATCGTTGTAGGCCAGCCCGAGGTTGCACAGCAGCGCTGCCTCACCCAGTTCGAAGCCGCCGGAGCGATACAGCTCGATCGCCTTCTTGACGTGCTCGACGGCGCCGCTCGCATCACCGGTGATCCGGTCCAGCACGCCGAGTGCGTGCTCGATCGCCCCCTCGCCGAGCCGGTTGCCGGCGGCGGAGACCGCGCCGAGACGCACCAGACGTCGCCAGGCGTCGATCAGGCTGTGCTCGTAGAGATACACGCGCAGGATGTCCGCGAGGAGCCAGGCGGCGTCCGGCGGTCCCAGGACCTGGGCCCGGGTGGCGACGGCCTCGATGTTGATCAGTTCGCTCTCGAGCCAGCCCGCCGCGTCGTCGACCGGACGGCGCTCGTACGACGTGACCGGCACGCGGACCGCGGTCGGGAACAACGTGTCGACCGCGCAGTCGGCCGTACCGATGTACCAGGCACACAAGGAGTTCCAGGCGCCGGCGTCCGGCTCGGCGCGTTGGCCGGCGTACTGCTTGACGAGGTCGTGCATGACGTAGCGGGCGGCGCCGACCGGCTGGAGGAGGCTGGCTGATTCCAGCCGGGCGAGGACCTCGGCGTACCCGCGGCCGATGAGCGCCTGCGCCGCACCAGAGCCGAACTCCGGGCCAGGGAAGAGCGACAGCAACCGGAAGCCGCGCTGGGTGGCGGGATCCAGGAGGTCGTACGACGTGGTGAAGGCGGTGCTGACCGCAGTGTCGTCGTCGATGGTGAGGACCGGCAGGGCGCCGGCGGCGCGCATGCGGTCGACGAGCCCCGAGACGGGTCCGCGCGACGCGACGGCACCGGCGATGCGGAGCGCGAGTGGCAGGCCGGCGCACATCGCGACGAGTTCGGCGATGTCGCTGTCGTACGGGCGACCGAGGAGCGAGGCGATCAGGGCGGCGCCGTCGTCGGGGGTCAGCGTGGCAACGCGCAGTCCGATCGCGCCGTCGAGGGCGACCAGGCTGTCCAGCGCATGACGGCTGGTGACGAGGACCGCGCTGCCGGCTGTGCCGGGGAGGAACGGGCGGACCTGCGCGGCGTCGCGGGCGTCGTCGAGGACCAGGAGGACGCGGCGGCCGGCAAGGCGGGCGCGGAGCGCTGCTGCCCGAGCATCGAGATCGTCCGGGATCGCCGAGGGATCGAGGCCGGAGGACCGCAGGAGTTCGACCAGTACGTCGTCCGGGCGGCGCGGCTGGTCCGAGGCACCCCGCAGGCGGACGAACCACAGGCCGTCGGGGAACGACGATGACAGCTGATGCGCGGACCGGACCGCGAGAGCGGTCTTGCCGACCCCGGGCGTGCCGGTGAGGACGACGATCGGCACACCGTCGGTCTGCGCGGCGAGCCACACGATCTGGTCGACGAGGTCGTCCCGGCCGACGAGAGTGCGGATGTCGAGCGGTAGATGGTTCTGCCGGACCCAGTCCCCCGTTGGCCGCGGCTCCGGCTCGAGGGTCGAGGTCAGGATCGACTGCCGGAGTTCACGCAGTTCGTCGCCCGGGTCGAGGCCGAACTGGTCCACGAGCCGGGCCGCGATCTCGTCGTACGCCGCCAGCGCCTCGGCCTGCCGTCCGCAGCGGTAGAGCGCGATCATCAGTTGCGCGCTGAACCGTTCACGCAGAGGTTCCCTGGCGCTCGATGCCCGGAGCTCGGGTAGGAGGTCGGCGTGGTCGCCCTGCGCCAACTGCGCGTCGTAGTACTGCTCGAGCGCGGTCAGCCGCTCCTCGACCAGCCCGACGGCGTAGTGGTGCTCGACCGCGAGCGGATCACCGCGCCACTGGTCCAGCGCTCGCCGGAGGTGCTCAACCGTCCGGGCCGGCTCCTCGGCGGCCTTCGCGAGATAGGAGTGGAAGGCAACGAGATCGGCGGCCTCGGCGGCCAGCAGGTACCCGCCGGGACGGGTCTGCAGGACGTCCGCGCCGACGATGGCGCGCAACCGGCGTACGTAGGTGTGGATCGAGGAGGTCGGGTTCGCGGGCAGGGTCTCGTCCGCCCACAGCCGGTCGATCAGCTCGCCGATCGGGACGACCCGATGCGGCCGCAGCAGCAAAGTGGTGAGGAGCGTGCAGAGCCGCGGCGCAGGCGTCGGGACCGGGCGACCGTCGACGACGATCTCGAGCGGACCGAGGATGCGGAACTCCATCGGCCTAGTGTGGCAGCATGCGGATTGAGCTGCGGCCTGTGGATGAAGGCGATCTTGACCTGTTCCGGCGATTCGCGGTGGAGCCGTGGCTGATCGGGCTCGACTGGACCGGGTTCCGCGACGCCCAGGCGTCGGGACGTCGGTACGCCGAGGACGGATTCCTCGGCGCGGACGACGGACGGCTGATGGTCCGCGCGGACGACGAGACCGCCGGGTTGGTGAGCTGGCGATCGGGATCGTTCGAGGGCAGGACGAAGTACTGGGAGATCGGGATCGCTTTGTTGCCTGAGCACCGCGGTCGTGGGATCGGATGGCGAGCGCAGGCGATGCTGACCGACTACCTGTTCTTCCACACGCCGGTGATGCGCATCCAGGCGGCGACACATCCGGAGAACGTGGCCGAGCAGAAGTCCTTGGAGAAGGCGGGTTTCCGGCTCGAGGGCGTGATCCGGGCGTGCGAGTTCAGGGCCGGAAAGTACCAGGACGGGTACTTGTACAGCAGGTTGCGGGACGACCCGGGACCGGTGGTCGACAACAGTTCGGTGACGGCCCCGGCGGAACGTCCGGTCGGCGGCCCCTCGGCGGACTAGCCTCTCCGGCGTTGCGTTACCGCTTGGAGCGACGTGGTTCTGCGACTCTGAACAGAGCTGAGGGAGAGGGGAATCATGTCGCGTCGACGTGGTCTGGTGGCCGGTGCGGTCGTTCTGTCGTTCGTACTCGCCGGGTGTTCCGACGTGGCCGCGAGCGAAACCAGCCCGTCCTCCGCCACCACTACGTCCAGCACGCCGAGCACGACGCCTTCCGCCACACCGACGCCGACGCCGACGCCGACGGTCAAGCCCACACCGAAGCCGAAGAAGGTGAAGCAGAAGCCGCAGTACTACGCGCTCCGGGTGGAGAAGCAACTCGACAAGCTCGGGTACCCGGTGGGCGATGTCGACGGCGACATCACCGTGCGGGCCAAGCAGGCGCTGTGCGCGTGGCGTGAGACCCACGGTCTGCCGGTCAACCGCGCCGGCCTCAACCTGACCGACGCGTTTTCGGTGCTCAACGCAACCAAGGCCCCGGTGCCGACGCGTGCCCCCGGCATCTACGTGAACAAGACCTGCCAGGTGCTGTACCAGATCGTCGGGAAGGCCTACAAGCGGATCGTCTGGGTGTCGACCGGCGGCCCCGGCTACGAGACCCCGAACCGCACCGGCAAGGTCTGGCGCAAGTGGGCCGGCGCGCACGAGAGCAGCCTGTACGAGGACGCGTACATGTACGACTCCCTGTACTTCCTGAAGGACCGTCCCGGCATCGCCCTGCACGGCTCCCGCGTGAACTCCCTGGTCAAGTCCTACCCCGCCAGCCACCGCTGCGTCCGGGTCCTCCGCCCCGCAATCCACCAGATCTTCGACGAAACCCCCATCGGCACCAAGGTCCAGGTCTACGGCGACTACTAGCTAGGAGTGCCTTGGTAGGCGTTCTACGTGGGGGCGAGGAGAGCCGTCGTAGAGGTTTGGGGGGAGGCCGGTGAGGAGTTCGGGGAGGTCGAAGGACTGGAAGAGGGTCAGGTCGAAGAAGGCGACGGCGTGGACGATGCCGGCCGCGGTGAGGGCCAGGACCTGGATCTGGAAGGCTCGGTGGACGTTGTCCTTCGGGTCTCGCATGTAGACGGCGAAGGCGGGTTGGTGGTTGGCCTGGATCGGGACCATCAACTGGTCGCCGGGGCCCTTCGCCGGGCAGTGGGTGGAGATGAGGCGGCCGATGTTGCGCGGCCCGCGGAACCATGAGGTGAACGGCGGCATCTCCCAGACCGCGTCGGCGGCGAAGAACGTGACGATCGCAGGTACGTCGTACTGCTCGAACGCCTCGCGATAGCGGGCCAGCAGAGTGTCGTCGGTCACCGACGACATCGGAGTGTGTAGCTGCGGGAGCTCGACCGGGCCGAGCAGGTCGGTGACCTGGCTGAGCGGCCAGCCTTCCAGGTTGTGCAGCAGTGCGGCCGCTCGTTGGCGGGCGGGGAGGTGCTGGAGCGCAGCGATGTAGCCGAGGTCGATCGGGTGGTGGTCGGCGAGGTCGCTCGGGATGGGTTCGAGCCAGAGGACTTCGGAGCGTTGGTGCAGCTCGCCTTCCGGGTCGTCGCTCGCGGCGGCGAGGTCGGTGGGAAGCGGACGGCTGCCCGCTCGGGTCAGGCACTCGCTAGTGGCGAGTTCGTACGATCCACGCGCGGACTCGGCGACCTCGACGGCCTCGGTGATGGAGGCGAGCATCCGGTAGCAGTGCGAGACCAGCCCGCGCTGCTGTGCGTCAGCGCCGGTTCTCGCTCCGCTGTAGCCGTCCATCAGACCCAGACCTCACTCCATGGGCCAGTTTCGCCGCTCGGTCTGCTGGCTGTCGAGGTATCCGGCCAGACCGAGCGCGGTCAGATCCTGATGATGCGGTACGGCGAGCTGCGCACCGATCGGCAGACCCGCGGCGGACCAGCCGACGTTCACCGTGGTCGCCGGGTGCGCTGACATGTTGTACGGAACCGTGAACGCGATGTGTTCGAACGGCTTCGCCGGATCGTCGGTCGGGTACGCCAGCTCGGCGGGGAACGCGGTGATCGGAGCCACCGGCGACAAGATGACGTCGTACGACGTGAAGATCGCGGTGACCGCCGCCGCCATCGCACCCATCTGGCTGTACCCGTGGAAGACGTCGAAGCCGGACAGGTCGGCGGCCGTGGACACCCAGGACCGGATCTGCGGGAGGACCTTGGCGCGCCGATCCTCGGGCAGGGCGGCGATGTCCGCGGCCGACCGGACCCGCCAGAAGCGGTCCAGGCCGTCGAGCATCTCGCGGGTGATGATCGGGCCGATCGGTTCGACGGTCGCGCCGGCCTTCTCGAGTACGGCGGCCGCCGCCGAGACCGCTGCGGTGACCTCGGGGTCGACGGGCAGTCCGAGGCCGGCATCCAGGAGGAGCGCGACGCGAAGGCCGTCGGGGAGAGCGCTCTCGGTGGAGCTCTCCGGGGTCGGGGGGAACGATGTGTGGTCGCGCGGGTCGTACCCGGACATGACCGACAACGCGAGCGCCGCGTCTCGCGCCGTACGTGTCAGCGGGCCGATCGCCCGGCCGGGGTACGGGTTGCCGACCGCGATCCGGCCGTGCGTGGGCTTGAGGCCGACGATGCCGCACCAGCCGGCGGGCAGGCGGATCGATCCGCCGATGTCGGTGCCGACGTGGATCGGACCATAGCCCGCCGCCGCGGCCGCCGCGGCACCGGCGCTCGAACCGCCGGCCGTCTTCGACACATCCCACGGATTGCGGGTCAGGTGATGGAAGGTGGAGACGCCGGACGAGAGCATCCCGTACTCCGGCATCGTCGTCTTGCTGAAGATGACCGCTCCCGCCGCCCGCAGGCGTGCTGCCGCCGGTGCGTCTTCGGTGGCCGGGATCAGCTCGGTCGCCGCCGTGCCTTGCGGGACCGGGGTGCCGCGGGTGGCGATGTTCTCCTTGACGGTGACCGGTACGCCGTCCAGCGGTCCGGCAGTGCCGTCACGCCAGCGGACCTCGGACTCCTGTGCCGCGGCGCGGGCACCGTCCGGGTCGAGCGCGTACGTCGCGCAGATCCGTGGCTCGAGCTCCTCGACCCGTGCGAGCACGTCCTCGATCACCTCGACCGGTGAGAGCGCGCCTTCGCGGTACTTCGACATCAGCTCGGTCGCAGTCAGGTCAGCGAGAGTCATACGTGCTCCTCAGTTCGGCGGGTCGAAGCGGCCATCGACTGCGGTCCAGCCGCCGTCCACGGCCAGGACGCTGCCGGTGACGAAGCTGGCGGCGTCGGAGGCGAGGTAGACGACCGCGCCGGCGAGTTCCTCCGGGCCGGCCCAGCGGCCGAGCGCTCCCTTCTGCGCGTAGGCGTCGTACCAGGCCTGGTTTGCCTTGATCTGGGCGGTGAGCGGTGTCTCGACGACGCCGGGAGCGATCGCATTCACTCGTACGCCGCGTGGACCGAGCTCGGCCGCTGCGGTCCTCAGCAGCTGGACGAGGCCGGCCTTGGTTGCCGCATACACCGATTGGCCCGGCTCGACCGTCGTACCGCGGATCGAGCTGAACCCGATGATGCTGCCGCTCCCCCGCTCCGACATCTGCTTGCCGAAGGCACGCAGCAGCTGGAACGACGCCCGCAGGTTGAGCGCCACGACGCGGTCGAACTCCTCGCCGGTGTAGTCGAGGATCCGCTTCCGCACGTTGGTCGCCGCGGTGAAGACCAGGACATCCACATCCCCGAGCTCGACAACCGCCCGCGTGATCGCGTCGTCGTCCAGCACGTCCAGCTCGTAGGCCACGAGCTGAGGGCTGTTGCCCTGGGCTACGGTTTGTTCGGCGGCGGGGAGGTCGCGGTCGGCGCAGGTGACGCGGGCGCCGTGGGCGGCGAGAGCAAGTGCGCTCTCCCGGCCGATCCCACTGCCGCTGCCGATGACGAGGACGTGCTTGCCGTCCAGACGGAAGAGGTTCGCGTAGTCGGTCACGGGCGGGTTCACCTCTCAGGGACGCGGGCGGATGATGGCCATCCGGGTGGTGGTCAGTTCCTCGATCGCGAAGCGCGGTCCCTCGCGGCCGATACCGGAGTCCTTCACCCCGCCGTACGGCATCACGTCGGAGCGGAACCCGGGCACCTCGTTGATCACCACGCCGCCGACGTCGAGCCGGTCGATCGCGGTGAACGCGGTGTCGAGCGAGGACGTGAAGACGCTGGCATGCAGCCCGTAGCGCGACTCGTTCACCGTTCGGAACGCGGTGTCGAGATCAGGCACCGACCGTACGGCGATCACCGGCCCGAAGATCTCCTCGTCCCAAGCCAGCTGCCCAGCCGGCACATCCGTCAACACCGTCGGACCGAGCACCGCGGTGGAGGCGTCGGCGCCGGGATAGGCGACGGCGGCGCCTGCGGCGAGGGACTGGCTGACCCAGGAGCGGACGCGGTCGGTCGACTTGGGGTCGATGAGGGCGGAGACGCGAGTGCTGGGGTCGCGGGGGTCGCCGACTACGACTGATGGAAGACGGGCGTTGAGTTTGTCGAGAAGGGCTGCGTGGATGGAGTCGACGGCGATGACGCGTTGGACCGAGATGCAGGCTTGGCCGGACGCGTAGTACCCGCCTCGGATGATGGCGTCGGCGGCCGCGTCCAGGTCGGCGTCGGCGGCAACCACCAGCGCCGAGTTGGACCCGAGTTCAAGGAGAACCTTGGTCGGCGCGGCATCACGCGCGATCTGATGACCCACCGCCGCCGAACCCGTGAAGGAGACAGCGCCGACCCGGCGGTCCGTGGTGAGGGTCGCGCCAACGTCCGCTCCCCCGGTGACCAGTTGCACCGCGCTCTCCGGCGCGCCCGCCTCGAGCAGCGCGGAGCGCATGAGATGCACAAGCCACAACGTCGCGAGTGGAGTCTGCGGCGCCGGCTTGACGATGATCGGACAGCCGGCCGCGAAGGCGGGAGCGATCTTATGGGCCGCCAGCAACAAGGGATAGTTGAACCCGGTGATCCCGACGACCACCCCGATCGGCTTCCGGACCCAGAACCCGACCAGCCCGTCCCCACTCGGCAGCAGATCCAGCGGCACGGTCTCCCCATGCAACCGAGCGACTTCCTCGGCCGACGTCTCCAACGTCAGCAGCGTCCGATCGATCTCGACCCGGCAGTCGACCAGCGGCTTCCCGGTCTCCAGGACGAGCAGGTCGACGAAGGCATCACGCTCGGCCAGGACCGCGGAATGCACGCTCTGCAAGACTTTCCGGCGCAGGTACGACGGCAGCCGGCCGACGGTCTCGCGGACGCCGAGGGCGTGGTCGAGGGCTTGGCGGGCCAGCTCGACATTCCCAACGGGCGCGTCGGCGACCGTGGAACCGTCGTACGGGAAGATCACCGGGGCGGTGGACGGGGCCTCGATCCAGGTCTCACCGATCGGTAGGCCGGCTGGCAGTTTCACGCTGGTTCTCCCTTCGTCGCGAGCAGGTCGGACGTGGTCGCACCGGAGAGCGCCCTCTGGAGGGTCGGGATGGCCGAGACGAGACGCTGGGTGTAGGCGTGCTGAGGGGCGGCGTACACGTCGCCCGTGTAGCCGGTCTCGACGATCTGGCCGGCATGCATCACGGCGACCCGATCGCAGACGTGCTTGACCACGGACAGGTCGTGGGAGACGAACACCAGGGTGAGGTCGAGTTCGTCGACCAGGTCCGAGATGAGGTTGAGCACCTGGGCGCGGACGGAGACGTCGAGAGCGCTCACCGGCTCGTCCGCGATCAGGATCCGCGGCCGCGGCGCGAGGGCTCGCGCGATCGAGATACGCTGACGTTGGCCGCCGGAGAACTGATGCGGGTAGCGGTCCCCCGCATCCGCGGACAGGCCGACCGCCTCCAGCAACTCGCGAACGCGCTCTCCGGAGGCGGGATGCCCTTGGACGACGAGTGGTTCGGCGATGATGTCGCGGACCCGCATCCGGGGGTCCAGCGAGCTCATCGGGTCCTGGAAGACGAGTTGGAGGTTCTCGCGGAGGAAGCGCAGCCGGCGTTCCGGGAGGCGGGTGACGTCGGTGCCTTCGACAACGACACGACCCGAGGTCGGCTGGTCGAGGGCGGCGATGATGCGGAGCAGGGTGGACTTGCCGCAGCCGGATTCGCCGACGATGCCGAAGCGTTCGCCCTGCTTGACGTCCAGGCTGACGCCCCGGAGGGCTTGCACGACCGGTGCTGGACGCAACAAGGATGTGCGCGGACGCGGATAGTTGCGGACGACATCGATCACCTGGATGGCCGGCACGGGCACGTGGTCAGGCATGCGCGCCTCCCGCAGGGAGTCGGGGGCTCGACGCAGGCTCAGCCGGGTGGTGGCAGGCGAAGCCGTCCGCGATCGGTCCGGTCCATTCCGGCGTACTGGCGCAAATGTCGGTGGCGTGGGGGCAGCGGGTACGGAAGACGCAGCCGGTGGGGAACTGGCCCGCAGCTGGAACGTTCCCGCGGATGGTGGGGAGGCGGCGGTCGGCGGTGTCCAGATCCGAGGCGGCGAGGAGGCCTTGGGTGTAGCGGTGGCGCGGATTGGTGAAGACCTCGCCGACCGGGCCGGATTCGACGACGCGGCCGCCGTACATGACCAGGACGCGTTCGCACACGGTGGCGACGACGGCGAGGTCGTGGGTGATGAACAACAAGGCGGAGGAGCGCGCGACGACGCCCTTGACGATGAGGTCCAGGACGAGTGCCTGCACGGTGACGTCCAGTGCGGTCGTCGGCTCGTCGCAGATCAGCAGAGCCGGATCGTTGGCCAGGGCAAGGGCCAGAACGATTCGTTGCCGTTGGCCGCCAGACAACTGGTGTGGGTAGGCCCGCATCAGGTCCGCCGGGAGCTGGACTCGCTCCAGGAGTTCGAGAGCGGCGGTTCGGGCGGCACCGCGACCAGGTCGCGTCCGGTGGATCAGCATCGCTTCGGCGATCTGGTCGCCGATGCGCATGGTCGGGTTGAGGGCGGTCATCGGTTCCTGGAAGACCATGGCGAGTTCGCGGCCGCGGACCCTGGACATCCGGCGTTCGTCCGCGCCGATCAGGTCGTGGTCGACTCCGGTCAGCCGCACCGACCCCGAAGCGACCACATCCTCGGGTAGCAGACCGAGCACGCTCAAGGCGGTCAGCGACTTTCCAGAGCCCGACTCGCCGATCAGCCCGACCCGCTCCCCCGGCCCCACGGTGAGATCCACATCGGAGACCAGCGTCTTGTCCCGCACCGTCACAGTCAGCCCCTGCACGGTGAGTACGTCGTTCATCGCCGGTCCTCCAGCTTCGGATCGAACCGGTCCCGCAACCCGTCGCCCAGCAGGTTGAACCCGAGTACGGCGATCGCGATCGCCACCCCCGGGAAGATCGCCAGCCGCGGCGCACTGAACAAGAACTCCTGGCTCTCCTGCAGCATCCGCCCCCACGACGGAGTCGGCGGCGGCGTACCGAATCCGAGGAACGACAGCGCGGCCTCGGCCAGCACAGCGATCGCGAACGACACCGACGCCTGGACCGTGATCAGACTCGTCACGTTCGGCAGCACATGCCGCACGGCGATCGGCCAAGGCTGCCGTCCCGCCGCCCGCGCGGCCAGCACGTACTCGGTCCGCATCACCTGCAACGCACCACTCCGGATCACCCGCGCGAACAAGGGCACCGAGGCGATGCCGATGGCAATCATCGCGGTCAGCGTGCTCGTCCCGAAGACAGCCCCGAACATGATTGCCAGCAGCAACGCCGGGAATGCCAGCACCAGATCGTTGGTCCGCATGATGAACTCGCTCGGCCACCGACGCGCCATGGCGGCGAGAATCCCCAGCGGTACGCCAATCACCGCGGCCACGCCCACCGCGACCACGCCGACGAACAGCGTTGTCCGCGAGCCGACCATGATCTGGCTGAGCACGTCCCGTCCGAACTTGTCGGTCCCGAACCAGTGCTCCCACGACGGCTTCGCCAACCGGATCGACGGGTCGACGAACGTCGCGTCGTACGGCGTCCAGACAAACGACACGAGCGCCATCAGCACGATGACCCCGACGATCACGCCGCCGGCGATCAGACTCGGGTTCAGCCGCCTCATCGCGACCCCACTCGCAGCCGCGGATCCAGGGCGACGTACAGCAGATCGACCAGGAAGTTGACCAGCAGTACGGCGATGACGAGCACCATCACCACGTCCTGGACCAGCAGCAGATCGCGGTTCGACACCCCATCCAGCAGGAGACTGCCGAGCCCCGGGATCACGAACACCCGCTCCACCACGACAGCACCGATCAGCAGCGTCGCCAGTTGCAACCCGAGGACCGTCACGACCGGCACGGCCGCGTTACGCAGACCGTGCCGCCACAACGCCTGGAACGGCCGCAGTCCCTTGGCTCGCGCGGTCCGCAGGTAGTCCTCCCGCAGTACGTCGAGCACCGAGCTGCGGACGTACCGCGTCAGCACGGCGCCCTGCACCAGCCCGAGCGCCAACGCCGGCAGGATCAACTGTTTCAGGAACATGGCCGGGTCCTGGGCCGGCGGCGTCCAGCCGTTCGCCGGCAGCCAGCCGAGCTTCACCGCGAACAGCATGATCAGCAGGATGCCCGCGAGGAACGCCGGTACGGCGACGCCGATCTGCGAGACCGCGGACAGCGCCAGGCCGGAGATCTTCCGATGCCGCGCCGCCATCAGAGTCCCGGCCGGGACCGCGATCAGCAGCGCGATGATCATGCCGGCCACGACCAGCAACAGCGTCACCTGCAACCGGTCGTACACCTGCGGACCGATCTCCGCCTTCGACACGTACGACGTCCCGAGGTCACCGTGCAGCAGGCCGCCGAGCCAGTCGACGTACTGCGTGGTGAGCGGCCGGTCGAGGCCGAACTGCCGGCGCAACTCGGCGACAGCCTGCTCGGAGGCGTTGACGCCGAGGGCGACCCGGGCCGGGTCGCCGGGCAGCACGGCCATGAACGCGAAGACCAGCACCGAGCTCACCGCAAGGCTGACCAAGAGCACTCCGGTGCGCTCGATCAGGCGGAGGATCACTCAGGTCACCTCGCCAGCTTCGACAGGTCGAAGTTCTCGGTGATCGCGTTCTGGGGCAGGCCCTTGATGTTCTTGTCCGCGACGATCAGGTTCGGCAGCAGGAACAGCCAGTCGCCGGCGGCCTGCTCGGACAGCCGCCGCGCCGCCTTCTTCATGTTGTCGACCTGCGCGGCCTCGTCACCGGAGTCCGCCGCGGCCAGATACTGCTGTAGCGTCGGGTCGTCGTACCGGGTGTAGTACTCCGGGTTGAACACGGCACCGAGATCCCGCGGCTCGACGTGCGCAATGATCGACATGTCGTAGTCGGCGTTCTTGAAGACCGTGTTCAGCCACGCCGCCGGGAACTCCTGCGGATCGATCCGGACCTTCAGCCCGGCCTGCTCCAGCTGGCTCTTCACCACCTGGCCGCAGGACGTTGCGTACGGCAACGTCGGCAGCCGGAGCAGCAGCGTCTTGCCGGCCGCACCCGATGCCTGCAGCATCGACTTCGCCTTGGCCAGGTCGTACGGCGCTATGCTCGTGAGGTCCTCGTACCACGGGTCGGTCGGCGGGACCATGCTGCCGATCAGCTTGCCGCGACCGGCGAAACACGTGTCCAGCAAGGCCTTGTGGTCGATCGCCATCCGGATCGCCTGCCGGGTCCGGATGTCCTTGAACACAGGTCGCGAGTTGTTGAACGACAGCAGCACCTCGCCGTTCGTGGTGCCCTCGATCACCTGGTACTTGTCGTTGCTGGTGAACTGGCTGAGCGCCTCCGGCGCCTGCACCGTGCCGATCACGTTGATCGTGCCGGTGAGCAACGCGTTGTTCAGCGCGGTCGGATCCTTGAAGTACTTCAGCGTGACCTGGTTGAAGAAGGGCTTGGTCCCCCAGTAACCGTCGTTGCGCTCGAGCACGATCGAGTCGCCGCGGTTCCACTTGGAGAACTTGTAGGGCCCGGTACCGATCGGCTGGGTGGCCAGCGCGCTGACGCCGCTCTCCGAGAACATCGCGCCGATCCGGGTCGTCATCCGGAACAGCCAGTCGTTGCTCGGCTTGCTCAGCGTCACCTGGAGCTGCGTCGGCGACAGCGCCTTCGCCCCGGAGACAACGTCCATCGCTGCCTTCAGCGAGGTGGTCCACGCGGTCTTGACCCGGTTGATGCTGAATACCGCGTCGGACGCGGTGAACGGCTTGTCGTTGGTGAACTTCGCGTTGTCGACCAGGTCGAACGTGTAGGTCTTGCGGTCCGGCGACACCGTCCACGACTTCGCCAGCGACGGCACGATCTTGCCGGCGTCGTCCTGCTTGACCAGGCTCTCGTACACGTTGCCGAGCAGTACCTGCGGGATCGCGGCGCCGTCAGTGGTGGTGAAGTCGAGGCTGGCCGGCTCAGCAACCAGACCGATCGACAGTGACTGGTCGCCGCCGGGTGAGCTACCGGACGACGTACTGGATCCGGCTGAGCAGGCGCTCACGGCCAGGATCGCCGCAGCGGCGAACGCGACCGCACGGGTAGGCAGCGCCATCTTGATGAAAGGGGACTTCACGCGAACTCCTCCAGTGCCTCGAGCTGTCGCCGCATTCTGACGATCCCGGTCCGCTCGCGCGACCGCGGCCACGCGGTACGGCGGACTTCGCCGTCCAGCTGTGACTGGTCCGACCAGTGGACTAGGTATCAGTGGGCCACTAGGTTTGTCGGAACGCAGGGGTCTGTCAAGGCGATTGGGGTGCACCGGATGACCAAGGGTCCGCAGTTCCAGCCGGTGCAACCGGTGCGCGCCTACCAGCGGATCGTCGAACAGGTCGAGGACGCGCTCGCCCGCGGTGATCTCGCCCCGGGTCACCGCCTGCCGAGTGAGCGCGAACTGGTGGCGCAGTTCGCGGTCAGCCGCTCCACCGTGCGCGAGGCTCTGCGGGTCCTGGAGAGCAACGGCGTCGTACGGTCGCGGCCCGGCGATCCGAACGGGCCGGAGATCCTGCCTTTCTCCCAGTCGGCGCTGCGCAAGCAGCTGGTCCGGCTCGCCCGCGTCGACGAGCTGACCCTGGCGGAGCTGATCGGATTCCGGATGATCATGGACGGCGCCGCGATCCAGGTCACGTCCCGCCTGCGGACACCGGAGCAACTCGCCGACATCGAGGAGACGCTGGTGGCGATGCGGGCCGCGATCGATGTCGACTTCGCGGCGTTCAGCGAGGCGGATCTCGCCTTCCACGACGTGATCGCCCAGGTCAGCCGCAACTCGCTGATCCAGACCTGCAACGAGGTCGTCCGCGGCGTCGTACTGAGCCTGATCTCGGACAAGATCGCCCACGCCTCGAACAGCCGGGCCCTGATGCTCGAGTCGCTGCAGCATCACGCCGAGGTGGTGGAGGCGATCCGCGCTGGTGACGGCCACGCGGCGGCGCGGATCGCCCGGCAAAACATGTACGACTACTACGCCGGGTATGTGCCCGAACCCGAACGGGAAACGCTGCGCGCCCTGATCGAGGACTGAGGCAGCTTTTTCGGCCACGCCAGGGAATCTCGTGGCATCCTGACGGAATCGGTCCATTGGGGGGCACCACGGGATCGGTCCACTGCTGGGGGGCACCGCGTGACCAAACCTGCGATTCTCACCGTCGACGACGACCCGATGGTTTCGGCAGCCATCTCTCGTGACCTGCGCCGGCGGTACGGCGACGACTACCTCGTGGTCAAGGCGACGTCGGGCGACCAGGCGCTCGCCGCGCTGACCAAGCTCGCCTTGCGTAACCAGCCGATCGCGATGATCGCCACCGACCAGCGGATGCCCGGGATGACCGGCATCGAGTTGCTCGAGCGGGCCCGTGAGCAGGCGCCGAGTGCGAAGTACCTGCTCCTGACGGCGTACGCCGACACCGAGGTGGCGATCAGGGCGATCAACGACATCGGTCTGGACTACTACCTGCTGAAGCCGTGGGATCCGCCCGAGGACCAACTGTTCCCGGTGATCGACGACCTGCTCGGCGACTGGCGCCACGCCAACCGCGAGCACACGTCCGACGTCCGCGTCGTCGGGCACCGCTGGTCGGATCGCGCGCACGACATCAAGACCTTCCTGGCCCGCAACCACGTTCCCTACAGCTGGTACGACGTCGATCGCGATGCCGAGGCTCAACGACTCCAGGACCTCGCTGACGCGGCGGACGCCGACCTACCGCTCGTGCTCGTTCCCGACGGAGACACGCTCCGCGCACCGTCCGCGGTCGACCTCGCGTCCGCCCTCGGCCTGCGGACCCGGGCCGAGCAGCCGCTGTACGACGTCTGCATCGTCGGAGGTGGACCCGCCGGTCTGGCGGCGGCCGTGTACGCGGCGTCCGAAGGGCTGAGCACCGTGATCGTCGAGCGGGAGGCACCCGGCGGACAGGCCGGCCTGAGCGCGGCGATCGAGAACTACCTCGGATTCCCCCGCGGGCTGACCGGGTCCGACCTGGCGCAGCGGGCTGTCGCCCAGGCGTCCCGCTTCGGCGCCGAGATGGTGCTGGCCCGATCGGTCATCGGTGTCGAGTCGCGTGGCCCGGTGCACGCCGTACTGCTGGAGGGATCGGGCGAGATCGAGGCCCGCGCGCTGATCGTCGCGACCGGCGTCTCGTACCGGAGCCTGGATGTCGACGGTCTCGCCGACTTCACCGGGCGCGGTGTGTTCTACGGAGCGACGGCGAGCGAGGCAACTCAGTGCCAGGACGAGGAGGTGTACATCGTCGGCGCGGCGAACTCGGCGGGTCAGGCGGCACTGAACCTCGCGCGCTACGCCAAGCGGGTCGTGCTGCTGGTGCGTGGGGAGGCGCTGGAGAGCTCGATGTCGCGGTACCTGATCGACAAGATCGCGAAGGTCACGAACATCGAGATCCGCTGCCGCACGGAGGTGGTGGGCTGCCGGGGCGACGGCCATCTCGAAGGGCTGACGCTGGCGGACCGCACATCCGGCCGGGTCGAGGAGGTGCAGGCGGGCTGGCTGTTCGTGTTCGTCGGCGCCTCGCCGCGGACCGAGTGGCTCGGACAATCGGTGCTCCGCGACGACAAAGGCTTCGTGATGACCGGTCCGGAGCTGATCGGGCAGGATCGCTGGCAACTCCCCCGACCGCCGTACGCGCTGGAGACCAGCGTGCCGGGTGTCTTCGCGGCGGGCGACGTACGGCTCGACTCGATGAAACGGGTCGCGTCGGCCGTCGGCGAGGGCGCGATGTCGGTCTACCTCGTCCACCGCTACCTGGCGACAGTCTGATGAACGTCGACGACCTGCGCGACCTCGCTCTCTTCGCGGGACTGACCGATGCTCAACTCGGCGAGCTGATCGACGGCAGCACCACGGTGCCGATCGAGCCCGGTGCCGACTTGTTCCACGAAGGCGAGCCGGCGGACTTCTGGTGGGTGCTCGTCGACGGCGCGATCGCGTTGCACCGCAAGATCGGTCGCGAGGACACCGTGATGGGCAAGATGGACGTCCCCGGTCGGTGGGCCGGCGGATTCCGGGCCTGGGACGACCACGGTGTCTATCTGGCCAGCGGCCGCGGCATCGCCGAAGGGCGGGTACTGCGGGTGCCCACCGACCTCCTGCGAGAGCGCATCGACGTGTGGTTCCCGCTCGGCGGGCACCTGATCAAGGGCGTCTACGGGACCGCCCGGGCGATCGAGTCGACGGCTCGGCAGCGGGATGCGCTGGTCACGCTCGGCACGCTGGCCGCGGGGCTGGCGCACGAGATCAACAATCCGGCCGCGGCGGCCTCGCGTTCGGTCAGTGCTCTCGACACGGCCTGCTCTTCGTTGCTGTCGTCACTGCGCGGTCTCGCGGGGAAAGTGAGTGAGGATCAGTTCGGCCGGCTGGATTCGTTGCGCTTGGAGCTCGGCTCTCGCACCGCGATTCTCGATCCGGTCGACCTGGCCGACAACGAGAACACCATCTCGGACTGGCTGGCCGATCACGATGTCGAACGGGACTGGTTGATCGCACCGCCGCTGGCTGCGGCGGGGGCCGATGTCGCGTGGTGCGAGCGCGCGGCCGACGTACTGGGTGATGCTCTGGAGCCTGGGTTGGAGTGGGTCGGGAGCACGCTCGCTGCGACCACTCTGCTCGGCGAGGTGAAGGAGTCGACGCGGCGCATCACCGAACTCGTCGCCGCGGTCCGGTCGTACTCCCAGATGGACCGAGGGTCGATCCAGACCATCGACGTGACCGAGGGCATCGAGAGCACGCTGGTCATGCTCGGCCACAAACTCCGCGACGGCACCGACGTGATCCGGGCGTACGGCGCCGACGTTCCACGGATCGATGCGTTCGCGGGCGAGCTGAACCAGGTGTGGACCAACCTGATCGACAACGCGGTCGACGCGATGGACGGCACCGGGACACTCCGGATCACGACCCGGACAGACGGCGACCGGATCGTGGTCGAGTTCACCGACACCGGCCCCGGCATGCCGCCCGAGGTCGTCGCGCGCGCGTTCGAGCCCTTCTACACCACC
Source organism: Kribbella sp. NPDC050241 (assembly GCF_044459685.1). Lineage (NCBI taxonomy): Bacteria > Bacillati > Actinomycetota > Actinomycetes > Propionibacteriales > Kribbellaceae > Kribbella > Kribbella sp. NPDC050241. Next base: position 234,325 of record NZ_JBITJE010000010.1, read on the forward strand.
AAGGACGTCGGCAAAGGCACCGGCCTGGGCCTGGACATCGCGCAGCGGATCGTGGCCGAACACCACGGCGGCACCATCACCATCACCTCCCACCCAGGCCAAACCACAGTCCAGGTCCGCCTCCCCCACCAACCCATCCCCCGCTGACCCCCGCTGACCTCGCGGGACCGCGCGGGCCCGCTGACCCCCGCCAGCCCGCCAGCCCCGCTGACCCCCGCCGGCCGATGGCGGGTTGTTTGGCCGATGGCGGGACAACTACTGGCCAGCGGTGACATAGCCCGCTATCGAGCCCGGCTGCCACCGCCCAATCGCCCGGCGGATGCGGGCCAGGAGATCGAGCGGGCGGGCGAGGTCCGGCCAGCTGACCCGGACGACCTGGTAGCCGAGATCCCGAAGGCGGTCTTCTCGGACCTTCTCCGCGATCAGCGTGTCCGGTGTGCCGTCGCCGTACTTGATGGCGCCGTCGAACTCGATGACAACACCGCACTCCGCGAGCAAGAAATCGACCCGCGCCACCAGAGCACCGTGCTCGTCGCGAATCTCGGCCTGCAGCGTCGGCACCGGCAAGCCCAGGTCAGCGAGCATGACCCGCAGCCGGGACTCGCCGACCGACTCCGACCGGCCGTCTGCGAACAGAACGGCGCGAGTCGCCGTCGTATTGCCAGGTCGGCCCTCGAAAAGGCTCAAGGCACCCGTCAACTGTTCGGCGGTGGCGACCCGACGTCGCAACGCTTGATCCACTACCGACACCGCAACCGGGTAGCTGGTTGCACGGACGGCCTCCACGACGGCACGGGCACCGTGAGTCAGCAGTACGCCGTCCTGTTCGACTGACTCGCCGACCGGCGGACGCGCCGCATGCTGACACACCGTCGAGCCGGAGCGGCCCAGCCCGGAGATCCTGGTGACGTGCACACGTCGTAGATCGAGCTCCGAGACCTGGACGCCGTACAGCAGGAGAGCCGACTGATGGCTCACGACGGCGCGACCGGCCAAGCGTTGGTAGACGGCCTTCGCGGCGCGTCGGTGCAGCCAAGCCGCCCGGTCCCACGCGGCCATCGACGCGACCTCGGAGCCGGGCTGCGCATACGCACCCCGGGTGAGCCTGACCCAGCGACCGGACGTCACCCGCCGGTGAATGTCCGCATCCGTGTACCCGGCGGCGCACGCGTCTGCTCGCGTGAACCAGTCCCCACGGCCGGCGGCGATGAGCATGAGTTCGGTGTTCATGCCCGAGAACATGCCGCGTTCCCGCGCGCTCGGAGCGGCGAATTCCGCAGCTGTGGATAGCGGGTTGTTTCACCGCTGGCCGGTTACGTCACGGCAGCGGTGGAACAAGCCGTCATTCGGCTCAGGTGTCGTGTTCGAGGATTCGGACTCGGGGGACCTTGAGGGTTTTGCGGGCTCTGGTGGTCCAGTCGGAGCAGAGGAAGCGGGCGGCGGTCTCCGGCCAGGCGACCACGACGACCTCGCGGCTGTTGGTGGTCTTCACCAGTGTTTTGAGGGCCAGCAGGACCTCGCCGTGGGTGATCGAGACGTTCACCGGATATCCGCTGGCGCCGCGCAAGTGACGCGAACTGTGTTCGATCACCGAGCCGAGGTCGAACAACGGGTCCGCGAGCGTCGTCGTCGTACTGGCTGCCCGGGCTGCCGCCGGACCGGTCACGCCGGCCACGTCATCGAATGTCGACCCGAGCAGCGCCAGCGGGCCGCCGAAACCGCTCTCCGGCTGGCTCGTGACGAGCAGGTGGTAGTCGACGGACTCCTCATACCTTGCGTGCAGGGCGGCAACGCGGCGCGCGTCGCCCTCGCTCATCTCCCGCTCGATGAGCACCACCACGTCGTACGTCATGCGTGGCTCCCTTCGCCTTCTCTTCCGTTGTACTCCCGTACCCCTGCATGCCAAAGAACCGGGTACGGCAACGTCACAGAATTGTCAGAACCGTCACAGGGTTCTCTCAGGAAGCAGTGGCCCGATCAGGTCGGGAGCGGCGCGTGCGCCCGCGTGTCGGGAGCCAGCGTGCTCAGGAGCTGCGGAGCGTCGATCAGGGTGTGAGCAGCGGAATCGAGCAGGTGCGGGTGCAATGCGTAGACCTGCGCGCCGTGGCGAGGCGTGATGTCGCCGGTCAGGACCGCAGCGAAGTCGGACCGGCTCGCGGCCTCCTCATCCCATGGCCGGTCGGGCTCTAGACGGGCCGTCAGGCGGCGAGCGAATCCGGCCGGATCCTCGGCGGGATCACGCACGTACCCGACGACCGAGCCATCGGCACACCGTACGACGACCTCGTCGGAGCGGGCCGCGGCATGCCAGCAGCACACCTCCCACAGGCTCACCCGGTCGCCCGAGCCGTGCACGTCCTCCAGCGTCGCCGCCATCAGTGCGATGTGACCGCCGTACCGTGCGATGTTGTGCCCGTAGCCGGCCGCGCCGAGGTTCACGTCGTACCAGCGCAGCTCCTTGGTGTGCAGGTCGACGCCGAACGGCAGCAGGATCTTCGCCGGTCCGGCGAGATCGAAGCGTTCCTCGACCGCGGCCGGGTCGAACAGGCCGGCCGGTTGCCGCATCACCCCGACGAACCCGCGCTCGAGTTCGTCGAACGGTACGTCGTTGTAGCTGAACACCACCGGCAGCACATACCGCCCGCCGACCCGCCGCACCGCGCGCAGGTCGAGGTCCACGAACTCCGTCGAACCATCGGGCGCCGGCGCGGAGGTGAGGTCGCCAGAGTGCACCAACGCGTCCTGGTCGAACCGCAGGCGCGTGTAGTCGCACAGCCCGACGAAGGCCCATTCCTGGTCGAACACCGCCACCGACAGATCGAGATCCACCCGCCGGCCGGGCGGCTCGACCCAATGCAGGAACAGCCGCAGCAACTCGTCCGGCGGGATCGGCACCGCGCTCCCCCGGGTCATCCGCCGCAACGTCGACGACGCATTCCGCTCCGAACCAGGGGCCGCCAGCCGCGCCAGCTCCTCGTCCAGGAACACCCGTCGCAGCCGCGGCAGAGCCGTTGCCCTGCGCAACATTTCACCCACGAGTACGTCGGTCAGCGCGGAAGCCGTGTCGGCGGGCAGCGGCTCGCGCTCGTCCACCGACGTCCAGATCCGCGCCGTCCCGCCGCGGGGGAAGAAGAGCCGCAGATCGCCAGGCGGCGTGCGGACCTGCCCGATCGCGGCCGTGATCACCACCGGCGACACGTCCGAGACGGCCGTCGCCAGCGCGTCCACCAACGCGCCGTGCTGATCAGGCGGCAACGCTCGCGCCAGCTGGACCAGGCGCCGCACCAACTCGCCCGGCCGCTGACGCAGCAGGTCGAGCACATGGCCTGGTCGCCCGTCCGCGAACGCACCCTCGACCCGAGAGGCGAACGTGCTGGTCGCGAGCCGCTTGCCCTCGAGCCGCACGAACGGATGCTGCGAAGCCTCGCCCAGCACCGCCCGCCCCGCCGCCGTACCAAGATCCAGATCGGTACGCCGCAGGATCGCGAACGCCAGCGCCGCCACCGGGTGCCGGGTCGCGAATTCGAACGGATGCAAGTTCTCCGCCATCGGCTTCCAGGCGCGCTCGTGCCGCAGCATGTCCTCGACCAGGTGCTCGGCCGGCAACCGGTCGAGCCGCGCGAGCACCAGCCGACGCGTTGCCCGAGGCAACGACTGCCGCCGGACCGGCGGCGTCCGCAACCCCGGATCGGCATCCATCAGCGCGTGCAACACCCGCAGTACGTCGGTCGCGGTGCCGGCCCGATCGATCAGGTCAGGATGGTCGGCGAGGAAGTGCGCAATGACCAGCGCCCGGGTCTCGCGGACCGGGATGTCGTCCGGCAGCCAGGACGGGTCCGCACCGGACAACAGCACCTGCAGGTCCGCGCGATCCGCGGCGGACAGCGGGGAGCGTCGTACCAGCAGGTCGTCGACCGTCGTCCGCACAGCGTCGGACTGCGCGAGCGACAGGAGACGCAGGCGATCCGAGCGCACGTGGGCCGGCTGCACCTCGTGGAAGGACGGCTTGAGGAACGGGTCGAGCGGATCGATCCGGCGCAGGCACAGCGGACAGGCGCTCAGCTCGGAGCCGTCCCAGCAGGTCCGGCAGACCAGGTGGGCGCAGGGCGAGACGGCGTGCACCGACTTCGTGTCTCCGCACAACACACACGGCTGCTCCGGCTCCTGCAGCAACCGCGCGAAGACGCGGTTCACATAGAAGGTCTCGGTGTTGCCCGGCACGCTCTCGGGGAAGCCGCGGAACAGCGGCACATGCTGGGCGTTGTGACCGGACTCCGCATCGAGTAGGTCCAGCAGTTTGCCGCCGAACCCCGCAAGCGCAGGGGCTGACAGCGACGCGCAGTACCGGTACAGACCGACGGACAGGAGGAAGCCGCGCTGGACCAGGTCGGCCTGCAACGCGGACAACCCGGCCTGGATGGTGAGCGGCCGGCGCAGCCACTGCCACGCGGAGCGGCGTACCGGAGGGGTCAGTGCCGTGGTGTCGACGAGCCGACGGCGGCGGAGCAGGACAGCTGCCTGGTTCTCCTCCGAGGCGTGCTCCGGCATCGCGGCCTCCCCGCTGGCTGGGCGTCTGGTCTGTCATGGGCGTAGCGGACGACAAGGCCAGGGGCGGAAAGCGGACGCGCTACATGGCCTGGTGAAGGAGAAGGAAGCACGTCCTGGAGCCGCCCCTGGCAACAAGAACGCTACCGGTCGCCACCGACAGTTTCCGCCGGCCTGAATCACGGCGAGTCGGGGACCTGAGAAGGTCCGCACAAAGAAGAGCTCCGGTACCAGGGTCGGGGCCGCCCCGCCCAGACCCCGGTACCGGAGGTCTCCAGAGTAGAACGTTCACCCAAACGCTGCGCCACCGGGATCACAATCTGGCACTGATGCGCCGTGATCAAACCATTGACCCAGGCCGCACAGGGTGCAGGGAAACCCTTTCAGTTACAGGCGGCAGGTGTTACGCAACGGATTGTGGTTAGGGTCGTAGGTATGGCGGGTGGGGTGATCGAACGTGCGCGCTGGCGCGATGTGTTCGGACATGCGGAGTTCAGGGCCTTGTTCCTGGCCGGCGTACTGTCCGTCGCAGGCGACCAGCTGGCCCGCGTTGCCTTGTCGGTGCTGGTTTTCGACCGCACCGAGTCCGCCGGGCTGACCGCACTCACCTATGCCCTGACCTACATACCCGACCTGCTGTTCGGTCCATTGCTGGCCGGATTCGCCGATCGGTACCCCCGCCGTACTGTGATGATCGTCACCGACCTGGCCCGAGCGGTCCTGGTTGCGGCGATGGCCGTGAAGGCGTTGCCGTTGCTGGTGGTGATCCTGCTCCTGCTCGGGCTGCAGGCGTTCGGGTCACCGTTCAACGCGGCACGAGCCGCCACGCTCCCCGCCGTACTGCCGGGCGACCACTACGTGCTGGGCAAGGCCGCCAACGACATGGTCGTCCAGTTCAGCCAGGTGCTCGGCTTCGGCACCGGCGGTGTGATCGTCGTAGCCGTCGGAACGTCCGGTGGGCTGCTGCTGGACTCCGCCACGTTCTTACTGTCCGCAGTACTCATTGCTGTCGGCGTACGACGTCGTCCGGCGCCGCCGCGTGCGGCAGACGAGTCACACAGCAGCTACTTCAAAGACCTGGCTGCCGGCGTCTCACTCGTCACACGCACGCCGAAGCTCCGCGCACTGGTCATCCTCGCGACGATCGCGGGCTTCTACGTGACGGTGGAGGGCCTGGCAGTCCCCTATGCGAACGAGATCGGCGGTGGGCCGAAGGCAGCCGGTCTGCTGCTGGCTGCCAGCCCGGCCGGCGCCGTGGCAGGCATGTGGCTCATCACTCTGTGGGAGCCGGAGAAACGTATGCGGCTCCTCGGACCGCTGGCCGTGCTGGCCTGCGTGCCGCTGATCGCGTGCTTCATGGCGCCCGGTCTGCTACCCACTGTCGTGTTGTGGGCGGTGTCGGGCATGGCGTCGGCCTATCACCTGCCGACCAGCGCGGCGTTCGTCCAGGCGGTGCCGGACGCCCAGCGTGGTCAGGCCTTCGGCGTCGCGAGCACCGCCCTGAAGAGCAGCCAGGGCCTCGGAATCCTGCTCGCGGGGCTGGTCGCGGACCAGTCCTCACCGTCGGTCGCGCTGGGCGTCATGGGCACCGCGGGAGCCGTCGCAGCCGCGGTGGCGGGCGCCGCCTGGGCACGCGCCCGCCGTTCCCGCTCCGGCGTCGTGGAGATGGGTACCGGATGAGCCGCCGGAGAATCAGGGGAAATATCTCCGGACCAGCATCGTAAAATATCGGTTAAGAAATTTCGGTCAGGTCGCAGGAATCACCACTCGTTGCCGGTGGTGAACCATTCGTTGCCGGATCCGCCCGGCCGGTGCAGCCACTCGTTGCCACCCTGCGTGAACCACTCGTTCCCGCCGTGCAGCCATTCGTTCCCCCCGTGGAACCACTCGTTGCCGCCCCCGGTGAACCACTCGTTGCCGCCGTGCAGCCACTCGTTCCCGGTGCTGATCTTCGACATGGTGCTGTCCTTCCTTCGCCATCCGTCAGATGGAATAACTGCGGGTCGGGGATGACCTCGCGTGAACAGGCAGTTACTATTCAGGAATAACCGTTCAGGTCTATCCGTGTGAGGCCACCATGATTCTGATCGGTCGGAGCAGGTGGGTGCCACCCCGTCGATGGAAGCTCTGGTCGTTGCCGCGCCCGGCACTGAGCTATGTGCTCGGCGTCGAGGCCGTCGCAGTCGTCATCACCGCCTTGGCTGTGGCCTCGACGGTCTCCGGCGCCCGGACCGGCGTCAGGCCGACCGAGTGGGTCGCCTTCGCCGTACTGGCGGCCGCCTCGGTGCTTCACCTGGAGTCTGCCCGCGGAATCGAGCGTCGACGCGAGATGGCGGCGAACACTTCGCCGTACACCAATCTGAAGAGTCTGTGGGTGTTCGCCGGCCTGTTGCTGCTTCCGCTGAGCCTGGTCGTCGGCCTCGTCGTGGTGTCGTACGGGTACTCGTGGATCCGCGTCTACGGACGGACGATCGCGCACCGCAAGGTGTTCTCGGCCAGCACGTTCGTCCTCGCCAGTGGAGCCGCGGCCGCAGTGCTCCGCGCCGGGGGTCTGCTGAACGAGCCGCGGGTGCCGACCGGGCCGTGGACCCTGCTGGTCGTGGTGGCCGCTGCGTCCACGTGGTGGCTGGTGAACTTCGCGCTGGTGATCGGTGCGATCCTGCTGTCCTCCCCCGAAGCCACCGCCCGTGGCGCACTGGGAGACCTCGCGGATCAGCTCGTCGTGGTGGCCGGGCTCGGCCTCGGTGTGGCGGTTGCCGGACTGCAGGCGTCGTACCCATGGGTGGTGCCGATCCTGATGGTGACGGTGCTCGCGCTGCACCGCGATCTGCTGCTGCCGCAGTTCCAGCGCGCTGCTGGGACGGACGTCAAGACTGGTCTGGCGACTCCGGCGTACTGGGCCAATGCAGTGCCGACGGAGCTGGCGCGGGCGGAGACCATGCGCAGCACGGTCGGTCTGCTGATGCTGGACCTGGACCGGTTCAAGGAGATCAACGACACCTACGGCCACCCGGCCGGGGACCAGGCGCTGCGTGCGGTCGGTGAGAGCGTGCGCGCGGAGGTCCGGGTCGGCGACTTGGTCGCACGGGTCGGCGGAGACGAGCTGGCTGTGCTGCTGCCGGGAGCCACCGAGACTGAGGTGCTCGAGGTGGCCGAGAGGATCCGGGACCGGCTCAGCACGCTGAGCGTGTCAGTGGACACCAGCACGGATACCACCGCAGTGATCTCCGGAGTGCCGGCGTCGTTCGGCGCAGCGGTGTATCCGGAGGTCGCCGCCACGATGGACCAGTTGGTACTCGCGGCGGACAACGCACTCCTCACCGCGAAGCGGGGCGGACGCAACCGGATCGTCGCGGCCCGTCCGAACCCGCCTGCGGTGACCGACCACACCGATCAGCCGGTCGGCGACTGAGCCACTCGGATCAGGGCCTTGCCCAGGAGCGTGCGCTGCTCCAGGGCAGTGTGGGCGTCGGCCACGTGATCGAGGTCGTAGGTCTGGTCGACGACGGGCACTAGGTCTCCGGCAACGGCTCTCGCAAGCACGTCCGCACCGGTGACCGTCGTACTGGTCGAGTCGGCGCGCAGATCGACGATCCCCTTCACCGTGATGCCCCGGCGCTCCGCTTCGGCCGCGTCGTACGCCGCGAAGCCGCCGCTCGGAGCGCCATGCGCGGAGAACCAGCCGCCGTCCTTGACGACCGTGAACGCCGTCGCGCCGAGCTCACCGCCGGCGCCTTCGAAGACGATGTCCGCGCCGTTGGTTGCATCGAGGACCAGCTTGTCCCAGCCGGGCCTGGAGTAGTCGACCACAACGTCGGCGCCCTGCGCCTTGCTGAGGTCGAGCTTCGCCTGACCGCGGGCAGCTGCGATGACATGTGCGCCGGCCTTGTGCGCTAGCTGGGTCAGCAGCAGACCCATGCCACCTGCGGACGCGGTGACCAGCACCTCCTTGCCCTGCATCGGTGGCGCGAGCTCCTCCAGCATCAGGGCCGTGAAGCCGTCGCCGAAGACGCCGACCGCGGTCTCCAGGTTGAGTCCGGCGGGCGCCTTGACCAAACCGTCCGCGGCTGCGACCGCAAGCTCGGCGTGGGCGCCGAAGCCGACGGCCCGGCCGACCACCGTCTGACCGATCCAGTCGTCCGCCACACCCGGTCCGGCCGCGCGCACCCGGCCACCGAGCGAACCCCCCGGGACGTACGGCGGTGTCACGTCGAAGAACTGGCTGTGCTGGCCACGCCGGATAGCGGTCTCGACGAAGATGACGTCGGCCACCTCGACCTCGACCAGCACCTGACCGGCCGCCGGCACCGGATCCGGCCACTCCTGGGTCCTGATCACCTCGGGCCCACCGAACTCGGTCACCACTGCTGCACGCATGCTCACTCCTTCGCTCTGATTTATCTCCGAGCCTGCAACCTCAACGTTGGTTCAGGTCAACTCCGGCGGTTGTCCACAGGTCGTCGGCGACGGGCGGGAAGTTGTCGGTGGTCCGGCGTACTGTGCAGGGCATGTTCGACGCCGTCTTCGTCCCTGCCGACCCGCCGCGCGCGGGCCGGCTGGCGTTGTACGGCGACCTCTCGGCGACGGGCGAGACGGCCGACGGGACCGTGGATCTCGTGCTGCCCAAGGGATCCCAGGTGCGGCGTACCACCGTGCCGGCCCGTCTGCTGAGCATCGGCGAGGTGCTCGAGTGGATCGGCCGACCGCTCGAGGGCTCGGTCAGCTGGCAGGCGTGGCGGGCCGCGGCGTTCGCGGGGATGGGGTTGATCGCACGCGGTCGACTCGTCCCGGATCGAAGTCCGAGTGGGTACGGCGCTTGGCGGGTGGCGCCGCTGGATCCGTTGGACCGGGGGTGGTTGCGGAACCTTACTGCGGCGATGCCGCCGTACGGGCACGCGTTGCCGATCGAAGGGACGCGGCCGGTGCGGCTGGTCGACCCAGAGCCGCTGGTGCGGTCGTTCTGGGACGCTCTGGCCGACACTCTGGTGCGGACAGCGGCCGCGCCGGTCGCCGTACGTCCTGGCGCGGCGGCGTTTGCTGGGGTTGATCCGGTGGAGGTGACCGGAGCTACTGCATGGCTGGAAGAGACCGCGCTGAGCGAGGAGGCCGGGGCGCGCCTGGTGCTGCGGATCGAGCCGCCTTCGGAGTCGGCCGATGAGTTCCGCGCTGTGCTGCAACTGCGCAGTGGAGTGGATCCGAGTCTGCTGATGGACGTGTCGGATGTGTGGAGTGCGCCAGCGGCCGTGCTGGCTGCTCTCGGGGAGCGTGCGGAGACCCATCTGCTATTGGCGCTCCGGCGCGGCGCTCGGGTCTGGCCGCCCTTGGGTGCGGCGTTGCGGGACGCGGCGCCGGCGGAGGTCGGGGTCGATGACGAGGCGTTGGAGGAGTTGACTGAGGGCAGCACGGCGTTGGAGGGCGCTGGGATCGAAGTGCTCTGGCCGACCGAGTTGTTCGCTGGCGAGCTGGCGGTGCGCGGAACTGTCGCGACGCCGACGCCCGGAGCGGTGACCGGGCCTGACTTCAGCCTGACCGATCTGGTCGCGTTCCGTTGGCGACCGACGCTCGACGGACAGGAGTTGACCGAGCAGGAGGTGGCGGCGCTCGCGGAGGCCAAGCGGCCGATGATCCGGATGCGTGGCCGATGGGTCCGGGTCGATCACGACCTGGTCCAGAAGCTGCGGCGTGGTGGGACCCGCAAACTGACGGGAGCCGAAGCGCTCGGCGCTGCGCTGACCGGGACGATCGAGGTGGACGGTGAGCTCGTCGCGTTCGACGCGAATGGGTCGCTGGCCTCGATGATCGCGCGGCTGCGGGCAGCCGAGGAGCCTGCGCCGTTCGAGGAGCCGGCTGGGTTGCAGGCGACGTTGCGCGACTACCAGCGGCGCGGTGTCGCGTGGATGGCGCACCTCGCCGATCTCGGTCTGGGTGGCTGTCTCGCCGACGACATGGGTTTGGGCAAGACGATCCAGGTGATCGCGTTGCACCTCCAGCTCCTCGGTCGTGGTCGCGGACCGACGTTGGTGGTCTGTCCGTCGACGCTGCTCGGGACCTGGGAGCGGGAGTTCGCCCGGTTCGCGCCCGACGTCACGACCCGGCGGTACCACGGCACCGGGCGGAGCCTCAGCGACCTCGCACCGGACGAGGTGGTGCTCACGACGTACGGCGTGGTTCGGCAGGACCACCGCGTGCTCGGTGAGGTGTTCTGGGGACTGGCGGTCGCGGACGAGGCGCAGCATGCGAAGAACCCGCTGTCGCGGACCGCGCGATCACTCAGGACGTTGCCGTCGGCAACCAGGATCGCGTTGACCGGGACGCCGGTGGAGAACCGGTTGTCGGAGCTGTGGTCGATCCTGGACTGGGCCGCGCCGGGGTTGCTCGGCACGCTCGACCGGTTCCGCCACGACGTCGCCGTACCGGTGGAGCGGTATCACGACGAGGAGGCGACCGCGCGGCTCGCTCGGGTGACACGGCCGTTCCTGCTGCGGCGGCGCAAGAGCGATCCCGGGATCGCGCCGGAGTTGCCGCAGAAGACCGAGCACGACCTCGTCGTACCGCTCACGACGGAGCAGGCCACGCTGTACCAGGCCGTCGCGAAGGAGACGCTCGCCAAGATCGAGTCGGCGGAAGGGATCGCGCGGCGCGGTCTCGTGCTCAGCCTGCTGACGCAGTTGAAGCAGGTCTGCAACCACCCGGCCCAGTTCCTGCACGAGCCGGGACCGCTGGAGCGCCGTTCGGGCAAGCTCGCGGCACTGGACGAACTGCTCGACGTGATCCTGGCCGAAGGCGAGTCCGTGCTGATCTTCAGCCAGTACGTCGAGATGTGCCGGCTGATCGAGGCCCATCTGGCGGCGCGACGGGTCCGGACGCTGTTCCTGCACGGTGGGATCGGGGTGCGGAAGCGGGAGCAGATGGTCGAGCAGTTCCAGGCCGGCGAGGCTCAGGTGTTCCTGCTGTCACTGAAGGCCGGTGGGGTCGGGCTGACACTGACCCAGGCGACGCATGTCGTCCACTACGACCGCTGGTGGAACCCGGCGGTCGAGGATCAGGCGACCGACCGGGCCTATCGCATCGGTCAGGATCGGCCGGTTCAGGTGCATCGGCTCGTCACCGAGAACACGTTGGAAGATCGGATCTCGACGGTGATCGCGGCCAAACGCAATCTGGCGGATGCGGTGGTCGGTTCGGGTGAAGCGTGGTTGAGCGAGCTGTCGGATGCGGAGCTGAGCGAGCTGGTCGAGCTGTCGACCGGACCCGTGAAGTCGGGGTCGGCCAGTGCCTACAACCCTTCTGCTGTTGGGAAATCAGCTCCTGGATCCGGCCCCCTGGAGTTCGGCTCATGAATGAGCGTGTGCCTTGGCAGGGGTGGCGGAGTTCAGGTGAGGACGCAGGGTTGCCGGCGGCCAGGGGTCCGGGGAGCCGGCGTCCGTTCGGCGCGACGTGGTGGGGACGGGCGTGGTTGGAGGCGTTGGAGCATCGCGCTCGGTTGGATCCGGGCCGGCTCTCGCGTGGGCGGTCCTACGCACGGCGCGGGAGTGTGCTGGAGCTGACGGTGTCGCCGGGTTCGGTCGATGCGGTCGTGCAGGGCAGCCGGGTCACGCCGTACCAGGTGACGGTGCGGATCCGCGCGTTCTCCTCGGCCGAGTGGGACGCCGTACTCAAGGTGGTGTCGTCGCAGATCGGCCGCGTGGCGGCGCTGCTCGACGGCGAGTTGCCGCCCGAGGTCGTCGACGATGTGCGTGCCGCTGGGTTGGACCTGTTGCCGGGTCCGGGTGAGGTGCTGACCAACTGCAGTTGCCCGGACTTCGCCGTACCGTGCAAACACTCCGCCGCCGTCTGCTACCTGGTCACGGATGCGCTGGATGACGATCCGTTCGCCTTGCTGCTTCTGCGCGGCCGCCGCAAAGACGAACTGCTCAACATCCTCCGCTCCCGACGCACCGGCCCGTCCCCCACTACCCCGCCCCGCACTCCCCCACCCCCAGGCATCCCAGCCATAGCCGCCTTCGCCAAAACCTTCGCGGCCCGCGTCCCGAGCCGCGCCCCCACTGACGCCTCCGGCCGTGCCGCCCCTGATCCCGCCACCACAGACATTTCCGGCCGCGCCACCCCCGATCCTGCCACCACTGTCGCCTCCGGGCGCGCCGCCCGTGATCCCGTCACCTCCGACTCCCCTGGCCGCGCCGCCGCAGGCCACGCCACCTCCGCCACGGCTCGCGCTACTGCTTACGGTGGAGTGCCTGTGCCGGTTCCGCCGCGACCGATGGGGTCGCCCGGATCGCCGGCGGCGGTGCAGGCCTTGGATCCACCGCGTTCATCGGGCGTCGACGTACGCGATCTGATTGCCCTGGCCACAGACGCGGCACGCCGAGCCTGGGAGTTCGCATCCGGCGACGGCGACGCGGGGCTAGGCCTCACCTCCGACCAGGACCTGGCCCGCCGCGCCTCCCACCTCCTCGGCACCCCGGAGCTGGCCGACCTGGCCCACCGAGCCGGCGTACCAGCGCGTCAACTCACCAGCTGGGCCGTCGCCTGGCGCGAAGGCGGCCCCGGCGGCCTCTCCGCCACCGTCGACACCCCAACCACCATCGACGAAGCCGCCCTGGCCGAAGCAGCCCAAGCCCTCCCCGGCGCCACCATCGAAGCCAACCGCGTCACCGCCGGCAAAACCCAACTCCGCCTCGGCCCTGACGCACTCTGGTACCGCTTCGACCAACACTTCAACGACTGGACCCTCACCCGCCCACCCTCCCCCGACCCCCAAGACCTCCTCACGCCCTTGGCGTGACGGCCGGCTGCTCCCACCCAGGCCGGGGCGGCCGTGCCGCATCGGGCTGTGGCGCAACCCCGCCTGCACGTCCTCGACCCGGCCGGACCTCCGCTCTCCGGAAACTTCTGGTCACCTGCCGGCCATTTGTTTCCGCAGATGCCGGCACCGCCAGTCAGCCGACCCTCGGGGATCCACCAGCCAACCTCACAACCAACACCTAGGTCCGCGCGGTGACGAAGGCTTGGGTCAGTGTGGTGATCAAGTTGTAGGGGATGGGGTGTTCGAGGGGGAACTTGAGGGTGCCTTTGCCGGAGCGGTAGGGCTCGATCGCGGCGGAGAGGGCGTCGTCGAGGGGTGGGATCGGGTAGAGCGCGATGTGTTCTTTCCATCCGCTGAAGTAGAGGAGGGACTTGCCGTCGAGGGTGATGGTCGGGATCTGGTAGCTGATCTTCTCGCCCGCGTCAGGGACGACGGCGTGGATGGTACGGCGTACCTCCTGCAGGATCTCCTGGACATCGGCCGGGAACGACGCGATGTACTCGTCCACGCTCGTGAACTTCTCCGCCATACCGCCATGGTGCCCGAACCTCAGGACCGGCGCAGCGGGGTGAACGGCATCGGGACGGGCGTCGGGTTCGGGTCCCAGGTCTCCGCAAGCGGTGTTGGCCGCCATTTCCAGGACGCGGGCGGCGGGGTGGCCGGGATCTGCGCGCGACCGGTGAGCCAGCGGAGGTTGAGCCAGGGATCAGCAGTCGCGCGCGGCTCGTGCGGGAACATCCGGGTCAGGACCCGCTCGCAGAGGTCAGGCGGTGGGGTGAGCGAGCAGTCGAGGCCGGTGGTGAGGTCGTGGCCGTGTACGAGCGCCTCCACGCACGCCATGCCGGTGAAGCCCTCAGGATCGCCGACGCCCCACGGATGAAACGCACGCACGTCGGGCGGGCTCGCGCGAACCACCAAGGCGAGGATGCTCCCCGCCGCCTCGACGAAGTCGAGTACGCCGGCAGGCGGGGCGAGTTCCTGCGCCCGCGCGGACCAGCGAACGTACTGCGTCCGCGCACCGACCGCGAGCTGCGATGCCCAGTGCAGCTGTGCCTGCCCGAGATGCTCGGCGGTCGCGCGGCAGGTCCACTCGATCGACCCGGCCGGTACGTTCCAGTCCGCATCCACAGCGGGGCGCAAGGCTTGGACGAGGCTGTCGACCGCTGACTCGAGGTCGTCCGCGGTGATCATCCGCGACGGCGGAGGGTTGTGTGGGTTTCGAGGGCGGGGATGAGGTGGGCGGCGATCTTGGCATGGCCGGCCACCGAGGGGTGGACAAGGTCGGTGCAGTCGTCCTCGGTGATCCAGCCCGTCGAGTCGATGCAAACGACGTTCGGGTCGTCGAGCGACTTGACGGCCGCGGCGATCGTGTCGGCATGCTTACCGTTGAACGGGGTCAGCGACACGATCGTGGTCTCCGGGTACGCCGATCGCACCCGCGCCACGTAGGCGGCGTACGGCTCCGGCTCCAGCGTCTCGTCGTTGACGCCGAGGTTGAGTACGACGACATCCGGCGCGGTGACCCGTTCAGCAGGTGAGCCGGCGAAGTTCCACCCGAACGACTCCGGCCCCGGCGGCACCTCGCCGTTGCCCGGCTTGATGATCCCCTGGCTACCGAACCCGACCTGGTGGGACGTCGCGCCGAACGCGCGGGCGGTCAGATACGCGTACGTCGTCGTACCGTCGGCGCCCTCCGACTCGGAATGTGTACCCAGCGACCGCACTCCCTGCGTGATCGAGTCGCCGTAGAACTCGATCCGCGGACCGCCCGGCCGCCCGCTGAGCCGCACTCTAGAGTTCACCTCTAGCAACAGACCCGCGAACACCACTGCGCACTCGAACGGCGGGTTCCACCGGTTGACGTGCTCGTTGACGTCCTTGACTACGACCTCGACCTGATGCCTGCCAGTCTGCGCGGTCAACTCGATCACCGGGTTCTCGATCAGGTGGAGCACCGGCGCACCGTCGTCGATCGTGATCCACAGGTGCGGCGCGACGGTCAGTCCGGCCGTGTCGAACAGCAACTGCACACTCTCGCCCGCGAACGAGAACGAGATCCGCGAGCCGGAGTTGACGGTGATCGCCACCCCGGGCTGCTGACCCCACTGGCCTTCCAGGACGATGCGCGGATCTGACGGGGCGACGACCTCGCCTGGTTCGAACGGCACGTCTCACACTCCTCGTGGTGGGTGGCAGTGCAATTCTGCCTGGCCGATCACCAGCCGTCCTTGCGAGCCCGCGCTTCGAACAGCAGAATGCCCGCGGACAGCGCGACGTTCAGCGAATCCGCCTGGCCGAGCATCGGGATGGACACGCCGCCGAAACCCTGCGCGTGCCACTCCTTCGACAGCCCGTTGCCCTCCGAGCCGACAACGAACGCGGTCGGCCCGTCGTAGTCGACGCCGCGGTAGCTCCCGCCGGCGGCTGGGTCGGCGAGATGGACGCGGAAGTTGTGGCCGCGCAGCCACGCCGCCGCGCTCGTGATGTCGTCGAACTCCAGCACCGGCGTCGACAGGATCGTCCCGCGGCTGGCCGAGTACACGGACGGGTGGCTTGGCCGTGCCCGCCTGCTGGTGAGGATGAGGCAGTCGGCCTTGGCAGCGTCGACGGTGCGGATCAAGGTGCCGAGGTTGCCGGCGTACTCGACTCCGTCCGCGACCAGGACGATCGAGGACGTGGTGAAGCGGAACGACTGCGGTTTCCACACCGGCAGCCGGGCGATCGAGATCAGGCCGTCGGAGCGGGTCTTGCGGGACAGCCGGGCGAGCAACTTCTCCGAGATCCGGTACACCTGACCGGCGCGCTCGGCGATCCGGCGTGCGGCGTACGTCGTACTGGCCTCAGGGCACCAGTAGAAGGTGTCGATCGTGGTGTCGGTGGCGAGCAGGCGGTCGTGTTCCCAGCCGCCTTCGACCATGATCCGGCCGGGTGAGGCGTCCTTGCGGACGGTGAGCAGGTCGCGAACGCTAGGGTGTTGCGCGCCGATCGGGCGCGCGTGCGGCACAGTCATGTGCGTAACTCCGGTACGGAGAGAACGAGAAAGCTCGCCGGGGACCCTGTGATGGGTTCCGCACCGGCGTGGCGAACGCCCTAAGGCGCCGTGGTATGGACGCGGTCTACCTGGACCGCGTCAACCAATGATGCTTTGGATTCTCTCCACGCCAGGATGGTAGGCAGCGGCCTCCACACCCGTCATCCGGTTTTCACACACCAGTCGTCCACAGGCTCCAGATGCGCCCCAACCAACCGCCGTCTTGTCTTTGGCCACACGCTCGGGGCAAACCCGGTTTGGACTGTCGGCGCGCCCCATCCAACCGCCGTTCTTGCCTTTATCCACAGGTCCGACGCGGCCCGGTTTTGGACTGTCGGTGCACCCCACCCAACCGCCGTTTCTGCCCTTATCCACAGGTCCGACGCGGCCGGGTTTTGGACTGTCGGTGTGGGTGGTTAGAGTCCTTTCTCTGGTTGCCGGTCGCTCGCGGGGCGGCGCCACACGGGAGGAGCAGGCGATGGACGCGACGTTGCTGGACGCGGAGGCCGAGGCGGCCGTACTGCGCGTCTACCGTCAGGTGTTCGCCGTGCTCGCCCGCGAGGCCGGCGCGATGATCGTGGACCCCGACCTGCTGGACGTCGACCAAGCAATCCTGGACGCGTTCGCCGAGGCCGGCAGCGACGGCCTGACAGTCGAGCAGGCGACCCTCGCCTGCCGGGCCTATCCACATGACGTGATCGTCCGTCGCTTCGAGGTTCTGCGGCAGTACGGCGCGATCACCAAACTCGTAGACCGTCCGAACGAACTGCGTCACCGAGCCGCATTCGCGCCGTACGTGATGCTGATGTTCCTGCGCCGGATGTCGGTGCAGGGCGGTCAGGGCGAGCTGCACCAGTTGCTCACCCTCGAGGCCCACAGCGTCAGCGATCCCAGCGCGACCGAGGACGAAGGCAGGGCGTCGATCGAGCGGCTGACCAAGGTGTTCCGGCTGCTCGGCAACGAGCTCGCGATCCTGGTTTCGACCAGCACGACCGCGCAACTCCGGGAGAACGCACAGCTCGCGTGGGGAAATGAGCGCCTGATCGAACAGGCCGAGAAGGTGCACAGGATCGTGCTGGACCGCTGGCCCAGCCTGCATCGCGCATGTACGTCGCTGCGGATGGCGCTGGCGGCGTACGCCGACGCCGTACAACTAGCGGCCGGCCGGCTGGTAGAGAGAGCGGGTACGACGCGCGCACTCGGGCTGCTGCCGATCGAGACCTGGCTGACGTTCACGCGAAGCAGTGAGCCGGACGTACTCGCGAGCGTGCTGGACGGGCTCCTGTTCGATGCGGCCGCGCCGGACTTCTCGCCGCAGACGATGGTCGAGGCCGTCGAGACAGGACGGCGGAGCGGGACAGCACGCATGGCGCCACCGCGACCGACCGCGGACGCCGACGCGCCTGAGTCCGCGGCCGCGACGGATCGGGAGGAGCTCCGCGCCGAGGCCGAGCGCGTGCTGGCCGGGCGATCGTCGGTCGACGTCGTCGAGGTCGTGGACGATGCCGGCGACTGGATCACGGCGCGGCGAGTGCTGGCTGAGCTGACGGCCGCGCATCTCCACGACGAGCTCGACTACGAGCTGGTGTGGTCCGACGGGATGCGAATCGATCCGGCTGCTGGGACGCCGTGGGCGACCGAGGGCGTGTTCCGGCGGGTGACGCGGTGAGTACTCCGTCCGAGGCCGTCGAACGGCGGCTGTACAACGCATTGTGGTGGGCAAAGGTGCAGTCCGCTGGGCCGCTCGAGGTGTCGCCCGATACGCCCGCGGTTGCAGGCCTGACTCGGGCTGCCTCGCCGGATGGCTCGAGCGTGTGGTTGGTGCCGACGATGCCTTCCGGCGCGGGTCATGCCGTGCTGGATGAATTGGGCACTCCCCCGGTCGCCGTGGAGCAGCCGAACGAAACCGCGCGGGTGCTCGCGATCTGCGTCGCCTGCTGCTGGACCGACCGCAGCGGACCGGCCTGGCCAGGCTCGACCGGGACGCTTGCCCAGATCAGGTCCGTGTACGCCGGGATGCGGGGCCGCGCCGAGCAATCGAGTGATCTCACCCTGATCATCGGAAGCCTCCGGCGTCTGCACGCCACGCACTGGCTGCTGTGGAACGAAAAGGCCGGCGAGGTCCGCCTCGGTCCACGCGTCATCACCTGGACCCCGACCGATCAATCCACCCTCCGCGACCTCTGCCGCCACCTACCCGAGCCCCCACCGCCGGCCCTCACCACCACACCTCCGGTCGACCCGACCCCGGAGGACCCGCTCCCGGACGCAGCCGCGACGGCCGCTGCACCCCCGGCCACGGACGCCTCCTCCCATGCGACCGACTCTGCATCACCGGCGACGGATACCGACCCGGCACCTACGCCCACCCGTCCCGCAGCTACGGACACCGACCCGCCCGCTGCGGACACCGACCTCGCGGACGCCCATTCCGCAGCTACGGATGCCCACCCAGCTGCTACGGACACCGATCCGGCCACTGCGGACACCGACCTGGCGGACACTCATTCCCCAGCTACGGACGCCCACCCAGGTCCTACGGACACCGACCTGGCACCTGCGGACGCCCATTCCGCAGCTACGGATGCCCACCCAGCTGCTACGAACACCGACCCGCCCGCTGCGGACACCGACCTGGCGGACACCTCTCAGACGGAGGTGTCCGATGACTGAGCAGCATGTGTTGTTCGACCCTCTGCTGCAGGATCTGAGCGACCGGTCCCGCGACGAGGTGCTGGCTGCTTTCAGCGCCGTGCAGTACGCCGCGCATCCGGTGGCCGAGGTGCAGTTGGCCGGCCTCAGGGACGTGACGCTTCGTCGACATGTCCAGAAGATGCTGAAGCTCATCGGGCGCACTCTGGTCCATGTCGACGGCACGCACTGGACCTCCGGATACGCCGATGACATCGCCGCAACACTGACGACGCAGGGCTGGCAGCCCTTGTCTGTGGTGGACCGTGCCGTGCTGGTGCTCGTGCTGATTCATTCCGTCGCGATCCCCCGCAGCGAAGGCATCCTGACCGGCGACAGCTGGAAGTCGGCCCGGCCGACCACAGTCGACGAGCTGCGGACCACGAGAATCAGCGGCGAGGAACGGCGGCTCGCACTGCAACGCCTACGCGCGGCCGGCCTGATCCAGCTGTCCGGCGATCACTCGGGCGGACCGAGCTACATCCCCGGTCCACAGCTCCAACGGCTCACACCGGCCGCGCGGCGCCGACTGCAAGATCAGCTGATCCTCGCCGCGGCGCCGGCCAGCCCGATCGCCGAAGCCATCCGAGCCCGCAACGGCACGGCGATCGCCGACCCTGACATTCAGCAAGACAGCAGTGTGGAAGAAGGAGCGGCGTGAACGAGCGTGGCGAGTTCACTATCGAGCACAGTGCGTTGGGTGCCTCATCCGCGCCCGGAGCGAAGCGAGGACGTGGATGAGCGGCGCGGTGGAGGACGGTCCCTTCGACATCCTCGGTTCCAAGGTGCTGCTCGGCGTACAGGTCGTGGATCTCTCGCGGTTGTCGACGCACCCGATTCCGATGGTCGGGCAGGGCCTCGTCACGGTTGCCGGCCAGGGGCCGACCGACTCGAACGGCGCCGGCAAGTCGTCCTGGATCGCCGCGCTCAGCCTGCTACATGCGGACGACCAATGGCGTCTGACCAGTGGGGCGCCCGGCGCAGCCGAACTCCTGTTCACCGCCGAGGCGGCCGGGCAGGAGGGCAACTGGTCCAACGTCGACCGCGGATACATCGTGGGCGTCTTCTCCGATCCCGAGCTGACCGATCTCGACGAGCTCGAAGCGGCCGCGATCACCGTGTGGATCCGGATCAACCGCAAGGCGTCGTACATCGATCTGCGCTGGAAGAGCGGCCTGCACGTCCCGTACGGCGCGACCGAGGCCGAGCGGGCCGCGGGAGCGGACGCGCTGTGGGCTGCGCTGCCGCACTCGAACGGCCGCACTGACTTCCACGCGAACAAGCTGTCCACGGTCCTGTACGGCGGCCAGGTGCGGTGCGTCTCGTTCCTGTCGACGTCGGTGCGGTCCAGCCCGACCGCGAACCTGCTCGCCGAGCCGCTCAACGAGCTCGGCCCGGCGCGCATCTTCAACGCGATCGCAACGCTGACCGGACTCGATCACGAGCTCGAGCAGGAGCAGGCGCATCGCTCGGCTGAACACACCCAGCGCGAGGCGACCAAGCAGGCGACGGCCGACCTGCAGCGGTGGGAGCAGGAGATGGCGACCGTCGAGGCCGGCATCCTCCAGCGCGGCGCGGCCCGGGAGGCACTGGCCGCGGCGAAGGAGTCCTGGCGGGCGCGGTGTGCGCGGCACCTCATCGACGGCGACGCGCGCAACAGCGAGATCCTGCAGGAGCTCGCGGTACTCGATGAGCGGGTCGCGGAGCAGGAGGCGCGGCGCGAGGCGGTCGACCACGAGATCGATGCCTTTGGCAATGAAGAGCTGCTGCTGCGCGACGTCCAACTAACGCGGCAGGAGCGGGACAAGCTGGATGCACGCGACCGAGAGCTCGACCTTGCGCAACGTTCGGTGCGCGAGCAGCTCGAGCGGCTCGGCCAGGAGCATCGGCGGCTGCTGGAGGCGGGGCGTTCGGCGGACGGGCGCGACCTCGCCGCTGCGGCCGACGAGCAGTCCGAGGCGCGCGCCGTACTCGAGGAGCACATCGGACGGGACCACGCGGCGCGGTCCGCGGTCGACTACGCGACGGCCGAGCTGCGCGAAGCCGAGAGCGGTCAGACCGTCTCGGCGACGCAGCAGCAGGTGCTGGAGAACGCAGGCATCGAGTGCGGTGCGCTGACCGACATCACCGAGCTGTCGTCGTCCGCGCGTGCCGAGTGGGAGCCGCGGCTGGCGCCGTACCGCGAGGCTGTCGTCATCGACGCCGGTGATGCGGCAGTCGCGTCGGCTGCTCTCGCGGAGGCCGGGTACGCCGGATTCCTGCTGGTGCTGGCGAATCGGCCCGATGCCCGCAAGGGATTGCGCGGCGGACCGAAGTCAGCCGACAAGCGCTTCACGCTGGACGAGTTTTTCGTTGTGCTCGGCGAGCGCGCGACCAAGGAGAACATCGACGACGTCGCCGGCGTCGTGGCGGTCGGCCAGTTCGACGAGCCGCTGACCGGGCGGACCGCGCGCATCGAGGCTGCTCGCCGCCGGGTGGAGGCCGCAGTCGAAGCCCGCGGCGTTGCGTCAGGAGCGCTCGACCAAGCGCGTGCACGAGTCGAGCAGGCAGAGCGTCGTACGGCGGCCGCCCGGGCGCTGGCCGACGCGGAGTCGGTGCAGGAGCAGATCCTTGCGCTGCGCGATTCCATCGACAGGCACGAGAACGACCGTGATTCGCTCGCACCGCAGCTCCAGGCGGCAAAGGAATCCGCGGAGGCGGCGGCCGGGCAGCAACTCGTCCGCGACGAACGGCTGAAGAACCTCGAAGCGACCCGCCGCGACCACGAGCGGATCCTCGACGATCTGGCCGCGCGCCGCCTGACGTTGCTGGAGGAGCAGACCTCACTCGACCTGACCACGCGAGCCACGGCGTGGGGTACGACGCCCGCGGAGGCTGAGGAATTCATCCTCGGACTGCCCGACGACGCGCAACGTCGTACCACCGCTGACTGGAACCATCAGGCCTGCACGCAACTCGACGACGTCATCCGCCGCTGCTTCCCGAACGCGCGGTCGCGGGAGGAGATCCCGACCGAGCTCTTCGAGATCCTGAACGGCGCGGACGGCTGGACCAACGGCACGCTCGGCACCCGAGTCGGCCTGGTCCCGGCGCTGCACCGGACGCTCAGCAGCCACCTCGCACAGCACGAGACGTTCGACAGCCTGCAGCAACAACAGATCGCCAGCCAGCGCGCCGAACGCAACGCCGCGCTCGAGCGCGCCCGCGAAGGACTCGGCGAGGCCGAGAGTACTGCCCGCGCCCACCGCGCATCCCTTGCCGACGGCATCAAAGCGCGACTTCGGCTGGTGTCACAGGAGTTCGACCGCCTCGACCAGCAGTACGGCGGCTACGGCGCGAAGCTCGAGTACCCCGAGCCTGACCCGCCCGCCGAGCCGGACAAGCCGTGGCGTTGGACCGTCACACCCAAGTGGCGGCGTTCCGAGGGCGGCCCATACTCCGCCTTCAACGTGAAGGGCAACACCGCGCAGATGGACGAGAAGGCGGTCAAGCTCGTCTGCGCCGCGGCGCTGGCTGGTGGTTCGGACCGTCCACTGCTGCTGATCCTCGACGAACTCGGCCGCAACCTGGGCTCGCAGCACCGCCGCGAGGCGGTTGCCCTGTTCGAGCAGATCGGCCGCGACCGGAACATCACCGTCATCGGGGCCCTCCAGGACGACATGGAACGCTATGCATTGGCATCGTCCCGCCTCTACGTGAAGCTCCGCCGCAGCTCGGACACCATGGCCTACAACCAGGCGCCCGTTGTCAAGGGCAACGAGGACTATGCCGCGCGGGTCGAGCTCCTTCGCACCTGGCTGACGTCGTATCGAGGTCCAACGCCCACCCTCGAGCTCGCGACTCTCACCCCGTGACGTTGGCTTCCCTGCGGGCCGACACTCCATCGCGCACCCGGTGCCAGTACCGCAGGGGAGACTCGCCGACCTCGCGTTTGGTGCCGAGCCGATCGTCGTGACTGACGTCGTACCTCATGCCATTGATCCTGCAGCGGCTGTGGGACCTGAGTGAGCAGCCCGTGTAGGCGTGATGCTCTCGACCTCACCGGCTTGTGTCGGCGCCGTAGCGGAGTCCGTCGACGAGCAGCCCGACCATCCTCTGGCTGTACCCCGGTCCTTCATCGGTCAAGGGCATGCACAGCGTGGAGACGGCGTACAGCAAGTCCTTCGGGCTGATGTCCGCGCGGATCTCGCCGGCAGCGGCTGCTGCTTCGAGCAGTCCGCCCAGGGCAGGTCCGAGTCGCTGCATGAAGTAGTCGGGCAGCGCGTCGAACGCCGGATCGCCGGAATGGAGCGCTGTCGCGAGTCCCCGTTTGGTGGCGATGAACTCGGTGAAGCGGTCGAGCCATTTTGCGAGTGCCACTACCGGCTCGTGCTCCGTGGTCAGCGCCGGCGCCGCATCGGCACACGCATCCACCTCGCGCTGGAACACGGCCTTGACCAGGTCCGAGCGCTGCGGGTAGTGCCGGTACAGCGTTCCGACTCCGACCCCGGCCAGATCAGCGATCTCTCTCGCGGGCGCGTCCACGCCTGAGCCGGCGAAGACGGTTTTCGCCGCTTCGAGCAACGAACCGAGGTTGCGTTGCGCGTCGGACCGCATCCGGCGCGGCGCCGTCTTCTCGGTCACGTGACTCCTTCCCCTTGCTTTTCCGGAAAGCCATTCCGTATAGTTCCGGAATAGCGTTCCGCTTCTGCCCAGCGTACGGCATCCGGCGGGCACTTCACATCCCACGATCAACACCTCGGGAGAATCCCTATGCAGTACCGCACCCTCGGCGGGACCGGCATCCAGGTCAGTCCCTTCGCGCTCGGCGCCATGATGTTCGGTGCCGCCGGCAACCCCGACCACGACGACTCGATCCGGATCATCCATCGGGCGTTGGATGCCGGGATCAACTTCGTCGACACGGCGGACATGTACTCCCACGGCGAGTCCGAGGAGATCGTCGGGAAGGCGCTCAAGGGGCGCCGCGACGACGTCGTACTCGCCACCAAGGCGCGCTTCCCCGTGAACTACGACCCGACCGGCGCCACCCCCTTCGTTCCGAACCGGTCAGGT
The DNA here is from genome assembly GCF_044459685.1 of Kribbella sp. NPDC050241. Classification (NCBI taxonomy): domain Bacteria; kingdom Bacillati; phylum Actinomycetota; class Actinomycetes; order Propionibacteriales; family Kribbellaceae; genus Kribbella; species Kribbella sp. NPDC050241. The sequence goes on from NZ_JBITJE010000010.1 coordinate 258,453, forward strand.
GCCTCACGCAGCTGGCTGATCCGTGCCTTGGACGGCTCACTGCGCCGGCTGGGCACCGACTACATCGACCTGTTCCAGATTCATCAGCCCGACCCGGACACTGACATCGAGGAGACTCTCTCGGCACTCACCGACCTTGTGCGTGCCGGCAAGGTCCGGGCCATCGGCACCTCCTCGCTGCCGGCCTCGGACATCGTCCAGTCCCACTGGGTCGCCGAGCGGCGCGGCCTGACCCGGCTGCGCACCGAGCAACCGCCGTACTCCATCCTCAACCGGGGCATCGAGCGCGAGGTCCTGCCCGTGGTCCAGCAGTTCGGTATGGGCACCTTGGTCTGGAGCCCGCTCGCGGGCGGTCTGCTCACCGGCCGTTACCGCAAGAATCAGGAGAACACCACGCACCGGTCGCAGTTCGGCTTCCGGCACCTGACCGACGAGCGCCGCCTGGACGCCGTCGAGGAGCTCATCACACTCGCCGAGGACGCCAAGCTGCCGCTCACTCACCTGGCCATGGCCTTCGCGATCGCCCATCCCGGCGTCACGTCCGCGATCATCGGCCCGCGCACGATGGAGCACCTCGACGACCTCCTCGCCGGCCTCGACGTCACGCTCACCGACGACGTCCTCGACCGGATCGACGAGATCGTTCCGCCCGGGACCGATATCGGCGCCCTCGACATGGCCTACCAACCCCCGGCCATCCAACGCTCGAACCTCCGCCGTCGACCCGTCAGCGAACGCGCCGCCGCCTGACCGAGGCCCCCGGCGATCTGGACCGACCGCTGCCGGCCGACTTCGGCCGCGTACTTCCAAAACCGCACCCCCGCGGTCGGCCCCGACGACCCGGTACAGCAAACTGGGTCGGTGACTTCTCTGGGGAACTGCCGAAACTGCTCACGCCGAGTAGGCGGAACCCTGGCCAACCGTCCGACTACCGGCGTACCGTCTGCTGGGCAGGTCCGACCGGGTGACGAGCGGAGGGCGTGAATGGCATCGTGGCTTCTCCGCGCCCAGTGGAACCACCGTGACGAGTCTGTCGAGCACCGTGCCCTCCGCGTCGGCCGCACCCTGACCGCAGTCGCCGTCGCGTTTCCCGACGTACACGTCTGGACTCAGGACGAGCGCTGGGGGTACCACGTCCTCGACGCCGACGGCTCCACGCCGCTCCAGGAGATGGTCGAGGCAACCACCAAGGTTCTCGCGAACGGGTCCAGCACGACCCGGCTGCATCTGCAGAGCACTGGCGAGCTCCCGTGGTTGTTCGACCTCTCCATGGGCGGCACGCTCACAACCGTCTCGGATCAACTCACCCTGCACTGGAGCGACGAGGACGCGCTCACCCAGTCCGACCGCTTCGCCCAGATCCTCCGCGCCGTCGTCTCGATCTGGGAACCCGAATGGGCCAGCATTGCCGACACCGAACTGGCTGCCGCGGCCGGCGTCTTCCGCCGGGGCATCCCGATGGTGGGGTGGCTGACGTACGTCCGCGGCATGGTGGCCGGTGCCTATGGCATCGACATCGACCTCACGCCGTTCGAACGCGGCACGCTCCTCCAGGCTCCGGTCGCCCCCGCCGACCTCACGCCCGTACACATCTGCGCGGCCGCCGCGCTCGTCGGCATCGCCCCTGAGGCGTAGCCCTACTCCGTCACCACGACGGCCCGATCCCACCGCGCCAACTCAGCCGGCCCGGGTACGTCGAACGAAGCGCTGTACAGCTCCAACTCGTCGCGACTGATCCGAAACGTCCCCTTGGACACCGCCGCACTCCGCGCGTCGATCCGCGGCCACAACACCTCCATCGGCAGATCCAGTACGACGATCTCCGCCAGAGCACCGAGGTCGTGGGCGCGAGTCCGGAACAGATCCCGCTCTTCCTCGGACCAGCATCCGTAGTCCAGGATCGCGTCTACGCCCAACTCGAGCACCCGCGCCGCCAAACCCCAGAGCAGCTCGGACTCCAGCACCCACCGCCGACCGTCGACCTCGTTCGTCCCGAACAAGGCGTCCATCCACTCGTCCGGAGTCAACCGAACGCCCGCCCGCTCCGCCTCGAGCCGCCGAGCCCAAGTAGTCTTCCCCGCCCCTGGCAATCCCACGATCAACAACATCACAGCCACCCCCGAACCTTACGCAGTGCGTGGGACCGCTGGGCGGGCAATGTCCGAATCGTTCAAGACAAGTATCGGGAGTGTGCGGCACGATCTGCGTATGTCTCCTACGCAGCGCACGAGGACCGCCTCAAGCTCTCGCTCGGATCTCACCGACCTCATGAACGTGGGCAAGGCGGTGACCGGCTATTTCCAACGGGCCGGCATCACGCGGATCAGCGAGCTGGCCGGGCGGGATCCCGTCGAGATCTACGAAGACATGTGCGAGGCCGACGGCCAGCGTCTGGATCCGTGCCTGCTCGACACCGTCATGTCCGCGGTGGACCAGGCGGACGGCAAGCCGGCCCGTCCGTGGTGGTCCTACACCGCACACCGCAAACAACTGCTTGACCAGTGACGTGCGGTACCCAAAGTATCTGGACAAATGTTAAGGGCCACCCCTTGTGGGGTGGCCCTTAACAGTGTGAATGTCCGGCGGCGTCCTACTCTCCCACGACCTCCCGGTCGCAGTAC
>NZ_JBITJE010000011.1:0-204677 GCF_044459685.1 Kribbella sp. NPDC050241
GCCTAGGCCGAAGGGCGCAGCATCTCTGCCTCGCAACAAGGACTTACTGACATGGCACCCTGCCGTACCACCCCGAAACTGGCCGCCCGGTACCCGCCACCAAACCCACCAGGTGTTGCGCTATTGCTTGCGCCTGCGGTTGATCGCGTGTGTGCCGTCGCAGAGGGGCTTGATGGACGAGCGGCCGCAGCGGCACAAGGCGATGGTGGCGCGTCCCGAGTCGATCGGTTCGCCGTGCTCGTCGCGGAGTTCGAGCGGGCCGCGGACGAGCAAGGGTCCGTTCGGATAGGCGCGGATCGTCACGCGGTCGGGCTGATCCGCTTCGCTGATGCTCACAGGCGTCCGGTACCCGGGCCGAATCACCGCGGCATGGACCGGTTGTCCCCGGGTACTGAATGGCTCTTTGAAGGAGGCACCATGCAACTCCCACAGCCACGAGGCCCGTTGAGCAGTTGGCTGATCGCATACCTGCGCAACGCCACGACGTCCCCGCACCCAACGGTTGCTGTCGACGACGAGCCGTGGTCAGACGACGACCTCCAGCTGACGTTGTGGTGTTGCTACGAGCTCCACTACCGGGGCTTCGACGGGATCGACCCGGAAGCGGAATGGGATCCCGCTGTCCTGGCGCTGCGAGCCGCCCTCGAGGTGCCATGGTCGGCCTGGCTGCGACGCGCGCACATGCCGTCGCCGGCGGACTCCAACGCCAAGCCGTCACAGCTGTTGAGGCAACTGGTGCACTCCGATCACGGGCCGCCGTTAGCAGCCCACCTGCATCGGCGCGCAACGCTGGAACAGTTCCGCGAGTTCGTCAGGAATCGGTCCGTGTACCAGCTGAAGGAGGCCGATCCGCACAGCTTCGGCATCCCGAGGCTGGACGGTGCGGCGAAGGCAGCGCTGGTCGAGATCCAGGCCGACGAGTACGGCGGCGGCCGTCCCGAACGCATGCACGCGGAACTGTTCCGCGCGACGATGCGATGGCTCGACCTCGACGACACCTACGGGCACTACGTTCCCGACGTACCGGCTGTCACCCTGGCGCACTCCAACGTGATGTCCCTGTTCGCCCTGCACCGCAGGTGGACCGGCGCACTCATCGGCCATCTGGCCGCTCTGGAGATGACGTCCACGCTCCCCAACCGACGGTACGCCGCCGGCGCAACTCGACTAGGTGCGGATTCCGTTGCGGCGCAGTACTTCACCGAACACGTCGAAGCCGACGCAGTCCATGAACAGATTGCTGCGCACGATCTCTGCGACACCTACGCCGCGCAACATCGCGAGAACGCAATCGACATCATCTTCGGCGCCGCCTGCTCCCTCGGCCTCGACAACCTCATCGCCGAACACTTGATGACCTCCTGGACCGTCGGCGTGCCGGCGACGACCTCATGAACACGCACCAGGTCCAGTTGCCGGTCCACGTGAACCTGTGGTTGCACGGCTGTTGCACCCCGGATGGCTCATCGCTTGTGTAGATCTGCTCCGTGCTCGTAACCGTTCGGGTGGATAGGCGACGGATCCCGGTCTAACCTGTGGATCTGCCTTTCAACGGTTGTCGCCAATTGCCACCGCTTGCCCGTGTCTGATGGAACAGCGACGGAACATGGAAGATCTCGGTGTCCCGGACCGCGAGGTCGAACGCGTTCAACCCGGCGGTCGCCTCTGAGCATGTCAGGCTGGCCCGGCGGCGAGCTGATCTAGCGCTACGGCGTCCGCGTCGCCGACGAGGAAACGCGAGCCGAGGGTTCTAAATCGTCGAAGGCGTGTCAGCGCGCTACGTCTTGGGAGCCGGCGGCTGACAATCAGTTGGTGGGCGACGTCGCGAGGTTTGGTGTTGGTGTCTGGGAACACCTCCTGAGGATCGCGAACGCGCGGTGGACGTCGTACCGTTCCATCAGGATGCCCATCGCGTGGCCGACCAGCTCGCGGCATTGATCGCCTCCGCGAGGCTGCCTCCCTGCGGGCTATCGCAACTCCGACTGACGTGTGCCTTGGCAGGATCTGCGAACGATTCGTCGTCCGAGTCGAACGCGTCCGGGGGCACGGTGCACGACTCCAGCACACCCACCGTGCCGGAAGGGGCCGTCAAGGGAACATCGGCCGCAGGTTCTCGGTACCCCGGTCAAGGGCAGTCCCGTGTAAGTAGCTACCTCGGACGTAATTGTTTCAGCTCCGCGTGGAGGTGTTCCGCCCGGTCACCGAGGATGCGATGACGACCAGCACAGCCGAGATCGCGATAGCCACGATCCACCGCACCCAGTCGACGCCTGGGCTGCCATTACCGCCGAACGCGGTGTAGACGAACCACCCGATGATCACTCCGCCGATTCCGCACAGGATGGTGAGCCAGATCGGGATGTTGTCCTTGTTGCCCGGCGCAACGAACTTTCCGAGCAGGCCGATGATGATGCCGGCGACGATGACTCCGATGATCTCCATGGTTCCGTTCCTCTTGTAGCTCCGGATCGCTGAGGTGATATGACCGCAGCAACCAGCCCTGTGCCCAAGCCACAAACCCCGATACTCGCGGCCAGGAGGGAGACCGTTGGGATCACTGCCACAGCGCCGGCTACGTCCGGCGGATGACCGACAACGGCTTCGCAATGGTCACGGTGGGCGGCTCGGAAGCGCGCGCACGGTGCCGATGTGATCACTCCACGCGGATCACGACTCGGCGGCAGTCTCCCGTGCGGCATCGGCTGCCGCACCCTGCAGATTGCCTACCTCTTCTCGAACTGTCCCCGGTGTCCGATGAACCGGCCGGGTGATTCGTGGCGGACGTCATCTGACGCCCCCGTCTGTTCCCGCCGCTCGAGCAGCCCAATGCGGCCGCTACAAACCTCCATCCGGCCGCCAGCTGATGTTGTTTCCCCGGGGGCATTGCCCAGGCGGCGCGGTCAGGCAGCCAGTGCGGAGCGAAGGACGCCCATGATCCGGCTCAGGAGCCTCGAGACCTGCATCTGGCTGACTCCGATCTCGGAGGCGATCTCGGCCTGGCTCCAGTGATCGACCATCCGCCGGCGCAGGATCAACTTGTCCCGATCTCCCAGGTTCTCGACGGCTGGCCGCAGCGTCTCGAGCTGGTTGACCAACTCGAACGTGTCCGCCCGATCCGGAACCATACCGCCGAGGGACACCGATGAGTCGACCCGCAGCGGAGCGTCCAGCGACGTCGGGTGAAAACAACCGAGGGCACGTTGCGCGTCCCTGATCTCCTCCACCGGAACCCCGATGCGGTCAGCCAACTCGTGCTCTGTCGGCCAACGGTGCAAACCAGCCGCGAGCTCGCCCTCGGCGGCACTGATCGACGCCTGCAGATTCTGGATCCGGCGCGGCGGGCGAACAGCCCACGCATAGTCGCGGAAGTGTCGCTTGATCTCACCCCGGATCGTCGGGAATGCGTATGACCGGAAGTCCGTGTCCGGACCCGGTCGATACCCTTGAACGGCCTTGACGAGACCGACGTATGCGACCTGGAATAATTCCTCCCGTTCCACACCACGGCCGTCGTACCTCAACGCAAGCGATCTCGCCATCGCGGCGCCTTGGACGACGGCCTCCTGGAGCAGGTCCTCACGGCGAACGCCGGCCTCTTCGGACGCCGTGCGAAGTAGAGATTCCGTCAGTGCGCTTTGGTGCTCACAGGACACGGACGATGTAGACACAGAGCGAGTAGTCATCACAATCTGGGGCGGCCTCGCCGGAAGCTGGCCGATCTTTGACCGCGGCGAAATGTGTCCCAGGCTCCTGTGGTCACGGTACCCAAGGCCATACACACGGATCACCGATCCGGCTCGCTACGCATTCAGCCAGCGGACGCCGATGCCTCCGCTGCCCTCGTGTTGTCAGCCTCTGGGTCGCCCCAATGGCCGAACAGGTTTCGCCCTGGCAGATGGGGTTGAGAGGCACGTGACCGCAACCCATCTGGCGGCACTTCCATCGGCGCACACATCAGTTGGGTGATTGACAGAATGTCGTCGGCCGCTGGCACACTTCTGCGAACCGAACAGGCACATTCCATCGAGCAGTGAACATCCTGCAACGCAACCTCCGTGACGTCGCCCAAGGACTGATCGACACTCCATTGCTGCGCCAATACCTGGGCGACACCAGGGGTGGTTTCAGTCCTCGAAGGCGTCCTCTACTTTCTCGCCGGCCTCCTTGACATCAGCTTTCGTCTGATCCGCACCGCCCTCAGCTTGCAGGTCGCGATCGTCGGCCGCATCACCGGCCTTCTCTTTCGCCTTGCCCTTGGCTTCCTCGGCCGCGTTCCTGAGTTTGTCGTCCGTGCCCATCAATCTCTTCTGCCTAGTCGCATTGCGCTAGGCCCCGGCTGCCCACCGTTGCGGGCTGCATGCATGCGGCGTGAGCTTGGCGGCGAGACCGCCCAGGTGATCGCGCGCACCTGCCATGTACGACAGGCAGGAATTAGTGACCCCGATCGAGCGCGTGCCACGGTAATGGCGGTTAGGCCGCGGGGTACCTCAATCTCAGCGCACTCGACCACAGCGTCATCCTCGGCGAAGCGTTACCCCGGACACCGGCAACCATCCCTCGTTGAACACGGCTCCAGAGGTGATCACATCGGTCACAACATCGCACACGCAGCCCGCAGTGGGGCGTGGGTACGGCGGCCCAGCGCACGGACAGTCCTGGCGCGTCGACGACGAAAACCCACCGGAAGCACTCGAGGTCCCAGGCAGCCTCACCTACCGGCTGATCCACCATCCCCGAACCCATCAGCCCGCGAGGGATCACCTCGGCAACTTCCTCTACATGCCGGTCACGCACCCAGCCGATGGCCACAGCCCGCTCCCCGGAGCGGCGCCAGAGCAGCTGCCGTCGGCCACGTGAGCTCCCGAACTTCTTCCCTCCAGGTCTTCGAAACACGAATCGGAGCGGCCCATCGCTAGCAGCTGCTCGACGAGCCGGATCTGGTCCCTGGCCGTGTTGTCAGGTTGCTCCGTTGCAGGTGCCGCAGGTCTGGTGCGAATCCTTCCTGAAGAAGTCGAAGAAGCCACCAGGTCGATTTCTGGACGGTCCCGGTCCTGCTGCTCTGAACACCGGGACCTGAAGCACCCGGTCGCGCGCGACCAGATGCTCCTTGCTCGTCCTGTGCCCGCACGCATTCCTCACTTCGTGGAAGCACGCCTGCACCAAGGCCAGGGGGCCCGATGATCAGTAGGCCTACCGCGTTGCGCGGCACCGGATCGCTCCACCGTCGCCTGAAGTTTCCCGATACGCCAAGAAATCATCCACGCCAACGCATCTGGGCCTGCTTGGTGGGTACCTAGGCCGACCGGCCAGGCGTGAGTCCAGTCAGGACTGCGTTTGGTTCCCAATGCTCTGAGGTCGACAAAGGAGTCGCGATGTTCCGTCATACGAAGCGGTTGCAGTTCGAGGCGAAGCCCGAGCGTCCGGATCCGGTCTATGCGCGCAAGCTGCAAGAGCTCATCGGCGGCGCCTACGGCGAGATGAGCGTGACGATGCAATACCTCTTCCAGGGCTGGAACTGCCGGATGGAAGGCAAGTACAAGGACCTCCTGATGGACACTGCGACCGAGGAGATCGGCCACATCGAGATGCTGGCCACCATGGTCGCGCGACTTCTCGAAGGCGCCCCGGTGACCGTGACGGCCGAAGCCGTCCAAGACCCGGTGATGGCAGCGATCATCGGCGGGATGGACCCGCAACAAGCGATCATCGCCGGCGGCGGCGCACTCCCGGCGAACTCCCAGGGAGTGCCCTGGAACGGCGGTTATATCGTCGCCAGCGGCAACCTGCTCGCGGACTTCCGCGCGAACGCCGCCGCCGAGGCGCACGGCCGCCTGCAGACCGCACGCCTCTACAACATGACCGACGATCCAGGCGTCAAGGCAACCCTGCAGTTCAACCTCGCCCGCGACACCGTGCACCAGAAGCAATGGCTGAAGGCGATCGAGGAACTCGAAGCCGACGGACTCGAAACGCCGATCGTGCCGAACGCGTTGTTCGACGAAGAAGACCAGGACCACAACCACACCATCTGGCGCCTGTCCGACGGCACCGACGGACCCAAGGGCGGCTGGACCGATGGCGACGACCCGCTGGAGTATCTGACCGATCCCGAACCCCTCGGCGGCCCGGCCTCCGCCCCCGCACCGGACCCGGCGCTGTACGGCACCTACTCCCCTGTCCAGGACCTGAAGGGCACGGTGAAATCCCAGACGAGGTCGGCAGCCCAGAAGGTTACGAAGAAGAAGTCGGGCAAGAAGTCCCGACGATCACGCAAGTAGCCGCCTGACGGGACGCTCGCTTGAGACAGGTGGGCGTCCCGGTGTGGCGGTGGCGGCACGGAGGTAGGTCGTTGAGACCGGTGCCTGAGCGACTCCGGAATTCGACGCCGTGCTGCGGCATCCCAGATACAAGTCAACGTCTGGTTGTCGTGACCGGTGCCTAGCCGCGCGCAGGGATCTCCGGCGATGGAACCGTGTGACCCAGTGCAGGCTCGCAGAGCTGTTCCTCCCGATAACCAGCGCAGACCAGCCGCTGCGCCAGCCGCTTTCGGCTACCACGCCACCATGATGCGAGGAAACCCATGGCAGATTTCTCACGATTCCTTCTGGGTGTTTCGGACCGTCATTCCAGGTTTGGGGGTACGGCGATGGACCGGCGCCTCTCGTGATCCGAGTCAGGCGGAAGGTGGCGGGGCGCCGCGTCCTTGACGCCTACCGGAGTAGGCGCGGTCGCGGAGCTCGCCTAGACAGCTCGGCACACCCAGCGGTTGTCGCAAGCAAGTACTTCGCTACCTCGAGGACAACCTCCGGCAACTTCCGTCCAGGCCCGGCGGCGCACCGCTCGCCGGGCCTGGGCGGGATCGTCAGGGTTGAGAGATGTCCTGGACGACGTCACCGGTGTCGGAGTGGCCGAGGCTGCGGGCGACGTCGGCCAGGGCCAGCATGCCGACCAAGTCATGGCCATCGATCACCGGCAACCGCCGTACCTGATGGTCGCTCATCGTCTTCATCGCCTCTTCGGCACTGTCGTCGGCCCCGATGGTCACCAGCTTCCCCTGCCCGAACTGCCCCGCTGTCGCCGATGCCGGATCGCCACCGTCCGCAATGCACTTCACGACGATGTCGCGGTCGGTCAGTATCCCTTTCAGCCGATTGTCATCACCACAGATCGGCAAGGCGCCGACGTCCAACTCCCGCATCTTGCGGGCGGCCTCGACCAGGCTCTCGTTCTCACCGACACACTCGGCACCGGCGGTCATCAACTCACGTGCGGTCGTCATGTTCGAACACCTCGCAGGACCTCGTAGTTCGCATGGTCTCCCGCTGGTGCCCCACCGCCGGGCTTACATTCGCCAACATCTCAAAGTCATGGCGAACGGGATGGTCACTGCGTTCTGGTTGCGTGTTCGGTTCGTAGCTGGTCGGTGGTCACGTTGATGTCGGCGACCTGCCCGGCGAGGACTGGGTTGCTGTCCTCGAGCTGTGCCCCGGCCTCGGCCAGTGGCACCAGCAGGGTTGCGGTGTCCCTGTCGCCGAGCGCGTGAAGAACGCGATCGACGCTCTCCTGGGTGGCGGGGTCGAGGTCGTCGAGCGCGGTGATCTGGGCCGCGAGCCGGCGCAGGCGGGCCGCGTTGTCCCGGGCCCATTGAGAGACGGCGCGTTCACCGGCGCGCCGGTCGCGGGCTGCCTGCACTCGTTGTTCGCCGGTCATCCCGTCCTGGTCGGTCGTGTGCGGGTTGAGTCGCAGATAGCGACGTTCGGCGGCCTGCCGGCTGGCGACGCCGAGCGCGGGGGCGAGCTCGGTCCAACTCACTCCCCGTTCACGCGCGGCACCGATGAGCAGCGGCTCCCAGGTCGCGAGCCGGTTCTGCACGACCCGCAATTCGGCCAGCGCCGCCAGCACGTCCATCGAGTCGACTCCGGCCCCTGAACCGCCAGGATCGAGGACCTGGGGTGTGAGCTGCTGGACGGTCTGCTCCACTGCGGCGAGCGCATCGGCGACCGGAGCCGGGGCGTCTCCTGGCCGGAGGTCGGCTGCCACCCGTCACCTCCTCGTTGTGTCAGCTATTAGATGACATCCATGCTTGTCATCGTTTCGATGACATGTTATACCGGAGGTGCGTATTGGCACCAGTTGACTCGATGACACAGGAGGTGCAGGACGATGTTGATGCGCACAGACCCGTTCCGAGAGTTCGACCGGCTGACCCAGCAGGTCTTCGGAAGCCAGGCGCCGGGCACGTGGTCGCGGCCGACCGCCATGCCGATGGACGCCTACCGGCAGGGCGACCAGTACGTCGTTTCCTTCGATCTTCCCGGCGTCTCGGCGGATGCGATCGATCTGGACGTGGAGCGCAACGTACTGACGGTGAAGGCCGAACGCAGGCCGCTGGAGCTCGGTGAGGACGTGGAGATGCAGGTCGCCGAACGTCCACTCGGGGTGTTCTCCCGGCAGCTGTTCCTGGGTGACACGCTGGAGGCCGACCGGATCGAGGCCGGCTACGAGGCCGGCGTACTCACGTTGAGGATTCCGATCGCCGAGCGGGCCAAGTCGCGCAAGATCTCGATCGCGAACACCGACAGCGATCGCAAGCAGATCAACGCCTGACCCGACGCCGCGACAGGGCTTGTTGTTGTCGACGGGGTGAGATCGATGGCGGTAGACACACAGCAGCTACTCGACGAGGACGAGGCCTTCCTCGACCTGGCGCTCGCCGATGACGAGCTGATGCGGGCCGAGTTCGATGCCGTGATCTCTGCCTGCTGGGAAGCGCCGTACGAGCCGCCCCTCGACAACCCCTGTCCACCCGCCGCGGATGGACTGCACGGCCACCGTCGCGAAGGGCAAGCCGGCCATCCATCCCTCTCGGTCTGGTGCCCCCGCGACGACCTGCCGGTCGCCCCCGCGGCCCTCCGAAGCACCGGGCGACGGACGCGCCCGACTGATACCGGTACGCCGGAGGACTCTGAACAAAACCGACCATGAACGAAGTCCCAGACCAGGTGATGCGGCTGCCCGCCAAGTCACACTCCACCGCGTATGCATCGCTTGGATGCGCTTACCTGGCAACTCAACACTTTTATTGCGGACCTTCCTGCACATTGGCGACAGCAGGATGGGTCTGGTGCAGGCCTGCTCGTGATTCCGCCAAGTAGGCGAGGCGACGCAAGGTCTCGGTGTTGCGCCAGTGCAAGAGCGGGTCGAGGACCGGGCTCGGGACCAGATTCGCGGGGCGTTCGACGGCCTCCTCGCGCATCACCAGCAGGCAGCCGTCCGGGCGGATCGTGGCAACGAACTCGACCCGGCCGGCTCCGGCGGGCCAGACGCGGACCTTGATCACCAACCGGCGGTCCGGCTCGAACTCCTCGACCGTGGTCACGTCGTTCACCATCAGCGGCCAGACACCGACCGAGTGGTGAATGCTCGTCCCGGCCTCCGGGAACCCCTGATCCACCGACCGGACGCGTGCCGCGCCGACCACCCATCCGGCGTACGACCACCCGTCTCCCAGCACCGCGAACACATCCGCGGCCGAAGCACGCACCACCCGCTTGTTCTCACTCATAGCCGCTCGGTACCCACCACGATCCCTTCTACTGCTGAGGAGCACGAATGCGGAGGGGGTGCAGGTACGACGCCGACAGGTCTCACGGGTGTCGTCCCCCCTCCGCGGCCAGGCGCACAGCGAAATGCAGGAAGCTCCCGTCAGCACCGCACTCGTGGGTGTTCTCGGCCGCCGGCTGGCCGTTCATCTGCAGCAGACCACAGCTTGGCTGGCCGATCATCCCCCACCAAGCATGGCCGGCTGCCGATCCGGGTCCTGCATTTCTGTCGCGGAGAATCTCTTTGACACCGGCATGGAGCGATGTTCTCGGGGTACCTGAAGCCTTCTGACGCGCAGTCGCCGCAGTTGAGGACCGGAATTCCTCTCTATCCTGCAGCGTTGTATTTCGTGAGTGACCTTTTCGTTGTCGTGACCGGCGCCAAGACCCGCGCGGGACCCGCCTCCGCGGAACTGCGTATCCCAGAGCCACCGGCCATCACGATTCGAGGAACCCATGGCACCCACCAGCGTCCTTTTGGACCGTCCCACCCAGCAGTCAAGAGGAAGCGACTTCGCACCGCTGCTGCGCGAGATCAAGGCATCTGGACTGCTGGAGCGCCGTACCGGGCACTACCTGGTCTCGATGGCGATCAATCTGCTGTGTTTGGCTGCCGTCGTCGCCGGGCTGATCCTCCTCGGCAACTCCTGGCTCGTACTGCTGCTCGCCGTACCGGCCGCGATCTTCACGACCCGCGCCGCGTTCTTCGGCCATGACGCCGGCCACCAGCAGATCGGCCGATCCCGCCGAATCCACGACGCCATCGGGCAACTGCACGCCAATCTGCTGCTCGGGATGAGCTACGGCTGGTGGAACGACAAGCACAACCGCCACCACGCCAACCCCAATCACTCCGACAAGGACCCTGACGTCGCCGCCGGCGTACTGGTCTGGACTCTCGACCAAGCCGAGGGGCGCACGGGACTGTACGCCTGGCTCAGCCGCAATCAGGCCCGGATCTTCTTCCCGCTGCTGAGCCTCGAAGGCATCAGTCTCAAGATCTCCGGCATCAGCTACCTGGTCAGCCGCCGGCCGCGCCGCAGGGCCGCCATCGAGCTCGGCCTGATCGCCATCCACTTGACGGCGTACTTCGGTGGACTGTTGCTCATCATGTCGCCGCAGAAGGCCCTCGTCTTCGCTGCGATGCACCACGCGCTGTTCGGACTGCATCTCGGTAGCGTGTTCGCTCCGAACCACAAGGGTATGGAGATGCCCGACCATGCCACGACCTGGGGGCACCTGGAAAAGCAGGTCCGCACGTCCCGCAACGTCAACGGCAACGCCGTCACCGACTGGATGATGGGCGGCCTGAATTACCAGATCGAACACCACCTCTTCCCCAGCATGCCCCGCGCCAACCTGCGCCGCGCCCAAGCCGCTGTCCGCACGTACTGCGAACGCATCGGAATCCCCTACATGTCCACCGGGATCATCGATTCCTACGCCCAGGGACTGCGGCACATGCACGACGTCGGCCGCCAACTCCGCCGTCCGAACCCCCTCTCAGCAGCAACAGTTGACGCCTCATGAGCGCGCACCCCGACAGCAGGGATGGTGGACCGCACCGAGACCTAAACCGGCTCGATCACCTTGCGTTGCCCGCTCACGTGTACGTGTGGTCGCGCGGTCACTGGCGCCCGGGATGGCTCATCGCCTGTGAAAACCAGCCGTCCGGCTGGCGAGGGCTGGTTCAGCACCACGACGAGCACGACGTCGAGACCACCGAATGGCTCGATGCCGAACAGATCCAGTTCCACAGGAACCCGTAGTCACCGGGGCGAAGCCCCGTCCTCGACGTCCAGGGACGGCGCCGATCTCGAGCTCATGACCGTCCTCGACCCCCGTGTTGAGACGACAGCCCCAGGGACCGACCATCACTCAGGGCATCAATCCTTCAAGGCGTCCATCGCATTCTCGCCGGCCGGCTCGAGGTTCGCCTTGGTCTGGTCCGCCTCGCCTTTCGGCTTGCAGGTCGCGATCATCCGTCGCAGCGCCGGCCTTCCCTTGACCCTGCCCTCATCGCTCGCTCAGCTCCGTGACGCCCAGCCCCGTCACAGTCGTTTGGTGCGGGGTGAGCAGGTCGTCCTGCTCGATGGTGAAGGTAACTGTGAAGACCGGCGACGCATCCGTTTCGTCGATCTCATCGATCACGCCGCGCGTACCGGCTGGGATCTTTCCCTGCCAGAACCCGCCGAGGTCAGTCGCAGCCGCCACCTCGTCACCACGCTTGAAGCTCATCTATCGATCCCCTCCGCGGGCGGACTTCGTCTGTGTCATCGAGAACTCCCGCCAGATCGGTCAATTGCCACGCCCAGGTACCCATCGATATGTCGTCCGAGTCAGGTTTGGCCGGAGATACCCGGGTACCTGATGGCATGAACAGAGCCCATCGGGTCGGCCTGCTGACTGCGCTCGCGGTCGCTCTTTGCGTTGTGTTCGGGACATCGGCCACGGCGTCCCAAACAATGCCGAGCCGCGGCCAGGCAGTCATTTCGTCGGCCCCGACGTCTGCCGATCTGCAATCGGCCAGTACTCCGAGCCCGGCGCCTCCCGGCCCGGCAGATGGCGACAATGACGACTGGTCTGGAATCCCCTGGCTCCTCCTCGCCCTGCTCGTGCCGGTCATCGTCCTCGGCACAGTCCTCTTCGCCAAGCGCCGTGCCGGCAAGAACTCGAGAAAGCTCCAAGGCCGGTGACCGATGCGGTGGTCGTCGGCGCTGGGCCGAACGGACTGGTCGGGGCGAACCTGCTGGTAGATGCAGGCTGGGAGGTCGTACTACTGGAGGCCAATGGCGAGATCGGTGGCGCGGTCCGTAGTTCGACGGAGGTTGAAGCCTCGTTCGTGCACGACACATTCAGCTCGTTCTACCCGCTGGCGGCGGTGTCGCCAACGATCAGGGGCCTGAATCTCAGTGACTACGGGTTGGAATGGTCCAATGCGCCGGCGCCGGTCGGCAACCCGTTGCGCGCCGGCGGATGGGCGCTCATACACCCAGATCCTGCCGACACCGCGGCTGCTCTGGACGCGCAGGTGGCAGGCGACGGACAGGCTTGGGCGGACCTGTACTCCGACTGGGAACGCGTCGGCCCGGTAGTCATCGACGCCTTGCTCACTCCGTTCCCGCCTGTCCGTGCAGGTCTCGATCTGCTCGGCCATCTCCTGGGTCCGCGCGGACTGAAGCGGCTCCAGCTCCTGGTCGGCCCGGTTCGCTCGGTTGGTGACGGACGGTTCGCCGGTAACGCTGCGAAGTTGCTCTTGGCCACCAACTCGCAGCATGCGGACATCGCTCCCACCGCGATGGGTTCAGGGCTGATGGGCTGGCTGCTGGTCATGATCGCGCAGCAGTACGGGTATCCCGTGCCCCGCGGCGGTGCCGGACGTTTGTCGCAGGCACTGGCCGCCCGCTTCACCGCCCGAGGCGGCACCATCGTGCGCCAGGCTCGAGTCGATCAAATCGTCATCCGCGATGGCCGAGCGATCGGCGTACGAACGGTCGACGGAACTGAGTACGCCGCCGCCCAGGCTGTGCTCGCGGACGTCTCGGCCCCGGCCCTGTACTGTCACCTGATCCCGCGCCAGAATCTCCCTTCCCGGGTGCTGCAGCGCTTGCGGTTCTTCAAATGGGATCCCGGCACCATCAAGGTCGATTGGGCGCTCAGCTCACCGATTCCCTGGCGGGATGCGCCTGATCTGGCTCCTGGCGCCGCGCACGTCGCCGACTCGATCGATGATCTGCAACGGTGGTCCGGTCAACTCGCCGCCGGGTGGATCCCGGACCGGCCGTTTCTCTTGATGGGGCAGATGACAACCGCCGATTCGAGTCGTTCCCCGGCCGGCACGGAGGCCGCGTGGGCCTACACTCACGTGCCGCAACTGACCCGCGGTGACATCGGCGGCAAGCTCACTGGGCAATGGGACGCTGTCGAGGCCGAGGTAATGGCCGACCGGATCGAGGCACGAGTCGAGGAGTACGCGCCAGGTTTCACCAACATGATCACCGCACGTCGAATCCTCACCCCACTGGAACTCGAGCGGCGCGACGCCAACCTCGTCGGGGGCGCCGTCAACGGCGGCACGTCGGGCTTGAGGCAGGAACTCGCGCTCCGCCCGATGCCTGGTCTCGGCCGGGCCGAGACCGCGATCAAGTCGCTGTATCTCGCGTCCGCCTCGGCTCACCCGGGCGGCGGCGTACACGGCGCCTGCGGCTCCAACGCAGCCCGCGCCGCCCTCTTCCACTCGCGCTGAAGACTCGGCGCTTTCCAGCCTCCGGCCACGACAACGGCGACCACCGTTGTACCGACCGATGTAGAGCGCGACGGCCAGTCAGCCAGGCGCACACGCGCCGTGCAACTCCCGCCGGTCAATCGGTAGCGCCTGCCCCGAGAAGCTCACCTACGCCATCAAGACTGTGGGCTCTCACGGCTGGTCGGGCTGATCAGCCTGCTCATGGTGATCGGGTGCGGATGGCCCTGCGCACTACAGCGTGGCTCACCATCACACTGGCCGGCGTTGCGCTTACCCCTGCGGCGGCTATTTGTCGGACAGGCCGATTGGTTGGGTCCTCATACTCGCCGGTCTAGGCGCCGAAGCAGTCGTCGCCAGGTCCACACTCGGCTATCTGGTGCTGCAACTTGCCACCACCTGAGGATCACTGTGCAACTGGGTCGAGCAGAAGTTTGAACGTCGCCTCTTGGCCACGGTGAGCCACCCCACATGACCCTCGAGGCATCGGTGCCGAACGCCACCGGTCCTCAGGTAAGCGAGTCAACTCGCGCCCGAGGCCGACGAATCAAATGGACCTGCCAGTCGGACGTCGGACCGAGGTTCACCGCGTGACCGCGCGAACGGATCCCGGAGAGTACCGCAGCAGGATCACCATCGTCACACATCTTGCACTCGAGGAGCCTCTGTCGCCGAGGCGTCGGTCATAGGCTCTGCTGCCGTCAACCGTTGAGCTGTTATGAGGCACGAATTGCGGCAGCTGGCCGGCGTCTTCTGCTTGGAGACGGCGTGTTGAGTATCCACCGGCTCACGGCCGGGGATGGCTATCTATACCTACTGCGACATGTTGCCGCGGGCGACGTTGACCGGCGCATGGCGACACCGCTCACGGCGTACTACACCGCGTCCGGATACCCACCTGGACGCTGGCTAGGTACCGGCCTCAACGGGCTGGGCGATGGTGAACTCGCGGCTGGAAGCGAGGTCTCCGAGGCGCAGATGGCGGCTGTTTTCGGTCGGGCGGAAGACCCGCTGACGGGCCGGGCGCTCGGACGTCGATACCAGATCTACAAGAGTCCATCAGAACGGATTCAGGAGCAGATCCGCGCGCTCGATCCGGGACTGGACGAGGCGACCCGGCAGACCGCGGTCAAGCAGATCCGCTCGAAACCGCCTCATTTGCCGGGCCGCAGCTCCGACCTGATCGGCTCGGCCACTCGCCTTGATCTGCCCGTCTCACCGGCGACCACCATGGCGCGGCATCGTCGACATCGACATCGACATCGCCGAGCGTTGCCAGCCGCGAGACGGTCACCATCCGGTCAGTGGCTTCCGCCGGGCATCGGCCGAAGCTTGGCCTTCGGTGGCGACTGGGTGCCCTCCACGCGCACGTCGGGGAGCCAGGTGAGCCAGGAGGGGAGGTACCAGTTGCGCTCGCCGAGCAGCTTCATCGTTGCCGGGACGAGCACGGAGCGGACGATCGTCGCGTCGATCAGCAGCGCGACAGCGATACCGAAGCCCATCTGCTGGAAGGCGATGGTGTCGCCCATCGCGAAGCCCCAGAAGACGGCGATGATGATGAGTGCGGCGCCGGTGATCAGGCGGGCCGTCGAGCCGATGCCGAAGGAGATGGCGGCGTCCGTGTCGCCGGTCGCCGTGTAGCGCTCACGGATGCGGCTGAGCAGGAAGACTTGATAGTCCATCGAGAGCCCGAAGAGAACAGCGAACAAGAAGAGCGGAACCCAGGCGTCGATCGTCTCGGCCTCGCTCAGCCCCAGAAGCTCGTTGCCGACGCCTTCTTGGAAGACGAGCACGAGCAACCCGTAGGCCGCTCCGACCGAGAGCAGGTTCATGGCGATCGCGGTCGCTGGAACGACGATCGAGCGGAACGCGAGCGTGAGCAGGAGGAAGCTGAGTCCGAGCACGAAGAGGAGCACGAGTGGAAGCCAGAAGTTGACGGTGTCCTGGTAATCGAGTTCCTCCGCGGTGTCGCCGCCGACGTACACCGCGGCGTCAACACCTGCGAACGCAACGGGGACGACCTCGTCGCGTAGTCCGCGGACGGCCTCGATCGCACCCTCGCTGTCGGGATTGGCCGCGATCGGAACTGTGACGCGGGCGACCGTGCCCGCGTCGTTTGCCTCGACGACCGGTTCCCCGAAGATCGGGCGGCGGGCGAGTTCCCGCTCGAGGCGAGCCACAGCGCCCACGATGGCGGACCCGCGGACGTCTCCGGCGACCGCGATGTCGACCGGCTCGGTCGACTCCTTCGGAAACTCCTCGCGGAGGAGGAGATAGCCCTGCTTCGACTCGAAGGTGTCGGGAAGCGTCGCAGCCCCCGACGTACCTGTGTTGAGCGCCAGCACCGGGGCCGCCAGCGCGAGCAGCAGGCCGGCGCCGAGCACGAGGCTGGCGGCCGGGTGGCGCATGACCCGGTGGACGATCGCGCCCCAGAAGCGCCCCTCCCGGCCCGCCTGCTCAGTTGCGCGGCCGAAGAAGGGGATGCGAAGCGCATTCACCCGGTCGCCGAGCAGTGCGAGGACCGCGGGGAGCAGCGTCAGCGCGGCGATCACCGAGACGATCCCGACCAGGATCGCGCCGGCTGCGAGGCTGCGGAAGATCGTGCTCGGAACCAGCAGGAGCCCGAGCATCGCGAGCACGAACGCGATCCCGCTGAAGAGGACGGCACGGCCGGCGGTGGCACCTGCAGTGGCGATGGCCTCATGCTTCGTCCGCTCCCGCAGCCGCTCCTCCCGATAGCGGGAGAGGGTGAAGAGCGAGTAGTCGATTCCGAGGGCGAGGCCCATGCCGATCAGCATGTTCTGGGTGAAAACGGAGACGTCGTACGCCTGCGCCAGGAGCGCCACGAGCGCGAGGGCGACGACGATCGAGGTGAGCGCGATCAGGACGGGAACGAGGCCCGCGACGACCGCGCCGAAGACGAGCAACAGGACGACGAGCGCGAGCGGAGCGCCGAAGAAGAGTTCGCCTTTCTTCAGATCCTGCAGCGAAGCCATGTCCTCATCGGCGTCCGCCGTCCTGCTGCCGGTCACCGCCGCGCGGTAGCCAGGCTCGTCATCGAGGCGCTGAACCGCATCGACCACATCGTCGACGTCGTCCTCCCCGTCACGGCCAAGTGCGACCTGGAGCACGGTCGAGTCACCGTCCTGCGAGACGAGGTGCCGGTCGTCCTCGTAGGTGACGACGCGGGTCGCCCCGGCCGCGCGCAGCTCAGCCGCGAGCGCGACGACTCGCGCGCGCGGAGCAGCCGCTTCGACCTTGCCGTCCTCGACCCTCACCACGACGACCTCGCTGATCGCCTCTCCGCTCGCCACCTCGCGGGGAAAGCCGTCGGCGAGGACCCGGTCGGCCTCCTTGGACTCGGTCGTCTTCGTGATCTCGGTATCGCCCTCGAACGCGAGGAGCGTCGCCACCACCCCGAAGGCGCTGACAATGACGACGAGCCACAGCCCGACCACGAGCCACGGCCGGCGGCCGCAGGCCCACGCGAGTTTCTCGGTCATGTCGCCGACGCTAAGCACGCCCGTCCGGTGCCGCATCGCCCTACGGGCTCGAACTGCGTTCCGACCATGGGTGGAGGCCGTTCTACGGCGTCCGGCCCGGAGTGACCACACCGTGGTCGTACGCGAACACGATCGCAGCAGGCCGGTCGCGTACACCAAGCTTGGCGAAGATGCTGCCGACCCGCGTCTTCACCGTCGCCTCGCCGATGTGCAGGTCCGCGGCGATTTCGGCATTGGTGGCACCGCGCGCCATCAATCGCAGGACGTCCTGTTCGCGGTTGGTGAGCAGGTCGATCCGCGCCGCGTCCCGTGCCGCCGGGGCAACGACACGCCGGTACCGGTCGAGCAGCCGCGGCGCGACCGCCGCGTCGAACCAGGCCCCGCCGCCGGCGACCGCACGAACGGCCGCGATCAGATCCTCGGCGGACGAGGACTTGAGCACGAACCCAGCCGCACCGGCCTCGATCGCTCCCCAGAGCACCTCGTCCTCACCGAAGGTCGTGAGCACGAGGACGACGAGGGGGTTCTCGGCGGCACGTAATCGCTTCGTCGCGGCGATTCCGTCCAGGTCCGGCATCCGGATGTCCATCAGGACGACGTCCGGGCGCAAGTCGGGCAACTCCGCCACCGCCTGCCTGCCGTCGGCGCACTCGGCCACGACCTCGAACCCGTCCGCAGGCGAGAGGATCCGCGCCAAGCCACCGCGCACGATCGCCTGATCGTCGACGAGAGCAACACGGATCATGGCCTTCGCGGATCTCCCTCCGCTAGCTCGTTGTCCACCTTCAGCGGCAGCCGGCAGCTCAGCTGCCAACCGTACGGCGTCGGCCCGGCCACGAGGTCGCCGCCGAGTGCACTCGCCCGTTCCCTCATACCGATCACGCCGTACCGGGGCCGCTCGGGATCAGTCGCCCCGGCGGTGGCGACTGGTCCTGAGGTCTCGGCCACGAGACGTACGTCGCCGTCCGACAGCTCGAGCCCGAGAACGGTTTGCGCGCGCGGCGCGTGCCGAGCAGCGTTCGCCAGCGCCTCCTGGGCGATCCGGTAGAGCGCGACGCCCGTCCCCGGCGAAATCCGGGCGAGGTCTCCTCGCATTCGCAGCTCGACGGCCAGACCCCCGGCTCGGGCCTGGTCGACGAGTGCGGGGATCTCTGCGGTCGACGGCGGCGGTGCCACTGCTGCCTCGTCGTCGTGACGAAGCAACGTGACCGTACGCCGCAGCTCCTCCATGCTGCGGCGGCCCACCTCCTCGGCCGATCGCAGCGCTTCCTCGGCGGACACCAAGTCGCGGCGCAGCACGTGCCGGGCACTCGTGACCTGGAGCATCACGGCAGCCAACCCGTGCCCGACGAAGTCGTGGACGTCACGAGCGACCTGACGCCGCTCGGCCAGCAGCTCCTGCTCGGCCAGCTGCCGCCGGACGCCCTCGAGCTCGACCACGAGTCGCTCCTGGCGCGCGACCGCGCGACCGACGACCCAGATGAAGACGATGGCCACGATCCAGATACCGACCGCGACCTCCATCGGATCCTGGACCAGAGCTACCAGCACCGGCGTGGCCGCCGCGAGCCCACCGAGCGACGCCGCCGCCCCGAGCGGCCGAGACCAACGCGCGGCCGCGAAAGCGAGCAGAACGGCATTGAACATCACCGGCTCGAGCTGTCCGGAGCGCTGTGCCACCACCACCGGGACGACTACGCCGACGGATACGGCGGCAAGCGGCACGTTGGGGGCGAAAGCCCACAGGCCGAAAGCGGTGACCGGCACCGCGGCCAGCACGATGTCGGCGGCCGACGACGGCTGCGTGATCGCCGCGACGAGGCCAAACGCCAGAGAGAAGAACGGCACAACGCGGCGAAGGCCGTCAGCTTCGAACCAAGCCCGAGCGGAACCCGCTACCACAAACAGACTGTACTGCGCGACTCTCGACATCGACATCACCCGCGAGGCGGAGGCGACTGCCCCGATCGTGCTGGATCAGCGGGCAGAGTGAGCTCAGGACCCTGGTCGGGGACTGCGCCGGGGGATTCGTCGAATCGCCGTGTCCGTAACGCCCTTCATGCTGACCGCGATCTCCACTGTCCGAGCGCGAACCGCGTCCCCTCCCAGTCCTCGAACATCGACCACACGCCGAAGTGCATTTCCGCGGGCGGCGCGGGGAACCGCACGCCACGGCCAGTCAGTTCGGCGTAGGTCTGCTCGATGTCCTCGCACGTCAAGAACACATTCGAGTGCGGCAGCGCGTCCGGCACCTGACGCCTCGGTTCGTCGCTGGGACGGCGGCTCAGCACGAGCACTACCGAGCGATCCGGCGCCTCGACCTCAATCCAGCGCTCGTCACCGTAGACCTCGTCCATGACAACGTCGAACCCGATTGCTCCGGTCCAGAACTGCTTTGCGCGCTCCTGATCGTCGACCGGGACGACGACCTTGGCGACTCCAGTGATCATCGAGAACCCCTTTCAGCAGTCATTACCTCGGGCCGCGACGACCCGATCTCAGCTCTGCGATCAGATCCGAATTGGTGCGGGACCTGGTTGCCTCTTTCGTCGTCGGCCCACCGGCTCCACCAGCGATCTCCTCGACCGACCTTTCATGGGATCTCGATCACTCTCGCCATGCCGCAGACGCTGCCACCGCCGGAGCAGTTCCGCATCAGCCCAGGGGCCAAATCAACGCTCCGACTCCAGGTGGAGCGCCGCCGCTGTGAGCGCCCGACGTCGGCAATGATGGCTGCCATGAAGCATCCGTACGAGTCGCTACCCGAGAACCCGCAGGCAGCCGTCACGATCATGACCACCGAGCACTTCAACCTGCAGACGGCGCGGTCGGCCACCATCTCGGAGTCCAACGGGCGGACCAGCATCTTCCTCGGGGCCGTGTCCGCAGGCCTGGTCGCGCTGGCGTTCGCCGGGCAGACGTCGCGCAGCACGCTGCTGACGTTCGGCCTGGTGCTGTTCCCGGTGCTGTCCTTCCTCGGCCTGGTCACGTTCGAGCGTGTGCTGCAGTCCTCGATCGAGGACACGCTGTACCTGCAGCGCATCAACCGGATCCGGCGCTTCTACCACGAAGCTGCCCCGGGCCTCAACGGCTACCTCGGCGTGGCCGCCCCCACCGACGACATCGCCGCCGTGTTGGCGCTCGACGGCTACCTCCGGTCGCGTTGGCAGGTCGCGCTGAGCGCCGTCGGCATGATCGGCGTGATCAACAGCGTCCTGCTCGGGGCCGTCGGCGGATTCGCGGTCGCCGCGATAGCCAGCGGGCCCCTGTGGCCGTCGATCCTGGTGGCCGCCGTCGTGTTCGCGATCGCGATGGTTCTCCACCAGCGCTACCAACTGCACGCCCGGTCCCGCAAGCCGTTCCCGTTCGCCGATGCACCGCGTCCCGAACCGGTCGTCTGACCCGGGATTGGTCGCGGCCGTTTTCCCGAACCACTTCGCTCGGGCGCCAGCGGCGCCGGCGACTACTTGCGGCCGCCTAACTCCGTGTTCCGCGCTCGTAGTTTGTTCGTCACCGCAGCGGCGCCGGTGCCGGGCGGATCACGGTCCGATGCCTCGGAGAGGCTGAGGTCGCTGAGCGGGGACCGCGTTCGTGCGAGCGAGCGCGAGGACAGCAGGAATCCAGTCAGCGCGGCGGCAAGGCCAGCCAGCCCGGCCGCCGCGAAGCCCGCTCCCGGCACGGAAGCGTCGATCGACATCCCGGCGATGGGCGCGCCGAGCGCGAAACCCGCGCTCAGCGCTGAGGATTGCAGGCCTGTCGCCTCACCACGCACGCTGGCGGGCGCGAGCCGGCTCACCGCGTCGGCCACCGTGGAAAGAGTCGGCGCGGTGAGCAGCCCTGCACCGACACCGGCCACGCAGAGCCAGTGCCAATCGTGGGCCAGCCCGGCGGGAATGGTCGCCAGCCCGAGCAGACCGAGCAGCAGCCACGTCGGCAGCGGCCGAGAAAGCGCGCCGTAGACCAGCCCGCCTACGATGGAGGACACGCCATACACCGCCACAACCACGGCGGCCCAGGACACCTGGCCGGCTTCTTGGAGCGTGGCGACGATGGCCAGGTCGGTGCCGCCGAGCAGCATCGTGGTGCCGAACGCCATCACCAGCACAGCGATCATGGCCGGACCTAACCACTCCCGGCGACGAGGGCGGCTGACCGTGCCGGCATCCACCTCGTGGTCGGCACGCAGCGGCGGGTTGAGCAGCGCGATCCCTACTCCACCCGCCACGATCGCGGCGCCGACACCCAACGCCACCACACCAGGGGACACCTTCGCCGCGCAGACGATCACGATCGGCGGTCCCAGCACGTACGACAGTTCGCCCTGCACCGATTCCAGCGCGAACGCGGCCCGGCGCTGTGCCGACGTCGTCATCGCGGCGATCGCCTGCCTGGTCACCGGCTGCGCCGGCACCATCAGCAAACCCGCCACGAACGCGGCGCCCAGCAGGATCCCGTACGGCAGAATCGGCACGCTCAGCCAGAACACGACCTGCACCACGACAGTGACCAGCAGTACGATCCGTGCGCCCCGCCAGTCGATGATGCGGCCAAGCAGCGGCCCGCCCAGCGCCAGCCCCAAGGTCACCGCCGCCGCGACGCCACCCGCGGCCGCATAGCTCCTGTTGAGGCCCAGCACGACATACAGCGTCAGCGCCATCACGTCAGCCGTGATCGCGACCCGGGCGAGCAGTGAAATGCCCAGCAGCGGTGCCATCCCTGGCACCGCGAGTACCTGTCGGTATCCGGTCACCTAGTGACGCTAGATCAGCCATCACACCCATAGGAAGTGGCCAATTTGTTGGCGATGACATAACAATTGCTTATGGCCAGAGATCTTCAGACCTCGTTGCTGCGGTCGTTCGTCACCGCCGTCCGGCTCGGCAGCATCAGCCGCGCCGCGGCCGCGCTAGGTCTTACCCAGCCCGCGCTCAGTCAGCAGTTACGCAAACTCGAGAGCGCCACCGGCCGTCCGCTGCTGTACCGATCGCCGTCTGGCGTCTTGCTGACCCGGGCGGGTGAGGAGCTCCTGCCGTACGCCGAACGCATTCTTTCGCTCTCCGCGCAGGCACTCATCGAAACCGGGCGAGCGCTGACCGGCCGCTGCAGCGTCGGGTTGCTCGAAGACATCACCGTGTCTCAGCTTCCGCAGGCCCTCGCCGACCTCGCCCGAGTGCACCCCGGCGCGACGCTGGAGGTGCTCAACTTGTCCACCGCCGCGATGCGGGAGGCGTACGACGCGGGCCGCGTCCAACTCGTGCTCGACCAGGTCCCGGATGTACCTGCGCCGCCGCGCTGGACGGTGCGCCGCCCGCTGGTCTGGGCAATCGGCCAGGGTGTGGACGTGGCCACCGATCCGCTGCCGGTGGTGTTGTTCTCGGATCCCTGCACCTTTCGCACGTCAGTGCTGGAAACGCTGGCACGTGCCGACCGGCGCTGGCGGCTGGCGTTCGAAAGCAACAGCCTTGTCGGTGTGCTCGCCGCGGTACGGGCCGGGCTCGGTGTCGCGGCAGTCATGCCCGCGAACCTCGAACCGGCCATGGCCTGCCACGACGCGGACGCCCTGCCCACCCTGCCGGACATTGAGCTCGGTCTCGCACGGCACCCACGGACCGAAGGTGATCCGCTGATCGACGCCGTTGAGACCGCGCTACGACGTTTGAGTTGAGGCTCGTGGCTGGTCAGCGCACCGATCTCGCCCACCGGCTGCCTGTCGAACGGCGTACCTTTCGACGGCGACTCAGAGCCGGGCTCGATTACTCGCAGCCAAGGCGGTGCTGGCCAATTTGCTGTCGGTCGCCGCGTCGTTCGGGGCGCTGACCTGGGCGTTCCAAACCTCGACCGGCGCAGCCCTGCTCGGATTGGCCCGGCCCGTGCCGATCGCAGCCTGGGCGCCGGTCGTACTGTTCGCAAATCCTCTTCGGACTCTCGACAGACTGCGAGGTGTCCATGCAGAGCCGCGTCAAGGAAGCCCACACGGCCGGGCTCGAGACCCGGCACAGCATGATCGAAGGCATGGCGTCGAGCGCGAATATGGACGCTCAGCCCACGCTGTAAATCAGCGGTCATGGGGTTCGGCAGACGGAATCCGGGCTGAGCTCGAGGCGTGTGGTTAAGGTGTGTGTCCGGCCTCGGACACGGTTGCTAACCCCATGCAGGCGGGAGTGATCGATACTTCCGCCACCTGCTCTCGCGGTGGTCATAAGCGAAGACACTCGACGCACTCCCGCCGGATGACCGTTACCGCGAACGTGTCGACGCGCTGCGAGAGCGGCTGACCCGGCTGGGCGAGCAGAGCGACGGCCCGGGCGTGGCAGTCGAGGCGATGACCGCAGGTCGGCCGCGCACCCGTCACACCGCCGACGTCACGGCTGGCGTCGTACCCAAGGTGCGCCGGCTCCTGCCGGATCGGGTGTTCGATCGCATAGCTCAACGCCTCGCTGCTCCGTCGAGTGAGGCTCAACGAACTGCTGCTGTCCTCGGAGGTTGCCGGATGGAGCTGGGATTCAAGTTGATCGCCGAGGCCCATGGCCCGGTCGATATCGTCGAAGGCGCTGCGGGCGGAGGAGGCCGGGTTCGACTTCGTCGAGGTGAGTGATCATTTCCACCTGGGTGAGCGAGCAGGAACATTCCGGCTTCGCGTTTTCGATGCTGGCGACGATCGCGTCCGTACGTCCGTACTGACGCCGCGATCATCCGGGCCGGGCATCACGGCCGCAGCGCTGCCGTCGCGGCGCAGCGTGAACCCCGTCCGGCCTCGCGACGGAGGAAAGTCGTACCCGGCGGGCGGAAGACTTGAACCCCTTCGTGATCCTCCTCGTGCGAATGCAGCCACGAGGCCACGAGCACAGCAGAACGACCCTCAGGCGATGTCGTGTCTCCTGTCCCCCATCAGTGGTCATCGCCACGCCTCCGAAACAACCCTCCACCACGAGAATGCATCGGGAAACGATTCTGTAAAGCCCGGAACATGACGAATAGATTCGTCAAATGAATACTCCATCCGAGGCGTCGACAGTTGATGCTTGTATTACAGCCCAACCGCGAACGCGGCATATCAAACACTTGCTTCCTTGACGGCGCATTGGAGCGGGAGGATTGTTGAAGGTTGACGCTGCATCGGGTGACGAGGCGTCTGGGGGTTGCGGTCGGTCGGCGTCGACGATGGGGGCGGGTGCGCAGTCCGTGCGTCCCGGGGGCCGCTGCTGGTGGCAGGACTCCTTGCACTGCCACGGCGTGTGGATTGATCACCTCGGCATCACGGGAGGATCAATGCAGCCGAAGACGGTGGAAATCAAAATTACTCTGGCGGCCGAGGAGTCCGGCTCACAGATCGACGACGCGGTCACCCAGCTGGAGCTCACAGACGCCAAAGAGTGGACGGTGGTGTTCTGCGAGGACGTCACCCCAGCGGTGGCGACGACGGCGCTGCTCGACATCGGAGTCGTGCTACGGGTGCGCGGCAAGTCCGAAACGACGGGTGACTCGACGATCAAACTCCGGCCCAGCCGGTGGTCCCAGCTGCATCCGGACTACTTCGAGGACCGGGAGCGCGAGCCCGAGCGTGAGGAACTGAAGATCGAGGCGGACTGGTCAGGTCTCAAGCGGTCGCTCGCAACGTCGATGACCGTGAAGTGGTCCGACGCGCGACTGTCCACTGCCCAGACCGGTCAGCTCCCGGCAGCCCAGCTGTTCAGCGACGAGCAGCTGAAGTTCCTCAGTGCGTGCGGCCCAGGCAGGGTCAACCTCGCAGCGGTCAGCCTGCTTCCACCGCTCGCTGCGACCCGCTGGGACGAGTTCAAGGTCACGGGGGTAAGCAGTGAGGTGCGCGCCGAACGCTGGCGGGTCGACGACGAGATCGACTTCCTCGAACTGTCGATCGTTGCGCCGCCGGCGGAAGCGGTCACCGAACAGGAAGCGCTGACCGCATTCGTGACCGACCTGGCGCTGCCCGTGGACGATAGCCCGTTGAACAAGACTCAAAGGGTTCTGGACTATCTGATCGCCAAGTCGCTTCGCGGGCGGTGAGGGACCGACCATGACCGGACCTGTCGTCGACATTCACTGCCACAATTTCAACGCTGACGATCTGCCGGTGCGAGGCTTCGTCCAACATGTGGCACTGCACGACTCGCTGTTGAGTCCGGCTGTCGCCGGTCTGCTCGATCTGATCGTCCAGAAAGGTGCACCCGGGTACGACGAGGAGAAGGCTCGGCTCGACGCGCTGCTGGGGACGAGCAGCTTCGGCGACCGCCTCGAAGGTGTCGTGCCGGCGCCACCCATGGTCGATCCGCTCGCGCAACTCGAACTCGAGGTCGACGCGGAGCTACGAGAGCTGGAGGCACGCAACCCGGAGCTCGCCCGTCGGGCCGCTCAGGAGCTTGCCCTGGACGACGCGCGAATGGCCGGCCTCGAGGAGGGGCTGATCGACCTGGGTGGCGCGCTCCGGCGCGGAGTGAAGTGGGCAAAGCTGTTCACCAAGTCGCGGCTCGATCTGACCGGCGTGCTCACTGCTGCCTATCCCGGGGAGCCGGTCTTCGTCCCGTTGGACTCCGTCGATCAAATCGTCGCCTAGTACTAGTCGAGAGCAGGTGCGGCCGACCATGCGGACCTTCGCACGGGAATCCCGGGTATCCCAACAGAGCTCACCGACGCCGGAGTCAGCACAAGAAGCGGCAGAGCATCGGCAACTCCCCGCAAGCTCGATCCTCCATTTGCAGCGCAAGATCGGCAATCAGAGCGTCCGACGCCTACTGCAAGCAGACGTAGGCGATCCCGGGACGTCCGGTCTCGCGGTGAGCCGCGTGGACGATCCGAGCGAAGTGGATGCGGATCGCCGGACGGAGCAGATCCTCGGCACCGAGCCGCTCGGTGACGGCAATCAGTCGGCAACTCTCACGGGTCCGACGCCGTCCGATGGATCGACCGCTGCGACAGGTGCGCCGCTACCGGCCTCGACACGCGCGTTCTTCGAGCCGAGGCTGGGCGCAGGGCTCGGGCAAGTCCGCATCCACAGTGGTCCGCGGAGCGCTGAGTCGGCGGCACGCCTCGGTGCGCGCGCGTACACCGTCGGCAACAACATCGTCTTCGGGCGTGGGCAATACGCGCCTGGTGCCGCCGGTCAGCGGCTTCTCGCGCATGAGCTTGTGCACGTGACGCAGCAACAAAGGCAGCCCGGCGCGCCCATCCGCCGACAAGTCGCACCCCCGGGCGCACCGGTGCAGACCTTCGCCGACACGCTCGACTACGACCGCATCGCGAAAGACGTGCGGAAGGGCGTCGAAGGCTGGGGCACGGACGAAGAAGGCGTATACCGCGCCCTGCAACGCGTCGGTCGTGATCCCGAAGCGGTCAAACGCCTCCAGGACAAGTACCGGCAGAGGTACAAGGCCGAGCTCGTCGCCGACATCCGCGACGACTTCAGCGGCAGCGAGCTCGAGTACGCGCTCCAGCTGATCAACCTCGGCGACCCCACCAGCGACCAGGCGATCCTGGCCGGGCCGCCGACGACCGATGCCGAGCTGCTCAGCGCCGCACAACGCCTACGCAAAGCGGTGGAACCTGACGGCACCGACGAGGAGGCCGTGTACGCCGTACTCCTCCCGTTCGGCCGCCAGCTCCAGCTGCTCAACAAGCTCAAGCGCCAGTACGCCAAGGTCTACAACGAGGGACTGGCGGACCGGATTCGCTCGGAGATGAGCGGGTCGGAACAGGACTACGCCCTCTGGTTGCTCGGGGAGCAACCGATCGAGCGCAACGACAAGGGCGCCGAGGCCAAGGCCCGGGACGTGCTGGCGTTCATCAAGGCCGAGGCCGCCGCCCGCGCCAAGACCCCGGGCAGCATCGACACGTCATCGAAGTTCTACCAGCGACTGTCGACGAAGTACCTCGTGGACTACTTCGCCTCCCCCACCACGGCTCGCGGCAAGGAGGCCGCCGAGGAGCGGATCGGCGCCGCGCTCGAGGGAGCGACCGCGGTCGTCGGCGGCCGCCAAAGGCTAGTGGTGCGAGTGAAGGGCGGCGCGTGGCGTCTGCCCACGAGTGAATGGGAGGTCAAGGCGATCACCTGGCTGAACGGACAGCAACTGCCGGCCCAGCTCGGCCGGCTCAAGGCGCTGCCGATGTTCGCCAACATCCTTGCCCTGCCGACGAAGCTCGGTGCCGCGACCGACATTCTCGGCAAGGAGAACACCGACAAGCTCGGCTACCTTGACATACCGTTCCTGATCGGCGCCGCCAACACCGAGATCGCCGACTTCGACGCCGACGTCCTCGGTGGCGGCAAGAACATCTCCCAGCTCATGCACTGGGCCACCGGGGTCAAGTACGCCGCTCAGAACCAGCTCGGACTGCGCGAGCTCTTCCTGGCCTACGAGCTGTGGCACCTCGAAGGTTTCGAGGTGTTCGGGCAGGACGCGATCAACGACATGATCGCTGAGAACCAGGGCCGAATGCTCGGTGCGGAGCTGCTCAAGGGCAGCGCCGGCGCACTCAAGCAGGCATCCGACCTTGAGCCGTTCCTCAACACCTCGTTCCGCGAGTCCCGCGCCTGGGTCGGGGCCCTGCTGCGCTACCGGCGCGACCAGCTCGACCGGTGGATCACCGCCAAGCAGCAGCAGCCCGCCAACTTCCACTACATGAACAAGGCCGACATCTGGCACTCCCTCACCGTCTACCAGCAGCTGGCCGACGGCGCGAGCATCGAGGACGTGAAGGCCTCCTCGATCGTGAACGCCGCGATCGAGATCTACACGTTGCTGTACGAGGCCGACGAGTGGGAGAAGGCGAACGGCCCGATCGTCCTGACCCAGCTGGAGAAGGCGCTGATCCAGGGCAAGCTCGACACGATCCTCGCGATCATGGCGAAGGCCGAGGTCGGGAAGGCGTCGACCGGGGATCTGCTGAAGGCGAAGTCGAACATCGACGACCTCAAGTAGGAGGGCGGTAGGCGGCCAGCGAGCGGAGGGTACGGACGAGGAGTCCGAGGGTCAGCTGTTCGGTGGCGTGATCGAGTCCGAGGCGGTTGGCGTGGAGGTGGACGAGGCTGGGAGCCAACTCCTCGGGTGACTGCAGTCCGATGCCGTCGGTCCAGTAAGACTGCAGGGATTCGACGAGGGGTCGTAGCGCGGCCCGGCGCCGGGCCAGCACCGCCTCGATGGTGTCGCCGGCCTTGTCCCAGCCGGCCTTGTCCCAGGCGCCCTGTAGCAGAGCCCTCATCTGGTCCTTGCGTTCGCGGAACCTTGGGCCGGCCGAGGTCTCTCGACCGGCAAGTGCGCTGGCCCATCGTGCTCGCTCGGGGTCGTCGTGGCCGGTCAGCGATGTCAGCAAGTCGGCGATGCTGACAAGCCCGAGCTCGTCGCGACTCAGCTGCCTGGTCGCTCGCAGCAGGTCGCGGACGGCCGCGCTGTCACAACAGGCGATCGCCTCGCATACCGCGGTTGTCTCCGGGCCGCCGTAGCGTGCGATCTCGCGTTCGTAGGTGCTGAGCTCGAGACGGGTCCGCGCTCCGGATCCGATGGCATACGCCGCCCACCGGGTCACCTCGGGCAGGACGCGTTCGACGAGTACGGCGGGATCGCCGTGGAGACGGAGGCGCAGTTGCGGGTCGGGGTCGGAGTACCGGACGAAGAACCAGCCGTCGGCGTCGCCGCGCTGGACCATCCCGTCGGCCAGGTCTCCGAGGGAACCGATGAGGAGCTCGTCCTCTGTCCGTTGGGGGCCGTCGAGCGCGAGGTAGAGCCAGTCGGACCCCGGCGGGCGCAGGCGGTGCGAGTCCTGCTGTCTCGGCAAGGTTCGAGCCTTCATCCGTGGGACAGGACGCGAGCGCACAAGGGGTACGACGAACTCCGTCATCAGCAGGCCGCGCGGACCGGGGAGCCAGCCATCGTCGGGTCCGGGCAGCGCCTCTTGAACGGTCAGCGAATGCGGACCCATCGCCGCGCGCAGCTGGGCCTGGTGCGAGCAGTCGTCCAGGTCCAGGAGCAGACGGTTGTCGCCGCTGGCCAGATAGACCAGTCGCGGGACCCGCCATTCCGTCCGCCAGGCCTCGAACCGCTCGGCATCACGAGGGCTCAGCCGCCACTGCGCCGGCGACAGCACCACCCGGCCGTGGCGGACGCGCGGCAGGAACGGCATCCCGCTCATCGCGCCCCAGTCGAAATCCGAGAGGTACGTCGTACCGTCCGTCGTCAATTCCAGCAACGCCCGACAGACCGGCGGCGCTGCGGCTGGATTGAGCATGTGTCCCGCGGTGAGGACGAGCTGTCGATCCACCGCGTCCCACCACACCCGGAACCGGCCGTCCACCAATCCCACCGACAGCTCGTCCACCTGCACGACCCGATCGGACGGAAGCGTCGGCGCGACGCCGACCGGTAGCTCGTACTCCCTCACCATCGGACGCACGGCGACGTTCGCCGTCCGAGCCCGCAACGGCCGATAGACCAGCTCAGCCACCACCTCGTCGCCACTGCGCACTGTGGCCTCCTCGGCAGCCACCTCGTCCAGCAACTCGCGCGCCTCCGCTCCGAGCAGGTCCGCGAACCGACCGAGCCCCCGCCCAGCCTCCTGCGCACCAAGATTCGGACCGACCACCAACAGGTAGTCACCCCGGTCGATCGCCGCGCGGTTGCTGGCGGCAACAAAAACACTCAGCTCAACCGACACCGGCAGGCGTTCGGCATCCACAACCCCACCCGACAGCCGCTCGATCAGCTGCTCATCAAGCACCACCTCACGGCTGCCATCACGAATCGCCTCAGCGGCCAGCTCTCGCAGCACCTCCACTCGTCCGGCCGATCCCCCGGAATCTCCATCCCCACGGTGAGCCGACGGCAGCCCGAGCCCAAACCGCGGATCAAGCAGCTCGAGCAGCGGCACCCGGCCGTCAGCCCCGTACCGCCGATGAAACGCCGCCCGGTAACCGGCCAGCGGCGTCCACCCAGGGTTCGGATGCAGGCGGAACAGCAGGTCGGCCGCGCGGCAGACGTCGTCGGCGACCGCCATGCCCACCCCGGTCCGGGACAGCGGTAGGCCCGTATCCACTTGTAGGTCAGCCCCGCGATCCTGGATCGCCGCCAGGACCGCCCTGGCGTCGCCGAGTGCTGCGGTGGCGGTGGTCGCGTCGGCGAGGTCAACCCGGCGACAGGCCGCGCCCACCTCCATCAACTGCTCCACCTCAGCCGCCTGGGTCACGTTGAGCTCGCTCACTACCCGCGCCAACGGGTCGCCGATCAGGGATGGGCGCAACGCCGGGAGCAGGAACTGCTGCTCGGACAGTCCACTCAGGAGGCGGTCTACCTTCGCGGGTGTCGCAGCTGGGCTTTCGGCGAGGAGGTGCCGGCGTAGCTCAGCGGTGGACATCCCCTTCCCGCGAGCGAGTGCTAGTGCCCGGCGGACCACCGGGGTCGCGCGCACTGACACGTCCGGTCCGGAGCGGACTCCGCCGGTGCCTGGGTCGGCCAGGTAGACCCTGCCCGCGTGCTCGAACGCACACGTGTTGGCGTACACGCGCAGGCCCCGGCCCAACTCCTCAATCGCTTCCGACAACCATTGCATGTCCGGTCGAGTACGCGTGGGCCGACGTACCGAACCAACCTCGAGGTCCGTGCGCTCAGCCCAGCTGGCCAGGCCCAGCGCGGCGAAAGCGCCGAACGGGGTGGGGCGGGTAGCGGCTCGGATCAGGTAACGCTGCTGGGCGGCCAGGGCGGCTGGTGGGGCCTTGGCAGGCGACGGGGCCGAGGCCAGCGCGGCGGTCAGGTCCGGTGAGGCGACTGCTAGGGCGAACTCGACCTCGGGGTCGGCCAGCCACCGTTCGGCGTCGAAGTCGGTGCCGAGGTCGGCGAAGGTCGTGGCTGGTAGCAGCGGTGCACGGACGACGAGGCCGCTGAGCACCCGGTAGTTGCTCATGACAGGAGGAACATTCGGTCCCAGGCGTTCTCGCCCGGCAGGTCGAGCAACGCGAGCGCGATCCCGGGGGCGCCGTCCAGCAGTCCCGGATGATCCACGAGTACGCCGCCGGGCTCGATCCCGCGCACGCCGAGCAACGAGTCCGGGTCGTAGGTCGCGGCGATGTCGGCGGCCAACTTCTCGGCGGTGCCGTCGAGCGCGGGGTCGGAGAGATCGACGGCGAACCGACGCAGTACCTGAAGCAGTCCAGCGCTTCCGTGGCAGAACGTTGGCGTCTCCAACCACCACTGCTCCGGACGCCGCCGCGCAATCCCACGGATCGTCTCGGCCGCAAGCTCACGCCAATCGCTCCGCCCCAGCGCAGTCCCCGCCAACCAAAGACTCCGCGACACCCCAACCGCCCCGTAACACCACGCCGCTCGACCGGGCTCCTCTCCGCCCACCTCAAGATCCGCGGGGTCCAGGGCGACGGCGTCAGGCCAGTCGGGTATGCCGCCTGACGTGGTTTGATGGGCGACCAGCCAGTCGGCGGTCAGTTCGACCGCCTGCTTGGTTTGGGGGACCTCGACACCGGCTAGGAGTGCGAGTGAGAGGAGCGCCAGTGGACCCGGAGCGCCGTGGGCCAGGCCGCAGTTGTGGTGGCCGTTCAGGTATGTCTTCCGTAGGGTCCCGGCCGTCAGCTCGAAGGGGGTGTGCCAGCGCCGAGGGTGGCTGTCATCTGCCAGCAGCCGAGCCAGGCCGGAGAGTGCCTGGATCAGGGGCTCGTCGTCGCCGCCGTGAGCGTGCCGGGCAAGGAGGTAGACGCCCACCCCGGTCAGCCCGGAGACGAGATCGTGTTCGCCGGCTGCGCATCCGTCCGCGCCGGCCAACCGGTCGGCGGCTTCCTCGACGTACGGCGACAGCGTGACGTCAACCGTCTTCAGCAAGCGCCCGTACCGCGGTCGACCCGCCGCGAGCTGGACCGCCGCAAACCCCACCCCAGCCAGACCCGAGAACAGCGACAGGTCATAGGGTTCGGCCGCCGCCGAAGCCACCGCGAGGTGCTGGTGTCCCCTCCGGTCCCAGCCCTGGTCAGGGAACCGGCGGTCGAACTCTGCGCAGAGCAACGCGGTCCCGGCCGACCCGTGCGCCAAGCTCGCCGGTCGCCAGGGCAGCATGGCGGCGTACTGCGACTGCCTCGCCGACGCCTCGATCGCGTCGGCCAGCACCGCCGGGTCAGTGACCCTGATGGCGACGCGTTCGGCAACCTCTGCCGCGATCACGGCTCGTGGCAATTCGATCGGCACGTGAAGCAGTGCGTGTTCGCGAAGGTCTGGCAGACACCACACGTCTCCTGGCAGGTGGCATGACAGGTATCGGGGCACGTCGCACGACAGGTGTCGGGGCATGTCGCACGACAGGTATTGGGGCAGGTTGCGTGACAGGTGTTGGGACACGTGGCCGGGCAGGTTGCGTGGCACGTGTTCGGGCACGTCGCGTTCTGGGTGTTGCAGGTCTCGTTGGGGATGTCGCGGCCGGTCGGCAGGTACAGAACAATGTCCTGCGGACCGCCCAGCTCGCCGAAGGCCAGGTCGAGATCGAACTCGTCGAACTCGGCGGCGAGCTCTTCACCCGCGGTCATCGTCGCCGTCCTCCACCGCCCCGTCCTCCAGGCCGGTCACCCGTGCGGACAGCGCCTCGGTCGCGGCCCGCAGCTCGTTGACCGCACCCACGAGTACGCCGGCCAGCCCGGAGTAGTCCACCGCCATCAGTCCGTCCGGTCCCATCGGTACGACGAGCTCCGGGAACGACAAGGCGACGTCCTGCGCGACGATCCCCGCGTGCCGAGTCTCGTCGCCGGTCCCGGCCCGGACAAAGTTCACCGCGCGGACGTCGGCCAGCCGGTCGAGTACACCGACGTACTCCCGGACGTCCGACTTGACCCGCAGATCGGACGGGTTGCAGAACACGGTCGCGCAAATGGTGCCGGCGGCATCGATCGCGAACTGAGGATTGGGTTTGTTGACGCCCACCCGGCCCTGGACGAAGACGTTGTGAGAGACCGTGAGATCCGATCCGAGCTGGGCATCGTCGCTCACCGAGAGCTTCGTCAGCTGGGCGTCACCACTCGCGGTGAGCGTGGTCACCTCGGCCTCACCGTTGACGGTCAGCGCGGTCACCGTCGCACTCAGACCCCGAAGCTCTCCTGCCGCGGTGAGGTGACCGTCCAGCGCCAGACTTCCGGCCACCGCAAGGTCGCCGCCCGCAGTCAGGTTCGCTCCCACGGACAGGTCGCTGTCGAGCTGGACCCCGGCGGCCACCGTCAGGCCCGCGGCGAGCGACGTCGACCCACTGACGCGAAGGCCCGCCGCGAGATCGACTTCGCCAGTGCCCAGGACCGAGAGAGCCCGCCGACTGGGTCCGGTCGGCGCCATGACGTTGAGGTCCGCCCCGCCATCGGTGCGAGCGGCGAGCTCAGCAGTAGGCAGCTGCGTCACTGCCGATCCCGTCGCTTCGAGGCTGGGCATGCGGAGCTCGACACGACTCGCGGGAGCCGAGACGAACCGACGCGCCCCGGGCTGGAGACCATCGACGACTCCCCCGGCGCCCAAACTGACCGCTGCGAGCACGAGTTGCAGACCGTCGTCCACGAACGTCGCCGGGTCCACGAGCCGCAACCACGGCGCCTGGTGCAGCACCAGGAGTCCGGTGGTCGACTCCTCGACCTCCCGCCACGTGATCGTGAACAGCAGGTCGCCGGCCAGATCGGTGGTCTCGAAGGTGACCCCCGTCGACGCCACCTGCACGGTCGGGATGTTCTGTACGCCGGTCGGGCCCACGAACGGATCGACGATCGCGAAGCCGCCCTCGGCCAGTACGACGATGTGCCCGTCCAGATCGACCGCGACGCCGGGGGCCAGCGTGATCCCGGTCGACCCCATGGTCGCGGACACCTGCAGCCCGCCGGCCACGCCGTACCCGTACAGGGCCGCGTTCCGCGCCGCGTCCGCGGCCAGCAGATATCCCTCGACATCGGTCCGCGACTCCGCGCGCGACGTCATCCCTGACCGCGGTGTCGGATTCGGGCCACTGACGTTCCAGTACTGCGTCCGCACCAGGCCGGTGATACCCATCGATCTCTCCTCTCGCGCCTACCGAACCCTCAGCACCCGCTCGTCCAGCTCGGTCTCTTCCGGTACGTCGGTCAGCTCCTGGAGCACCTGGATCGCCCCGCTGATCCGCAGCAACGTCTCCCGCAACGCCGACTCCTGCTGAAGCAGCTCCCGCAACTGCCCCTCACCCAGCGCATACTCCCGCCGCAGCTCCCCCAACCGCGCCTGCAACCGCTCATCACTCATCGCCATCACTCCGTCGACTCGTTGCCGGCAGCAACCGGCTGGCCAAACAGCTCCTGCTCGAGCGCCGCGCCGTACAGCTCCGGGTGCAGGAAGGGAACGTCCTGGGCCCCCGGTTTCGGCGTCTCGGGGACGATCCGGTGGGCGTTGGCCCACGGGTCCTGTCGTACGCCGGTGACCAGCCAGTGCACCGTGACTCGGCCAGGATCCGACCGGACCTGCCACCGGTGGCCCGAGATCTCCCCGACCACCGTGACGTGGGGCTTTTCCCTGCCCACTGGGGTCAGCGTGCACGTGACGTCGCGGTTCAGGGCCTCGAAGTACGGCGGCAGTTCGATCCACCCGAAGCCGCCGAGGTCGGTGACGAGCTTGCCGGCGTAGATGTTCAGCATCTCCGGCGACTCGACGAAAGAGTGCGACAGGTACTTGCCGGCCGGATCGACCGGATGGTCGATGGTGAATCCGCCGCCGGACTTCGACAGCGTGCCGTTGACCCTGACATCGCCTTCGAACTGCCCAGCCCAGAGCTGGCCGGTCGAGCGGATGCCGATGTCACCGCTGGCCTCCACACCCACACCCCGGAACAAGATCGGGATGGGGAAGGGCCCACCCGGCCGGCTGATCCGGCCGGCGGCACGAATCGCGGTGAACCCGTCGACGTGCAGCCGGGCCGCCGTTGCGGCGGCGCCGATGCCAATACCCACGCCGGCACCGGCTGTGTCCATCACGATGCCCCAGCCCGCGCCGTTCGCACCGTAGAAGCCAACGTGCGTGTCGTCGAGCATGCCCACGAAGCCCCGGTCGGCGTCCTGGTGGAACCAGATCCCAGCGGAGAAGGTCCCGTTCGAACGCACCCGCATTCGGCGGAACACGTCCAGGCCGACGCCGTCGGAGCTTGCTGCCGCGACCGCCCCGGGCCGGACCTTGAGCACATCTTCGTGCGACCACAGGCGGGCTTCGCCGGCCTTGGCGTACCAGACCCAGCGCTGACCGCTCTCGGGGGTCTCGACAAACGAGCTCATCTCGCGGTCGGAGAACGAGTACCCGCCTCCGGGACCACCGCTGTGTACTTCGGTCCCCTCGATATGCACGTCCCGCGCCGATGCCGCGTCGCCGAGCCCAACGGCGAGCATGCCGGTCCGAACCGGTCCCCCGACCACCAACTCCCCCGCGACCGAGACAGCAGCGCCGACCGACAGGGTGCTGCCGACCGTCGCAGCGCCGTCGGCCGTTAGCGACGCGGCCGTCAGAGCGCCGGAGAGCCGAGCGTCGCCAGAGTCGGCCGACACCCGTAACGCAGGTATTGCACCGGCTAGCAGCTCTAGTAGGACATCGCCGTTCGGCTCTGCGCCGAGTGTCGCGACCGGAGCTTGGCCGACCGATCCGACCGTTGAGTGCGGTGCTCGGAGCTCGACGCGTCCTGTCGGGGAAGCTGTGAGTCGTCGCAGGCCCGGGGCCAGGCTGGTGACCAGGCCGGCGGCGCTCAGTTCCAGGCTGGCCAGGACTATTTGCTCGCCGCTGTCTGGGAATGTGTTCGCCGGCAGGAGACGCAGCCACGGGGCGTGGAGCAGGGTCGGCGAGTTCCCGCTGTCCCGTTGCACCTCGCGCCACGTCAGCGTCAGCACACAGGACCCAGCCGATCCAGCAGTTGGAAGAACCACGCCGGCCGGGCCGACGGCGACTGTCTCGATGTCGAGGACTGCCGTCGGGTCCACCGCTGGGTCTGTCACCGCGACACCCGCCGCGGACAGCACGATCGTCCGGCCGGACGCATCGAACGCTACACCCGGGGACACCGTTACCTCGCCGGCACCAACCGCCGCGGACACCTCGAGCCCTTGCGCGACGCCCCACGTGTGCAGCGCGGAAGCACGTGCGTCCGTCATCGGCAGCAGGTACTCCTCGAGATCGATCAGGCTCTCGCCATGTCCGGTCGCCCCCGCCCGCACCGTGTGCGTCGGGAGGTTCCAGTACTGCGTCCGCCGTACCAGGCCCTCAACCACCGGACCGCTCCTCGCCGGTCGCTGCCATCTGCTGCCTCCTGAGTCGATGCGTGCGGTCAGAGAATCGAGGTGTTCAGGGTCCAGAGCGTGTGGGCGGGCTTCTGCTCCTCGACGATCGAGCTGATGTTGCCGACCGCCTGGTCGAGCACTCGTTTGCGCTCGGCGGGGTCGTCCGGCAACCGGGACGTGGTGAAGTGGATCGACACGTCGAACTCGAACGGCCGGACCCTGCCCCAGAACGGTTCGAGCCCGGAGGTCTCCGGCTGCCCGGGGTCGCTGACCACCAGCCGGTCGCCGACCGCGGTCATCCCGGTGGGGTACACGAACTCGCCCGGTGCGGTGATCCGAGTGGAGGCCGCCGGTTTCGCAGTCAGGTCCACGGTCAGGATCGCGGCGGGCTCGGCCACCGGGCAGATGAACGGATCGGTCGCCGACGGCGCGAAGGGTTTGAGGCCCACGTCCAGCACGTACAGGCGCCCGTCCCGGGTACGCGCCAGTGCCGCCGGCGCGACCAACGGATTGTCCGGCGGCAGCAGGACCGCCTCCCGCCACGGCGTGTTCCTTCGATCCACTCGCAGCAGATTTCCGGGCAGTCCCGCCGCATCGGTCGGCTCCTGGTCGCCGCCGTCCCCGATCAACAGCGTTCCGTCTGCCTCGATCACCATCGACAACGGCTCGACAGCCTTGGTCAGCCTGGTGCGAGTAACCGTCGGCGGGTTGGTCGGCCGCACGGTGACCACCGTCGGTCCGGGCGCTTGTGGCGGCCGTCCGCCCCGATCAAGCGCAAGCAGGTCGCCGGTCGACGGATCCACAGCCAGCGCGACCATCCAGATCGCCGTACCAGCCACCGCCAAGTTCGCCACCTGTGTCGCAGCAACCCCGCGGAAGGGCGCCGGTATGCCGAACAACCGGCCGGTGCGGGTCAACACATAAAGCGTCTCGGGTACTGCGCCCCGCGCCGGAGCCAGCGCGACCGAGACCACGTCCTTCAGGTTGGCGGTATCCGGGGCGAGCGGCGCCGGCCGCGGCGGCACACCCGACAGCTCGTAGCGGCCGGCGGGGTCCAGATGCCATACCCGGCTCGGCAGCTTCACCTGCACCTGCGCCGTATCAGGCAGGCCGATGTCGCCGACGAAGAGACTCCCGTCAGCCCCGGCTGCGACGCACCACGGCCTGGTCAGTCCCTCAGAACGCACGACGCCCGCGATCACCACAGGCCCTTGGGAGACGAGCGCGGTGACCGTGGACAACGCACCGGTCCGCGGTACCACGCTCAACAGCCGCGCACCGTCATCGACGCTCACCCGAGGTCGCGCCTGTCCGACCGCGTAGAGCTCGAGGTA
This sequence comes from Kribbella sp. NPDC050241, assembly GCF_044459685.1. Lineage (NCBI taxonomy): Bacteria > Bacillati > Actinomycetota > Actinomycetes > Propionibacteriales > Kribbellaceae > Kribbella > Kribbella sp. NPDC050241. The sequence continues at coordinate 37,935 of NZ_JBITJE010000011.1, forward strand.
CTGGTTCAGCCCTGTCTTGCGGCCGCGCAGCCGGTAAATCTGCGCGATCTCCGCAGTCACCTTGCGGCGCTGGTACTCCTCCCACAACGGGACGCCCTGCAGGGTCGGGAACTCCAGCGCCACCCAAGACGCCAACCAGGGCAGGAACTCCGGTGGCGTCGTCCAAGGGTCGAAGAGCCGGTGCAGGTCGGCGATCTCGTCGCTCAGCGCGGGATGGACATGCGTCTTGGACGGGTCCTTCGGATCTACGTGCTCCAGCAGGATGTCGTCAGGCATCCCGGTCGCGATCTTCTCGAAGATCCGCAAGGCCGCGCCGAGGCGGAGGCCGTGCTCCGACTCGTCGACCAGCGGGTCGTCCCGCCACAGCACCGGCGGGAGGTACGCAAGGTAGCTCGACTCTGACATGTCAGACCTGGACCGGAGTGGTCTTGACCAGCTGTGCAGAGTCGGCGGCCGCACAGACCAGCTCGTAGTCGGCCAGCCGTACCGACGCCCCGAACGGCGACAACGCGAACGGCCGCTCGACGTCGCCCTTGTACGCCCCGCCCGGACCGAGCGGCGGGAAGTGGTAAGCGGGCGTGTCAGGCTTCACCTGCAGCACGCTGATGTACCCGAGATCCTCGGTCGGCATCAGCGCGCGGAAGACGTCGGAGGTGAAGACCGGGTCCCCGACGCTCCAGCCCTTGCCGTCCGGCCCGCCGCGGGTGGGGTGGAGGAACTTCTGGATCTTGGCCCGGGTCTCTGCCTCGATCGTGGCCCGGTCGGCGCCCGCGTTCAGCGCTTCCTGCCACACCATGATCTCCACGGTCACGATCACCGGAAGGTACCGCGGCGCCACCACCTCGAGCCGTGCGGTCAGGTCCCGGCGAGCGTCGAGGTACCCCTGGACGAGCCGGATCTGGTCCTGCGTCGGCTCCGGCCGCGGTACGTCGACGTCCCGGTCGGGAGCGATGATCAGGTTGACGGTGCCCGGCGCCCGGACCAGTCCACCGAACGTCCACGGGTCGCCGGCATTCCACGGCGGCGGCTGTCCGGGCGCGTCATCGGTATGGATCCGCGGCGGCAAGCATTTACTGACCCGCAGGTCGATGCTCGCCTCCCGCGCGAGGAACTCGTAGTCGTCGACGGTCACGGCGCGGTACCGGATCCGCAGCTCCTCCGGCGCGCGCCGCATCGTCTCCTCGATCGGTTCCTCGTCGGTCCCGTCGCGGGCCGGGCCGAGGTTGGTGACTGAGCCGATGCCACTCACCGGGACCCCCGTGGGTGCGGTACCGAAGACCGTGACCTGACTCGGTCCGACGTTCCCGCCGGTCCCCGAGGCGACGTAGCGGTAGCGCAGAGCCTGGATCTTGCTGCCCCGAGGTGGAACCGAGCCGCTGCCCTTGCCGGACCGCTCGTCGAAGTTGCCGAACCGCACCTCGCCGGCGACCGGGTCGATCCGGTAGACCTCGCCCGCCCCGGTCGGGAACTCGTCGACCAGCTTCCAGTCCTTCCAGTTCGCCGGGTCGGCCGCCGACGCGACTTGGACCACGAGGTCGGCGTACGGCGCGGTCAGGCCCGGCCGGCGGTACAGCGGACGGTTGTGCAAGGCAACGACCTGGAACCTCTGGCCGGTGCTCTCCCCGAGGTCCTCCGCCGCGCGGACCGAGAGCGCGGTCCGGGCCGGGACGGCGTTGAACAGCAGCCGGTCGATCCCGATCGCCAGGGCCGGCGGCGGATCGCCGCCCGCCGACGGGGCAGCGGCCGGCGCGTCGATCAGCACGCCGACCCAGAACAACGGATCGGTGACCTTGTCTACGTCAGCTTCCGGCGTCACGGTCTGCCACGGCCGGGCCGGATCATCGCCCGCGGCCCGCTGGGCCGTCCAGTCGGCCGGAACCGTGAGCCGCACCGCGCCGTCGTGCTGGAGGCCCTCGGTCCCATCGCCGGCCGCCGTCACCGGCGGCCACAGCAACGGTTCGACGTCGCCCTTGGAGTAGGTGAACCGCAATGTCGCCGCCCCGGCGGTTCGCGCCGCCTGGTACAGCCGCAGCCCGAGTGCCACCTCAGCCGTCACCGCCCGATCGAACCCGAGGTAGAAGGCGACCGTCTGTCCGGCGGGGACCTCGACCAGGTGGCTCGCGGTGGGCGGGCCGATCAGGTCGGCCGAGGCCTGGTGGTACGTCGCTCGGTTCGCGTCCGCCGCCAACGGCCCCACCCGCAGCGCCGCCTTGAGCGTGGTCGGCAGTACGACCAGCTCCTCATCCGTCTCGAACACGACCGGCCGCCCACCTGCCGGGTCGGACGTCTGCGCCTGCGTCCCGATCGGCACCGTCACGGGAGTCTCGACCGACGAGCCGTACGTCAGGTACGTCCGCGCGGGAGTCGGCGGGTCGCGGGTGATCCCCAGCAGGTTGAGGAACGCGAGATAGTTCTTCTCCGGCGTCTGGTTCAGCCGGTAGATGATGCTCTCGCCGAGCCAGGCGAACAGCTCGATCAACGTAACGCCGAGGTCGGAGGGGTTCTGGTCGGTCCATTGCGGTGCGTACTTCGGGATCAGCGCCCGCATCTCGTCGACGAGTTCCTGCCAGGTCCGGTCGTCCAGGTTGGGCGGCACGATCCGGCCGCCGCGCGATTCGGGAGACATCAGCCACGCTCCAGCAGGAAGGGAAGGACGAGCAGGTGCTCCTGGGCGGTGGCGCGCAGCCGGTACCGGATCTCGATCACCAGCCGCGCCCCGTCGACGTCGTTGATCGCCTGGACGTCGAGGACGTCGATCCGCGGCTCCCACCGCGTCAGCGCGTCGGTCACGTAATACCCGGCCAGACTGGCGGTGGTCGCGTTGTTGGGCGCGAAGACCAGGCTCTTCAGGTTGGCACCGAAGCCGGGACGCATCACGCGTTCGCCGTACTGCGTGCCGAGAATGATCCGGATCGACTGCTCGACCCGAGCCACACCCGCCGACTCCGCCAGCCCGGTACCGCTGATCCGCAACGGGAACGACAGGCCCCGCCCCAATACCTCGTCGCTCACGGCTTCACCGCCGCACGCAACCGAGCCTGCTTGGCAACCACAACCAGGTCAGGGGGTGGCGGTGCGCCGTCCGTCAGCCCGGCCAGCTTGTCCAGCAGCACGGAGACCTTCCCCACCGTGAGTCTGGACTTCTCGCCGGCCGAGACCGTGCTGACCTTCGTGCAGTGCTTGATGCCGGCGTTCGGGTTGTCCGGGATCGAGCAGGTGAAGGTCTTGTCGGCGAGCCCGGCCAGCAGGACTTCCTTGCCGCCGACCTTGAGCCTGCCGGTGTTGCCGGCCGAGATGTCGAACCCGTGCGAGCACCGGATGCTGCTCGCCGTCGTGAGCACGAACGGATCGGTCATCGCGTCCCCTCCTCGTTCACTTCACGTCCACCCCGTCCGAGACCATCGTGATCGCCGTCTTGCCTCCCACTGCCTCGAGCTTGATCTCGCCGCTGGCCTTGATCGCGAGATCGCCGGCCGCGCTGATCGTGAGCGCCGCGGCCCCCACGGTGTCGTCGAAGGTGATGGTGTGCCCGGCCTTGGACTTGAGCACCTTCTTGGCGTTCTTGTCATCGGCGTTGTCGGCCGGCGGCTTCTGCTGCGCGTTCCAGAGCGCGCCCAGCACGTACGGCTTCGACAGGTCGCCGTACTCGAAGGCGACCAGGACCTGGTCCTTCTTGTCGGGCAAGGCGTAGAACCCCGTGCCACTGCCCGCCATCGGCCGGACGCACGGCGCCCAACCGCTCTTGAAGTTGTCGCCCAGCCCGGGGAAGCTCACCTTGACCCGCCCGATCGCCGGCATGGGCTCGCCGGAGAGCACCTCGTTGTTCTCCTCGACCACGCCGAGGACGACGCCGAAGAACTTCTCGCCCTGGTTCGGCGACGGGGTCTCGACCAGCTTCTTGCGCAGCAGCCCGAGCAGGCTCGAGTGCCCGCGCTGGGTGATGGAGAAGTCGGTCCGGAACCCGTTGCCGTCGATCCGGTGCGTCACCTTGCGCACCCGGTAGGTGCCGCTGAACCGCTTCCCCACTCCGGCGATCGTCACGTACCGCCCGGCCGACAGGTCCGGGATGCCGATGCAGGACCCGTTGCCCTCGTAGAGACCTTCCAGCAGGTTCGACAGGATGGCCTTGGCCACGGTGGCGGCCTGGATCGGGTTGCTGATCCCCTCGCGGCGGATCCCCTTGCGCACCAGGGACATCAGTAGCTGCGAAACCGAGGTACCAAGGCGTTCGACCAGGTTGTCCGGGTCGAGGTCCGCGGCCAGCATCGTCACGGTGAGCGCTTGCGCGAGCTCCTGGTTGTAGACCCGGACCTGCTGCACCCCGGCCAGGCCGGTCGCCGAGATCCGTGGGCTGAAGCTGGTCAGGTTCTTCCCCCACTCCAGGACGTGCGCGGACAACTGCGGCCGGGGGAAGTGGAAGTGCAGCCGGTCCCACTCGACGTACACGTCGAAGAAGTACTGGTTCGCGCACGCCTTCAGGAACGCCATGTCGGTCTCGACCTGGACCCGCTCGGCGTGGAACGGCACCGGGTCGACGATCGGGACGAGTCCGTGCTCGGCGGCGATCTCGGCCGCGATCAGGCTGTCGTTGACGTCGGTGCGGGCGCGCGGCGGTGGCGGCGTGTGCCGCAGCCGGTACGACTTGTCGTACCCCGACAGCGTGATCGTCGGCGGCCCGTCGGCCGGGAACGAGGGCTCGATCGCCGCGACCTCGCCGAGGAACGCCGGGACCAGGTCGTGCGCGTACCCGAGGTGGATCTCGACCGTCTTGCCGATATCGAGCAGCGCCGAGTCGAGCAGCTTGTTGTCGTGGTTGCGCAAGGTCAGACTGAACGAGCCGGCCAGGTCCAGGTCGGTCTCGACGGTCAGGCTCAGCACTTGATCGGCCAGCTCGGCCGCCAGCGTCACACCCGACAGTCGGACGTCGAAGCGAGGCGCGTAGTGCGGCGCGCTCACGGCGTCCGCCCCGATCCGTCCGGGATCACCAGCGAGACTCCGGGCTTGACCGCGAGCGGGTCGATGATCCCGTTCGCCTGAGCGATCTCGCGCCAGCGCGCCGGGTCGCCGAGGTACGCGCCGGCGATGCCGCTGAGCGTCTCGCCGGCGAGCACCGTGTGCATCGCCGACGCCGCGGACGGGCTGATGGCTTCGACGATCGGGGTCAGTGCGACGTTCACCAGCGCGGATGCGGTCGGCGATCCGATGAACAGGCCCTGGCTGATCTCGAGCGACACGTCGACGTACTCCTGGAGGCGGACCGACATCGTCGAGCGGACCGGCGTACCGTCGGGCGCGAACATCGTGAAGCGCTGGCTGGCATCGGTGAGCACGCAGCGAAACTGCACTCGGCCGAGCGAGAACAGCAGGACCGGCGGGGCGAGCGTCTGCGGCTGCTTGTCGAGCAGCCGGACGATCGGCGCGGTGTGGAGTCGCACGTCGTCCTTCGACTCGTAGGTGTCGAAGAACAGCTCCATCGTCAGGACGCGGTTCTTGCCCCGAACGTACTGCAGTGGGGAGGCGTTCAGCCCGGGGATACCGACCTCGGCGAACTGGTTGCCCTGCTCAACCTTCAGCTCCTCGGGGTTGTACATCACCACGTGTCCGGTATTGGTCGTGGTGTCGATCAGGACGGCCTTGGCCAGCTCGTTGCTGGCCGGGAGCGGCGCCAGACGTAGCGGAGTCCGCAGGAGGTCGTGGGCCGGCGGTCGGGAGGGTGGGCGGATAGGCCCCTGGACTGGTGCGGCCATGTCAGCCTCCCCGCTCGGAGTCGGTCCGCAACCGGTGCATCAGGTCCTCGATGATCCGCAGCCGCAGCCCCTCGGAGTCGAAGCCCCCAGCCGTCGGCGACGCCTCCGGCCGGTCGGCATCCGCCCGCATCGGCGTCACCGCCATCGGCGTGGTCGAGGGTCTTGTCGCACTGTTGAAGTAACCAGCAGCCGGTAGATCGTTGTACGGAGGCGGGTCGCTGTGCCTGCGTGGGAGCTCAACACCGGCGGCTCCGGGAAGCCGCTGGGCCACAAGCTCGGCCCGCGCCGCAGCAGCCTCTTCCGCCGCCACTCCGCCCGGAGTGTTCAGGGGCGCCGCCGCGCCACGGGCGAGCAAGGCAGTCACGTGAGTCGCCTCGTGCGCCAGGAGCCCGAGGCCCTCCGGTGTGTCCGGCCGGAACCGCCCGGACCTCATCTTGACCGTCGTACCCGATGTGACTGCGTCCGCGCGGTGCGACCGGGCATCGGCGTCCGCCTCGGCGTCGATCTGCACCCGCATGCCGTCCGCGCCGGCACCAGCTATCTCGCGGAGCCGGGCGCGGACGTCCACCGGAACGACGTCGGCCGGCCATGCGGCCGTCTGCGGGCCGACGCCCGCAGCAACCGCGTCCGCTCGAGCAGCTGCCGAAGCTGCGGTGGTTCCGGCGGCTGTTGCGGTTCTGCCGGCCGTCGCCCTCTCGCTGTCCTCCCGTGCCGTCGGCCGCTCGCTCGGGAACCGTCCGCCGGGCTCGGTCCACTCCCCCGCGCCGTCCCATCGCTCGAACCGCTGCGCCCACGACTGGTCGAGCGCATCCAACCTCTGCAGCACCTGAGCGAAACCGGGTTCCCACGAGAAGGTGGCGACATGGCGAAGGCGCAACTGCTCGGCGAACAGCGCCAGCCGTTCCCCGAGCGTCTGCGGACGCCCTGCCGGATCGGTCATCCGTCCCCTCCTAACACCCGTCGCTCAGCTCAGCTCAGCTCGAGTTGAGCGGACACCTCGCGGACCCACTGCCGGCGCTGGGCATGGTCCAGGGTCAACACCTCCGTCAGGGTCCAGTGCGTGTGCCGACCGAGAAAGGCTGCCTCCTGGTGGACCCGGTCCAAGGGGTAGCCCGTTATCCCCCCAGCAGTGGCACCTCCACCTCGTGGCCCCCACCGCAGTGCGGACAGACGACAGCGACCACGTGCGGCGTCAGGCCGTTGATCCGGTTGTACAGGTCCTGCAGATGCGCCAGGTCCTCGGAGAACAGGCCTTCGACCACACCCGGGTTCACGTCCGGCAGGCTGCCGAGCTTCGTGACCACCCTGGCCAGCAGCACCACGATCAGGTACGCCGGCCAGCCCTGCACGCGCGGATCACGCAACGGGTAGATCTCGTCAGCGGCCGTCGCCAGCCGCATCCTCCCGGACCGGTGCAACGTCCCCTCGGCGTCGACGTACCCCTTCGGGAGCTCGAAGGACACCTCGGTGACCAGCTGGCCAGTCATACCCGGGCCAGACCCTCGTGCGCGAGGACCAAGGTCTCGACGAGAATTTCGCTGCCCTTCGCGTTGAACGCCGATCCCTCCCACTTGGTCGGCCAGGCGCGGTCGAAGTTCCACCGCACGACCTCGGTGCGGTTGGCCAAGTCGAAGACGACGATCGAGCCGTTCTTGCGGACGACCAGCCCCTGCACGATCTGCAGCCGCCACTCCCACAGCTCGATCGAGGTGGTCGCACCCCACTTCAGCGTGATGTCGGTGTACGTCGTCTTGCCGGGCAACTTGCGAACGGTCGTGTTGTCGCCGCCTTCGCGGTTCTCGATCACCTCCGTGGTGGAGCCGAGCCCACTGCACTCCGTGAAGCTGGCCTGCGCAATCCCGTCCAGCTCCACCAGGAAGTTGAAGCTTCGGTACGGGTCGACGCGTTGTCCTGTCTGGGGCATCCCCTTGCCTCCCAACCCCGAGTTGCCACTCCACCGAACCGTTGGCCCGGTGCCGTTGTGGGATCAGCCCTCGCTGACCTTGGCGCCGCCATCCCACAGGCCGATGCGCAGAACGATGTGCTCGGCGGGCCGCGTCACGGCCAGGCCGATCTCGACGATGACCTCGCCGCGGTCTCGCACCGGCGCGGGGTTCAGGGACTCGTCGATCGTCACGTAGAACGCCTCCTTGGCGGTCCGGCCGAACAGCCCGCCCGCCTCCCACACCCGGGTGAGGAACTCGGTGATCGAGCGCTCCAGCCCCTTCCAGAGCGCCGTGGTGTTCGGCTCGAACACCGCCCAGCGCAACCCGGTCACGAGCGAGTCCTCGACGTACGACACCAGCCGCCGGACATTGACGAACTGCCACGGTACGTCGGCGGACAGCGTGCGCGCGCCCCACACCAGCGGCGGCCCACCCGGGAAGGTGCGGAGTGCGTTGATGTTCTGCTGGTTCAGCTGGCCTTGCTCGGTGTCGTTCAGCGTGAAGTCTAGGCTGACGGCGCCACGGATCTGCTCGTTCGCAGGAGCCTTGTGTACGCCGACCGTGCTGTCGCAGCGCGCCATGATGCCGGCGATGTGCCCGGACGGCGGCACCGGGATCGTTTGCCCGGTCGTGCTGCCCGGGTCACGGATCACGATCCACGGCCAGTAGAGCGCGCCGAACCCGTTGACCGACAACAACCCGGCCCGTTGGGTGAGCAGCGGGTTCCCGGGTTTGAGCGGGTCCTTGTCTTGGACGCCGTCCAGGATCGCGAACCGGTCGCCCAGGTCCTCACAGTGCTTGATCACCTTGTCCTTCTGCAGCGCCGGATCCACCAGCCCCGGCACACACACCAGACCGACATCGGGCAGCCGGCTGAGCTGCGCCAGCGCGCCGTCCAGACCGTCCATGGTCTTGATCGGCACCACGTAGGCGAACGTACCGCCGTTGTCGAAGAACCCGCGGACCGCGTACGGGAGGTTCAGCCCGCTCTTGTACTCACCGAGCTTGTCCTTGTACGCGTTCCAGCTGGAGACCGGCACCGGCTTCCCCAGCTCGTCGCCGGTCGGGAGCGTCGCCGTGACGCCGATCAGCGCCGCAACGCTCGTCCCCGCGCCGGCGATAGGCCCCGCCGGGGTGATTTCCTCCAGATGGATCCCGGGAGCTGCTGTCGCGTAGTCGACCATCGCTGCTCTTCCGCCTTTCCGTTCTGCTCGCCGGTCGGTCGCGTCGTCCGGGGCCTACGGCCCGGAGAGGACCACCGTCTGCGTCTGATGGTCGGCCGCATACGTCACGGCGACTTGTTCGTCGGGCCGCCCGGCCGCCCGCACCTTCAACGTGTACGCCCCGAACTCGAGCCCGGGTACGGCGAACTCCCCGTCCGGACCCGAGGTCGCCTGTGCGCCGGTCTCGGTGACGGAGACTGTGGCGGCCGGGACCGGTACGAGCGACTGGTCGATCACCACGCCGCGGAACAACGGGTGCTCGACCGACGTGCTGCGGAGGTCGATCTTCTGGACCGGCGGGAACTCCTCGACCTCGTCGTACGGCTCGACCGTGATCGTCACCGTGATCGGGAACGCCGGCCGCGGCGCGATCCCGAGCGCGGTCCAGAACTCACCGCTCGACCGGTTCTCCTGCACCTGCGCGACCATGGTCGGCAATGGATAGGCCTGCGGTGGGGTCGCCAGGGTGCCTCTGAGGAAGCGCTCGTCGACGACCGGGAAGCGGCTGAGCCACAGCAGAGTGAGCCCCAGCAGCCTGTGTTCCTCCGCCGCCTTGAGCCCGCCGGCCTGAGCTGACCACGCCGTGGCGAGGTAGCTGCAGTCGACGCGCAACGACGGCAGCCGAGATGCGTAGCCGTCGTTCGTCCTGGTGAGGACCCGCGCTTCGTCACGGAGGCTGCGGTTCTCCGAGACGTCGTGCAGGAACAGGTTCACCGTCGCCTCGGCCGGTTTGTAGTTCTTGTCCGGCGTATCGAAGCTGACATCGGCCGCACGCAGATCGGCCGGCGCCGAGGCGTCGTCCAGGATCGCCTTCAGGGTCTCGTCGAGGTCTTGGAACACGGCAGCTCACCACACCTGCTCCGCGGTGGCACCGGGTGGCACCCGGCCCATCTTCTGGAACTCACGCCAGATCGCCTGCCGGACGTGCGCAGTACCGATCGACTCGCTCCGCGCCGCAGCCAGGAACGCGGAGTGCAGCGCGGCATTCCTGATGTTGGCACCGGAGAGCCGGAAGTCGTGGGCCAGGCCAACGACGTCCAGCGTCTCCGCCAGTGGTGCGCCGGGCGGGAAGGCGATCCGCCAGATCCCCTCGCGTAGCTCGTCGTCGGGGAAGGGGAACTCGACGATGAACTGCAGCCGACGAGTGAACGCCTCGTCCAGGTTCTGCCGCAGGTTGGTGGCCAGGACGGCGATACCGTCGTACTGCTCCATCCGCTGCAGCAGGTACGACGTCTCGATGTTGGCGTACCGGTCATGGGCGTCGTGCACCTCGGAGCGCTTACCGAACAGCGCATCGGCCTCGTCGAACAACAAGATGGCGTCTGCGTCGGCGGCCGCCGCAAAGATCGTCTCCAGGTTCTTCTCGGTCTCGCCGATGTACTTGCTGACCACCGCGGACAGGTCGATCGCGAACAGATCCAAGCCGAGCTCACCGGCCACGACCTCCGCAGCGGTCGTCTTGCCGGTCCCCGGCGGTCCAGTGAACAGGGCGGTGGTTCCTCGGCCACGCGCCAGCTTCTGCTCGAAGCCCCACTCGGTCAGAACCGTCGAGCGTAAGCCGACCCGGGCGCAGAGCTCCTTCAGCTGCGCGGTGGTATCGGGAGGCAGCACGATGTCGGCCCAGGTGCAGGTCGGCTCGATCCGGCGCGCCAAGACCGCCAACCGTTGACTTGTCTGCCGCCGGGCTCCCGCGAACACCTCTTTCGCGGTCGGTCCCCGGTCCGCGCCGGCAGCGGTGGCCGCGCTCGCGACCGCCTCGGCAATCTGCGCCGGTCCGAATGAGAACCGACCGGCGAGCGTATCCACAAGGTCGGTCGACGCTGTCGTCCCGGCCTCGTCGAGCTCGCGCGCCCACGCGGCGCGGCGGGTGGCCAGATCCGCTCGCCCTACAGCGATATTGAGAACACCGAGCGGCGGCCCACCTTCCGCCGTCCACGGCTGCGTGCCGGCCAATACCGTGATGCCACCGTGCTCAGCCAGGCCGTCGACCAAGGCCGACCGCGCGCGCGAGCCGACTGGCAGGAAACTCTCGCCGTCGACAAACAGCACTGCCCCTTTGAGCAGTGCCTCGCGGAACGAGCGGGCCACGACGAGCGCGGCCTTCTCGTCTGCGGTCGGCAGATCGGCCGCTCGGAGCGTGAGGATGGGGGCGCGCAACTCCCCCGCCAATGCCACCGCCGCAGCCGCGCGGTCGGACCCGACTGGCCCGTGCAGGTGGATTCGCAACGGGTAGCGGCCCTGCGCGGCCCCCGCCGCACCCAGAACAGTTCGCCGCGCAGCCGGCGAGAGCGCCGTCTCTGCCCAACGCGCCGGGGGCGGGCAGGCGAGCTGGCAGTACCCGGCCAGCTGTGAGTCGAGACCGTCCACGGCCAGCAGGACGCCTGTGATCTGCTCGTCGAGGACGACCGCCTGCGCCAGTAGTGGAGGATGCGCTCGCTCCTCGCTGACAAGTTGGAGGATGTTGTTTCGCAGCAGAGGGGCGTCAGCGGCGAACAAGGTCCGCCGTACCAGCTTTTCGTTGGGTGATGTGCTGATCAGGTCGAGGATCAGGTTCACCGTCGCGCGACACCGGCTGACGTCGTCCTGGAGGTAGCCGTACAGCCGCTCGTAACGCAGGTCTACCTCTGGTGCCAGTGCGATCAGCACCACGTCGAGTTCGTTGTCGGTCAGGGCGAATGTATGCCGCAGCCAGGCCCACCCGTCGTCCGACGACGCTAGCTCGGCCCAGCCCGGCGCGAGCGTACTCTCCCTGTGCGTGCGCAGCGGCTCCCCCAGCGGACCGTTCAGAGCGGCGGCCGCATGCTCCTCGGTGATGTAAAGCCCACGGAACGAATCGCGCCCCGCCTCGGCACCGAACCGTACTCGAGCCTCGGCCACAGCCGCGGCCAGTAGGCTGTCCAGGCGCTGGAATGGGCGCCGCCAGTTCGCGGCGCAGTCGGCTGACTCGGCCGGGGCGAGCAAAGAGGACGCCGCGTCAGACATGCATCCCCCCTCAGGCGCGAAGTGTCGATCACCCAACGAGGTGAACCGGCCTGATAAAACCCCCAGCTAACGACGCTACGGAGGGTCATAGGTGATGTCAAGGCATCACGGATCTCCAACGCGACCGAGTGTGGCCAATCACGATTGCCTACAGCAACAACCTTACAAGCGACTGAATGCCACATCATCCACGACCACCGCGGTCGGGGAAGATCACGACGACATCGGTGCGGAGCCCGGCCAGTTCCGCGCCCACCTAGGTGACTGCCTCGACCGTTGGCCAGACGACCACAGCCTGCTCGTCCGTGCTCAGGTCCTAGCCGGCCGCCACCTAGCGACCCGTACTTGAGATACGCCCTGACTCGTCGGATGAAGCTCCAAGACATGCGCGTCGATCTCCTGCCGCAGTCCGGCGCGATTACGCTCAGCCGCCTGAAGCCGGCGACGCGTCTGTCGACCTCGGCCAGTCTCTCGGCCGGAGGGTCGGGCGGCGTCTCGTTCACGAACCTCCTCAGCTCCGTGTTCCGGCGGTTCTGCCGGTTGGAGAACTCCTCCGCCATCTCCTTGTTGCCGAGCCGAGCAACGACGTGTCCGAATCCGAGGTTCTCGAGCTTCTCCCGGACATTGTCGACAGCCGAGTTGCCGAACGAGACCACGCCGATGGTCGCCGAGCCTTCCGCGATGACGTTGGCGATGAGGTTCAAGATCGTCTCGGTCTTGCCGGTGCCGGGTGGACCCTCGATCACGGAGATGGAGTGGCTGAGTGCTTTCTCGACCGCTTGCCGCTGGCTCAGATTGCAGCGAAAGGGATAGATCGGTGGCGTCCTCAGTTCCGTGGACTCGATCGGTGCGCCGGCCACGAATCGTCCCAGAGCGCTTTCGGGGTGGACGAAGTTCAGCGAGTCGTACACCGGCCGGAGCGGGTCGTCAGACGGTAGGCCGGACACAATGGTGCGCCAGTAGCTCAGAATGCCGGCGCCCCTCGGACTGTCGGCCGCACTTGAAACAATTCGTACCTGCGTGCCGGTCGAATGCGATTGCCCCGCCCTGTCCATTCTGCGATCTTTCGCCGAAGAGTGGGCGCATACAGTGCTCGACCACGCCGCGATGGCGCTCCGGGGCCGGACAGATGAGGACCGCCAGGATCTGCGCATGCCGGATCAGCAGCTGAGGCTTCGCCCGGTACATCGCTTGCACCGGTACCCACGCAGTCCGGACCGCGGCCGCGATCACTCGCTCGACGATGACTTCGTCCAATCTGATGCGCTTCGTCGGACGCGGCGCACCACGCTTCCGCCGTACGAGGTTGTTGTCCACACTGCGGGAACGGATGACCACGCCGGAGGTGATCAGGTACCTGATCCAGCTCAGCTTGCACACCCCGCGCGACCTGGGCGATCGCCGCGAACAGATCGCACCAGAAGTGATCCGCCGCTAATCCCATGCGCAGCGGGTTCGCCTGTCCGTCCGTCCCCGGCGGCCCGACGATCGCGTCCACTTCGATTCGGACCGCATCGGACACGAGGCCTGCCAGACCCGCTCTGAGGTGCGCGACAGCGCTACGATCCTCATCGCCTGCCCCGACAGCCGCGCGATAGTGACTGCGCATACCTACCCCCGGACATAGCCGCTGCTCGCGCATTCCCGACTACTCACTGTAGTGAGAGGCTTGCTGTCGCAGAGGCCAGCGCGTGTCGCGCCCCATGTGGACGTATCGTGCGCCGAACTGGCCCTCGTCAGCGGCACGAGGTTCGAGCTCAAAGCGCCGCTCACACACCGAGATTGAGGTGTGTGGTTAAGGTGCGTGTTCCTCCTCGGACACCACGAATAGGTTGCCGTTGGCAACCGAACCGATGCCGACGGTCGTCACACCGATCGTCGTCCGCCGGGCCTGCGAGGCGCGGCCTGCCCGCGCGCCTGACGCCAGTGTTGTTACCTCGTGGTGGTCAATCTGTGACACCGAGTCAGCACGATATTTCTTCAGAACACGGACAAGTGTTATCCCCGAAGCCGGTCATCGGCCGGCCGCTCGTCGCGGGCACGGGTGGATGGTCTGATTTTGAGACGGTCCTGCGCGCGGATCAACACTACTGTCGTTGGCGTCGAGCGATGGGCCGTGTGGATGGTGGACCGGACCTGTCTCCAGGCCAGTGGAGGATCTAGGAGGATCCGGAGATGAAGGCTCTTGTCTATCACGGCCCCGGGAAGAAGGCGTGGGAAGACGTTCCCGATGCGGCCGTTCAGGAACCCACCGACGTGGTGGTGCGGGTGGACACAACGACGATCTGCGGCACGGACCTGCACATCCTGCAGGGCGATGTGGCGGCGGTGACCGACGGCCGGATCCTCGGGCACGAGGCGGTCGGGTCGATCACCGCGGTCGGCAGCGCCGTGACGGGATTCCACGTCGGTGACCGCGTGCTGGTGCCGGCGATCACGAAGTGTGGCCGCTGCGTCTACTGCCAGCGCAACATGCCGTCACACTGCCAGACCGTCGGTGGCATCGGCTGGATCTTCGGCCACCTGATCGACGGCACCCAGGCCGAGTTGGTCCGCGTGCCCTACGCCGACACGTCGCTGTACGCGGTCCCCGACGGTGTGACCGACCAGCAGGCGATCTTCCTGGCCGACTCCCTGCCCACCGGGTACGAGGTCGGGGTCCTGGCCGGCAACGTTCGCCCGGGTGACACGGTGGCCGTGGTGGGCGCCGGTGCGGTCGGTCTGTCCGCGATCCTGACGACCGGGCTATGGGGGGCTTCGAAGGTCATCGCCGTCGACACGAACAAGTTCCGGCTGACCAAGGCGCTGGAATTCGGTGCTACCGATGCGGTTGAGGCCGGTCCGAACACCGTCGCCGAGGTTGCCGCGCTCACCGACGGACTCGGCGTCGACGTGTCCATCGAGGCAGTGGGCTACCCGGAGACTCTGCTTACCGCCGCACGGCTGGTGCGTCCTGGCGGACACATCGCCAACATCGGTGTGCACGGCACGCCGGTCGAACTGCCCATGCAGGACATGTGGATCCAGAACGTCACGCTGACCATGGGTCTGGTGGACACCGTATCCATCCCGACCCTGCTGAAGATGGTAGCCAGCGGCCGGATCCCATCGGAGAAGATGGGGACCCACACATTCACGTTCGACGAAATCGCGGAGGCCTACGACGTGTTCAAGAACGCGGCCGCGAACGAGGCCCTCAAGGTCATCATCAAGCCGAACTAGAAGTTCGGGGCACTCCCAGCGGGACGTCCGCGGGTGGCAACATCCCGATGCCGCGCGTCCTTCCAGGTCAGTGCTGTGGGAAGCAGGCAGCGACGGCTAAACCATCCACGAAGTCGTTCATCTCGTGGCCGGAATGTCCCTTGACCCACTGGAAGGCGACATCCCCGCGCTTGATCACCAACGCCACCAGAGGCTCCCAGAGATCCCTGTTGGCGACCGGCTTCTTTGCCGAGGTGAGCCAGCCTCGCTCGAGCCAACCTGTGTGCCATCCGTCGCGGAAGCAGTTGACGACGTACGTCGAATCCGAGACGACCAGCAGGGGACCGTCGTTCGCCTGCACGGCCTCGAGGGCGGCACGGATCTCCATCCGCTGGTTCGTGGAGGCAGCCTCGTGACCCGCGGCATACACGGTCGTCGACAGCGCCCACGCCCAGCCTCCAGGTCCAGGGTTGCCCGAGCAGGCACCGTCGGTGAACACTCTGCGCGCGCCGACCGGGACTGGCATATCGGCCGGACGAGGACGGCGAGCGCGGGCTGGAGACATCGGAGCGAAACACTACTCCGCCGGCGCATCCTCACACGCACCGCCCCGAAGGCGGCGTACCTGCAGGTGCCAATCCAGCGCCTTCTCACACATCGTCAACCCCGGGTTCGGAGTTCTGAGGGCTCCAGTCTGTTGCTCCGCATCTCATACGTTGAGCCTCAGCCGTGTGGTTAAGGTGCGTGTCCCTCCTCGGAGACTGAAACGGTTGTATCAATCCGCCTGTTCTCGAGAGACCGCAGAGCGTCCGGTTGCCTTGAGCAACGGCGGTGGGTTCACATCACCTACGGTCCGGCCTCCGTGCTGGCCGCGACATCGGCTGTCACGGGACTGGGGTTGTCCCCGATGTGTCAGCCGGTCCTGCGGCGGACGCTGACAGGTACCAGCACTAGAGCGGCGATCCCACCGCAACGGGAGGAAATCATGAACAACAGATACGCAGCCCTCGCAGCCTCTGCGCTGACGATGGGCGCTGTCACCTTCGTGGCGCTTGAAGCGTCGGCCGATGCGAAGGAGCCGACCCGCGAATACGCGGCCACTCCGATGCAGACCACCCCGCCGCCTTGGCCGGACGAGGGGTCCGGCTATCCGCAGCCCGAGCCGAAGTCTCCGGAGCCCGTCGCGGCGACCAGCACAACGGAGGTGCCGGTGGACCACAACATGGACGAGGCTGTGCAGGCCGCTGCGTCCGCACTAGGTGGTGCGGGTCTCGCCCTGGGCGGGATGTGGCTGTATCGGCGTCACCAGGCGCCGGCTCGCTAGGCGCGAATAGCCGTACATGCTCGCCTGCGCTGCCGATGTCCGAGGCGGTCATCGCCAGCCCTGTCACCAGAACAGTCGCCGACTCTCGTCGAGAACGCTTCATTCGTCCGCGCTCGGTGCAGAGCGCAGGTAGGCGAGGGTGGCCAGTACTCGACGATGCGACTGGGCGTCCTCGGTGATGCTGAGCTTGCTGAGGGTTTGGGTGACGTGAGCCTCGACTGTGCGGGTAGTGATGTGCAACCGGGCCGCGATGGCGGCGTTGGACAGACCTTCGGCCACCAGCCCCAGGACCTCACGTTCCCGATCAGTGAGCCGATCGAGCGGGTTCTTGGGTCGGCGGCGTCCGATCAGCCGAGCGACGATAGTCGGATCGATGACCGTCTCCCCATCCGCGATCCGGCGTAATGCGTCGACAAGGATCGCCCCATCGAAGAGCCGTTCCTTGAGCAAGTAGCCGACCCGCTCCGGGTGGTCGGAGATCAGGCGCAGCGCATAGCTCGGCTCGATGTACTGAGACAGCACCAAGACGCCGATGTCTGGGGACTCGACCTGGATACGCCGCGCCGCGGCAAGTCCCTCATCAGTATGGGTGGGTGGCATCCGGATGTCGGCGATCACCGCGTCCGGTCTGTGCCGGCGAACGAGCGTGAGCAGATGGTCAGCGTCCGCGGCCTCACCGACTACGTCCAGGCCGGCCTGGCTGAGCAGGTGGACAATTCCCTGCCGAGTCAGCAGGTTGTCATCAGCCACGACGATTCGCATGAGCCCTCCCGTCGACCGGATCCTGTTGCCCGCAAGGGATCTCGGCCCGCAAACCACCAGCCTGCCTGTCGAGAGTGCCGGACAGGGCGCTCAGCCGGTCGGCCAGGTCTTCAGGCAACGCACCGAAGGTCCCACCTACCTCTACGACGAGCCGGTCACCGAGACGGGTCATTGCAATCGAGAGGCTGCTGGTTGCCGCCTGGACCGTGCCGGCAACGACGAGGTACGCCGCGCGTTCCACGGCAGCAGGCAGACGTCCGGGCGGAACGGCGGTGATCTCCAGCGGGTACGTCGCCTCTTCAGCCAACGACCACAGGGCAGCGTCGAGCCCTGCCTCGTCGAGGATCGCCGGAAAGATTCCGTTGGCGAGCTCCCGCAGTTCGGCCAGCGCTGTCTGTGCCTCGGCGAGAACTGTGTTGAGCGTTGCGGCGAGCTCGGGATCTGTCGTCGCGGCGCGGGCGAGTCGGAGTTGGTAGGTGAAGGCGAGCAGGCGCTGCTGGGCTCCGTCGTGAAGGTCGCGTTCCAATTGCCGCCGGGCCAGGTCAGCCGCCTCGACAATGCGCATACGGGACGAGCGCAGATCCTCCATTCGAGCCTGTACTTCGGCCGCCAGTCGCTCGTTGTCGATCGCCAGCCGGGCTGCCGAGCCGATCTGATCCTCGAGCTCGGCAGCGTCGTACAGGCCGGCATCGTGTTCGACGAGCGCGACCGGCTGACCATGACGAACGACGGAGGTCGCCGCTCGCCCGGGGTCGGACTGCAGCGTGATCGGCCGTCCGGCCGCGTCGACATACCGCTGCGAACCTGGCAGCCAGTAGGACACTCGGAGACTCTCATCCCCGAGAGTGCGGGCAAGCGCCGACTGCAGCGAACCGGGCGGCGGCGCGACACCGAGGTCGTCCGCGAGGCGCGCCACTGCGGAGCGCCGGCGGCGTGCGCGAACCACCGCCCAGGCCAATCCGATCGCCAGGCCGGACAACGCGATGGCTTGCGCGACATGGATCGAACGGAAGACGACCCTGGTCGGGTCCTCCGCAGGATCACGCAACAACGCCGTCGCGTAGGCGGCGTAGCCTCCGGCAGCAGCTGCGGCCGGTATCACCACGAGCGACCATGCCGCGCGGGTCGCCCGACCTGCACGAGCCAGGCGCCATCCGGCGATTCCGAGCGTCACGGCGCCCGTGACCAGTACGAATCGGAGCCAGAGCTGGTCGATGACGCGCGCCAACTCCGGGTTGGGAACGATCAGGAACGCGTTGCCGGTGCAGTCGTTCCAGCAGTAAGGGTCGAAGAACGGATCCCGTGTAACAGCTCGCATGACGCTCACGCCGCCCGCGGCCAGCCAGCCAACGCCGATCGCCACCCGGCTCCACGTGGTCGATCCTCGTCCTGAAGGATACGAGATGACGAGGTGCACGAGGGCAGGCAGCACGAGCGGTGCCACGATCATGCCCAGACTCCGGACGAGCTCCGGCCCGGCGGTCCAACCGGTCCACATCGACGCGAACCACCCCAGTCCGGCGGCGATGGTGAGCTGCCCGGCGGGTCCGATCGTCCGATCCCACACCGCGAAGGTGCCCGCAGCGACCAGTCCGAGTCCCGCCGCAAGGGTTGCCGTAGCGACGCCGCGAGACACCTGCGCGTAGTTGGTGACCCGTTGGTCCGAAGTACTCATCGCGGCGATCGCGGCTGCCGCGCCGGCCGCCCCGAGGACCGGCAGCAGCCATCGGATGACGATGGCGCCTGCCGGCCTGTTCATGGACTGATTGTGCCAGGGAGCCGCCTTGCTGATGCTCGGTTCCGATCCGGACCATTGTGGCTGGCCACGAGGACGGACGCGCTGACTAGTGAGACCATCCACAAGTGGGCAACACGGTGCTCGTCGTTGATGATCACCCTGACTTCCGGGCCGCCGCATCGGCGTTGCTCGCGGCCGAGGGCTTCGAGGTCGTCGGCGTGGCGGCAACCGGGCACCAAGCGGTACTGCTCGCCACTGCCCTCCAGCCGGATCTGGTGCTGCTCGACATCAGACTCCCGGACCTGGACGGGTTCGCTGTTGCGGCTCGGATTGCCGAGTTGGACGCTCCGCCCGTCGTCGTTCTGGTTTCGAGCCGGGACGCACGTGCGTACGGCCCACGCCTGACGCGCGCCTCTGCCCTGGGGTTCCTGACCAAGAATGAGCTGAGCGGCGCCGCCCTACGCCGCCTGTTGGACGGTGGCCCACGTGCCCGGCCGTGACCTGATGGTCGTGGTGACCATTGGCGGATTCGGGGTGCTCAGCGAGCGCGTCACGATCGTCGATGGGCAAACGGGGGTCTGGCTGCCCGACCTCGCGGTTGGCATGGTGTTCCTCGCTGCTGCCCTGCTGGTCAGCCGGACGACGGCGATCGGCAGCGCCGCACCTGCGATGGGATCAGCCATCCTGCTGGGCGCAGTGGCGGTCACGTGGTTCGCAGGCAATCTCGCCGGGCCAGCGTTGTATTGGCATCGCGGCCCGCTGTTCCACCTGCTGTTGGCCTACACGGGTTGGCGGGTGAGTGGCCGGCTCGGCTGGGCCATGGTTCTCCTCGCTTATGTTGCTGCCGTCCTTCCAGCCGTATGGGGTAGCGAGTCTGCAACCATCGCGCTGTCCATCGTGCTCGTCGTGGGGGTGATTCTCCAGCACCGAACGGCCACGGGCCTTGCGCGAGGATCTCACGCAGCGGTTTGGGGTGCCGTGGCTCTCGGTGTAGTGCTGGTCGCCAGTGCCGTCACCCGGCTCGCCGTCCCCGCCGGTACTGCCGTGCAGCCTGCGCTCTGGGCGTACGAAGCGGTGTTGTGTGCCGTCGCGGTCAGCGCTGCCGCGGGCATACGGCGGTCGCGGCCAGGGAAGGTCGCCGACCTCGTTGTCGAACTCGGCGAGACCCAATCGGGCACGCTGCGCGATGCGCTCGCGCGCGCCCTCGGCGACCCCACGCTGCAAATTGGCTTCTGGTCCGCACACAGCCGCGCGTACGCCGACCCGGCAGGCGTTCCAGTCGCAGTACCGCCGCCTGGCGCGGGGCAATCGGCCACTTTCGTCAGGCGGAATGGTGATCCGTTCGCCGTTCTCGTGCACGACGCGACCGTCCTCGACGATCCTGCTCTGGAGAAGGCTGTCGCGGACACGACTCGGCTCACAGCGTCGCACGTCGCACTGCAGGCCGCAGTACGCGCGCAACTGGCCGAGCTGGCCGCATCCCGGCGGCGGCTGCTCGTCGCCGGTGACGCCGAACGGCAGCGCATCGAGCAGCGCCTCCATGACGGTGCCCGTGGGCGGCTGGTACGGATGAGAACTGCACTACGCTCCACTGTTGCGGATGCGGACGCGGACGACTCTATGGGGCTAGCTCGCGGCCATCTGGACGGGTCCCTCGCGGACCTGAGTGAACTGGCTGGAGGTCTTCATCCTCGTGAACTCGCCAGTGGCCTGGGCGACGCGCTCGAGGCCCTGCTGGAACGCAATCCGACGCCCGCGCAGCTGACGACGACGAGCCAGCGGTTCCCGGCCGAGGTCGAGGTCACGGCGTACTACGTTTGTGCCGAGGCACTGGCCAACGTCACCAAGCACGCTGCTTCGTCACGCGTCACGGTCGAGGTGGCGCAGCGACGCGGTCGGCTCTGGGTGACGATCGCCGACGACGGCACCGGTGGCGCCGACCCCGCCCGTGGAAGCGGACTGGTCGGCCTCACCGACCGCGTAGAGGCACTCGGCGGCAGATTGACCGTGCACTCACCGCACGGCGCAGGTACCCGCATCGTCGCCGAACTGCCCCTGGACAACCAATGAGTGCATGTGCGTCGCGGGTGCAATCGCTGCCGTCGACTGTGGCTGGCCACAGTCGACGGCGACAACAACCGGGTGCTCGCCGCGATGTGCGCAGGTTCTGCGTTTCCTACCGTCGATCTCGTCCATCGACTTCGGGAGGAAGCAATGGGTAAGACGGCGAAACCCCTACGGTGCTTGGCGATTCTCGCCATCGCCTCAGGCTCTCTCGTGGCCTGCACCAGTGGCCCGTCCGGAAACAAGGCCGGCGGCGATGCCGGACCTGTAACCCTCCGCATTGGCACCGCCGACTACCTCGGCCGGCCGTCAGCCGACGCGATCCAGGAGTTCGCTCGTCAGGCCAAGACCCGGTCCGGTGGCCGGCTCATTATTGAGCCTGTCTGGCAGGCGGCTGGTGAAAAAGCGGACGACTGGGACCAGGCCGTTGCCCGGATGGTCAAGGACGGCCGGCTCGATCTCGGCGTGATCCCGACGAGGGCTTGGGACACCGAGGGGGTGACGAGTCTGCGCGCTCTGCACGCTCCGTTCCTCGTCACCTCCGACGCCTTGGCCGACCAGATCGTCGTCGCCGACCTGGCCGACGAGATGATGGCCGGTCTGGACAAGGCCGGCGTCGCCGGACTGGCATTGTTGCCGGAGAGCCTGAGACATCCGTTCGGCTACGGCCGCGCCCTCCTGTCGCCGAAGGATTACGCCGGCAAGACCTTCCGCACCCCCCGGTCTGAGCTGGGCGACGCAACAATTTCCGCACTCGGCGCGAAGCCGTCAGATGCGGACGATGAGGTAGGCATGGAGGCCATCCAGGCTGGAAGGGTGGGCGGCTCCGATACCGCGTTCGTCCTCGCCGAGTCTCTGCAGGCTCCCGCCATCGCAACAGGCAACGTCACCTTTACCACCAAGGTGAACTCGCTCGTCATCAACTCCAAGGTGTTGAGCGAACTGGCGCCGACAGCCAAAAGGGTGTTGAAGGACGCGGCCTCGGCCACCCAGCGTTGGGTACTGGACCATCGGGTCACCGAAGCCGAGGCGGCGAGGATGTATTGCAGCGGGGGCGGCGCAATCGTCGCCGCGAGCGACGCCGACCTCACTGCGCTCGTGCGAGCGGTGCAACCGGTGTACGACCAACTGGAGCGTGACGCCGCGACGAAACGCCTGCTCGATCGGATCCGTGAGCTCAAGCGGACCGTACGAGTCTCCGCGCAAGGGGTCGCCACCCCGTGCCAGGCCCGCGCCCGAGCCACCCCGCCACCAGCCACCGGTAGCCAGAGCATCCTCAACGGCGTCTATCGGTACGAGATCACGCAGCAGGAACTGCGCGGCCTCGGCGTGACCAACCCCCGTGACCTGGCCAGGAACGAGGGCATGTTCACCTGGAGACTGCACGACGGGCGGTACACCTTCGACCAGGCTGCGCCAGGAGAGACGGACCACCAAGAAGGCAAATACACCATCGCCGGCAACCGCGTCACGTTCCAGCTGTCCTGGGTCAACGACCTGCAAGTGACCTTCACTTGGAAGATCTCGGACAAAGTGCTCACTCTCCAACTCGACGGCGAGACAGAGCTGCTCCTGAAGGCCCTCTTCACCGCACACCCGTGGACGCAGATCGCCTGACCGAGCACAGCCACGCGGCGGGCTGCCGCTCCCACGGAGACCCACCATGGATCAGACCGCCGCACAGGCGTGCTGCAGGACACACTCGCGCCGATTGCGAACGCGATCCGGGGCGTTCGGTAGTGGCGTGATCACCGGGTTCGGGGGCGATGCCGAAATGAGGCTTCTTCGTTTACCGTGGCGGTGGGGGTGGTGGCGTGGGGGCGGACCAGTTGCGGATCAGTCTGCTCGGCGAGTTCACGGCGTCCTACGACGGCGCCGCGCTGGATCTGGGCGGGCGGCGGCAGCGCGCCGTACTCGCCGTGCTGGTCCTCGCACGCGGCGAGGTCGTCCCGGCCGAGCGGCTCGCGGACGCGGTCTGGGGAGAGCATTCGCCTGGCAACACAGCAGGCGCCCTGCAGTCCTATATCTCGCACTTGCGCCGCAGCTTGCAGCCGGGGTCACCGGCTCGCGCCCGGTCCGCGGTAGTCGTCCGCGAGGGTCCCGGGTACGCCGTACGACTCCCGTCCGACGCAGTCGACGCCTGGCGGTTCGAGAGCCTGCTGAAGAAGGTCACAAGCTCGCCTGCGGAGGCGGCGGCCGACCTGCAGGAGGCGCTCGCGCTGTGGCGCGGTCCGGCGCTGGTGGAGTACGCCGACGAGCCGTGGGCCGGCGCCGAGATCGCCCACCTTACCGAGCTGCGAGCCGTCGGCCGTGAACGCCTGCTCGCCGCCCGTCTCGATCTCGGGGAGGCGGCCCTCGTCGTTGGAGAGCTCGAGGGGATGGTCGACGAGGAGCCGCTGCGGGAGGAGCGGTGGCGGCTGCTCGCGCTCGGGCTGTACCGCGCCCATCGTCAGGCCGACGCCTTGGCTGCGCTGCGGCGGGCCCGCGAGACCCTCGCCGACGAACTCGGCGTCGACCCCGGCCCGGCTCTCCGCGAGCTGGAGGCGCAGGTACTCGCGCAGTCGCCCGGACTGATTCCTGCCAAGCAACCGCGGGATGAGACAGTGCGGGCAACGGCCACGGACGGCAACGGTCTCGTCGACCGGGACCGCGAGCTCGCCGCCCTCCGGTCGAAGCTGGACGGCCTCGCGGGCGGGCAGCCTGGTCTGCTCTTGTTCGAGGGCCCGGCCGGGATCGGAAAAACGCGCATGCTGGCCGAGGCGCGCAGGCTGGCGGCCGAGCGATCCGTGCGGGTGCTCTCGGCGCGCGGGAGCGCCCTGGAGAGTGCGTTCGCGTTCGGGGTCGTGCGCCAGCTGTTCGAGGCAGAACTCGGCGACCCAGCGCGTCGCGACGAGCTGCTGCGTGGTGCGGCGGCAGGAGCCGGGGCGGTGTTCGACATCGCCGACGGCAGCCGGGCCGAAGGCTTCGCCGTTCTGCACGGCTTGTACTGGCTGGCGGTCAACCTCACGACGGAGGGACCACTGGTGCTCGCTGTCGACGATGCGCAGTGGTGTGACGGCGCCTCGCTCCGCTTCCTGGCCTATCTGATGCGACGGCTCGCCTCGGTACCTGTACTGGTAGTCGCGACCCTGCGCACAGGCGAGCAACACGATCACGACGACCTGATCGCGGAGCTGGCGCTCGAACCCGAGGCGCTCGTCGTTCGGCCGGCGCCGCTGTCCACTGAAGCTACGGCGGAGCTGGTGGAGCGACGGCTCGGCGCACGACCCGCACCCTTGTTCGTCACCGCCTGCGAGCGGACAACCGCGGGGAATCCGTTCCTGCTCTGTCAGCTGCTCCAGGCTCTTGCGGCTGACGGAGTCCGGCCGGATGCCTCCCACGCCGACCGAGCCGTTGCGGTCGGGTCGCGGGCGGTGTCGAGCCGGGTCCTGCTGCAGCTCCGCAGGCTGCCACCAGACGTCGTGGTCGTCGCGAGGGCGGCCTCCGTCCTTGGAGACGGTGCCGCCCTGCCGGCGGTCGCGGCACTGGCCGGGGTCACGGAGGCCCGTACCGCGGAAGCGCTGGCCGTACTGGCGCGTGCCGAGATCGTCAGGGACGAGCAACCAGTGGCATTCGCGCACCCGCTCGTGCGGGACGCGGTGTACCAAGGGCAGTCGGCGGCCGAGCGGGAGCTCTGCCACGAGCGGGCCGCGTCAGTCCTGCGGTACGCGCGGACGAATGACGAACTGGTTGCGGCACACCTGCTGCTGGCGCCGCCCCGGGGTGACGAGAGCGTCGTGACACTGCTACGTACGGCAGCGCGCGGGGCTGCCGAGCGGGGGGCGTCCGAGAGCGCGGTGACCTACCTGCGCCGGGCACTCGCCGAGGTGCCGATGGGTTCGGGTCGAGGCGATGTAGTGCTCGAACTCGGGATGCGAGAAGCGCGAGTGGACGGGGCGGCAGCGGTTGAGCACCTGGTGCAGGCGTACCGGCTGCAGGACGACCCGCGCGTCCGCAGCGAGATCGCCATCGCGGCCGCCTCGACCCAAGTATTCGCGAGTCCGCCCGGAGTCGCGACGGCCTTCGCCCGGGAGGCTGCCGCGGCGCTCCCTGACGGACTGGCTGACCAGCACCAGGCGCTCATCGCCATCCAGCGCATCAGTGGGTTCATGCACAGCATCGGCGACGGCTGGCGGACACCCGCTCAGGAGCCAGAAGGGCAAGGACCGGGTGCGCGGATGCTGGCCGCCACGGTCGCGCTGGAAGCGGTTCTGGCCGGCAGAGACCGGGAACGCGCCATCGCGATGGCGCGATTCGCGCTCGACGGCGACCAGCTGATCGCCGTCGACGACGGGCTGTTCTGGGTCAATGCCGCCGCGGTCCGGATCCTGTCCGACGACGACATCGGCGACTTCTGGAGCCGGGCGCGCGCGGCCAGCCACGCGCGCGGGTCGTTGTTCGCGGCGCTGTCCACCAGTCTGTGGGAGGGGTTCTGGCAGTGGCGGCGCGGCGAGCTCCATGAGGCCCTCGCGTGTCTGCGGGCCGCGCTCGACCAGGATCGCCTCTGGGGAGGTACGCGGGTGGGCGAGCCCTTCGCCCGCGCCTTCCAGATCGGCTGCCATCTCGATCGGGGTGACCTCGAGGCCGCCCGCCGGGCGGCCGACACCTTCGCTGACAGTACGGCGTTCGGCGAGGGCGGTCGCGTCTACCAGCAGGCCGTGGCGCGCCTGCTCGTCGCCGAGGGCCGCTGCGAGGAAGCCCTTCTCGTGCTCGGCAATCCTCACCCGGCCATCGATGGGATCGCCATCGTCAATCCGGCCTGGAACCCGTGGCGGTCCATCAAGGCCGCGGCCTTGTCAGGGCTCGGACGTACGTCGGAAGCGATCGAGACAGCCGAGGAGGAACTGGCTCTGCTTCGGGTCTGGGGCGCACCGAGCTACCTCGGTAGGGCACTGTCCATGCTGGGCGAGTTCCGTGGTCGCGCGGGCCTCGACAACCTCGTGGAGGCGGTGGATCTGCTGTCCTCGACGACCGCCGCGGTCGACCTCGCCCGAGCACAATGCGCGCTCGGCAGCCACCCGGACGTGGGCGGCGAGGATGCGATCGCGCTGCTGGAAGCTGCGGGCCGGACGGCGGAGCAGCGAGGCGCTCGCCAGGTTCGCGAGCGGGCACTGACTGAGCTCAAGCGGCGCGGGCGCCGGATCGAGCCCCGCACCGACGAAGTGCCTCGGTTGTCGCGGACCGACCGGCAGATCCTCGACCTGACCGCAGCCGGTCTGGACGTTCACGAAGTCGCGCAGCGGCTGTTCGTCACACCGGGGACCGTTCGGGACGTACTGGACGGGTCCGGCGTCACAGCTGAGCTCGGCAGCTCAAGAATCTCTCAAGTCGGACGAGCGACCATGACGCACGACCAGAACGGGAGCCTCCAGTGACGGTGCAGCAGAGTCTCCGGGCCGCGAGCCTTCGCGGGCTCTGCGGCGGCGCCGTGCAGCTTCCCGGCGACCCGGCGTACGACATGGCGCGCGCACCGTGGAACCTGGTGGTCTCCGACCATCCCGCGGCAGTCGCCTATCCCGCGTTCCCCGAGGAGGTCGCCGAGGTCGTCCGCGCCGCCCAGGCCGCCGGCCTGTCGGTCGCGCCGCAGGGCACCGGCCACGGCGCTCCGGCCCTGGGCGGCAGGCTGGCCGACGCGGTACTGCTGCGCACCTCCGCGATGACCGAACTGAGCATCGATGCCGAGAACCGGATCGCCCGCGTCGGCGCCGGCGTGCTGTGGGGTGATGTGGCGGTGGCGGCCGGGAGGCACGGACTCGCCACGCTGCATCCGTCGTCTCCCGACGTCGGCGTAGTCGGCTACTCGCTCGGTGGTGGGATCGGTTGGTACGCCCGGCGACTCGGTCTCCAGTGCAACTCTGTCACGGCTGTCGAAGTCGTCCTTGCCGACGGCACCTTCGTACGAGCGACCGCCGACAGCGACGCTGATCTGTTCTGGGCCCTCCGGGGTGGCGGTACGCCGCTCGGCGTCGTCTGCTCGCTCGAGTTCGAACTCCAGCCGATCCGGACTGTCGTCGCCGGTTTCCTCGCGTGGGACGGGACGGCTGCCGATCACGTGCTGCCCGGGTGGGTGGAGTGGTGCGCGGACGCCCCCGAGCAGGTGACGTCGTCGTTCCGCCTCGTCGACGTACCGGACCGGGACTCGGTGCCGGCCGACGTCCGGGGCCGCCGGCTGGCGATCATCGACGGTGCCGTGCTGGGCGACGACGCGTTCGCGGACGACGTACTGGCGCCATTGCGCGCACTCGCTCCGGAACTCGACACGGTCGCCCGGGTACCGGCCGCCGACCTGGTCAGGCTGCACCTCGAGCCTGAGGAGCCGACCCCCGCGTACGCGAGCAGCACCCTGGTGTCCGAGCTTCCCGAGGCGGCGATCGCCGCGGTCATCGAGAATGCCGGTCCGCGTTCCGACAGCAACCTCACGGTGGCCGAGTTGCGCCAGCTCGGCGGCGCGCTGTCCCGGCCGGACCCGGATGGCGGCATCCTGTCGTCCCTCGACGGGGCGTTTCTGGCACTGGGTGTCGGGCTGGGATTCGAACCCGACGACTGGCCGCGGCAGCGCGCCGACGCAGAGCGGTTCCTGGCCGCGGTCGCACCCTGGTCGACCGGAAGCACTTATCTTCCGATGCTCGACGACAGCAGCGACACGCGCAAAGCCTTCCCGCCGGACGTCCACGCGCAGCTGACCGCGGTCCGGCGCAAGGTCGATCCGCAGGGGCTCTTCATGGCGCCGCATCAGACTTGAGCCGGCGCCTCAAGCCGGTCACAAGTCGTCGTCAAGTGCTTCGCGACACCGTCGGTCCGTCATCACAACAACGACAGACCGAACAGGAGAAGTTCGATGACGATCGCTCTCGACCGCGCCACTATCCGGCACCACGACTCCCTCCAGGAGCTTCGCAGTCGCCTGACCGGCGAGGTCTACACACCCGACGACGAGCAGTACGCCGCGCTGTCCACACCGTGGCTCCTCGCCGTCCCTATGCAGCCGGCTGCGGTTGTCGCCGTACGCACTGCCGAGGACGTGGTCGCCACCGTCCGCTTCGCTCGGCAGCACGGCTTCACCGTCGGCGTACAAGCCACCGGCCACGGGGCCGACAGCTCGTACGCCGGACACCTGCTCGTGGTGACCAAAGGCCTGGACGAGGTCACGGTGCACCCCGAGGGCTGGGCTCGCGTCGGAGCCGGCGTCAAGTGGCTTCCGGTGATCGAGGCGGCCGCGCCGTACGGGCTGGCCCCGCTCAACGGGTCCACCAGCGACGTCGGCGTGGTCGGATACACGACCGGTGGCGGCGTCGGTCCGATGGCCCGCACGTACGGTCTCGCCGCGGACAAGGTGCGCGCGTTCGAGGTCGTCACGGGAGACGGCGAGTTCCGCCGCGTCACCCCGACCGAGCACCCCGACCTGTTCTTCGCCCTGCGAGGCGGCAAGGGTGCGACCGCGATCGTGACGGCGGTGGAGTTCGACCTCGTGCACCTGCCGACGTTCTACGGCGGCCCGGTGTACTTCGACGGTGCCGACGCGGCGCGGGTCATCGACCGGTGGCGTGATTGGTCGGGGTCGCTTCCCGAGCAGGCGACGACGTCGTTCGTGCTCTTCCAGCTCCCCGATGCCCCCGAGCTCGGCGTACCGCCGGCGCTGGCGGGCCGCATGACCCTCGGCATCCGGTTCCTCTGGACCGGCGCCGCGGACGAGGGCCGCGAGTTGCTGGATCAGATCCGCGCCGTCGCTCCGGTGATCCTCGACGATGCTGACCTGAAGCCGTACACGGCCGTCGACTCGGTCCACGCCGACCCGGTCGATCCGATGCCCGTTGTCGACCCGGCCATGCTGCTCACCGAGTTCACCGACGTGACTGCGAAGCGCCTGCTCGATGTGGCCGGCTACGACTCCGGGTCACCCCAGCTGATGGTCGAGGTCCGTCAGTTGGGTGGCGCCTACGCCCGGGAAGCCGAGCACCCGAACGCCTTCTCGCACCGCGCCGCCGGCTTCAGCGTGCTCGCCGTCGGCATCGCGGAAGACCCCCGCATCCTACCGCACTGGGACCGCCTCTACGCGGCGTTGTCCGAATGGGACACCGGCGGTGTCTGGCCGAACTTCGGACCCCCGCACGACGCCCGGACGGCCCGTCGCGCGTACGACGAGGAGACACTTCGGCGAATCGCCGAGGTGAGCCGGAAGTACGACCCGGACGGTGTCCTGCAGATCGGTGAGTACGCCCGCTCGATCGCCGGCTGACATCTGCACAGCCTGAAGCCCGCGCGGCGGCCCCAACCACCGCGCGGGCCGAAAGGCCGCCGCCTCCTGGCACCGAGCGAGGTTCTGCTGGTGGTAGTTCCGTGGACACGTACCAGCGGCGTGGCGCTGTAGACCGGGCAATCCTCCTCCAGGCCATCGGCGAACACATATACGCCAGCAGCCTTGGTTCGTTCGATCTGTGTGATGTCTCGAAGTGACCGCACGCGCAGGGTGGACTGTGACGCCGGACCCGCCGTTCCAGCAGACCTTCTAAGGAGAAGCCATGTCGGACCTCGCTGCATCAGACACGCCCGTTCTCGACCTCCTGGAGCGCATGACCGTCGATTCGGTGGCCACCTCGAGCCTCGACGTGCAATCCATCGCGCTTGTCAGACTCGCCGCGCTGGTGGCCAGCGACGCACCTGCCGCGTCGTACGCCCTGAACCTGACCGTCGATGCCGAGGTCGGCCTCGACGCCGACGACGTACGCGGTGTCCTCGCCGCGATCGCACCCATCGTCGGAACCTCTCGAGTCGCGGCGGCCACAGGCCGCATCGCGCTGGCGCTCCGGGTCGCCATCGAAGTGGCGTCGGCAGACCTGGAAGCCGACCTGGACACGAGCGAGTAAGCACACTCACGCCGAGCGACCTGATGACTGACCAACCGATCCCTGCACGCGAGGCCCGCCAGACGGACGTGGGTTTGCGGCGGCTGGCCACGATTACGGTCGCGACAACGCTCATCGTGTGGTGGCCGGCGTTCACCCTTGGTGTGTACCGGGTGATCTTCTTCGAACAGATCCTTGCACTCTGGGCGGCGGCAACAGCGGCGTTCATCGTCGCCGTACTGCTGCTCGGACGACGGGCCCAACCCGCCGTCTACTCGCTTCTGCTCCCGACGGCCTGGATTCTGCTGACGTTGCTGACCCCCGCCGACACCACCAACCCTGGCCACGACGTCCTGTTCTGGCTCGGCGTGGTCGTCACGCTCGCGGGGTTCCCCGCGATGGTCGCGCTCGTCCTCATCATGGTCGTTCCGGGCGTGGAGTCTGTACGTCGCCCACGCGACAATATCGTGGCGATCGGAGCGATCACGCTGGTCGTCGTACTGTCCTTCACGCTGGGCACCCAGCATCCCCATCTACTGACCTGTGAAGACTTCAAGATCAGCGGCAACGACCAGCCCGCCAACTGTACTCAAGGAATCGGCGTCAGCGTCCCCTGACCGGACAACCACGCCCGGACTGGGTCCGGGACTGGCGGGCGTCGAACAGGCGCAGACCCACCACCGGACAACTGCGTGAAATCGGTGGCGACACTATCCGTGTCACGTGCTCAAGTTGCCAACGGCAACCGCGCCTCCTGATCGACGCTGCTGCACAGTCGGCGGCCATCGTCTGCGGGGAGCAAAGTACCCGTGGTGCCTACGAGGCGCAGGCGCCACGTGGCATGCTGCGTCGGTGGTCTTGTATCTGCACCGTGCCGAGCGCACAGACGTGCTCGCCGACGGGCTGGGTGACTTGCTCGCCGCTCCTCTGGCCGATCCATTCGCCGAGGAACTGGTGGTGGTGCCGGCCAAGGGCGTAGAGCGGTGGCTCTCCCAGCGACTCGCACACCGTTTGGGCGCTGCCACGGGGCGAGGCGACGGAGTGTGCGCCGGGGTCCGATTTGCGACACCGCGCTCGCTGGTGTCCGCGGTGCTGGGCCTCGCAGACGACGACCCCTGGGCCGCGGAGGCGATGGCCTGGCCGCTGCTGGCGGTGCTCGACGATTCTCTCGACGAGGTCTGGTGCGAGCCTGTCGCGCGACACCTCGGCCATTTCGACACCGGAGCCGAAGCCGAGTTGCGCCAGGGACGCAGGTACGCCGTCGCAGCGCGGTTGGCTCGGCTCTTCGCGACATACGCCGTCCAACGGCCGATCCTCCTCGCTGACTGGAGCGAAGGTCGCGACACCGACGGTCGCGGAGTGCCGATCGACGATGACCTGAACTGGCAACCCGAGCTCTGGCGGCGACTGATCGGCCGTATCGATGCACAGCCACCGAACACTCGCCACGCCGACACGCTCGGCCGGCTCCGGGATCAGCCAGAGTCCTTCGATCTACCGGAACGCCTCTCACTGTTCGGACACACTCGACTGCCGCTCACGGAGATCGAGCTGCTCTCCGCGCTGACCGAACACCGCGACATACACCTCTGGCTCCCCCACCCCAGCGGCGCTCTCTGGGATCGGCTGAGGAGAGCGGGTTCTACCGCGGGCGACCGAGCCGCCGACACAAGCCATCAGGAGGCCGACAACCCGCTGCTCGCCACCCTCGGGCGGGACAGTCGCGAGCTGCAGTTGGCCCTCGCCGCAGCGCCGGCCGTTGATTGCGACCTACCGTCACCACCAGCGCCCGACACACTTCTCGGCTGGCTTCAGCACGACCTGCGCGGCAACACCGTCGCCGCTGACGGCCGCCACCTCTCCCCCGACGACCACAGCGTGCAGGTACACGCCTGCCACGGCACTGCCCGGCAGGTCGACGTACTGCGCGAGGTGCTGCTCGGGAAGCTCCAGGCAGACCCGACGCTCGAGCCGCGCGACATTCTCGTCATGTGCCCCGACATCGAGACCTACGCGCCGTTGATCAGCGCCCGCTTCGGCCTCGGGGAGGTCGACAACGACGGCCACCCGGCGCATCGCCTCCGAGTCCAACTGGCTGACCGGTCACTCACCCAGACGAATCCCCTGCTCGGCGTCGCCGCTCAACTCCTCGACCTCGCCGGCAGCAGAGCGACGGCGAGCCAGGTGCTCGACCTCGCCGAGACCGAGCCGGTACGCCGCCGCTTCCGGTTCACCGACGACGACATCGACATCGCCACCGCCTGGGCCCGCGAATCAGGCGTGCGGTGGGCGTTCGACCAGGACCACCGCGACCCGTTCGGCTTGGCCGGCTACCCGCAGAACACCTGGCGCTTCGGCCTTGATCGAGTACTCGCGGGCGTCACGATGTCGGCCGACGCGCACGCGTGGATCGACACGACATTGCCGCTCGACGACGTGGGCAGCACTCGCATCGAGCTGGCCGGCCGGTTCGCCGAGTACGTCGATCGGTTGCTGGCGGCAACTGATCGGCTCAGCGGCACCCGGCCTCTCGCGGACTGGCTGGACGCGCTCCGCGAGGGGATCGACCAGCTGACCCGGGTCGGTCGCGACGACGGCTGGCAGGTCGGCCAGGTCCATCGCGAGTTCGCCGAGGTCGCGGCCGAGGCCGGTCCCCTGGCCGCGACCTCGCTGACGTTGCCGGACGTCCGAGCCCTGTTGTCGACCCATCTGGCCGGGCGGCCGACCCGCGCGAACTTCCGGACCGGCACGCTGACCGTCTGCACGATGGTGCCGATGCGCTCGGTGCCACACCGGGTGGTCTGCCTGCTGGGCCTCGACGACGGTGTGTTTCCACGCTTCGGGCTCGCTGACGGAGACGACGTACTGGCCAGGTCACCGATCACCGGGGAGCGCGACGTTCGCAGCGAAGACCGCCAACTCATGCTCGACGCGATCCTCGCCGCGACCGAGTCGTTGGTGATCACCTACACCGGCGCCAACGAGTACTCCGGTCAGCCACGGCCGCCCGCCGTGCCGCTGGGTGAGCTGCTCGATGTCCTCGACCGCACCACCGAGTCGGAGGTTCGGCAAGCTGTCGTGGTGAAGCACCCGCTCCAGCCCTTCGATCGGAAGAACTTGGAGGCTGGTCGTCTTGGTACGCCGGGGCCCTTCACGTTCGATCCGACCGCTTTGGTCGCGGCGCGGGCCGCGGCGGGTTCCCGGCCGCCACGCCCTGAGTTCATCACAGGGCAGTTGACACTACCGGCGGATGACGATGTCGCGTTGTCAGATCTCCTGGCGTTCTTCCGCGATCCGGTGAAGGGGTACTTCCGGGCACTCGACCTGACCCTGCCGTGGGAGGTCGACGGCGTCTCCGACGTGATGCCGGTGGAGATCGACAACCTGCAGAAGTGGTCGGTCGGCGACCGGATGCTCCGCGACATGCTCGCAGGCATCCACCCCGACGCGGCCCTCCAAGCAGAGTGGCGACGGGGCGTACTCCCACCGGGACGGCTGGGCTGGCGGACCGCGACCGAGATCCGTGACATCGCTCGAGGTCTCGCGATCAGTGCGTACCCGCATCGGCAGACGACTCCACAGGCGTTCGATGTAGACGTCGACCTCGGCGGCGGCCGGCGCCTCACCGGGACAGTTCCAGGCGTGTATGCCTACCGGCTCGTCTCGGTCAGCTACTCGCGGCTCGACGCCAAGCAACTGTTGACCTCCTGGATTCAACTGCTCGCGCTGTCCGCCGATGACGAAGACCACAACTGGACGGGTCTGGCCATCGGCCGCCCGCGCAGCGGTCGCAACCCCGCGACTCGATTGTTCGGGCCGGTCGGGCCGCTCGGCCGCGACCTGCTCGCCGACCTGGTCGCGGTCTACGACGCCGGTCGCCGCGAACCGTTGCCGCTACCGCTCAAGACCTCGTTCGCCTGGTGCCAGGCGCGCCGAACGGACGACGACCCGATCGTCGCTGCCGGGCGTCGGTGGCGCCCCGCGAACTATGACGGCGAGAACACTGATCCCGCACACGTCCGCGTCTGGGGACCCAACACACAGCTCAAGGTTCTTCTCGAGCCGGCTCGGCCCGGTGAGGAACGGCCGGGCGAGCCGACCCGGCTCGGCGCCTATGCGAAACGGGTCTGGGAACCGATGCTGCGCTTCGAGCAAGGGGCGCCGTGATGGAACCCTTCGACCTCCTCGGTCCACTGCCGACGGGCACCACTGTGCTGGAGGCAAGCGCCGGCACCGGCAAGACATACGCCCTCGCCGGCCTGGTCACCCGCTACGTCGCAGAGGGCGCCGTCCGTCTGGACGAGATGCTGCTGATCACCTTCGGCCGCGCCGCCAGCCAGGAGCTTCGTGAACGCGTCCGCTCCCAGTTGCTCGAAGCCGAACGTGCCCTTGCGGATCCGGACCGCTGGCGCGACGATCCCGGTCTGCTCGGTCACCTCGTCGACGGCAGCGCGGCCGACGTCGCCGTACGACACAGCCGGCTTCGGGACGCGCTGGCTAACTTCGACGCCGCCACCATCGCGACGACCCACCAGTTCTGCCAGCTCGTACTGCGTTCGCTCGGCGTTGCCGGTGACACCGACGCCGGCGTCACCTTGGTCGACGACCTCGGAGAGCTTGTCGCCGAGGTCGTCGACGACCTGTACCTCAATCGCTTCGGAGGTTCCGCGGAGCAACCGCCCATCACCCGCTCCACGGCCCTGGAGCTCGCCCTCAAGGTCGTCGGAAACCCTCACACCCGGCTGGTGCCCGAGCAGTACGACGAATCCTCGCCGGCGGGGATCCGCGTCGAGTTCGCGAAGGCCGTCGTGGCCGAGCTGGAGCGCCGCAAACGCCGCCTCGGCATCCTCGGGTACGACGACCTGCTGACCCGGTTGGCCACCGCGCTGGAGGATCCCCACGCCCCCGCCCGCCGGCGGATGCAGCGCCGCTGGTCGGTGGTGATGGTCGACGAGTTCCAGGACACCGATCCGGTGCAGTGGAGGGTGATCGACGCCGCCTTCAACGGTCAGAGCACGTTGGTGCTGATCGGCGACCCCAAGCAGGCGATCTATGCGTTCCGCGGTGGCGACATCGCGACGTACCTCGCGGCGGCGGAGACCGCGGGTCAGCGGCGCACTCTCGGTATCAACTGGCGCAGCGACCAGCCGCTGGTCGATTGCCTACAAGTGGTGCTCGGCGGCGCCCGGCTCGGCCACTCGGACATCGTCGTCCACCAGGTCAGTGCCCATCACCCAGGAAGTCGGCTGACCGGCGCACCGTCCGACGCGCCAGTCCGGCTGAGGGTCGTGCGACGGGAGCAGTTCGGATCGGCGACGCGCAAGAGCATCCCCATGGACGACCTGCGCGACCACATCGCTCGCGACCTCGCCTCCGACATCGGTCAACTTCTCGCGGCCGGCGCGACGTACGACGAACGGCCACTCCGGGCCGGTGACATCGCGGTGATCGTCGAGGCACACAAGGACGCGCGGGCCTGCCGGGAGGCACTCGCACAGGCCGGCATTCCCGCGGTCTACTCCGGCGATCTCGACATCTTCTCGTCGCAGGCCGCCCAGGACTGGCTGTGCCTGCTCGAGGCCTTCGAGCAACCGCACCGATCCGGCTTGGTCCGGGCCGCTGCGACGACGATGTTCTTCGGGGAGACCGCGGCCACTCTGCAGGCCGGTGGGGACGATCTCACCGACCGGATCGGCCAAACCCTGCGCCGGTGGGCCGACCACCTCCGCACCCGTGGTGTGGCCGCCGTGTTCGAAGCCGCCCAGGTGAAGGGGATGGCGCAACGAGTACTTGCCTGGCGCGGCGGCGAACGCGATATGACCGACCTCGCGCACCTCGCCGAACTGCTGCACGAGACCGCGCACCGCGAGGGGTTCGGACTGCCCGCGCTCCTCGACTGGCTGCGCGAAGAGTGCTCCGGCAAGGGGCGTACGACGGAGCGAACCCGCCGGCTCGACAGCGACGCCGCGGCGGTGCAGATCATGACGGTGTGGCTGAGTAAGGGCTTGCAGTACCCCGTCGTCTACCTGCCGTTCGGGTTCAACCGGCACATCTTCGACGATGACGACCTGCTCCTCTTCCACGAGAACGGCGTCCGCAGTCTCGATATCGGCGGCAAGAACCGCACCGGCTACCACGCCAACGAGAAACTCTGGCGGACCGAGGTCGCCGGTGACGACATCCGGCTCACGTACGTCGCGCTGACCCGCGCCCAGTCACAGGTGGTGGCCTGGTGGGCGCCGTCCTGGGACGAGGTCAACGGCGGAATCTCCCGCCTCCTGCGCGGTCGTAAGCAGGGCGAACCGGTCGTGCCCGACAGCCTGGACAGGGCATCGTCCGACGACGACGTGCTGACCTGGCTGCGCCGTTGGCAGCAGGCCGGCGGCCCGGCCGTCGAGGAGTCGGTGATCGCCGAGCATGCCCAGCCCCCGGGCGAGGACTTGCCCGGCGGGCTCGCAGTGGGGACTTTCTCCCGCGAGGTCGACCTCGCCTGGCGCCGTACGTCGTACTCCGGGCTGATCCGGGCGGCCGACCAGCAGGTGGGCGGTGTAGTCAGCGAACAGGAGGAGAGCCAACTCGAGGACGAGTCGGTGGATCCAGTACCGACACAGGAGAACCCGCCGGCCGATGCGCTGCCGTCACCGATGGACGGACTGCCGGTCGGGGCGACGTTCGGGTCGCTGGTGCATGCAGTGCTCGAGGAGGCCGACCCGCACGCGCCCGATCTGCAGGCCGAACTGGCGGCACAGGTCCGCGACCAGTTGCGGCTCTGGCGCGTCGATGTGACACCCGATGCCCTGGCCACGGCGATGCTGCCGCTGCACACCACGCCGCTCGGTCCGCTCGTTCCTGGGCTGACCCTCGGCGGCCTCGGCCGCGCCGACCGGCTCCGCGAACTCGACTTCGAGATCCCCTTGGCGGGAGGCGATCACGCGGTTGCCGGCGACGTACGGCTGGCCGAGTTGGCGCCACTGCTACGCACCCATCTGCCGGCCGACGACCCGCTCCGCGCGTACGCCGACCGACTCGAACAACCGCTGCTCGGCCGGCAGAGTCTGCGTGGCTATCTCACCGGATCGATCGACGTCGTCCTGCGTGTCCCCCACGGTGACAGCCACCGATTCGTCGTGGTCGACTACAAGACCAACCGGCTCGGCGACCCCGAGCAGCCTGCTACGTCGGCGGAGTACGGACCAGCTCAGCTGAGCGCCGCGATGCTGCACTCCGACTATCCCTTGCAGGCGATGCTCTATTCGGTCGTGCTGCACCGATACCTCCGCTGGCGGCTGCCGGCGTACAACCCCGAGGTGCATCTCGGTGGGGTCATCTATCTCTACCTGCGCGGCATGTGCGGTCCGGAGACGCCTCTCGTTGATGGGCATTCGGCCGGGGTGTTCAGCTGGCCGTTGCCGGCGGCGCTCGTACTGGCCCTGTCCGACCTGCTCGATGGGAGGACCGCATGACCGCGACCGTCGACGAGTTCGATCCGGCCTTTGCGCTCGCCGCTACCGGGATCTTGCGCGATTTCAACCAGGCCGGCGTGATCCTGGCCGCCGACGTCCATGTCGCGTCCCGTCTGACGACCATGCTGAACGAAACCAACGAGTCAGTGGCACTCGCGTGTGCGCTGGCAGCGCGAGCCGTCCGGGCCGGATCCATCTGCCTCGACCTCACCGAGGTCCGCAACGAAGTCGGCGATGACGGCAACGATCTGGCCTGGCCCGTCCTGGACGAATGGCTCGCGGCAATCGCGGCCAGCCCCCTGCTCGCCACTCCACATCCACTGCGCCTCGAGGGCGCACGGCTGTACTTCGATCGCTACTGGCGCGAAGAGGAGCAGGTCGAGCAGGACCTTCGGCGCCGCGCCGCTCAGCCGGCGCCACCGATCGCCAATGAAGCTGCACTGGTCGCAGGGCTCGACCGGCTCTTCCCAGGTAGTTCGTACGACGAACAGCGGACCGCTGCACAGACCGCAGCCCGGCAATGGACGACAGTTCTCACCGGTGGCCCTGGCACCGGCAAGACCACCACCGTCGCCGGCCTGCTGGCTCTGCTCGCGGAGCAGGCGGAGATCGCCGGGGAGCGCCGCCCGTGGATCGCGCTGACGGCACCAACCGGCAAGGCCGCGGCCCGGCTCGAAGAGGCAGTACGGCGGGAGATGTCCGACCGCCTTTCCGAACAGGACACCGAGAGGCTGGGCGACTTCCACGCCCGCACCCTGCACATGCTCCTCGGCCGGCGCCCCGACTCGTCCACCCGGTTCCGCCATGACCGAGACAACCGGCTGCCGCACGACATCATCGTCGTCGACGAGACCTCGATGGTCTCGCTGACGATGATGGCGCGCTTGCTGGAGGCGGTGCGACCGGAGGCCCGGCTCGTACTGGTTGGCGACCCCGACCAGCTCGCGTCCATCGAAGCCGGCGCGGTACTCGCCGACCTCGTCGACGGGCTGGTCGCCGGCGGACACATCGAAGGAGCCGAACTACGCACCTCGCACCGCTTCGGCAGCGAGATCGGTGAGCTGGCTCTGGCCGTGCGCGAAGACCGGCCCGAGGACGTCCTTGCCGTACTCCGCAGCAGCGGCGAACGGGTCCACTTCGTCGAGGACGACGACCCACGCGAGAGCCTGCGGTCCGCGCTGCTTCCCGACGTACTCGCGATCCGGACCGCCGCCGAAGCCGGCGACGCCGACGCCGCACTGGCCGCGCTCGACCGGCACCGCCTACTCTGCGCGCATCGGGAAGGGCCGTGGGGTGTCGACCACTGGAACCGAACCATCGAGCGATGGATCACCGAAGAAACCGAGGACCCACTCTGGGACACCTGGTACGTCGGCCGACCGGTTCTGGTGACCGCCAACGACTACGCCTTGGGCATCTACAACGGCGACGTGGGAGTGACAATCCGACGCCCCGATGGCTCCCTACGAGTCTGCATCGACAGCTCCCGCGGCCGTCTCGACTTCGCCCCCAGCAGACTCGGCAACATCGAAACGCTGCACGCGATGACCATCCACAAAGCCCAGGGCAGCCAGGCCGCCGAAGTCACCGTCCTGATGCCAGGCGAAGAGTCCCGGCTACTCACTCGCGAACTCTTCTACACAGCCATAACCCGTGCCCAAGACCGACTACGCGTCGTCGGGAACGAAACTTCCGTACGCCTGGCCATGGGCCACCGAGCACTACGCGCAACCGGCCTCCGCCAACGCCTGATCGGCGGACCTCGACCAGCGTGAGCCGCGTACCTCATGCCCCGTGCGCCCGCTCGCACAGGGAATCAGTTGCCGTCAGCAATCGCACGATCGCACTCGGGGCTCAGCGCGAGAGGATCAGTGCAGTGCGACCGAGAGCAGTAGGACGGACGATTCCAGGGCTTCGACGTCATGGCGCTGAGGCGGCACCGCGACCAGATCACCTGGACCGAGCTCGACCTCCGCGTCACCCGCACGGACCCGGACACGGCCACGTAGGCAGAGCAGCGAGGCATCCCCGGGACTCTTGTGCTCGCCCATCACCCGACCTGCGGCAAGCGCCGTGAGCGTCTGCCGGAGACGGGCACCAGGCCTGCTGTAGACCGTGACCGAGCTGCGCCCACTCTCGGCCGACACTGCCTTGGCAAGCCGCTCGGCAGCCAAATCGTCGATCGACGAGACATCCATCCGTCGATGATCGCACGGCGAGCCTGAACGCCGGTGCACAAGGTCACGGCCGGCGAGCACAGGTCAGCAGACACTCGCCAGGTGCGGGTGCAGGAGCAGAGTCATCACCGTCGGGACAGCGGCGCACGCCGATGTGCGACACCTGGTCGATAACGCGAACATCGACCCAGGGGGCTCGGCATCAGCGTGTCGCCGGTCCCGACGAGATCAGTTCGCAAGTTCTGGGTACAGACGATCACGACGAGTCATTCAGCCGGGCGAGAAAGGCGACACCGATGGCGATCAACGCGGTACTGGCGGTGATACCGGTCGGGCAATTCGACACAGCATGCGACTGGTACGCGTCGTTCTTCGGACGTCCAGCCGATCAGCGACCGATGGACTCCCTGGCCGAATGGCATCTGATCGACGCCGGCATCGTTCAGGTCTTCCACGATCCAGGCAAGGCCGGCCGTACGACGGTCAATTTCCTCGTCGACGACCTGGACGAGCGAGTGGGCCGGCTGACCGCGACGGACATCGCCACCGCCGATCCTCTGGTAGTGGCGAGCGGCCGCCAGCGACTCGTCACGTGCACCGACCCCGAGGGAAACCAACTCGGCCTCCTCGAGACCACCTGACCCCCGCCGGATGGCGCATCCGCCGCGGCCTGCCGAGGACCACCATGGATCCTGCGCGACCCCGGCTCGCGACAGATCTGGCTGCCTGCACTTGCGTTCTTCGCACCGAGATGAGCGGACTAAGGTGGGCCAATGGACAAGCAGACCGCTCAGGACTGGCTCGACCAGTACGTCGAGGCGTGGATGTCCTACGATCCGAGCGACATTTCAAAGCTGTTCAGCGAGAACGTCGCGTACCGCTACCACCCGTATGACGAGCCGATCGCCGGTCGGGACGCGGTCGTCGCATCCTGGCTCGGACAGAGCGCGTCGGGCGGCGCCTCCACCCGCGACGCGCCCGGCACCTACGAGGCCGAGTACTCTCCGGTCGCGGTCGACGATGACGCCGTGGTGGCCACCGGCACTTCGCGGTACCGCGAAGTGCCTGACGGACCCATCGTCCGCACCTACGAGAACTGCTTCATCATGCGCTTCGACGGCGAAGGACGCTGCCGTGAGTTCACCGAGTACTACGTCCGCCGCCCCTGAACGGTACGGGCAACGACCGCTCGGCAACTCGGTGAACAAGGTGGCGACTACCTCAGCTCCTCGGGCTCGGCAGTGTCCAGGTCTCTCGAGATGTCGTCGAGCTGGTCGACGTACGTCTCCAACTGTTCTCGCCCGGAAATCAGCGGTTACCACATTGCGGTGGCCAGTTCCGCGCGGATAGCGTCCTCGTCGACCGGCTGGCCCTTCTCGTTCTGCGTGACGATGTTCGCGAGGAACCCAACGTATCCCGGCACCATCAGTACGTCCGCGGGAATGCTGACGGCGGGCAGGCCCAGACGGCTG
This sequence comes from Kribbella sp. NPDC050241, assembly GCF_044459685.1. Classification (NCBI taxonomy): domain Bacteria; kingdom Bacillati; phylum Actinomycetota; class Actinomycetes; order Propionibacteriales; family Kribbellaceae; genus Kribbella; species Kribbella sp. NPDC050241. The sequence goes on from NZ_JBITJE010000011.1 coordinate 78,916, forward strand.
CCAATGGCCTCGGCGATCTCGCGGAGCGGGATGGCCCCGTCCCCAACTGCGTGCCAATACTTGCCAGCCGACCCCTTCTCCAGCGCCAAGCGGAACAGGGAGGCGACGTCGCGGGTGTGCACGGCGTTCCACAGGTTCGCGCCGTCTCCGGGGTAGCCGACGACGCCCTGTTCCACAGGTTCGCGCCGTCTCCGGGGTAGCCGACGACGCCCTTCTCCTTCGCGAGCGCGATCAGCTGCGCGAGGAAGCCCGCACGATCGGTCGTGCTGTGCGCGATGTTGGCAATCCGCATGACCGAAGACCGCACTCCCCGCTCGGCGAGGCCGACTACGGCGGTTTCCACGACGTTACGAACCCGGAGTTTGCCCTTGTACTCATCGCCGCTGGGAATGGCCGGGTCCTGCTCGGTGGCCGGCCGGCCCAGGTTCCCGAGCGAGCCAATGCTCCCCCCGCGACCAGCGGCTTTCCGGTTTCCGCGAGTGCCTCGCCGTACGCGAGCATGATCGGGAGCTCCGCGGCGGCTACGGCGTCGATCCCGCCGGACGGAAGCAGGTCTTGCGTGTATGCGACGTGGATGACCCCGTCGGAGTCCGCGGCCGCTTCCCTCAGCCCGTCGAGATCCTCGAGGTCGCCGCGACGCACCTTCGCGCCGAGCGCAGACAGCGCGCTCAGCTAAGAAGGCTGACACCGAGGGAGAAGTCGAAGTTCCCGACGCCGTGGCCTGCCAGGCCCATCATCAGCAGGCCCGCGCCTTCCAGCCAGTGCGCCATTTTCAGGCCGCCGACGTCCAGCGGGCGCCGCCCGAGACTCTCGATGAATGCCGCCACATCAGCCTTGGCCTGCGCATCGTCGCCGGCGATGAAGACGTCGGGCCGACCCTTCTCCAGGACGTTGCGGAAGATGGTGTTGAAGGCCTTCACCACGCTGGCGCTGGCCGGCGCCACCTTGGCGACTTCCTGCGCGATCGAGGTCTCCTCGCTGTGAGCCAGTCCGTCGAACGTGGCGTTGAAGGGGTTGCTGATGTCGACGATGACTTTGCCCGCGAGTGCGTCTCCGTATTCGGCGACGACCGGAACGACACCGTCGTACAACAGGGCCGTGATGACGATGTCCCCGGCCGGGACGGCGCCCCACTTGCCCGTCGTCGCGCCGCCGCCCAGAGCCTTGGCCAGGTCGTCGGCCTTGGACTGATCGCGTCCCATGACCTCGACGGTGTTGCCGCCCGCCACCGCGAGCGTGCCGATGGTACGGGCCATGTTCCCCGTACCGATGAGGGTGATGCTGTTCATGAGGTGCGCTCTCTTCCTGGGGTGTTGTGGTTCAGATGGCGGTGGTGCCGCCGTCGGTGACCAGTTCCAGGCCGTTGACGTAGCTGGAGTCGTCGGAGGCGAGGAACAGGGCCACGGTGGCGATTTCTTCGGGACGGCCCATCGCTCCGCGGGGGATGAGGGACTCGAATGCGGCCTTGGTTGCCTCGTCGAACAGTTCTTCCTGTTTGGCGGTGGCAACCTGGCCGGGGGTCAGGACGTTGACCCGGATCTTGCGGTCGCGGAGTTCGTTGAGCCAGACGCGGGCCCAGGCCTGCTGGACGGCTTTGCTTCCCGCGTAGAGGCTCCAGCCGGGGAAGGCGCCGAGGGAGGCGTTGGATCCGGTCATCAAGATCGAGCCGTTGTCGTTCATCAGCGGCAGTGCCTTCTGCACGGTGAACAGGGTGCCGCGTGCGTTCAGCCAGAAGGCGCGGTGGAACTGTTCCTCGGTGATCTCGCCGAGGACGGCGGGTTCGCCCATCCCGGCGCTGGCCCACAGCACATCGATCGAGCCCTTCTCCCGCTTGACGGCGTCGTACAAGCGGTCCAGGTCGTCCAGTTCGGCCGCGTCACCCTGGACCGCGGTGACGTTGCGGCCGATCAGCTTGACGGCGTCGTCCAGTGCTTCCTGCCGCCGGGCCTGGATGAAGACGTGCGCTCCTTCCTCGACGAACAGTTTGGCGCCGGCCAGTGCCATTCCGGTGGATCCGCCGGTGATCACCGCTACCTTTCCATCGAGCTTTGCCACGATCACTCCGCAGAATTGATGGGTATCTGCAACAATTCGGTTCTTATATTCGCGCCAACGAAAAAGGTTCCTTATACCGAATTCGCTCCCGCCCCATTAACGATGCCATTGGCTTGAGTGGGTGTCCAAGACCTCTTTCAGCCGTGGCGATACCCTGGAGGCATCGCCGGACCGGGAGGCTCCATGGATCTGGACCTGCGCAAGTTGCGCTACTTCGTCACCGTCGCCGACAGGCTGCACTTCGGCCGCGCCGCCGATGAGCTGCACATCGCGCAGCCGGTGCTCAGTCGGCAGATCCGGGCTCTGGAACAGGATCTCGGCGCCTCGCTGTTCATCAGGGACAGCCACGGCGTAGCGCTGACCGACGCGGGCCGACAACTGCTGGACGACGCCGGTCCGCTGCTCGCCTCCGCACACGCGGTCCGCCGCCGGGTGTCCGTGGCCGCCCGCGGCAGCCGGCGGCTGGCGGTCGGCTTCCGGACCGGCATCCCGGTCATCCCGGCGGCCCGAGCGTTCGAGGCCCGACATCCGGACGTGGTCGTGGACGTGCAGCGGATCGAATGGGACGACCAGGCCCTGATGCTGCTCGACGGCCGCATCGACATCGGCTATGTGCGGCTGCCCATCGACGAGACCGGCCTGCGCGTGACCCCGCTGTACACCGAGCCGCTCATGGTGGTGCTGCCCGCAGGCCACCGGTTGGCCGGCAAGGAGGAGGTCACCGAGGCCGACCTGGCCGGTGAACCGCTGGTATGGCATGGCGACCCGAGCACGCAGCCCACCAGGCGCCCGCACCCCGACTCCGGGCTCCGGGTGCGCGGCGTGGAGGAGAAGCTCGAGCACGTCGCAGCCGGCCGGGGCATCTCGTTCGTGGGGCGTTCGGAGACAGTGTTCTACTCACGTCCGGACATCAGCTACGTCCCCATCCCGGAACTCGCGCCCGACCAGGTGTGCCTCGCGATGGCGGCATCGCGCACCTCGCCGCTGGCCGACGACTTCTTCGCCGCGGCGCAAGCGACGGCCGAGATCACGGCAGAATGTGGGCAGTAGTCAGAGCTTCATGACGCCCGCGCTGTAGGTGAGGATCTGGTTGACTACCGATTCCGTCAGAGCGTCGGCTTGCCTGGCTGGTAGAGCCAGGTGTGGAAGAACGTGCCGAGGTCGCGGTGGGTCAGCCGCTCGACGAACCGGATGAAAGTCTGCGTCGAGACATTGCCGTGCCGGTAGGTCGTCGGCCACTGCTTGAGCACCTGGAAGAAGGCGCGGTCGCCGATCTTCAGGCGGAGCGCCTGCAACGTCATCGCGCCGCGGTTGTAGACCAGGTCGTCGAAGATGTGATCCCGCCCGGGGTCCGCCACCGCGCCACTCCAGTCCTTCTCGTCGGCGTAAGCCTCCGCAAAGCTCTGTTCCACCGGGATGCCATTGAACTTTTCCTGGTAGAGCCACTCCGAGTAGCTGGCGAAGCCTTCGTTCAGCCAGATGTCCGACCACCGCACCGGAGTGAGACTGTCGCCGAACCACTGGTGTCCGAGTTCGTGGGCGAGCAGGTCACCGTCGACACGGCCGGTGCGCTGGTCGTACACCGGTCGGCTCTGCGTCTCCAGGGCGTAGTCGACGCCTTTCACTGGCGAGGTTTTGGTCGCTTGGTCGGGATGGCGGTGAGTGGATCCTCCGGCCACGGATGGCGGGGGTAGCGGGCTCGCAGGTCGGCTCGGACCTGGGGATAGCCCTGCTTCCAGAAAGAGGCGAGGTCGCTCGTGATCGCGACCGGGCGCCGTGCGGGCGACAGTAGGTGCAGAACGACCGGGACACGACCGTCCGCGACGACTGGAGTCGCCGTCCAGCCGAATACCTCCTGCAGCTTCACGGCGAGGACCGGTGGCTCGGCACCGTCGTACGCGAGTCGCACCTCGGAGCCCGATGGGACCTGGAGCCGTTCCGGTGCGAGTTCGCCGAACCGGGCTGCTGCGGGCCATGGCAGTAGTCGCCGGAGCGCCGAAGCCACGTCGATGTGGGCGAGATCGCGCGAGCCTCGCACCGCGGCGAGGTCGGTACCCAGCCATTCGTCAAGATCGGCCAGCAGTGCTTCGTCGTCGACCGCGGGCCACGGGGATCCGAGGTGGGCATGGCAGAACGCGAGCCGCTCCCGCAAGGCGAGTGCGGCCTCCGACCAGCGCAGTACGGACAGACCGCTGTGCCGGACACCGTCGCGGACGGCCGCCTGGACGAGCAGCCGGTCGGGCTTTGCCAGCGGGACGTCGTTGAGCACGATCGCGCCGAGTGCCTCGACGCGCCGCGTCACGATCCGGCCGTCGTCCCAACGGATCTGGTCGGTGGTCGAGACGAGGTCGCCGGCGATGTCTCGCGCGGTCTGCTCATCGATCGGCGCCGCGGAACGGATCCTGGCGTCGGCGCGACCGGGTGCCCGGTCAGCAGCCGCGATGGCCAGCCAGGTCGTGGTCCGCAGCGGCGACTGCGGATCCAGCGCGGCGCCGGTACCACCAGACATCTGGTACGTCGCCAGGCCGGCCCCCCGGGCCCGCGCAATCCGATCCGGATACGCCAGCCCCACCACAACCCCCACCGCAAGATCATCCGGTAGTACGCGAGTCCCCCCACCAACCGCCGGCCGCACTCGATCGCCACCCAACGGGTCGCCGGTCGCGCCTCGGCCGAGGCGCTTCGTTTCTTCTCGCCAGCGGGCCGTGGCTCCGCGGTCCTCGCCACGGCGGAGGGCTCGCCAGCGGGCCGGTAGATCATCGCCGAAGTCGCGGCCGGAGTCGTCCGAGAGCATCGCGACGACCTCGCGCGCCCGGTCGGCGCCGACCCGCGGCGTCCCGTCCAGCAACGCACGAGCCAACCGGGGATGCGCCCCGATCGCCGCCATCCGCCGTCCCCGTTCGGTGATCCGGCCGTTGTCGTCAACCGCATCGAGGCGGCGCAGTAATTCGGTGGCCGCGGTCATCGCCACCACCGGCGGCGCCTCGAGCATCGTGAGACCGTCACCGGCAGGCGCACCCCACGCCGCGAGGTCGAGGGCGAAGCCTGCCAGATCGGCGATCGCGATCTCCGGCGCCGGGTGATCGTCGAGATGCGAGTGGTCGGTGGCAGACCAGCACCGATAGACCCGGCCAGGCGCCTCCCGTCCGGCGCGACCCGCTCGCTGGTCGGCCGACGATCTCGAAACCCGGCAGGTGACCAACGTACCGAGGCCACGCGATTGATCGGTCCGCGGCTCCCGGGCAAGACCCGAGTCGACCACAACCCTGACTCCAGGCACCGTCAGCGAACTCTCCGCGACCGACGTCGTGACCACGATCCGACGAGTGGCGGCCGGCGTCAACGCGCGGTCCTGTTCAGCCCTGGACTGGCGACCGAACAAGGGCAGAACATTCTGACCGGCCAAGCGGCGAGTCACACCGTTGATCTCGGCCTCCCCCGGGACGAACACGAGGATGTCGCCGTCGCTCTCGGTCAGTGCACGCCGGACGACGGCCGCGATGTGATCCAGCAGTCGCGGGTCGACCCGCCCACCGGGAAGCAGCGGCACGGGGACCGGCGGTGGGACCCACTCGATCGCCACGTCGAACAGCGCCGCGGACGCGGTGATCACTGGCGCCGGAGTGTCGGTGCCCAATGCGCGACTCAGCCTGTTCGTGTCCGCCGTGGCCGAGGTCGCAACGATCGCCAGGTCTTCCCGAAGATTCGCCCGGATGTCGACGCAGAACGCGAGCAGCAGATCGGCATCGAGGTGTCGCTCGTGGCACTCGTCGATCACAATCGCGGCGACACCCGGCAACTCCGGGTTCTGCTGCAGACGACGTACCAGGAGCCCGGTCGTCACCACCTCGACACGGAGTCCTTTGCCGCCGCTGCGTTCGCCGCGCATCGCGTAGCCGATCCGCTGCCCGAGCGGTTCGCCGACCAGCGTCGCCAGCCGGGTCGCAGCCGCGCGGGTAGCCATCCTCCGCGGCTCGGCGACGATGACCGTGCCCCCGAGCGCGTCGCCCAGCGCAAGCGGCAACAGCGAGGTCTTCCCCGATCCGGGCGGCGCAACCAACACCGCAGTACCGCGCGAACGCACCGCATCGACCGTGGCAGGCAAAACCGCCCGGACAGGCAGATCCGCCCCCGGCACCGACGACTCAGGCAGCAACACGCCCCGACGCTAACCGACCAATGCGGCAGAATCCCTCACCTACCCGCAAGCGGATTCACCGCGTCCCCGCCAAGCCCGACCTCCTCAAGCGAGGCCACACCTCCGCTTCCGAACTCAGAACCGCGTCGAGCAACCCCTGGGCGCGAGGTTCAACGGTCAGACCAGGGATGAGTTGATGGATCAGTCCGCTGCGAGAGCCGCGAGAGATGATGGGACGATGAGTGCATCGCCGAACGGTTGGCCTGTCGTGCTCCTTCACGGGTGGCCCGTCACAGAGACGCACTGGCAAGGTCTGCTGCCACTCCTGCGTCGGAGCGGTTTCGCGTCGGTTCCGGTCGCCCTGCCAGGGCTCGGCAGGCCGGCGGGGAGCGCACCTAGTTTCAGGAAGAGCGACCTTGCCGACTGCCTCGGCGACGATCTCAGCAAGCGCGGGCTCACCCGTTTCTCGCTGGTAGGCCATGATTGGGGTGGCACGGTCGCGTTTCTCCTGGCCGCTGCAATGCCCCGGGCGGTGAGCGCGATCGTGGTCGAAGAGGAGATCCTCCCCGGAATCGACATCGACATCCCCGCACCAGGCGCTGAGCACTACCCGTCCTGGCATGGCCCGTTCAACCGCGCACCCGGCCTCGCCGAGCAGCTCGTCCCGGGACGGGAAGACGCCTACTACGGGACCTTCCTCCGGCAGAGCGCCGGCCCGCCAGGGCTCGCCCCGGAGACAGTCCGCTCCTACATCGATGCCTACACGACGGACGATGCTCTGGAAGCCGGGCTCGGCTACTACCGATCTCGGGCCGACGACATCGCCGACGTTCAGCGACTCCGAGAGAATCCGATCCACACGCCCGTGCTCGCGATCGGAGGACGCTACGCGATGGGCTCCGCCGTCGCGGACGGCCTCCGCGGGCTCTCAACCAACGTGACCGGCCTCATCCTGGAACGATCCGGCCACTACCCCGCCGAACAAGAACCCGAACCCGCAGCCCGAGCCATCATCGAGTTCCTCCAGCGACACCGCGATCAGCCACCCCATTAGAGCCCACCCTCAGCGGACGCCGCCGGGGCAGGCCGCCAGATCGTGGATCGACGCGACATTCATCCGTCCGTGATGGCAGGGCAGGAATCTGAACGTCTGCCGCCGGCCCACGGAGGGTTCAGGTGCCGGCCCGTTACCGGTGTGCAAGGCCCCGCCCAGCGCGGACGGGGGTTTCCAGCATGTAGATCGCGGAGCGGATCGCCGAGGAGTGCCACACGTTGCGCCACCGCGACCATTGGCGCTTCTTGTCCACGCACACGACCTTGGTGTCGACAGCTGCCTCCGGATGGCCGAAGTGTGCGGCGACGTTGCCGAGTGTCTGGCTCCAGAACCGGTCCTCCTGGCGATGGCCACCCATCATCAGGGCCAGCTCGAAGATCGGATCCGAGGCACGCATCAGAACCTGGGTCTGTACGACGGTCGCGTCGTCCTGCCGCGATGCGCTGAACGTGATCCAGCCGGCGAACATGTGACCCTGCGGCGTCATCAACGTGAACGACTCGTCGTCGGCGTACAGCATCATCACGCCGGTCGACAGCTTCAGGCCGGGCATCTTCATGTTGAGCAGCGCGACATCACCGGGTTCGATGCCGGTGAGCGGTGCGTAGAAGTGGTTGCCGGGCGGCCAGAACTCACCGAAGTCCTTGCGCCAGGCGGCGATGAGATCGACCGGCGCGACGCGCTCGGACGGCAGCCGCATCACGTACGTCTTCTGCCACATCTTCCCGAAGCCCTGGATCGGGCTGGTGAGCTGCCGGCCGTCCACATTGAGGTTCGTGGCACCGTCGGGCACCTGCGAGACCTTCAGCCGCGAGACCATCTTCGCCCAGTGGGCCGCGTCGCGGTTGGCCGCGACGGGCTCTTCGTCGTTGCTGCCGGTCATGGTGTGCGCCCCTCTACGCCGCGCCGGCCGCGGCCAGCGCATCCTGTTCGGTGTCGTGAATGCCGATCGCCTCGTCGAGACGGGTCAGCTCGAAGATCTGCCGGTAGTGCTCGGACAGGCCGTACGCCAGCAGCCGCTGCGAACGCCGCTTGGCGCGGACCAGCAGCGTCACCAGCAGGCCGATTCCGCCACTGTTCATGTACGACAGTCCCGCGAAGTTGAGGATCACCGCCGTCACGTCGCCGGCGCCCTCGTAGGCCTGCATGAGCACCTCCTCTGAGCCTGCTGTCACATCTCCCTGGATGTCGACGACGCCGGCCGTCCCCTTACGGCGTACGTCGAACGTCGCTGTTGCCTCAGCCATGTCCGTCCCCTCCCACGCCCTGTACGGCGCTGTCCTCGTCGTTCTCGATCGCCATGAAGTCGGCCAACCGGGTGATCTCGAAGATCTCGCGGTAGTGGTCGGTGAGTCCGTACGCCCGGATCGGGATGCCGTGCGCCCGCGCGCGGGCGAGCAGGCCGACCACGAGAGCGATACCGGTCGAATTGATGTAGCCGCTGTTCTCGAAGCTGAGCACCACGGCATCCGGCCGTACGCCCGTCGCGGCGGTCCACGCCTGGTCCAGCGCGGACTCGGCCGCGGCGTTCAGGTCACCGACCAGTTCGATCACCGCGACGCCGTCCCGCCGGCGTACGTGTGCGAGCGCTTCACGTGTCGTCATCGCCGTCTCCTTCCTCCAGCACCGGTTCGAGGTGCATGACGAGTTCGACGATGTGGCGTTCTCCGACGCTGGTCTCCCGCGCCTCGTCGACCATGTTCTTGATCAGGAACAGTCCCCAGCCGCGCGGACGCTGGAGACCCGCGAGCTTCGCCTCCAGGTCGGGCACCTCGGTCTCGCCGGGGGCCGGGCGGGCGCCGCCGAGGTCGGCGACCTCGACGCGGACCTGGTCCGGCTCGGCGTGTACGCGGACCGTGACGGGGCGGTCGGCGCGGTAGGAGTTGCCGTGCTCCATCGCGTTCATCGTGGCCTCGGCGACCGCGGTCTCGAGGCGGCGGAGCCGGGCGGGTGCGAGGCCGAGTGAGGCGACCGTGGCGGCGACTCGTTCGAGCGCCAGCCGCTCGTTGCCCTGCACACTCGGCACCTCGAACTCGACGAGCAGCTTCCCGACGACCTTGCCGTTCGGGCTGTCGCCCTGAGCCGGCTCCCGTTGCAGGACGACCATGGTGATGTCGTCCTCCTGCTCGGCATCAGGTCCGGTGTGGGCGTGCAGATCCGCGAGCACCAGATCGATCAGCTCGCCGCCGCCCGGGTACTGTGCGACCGCTTCCTTGAGGCGCGGGAACCCGAACATCTGCCCTTGTGGGTCGTGTGCCTCGACGATGCCGTCGGAGTGCAGGAGCAACGAGTCGCCCGGCGCGAGGAGTGTCTCGCGCTCCTCGTACTTCATCCCGGTCATCAGACCCAGCGGCATGCCGCGGGCGCGCAGCTCGACCGAGCCCAGGGCTGTCTTGACGTACGGCAGGTCGTGCCCGGCGTTGGCGAACCGGAAGTGGCCGGTCGTCGGGTCGAGAACGCCGTACAGGCAGGTGACGAACATCTTCGCGGGCATGTCCGGGCAGAGGTGCTCGTTGACCCGCTCGAGCACCTCGCCGGGTTCGATCAGTCGTTGGGCGGAGGCACGCAGCACGCTGCGAGTGGCCGCCATGACCAGCGCTGCCGGTACGCCCTTGTCGGTGACATCGCCGATGACGAAGCCGACCTGCCCGCCGGCCAGCGGGATCACGTCGTAGAAGTCGCCGCCCACCTCGCGGGCCGGTTGGTAGCAGGCCGCGACCTGCCAGCCGGACAGCTCGGGAAGCTGTTTGGGCAAGAAGTTCTGCTGGATCAGCCGGGCGACCTCGAGCTCCTGCTCGAAGCGCTGGCGGGTGCGGGCCTCGGCCTCCTGCTGGCGGACCAGCTGGCCGACCCGCAGGGCCGGCGCAGCCTGTGCGGCCAGGTTGTCGAGCAGTTTGCGATCGTCGCTGGAGTACTCCTGCTCCGACCGGCGCGGGCCGAGGTTCAGTACGCCGATCAGCTCGCCCTGGCTCACCAGCGGCACGGCGAGCTTGACGCCCGCGGCCTTGAGCTCTGCCAGCGCAGGCGAGTCAAGCTTCAGCGCCTCCACGTCCACCGCGCCGCTCGCGCTCTGCAGGTAGGCCAGGAGGGGGTCGTTGGGTGCGATGTCGACCGGCGTCGCCTCGTCGCCCGGGACCGGTTGCGCGTGGTGCTCGGGCATCGGCCGACCTGCCCCGGCGGCGGTTCGCCCGCGGAGTCGGCGGAAGGTGCTGCTCAATGCGACCATCACAAGCCCTTTCTACTGATCCGTCGTCCGGGAATCGTTACGATCATCGGTTCGCAGCCACAGCGAGACCTGGGTCGGCTGCATGGTGTCGTACACAACGCCGCGCAGGTCGGTGGCCAGCGCTTCCAAGTCCAGTTCGTGGCGCAGTCGTACGCCGAACGCGGCCAGCGTCCGGGCTGCGTCGTACCTGCTCCTGAAGAACCGGCGGTCGACCGTGGCCTGGATCCGGGTGCGCACCGGGCGGAACAGGGCTGCGACCGCCAGCGTCGACACCGCCACGGCCGGTCCCGAGCCCTGTGTCACCGGGCGCAACAGCAGCTGGAGCAGCAGCACGCTGCCCAGATATCCGGCGGCCAGCGTGACGGTCAGGGCGCCGTACACGATGGTGCGGTTGATCACCACGTCGACGTCGTACAGGCGGTGGCGCAGGATGCCGATGCCCGTCGCGACCGGCAGGCCGAGGACGCTGAGCATGATCGCGGTGTTGGCCACCGCGGGAGTGAGTAGCTCGTAGCCGACTGTGCCGATCGCGATCGTCGCGGCGGCCAAGGCGCCGGCCCAGACCAGCCATTTGATCTGCTGGCGCTGCTCGTAGCCGGCTCTGCGGAACCGCAGGATCAGTGAGAGCGGCGACGCGACGAGGACAGCCAGTACCATCAGCGCGCTCACGCCCTGGCCGATCGCCCGTACCACGCTGTCGATCGCGTACGGGTTCGCCAAGGTAGGGAAGTCCTCGAGCGCACCCGGCTTCGTCAGGCTGGTAAGGAAGAACCCGGCGATACCGAGCACACCGCACCACGCCACCGGTCGCCATCGTCCGGACAGCAGCCGGCCGTCCGGGAACAGCAAAGGCAGGTACGCCGCCGGCACCAGGATGGCCGGAATCCACGAAACAGTCGCGTACGCGGCCGCCGCCTCCGCCAGGGAGCCCGCCGAACCTGCCCCCGCCTCCCGGAGGTCGGCGTAGCCCCTGGCCAAGGATCCGAGGCCGTAGGCCACCGCGGACGCGCAGAAGATCCAGCCGATCGGACTACGCGGATGCCGTCGTGCGATCAGGATCCCGACGGTACAGAACACCAGTACCATCACAACGGTCAGGTCTCCCCAGCCCAACCCGATCGTCCCGGCTGCGGCAGTCAGACCGATGCCGACCGCAGTGAGCACCACGGCCACGCCGCCGAGAGCCCAGGCAAGGAGCCGCGCGGTACGGGCGTTCATCGGCCGGCCGCCCGCAGCCAGAGGGACACGTGGTCCGGCTGCATGGTGTCGCGCACCACGGCCTGCAGGTCATCGCCGAGGGCATCGATATCCAGTTCGTCGCGCAGCCGTACGCCGAACGCCGCCAGTGTCCGGGCCGCGTCGTACTTGCGCCGGAAGAACCGCCGGTCCACCACGACCTGGATTCGCGACCGCACCGGCCGGAACAACGCCGCGACTGCAAGCGTCGACACCGCCACCGCCAGGCCCGACGTCTCGGTCAGCGGGCTCAGCACCAACTGCAGCAGGAGGACGCTACCGACGTACGCCGCGCCCAGTGAGACCGTCAGGCCGCCGTAGACGAGTGTCCGGTTGACTACGACGTCGATGTCGAACAGCCGGTGCCGCAGGATGGCGATCCCGGTCGCGACCGGCACGGTGGCAAGTGCGAAGGAGGGGATCAGTTCTCCGTAGGGGGCGGTCGCCGGCCCGCCCACCGTCTCCACTACGGCCACCGCGCAGAGGGCGGCGGCGACGAGCATCCCGGCGTACATGAGCCACTGGATCTGCTGGCGCTCCACCGTCCGCGCGGAGCGGAAGCGGACCACCAGCGACAGGATGGAGGCTGCGACGGCGATCAGAAGGGCGGCTATCCCCACCGCTCTCAGCGGATTCCACACATCGACGCCGACGTCGACGCCGAACGGGTTGTCCACCCCGACGTCCACCATCGGCCCCGGTGCGAACGCGGCGGTGACAAACTCCGCCAGGAAGCCACCGACGGCAAGCCAGGCGACCGGACGCCAGCGCCTGGACGGCAATCGGCCGGTCGGAAAGAGCAGCAGACCGAAGGTTGGCGCCAGCCACACCGGGAGCCAGGCCCACGTCGAGACCCAACCGATCACCAGGGCCGGCTGGTCCATTCCCAGCCGGATGAGCTCGTCGGCCACGTAGCCGGCGGATCCCACCAGCACCGAGCTCACTCCAGCCAACAGCAGAATCCAGCCGATCGGATGGCGGGGGCGCCGCGACACGATCAGCGCGCCGACCGAGACGAAGGCCAGGACGAACACCAACCAGCCGGCGGACGTCGGAATCCCGTCGCTGCTGGTGATCTCGTCCACCAGATCGACCGTCGGGACGCTGACCGCGAGCAGCCAGAGCAGACTGATCGGTACCCACCGCTTCATCGCGAACCCCGCAGCCACAGCGTCACCTGGGTGGGCTGCATGGTGTCGCGGACCACAACTTGCAGGTCGTTGCCCAGTGCATCGACATCCAGTTGGTCTCTCAGCCGGGAGCCGAACGCCTGCAGCGTCCGGGCCGCGTCGTACCGGTGCCGGAAGAACCGCCGATCCACCAGCAGCTGGATCCGGCGTCTCGCCGGGCGGAACAGTGCCGCCACCGCGAGTGTGGACATCGCCACCGCCAGATCCGACCCTTGCGTCAGCGGGTTCAGCACGAGTTGGAGGAGCAGCACACTCCCGAGGTACGACCCACCGAGCGTCAGGGTCAGAGCGCCGTACACGAGGGTCCGGTTGATGACGACGTCGATGTCGTACAGCTGATGACGAAGGATCGCGATGCCGATGGCCGCCGGCAAACCGACAAGGACCAGGACGACGAGCGACCACCAGGCGATCACGCTCAGCACGCTCAGCCATGGAGCGACGTCATCACCCGCGACAATGCTGACCATCGCGAGAACGATGAACGGAACCAGCGCGAGCAGGCAGATGTAGGCGAACCACGTGACCTGCTGACGCTCACGGCCACGCGCTCGACGCAGCCGGAGCGCCACGGAGACCCCACCGAGAACGAGCGTGCCGGCCGCGAGCACTTCGCCGATGCCAGACAGCCAGGGGATCGCCTCGCCGACGCGTCCTCCGATGCCGAGCGGGTTGCGGATCGGGCGGTCAGTGGTGATCTCGAGGAGGCCCGGCGCGAAAGCGGCCCCGGCGATATTGGCCGCGACAGCGCCCACTCCGAGCCAGACGGCTGCCCGCCACCGTCGCGACAGCAGCCGACCGGTCGGGAACAACAAGGTGAGGAAGAGCGCGGGGAGATAGAGCCACACGAACAACAACCAGCTGCTCAGCCACGCCGCCAACGCCGCGCCGGGCAACGACGCCGGGCTGGCGTAGACGGTCATGAACGTGTCGATGCCCAGGGCAACAGCGGCGACGAGCAGGAGCCATCCGACCGCGTTGGCGGGTTGCCGTGACGCGACCAGTGCACCGACGAGGGCGAAGCCGATCCCGATCGCGACCAGCGCGTCCGATGCGTTCCCGTCGCGAACCGCAACAAGCACAGGCGTTGCCGCAGCCAGTCCGACGAAGAGCCCGAACAGGCTCCAGGCCAGCCGGCGCGCGCTCATCGGTCGGCCTTTCGCAGCCACAGCGTCACGTGGGCCGGCTGCATGGTGTCGCGCACCACGGCCTGCAGATCAGTGCCTAGGGCATCGAGATCGAGTTGGTCCCGCAACCGTGCACCGAACGCCTCCAGGGTCCTGGTCGCGTCGTACCGGCGGCGGAAGAATCGCCGGTCGACCGTTGCCTGGATCCGCGACCGCACCGGGCGGAACAGCGCAGCTACCAAGAGCGTCGACACCGCCACCGCCAGGCCCGATCCCTGCGTCACCGGGCTCAACACCAACTGCAGCAACAAGACACTCCCGACGTACGCCGCGCCCAGTGTCACCGACAGAGCGCCGTACACCAGCGTCCGGTTGACGACGACGTCGATGTCGTACAGGCGATAACGCAGGATCGCCACGCCGACGGCCAGAGGTATGGCCACCAGGAGACCCGCGAAGGCCAGCTCGGAGATCGGGATGCCGCCGACGTCAAGGTTGGTGAACGACAGCGCCGTCGTGACGGGAATGGACCCGATCAGCAGGGCTCCGAGGTAGAACATCCACGAGATCTGTTGCCGTTCCATCCCGCGCGATCGCCGGAAGCGCAGCGCCATGGCCACCAGCGCGAGGACGAGCCCGGCGGCCAGGGCGGGTGCGGCGAGACCGCCGATCTCCGCCAGGACGGGGATCGATATCGGGAACGGGTTCGAGACTGTCGGGAAGTAGTGCAGCTCCCCCGGCCTGAGGAACGTACCGGCGACGTAGGCCGCTACGTCGATCGCCACCGCCCAGACCAGCCACCGCCACCTTCGCGTCGGCACGTGCCCGGTCGGGAAGAGGAGGAACACCAGGAGCGAGGTCGCCGCGACAGAGGGCCAGATCACCGCATCGGCTACCAGGCCGGCCCAGGCGCCGCCGGGCACCGTCCCCGGCGCCCGGAGCAGGGCGTACGCGCCGTACTCGAGCAGGGCCTGCGCGAGGGTGTTGCCCAGCCCGGTGGCGAGGAACAGCCAGCCGATCGCGTTGCCCGGCTGCCGTCCGGTGATCGCCACGCCGACCGTCGGAAAGCCCAGGATCGCCACGTCGACCACGGCGTCCAAGGTGCCGTAGGACCCCGCCGGCCGGGCGTCCCCGTTGATGACGAAGAGTACGAGGGCGACTGCGGTCAGTGCGACACACAGCCCCCACACCGGCCAGGCCAGGCGGGCAGCACCGACTCGAACCCCCATGGCCTCCCCTCCCCCTTCAGGCACGGATACTCCTGATCCACCGACGCACGACATGTTCGCGCTCCACCGTGCAAGAATCGTTACGGTTTCGGTGCGCGGTCCGCCGCGCCGCCGGCGCACGAGGCGGGGGTGTGGTGATCGAGGTCAGCCTGTTGGGTCCGCCTCGGGTCGAGCGAGCGGGAAGGCGTGTCGGATTCGACACCCGCAAGGCGGTGGCGCTGCTCGCCCATCTGGCGCTGGCCGACCGGCCGCGCCCGCGTGACGCCCTGGCTGATCTGCTGTGGCCGGACACCGACATCGAGCACGCCCGCGGTGCGCTACGGCGGACCCTGTCGACACTGCGCACCGCGATCGGACCCGAGTGCCTGGAGACCACCCGCGATCACGTACACCTGATCAAGAAACAGGGCCTCTACGTCGATGTCGACCGCTTCCGGGACCTGGTGACGGAAGGCGACCTGGAGACGGCTGTCGGGCTGTTCCGCGGCGAATTCCTGGAGGGTTTCGGTCTACGGGACGCCCCCGGCTTCGAGGAGTGGGCACGTAGTCAGGCCGACACTCTGCGCCGCGAGCTGACCGGCGCCCTGGCCCGACTGGCTACAGGCTTGGAGGCGGACGGCAACTATTCGGCCGCGCTTGTTCACGTACGCCGGTGGCTGTCGCTCGACCCCCTGCACGAGCCGGCCCATCGCGCACTCATCCGGTTGTACGCACTCAGTGGAGATCGGGCCGCAGCGCTGGCCCAGTACCGCCAGTGCGTCCGTACTCTCTCCCGCGAGCTGGGGGTTCCACCGCTCCCCGAGACGACCGAGCTCTATGAGGCCGTCAACACGGGCACGCTGATCGCGTCGCCGCCTACTGCGGAGACTGCGGAGGCTCCGGCGCAGGAGACGCAGACACCGTTCGTCGGAAGGAACGACGACATCCGGGCTGTCCGCGCGGTCTACGACACGATCGATCACGACGGCCGGCTGGTCGTGGTCGAGGGCGAGGCCGGTATCGGAAAGACCCGCTTGGTCGAGGAGCTTGTCCTCGACCTGCGCAAGAACGGCGCCGCCGTACTGGCCGGCCGCGCGTACGAGGACGAGGCGGCGTTGGCGTACGCGCCACTGGTCGACGCGCTGCGGGCCCGGCTGCGCGAGGACGCCCGCTGGGTCGACGACGTACCGCACCAGACGATCGCCGAAGTGTCCCGGTTGCTGCCGGAAATTGCCGACATCCGTCCCGAACCCCAGGCCGAAGGTCCGGGAGCCGAAGCCAGGTTCCTGGCCGCCGTCTGGGACACCCTCGCGGCGGCTGTGTCCGGGCCTGTCCCCGGCGTGATCCACCTCGACAACGCGCAGTGGCTGGACGAGGCGTCCTTGGTCCTGCTCAGGTACGGCCTGCGCCGGCTCGCGGGTCGGCCGCTGCTGATCACGCTCACCTCGCGAACCCCGGCCGACCACCCGTTCGGCAGTGTCGTCGCAGAGGGCGGTGGCGTCGTCCATCGGCTCGGACGGCTCGACCTGGAAGCGATAGGTGAGCTGCTCGCCACCGCGCGGCCCTCGATGGACCACGAACTGTCGCTCCGGTTGTACGACGAGACCGAAGGCGTGCCGTTGCTGGTCGTCGAATACCTCAACGCCCTCACCACCGGTGCTGATGAGAGCTGGCCGGTGCCGACCGGCGTCAACGACCTCCTGCGCGCACGCCTCGCCAGGGTCAGCGACACCGGCAGGCAAGTGCTGGCCGCCGCGGCAGTCCTCGGGCGATCCTTCGACGTCGACACGGTCCGTGCGGTCGGCGGACGCACTGACGAGGAGACCGTCGCCTCGCTGGAGGAACTGGTACGCCGCGGGCTGATCCGCGAAGGTGCCCTCGATTACGACTTCGTCCACGACCAACTGCGGAGGCTCGTGTCCGACCACACCAGCCTCGCTCGGCGGCGCCTGCTGCACGCACGGGCGGCTCATGCAGTCCACGCCCCGGCAGCAGTCGTTGCCCACCACCTCCAACTCGCCGGCCAGGACCAAGAGGCCGCCCAGGCGTACGCTGCCGCCGCCGACCAAGCCCGGAAGGTCTACGCCAACGCTGAGGCCCTCGACCACCTCCACGCTGCGCTAGCTCTCGGGCACGACAGTCCGTCCACGCTGCACGCGTTGATCGGCGACCTCGAGACACTCGCCGGAGACTACGCCGCCGCAGTACGCAGCTATGAGTTGGCGGCCGCCGACGCGGCCACCGCCAACCTGCCCGGGATCGAACACCGGCTTGGGCGCCTGCGTCACCGGCGCGGGGAGTGGGCACTCGCGGAGGCACACTTCCGCGCCGCGTTGGACACCCTGCCGCCTGACCAACCCGCCGAGCACGCCCGCGTCACTGCCGACCTGAGCCTCACCCGCCACGACGCCGGCGACACGGCAGGTGCGACGGAACTCGCCCGCCAGGCACTCGCGTTCGCCGCCGAGTCAGGCGACCGACGGGCCCTCGGCCAGGCACACAACATGCTCGGCATGCTCGCGACCGCCGGCGGCCGCATCGACGACGCCTTCCAGCACCTCAGGACCGGCCGCGACCTCGCCGAACAGATCGGCGACCTGCCCGGTCGCGTCGCAGCCCTGAACAACCTCGCCCTCGCCCATCGCGCCCGCGGAGAACTGGAACCCGCGCTCGAACTGGCCACCACCGCACTCGCTCTGTGCACCCAGGAAGGCGACCGCCACCGCGAGGCCGCCTTGCACAACAACCTCGCCGACCTGCACCACGCCCTGGGCCACCCCGACGAGACGATGCGACACCTCAAATCAGCGGTGGCGATCTTCGCCGAAGTAGGCGCCCCGCACGGCACGAACATCGACGCCGCCGACGAACCCCGACCAGAGGTGTGGAAACTCGTCCGCTGGTAACGGAAAGACACTCGGGCTACCAGTCAATTCAGCTGGCGAGAGAGACGACACCGATGGCGATCAACGCAGTACTGACAGTGCTCGCCACTACGGCAGGCACAATCGGAGCAGGCAGTGCGGGATCTGGTGCCGGCGCCGGACAGGTGTTGACATGAAACATGGACAGGCAGTTGGTGCACGCGGAGCTTGAACGGGCTCGTGCGGACTTTCGCCAGTTGGTCGAGTCGGCCGATCGAGCGGATTTGCTGAGGGCAACGAACGGGACTCGCTGGAACAACCGCCAACTGCTGTTCCACATGCTGCTCGGCTACCTGATCATCCGTGCCTTGCTGCGGCTCGTGCGACTGTTCGGCCGGCTACCGCAGGGGGCCAGCCGCTCCTACGCCCGACTGCTCAACGCGGCAACCCGACCGTTCGACCAGGTCAACTTCCTCGGTTCGTACGCCGCCGGGCAGACGGTGAGTCCTGAGCGTATGGCGGTCATGTTCGACCATGTCATCGCCAAACTGCATCAACGGCTCGATGCCGAGTCCGACACCGATCTCGCTCGCGGAATGCATTACCCCACCCGATGGGATCCGTTCTTCAAGGACTATATGACCTTGGCCGACATCTATCACTTCCCCACCCAGCACTACGACTTCCACCGCCGCCAGCTCACCGTGACCGGCCCGCCGAACTGACCCGGGTCACAGGCGTCCACGGATTCCGCGAGGAGCTTCTCGAGGCAACCTCGGATGTCCTCGCTCACCCGGCGTACAGCTCTTCGCCGGCACGGCTGGCGGCGGGGACGCGGTACGGATCAGACACGACGACTGACGAGTGGTCCCGCGTTGCCTGGGACCTTCGACTCTGGGATCGCTTTCCACGCGAGCACATCGTGGAGGTGGACGGCGGAACCGTCGGCAGAACGAGGTGATGACGATGTTGATCCGGGACCTGATGACCGCACCCGCAGTGACCGTGACAGCGGAGACGCCGATCACCCTCGCGCTCCGGCTTCTCGACGATCGGAAGATCACCGCCATGCCCGTCGTCGATGCGACCGGCGTACTCGTGGGGATCGTCAGCGAAGCCGACATCGTGCAGGACACTGCCCCCACTGATGGCCACGTCCCGAACGCCGCCGTCTGGACGACCACCGACACGCCACCGCGGCGGATCGCCGACGTGATGAGCCATCTGGTGGTCACCGTCGACCCGGACGACGAACTGGACGTCGCGATCGACCTGATGTGGTCCACAATGGTGAAGAGCCTGCCGGTACTTGATCACGGCCGCGTCGTCGGCATGATCAGCCGCAGCGACGTCATCCACCTGCTGGCCGGCCGTGACGACCGGATCCGCGCCGAGGTTCACGAAATCATCCGGCCCGAGAACCCGGACTGGCAGATCGAAGCCCACGACGGCATCGTCACGGTCACCGGCCCGGCCGACCCGCGCGAGCGCAACCTCGCCGGCGTCCTGGCCGGCAGCATCCGCGGCGTCATCGCCGTTCACATCCGCTGACACGACGCCCGGCTCGCCGCCTACAGCGCCGAAGGTCCCGACCGGAACCGGCCGCTCGGTCCGCGCCGCCCGGCTCGGAGAGTGGTTAGGGTTCAGGCATGGGGAGCAGCGTCTACATCGCGTCGGTGGAGGGGTCGACCGGGAAGTCCACGGTGGCCCTCGGAGTACTTCAGCAGTTGTCGCGGCGGGTCGAACGCGTGGCTGTGTTCCGCCCCATCGTTCGCCCGGACACGGCGATGCACGGTGGCCGTGACTACGTCCTGGATCTGCTCACAGCGCACGACGCAGTCCAGCTCGCGTACGACGACTGCCTCGGTGTGAGGTACGACGAGGTGCACGCGGACCCCGACGCCGCGCTGGACGAGATCGTGCGGCGCTACCACGAGGTCGCCGACCGGGCCGACGCCGTACTCGTCGTCGGCAGCGACTACACCGATGTGGGTAGTCCGACGGAGTTCTCCTACAACGCCAGGATCGCCGCCAACCTGGGTACGCCGGTCCTGCTGGTCCTCAACGGGTTCCAGCACAGCCCGCATGACCTTCGAGCCATCGCCGACATGGCGGTCGGTGAGCTCAGGGAGAACCACGGTTCACTCGCGGCAGTGCTTGCCAATCGCGTCGACCCGCAGCAGCTCGACGATGCGGTCGCCGCACTGGCCGGCGTCGGCGGATCGGCCTTCGCTCTGCCGGAGGAGCCGCTGCTGAGCCAACCCACGGTCGCCGACCTGCTGCCCGCGGTCAACGGTCGCCTGCTGAGCGGTGACCCCGCCCTCCTGACGCGAGAGGTCACCGGCCTCGTCGTCGCCGGCATGACAATGCCGAACGTGCTCGACAGGCTGTTCGACGGAGCCGCGGTGGTGACCGCCGCGGACCGGCCGGAGGTGGTTCTCGGGGTCGTGGTCGCGCACGCCTCGCTCAACTTCCCGCAGATCTCCGTCGTCGTCCTCAACGGTGGTTTCACGCTGCCGACCCAGGTGCAGCGGCTCCTCGACGGCGTTGGCGTGACCCTGCCGATCATCGAGACCACGCTCGACACGCAGGCGACCTCGGCTGCCCTGACCGCTGTCCGCGGCCGGCTCACGAAGAACTCGCCGCGCAAGGTGGACGCGGCCTTGGCGTTGTTCGAGCAGCACGTGAACAGCGACGCCCTCCTCGACCAGCTCGAGGTCGCCCGCAGCAGCGCTGTCACACCGCTGATGTTCGAGCACCAGCTGATCGACGAAGCAGTTGCCCAACGCAAACACATCGTCCTGCCCGAAGGTGAGGAGGACCGTATCCTGCGGGCCGCGGACGTTCTGCTCCGCCGGGGCGTGGCCGACCTGACGTTGCTCGGGAACCCGGTCGTGATCAGCGCCAAGGCGGCTGCACTGGGGGCCGACCTCTCCACCGCCCGGTTCGTCGACCCGGAGCGCGATCAACTCGGTGAGCGACTCGCGACGGAACTGCACCAGCTCCGGCAGCATCGTGGGGTCGACCTGGACCGCGCCCGCGAACTGGTCCGGGACGTGTCGTACTTCGGGACGATGATGGTCCAGCTCGGCCTGGCCGACGGCATGGTGTCCGGCGCGGCGCACACCACGGCCCACACCATCCGGCCGGCGCTCGAGATCGTCAAAACGGTGCCGGGTGTATCCGTCGTCTCGTCGGTGTTCTTCATGTGCCTGCAGAACCAAGTCCTCGTGTACGGCGACTGCGCCGTCAACCCCGATCCGACCGCCGAGCAACTCGCCGACATCGCGATCTCGTCGGCCGCGACAGCAGTGGCCTTCGGCATCGAACCACGGCTCGCGATGCTGTCGTACTCGACCGGCACGTCCGGCGCGGGCACCGATGTCGAAAAGGTGTCCAAGGCAACCGCCATCATCCGCGCGCGGGCGCCGGAACTGCCGGTCGAGGGACCGATCCAGTACGACGCCGCGATCGACAGCGCCGTGGCGAGGACGAAGCTACCCGGTTCGCCGGTGGCGGGCCGGGCAACCGTGTTCGTCTTCCCCGATCTCAACACCGGCAACAACACCTACAAGGCCGTGCAGCGATCGGCGAACGCCGTCGCGGTCGGACCGGTCCTGCAGGGTCTGCGCAAACCTGTCAACGATCTCTCCCGGGGTGCGACGGTGCGAGACATCGTCAACACGGTCGCCATCACCGCCGTTCAGGCTCAGAAGGGCGCCCGATGAGCGACCACGTCCTCGTGATCAACACCGGATCCTCATCGCTCAAGTACAGCCTGGTCGACGCCCGCACCGGTGAAGCTGCCGCCTCCGGCCTGGCTGAGCGCATCGGCGAAAGACAAGGCCGCCACCTCCATCGCGGCCCGGACGGTGAGACCGAGACGACGCGG
Source organism: Kribbella sp. NPDC050241 (assembly GCF_044459685.1). Classification (NCBI taxonomy): domain Bacteria; kingdom Bacillati; phylum Actinomycetota; class Actinomycetes; order Propionibacteriales; family Kribbellaceae; genus Kribbella; species Kribbella sp. NPDC050241. The sequence continues at coordinate 100,906 of NZ_JBITJE010000011.1, forward strand.
TCGATTCCCGGCCACGAGGACGCGCTGCGCCTGGCGATTGATGCGTTCGAGTCACACGGGCCGTCACTCGACGGCCTCGACCTGGCGGCGGTGGGCCACCGAGTTGTCCACGGCGGGTCCCGGTTCTCCGCTTCGGCACTGATCGACGACGCGTTGATCGCCGAGGTGACCGAACTGGTGCCACTCGCCCCGCTACACAATCCAGCGAACCTGGAGGGAATCCGAGTCGCCCTCCGGCTGTTCCCCGACCTGCCACAGGTCGCCGTGTTCGATACGGCGTTCCACCAAAGCCTTCCTCCGCAGGCCTACACCTACGCGGTGCCGTTGGCCTGGTTGGAGGATCACGGGATCCGCCGGTACGGCTTCCATGGCACCTCGCACGCGTTCGTCTCCCAGGAGACCGCTCTACTGCTCGAACGCGATCCGGCCGAGACGAACACCATCGTGCTGCACCTCGGCAACGGCTGCTCGGCCTCTGCCGTCCGGGGCGGCAGGTCGGTGGAGACGTCCATGGGCCTGACCCCGCTGGAAGGGCTCGTGATGGGGACCCGATCCGGAGACCTGGACCCCGCGATCCCGGCGTACCTGATGCGAGAGGTGGGCCTGTCCGCGGAGGACATCGACCTGGCTCTCAACTCGGCATCAGGACTCAAAGGCCTCGCCGGCGAGAACGACTTCCGTGAACTGGAACGACTGCGCGCGTCCGGTGACGAACACGCCGGTCTGGCCTTCGACGTCTACTGCCACCGGATCCGCAAGTACGTCGGCGCCTACTACGCCGTCCTGGAGACAGTCGACGCCGTCGTCTTCACCGCCGGTGTCGGTGAACATTCGGCCGAAGTCCGAGCCGCCTCACTGAACGGCCTGGAACGCCTCGGGATCTGCATCGACAACGACCGCAACAACGAGCCGGCCACAGGAGCCCGCCGGATCTCCACCGATGACAGCGAGGTCGCGGTCTTCGTCGTCCCCACCAACGAGGAGTGGCAGATCGCCCGCGAGGCGCTCGGCGTCGTACTCGCCTGATGGTTCGTCAGGGGCGAGGGAGTCGATCGACTCGCGGCATCTCGACATGCTGTCCGCTCACCGGGTCCATGCAAAGCAGGACTTTCGGCCCTACATCGGTCAGTCTTCCCGAGCGATCGTTGGCGCACGGACAGGTCAAGGCAGTTGTCCAGTGTTTGGAGGCCCCAAGTGACCACGCAGCGAGCATTCGATCACTCTCGCCTGGAGATTGTCAGCAACGCGGACTGTCTGCATTTGCTCCGATCCGTCCCTCTCGGGCGGCTCGTCTACACCGACGGCGGCCTCCCGGCGGTCCGGCTGGTCAACTTCGTCCTGGACGACGACACCATCGTGTTCAGCACCGGCCCGGGTGACAAGCTCAGGGCCGCCGAACGTGGCGATGTGGTCGCCTTCGAGGCCGACGATGTGGACCTCGAGCGGCACATCGGCTGGACGATCACCGCCGTCGGCCACCTGTCCGTCGCAACCCCGGACGAGACCGCGGCGCTCCGCGCTGCCCTGCCGCTGCGTTCCTGGCTGCCGCTGGACGATCCGCAGGTGGTCCGGCTGGGCATCGAGTCTCTCGACGGCCGGCGCCTTCTCCCGTGGGGACAGCGTCCGCGAGCACGCGTCTAGGCCACGCTTTTCCAGTTACAGCAGACACCTGATTCCAGCGCCTTGCGCGGAGACCTCCAGGCACTGGTCACGGAGTACGCCGAACCGCTCGGTTTCCGGCCGCAGTTGATCTGCTCCGGCCCGATCGACACCGTCGTGTGGAGTTCAGGGCGCCGACCGGCGACCGACCGACCGCCGAACGGCTTCCCGAGTCGGGACTCTTGCCCGCAGCGCCACCATCCTCCCCGGCGCAACGCTGAAGTATCAGCAATGGGAGGAGCAGTCATGACCACCACCCTGCAACAGGAGATCGAGCGCTGGGAGGCCGACCTCGAGCGCATCGCGGAGAACAGCGCGTCGGACAACTGGTTCCTGGAGGAGCGGCGCTTCGCCGAAGCGCAGCACACGATCACGGCCTTTCGCGGCCACATCCTGCCCCTCGTCGCGCACCAGCAGCCACACGACGCGATCGTCTCGCGCGAGATCGAGCACCTCGTCGACCACCTCGAGGACCTCCGCAACGACCTCTACCGCACTGTCCACCCGCCCACCTCCCACCAGGAGATCGCCGAGACGATGGCCGCGCTGCGCGCCCTGTCGCGAGTTGCTCTCCGGGTCGAGCGATCACTCGAAGACGTGCGATGACCAGCCTCACCTTCCTCGGCACCGCCGGGACGGTGACCCGCACCAGTTCCTGAGCCACCCCGAGCGGGTCCGGCTCTGATCAGGCGCCGCCTGCGCGCATGCGGCGCGCGTACCAATCGGGCTCAGGGGTGGTCGGCGTCAGGCGCATCCTGACATCGACCGCGAACGCACCGGACGGGCCGGCGATCAGCGGGTTGATGTCGAGTTCAGCCAGTTCGGGGACCAGCTCGGCGAGCCAGGCGATGCGATGAATGACATCCAGGACAGCCTCCTCGTCGGCGGCCTGTGCGCCGCGGTAGCCGGCCAGGAGTGGTGCGCAGCGCAGGGAGTGGAGCATGTCGGTGGCGTCCAGGTCTGTGAGTGGCAGGCCTCGCCATTGGCGGTCGGCCAGGATGTCAGTCAGGATGCCGCCGCTGCCGGCCATGAGCAGCGGGCCGAACAGCCGGTCTCGAACGACGCCGATCACCAGTTCGGTTCCGCTGGGCGCCATGGCCTGGACCACAACACGCGGATCCCCGGTCGCCGCGGTGACCTCGGCGTACGCGGTGCCTAGTTGCGCCGAGTTGACCAATCCCACCCGGACGCCGCCGATGTCGGTCTTGTGCAGTACGCCGGGGGCGTCGGTCTTGAGCGCGACCGGATAGCCCGCCGACTCAGCCGCCGCGATCGCCTCAGAGCGACTCGAAGCGGATAGAACCGGGATCGCCGGAACTCCTGCGCACTGCAGAAGCTGACCGGTGTGTAGGGGCTCCAGCCAGCCGCCCTCCGGGTTGCGCTCGAGGAACCACCGCACCACAGCCCGCGCCGCGGTCGCATCGACCCGAGGCAGATCCGGTACGACGCCCTGCGGCCGGGACCGCCATTCGGCGTACCGCACGGCGTGGGCCAAGGCGCGGACGGCACTCTCCGGGAACGGGAACACCGCCAACCGGCGACCGTCCGCCAGCGCGATCTCCGGCGCGGCGTGGGTTGAACCGATACAGTTCACGACGATCGGCACATCGGCCTGGACCGCGGCGCCGGCGACAGCGTCGTAGATGCGCTCGACCCGGCCGGCGCGCGTGGCCGCGTAGCAGACCAGCGCGGTGTCGACCTCGCCGCTGTCGATGATGATCTTCAAGGCTTGCGCCAGGCCCGTCGGTGACGCGGCGGCGCCGAGGTCGACGGGATTCCCGCTGCCCACGGCGCCAATCGCAGCCAACTCCCTTTGAACGGTCTCACTCAGCTCCGGCAGCTCGAGGCCCAGGCGACCGGCCGCATCCGCCGCGAGTACGCCTGCACCACCGGCGTTTCCGACAACAGCAAGCCGACGGCCACGAGGCAACGGCCGGACCGCGAGCACCCGGGCCGTCTCCACCAGCTCCTCGACGGTGTCCATCCGCAGCACGCCGGACTGCGCGAACAGCGCGTCCACCGCGGTCTCCGGCGTCGCCGCCGCGGCAGTGTGCGAAACACCGGCCCGGCGCCCGCCCGCCGATCGGCCGCCCTTGACAACCAGGATCGGCTTGGTCCGGCCGACCAGCCGGGCCAGCCCGCCGAACTTGCGCGGGTTCCCGAACGACTCCAGATACAGGCCGATCACCGCGGTCCGCGAGTCGCCCCACCAGTGCAGCAGCAGGTCGTTGCCACTGACATCGACTTTGTTGCCGAGTGAGACGAACTCCGAGATGCCCAGCCCGGTCCGGGCGGCCTGGTCGAGTACGGCGATGCCGACAGCGCCGGACTGCGCCGCGATCGCCAGCGCTCCAGGCATCGGTGACACCTCCGCGAAGGTCGCGTTCAGGCTGATCGCGGGGTCCGTGTTCACCAACCCGAGGCAGTTCGGACCGATCAGCCGGATGCTGTGCCGGCGGGCAGTCTCCAGGATCTCCCGCTGCAGCTGGCGCCCGGCGGCCCCGAGCTCGGAGAAGCCGGCGGTCAGCACCACCGCTCCCCCGACGCCCTTGGCGCCACAGTCCGTCAGCACGTCTCGCACCTGCTCGGCCGGTAGCGCGATCACCGCCAGATCAACCACGCCGGGCACCTCCACGACCGACGGGTACGACGGAACATCGGCGATCCGGTCCGCGTGCGGATTCACGGCGTACACCGATCCGGTGAAGTTGCCCTTGACAACGTTCAGCAGGACCTCGTGGCCGATCCCGCCCGGAGTCCGGCCGGCTCCGATCACCGCCACCGCGCGAGGCGAGAACAGCCGATGCAACGAACGGTCCCCGGCCGCACGCTCGCGGTCGGCCATCCGCTCCAGCGTGGACGGGCGGTACGCCGTGTCGAGAACCAGCTCGACGACCCCGCTGTCGAGCTTGCGGACCTGTTCGAAGCCGGAGCCGGCGAACACGCGCAGCATCGGGGCGTTCTCGGCCAGTGTGTCGGCGCGCAGCCGTTGGATCCCGTTCTCCCGGGCCGTCGCGGCGAGCTGCTCCAGAAGCAGCGTCCCGATCCCCCGGCCGTGGACCGAATCCTCGAGCAGGAAGGCCATCTCGGCTTCACCCGCGCGCAGCGGCTCGTAGCTCGCCACACCCACCAGTTGATCGCCGTACTCCGCCACCAACGCGACATGACCGTCGTGGTCTGTCGCCAGGTGGTGCGAAAACTGTCCGGCCAGCGATCGGCTGATCCCGAAGAAGCGAAGATAGATCGAGCGATCCGAGACCCGCTCGTTCATCGCGTCCAGCGCAGGCTCGTCGTCCTCCCGGAGCGGACGGATCCGCACCACCGACCCGTCCGACGCCAGCACATCCCAGCCCGCGCCCGGCCGTCCGGCCGCCTGCTCGATCGACGTCATGGGCGTCTCCTTCCGACGCCCCACCAGCTCACCGCGGCGCCGCCTGCCGGGCCAGTGCCGATCGGTCCCGCGACGGCGGGACCTTTGACTCTGGGTGACCGCATGCCGCTACCGGGACGCTGGGAGCCATGGATGAGCTCACCGGTAAGCCGTTGTCCGCCGACGAGGTGTCCAACCTCGATGCCTATTGGCGGGCGGCCAACTATCTGTCCGCAGGCCAGATCTACCTACTCGGCAACCCTCTGCTCACCGAGCCACTGCGCCCAGAGCACATCAAGCCGCGCCTGCTCGGTCACTGGGGCACTACGCCTGGGCTCAATATGCTCTACACGCATCTCAACCGGGTCATCCGGCGGCGCGACCTGAGCATGATGTACGTCATCGGTCCGGGACATGGCGGACCGGCCATCGCGGCGAACACCTGGCTCGAAGGCAGCTACAGCCACACCTACCCGGACGTGTCCCGTGACGCGGACGGGATGGCGAAGCTGTTCCGGCAGTTCTCGTTCCCCGGCGGCATCCCGAGTCACGTCGCGCCCGAGCTGCCCGGCTCGATCCACGAGGGCGGCGAACTGGGTTACTCCCTCAGCCACGCGTACGGCGCCGTCCTCGACAACCCCGACCTCGTGGTCGCCTGCGTTGTCGGCGACGGGGAGGCCGAGACCGGACCGCTGGCCACCTCGTGGCACTCGAACAAGTTTCTCGATCCCCGCACCGACGGCGCGGTCCTGCCGATCCTGCACCTCAACGGCTACAAGATCGCCAACCCCACCATCCTGGCGCGCATCGGCGACGACGAACTCACCCGTCTCTTCGAGGGATACGGCTACCGTCCGTACCTTGTCGAAGGCAACGAACCCGAACACGTTCACCAGGCGCTGGCACTCACCCTCGACCAGGTCCTCGACGAGATCGCCGACATCCAGGCCGAGGCACGCACGGGCCATGAGACACCCCGCCGGCCCTGGCCGATGATCGTCCTGCGCACGCCCAAAGGCTGGACCGGACCGCACGAGGTCGACGGCGTACTGGTCGAGGGGACGTGGCGGTCGCACCAGGTGCCCCTGTCGCAGGTACGAACATCGCCGGACCACCTGCGCCTCCTGGAGGAATGGCTGCGTAGCTATCGGCCGGAAGAACTGTTCGACGCCGAGGGCCGGCCGGTGGAGCGGCTCCTCGCACAGGTTCCGCCCGATGACCGCCGGATGGGTTCCAGTCCGCACAGCAACGGCGGCCTGCTCAGCCGGGATCTCGAGCTGCCGGAGCTCGACGGGTACGCCGTACCGGTGGCCGCTCCGGGCGAGACCGAGCACGAGCCGACCCGAGTCCTCGGCTACTACCTGCGCGATGTGATGCGCGACAATCTGGCCCACCGCAACTTCCGCGTCTTCGGTCCGGACGAGACCGCCTCCAACCGGCTCGACGCGCTCTACGAGGTCACCGGCAAGGCCTGGAACGCCGAGGTCCTGCCCACCGACGAGCATCTGACGGTGGACGGCCGGGTGATGGAGATCCTCAGCGAGCACACCTGCCAAGGCTGGCTGGAAGGCTACCTGCTGACCGGCCGCCACGGCTGGTTCTCCTGCTACGAGGCGTTCGTGCACATCGTCGACTCGATGGTCAACCAGCACGCGAAGTGGCTCAAAGTCACCCGCTCGCTCCCGTGGCGACGACCGATCCCCTCACTCAACTACCTGCTCACCTCGCACGTCTGGCGGCAGGACCACAACGGCTTCTCCCACCAGGACCCTGGATTCATCGACCACGTGGTGAACAAGAAGGCCGAGGTGATCAGGGTCTATCTGCCGCCGGACACCAACACGCTTCTGTCGACCGCCGAGCACTGCCTGCGCAGCCACGACTACATCAACGTGATCGTCGCCGGGAAGCAGCCTCAGGCGGACTGGCTCGGCCCGGAGGCTGCCGCCTTGCACTGCGCTCGCGGCCTCGGCATCTGGGACTTCGCCAGCAACGACGACGGCGCCCCCGACGTGGTGATGGCGTGTGCGGGCGACGTACCGACGCTCGAGACGCTCGCCGCAGTGAGCCTGCTGCGCGAGCACCTGCCGTCGTTGAAGGTCCGGGTCGTCAACGTGGTCGACCTGATGCGCCTGCAACCCGCCAGCGAGCACCCACACGGCTTGGCCGACGCCGACTTCGACGCGCTGTTCACGACGGACAAGCCCGTCATATTCGCGTACCACGGGTACCCGTGGCTGATCCACCGGCTCACCTACCGCCGGACGAACCACCGCAACCTCCACGTCCGCGGGTACAAGGAGGAAGGTACGACCACGACGCCGTTCGACATGGTGGTACGCAACGACCTGGACCGGTACCACCTGGCCCTCGACGTCATCGACCGCGTCCCCGGTCTCGGTCAGCGTGCCGCCGACGTACGCCAGTGGCTCATCGACCAGCGGGCCCGGCACCACGCCTACATCCTGGCCCACGGTGAGGACATGCCTGAGATCACGAACTGGCAGTGGACCGGAACGACGTAACCGAGAAGATGGTCGTCGTAGGCATCGATGACGCCAGGGCGGCCGCGCGGTCGTTGGGGTATAGGTTGGCCGAGTGCTGCTGAAGTGGATCCGGTGCGCGGTGGGTGATCGGGATCTTTTCGATCAGGGGCAACAGGATTGGGCAGATCTCGAAGGCGTCCCGGGGTTTCTCGGTCAACGCGGCGGTTGGGACACGAATGCCTCGAGCGCCGCCCACGTCTTCGGCCTGTGGGCGGAGCGTGGAAGTTATCAGGCCTTCATGCGCGGACCGCACGATCTGCTCGCCAAGCGCCAAGTTGGGACGTATACGGACATAGATGTACGGGTGTACGAGACCTTGCAGATCATCGGTCATTCTCCCGGAGACGTCGCCGGGCGGGAGATGCTGCGGGTGGCGCGCTGCGAGGTCTACCAGCCACGGGCCAGCCATTTCATCGACGTTCAGGCCTCGGTCTGGAGTCCGGGCATGATCCGAGCGCCCGGTTTTCAAGGCGGCCTCTTCGCTCGGCGGGACGCGAACGAGTTCCTGGTGGTAACGCAATGGGAGAGCGCCGAGGCCCACGACGAGTACCGACGGGAGCACTTCCCACGACTGCACGAACGCGCCGAACCAACGCGCGACATCCAGTTCATGATCGGCCACGAGATACCGCTCGAAGCGGCCTGGTACGTGCCACCCACAACCTGACGCCTCATCAAGCCGCGGTGAGCAGATAGTCGGGTGAGCGCCAGTCCCCGGTGGCCGGCCGGGTCTGGTCCTGGTAGATCAGCGGTCCAGGTCGTGGGTGCGTAGGCGGGCGCGAGCTTCGTCGAAGTCCTCGCGGGTCATCTTGCCGGCGGCGAAGCGGCGCTCGAGGATGTCGAGTGGCGACGGGAGGCTGGCCGGGTGCGGACGCGGACGGGAGATCAGGGAGATCGTGACCCAGGTAGCGCTTCCGGCAAGAAGAATCCACAGCGCCACCAGGAGGATGATCCAGCCCGCGCCAAGACCTGTCGAATGCATCACCATGGCCACCTCCTCAAGTCAGTACGTCGGTACGACGAGCTCGCCGCGCCGGGCATCGCGCTGCACTGTCACGTGCTCGCGCTCAGCTGTAGTCAGGTCATGTGGCACGATCGCGACCGGGCACGTCATCGCGGCCACCGAACGGCGCGCGACCGGATCCACCGGCAAAGGACCAGCGTGCGATCCGACCACGATCAGTCCGACCTCGCGACTTTCGTGCACCAGAGCGGCAGCCGGCTGACGGCTGCTCAGGAACCGCGTCACTTTCACGTCCGGGAACCGGCTCGTCCATGGGGCGAGGGTCTCCGACAGCAGGTGATCAGCTCGGCTGATCCACGAGTGCTCGGGGTCTTCGGCGTTCCAGGCATGGTCGGTGGGCAGACCAGCGTGCACGACGATGAGGTCCGCCTCCCGGCCCGCCGCCACACCGAAGGCGAACTCGAGCGCCTCCGACGACAGCGTCGTACCATCGATGCCGACGGCAACCTTCCGATCCACCAGTGACGGCTTCCACGACGCCGGTACGACGACCACCGGGCAGCCGGCCCGACTGGCCAGCGTCAGGCTGGCGTGCGTGTTGATCAGCCGCTGCGGACCGCGGCTGCGCGCCCTGCCGACCACCAGCATCCGCGCCTTCCGCGCCGCATGCGCAAGCACTCGCATGCGGGAGCCCTCGCCGGCGACCGCGGCCAACTCCATCGCATATCCGTCTCGATGCCGCACATGCGCGACAGCCGCCCTCAAGGCGGCATCCGCGACCTCGGCCGGCGCCTTCGGCGCATACCCCGGCATCATCGGCGAGAACGAACCATGCGCCGAGTACGGCGCCACCAGCACGAGCTCAGCGCCACTCCGGAGCGCCTCCGCGGCCGCATAATCCACGATCCGCAGGTTCTCCGCGCTTCCGTCGACCTCAACCACTACCGGCCCGGTCCGTGTCCACGTGCTCATCTCTGTCACCTCTCTGTCAATTCGAGCCTGACGCAATCTCGGCGGCTTCGGCAGAGCCGACGATGCCCCGTGCATCCGCCAGATGGATGGATGTGTGGAGGACCTTCGGCCATGAGCTCTTTACCGCTCGTGGCCCGCCGGTACGACGGCCAGCGGGCATGTCGCGTGGTGGAGCACGCCCCGGGTCACGGAGCCGACCACAAAGGAACGCAGCCTGGTGTGGTGTTGAGTGCCGACGACCAGGAGCTGCGCGTCGTACTCAGATGCCGCTGTGACGACGCCGTCGACCGGGTGGCCACGGCGGACATCTGCGTGGATCTCCAGTCCGGGGTGCTTCTGCCGCCACTCGGCTATCACGTTCTCGAAGTGGCCCTTGGCGTTCTCGGTCCATTCGGCGCTGACGCCGGCGACGTTCATCGCGTCCCACCTGTACATCGCCGGCAGGTCCCACACATGGACCAGCCGCACGGCCAGCCCACGCTCAGTCGCTTCCTGGATGCCGAACTCGATGATCGCATCGTTGTTCTCGGAGTCGTCCACCGCGACCAGCACCGGACCGGAGTGGTCGCCGGGCTGCCAGTGCTCGGGCACGATCACGACCGGGACCATCGCAGTGCCCGCGACCGCCTCCGAGGTGGATCCGATCAGCAGTCGCTTGAACGTCCCCATCCCCCGGCGGCCGACCACCAGCAGCCTGCTGCCGGCGGCGAGTTCGGTCAGTGTCCGGGCCGGTGGCCCGACCACGAGATCGGCCTCATGGTCGAGCGAGCCGGGGCTCTCGTCCAGGTGTTTCTGGACCTCGCTGACGATCTCCATCGAGGAGTCGTCGACGACGTCCAGGTCCCAACCCCGCGCGTGCCGGAGTTTGCCCTCGATCACGTGCACCGCCTGGAGGGGCTCGTGCCGGAGCAGGGACTCCTGCAGGGCCCACTCCAGGGCACCGGTGTCACGCCAGGAGCCGTCGACTCCCACGTGGATGACCGGCCTGACAGGCATCGTGGTCACCGCAGCCATGGGTAGCGGCGGACGATGTCGAGCTTGCCCCACCAACCGCCCAGGCCCCACACATTGCCAGCAGCAACGAGCGCGAGAACGACGAGCGTGATAGCACCCAGGATGTGCTCATCCAGCACCGGATTGTTCTCCGGCGGAAGATTCGCCGACCACATCATCAGATACAACAGCCCACCGCTGACAGCCGCGATCCGCATCCCGATACCCAACGTCAGCGCCAGACCGATACCGGTCAGCGCGACCATGAACAACGGAGTCACCCACCAATCACCGACCAGAGACTGGTAGAAGTCCGCCAACGGGCCACTGGTGCCCTTACCCAAGAAACCCGCGGTCGGGTCGCCACCGTCAACCCAGCCCTTACCGGCCGGAGTGGCGTAGCCGAGCCCGAACAGCTTGTCGAAGAACGGCCACAAGAAGGTCAGGCCGAAGGCAATCCGAAGTACGGCGAGCGCACGCCCAGCCGCCGTGGTGATGACTGGGTACCGATCACCGTCGGGCGTGATCGTGGGAGCCGGTAGGCGGTCCCGGTTCGGCGTGGTGGTCATGGTGTCTTCCTTTCACTCGATTCGGACACCTCGATCGTCTGTCCGCTCCCCCCCAGGCCGGTCAGGGCCGTCTCACCTCAGCATCATCAGCCGAACGGCCCGTCACCTCGGGACTCTTGCCGCTAGGACCGGACCACCACGCGGCCCCAGGCTGGAACAGGGCTCTGAGAGCACAGGAGGTCAACACAATGTCGTCACAACCCGCTCCGATCGTCGTGGGCTACGACGGCTCGCCGGGCAGCCAGAGCGCTCTGCGCTGGGCCGTCGGCGAAGCCGTCCGCGAACTGGCTCCGCTGCGGATCCTGGAGGCGTTCGAGCTCATCGTCACCGTGCGCCCCACGCCGGGGCACGTCGTTCCGCTCGACGCCTTGCGAACGGCGCGGCAGAAGGGGCTCGACGCTGTGGCCGAAACCGTCCGGCTGCAGCATCCCGCACTGCAGGTCGAAACGAGTCTCGTCGGCGGGGCGGCCGTGCCGGCCCTGCTGGAGGAGGCTGGACACGCCCGCCTCGTCGTTCTCGGTTCGCGTGGCCTCGGCGGCTGGAGCGGACTCCTGGTCGGGTCTGTCGCGGTCCAGGTGACCACGCACGCTCCGTGCCCGGTCATCGTGGTCCCGCACGACCTGCGGCCGCACGCCCAGGAGGGACCGACCGTGGCCGTCGGAGTCGACGGATCCAAGACGTCGGCCAAGGCGATCGACTTCGCCTTCGACCAAGCCGAGGCACTGCACGCCCGGGTCGTCGCCGTGCATGCCTGGACGAGTCCGTTCCTCACGTACTCCGACGGCGCATCGATGCTCCAGTTCGACGAGGACAAGATCCAGGAAGAGGGTCGCCTGCTCGTCGCCGAGTCCATGGCCGGCGCGGCAGCGGATCATCCGGACGTGCAGTGGACGACCGAACTGGTCAGCGGGTCGGCCGCCCAGGCTCTCGTTCGCCGGGCGAATTCGGCCGACCTGATCGTCGTCGGCTCCCGCGGCCGGGGCGGATTCACGGGTCTGCTCCTCGGCTCGGTCGGCCAGAGCGTCCTGCACCACGCCCAGTCTCCCGTCGCCATCGTGCGCTGATCCCATCCTCAGCCTCTCCCGGCCGGCCCGAACAGCACAGCCGCGGTCCGCGACGCCAGGTCGCGGACCGCGGCTGTCATGCTGCTACTCGACTCCGGCTTCGCTGAACAGCGCGACCTTCAGGGCGCCGGTCTCGGCGGGGCGCGAGAAGACGTCGTACGCGTCCTGCATCTCGCCGAGGCCGAACCGGTGCGTGATCAGCTCGGGCAGCTCCAGCCGGCCCGCCGCGAGCATCGACAGCAACCGCGGCGTCGACGATGTGTCCACCAGGCCGGTGGTGATGGTGACGTTCTTGATCCAGAGATCCTCCAGGTGAAGGGTCGCCGGCGTACCGTGCACACCGATGTTCGCGACCGTCCCGCCGGGCCGGACGACACGGGTGCACAGCTCGAAGGTGTCCGGGATTCCGACCGCCTCGATCGCGACGTCGGCACCGAGTCCACCGGTGAGCTCGCGAACCGTCTTCTCCACGTCCTCATCCGGACCGAGCGCAATATCCGCGCCCCGCTCGAGCGCCGCCTTGCGCCGCGAGTCTGCCGCATCGACCACGACGATCCGCGACGGACTGAACAGCTTGCTGGTGGCGATCGCCGCGAGACCGATCGGGCCTGCCCCCACGATCACGACCGTGTCGCCCGGCGAGACCTTGCCGTTGAGTACGCCGACCTCGTACGACGTCGGCAGGATGTCGGCCAGCAGCACCGCCGCCTCGTCACTGACGTTGTCCGGCAGCTTGTACACGGACCGATCGGCGAACGGAACCCGGACCTGCTCGGCCTGGGTGCCGTCGATGAGGTGACCGAGGATCCATCCGCCACCGCCGAGGCACTGGCCGTAGTGGCCCTGCCGGCAGTACTCGCACCGGCCGCACGACGTGATGCAGGAGATCAGCACCCGATCGCCGACCGCGACACCACGAACACCGTCGCCGACGGACAGGATCGTCCCGACCGCCTCGTGACCGAGGATCCGGCCCGGCTCGACCGTCGGCACGTCGCCCTTCAGGATGTGCAGGTCGGTGCCGCAGATGGTGACCGCATCGACGCGCACGATCGCATCCTCAGGATCCTGGATCACCGGATCCGGCACCTCGCGCCAGCTCCGCTGCCCCGGGCCGTTGTAGACCAATGCCTTCATCACAGACCTCCCTAGACGAGACTTTCCGCCTTCGACGATGGCCCTCCACACCGGTCCTGACTGCGGCCGAACTACACCTCCAGGCAGGACTTTCTACCCTCCCCGCGGCACCTACCCACGGCTTGACTGGAACTGCAGGAGTACGAACCGAGAGGTGTCTCATGTCAGCGGAACTGCCGGTACTCGTCGGGATCGACGGATCGCTCGACGGCCTGATCGCCCTCGGTTGGGCGGCGTCGTACGCCACCCTGCGCCGGGCGCCGTTGCACGCCGTGTATGTCCTGGATGAGCATCGGCAGCTGCCCGCGAGCACACCACCCACCGGACCGGACGATGGCAGCGAGGTGCTGGCAGACGCCCTCCAGGAGCTCGAGCGGCTTCGATTCACGGCCGCCTCGCTGGAGGTGCGCCACGGCCATCCGACCAAGGTGCTCCTCGAGCTGTCCGAGCGCGCCCAGGCGCTCGTCGTCGGCCGCCGCGGCATGGGCGGCTTCGCGGAGCTCGTACTCGGGTCGACGTCCCAGGCATGTACGGCGCTCAGCACCGACGTGCCACTGATCGTCGTACCCGATACCTGGGACCCCACGGCACCGCCACACCGGCGGATCGTCGTGGGCGTCGACGGGTCGGTGGAGGGCCAGGAAGCGCTGCGCTTCGCCTTCGAACTGGCCGACGCGACGAACGCCGAACTCCTCGGCGTCCATGCTGTCGCGGTCCGCGAGAGCTACCCCGATCCCAACGTGTGGGTCGACCCGAGCCGACAGCCCTGGGCCGGTGCGGCCGACCAACTCCTGGCGCAGACGCTGGACGATTGGAAAGCCAAGTATCCCCAGGTCCGCGTCGACCAGCGTGCCGTCGGCGATCATCCGGTCCGTGTGCTCGCGCGCGAGTCCGAGCTCGCCGACCTGTTGGTGGTCGGCGGACTGGGCCACACCGCGTTCTCCGAGCTCCGGCTCGGATCGGTGGCCCGTGGCCTGCTCCACCACTCGCACTGCCCGGTCGCCGTCATCCACCACACCTGAGGACGCGTTGCCATGACACCCAAGGGGGACATCGTCATCAAGACCCGGCGACTGACCAAGCGGTTCGGCCACCGGACCGCGCTCGACGGTCTGGACCTGGACGTCCCGGCCGGCGTCATCCTCGGATATCTCGGACCGAACGGCGCCGGCAAGACCACAACGATCCGCCTGCTCGCCGGGCTGATCCGGCCGACATCCGGCTCGGCGGTGGTCTTCGGGTTCGACGCCAACGATCGGTACGACGTACTCCAACGGCGGATCGGCTACCTGCCCGGCGACTTCGTCGCCTACCCGGATCTCACCGGCGTGCAGTACCTGGACTACTTCGCCCATCTGTACGGCGGTGTCGACCGGGACCGGATCGAGCTCGTGGCCAAGCGGTTCGACCTCGACCTCGGTGTCCGGATCGGCGCACTGTCTCGCGGCAATCGGCAGAAGGTCGGCATCGTCCAGGCCTTCATGCACGACCCCGACCTGCTGATCCTGGACGAACCCACGACCGGTCTCGACCCGCTCATGCAGCGCGAGTTCCGCGACCTGCTGCGTGAGACCCGGGACGCCGGACGGACCGTCTTCCTCTCCTCGCACGTCCTGTCCGAGGTCGACGCCGTCGCGGACACTGTCGCGATCCTGCGAGCCGGCCGGCTGGTGACGACACAGTCCGTGCAGGCGTTGCGGGACAGCGCCCGCCGCCGTCTCGATCTCACCTTCGCCGGCGCCCCACCCGGCGACCGGATCCACGCCGTACCAGGTGTGCAGGAACTCACGCTCGACGGCCGGACCGCACACGTGGTCGTCACCGGATCGACGGCGGAGCTCATCAAGACGGTCGCGCCGTACGAGGTGGTCAACGTCGTCAGCCACGAGGCCGACCTGGAGGCCGCGTTCCTCGACTACTACACCGACCGGGAGTGAGCCATGTTCCGCACTGTCTTCATGAAGTCGATGTACGACGCGCGCCGGGGCCTGATCGGCTGGTCGATCGCGATCGTGGCACTCGTGCTGCTCGAGAGCGCTCTGTGGCCGTCGGTCCGGGACATGCCGAACCTCACCGAGCTGTACCAGTCGTTTCCCGAGGAACTCCGCAGGTTCTTCGATCTCGACGCGATGAACACCGGCGCCGGCTTTCTCAACGCCGAACTGTTCACCCTGATGCTGCCCGCGCTGTTCCTGCTCTACGCCATCGGGCACGGCGCCCGCGCCCTGGCCGGCGAAGAGGAACGTGGAACGCTCGAGCTGCTGCTGGTCACCCCTGTCTCCGGCTTCCGGATCGTTGCCGACAAGGCGCTCGCACTGACGCTGTCGATCACGGTTCTCGGGTTCGCACTGTTCGTCGCAACCACGCTCGGCAGCCTGATCTTCGGCCTCGGTATCAGCGTTCCCGCGGCCGCGAGCGGTGCCCTCGCGATGACCCTGCTCGGCGTGGAGTACGCCGTACTGGCGCTGGCCGCCGGAGCCGTCACCGGACGCCGACCCGCCGCGATCGGCATCGCCTCAGCCGCCGCAACCGCCGCGTACGTCGTCTACGCCGCCGGACTCATCCTGCCGCGCTTCGAGTCGTGGCAGCCCTACTCCCCCATCCATCAGGCGTTCAACGGCGGACCGCTCGGCGCCGGCTTCCAGCTCAGCTACCTCTGGCTTCTCGCCGGCGCAGCCATCCTCTTCGTGATCGCCGTCCCGGCTCTCGACGGCCGCGACATCTCGACCGCACACCGCGGCTGAAGCCCATGACCTCCTGTCACAGCGAACGGGCGACGAGCTCCGTCAGGTCGACCAGTCGGCTGGTGTAGCCCCACTCGTTGTCGTACCAACCGAAGACCTTGACCAGCTGGTCCTGGACTTGCGTGAGCGGGGCGTCGAAGATGCACGACGCCGGGTCGCCGATGATGTCGTGGGACACGATCGGATCCGTCGTGTAGCGCAAGATCCCCTTGAGAGGTCCGGCCGCGGCATCGGCGAAGGCCTGGTTGACCTGCGCGACCGTGGCGACCTCGGACAGCTGCACCGTCAGGTCGGTCAGGGAGCCGTCCTCGACCGGGACCCGCACCGCGACGCCGTCGATCTTCCCCGCGAGCTCAGGGATCACCAGTCCGACCGCACGGGCGGCACCTGTGCTCGTCGGGATCAGGTTCACGGCGCCGGAACGACCGCGACGCAAGTCCTTGTGCGGCGAGTCCAGCAGCACCTGATCGTTGGTGTAGCTGTGGATCGTGGTCATCAGTCCACGCTCGATCCCGAACGCCCGGTGCAACACCGACACCATCGGCGCCACGCAGTTCGTCGTACACGAGGCGTTCGAGATCACGTGGTGAACCGCGGGGTCGTAGTCGTCCTCGTTGACGCCCAGCACGACCGTCGTGTCGACGTCCTTGCCAGGCACCGACAGAATCACCTTGCGGGCGCCGCCGGCGAGATGCGCACCGGCGGTCTCGCGGGTGCGGAACCTGCCGGTCGCCTCGATCACGATCTCGGCACCGACGGCCGTCCAGTCGAGCCGGGCGGGATCACGCTCGGCGGTCGCACGCAAGCTGTGGCCGCCGACCGTGATCGAGTCGTCCGAGTAGCCGACCTCTTCCTTCAAGGGCCCGTACGTCGAGTCGTAGCGCAGCAGATGCGCGAGGGTCGCCGGTGCGGCGACGTCGTTGATCGCGACCACCTCGATGCCGCTCGACGTCCGCTCGAGCACGCAGCGCAGGTAGTCGCGCCCGATCCGCCCGAACCCGTTGATCCCAACCCGTACGCTCATGATCGACCCCTCAGCCGGTTGTCTTCGTCCCTTCATTCGACCGGTGGGCCCGGGGTCGACGGGAGGGTCGAAGGTCCCGGCTTCGGCTGCCGTACGACTGCCAGCACGACGGTCAGCGTGCCGAACCGCCGTCCGCCGGCATCACCACGAGCGTCCAGTCGCCGTTCTCGAGCAGAGCCGAAGGTCCCGCTCAGGACGCGTCTTGGTGCCCTGACCGGACGACCGGCACCGGCAGACGGTGGAAGTGATGAGCAAGGAGGCAGTCATGGATGAGAAGGTCGTCGATCGGACCCTTCCGGCCGACAACGACGAGACGCTGCGCAAGCAGGCGGTCGAGGATCTCCGCAAGCGGCATGACCTCGCGGGACACATCCTCGCCTACCTGACGGTGAACACCTTCCTGGTGGTCATCTGGTACCTGACCGGTGCGGGATTCTTCTGGCCGGCCTTCCCGATGTTCGGCTGGGGCATCGGAGTCGTCCTCCACGCATGGGATGTGTTCTCGCCGCAACCGAGCGAGACCGCGGTCCGGGCCGCGATGGATCGCATCGCCCGCCGCAGGTGACAACAGTGCGGAAGGCCTGCCCCGACTCGGGGCAGGCCTTCGCGCCGTCACGTCGGACCGTGGAGCCGGCGTGGGGCGACCGCGAGCCACTCGTTCTCCCACTCCCGTGCTCGGCGGCCACCCGGTATGTCTCGACTGGACGCAGAGGACCGGCTCACCGGACCGGAACCGTCTTGATGACGGCGGATCTCGTGGCCTGCGGCCACCTGTCCAAGGTCCGCTCCCGGGGAGCCGGTCGTTCCCCTGCATCTCCAGAGTCGTCGATTCCACACCGCGAGGTCAGGGCCCAAGGTCCCGAGCTCCCGGACCACCCGACCCATCGCCGGACGAACCGTCAGTCCCGGATCAGCACGTCGGCGATCGGGCGGCGGGGAGTCGGTGGGACGGGCCGCCCGTAGCCGAAGCGGATCACAGTCTGGGGCCGTTGCCAGGGTCCGAGAGGGTCGTTGATCTGCCAGCGCAGGCCCTCGTGCTCGATCACCTGGTTGAGCAGCGACGTCGAGACCCCTTGTGCGGTTGCTTCCAGCAGCACCCCCTCGAGTGCCTGGCCGGCGCGGAGCCACTCGATCGGTCCGTCGTACCGGGTCGCCAGCACCGCGAACTGTGGTGCACGCTCGAAGTCCGCCACCGGTCTCGACTCATCGGCCTCAGTGGCTGCCAGATCACGCACCACCGGATTGCCACCCGTGATCCGGGGCCCGAGCGCACTCGACGGCACGCCGTCGTACGCGCGGTCGCCCCCGACCCACCGGCGCCGCTCCGCCGTGCGGCCGCGGTCCTCGTCGTCCGCGTCCATCGCCTCATTCGTTGCCATCTGCAACCACCATTGCCCCGGCGGCCGATCGAGCCACTGCAGGACGGCTCCCTCGATCCGCGCACGCAGACCGAGTTCCGCCCGGACCTGGTCCGGCACCCGCTCGTCGCTGAACGGCTCCCGGTTCGTCCGGCGTCGCAGGATGTACGGCGCCAGGCCGGCCATCGCACCGGTCAGCGGTGCGTCGAGTTCCACCACCGCCACGAGGTCGGGCCGGCGCTGGTCCATCAGATTGCGGACCTGTGAGCCGATCCCGCGGGCCGCCGCGGCCACCCGCAGATTGAAGATCGCGGCCCCCAGCGAGACGTACAACATCCGCCGCGACGGATCCTCCGCGGGCAGCTCCCGCTCACGATCCCGGTACACCTGGACCTCCCAGCCGGCGAACCGGAACCGCCACGGCTGGGTGTTGTGCATGGACGGGGCCGCCACCGCCGCCCGCAGCATCGCATCGCGATCCGCGTCCGTCGGCTCGGCCCTCGGCCGCATCGTTTCCTTCATCGCTCTCACCTCAGTGGACATAGGCCTGGATCTCGTTGATCAACGCGGTGAGCGCGACCTTCGCGTCACCGAAGAGGGTGCGACGTACCGCACGATCGTTCTCCCTGCCTCGACGAGTCCGTGCACCTTCGAGCGAACGCCGACTCCAGCGACCCCCGTAGGGCCTAAAGCCCCGTCCGCTCGGACCGATCGGCCGATGTGGAGGCTGCCCGGGCGACCGATGCTTGAATCAGATCGGCTCCGGAGGTGGACCGTGCATCAGCTGCACTCGAAGGTCGTGCCCGTGCCCTGGGCCCGGCGACTCGTGATCGACGCCGGCCGGGCCGCCCAACGCCGCCACGCCATCCACGGACTGTTCGACGTCGACGTGACCTCGGCCCGCGGGGCGTTGCGACGACATCATGAGACAACCGGTGAGGATGTCTCGTTCACCGCCTTCGTCGTCGCCTGTGTGGCTCGCGCGGTCGCCGCCGACCCCACGGTCCAGGCGTACCGCGACCTCCGCGGACGGGACGTGATCTTCGACCAGGTCGATGTCGGTCTGCCCGTCGAGGTCGACGTGGACGGGAGCCCGTTCGCGTTCACCCATGTGCTGCGCGATGCCGGCCACCGCACGATCCAGGAGCTGCACCGCGAGATCCACGATGTCAAGGCGGATCCCTACCTCAGTCCGTCGGTCCGCAAGGCACCGTGGGCACGCGCCTACCTGATCCTGCCCGGCTTCGTGCGCGTCCGCTTGCTCGGGATGCTGCACCGGTTGCCCCATCGCCAACGGGCGCTGGCAGGAACCGTCGGCGTGACAGCTGTCGGAATGTTCGGCGCCGGTGGCGGCTGGGGCATCGCGTTCCAGCTGCACACACTGAGCATCGTCATCGGCGGCATCACCCGGCGTCCGATGCTGTTCCAGGGAGTGCTCGTCGAACGTGAGTTCCTGCAACTGACGATCAGCGTCGACCACGACGTGGTCGACGGCGCACCCGCCGCCCGCTTCGTCGCGCGCCTGCGCCGCCTCCTCATGGCAGCCGAGGAGATCGGCCTTCCCACAACGTCAAGGAGATCAGCATGAACGCCAAACCCGTTGTCGTGGGCATCGATGGCTCGCCGGCGGCGGACGTCGCGATCAGGTGGGCGAGTGCCGAAGCCGCCTCGCTGCGCACCCGGCTGCGACTGATCAGTGCCGTCCCTCCTGGCGGATCCGCGTCCGAGGCCGGCGACGTCGTCTACAAAGCGGTCGCCCTGGCCCGTGATCTGGCGCCCGGCGTGGACCTCGATCCACGGATCGAGCACGGCCCGCCATCCACGACCCTGGTGCAGGCGTCCCGTGACGCGGACCTGGTGGTGATCGGCAGCCGCGGTCTCGGCCTGATGGTCGGCGCCCTCCTCGGCTCGACGGGCCTCGATCTCGCCGCGAACGGCCGCTGCCCGGTGGTCGTCGTACGACCCGATCTCGGCACTGAGGCCGGCAGCCGAGTGGTCGTCGGGTACGACGGCTCGTCCGCCGGCCAGATCGCACTCGACTTCGGCCTGGACTACGCCCGCCGCCACGACCTCGCCGTACGTGTCGTCGCCGCCCAGCCCGCGGGCACCGAGCTGCACCGGATCACGGAGGCCGAACTGCGGGAGGCGGTCCATGCGCGCGGCGGCCACGATGCCGAACTGATCCAGATCACCGGCCACCCCGCCGAACACATCCTCCGCCTCGCCGCCGACGCCGACCTGATCGTCCTGGGTGCCCGCGGCCGCGGCGGCTTCACCGGCATGCTCATCGGCTCCGTCAGCCAGACCGTCCTCCACCACGCCGACTGCCCGGTCGCCATCATCCCCGCAGCCGCGATCGGAGGCTGATCCTCGTGACCACCCAGTCCGCCACGTCCACCGATTCGGCCGGTGTCTACCGTGCGATCCACTGGGGTTTCGTCGCGCTGTTCGGATCAGGAGCCGTGATTCACTTCGTCCTGGCCCTGACAACCCCGCAGTCTTACCGCCCGTTCGCCGACGGAGCGCTCTTCGACTGGGTGTACCACGGCTGGCAGAACGTCTTCATGGCCCACCCGACGCTGTGGGCCTTGCTCCTCGCCGTGGCCGAACTGGCCATCGCCGTACTCCTGGTCAAGAGCCCGCGCGCCGGTTATCTCGCGGTCATCGCCTTCCATCTCGCCCTGATGTGCTTCGGCTGGGGCTTCTGGCTCTGGTCCGTCCCAGCCCTGTGCCTCGCGCTCCCGGCGGCCCGGCACGCCTTCCGTGCCAGCCGGCAGCGCGCATCGCGTTGACCTGAAGATGATCTGGCGCCGGCGCTGTCAACAGACGTTCAGGTCGAGGACGCCGGACCGCTCGGTCAGCTGTGCAGGCGGATGTGTTCGTGGGTGACCTGCTCGATGTCGGACGCCGCGGCGTCCAGCAGTTCGTGAGCCAGGTTGGACAGCGCCCGCGCAACGGCGAGCTCGTCGCCGATCTCGGCGATGTCGGTGTCGTTCGGATTCCGGCGGGCGGTACCCCGGCCGATCAGATGCGTCTTGTCGTTCGTGTGCAGCCGGGCTTCCGCGTGAGTGGTCCGCTCGTCCTCGTGCTCGTCGATGAAGATCTCGACTCTCCAGTGCCTGCTCGCGATCATGATGCTCGCCCCTCCCATCGATGGACCCCTGTAGAGCCATGGTCCGAAGGCGCCGGGGTCCGCGCCAGGGCCGTCAGGTCCACCTCGGCGGGAACTTGTGCCCTTCCGTGCGATCGCAAGCGCGCGTGTGCTGGAGGTGCAGGAAAGGAACCGGCCATGAAATGCGGCGCAGCGGACCGATCAGCGCCCTGTCCACTGACTCGGACGGCACCTGCGCTCAGTTCACCGGCACTCGGGCTCGGGCGGCGGCCGGGCTGCGCATGCTCGACAACGACGTACCGATGCCATAGGTGAGGAAGTGCCCCTCGGGGAAGATCTCCACGATCCGGCAGTCGGCCAACCGTTCAGCCGGGACCAGCTTGGCCAGCTCCGGCAACAGCGATGTGATGTGGCGATGGCCGGACGGGTGAACGACGGCACGGGCGTGGAAGCTGATCGTGGCCGGCGGGATCGGAGCCAGCAGAGCCAGCAGACCGCCACGCCGTACCGGCACCGTCACCGCGACCTGGCCTGTCGCCGGGATGTGCAAGGCCTTCCAGCTGTCCGGCGCGACCGCGACGTACAGCCTGCCCCGGCCGCTCGTGTAGACGACACCACTCGACCGAGGCTCGCCGTTCGGTGTCACGTAGCTCAGCACCGCGAACGATGCCTTGGCAATCTGTCGCCAGATCACTTCCCTGCTCGGTTTCCGGCGATCTCCGTTGCCGATCGCAACCTTCTGCTCTGCCTGCCTGGATGTCTTGGTCACCGTCGTTCCTCCTGTCTTCAGTGGTTGCCCCAGTGCCTGGACGATTCCCAGGTGCCGCAGCTGGCCCGCACCCCCTTCCACTCGACTCCACGCTCCCGCTGGTCCCGCCTCGGCAGCAGGGTCGATGGGCCTGCGCTTGTCCGGCGTATGCCCTGACTGACCCCGGATGGGCCACAACGTGTCCCGCCGTCTCAGGACCTCCGGCCTGGGTCGGGAAGGCCCCCCGACAGAGTCTGGTTGGGAGGAATCTCCGCAACCGCCGGGTCTGGCTCTTCCACAGCGGTCCGATCGGCCACAGCAAGAACCAGGACCAGCCCACCCGACGTCGCCCGGTCGTTGCGTGCGTTCGGATACGGCAGAGCGCTGATCGGGTTACCCGCGACCCGGGCTCGTCCGTAGCGGGTGAGGTTGCCGAGGGATGCCCGGCCCTACCGTTTGGTTCGGGCTCGGTCACGGGAAGGACGCGCATGAGCGACGCCGTACAGGTCAGGAGTCAGGCGGGTGGGGTGCTCGCGGCGACGTGCATCTCGACGCTCGTGGTGAATGCGAACACCTCGGCGGTCAGTATTCTCCTTCCGGCCATCTCGGAGGACACCGGCACTTCGGTCGAGACGCTGCAGTGGGCGGTGACCGGCTACTCGCTGGTCGGTGCCGCCGTGATCGTCACCTCGGGCTCGCTGGGTGACGTGTTCGGCCGCAGGCGGGTCTTCCAACTGGGCCTTCTGCTGTTCGTGGCGTCGTGCGTGATGATCGCGCTCGCCGGGTCAGGAGGGATGGTGATCGCCGGACGCGTCATCCAGGGCGCGGCCGGGGCAACCATTCTCGCGTGCGGCCTGAGCCTGCTCACGGTCGCCAACGAGGGCGCCGCGCAACTGCGGGCGGTGTCGCTGTGGGGCGCGGCCGCGGCCGTCGGCGCGGCCGCCGGTCCATTGCTGGGCGGCGTGCTCGTCGAGGTCAGCGGATGGCAGGGGTTGTTCTGGATCGACGCCGGAGTGGCGGTGCTCTGCATGGTGCTGACCGCGGCGACGGTGAGCGAGTCGAGGGACCCGAATCGGCCGCGGACGATCGACTACGCGGGTACCGTGCTCATCGCGCTGACCCTGACGCCGCTCATCCTCGGGGTCACCAAGAGCAGCGACTGGGGATGGCTGTCCTTTGCCACCCTGGGATGCTTCGCGATCTCGATCGCGGCCGGGTACGCGTTCATCGCCGTCGAGGGACGGGTCGCCGTACCGCTGCTGGACCTCTCGCTGCTGCGCAACCGCGTCCTGGTGGGCTCGACCGTCGCGATTCTGATCGGTGCGGGCACGATCAACGGGCTGATGTACCTGCTCAGCCTGTACTTCCAGGATCCCGCCGCCCTGGACTTCAGCCCGCTCGAGGCAGGCCTGGCAACGTTGCCGGCGACCGTCGGGCTCGTCGTCGTCGCCCCCTTCGTACCGCGGCTGGCGGCGAAGTTCGGCGGCCGGCAGACGATCGGCGCCGGGTTCGCCCTCACCACGCTCGGATTCGTCATCGTGGGCTTCGTGGGCGCTTCGTGGATGTACGCCGCGTTCCTGCTGCCGCTGGTGTTCATCGCGGTGGGCATGGGGCTGTCCAACGGTCCCGCGTCGTCGGCGGCGACGGCGTCGGTACCGGAGAACCAGGTCGGCGGGGCCTCCGGTGTCTCCAACATGGCCCGGTACGTCGGAGCCGCGGTGGCCACCGCTCTGGCCGCCACCATCTACGGCACGGTGATCGGCAACCAGACCGCCGATGGCGAGTCGCAGGGTGATGCTCTGGCCTCGGGCCTGGCCGCGGCCTCGTGGATGATGGCGATCTTCAGCTTCCTCGGCGTTCTGATGGTGTTCGTGATCGGCCGGCACCGCGCGGCGACCGGGACGTTGAACGACGCCGCCGCAGCAGCGGCGGCGCACACTCACACTCTGCCGACCTCGGCAACGGCCGGACGAACCGGCCCAGAGCAAGGCTGAAGGCGAAGCCTGTATCCGGGAGGAATCGATGACCACGACCCAGCCGACACCACCGGCACCCTTCACGGCCGAGGACTACTCGGCCCGGATGCGACGCGTCGTGGCCGACGCTGAGCGCGCGGGTCTGGACGGGCTCCTCATTTCCCCCGGCCCGGACCTGGTCTGGCTCACCGGATACCAGCCCACCGCCATCACCGAGCGGCTGACGTTGCTCGTCCTGACCCCGGGCCAGGAGCCGACGCTGCTGGTGCCGACCCTGGAGCGGCCGGACGCTGAAGCGGCTGTGGGCGCACCGAGCCTGTCGATCGTGGACTGGTCCGACGGAGAGGACCCGTTCGCGCGGGCCGGCAGCTACCTTGCCGAGACCGCGATCATGGGCATCGCGGACTCGGCCTGGGCGATGCACCTGCTCGGTCTGCAGGAGGCGGTGCCCGGATCCTCGTACCGATCGCTCACGCAGAGCCTGCCGATGCTCCGGGCGGTCAAGGGCTCCGACGAACTCGCCCGGCTGGATGCGGCCGGCGCCGCCGCGGATGCGACGTACGAGCAGATCCTCGGCGTGCGGTTCGCCGGCCGGAAGGAGACAGACGTCGCGGCCGATCTGGCCCGGCTGCTGCGGGAGTTCGGGCACGAGCAGGTCGACTTCACCGTGGTCGGCTCAGGTCCCAACGGCGCCAACCCCCACCACGAGGCGGGTGACCGCGTCATCGAGGTCGGCGACGCAGTGGTCCTCGACTTCGGCGGGCTGATGTACGGCTATGGCTCGGACACCAGCCGCACCGTGTGTGTGGGCGAGCCGTCCGCCGAGATTCGTGAGGTGCACGAGATCGTGCGACTGGCCCAGCAGGCCGGCGTCGAGGCGGTCCGGCCGGGCGTCGCGTGTCAGGAGATCGATCGGGCGGCCCGGAAGGTGATCACGGACGCGGGCTACGGCGAGCGGTTCATCCATCGCACCGGCCACGGCATCGGCACCACGACCCACGAACCGCCGTACATGATCGAGGGTGAGGAGCAGGCACTGGTGCCCGGGATGTGCTTCTCCGTCGAGCCGGGCATCTACCTGGCCGGGAAGTTCGGGGTCCGGATCGAGGACATCGTGACCGTCACTGGCGCCGGCGGTCGTCGGCTCAACAACACCGAGCGCGACCTCCGCATCGTCCAGTAGGCCCGACTCATCGGGGCGGATGCCGGGGTGCCGTCGACCCGGCGGGTCATCCACCGCGGATGAGGTTCGGGCAATTGGGCCCGTTCCAGACTGTCACCAGGGGCCTACTTACTGAGGCCCGAGGCGGAGGCTCTTTCATGGATGCACGAGCACTACCTCGAGGAATGTCATGAGCGCAGCGGATGTACCGGCCGACGGCGCCGAAGCCGTTGCCGCCGGACGCACGCGCGCCGCCAGCACCCAGTGGATCTCGTGGGTGGCGCTGGCGATGATGACGACGAGTTCGGTGGCCAGCCTCAGGGCGGCGCCGACGATGGCGGTCTACGGACTGGCCTGCGTCTTCTTGTACCTGCTCCCGGCCGTCGTGTTCCTGCTGCCCACCTCGCTGGTTTCCGCGGAGTTGGCGTCGGGTTGGGAGGGCGGGATCTACAACTGGGTCTCGAAAGGTATCTCGAAGCCGATGGGCTTCCTGGCCGTCTGGTGCCAGTTCGCGATGACGATCTTCTACTATCCGAGCCTCCTGGGGTTCGTGGCGAGCACCCTCGCG
Organism: Kribbella sp. NPDC050241; assembly: GCF_044459685.1. Lineage (NCBI taxonomy): Bacteria > Bacillati > Actinomycetota > Actinomycetes > Propionibacteriales > Kribbellaceae > Kribbella > Kribbella sp. NPDC050241. The sequence continues at coordinate 126,872 of NZ_JBITJE010000011.1, forward strand.
TACGTGTTCAACCCCGAGCTGGCCACAAGCGGTGTGTGGACCGCGGCGGTCATCATCGTCGTCTACTGGTCCGGGGTCTGGGTCTCCTCGCGCGGCACCAAAGGCGTGGCCGGGCTGGCCAGCGGCGGTCTGATCATCGGGACGTTGATCCCGGGCGTCGTCCTGGTCACCCTCGGCATCGTCTTCCTTGGCCAAGGCAACACCTCGGCCGCACCCATGACCGCTGACAACATCTTCCCTGCCTGGGCAGGGCTTTCGAGCCTCGTGCTCATCGTCAACAACTTCTTGTCCTACTCCGGCATGGAGATGAACGCGGTCCACGTGTCCTCGCTGAGGAAGCCGGCCAAGGAGTTCCCGAAGTCGATCTTCCTGGCCATGGGCCTGGTGCTCGCGATCTTCATCCTCCCCGCCCTGGCGATCAGCTGGATCGTCCCCGCCGAGGAGCTCTCCCTCACCGCCGGCGTCATGCAGGCGTTCGACGCGGTCTTCGCGAACTTCGGCTGGCAATGGCTGACCCCGATTGTCGGAATCATGCTGGTCACGGCATCGCTCGCCGGAATGCTGACCTGGCTGGCCGGGCCTTCGAGGGGCCTGCTGCTGATCTCCCGGCAGGAGGGCTACCTCCCGCCGTACCTCCAGCGACTCAACAAGAACGGCGTCCAGCAGAACATCCTGGTCGTCCAGGGCCTGCTCACCACCGTGATCGGTCTCGCGTACGCGTTGATCCCGGACGTGTCGAGCGCGTACTGGATCTTCTCGGTCATCACCACGCAGGTGTATCTGATCATGTACCTGCTGATGTTCGTGGCCGCGGTCCAGCTGCGTCGTAAGGACCCGGACCATGCCCGTGGCTACCGGGCGCCGATGCTGGTCGGGTTGTGCGGCGTCGGGTTCGCGGCCTCGCTGGCGGCATTGCTGGTCGGGTTCATCCCGCCCTCGCAGTTCGAATCCGGCAACTCGGGCTTGTACCTCCTGATCGTCGCCGGCGGCGCCCTCGGCCTCGGCCTGCTCGTGCCTTTCCTGTTCTACCGGTTCCGCAAGCCCTCATGGAAGCAGCCTGAGCCGGAGGCGGTGACTCCGTCATGACCACGCCTGTCGAGACCCAGCCCGCACGCGAACGCTCGTGGATCTACATCACCGCCTGTGTCATCCTCGGCGTCCTGCTGATCGTGGGGCTACTCACCTTCCGCTCCCAGAAGCAGAGCAACGAGGCCAGCCAGAAAGCCGATCAACTGATCGGCGCGCTCGCGGCCGCCGGGGCCCGCACCCCCGACAAGGACCAGATCGTCCGCGTGCTCGGGAACGACGGAGGCGCGACCTGCGAGAACCCGAACAACGCGCTGGGCCGGGCCGTCCTGTTCACCCAGCTCACCAACGGTGCCGCAGGCCCGGGGGCCAGGCCGGTCATCGTCGACAGCCGGGTGCTCAAGGGCCAGCTGCTCATCATCCAGATCTACTGTCCCGATGAGCTGAAGGAGTTCCAGGAGTTCGTCGACGACCTCAAGACCGATGACGTGGCGAGCGACTGAGATGGACGACCTGCGGCAGCGCATCGCGGACCTGATGCCGGCGGCTCGCGACGAACTCGCCGAGCTCGTCGCCCTGCGATCTGTGGCCGACCCCCGCCAGTACCCCGCCGCGGAGTGCGAGCGCACCGCCCAGTGGGTGCTGGAGAGGTTCGCGGACATCGGATTCACCGACGCCCATCTCGAAGAGACCGCAGACGGCAGCATGGCGGTCGTCGGATCCAGGAAGTGCTCCGACGCGGGGGCTCCCGCCGTGCTGCTCTACGCCCACTACGACGTACAACCTCCGCTCGACGACGCCGCCTGGCACACGCCCCCGTTCGAGCTGACCGAGGTCAACGGGCGCTGGTACGGCCGCGGAGCGGCTGACTGCAAGGGCAACATCGTCATGCACCTGGCAGCCCTACGGGCCCTCGGGGATGAAGTCCCGGTCGACCTGAGGCTGGTGGTCGAGGGTTCCGAGGAGCAGGGTACCGGCGGCCTCGAGGCCTTCGTCCCCGAGAACGCCGACCTCCTCCGTGCCGACGCGATCCTCGTCTGCGACACCGGCAACGCCGCGGTCGGCCGCCCGGCCGCCACCGTCAGCCTGCGCGGCATGGTCAACGTCGTCGTCACTGTCGAGGCGCTCGCATCGGAGGTCCACTCCGGGATGTTCGGCGGCCCCGCCCCCGATGCCCTCGCCGCCCTGGTGGCGATGCTGTCCTCACTGCGTGACGCAGACGGGAACACCACGATCACCGGGCTGGACAACACCCGCACCTGGTCGGGCGCGCCGTACCCGCCCGACCAGTTCACCACCGACGCCGGCGTCCTCGAGGGAGTCTCGCTGCTCGGGGACGGCAGTGTGTCCGACATGCTGTGGGCCCGACCAGCGGTAACCATCCTCGGCATCGACTGCCCACCGGTCGTCGGCTCGGCTGCCGCCGTGGTCCCCAGGACCGCGGCGCGGCTGAACCTGCGCATCCCGCCCGGCATGTCACCCAAGGTCGCCCAGCAGGCCCTCATCGACCACCTGAACGCTGCCGCCCCGTGGGGCGTGCACGTCACTGTCGACGTCGAGGCGACCGGTGCTCCGTTCGAGGCGTCCACCGACGGCCCGGCGTACCGGGCGATGGCCAAAGCGATGCAGGAGGCGTACGGCCAACCGATGACGAGCCTCGGACAGGGCGGATCGATTCCCCTGTGCAACGTGTTCGAGGAGACCTACCCCGACGCCGAGCTCATCCTGATCGGGGTAGAGGAGCCCTTGGCGCTCATCCATGCCCCGAACGAGAGCGTGGACCCGACCGAGATCGAGGCCATGGCCCTGACCGAGGCGCTGTTCCTCCGGCACTACGCCTCCATGCGTAGCTGAGACGTCGGCGGCGACGTGCCCGCGTTCGACGTCGTGGTCCGTGTCGCTCAGCTCGCCTTGGCGTGCAGTGCCGAGGGCGTCGAGTCGCTCGAGCGCTCCGTCTCGACGGCGGCCTCGGCCTACGGCGTCGATGTCGACCTGGTGGTCCTTCCCGAGCAGATGCTCCTCACCGAGCGGTCGTCCGGGGAGGTCGGTCGGGCGGCGGTGGTCAGGGCGGCCCCGGGGATTTTCCGGCTCGACCAGGTCGCCGCCCTCAAACGATTTCTCGTCCAGGCGCAGCGACAGCCGGTGGACCCCGACGAGGCCTGCCGCCGCCTCGACGCGATCGCGCAGTCGAGGCCCCGTTGGCCCGCGTGGGCGCGGGTACTCGGCGTCGCGCTGTTCGCAGCGGGGTTCGCCCCGAGTGTTGTGGCGACCTGGGGCGAGGCGGGCGCGGCCGCCATCCTGGGTCTGGTCATGGGCGTGCTGGTCGTCCTCACCGCCGGGCGTCCCCTGGAGGGGCTGCTCCCGTTCTTCGGCGCCTTCATCGTGACAACGCTGGGGCTCACCGTGCTGTCGGGCCTCGCCGAGCGCACGGGCGTGACGCTCATGGTGCTGCCGGCACTGTTCATCGTGGTCCCCGGCGACACCCTGTCGGCGGCCGCGGGGGAACTCCTGGGTGGCCGCCTCACCGCGGGCACGGTCCGTCTCGTGTTCGGGTTCCTCACGCTCGGCCTGATCGTGATCGGCATCGTCGCGGCGACCGGGGTCACCGGCAACGGAGACGCTCTCGACGAGACGCTGCCCCCGCCGGAGCTCTCCTTCGTCATCGTCCTGGCCGGATGGGTGGTGTTCTGCGTGGGCCTGGTGCTCGCGTTCAACGCCGAACCCGGAGTGCTCGTCTGGTTGGTGCCCGGCGTGATCGGTACGTTCCTCCTCCAGCAAGGTGTCACCCGCCTCGCCGGCGCGGTCATCGGGACCCTCGTGGCCGGTGCCGTGCTCGGTGCCTGTGGCAACCTGGTGGGTGCCCACCCCCAGCGGCCCCCGCGCCTCATCCTGTTGCTGGGCGGGTTCTTCGTCCTCACCGTGGGCGGGGTCGGCGTCCGGGGCGCGACCGCGCTTCTCGGCGGGGACATCGTGACCGGACTGCAGAACCTGGCGGACTTCGCCCTCCAGGTCCCGACCGTTGCTCTCGCGATCGCTGCCGGGGTCATCCTCAGCGACCATTCGCGACGACACCACGTTCCAGGGGTGGCCTCCAACGCGTGAACCTATGTGTCCTTGTCGCCGTGGCGCCGGAACGGACCGACCATCCGAGGGCCCGCGAGCCGGGTCTCCAGTCGACGCGCCTCACGCTTGAGCGGCCGCACGAGGTACTGACCAAGGATCACGCCCGCCGCGAGCGCGAGCGCGGTGGCGAGCGCGGAGGCCAGCTGGAGGACGCCGTCCTTGCCCTCGGCGAGGAGCGCGAGTCCCCGGTAGATGTCCAGTCCCGGCAGGAGCGGCACGATCGCGGGAACCACGACGACGAGCGCCGGGACCCGGAAGCGATCTACAGCGAGGTAGCAAACAGCGCCGATGGTGACGGCAGCGACCGCCGAACCCCAGGTCCGGCCGACCCCGGAACTGTCGACGGCGAGCAGGACCCCCTGTCCGAGCGCGGCGACCAGGGCCACGGCTATCAGGGAGCGCGGCGGTGCGTAAGACGCGAACGCGAAAGCCGCGGCGGCCAGGGCGGCGCCGAACACGGTAACCCCGACCTCCGCCAGGCCGACCGCACCGGGCGTGAAGGTGGTCAGGCCCACCCCGAGCATGTCGCCGACGGTGAGCCCGGCACCCACTCCGGCGATGATGCCCGCCGTGTTCAACACGCCTCCGATCAACCGAGCACTGGCCGTGACTGGGAAGCCGGTCAGGGCGTCCTGGGTGGCACCCATGATCCCGACTCCCGCTAGGAGCATCACGATCCCGGCGGTGACGACGCGGGACGGGTTCACGTCCAGATCCGTGGCTGAGGCGCCGACCGCGATGAGCGTGGCAACGAAGCCGCCCGCCGCATGCTGGTAGAACGCCGGGATGCGGCGCAGGGGCAACAGCAACTGGGTCCCGTCGATCGCGCAGGCCGTCAGGAACGCGAGCAGGCAGACGACCGGGCTGCCGCCCAGGGTGAGCGCGATACCGGTTCCCATCACACCCCAGCCGATGGTCACCGCCCAACGGCGTCGGTGGTGGCCGGTGGACACTATCCGGGCGACCTGGTCCCGAGCCTCGCCCTGAGTGACCTCGCCGGCGACGAGGCGGTTGACCGTCTCGTCGACCTCGATCAGGATCGCGTAGTCGACCGGGCGCCAGGTCACCCGGCGAACCTGTATGGCGGCGGGCACGTCGCGGCTCGGTTGGTGGCGCAGGGTCAGGTCCACGAACGTCACGTCCGCGCTCACGTGGCGCACCTCGCAAGCCTCGGTCACGGCCAGCATGGCGGCCGTCACATCGGCCGCGCCGGCCCCGGACGACAGGAGGACCTCACCGATCCGCAGCGCCAGATCGAGCGCTTCGTAGACCTCGCGTCGCTCCGTCATAGCCCTGTCCGATCACGGCATCCCGAGTCACGCCACGCACGCTGAGCGCAGGACGGACGACATTTGTCAGGTAGCCATCGTCGGAGCCTCAGACCCCTGCGTCATCGTCCGGTATGGGTGATTGGGTCCTCACCTGCCCCGGAGCCGCGTCGTGGCTAGACCGAGCGGACCACGACGAGCGCGCCGAAACCGCTGTCAGCGCCCGGCCGGTCACACGCGTTCAGACAAGTTGCCCCTGGCAACTGCTCGTGCTTGCGCGCGGCGAAGCTGGTCAGAGCCGTGATGGCGGGAGGCTAGGACCAGTGTGGCGGGCGGATCAGGCGGGGTGGGAGCGTCGTACTGGCGTCGCCGCGTGTCGCGTTGACCTGCATCTGGGTGAGGAAGATGCTCCGCGCGAGGTGGGCGCCGCGCAGGTCGGTGTCCCGGAGATCCGCGCCGATCAGGTCGGCGGCTGTGAGATCGGCGCGACGCAGGTCGGCGCCGATCAGGTAGGCGCTGCGCAGGTCCGCGCCACGAAGGTCGGCGCCGCGCAGGTCCGCGCCGATAAGATCTGCTCCGCGGCGGTTCGTCGGTGTGTCTGAGACGCGGGCACGGACGAGCTCGCTGGTCCGTAGCAGCAGGTCGTTGATCCGTGAGCGGTGGGCGGACACATCGAGGTCCGCAAGCGACTCCGGGCTGCCGAGCGCTAGCCGTTCGGTGTCGTCGAGCGCACGCCTGAGTGCACCGCGGAAGGGAGGTGCTAGGACCAGGGCCTCGGTCAGGTACCAGAGCAGCTCATGCAGCAGCCGCACTACCGCGAAGACCTCGAACATCTGCGCGCCCGAGTCCGCCGCCTGCCGCCAGTCGCGGCCGCCGAAGGTCACCTGCGTCACCTTCTGGCCGGCGCCGAAGCAGTCGTACACGGTGCAGCCGGGGAAGCCACCGTCCCGCAGCCGCGCGTGGATGCCACAGCGGAAGTCGTGCTTCAGGTTCGGGCACGGTTCACCGGCCGGCTTGTCGATGGCGAAGTCGGCGGACGCGGTCAGTGCGAGCGCCACGCAGCACAGGCCAGCGCACTGCGCGCAGTCGGCGCGCAGGTCCGGGCGTCGTACGGGCTGGTGGCTCGAGGACATGTCCCTGCCGAGGCTAGAGCGTGCTGCCGCAGATCGCATCAGATGCGCCGGGCGCGTCGTCACGTCTGAGCAGCTGCAGCACCTCTCGCGCACACGAAGCGGCCGCTGGATGCCCGGAGTCGATGGCGAGTTGGTAAGCCCGCTCCGCCCCGGCGAGGTCGCCCTGATCCTCACGGAGTACGCCGAGGTTGAAGGCGGCCTTCGGGGCCATGTCGGCGTGCCCGGACTCGATCACCAGCTGAAAGGCACGCTCCGCCCCGGCGAAGTCCGCCCGGGCGTGGCAGAGCACCCCGAGGTTGACCGCCGCCTGCGGGGCCTGATCGGCGTGGCCGGAGTCGATCACCACGTGGTACGCCCGCTCGGCCCCAGCGAGGTCGCCGAGCCCCTCACGGAGTACGCCGAGGTTGACCGCCGCCTTCGGAGCTAGATCGGCGTGCCCTGAGTCGATCGCCAACTGGTACGCCGACTCGGCCCCGGCGAAGTTGTTCCGCCCCTCGCAGAGCACCGCGAGGTTGACCGCCGCCATCGGCGCCATGTCGGCGTGCCCGGAGTCAATCGCCAGCCGGTAGGCGCGCTCCGCCCCAAGGCAGTCGCCCCGGCCCTCGCGGAGGACCCCGAGGTTGACCGCCGCCTTCGGGGCCTGGTCGGCGTGCCCGGAGTCGATCGCCACCTGGTAGGCGCGCTCCGCCCCGTCCTGATCCTCGAGGAGTACGCCGAGGTTGACCGCCGCCATCGGGGCCATGTCGGCGTGCCCGGAGTCGATCGCCAACTGGAGGGCCTGCTCCGCCCCAGCGAAGTTGCCCCGGCCCTCGCGGAGTACCCCGAGGTTGACCGCCGCCTTCGGGGCGTGTTCCGCGTGCCCGGAGTCGATCGCCAACTGATAGGCCCGCTCCGCCCCGGCGAAATCGTCGCAATCCTCACGCAGGACGCCGAGGTTGAACGCCGCCTTCGGCGCCAGGTCGGCGTGCCCGGAGTCGATCGCCAGCTGCAGGACTCGCTCCGCCCGGGCGATCCCGTTCCGGCCATGCTCGCTTGACTTCATCAGGCAGCCCCCCGCCCCCGGCGCGACGCGCCATTCTTCATACGGTACAGACCACCACGAAATCAACGACCGTGCCGACATCACAGTGAACACGTTGCCGCCGGCAACTCGAAGGGCATGGGACTAAATCAATTGGATGATGTGCGATCCCGATCGGACTGCGCGGATCATGCCAGAACGAAACTCTGCACGCTGACTGCACACCGGCAAGACGACGGCCTGCGTACCGGGTGACCTGGACGCTCAGGCCTGGGAGCTGGCCGGGTCGTTCGGGTGCTCGGCGAGAGGCGTCGTCAGGAACTCCTTGGCAGGTGCTTCGTAGGTCAGGCCGGGGTCGTTGGGATGGGCCGCCAGCGAAACCACGTGGTCGGAGCGCCAAACGCGCAACGGCATCGAGGCGAGCACGGCCTCGAGCTCCACCTCATCGGCGGCGGTGAACAGGCCGAGCGTGCGCCACTCCCCCGGCTGCAGAGGAGGACGCCACAGACGCAGCAGATGCCCCTGGCCGGCGAGCTCACTGGAGCGTACGGCCTCACGACGACGAACCTCCTCAACCACCTCGTCCGCCGTTCCGGCCGGAACGTGCGTCGTCATCGTGACCAGATACTCCATCTGCGAACCTCCTGAGCCGCGGCACCGTCACGGTCAGTGTGAACCGGCACCAAGTCCGAGACCACGACCAATCAGCTCTCTGCTGGGAGACGCAGCCTCCTACCGCAGGCCGGAGGCTTGTACCGGCCGATCGGTGTAATGGTGATGTCAGGCGTCGACCATGGGTGTGTCGGCGGAGACTGTGGTGAAGGGTGGTAGTGCAGCGACGCCGATGGCGAGCAGGACGATGATTGCCATCTGCACGAGTTCGACGGTGGCGAAGGCGTGGGCCGTGTTGTGCTCGGCCCGGGCGAGATAGACAGTGCCGAGGGTGGCGACGCCGAGCGCCAGGCCGCTTTGCTGCAGCGTGATCAGTACGCCGCTGCCGACGCCGCCGAGATGGGTCGGGACATCGGCGAGCACGCTGCGGAACAGTCCGGCGAACAGCATCGACTGGCCGGCGCCGGCCAGGGCGAGTGGCAGGGCCATGTCCCAGAGACTGACGTGCGGCCAGCCGCGGACGACGACGGCCACGAGTGCGGCGAGCTGGATGATCGCGCCGATCGACAACGCGGCCCGACCGAAACGGCCGATCAAGCTCGGTGCGAACACGGAGCCGAGGAAGAACAGCACCGCCATGGGCAGGATTGCCAGCCCCCCGTGCAGTGCGTCGGCGTGCAGACCATCCTGGATGGTCAGGGCGAACACGAACATGAACGCGCCGAAGCCGATGCTGAAGGCAAACACCATCTCAGGAACGCGCCGGCGAGCAGGAAGAAGACCCCGACCGGGTGCAGCCCACCGGACCTGGCTACCGCACGTGGCGACATCGCGCCGGCCCGCCGCGCCGGAAGAGTGACGGCCATATCGACTCCAATTGATTATGCCTCGATAACTATTACGACAAGATCAGTATGGGCACATAACTATGTTCCGACAACCATCTATCCTCGACGTGTGACGAAGAACCCATCGCGGCCGGCGCGCCGCTCCCGCAAACCAGGCGCCGATGAGCGCTGGGCCGAGCTCGCCGATCTGGCGCTGATCATCAGCCGCGAGATCCAGTACCGCGGCTACACCGACGATCAGACTGTCTCCCTGACCCAGTCGGAGGGCATCGTGATGCGGTACCTGCTCCAGGGCGAAGCCGCCGCCCCCAGCCAGATCGCCGTCGCCACCGGACTCCAGCGCACGAACCTCTCCACCACACTGCGCGGTCTCGAACGGAAGAGCCTCATCCAGCGGCAGGCCAACCCCGACGACGGCCGCGGTGTCACCGTCAGCCCGACCGAACACGGACGCAACAACTCCGCCCTCGCAAGACACGAGTGGGCGACCGCCGTCGGCGCGGCAGCCGACCACGACACCACGCACCTCGACGCGACCCTCATCCTCCTCACCGCTGTCAAGGACGGCCTCACGAGGACACGCCCATCAACACCGTCCGCGCATCCACCGGCGTAGTCTCCGACACGGCTCGGGCGAGGCTTCTTGTGGGACAGCAACGCTCCTAGTTGCTATTGGCCACTACGAGTCGTGCTGACACGCCGCGATCGCAGGCCGCCAGCGAGTTGGCGCGTTCGAGCGGGCGGATGCGTGTGAGGGGTGGCAGTGGAGCGCATCGCCATTCACACTCGAAGGAAGGGCAGTACCAGCATGGGAGATCGGATGACGCAGCAACCATCGGCCAGAACCCCGCCACCGCTCGACGGCGTCGAGACCACGGGCAGCCCGCATGCGCAGTTCCTCGCGACCGAGCACTGGAGCTTGCTTGCCACGCGCAGCATGACGTGGAACGAGATCTTCAGCCGGACCGGCACCTATCTGACCGTCCTCTCGGCCACCGTCATCGCACTCTCACTGGTGGCGAACGCGTCCGGCTTCGGGCAGAGCTTCCGGACGTTCGCACTGCTTGTGCTCCCCGTTGTCCTCCTTGTCGGCGTAGGCACGTACTTCCGTCTGATCGAGGCGGATATCGAGGACGCCTGGCTGGTGATCGGCATGAACCGGCTACGGCACGCCTACCTCGAGCTCGCACCCGAGCTGGAGCCGTACTTCGTCGCAAGTCACCACGACGACGCGCCCGGGATGTTGAAGACCTACAGCTTTCGCAACCGGGTCGGCCTGACCCACTGGCTTTCGGGATCTCCCGTCATTGTGGGCATCATCGACGCCGTCGTCACCGGCGTGCTGGCCGCGGTGATCTGCGACGCCGCCGACGCTGGAGCCACGCTTCGCACGATCATCGGCGTCCTCGCCGCCGTGGCGACCGTGATCCTGCTCGCCCTCCTCGGTTACCGAAAGGTTCGCGAGGTAACCCGCAACTACCAAGCGCGTTTCCCCAGCTGACAACCCCCGGCCGACGTGGTCCCTCGGCGACGGAGGTGAAGGTCCGGCCTGTCACTGGCCGGCCAGGGCCGAGACGGCCGCGGCGACCTCCGCCGGGAAGTCCTCCTGGAGGAAGTGCTTGCCAGGAACCGTCGGTACGTCGTCGAGCCGGGCCGCGAGGCGAGCCTGTACGCCGTACGTCCGCAGCGGCAACGCCGTGTCCTTGCTGCCCCACAACAGTCCCACCGGACGGGCGCCGGAGCCGAGGACGGCCTCATATCGCCGCCGCTTCTCGACGGTTCGCTCGAACGAACGCATGATCCGCAGGAAGGCCAGGCCGTTGTCCTCCCTCAGAAGCAGACGCAGGTGAGCGTCGACGTCCGCGGTCGGCACATCAGGACCGAAACCGATCGTCCGCATCAACGTGCGAAATACCACCGGTACTCGCGCAGTCGTCAGCCACGCACGCCCGAGACCGCGGTGGGCGAGCGGCTCCATCATCCACGGCCGGCGAAAGGTGTCGACGGCAACGATCGTGTTCAGCAGCAGGATGGAGCGCACCCGGTCGGGCGCCGCGGCCGCGATCTCGAAACCGACCGGCCCGCCGATGTCATGCACCACGAGGTGTACCCGATCCAACCCCAACGCGTCGAGCGCAGAAACCGCCCACCTGCCAAGCCCGGTCCAGGAGTAGTCGAAGTCAACAGGTCGCGCCGCCAACCCCAGACCGGGCAGGTCGAAGGCGATCCCGCGCAGCCCACGCTGCGCCAGCTCAGGCAATACCGCGCGGTACACGAACGAAGAGGCCGGTACGCCGTGCAGACAGACGACCGGCTCAGCGTCCGACGCCCCGTGATCGAGGACGAAGCTCCGTACGCCGTCCGCCGTGAACTCCCGGCCGGCGGCCCGATGAGCAGCCAGAACCTCATCAACCGTCACAACCTCACTCTCCCACCGATCAGACCAGCTCCGGGATGTCAGGGTGTGCTGTTCTGTGGGGCCGGAGGTCCGGTGTGTTGGGGGGCCCAGTTGGACAGGAAGCGCAGGGCCTCGGCGGCCGGGCTGCCGGGTTCCGCTGTGTAGGTGATGATCACCAGTCCGTCGCCGGTCAGTTCCATGGCTTCGCCGGTGAGTTCGAGGTCCCCGACGAGCGAGTTGTGGAGCCGCTTGGTGGCGGTGCGATGGTACTTGACGTTGTGACGCGCCCACCGGGTGCGGAACTCCTCGCTTCTGGTGGCGAGTTCGCCGACGAGGTCGGTGAGGCTCTTGTCGTGAGGGTTGCGGCCTGCCTCGGCGCGGAGTGCGGCCACGGCGTCATCGGCGACGGTCTCCCAGTCCAGGAAGAAGCCCGGCGCGCGGTAGTCGAAGAACAGGAACTTGGCGACGTTCAGCGGCAGCCGAACGCGGTCGAGGATTCCGTCGTACAGCACGAAGGCGAGGTCGTTGGCGGCGAGGATGTCGGTACGGGCGTTGCGGAGGTACGCCGGCGTGGTGAGCGACTCGAGGATCCGAAGGACGCCGGGGCGCACCTTCGAGACCGCCGTACGCCGGGATCCACGGACCGGGCCGGTGGAAGCCCGGGCGAGATCGAACAGATGGGCGCGCTCGGCGTCGTCGAGGCGCAGCGCTCGCGCGAGCGCCTCGAGTACCTGTTCGGAGACGCCGGCGAGGTTCCCGCGTTCGAGCCGGGTGTAGTAGTCGGCGCTGACGCCCGCGAGCAGGGCGACCTCCTCGCGGCGCAGCCCGGTCACGCGGCGCTTGTCGCCGAAGGTCGGCAGACCCGCTTGTTCGGGTGTCACTCTCGCGCGTCGGCTGGTGAGGAACTCCTTCACGTCCTCCTTGATGCTCACGCCTTCCACCGTACGGGCGGGCCCGTTCGCGGTGGGAGGGTCTACCAGTACCCGTTACACCGGGGACTCCCACCTGCGATGCAGACAGGTGTTGGCTGGCGACATGGATCAAACCGTCACGTTGAACAACGGCGTCACCATGCCCATCATCGGCTTCGGCGTCTTCCAGATCCCCGACGGCCAGACCCAGGCCGCCGTCGAGGCCGCGCTCGAGGCCGGCTATCGCCACCTGGACACCGCCGCGGCCTACGGCAACGAGGAGGCCGTCGGCGCTGCCATCGCCGCCGCCGGACTCCCCCGCGACGACCTGTTCGTCACCACCAAGCTGTGGATCCAGCACTCCCCGGCCGGCAGCGTCGAGGACGACACCGTGCGCGCCTTCGACGCCTCTCTGCGACGGCTCGGCCTCGACCACCTGGACCTGTATCTGATCCACCAGCCACTCGGCGACTACTACAGCGAGTGGCGAGCCATGCAGCACCTCCACACCGAAGGCAGGATCCGGGCGATCGGCGTCTCGAACTTCCATCCCGACCGGCTCGTCGACCTGATCGAGCACAACGAGATCACCCCCGCGGTCAACCAGATCGAGACCCACCCCTTCCACCAGCGCACCGCCGACCAGGAACTGATGCGCGAGCGCGGTGTCCAGATCGAGTCCTGGGGCCCGTTCGCCGAAGGTCGCAACAACCTGTTCACCGACCCCGTGCTCAGCACCATCGCCGAGGCGCACGGCAGATCGGTCGCGCAGGTCGTACTGCGGTGGCTCGTCCAGCGCGATGTCGTCGTGATCCCCAAGTCGGTCCGCCCCGACCGGATGGCCCAGAACCTCGACATCTTCGACTTCACCCTCACCGATGACCAGATGAAGCAGATCGCGACCCTGGACGCCGGCGACAGCCTCTTCTTCGACCACCGCGACCCGGCCATGGTCAGCGCCCTCGGCGGCCGCAGGATCGACTGACGAATGGCGCGCCTCGCATCCACAGCGGAACAGGCTGCGCTGACACCACCCGAGCAGGATCCAGAAAGGAACACCATGACCACCTGGCTCATCACCGGCTGCTCCACCGGCCTCGGCCGCGCCTTCGCCGAAGCAGTCCTCGCACACGGACACAACGCCGTCGTCACCGCCCGCGACGTCGCGAAGGTGCAAGACATCGCCGACAAGTACCCCGACACCGCCTTGGCCCTCCCGCTCGACGTCACCAACAACAACCAGGTCACCGCGGCGGTCAGCGCCGCCGAGAACCGGTTCGGCGCCGTCGACGTCCTCGTCAACAATGCCGGTTACGGCTACCGCGCCGCTGTCGAAGAAGGCGAGGACGACGCCGTCCAGCAACTCTTCGACACCCACGTGTTCGGCACCGTCCGCACCATCAAGGCCGTCCTGCCGGGCATGCGCGCCCGCCGTACCGGCACGATCGTGAACCTCTCCTCGATCGGTGCACGGATCTGCCCGGAAGGATCCGGCTACTACTCCGCGGTCAAAGCCGCGATCGAAGCCCTCACACTCTCGCTGCGCAAAGAGGTCGCGCCACTCGGCGTCACCGCGATGGTCGTCGAGCCGGGCGGTTTCCGCACCGACTTCGCCGGCCGCTCACTGACCCAGGCCGCCGAACCGATCGCCGACTACGCCGACACTGCAGGCAAACGCCGCAAGGAACACGACACCGGACATGGCAAGCAGCCGGGCGACCCGGCGAAGGCCGCCGCCGCGCTGATCCAGGCCGTCGAGTCCGACACCCCGCCGTACATGCTGCTGCTCGGCAACGACACCTCCGACGGCTTCCGCGCCGCCCTTGACGCCCTCCGTGCTGAGGCCGACGCGTGGGAAACCCTCAGCCGCAGCACCGACTTCGACGCCTGACCGAAAGAGATGATGATGCCCGAACCAACCCCAGCCCAACGCGCCATCGGTGACTTCGCACCCAAGCTTGTCGAACTCACCGACGACGTCCTGTTCGGCGACGTCTGGAAGCGGACCGAGCTCTCCCCGCGCGACCGCAGCCTCATCACCGTGGCCAGCCTCGTCACCTCCAGCAGCTTCGAACAGCTCCCCAACCATGTGCGCCTCGCCCGTCAGAACGGCCTGACCGAGACCGAACTGAAGGAGGCGATCATCCACCTCGCGTTCTACGCCGGCTGGCCAAAGGCGATGTCCGCCATCCAGGTCGCCAAGACCGTCTTCGCCGAGCACGAGTAACACCGATCACTCGGAAGGGTGTCGCCGCAGTCAGGCCAGAGGGCCACTGTGCACGGCACTCCAGACACGGCCGGTCTCCGTCGTCGCCAGATGACCCAGCAGGATTGCGGCTGACCTGTCGAAGTCGACCGTACCGACGTCGGTCTGGCTGAAAATGAACCGCCGGATCAACGGATCGTCGATCGCCGCGGGATCTACGGCAGCGAGCCACGTCCGCAGTGAAGTACCCATCCTCTGCACACGCAGGGCGTTGACCGTGATACCGGTGCCGGTGAGCTCCGCGGCGAGGTTCACGGTATGTGCTTCCAGCGCAGCGGCACAGGCCGCGTAGATGTTTCCACCGGCCCACGAGGCCAGGTTGCCGATCACACCGCAGACGTTGGCGATCCGGCCCCATCCGCGGCGGCTCATTGCTGGGATCACCACGCCGGTGAGGGTCACCACGCTGGCCACATTGATGGTGAGGGCACGCAGTACGGCCGCCGAGTCGAGGTCGGCGACAGGGCCGAGCGGTGTCACCGTCGCAGCGTTGTTGACAAGGATGTCGACCTCGCCGAGTACCTGCTCGACGGCATGGACGAGGCCAGGAATCGACCCGGGATCATAGAGATCAGCGGTGAACCCCTCCGCCTCGCCCCCGGCTGTCCGTACAGCCTCCACCGTGGCGTCCGCACGAGCCCTCGACATGGCAACGACCGCGACGGCGACGCCGCCGGCACCCAACTGCCCGGCAATCGCCCGTCCGATCGCGCTGCCTCCGCCGGTCACCACGGCAACTCTGCCGGCGAGGGGTCTTGCCGGATTCACGCCTGCGTACATGGTTGTTGGAGTCGCTACGACGCCCGGCTCTTACCTGCACGACGGTGATCACGCAGACGGCGGACGATCCGTAGAAACCCGGCGGATCGCCGCTCTACTTCTCGTCGGCCGACTTCGCGTGCGCTCGGACCGAGTCCATCGCCAGCTCGAGTGCGGTCTGCATCGGTCCGGGGTCGCGGGCCGCTTGGGCGAGAACATATCCGCCCTGGAGTGCGGCCATGATGCCCGTTGCCAGCGTCGGCGGATCGGCATCCTCAGACAGTGTGCCGTTGGCCTTCATCCGCTCGAGCGCAGCGGTCAGCAGGGAGATCCAGGACGTCAGGGCTGCGTCGAGATCGATGCGGGCTGCCTCGTCCTGGTCGGAGAGTTCGGTCGACAGTGAGCCCAGTTCGCAGCCGAGCGCTCCGCGGCGTGCTGTGACTCGCTGGAGTATGGCGCGGCGCCAGCGGTCGAGGCCACTGAACGAGTCAACCCTGCGGAGGTACTGTTCCTCACGCTCGAGCACCCGGCTGGCCCGCAGTGCAACGACTGCCTGGACCAAGGCGCTCTTGTCGCTGAAATGCCGGTAGAACTGTGACTTGCTTGTCCCGCTCGCCGCTGTCACGTCGTCGAGCGTGGTCGCTGCAGCACCCTTGAGGGACATCAACTCGTCGGCGGACGCAACGATCCGGGCTCTCGTCGCCGCGCCGCGGGCGGTCAGGCGGCGATCGAGCTCGTTCACTGTCTCGGGCACGCAAAGAGCTTATCGGGACCGAGCAACGATCGACGGGTAAGCACCTCGGCTGGGGCCGACACCAATCCTCGTGAGGAGCCGGCACGTCGCCGGCCTGCGGTCAGGAGGACGTGTGAGCGAGGTCAGCCGGGAGTATTACGGCAGTTACAGCGTGGACGACGAGGATCAGCTCCAGCCCTCCGACACGCTCGACGGGCGGGGGGTTTCCGACCTTCTCGACGAAGGCTACTCGCCCCCGGAGAAGTGGTCGGCCGGTGAGGGCTTCGGTACGACTGCTGCGGAGGCGTTGCGGGGTGAGACGCTCGAGCAGCGGCTTGCGCAGGAGGAGCCGGACATCGACTCGCAGGCCAGACCGTCGGAGTATGTCGACGGCCCGGAGATCGGCCGGGACCGTGCCGGTCGACTGGTGGCTCCGGACGAGGGGTCGCACTTCGATTTCGAGGAAGAGCTCGTTGCGACCGACGTCGGGATCGACGCAGGCGCTGCGAGCGCCGAAGAAGCTGCCATCCACGTTGTGGACGACGAGCCGCTGGAGCTCGATGAGGTCAACTGATCGACGCAGCAACGACACGATCACGCCGGCCAGTCACCAGCGCGTGCGGTGCTGGATTCGGAGGAGGGCCGCACAACCATGAGAATCCTGATGAACGACTCCCAGCGCAACTTGACCGTGGTCGAGAACGACGAGTTGCGAAGGTACGAGCTGCTCGCTGCGGGGACGGCGGTCGGGACCCTCGACTTCCGTGTCCTGGGCCGACGGCGTGTCCTGGGGCATACCGAAGTCACAGCGGATCAGCGGGGCCGTGGACTCGCCACGGCACTGATCAAGGCGGTCCTCGACGACCTCATCGCCGAGGGAGTCCGGATCACGAACTACTGCCCTGCGGTCGAGCGGTTCCTTCAGGGCCATCCGGAGTACCTGGTGGTCCTCGATCCGTCACACCCACCAATCCAGCCCGGCTCCACGTCCCAAGCAGACGAGAACCATCAGGATGGCGGTTCCACTCCACTGCAGCGGCTCGTGCAGGCCCAGCACGCCAGGCTCAGCGAGCTCGCCGTACGTTCTCAGGATCCGACCATCGACGGGTTCGAGAGACGTCGCGTCACGGACCAGTTCGCAGCTGTTGCCGCACAGCATGCCGCGGCCGTCGCCGACGTACTGCTCACTGCTTCCAGGTCATCGTCCGGTGAGGACGCCGCGGTCCTTCTCCACAATCTCAAACAGTTCGAGCAAGCGCTGCGGGTACTCAAGGGCAGGGTGTACGGCGACGCGCGCTTTCTGAATCTCAGCACATCCGAGATCTGGCGAGAGACCGAACGGCTACTGGATGAGCACGACTCGTTGGAGACGAGAGTCGTGTCCGGCCTCGAGCAAGTCCATGATGCCGGCAGCGCCGCGGATCTGGCCCGGGCATTGGCGAAACGGCAGTGGAGCTCGCCGACCAGACCGCACCCCAACTCGCCGCATGCAGGCGTGGCCGGACGAATAGCACACCAGCTGTGGCGCATCGCCGACTCGACCTGGGACGAGCTGGAAGGTCGGGGGCTTCCGGCCGAGCCGACGGAGCACGCGAATCGTCATTCGGCCTTCTCTCATTACCTGTTCGGAACGCCCGACGACGCCGACCTGACAGCTGGACCCGATACCTCTCAGACTCACCGGGATCTCGGGAACCAGTAAGGGCGCCACCCGTTCGGCACACGAACAAGGACATCCGGGTCAAGCCGGCCTGGCAGACATCAAGGGGAAGCTCATGAGTGGATACTTCGAAGGCCGCAAGCTCATCGTGGTCGGTGGGAGCAGTGGCATGGGGCGACAGACGGCGGCGGACGTTGTCGCGCAAGGAGGCAAGGCCGTCATCGTCGGCCGTCAGCAGGCGAAGGTCGACGAGACGGTCGCTGAGCTCGGCGACAAGGGAGAGGCCTGGGGGATCACTGCCGATCTGGCAGATCGCAAGCAGGTAGAAGACGTACAAGCGCAGCTCGCGGCGGAGCATGCCGATGCGACGCTGCTGGTGAACGCGGCCGGATTCTTCATTCCCAGGGAGTTCCTCGACTACGGCGAGGAGAACTACGACGCCTACCTGGAACTCAACCGGGCGACGTTCTTCCTGACCCAGACCGTGGTGCGGGGTATGAAGGCTGCGGGCTCTGGTGGTGCGATCGTCAACATCGGCAGCATGTGGGCACATCAGGCGGTAGCGGCGACGCCATCGACGGGGTACTCGATGGCGAAAGCCGGTCTGCACGCCCTGACCCACAACTTGGCCATGGAACTGGCGGCCGACGGCATCCGTGTCAACGCTGTGGCTCCCGCAGTGGTGGCAACGCCGTTGTACGAGGGCTTCATCCCCGCCGACCAGCTCGAGGAGACCGTGAAGGGATTCGACGGCTTCCACCCGTTGGGACGGGTCGGAACAGCCCAGGACATCGCCTCCTCGATCGTCTTCCTCCTCTCCCCAGAGGCCAGCTGGATCACCGGGGCGATTCTCAACGTCGACGGGGGCGTGATGGCCGGGCGCAACTGACCCGGCGACGGTGAAATCGTCAGGTAAGAAACCGATCTGTCACTGAGGCCAAGTCGTACGAGCGCGGTCGCTGGACCGATCAGATGATCCCGAACGACGCCGCTGACGAGCGCTCGATCACGTCCCTGTGGAATGAGTGTGGAGTGCCCATGACGAGATTTCAGACCGTGTTCGCCGGCGGGTTGGAGGTCTTCTACCGCGAAGCGGGTAAGCCTGGAGCACCGAAACTCCTGCTGTTGGGTGGATTCCCCTCCTCGTCTCACCAGTTCCGGAACCTCCTGCCGGCCCTCGCCGACAGATTCCACCTGGTCGCGATCGACTACCCCGGCTTCGGAAACACCGAGATGCCAGATCCTGCGGAGTGGGACTACACCTTCGACCACCTCGCAGAGATCGTCGATGAGGCGTTGCTGGCCATCGACTTCACCGGACCGATGGGGCTGTACATGCAGGACTACGGCGGTCCGATCGGCAACCGGCTGATCTCGCTTCATCCGGACTGGCTCC
This sequence comes from Kribbella sp. NPDC050241, assembly GCF_044459685.1. Classification (NCBI taxonomy): domain Bacteria; kingdom Bacillati; phylum Actinomycetota; class Actinomycetes; order Propionibacteriales; family Kribbellaceae; genus Kribbella; species Kribbella sp. NPDC050241. Next base: position 146,026 of record NZ_JBITJE010000011.1, read on the forward strand.
AGTGGCAGATCATCCAGAACGCCAACCTCTACGACGAGGGAATCACCGAGATCTGGGACAGGATTCGTCACGTCCTCTGGGCCAACCGCAACGCCGAGACCGAAGCGCCGCTGGAGGCTCTCCTCCGGCCGGAAACAGTGAAAGCGATCTACCTGGCCGGTCACCCTGATCCGACGAAGATCAGCCCGGACAACTGGAACCTGGATCTGCACTTCCTGGCGCGGCCGAATGCGCACCGGGTGCAGCTGGATCTCTTCTACGACTACCAGACGAACACCGCCCAGTACCCGACCTGGCAGGGTCGGCTGCGCCGTGACCAGCCCAAAACGCTGATCTTCTGGGGCCAGGGAGACATCTTCTTCACCCCGGCCGGCGGAGAGGCGTATCTGCGCGATCTCCCCGACGCACAGCTGGTTCGCCTCGATTCCGGACACTTCGCGGTCGAGGACTGCCTGCAGGAGATCGTGGACGGGATCAACAGTTTCTACGACGAGACCGTCAGGTAGCCCCGGACTCCGACCTCTCCCCCGGCGCGTCACGCAGGAAGCGATGCAGTGCCGTCGAGACGATGCTCAGGCGATCTGCTGCTCCGGCAGGTAGCCGGCGTCGACCAAGGCGGTCCGCAGCTTACGGCGGGCGTCGAACATCATCTTGTAGATCGCGTTGTGTGTCGCGCCGAGCTGATCAGCGAGCACATCAGTGGGCATCCCGTTCATCACCAGCGCGACGAAGACCGTCCGTTGCTTCGCCGTCAGCTTCTCATCGACGGCGCGATGTACGGCGTTCATCAGATCCCGGCTCTCGGCCTGCGCCTCTGGCTCGATCCCCAGCCGGGCGGGAAGGCGGTCCCAGTCCTCGTCGTCGAACGCGACCCCGGCCCGCTGCCAGAAGTGCCGGTTGACCTTGGCGGCCACGTCGAAGATCACGAACTTGTACGCCCAGGTGGTGAACTTGCAATCACCGCGGAACGTCTCGACCTTGCCGCAGATCGCCAGTAGGGCATCCGCGGCGGCCTGGTGCGCAATGTCGTCCAGTTCCGGCCCCATGAGCCGGAGCCTGGCCCCCCGCCGCCCGACCTCCGCCCTCGCGGCTCGCAGGAGAACCTCGTACAAGCGTCGGCTCGCAAGCTCACGCCGATCTCCATCGCTGCTCAAGTCGCGAACCCAGGCACGGTTCTCCTGGGCCACCTCTGGGCAGACGACCCGTACCTGCGACAACGACTCAGAACCTTCGCTCTTCATGGATCTCCGGCGATCAACGCAACGTAGTGATCACAGGTCCGGCACGTCTGTGTCGAACGGTGAAACAACAACATGGACGATACAGTCCAATCTGCATCGCGTCCAACCCAGCGGAGCACAGTGAGTCGGAACACATAATCCTCAGGTCTGCCTTGATATCTAGCACGGCATGGCTCGCCGCGCGACATCTGAAGATCACTCACTAAATGGTCGAGATCGTCCTGTTCTCATCGTGCCAGACTAGGTCGTTGGTCGCGCGAAACTCGGAAGGTCGACCGAGCCGGCCGACACGAATATGCACCGGGGCGTGGCACCTCCGACCGTGAGAAGGGAACTCCATGTCGAAGAGCGAACAGACGCCGACATCGCATTCAGGCCGCGTGGACGATCTCGCGGCGATACGTGACGAGATCAGGAACCACGCCTCGAACGCGTGGGCGACGGAGCGTGGGTACGAACCGATCTACTCCGCATCACCGCGATCGAAGATCGTTGTCATCGGCCAAGCGCCCGGCAGGCAAGCTCAGGACAGCCGGATCCCCTGGAACGACGCCAGCGGCATCAAACTACGGCAGTGGCTCGGCGTCACTGAGGCACAGTTCTACAACCCGGACACGATCGCCCTGCTACCGATGGACTTCTACTACCCAGGCAAGGGCACCCAGGGCGACCTACCGCCACGCCCGGCCTTCGCGCCGTTGTGGCACCCACGAATCCTGCAGATGATGACCGGACTTCGTCTCACCGTTCTCATCGGGAGCTACGCCCAAAAGCACTATCTGGGAACCAGCGCCAAGAAGAACCTGACCGAAACCGTCCGCGCCTATCGAGACTACGTTCCGGACCGGATCCCGCTGGTCCACCCTTCACCCTTGAACTTCAGGTGGCAGACAAAGAACCCGTGGTTCGAGACGGACGTGATCCCCACTCTGCAAACGCTTGTCGCGGATGCTACCCACGACCGGCCGCCCAGGAGCTACTCGTAGCGGCCTTCGAACGTCACACCATCACGAAAGCCGGTGAACCTGAGCCCGACGATCCGCGTGTCCTCAACCATCCAGCGAAGCGCGTAGCAGGCCCGATAAGACGGCGGCCAGAACGAACAGAACCGACCGTGGTCATCGACGTACCACTCGCCTGTGCTGTCACCGCTTCGTTCGGAGTAGGTGGTCCGCCCGTCGATCGTGAAGACCTGAGTCGCACCGTCAACGTACAACAGCCGGCCGGCCATCACCGCCTTCGGGATGTCGGCAGCGGCAACCGCTGTGTCGTCCTCGGCTCGGATTCCCTGCAACAGGTCATCATTCATCGCGTCCAAGGCCTTTCATCCTCGAGACTTCATCCGCGGGATCCTCGACCAGCAGGTTGTCGCGATCGTGAGAAGTCCCCGTCCCGGGGACGCGGGGATGGTGCAGGTCGAAGGCGGGGCTTTCGGAGCGGATCCGCGGCACCTTCTCGAAGTTGTGCCGCGGCGGCGGGGAACTGGTCGCCCACTCCAGCGAACGTCCCCAACCCCACGGGTCATCCACGCCCACCAGCGGCGACTTGCGCGACTTGTAGACGTTGTAGAAGAACGGCAGCATCGACAGGCCGAGGACGAAGGATCCGATACTCGAGATCTCGTTCAGCGTGGTGAAGCCCTCGTTCGCGCCGTACGACGCGTACCGCCGCGGCATGCCCTCGACACCCAGCCAGTGCTGCACCAAGAACGTGGTGTGGAAGCCGATGAACAGCAACCAGAAGTGCAACTTCCCCAGCTTCTCATCGAGCATCCGGCCGGTGAACTTCGGCCACCAGAAGTAGAACCCGGCGAACATCGCGAACACCACGGTGCCGAAGACCACGTAGTGGAGGTGCGCGATCACGAAGTACGAGTCCGACAGCTGGTAGTCCAGCGCCGGCGAAGCGAGGATGACTCCTGTGAGCCCGCCGAACAAGAAGGTCACCAAGAACCCGATGGACCACAGCATCGGCGTCTCGAACGAGACCGAGCCGCCCCAGATCGTGCCTATCCAGTTGAAGAACTTCACCCCGGTAGGCACCGCGATCAGGAAGGACATGAACGAGAAGAACGGCAGGTTCACCGCGCCGGTGACGAACATGTGGTGCGCCCACACGGTCGTGGACAACGCACCGATGCCAAGTGTGGCCGCAACGAGTCCCATGTAGCCGAAGACCGGCTTGCGGCTGAACACCGGCAGGATCTCGGTCACGATGCCGAAGAACGGCAACGCGATGATGTACACCTCTGGATGCCCGAAGAACCAGAACAAGTGCTGCCACAACAGCGGCCCGCCACTCGCGGCATCGAAGACGTGAGCCCCCAGGGCTCGATCCGCCTCCAGCATCAGCAGCGCGCCGCCCAGGATCGGGAACGCGATCAGCACCAGCAGCGACGTCACCAGCACGTTCCAGGTGAACAGTGGCATCCGGAACATCGTCATACCCGGTGCCCGCATGGTGATGATGGTCGTCACGAAGTTGACCGCGCCGAGGATCGTGCCCAGACCTGACATCCACAGACCCATGATCCACAGATCCCCGCCGATGCCCGGCGAATGCGCAGCATCGGACAGTGGCGAGTAGCCTGTCCATCCCCAATCCGCCGCACCGCCTGGGGTAGCGAAGCCACCGATAGTGATCAGGGCGCCGAACAAATAGAGCCAGTAACTGAACATGTTCAGCCGCGGGAACGCGACATCGGGGGCACCGATCTGGATCGGCATGATCACGTTCGCGAAGCCGACGAACAGTGGTGTCGCGAACAACAGCAGCATGATCGTGCCATGCACGGTGAAGAGCTGGTTGTAGACCTCCTCGTTCACGATCTGCAGACCCGGCCTGGCCAGCTCGGCCCGGATGATCAGAGCGAGAACGCCTGCCAGCAAGAAGAAGCTGAACGAGGTGATCAGGTACAGGGCGCCGATCCGCTTGTGATCGGTGGTGGTCAGCCACCCGGTCAGTTTCGTCCCGGGGTACGCCGTGGCCGACGACGTCTCCACATCCCTGAGCGCAGCCCGCTCGGTTGTTGTCGTCATCGCGTCTCCCGCAGCTTGTCGTGGCACCCAGAGTCAGTGGACGATATCGTCCATCAGACTCCTAGGCAAGCGTCCTGGATCCGTTGACTGGCCACGGATCACGACACCACAAGTGGACGATATAGTTCCTTCGTGCCGGACTCGACGCTTCCGACCCGAAGGTGAACGCAATGGCTGACCAGCAACTCCCAACACCGGTCGAGTGGCTCGACTCGCGTTTGGGCGTCCTCCGATCAGGCGCGAAGAAGGACGGGTCGGGAGGGCTGCGGAAGGTCTACCCGGAGCACTGGTCCTATCTTCTCGGCGAGGTCGCCCTCTACAGCTTCGTCATCCTGATCCTCACCGGGATCTTCCTGACGCTCTGGTTCAAGCCGTCGATGGCCGAGGTCGAGTACCAGGGCTCGTACAGCCTGCTCAAGGGTCTGCACATGTCGGAGGCGTACGCCTCGACGCTACACATCTCGTTCGAGGTCCGCGGCGGTCTGCTGATGCGACAGATCCACCACTGGGCGGCGGTCCTGTTCATCGCCTCGATGATGGTGCACCTGCTGCGCGTCTTCTTCACCGGTGCGTTCCGCAAGCCGCGTGAGCTGAACTGGCTGATCGGCTTCGGGACACTGTTCCTCGGCATCGTCGAGGGCTTCATCGGCTACGGCCTCCCCGACGACCTGCTGTCCGGCACCGGTCTGCGGATCACCAACGGCATGATCCAGGCGTCACCGGTGATCGGTACGTACCTGAACTTCTTCATCTTCGGCGGTGAGTTCCCCGGCGACACGTTCGTTCCGCGGTTCTTCACCGTTCACGTGCTTCTCCTCCCGGGTCTACTGCTGGCCCTGATCGCTGCCCATCTCTTCCTGATCGTGTACCACAAACACACGCAGTGGGCCGGTCCCGGCCGCACGGAGCGCAACGTCGTCGGCTACCCGTTCTTCCCTGACTACGTCGCCAAGGCCGGCGGCTTCTTCTTCGTGAACTTCGGCGTCACCGCACTGATGGGCGCACTGATCCAGATCAACCCGGTCTGGCTCTACGGGCCGTACAACCCGGCCGAAGTCACCGCCGGATCGCAGCCCGACTGGTACATGGGCTGGCTGGAAGGCTCGGTCCGGATCTTCCCCGGCTTCGAGTCGCACTTCTGGGGCATCACGCTGAGCTGGAACCTGATCATCCCCGCGCTGATCGTCCCGCCCGCCTTCGTCACCCTGGTCGCGCTCTATCCGTTCATCGAAAGCTGGATCATCGGTGACAAGCGCGAACACCACCTGCTCGACCGGCCGCGCGATGTGCCGACCCGGACCGGTATCGGCGTCGCCTTCATGACCTTCTACGCGCTGCTGTGGATCGGTGGTGGTAACGACGTGGTCGCCACCCACTTCGGCCTCTCGCTGAACAGCGTCACCTGGTTTCTGCGGTTCGCGGTGATCCTCGGCCCGATGCTGGCCTTCTGGATCACACGGCGCTGGGCGATCTCGCTCCAGCGGGCCGACCGGGAGCGGTTGCTGCTTGGTCTGGAGACCGGTGTCATCGTCCGGTCGCCCGAGGGCAAGTACACCGAGAAGCACCAGCCGATCTCGACGTACGAGGCGTACTCGCTCACCGCGCGGGAACGGGTTCTACCGCACGAACTCGGCGTGGAGACCGACGACAACGGCGTCCGCGCCCCGCGCCGGACCCTGCGCAAGGTGCGCGCCCGCTTGTCCCGGTTCTACTTCGCCGACGCGGTGCAGAAGCCGACCGCGCACGAGATCGAGGCCGCACACGCGCACGACGCCGACGCAATCCACGAGCTGACTGAGGACACGGAGACCTATCGAGCGGTCACCAGCGACACGTCCGCTCGGTCCCGCCCGTCCGAGTGACGCGGAACTGGCTGTCCGTAATCCTCCTGAGCGCCTCCGGCGTGTTGCATCCCCCTGCGTGGTAAGACGTCGAGGGTGTGGTGCCGCCAACGCTTAACGAGCTGAAATTGCGTAGGCGATGACTGGATACAAGGAGGTGCCGGATGAGGGCGATTGTGGTGACGGACGAGGCCGCGGGAACGGCCGGGATGACGCTGGCGGAGCGGCCCGAGCCGCCGGCGGCGATCAACGACGTCGTCGTTGAGGTTCATGCCTCGGGGTACGTCGCGACCGAGCTGGAGTGGCCTTCGACCTGGACCGATCGCGCCGACCGTGGCCGAGCACCGTCGATCCCCGGGCACGAGCTGGCCGGAGTGGTCACCGCCCTCGGCTACGGCACGGCAGGGCTGTCAGTGGGACAGCGGGTGTTCGGTCTCGCCGACTGGCATCGCGACGGCACCCTGGCGGACTATGTGGCGATCGAGGCACGCAACCTGGCGCCGCTCCCGGGCGACGTCGACTTCACGGTAGGCGCGAGTCTGCCGATTTCAGGGCTGACCGCCTGGCAAGGACTGTTCCAGCACGGGCGCGTTCAGGCGGGCCAGAGCGTGCTCGTGCACGGCGCGGCCGGCGCTGTCGGTTCGATGGTCACTCAACTCGCACACGAGGCCGGCGCCTACGTCATCGGCACCGGACGCGCCGCCGACCATCAAAAGGCACTCGACTTCGGCGCACAGGAATTCGTCGACCTTGCCAACGACTCGCTCGAAGACGTCGGCGGAGTTGACCTGGTCTTCGACGTCATCGGCGGAGACATCCAGAGACGCTCCGCGGCGCTGATCAAGACCGGAGGGACGCTGGTGTCCGTCGTCGGCCCGGTCGAGGCGCGGCCGGCCGACGGCCTGGCGGTGGATTTCGTTGTCGAGGCCGATCGCACCCAACTGAGTGAGATCGTCCAGCGGGTGCGGGACGGGCGGCTGCGGACGAACATCGGCACCGTGGCGACTCTCGAAGATGCCGTGGCCACATTCACTTCCACTGAGCGGAGCAAGGGAAAGACGATCATCCGCCTTCGCCCGTAGCCGGCATCAGGGAGACAACGGTGCTGAGGAACAGCCTGCCGAAGGCCGTTCTTCAGCACCGTTGAGGGACGAGACGTTCAGGAGTCAGGGAGCGATCTCGAGCTTGGTGATGAGGTCGTCGGCGAGGGTGAAGCGGTAGATGATGTCGACGACGCCGCCGGGGAAGTCGCCCTCCAGGTGGTTGGTGACGACGTAGTGGGTGTCGTCGAACTTCTCGACGTGACTGACCTCGACCGTGTAGGTGTATTCGCTGGTCTCGGTCTCCCGCCAGCGGTGGATCTCGTCGTGACCGGTGTAGGTGTTGCCGTCGTCGTCGATGACGGTGGCGTCGGTCGCGAAGGCCGACAGCAAGTCGTGAGCGTTCGCCTTGTGCTGGGGATCGGCCTCGCGCAGGTACGTCGTGATCGCGTGCGGCAGGTGCTTCGCCAGGTCGGCGGCAGTCGGGTCAGGCGGGGTCTGGATGGTCATCAGGTTCCTTTCAAGGTAAGGGTGAAGGCAGCCAGGGCTAGGCCGGCGGGAGCGCTGTCTGTGCCATTCCAGGCATGTCCATGCAGTACATCCCGTGGCGTTCAGTGAGCATCAGCAGGATCGTGTCGCAGTCCCTGCAACGGGCCACCGTGCCGGGTCCTGACATGTACACCACCATCTCCGCCACGACTCCGGTGCGGCGACAACTCGTGCACTTGTATCCCGTGGTCGTCATGTCTCGCGCGAAGAGATCATGCATGACGCCGGCCAGAGCATTGCCATCGAGAGTCCTCATCTTCGTCACACCCCTGTCCCGCCGAAGCGTTCGGTCCGGATCCGTCCCGCGTCGTACCCCAAGGCCACCAATCCGGCCGCCGCCGTCTCGACAAACGCTGTTGGTCCGCAGACATAGGTGAGCGGCTCTTCATCAGCTGCCCATCCGGCCGTGGACAAGAGCGCCGAGTCGATGCGTCCGCAGTACCCACGCCAGCTACTCGGGGCCTCACGAGTCAGTGTGATCGAGACATCGATGAGGTCGCAGGTCGCCATCTTCATGAGCTCCTCACGATAGATCAGCAGCTCGAGCGAGCGCGCCGAGCACAGCACGCGAACGGCCACCTGGCTACCGATGGCACGGTGATGCCGAAGCATCGACCGCAACGGGACCACTCCAGATCCGCCGGCCACCAAGAACAACGGGCCACCGAATTCGTTGTCCCAGACGAAATGCCCGCCGATCGGACCACGGAACTCGAGCGCGTCGCCTTCTCGCAACTCGTCGACCAGATAGGGAGACACCTCACCGTCGTCGAGTCGCTCGACAGTGAGCGACAGGTAGTCGTCCCCCGGCGCCGACGCGATCGAATAGCTCCGCTGCGTCTGATACCCATCGGGCGCTGTCAGCCGCACATCCACGTGCTGACCCGCACGGTGCCCAGGCCACTCAGGTACGGCGAGCGCGATGGTCTTCACCCGCGGAGTCTCGATGGTCGTCGCGATCACCGTGCCGGTCTGCCACGTCAGTCGCCGTAGTAGCGCTGCTCTTTCCACGGGTCTCCATAGTTGTGATAGCCGAACATCTCCCAGAAGCCGGGCTGATCGTCGGTCCGCAGGTCCAACCCACGGATCCACTTCGCGCTCTTCCAGAAGTACAGGTGCGGCACCAGCAGACGCGCCGGCCCACCATGCTCCGGATCGAGCGGCCGGCCGTCGTACTCGTCGGCGATCCAGGCCTTTCCACCTCGCAAGTCCGCCAGCGGAATGTTTGTGGTGTAGCCGCCGTCGGAGAACGCCAGGGCATGAAGTGCCTGGGTCGGCGCCGCATCAAGGATGGTGTCGAGAGCGACCCCCGACCAGGTCATGTCCAGTTTCGTCCACTTCGTCACGCAGTGGATGTCGACGGTGACCTTCTCGCGGGGCAACGCCTGGAACTCCGTCCACGACCACGAGACCGGCTCGTCCACGGCCCCACTGATCGTGAAGTCCCACGTGTCCAGCTGCGTGTACGGGGTCGGCCCGGCCGACAACACAGGGAAGTCTCGCGTGACGTACTGGCCGGGCGGTACCCGCGAAGGGTCTGCGGCGCGCCGGCCCTGGAACCCTCTGGTGACAGCCATCAGGCCTTCTCGCCAAGCTGCACACGCAACAGCCATTGCTGCTTCTCCAGCATCCCGACCACCCTGATCAGTACGTCCTGCGTCACCAGGTCCGCAGTACCGACCGAGCCCAGCCGTGCACGGATCCGCTCAGCCACCGCCGCCACCCGCCGACCCAGCTCCCAGACCACTGCGTGATCGGCCAGCGACCGCACCACGACAGGTTCGACACGTGACCCGGCCGCCACCGCCGAGCTCTGTCCATCCGGGACAAACCCCAACGTCACTGCACGCTCGGCGACGACATCCGCGAGTTCGCGCCACTGCTCGACCAACTCATCGAGGAACAGATGCACCCCATGGGCGGCCGCCCCGACCACGCTCCAGTGCAACTGCTTCCCGATGAGCGACAGATCGATCAGATCCTGCAGCACGAGCTGCAGCTCCTCACCAACCGCCACCCGCTCGTTCGGATTGTCCAGCGGCGGCAACTGCACCGAGTTCGCAACAGATTCCATAGACATATCTCCCCTGTGTCACGGCCACCGCTCGACCTTTCCCCACCACCTGGACCAATCCCCACCCAGCAGCTGGTCCGAGCCTGGGCGTCGTATTTGTCGTTTCTGGTCGTAGGGAGCTGCAAGGATGGCGGGGTGGATCGCCGAATCGCGGGAGACGGTGCGGTTGGGCGTGCTCGTGTGCGGAGGCGCGGGAACGAGCGGTTCCTCGATGTACTTGGCGCGGCTGAGCACAATCTGCGTGCTGTCGATGTGTCGTTCGGGCCAGGGCTGACCGCGGTCGTCGGCGTGTCGGGGTCGGGTAAGTCGTCGTTGGCGTTCGACGTGGTTTATGCCGAGGCGCGTCGCCGGTTCGTCGAGTCGTTGGCGCTCGGCGGCAACAGCGCGCGGGTTCCCGCTGCGAGGGTCCGGCGCATCGAGGGTCTGGGTCCGGCGGTCGCGGTTGCCCAGAACGTCCTCAACCGGAACCCGGCCTCGACGCTGGCGACGTCGGTCGGGCTGCACCCGTTCCTGCGGATCCTGTACTCACGGTTTGCCGAGGTCACCTGCCCCCACTGCCACGTGCCGGTCCGAGCGCTCTCCGCCGAGGAGCGCCTCACCACCGCCCTGGACCTGCTCGCCCACAATGACAGTCTCGACGTCGATGTCGCGATCGTGCGAGGGCTGGTCGGAAGTCACGCGCGTCTGCTGGCCGGCATCCGAGGAGAGTTCGCCCAGGTCACCGTCGATGGACGCCCGTGTGCAGCAACACCCGCGCGGCTCGACCCGCTGCGTCCTCACGACATCGTCGTACGAGTAGCCACGCTTCGGCGCGGGTTGCGGGCAGCCGAGGTCCGGGCCACCCTGGAGCGCGCCGATGCGTTGGGCCGACCCGAAGTGCTGCTCGGTGGTACGCCGTTCCTGCGGGCGCCGATCTGCCCGCAATGCGGCGCGTGGGTCCGGCCACTCGCGCCGTCGGCCTTCCGCGGTGACAATGACACTTCGTCGCACCGCATCGACGGCATCACGTTCCAGGAGCTGATCGGCCGATCGGTGACCGAGGTCCTCGAATTCGTGCAGCGGCTCCCGTTCGGGTCGCGTGCTCGACGCATTCAGGATGAGTTGCTGCGACGACTGCGTCCGCTGCGAGAGTTGGGCCTTGGCTACCTCGCCCTCGACCGGTCGATGCCGACGCTGTCACGCGGTGAGGCACAACGTACCCGGCTCGCTGTCGTGCTGTCGGGGCGTCTCGAAGACCTCCTGCACGTTCTCGACGAGCCGACCATCGGGCTGCATCACAGTGATCTTCGTCGACTGCTCGACGCCATTGCCGCCCTGCCGGGTCCGGTGCTGATGGTCGAACACGACCCGCTGGCTGTCGCCATGGCCGACGACGTCGTGGAGATCGGGCCCGGCGGTGGAGACGCCGGCGGACGACTGGTGTTCCAAGGCCCGCCCGCGGATCTGTGGAAGGCTGGTACGGCGTCGGGCACCGGCTTCTCCGCCGGCGCTCGTCGGCAGCGACCACGACGTCCGGTTGCCGCTGACCGGATCCGCGTCACCGGGGCGAGTCTGCGCAACCTCCGCGCTGTCGACTGCGAGATCCCACTCGGATCGCTGACGGTGATCACTGGGCCGTCAGGAGCAGGCAAGACCACCCTGAGCCAGGAGGTGCTGTTGGCGTCCTTGCGCGAGCGTGGCCCGGTCGGCTGCACGAGATTCGACGCGCCGGTGACACGGGCTCGTGCGGTGGATCAGGCGCCGCTGGGCAACAACCCCCGGTCGAATCCGGCGACGTACACCAAGGTGCTCGACCGGATCCGCGACGTCTTCGCGAGCGAGACCGGACGCTCGGCATCGGACTTCACCTTCAACCGGGCCGAGGGCGCCTGCCCGGACTGCGAGGGGATGGGATCGGTGGCGATCGGCATGAGCTATCTGGCGCCGATCTGGGTCCCGTGCGAGGCCTGCGACGGCCGGCGCTACCGACCTGAGGTCCTCGAGGCGACCTGGGCGGGTCGGTCGATCGCCGATGTGTTGGCGCTGAGCGTTGACGAGGCCACCGCGATGTTCGTCGAGCACCCGTCGGTGACCCGCATTCTGGGATCCCTGCAGGAGGTTGGGCTGGGCTACCTGACGCTCGGGCAGCCGTCTCCGAGCCTTTCCGGTGGGGAAGCCCAGCGCGTCCGGCTGGCCCGCGAGGTGGCCAAGGCGCGGTCCGGCGACCTGGTGCTGCTCGACGAGCCCACAACGGGTCTGCACCCGGGCGACCTCGATCGGTTGCTCGCGGTGCTCGACCGGCTGACGGACAGCGGCTGCACGGTAGTCGTGGTCGAGCACCAGCCGGACGTGATCGCCGCCGCCGACTGGCGCATCGACCTGGGCCCGGGCGGTGGTCCCGATGGTGGACGCCTGCAGCACTGCGGGCCGCCCGTTGCCGAGAAGCAGCCGCGGGTGCGGCCTCGCGCCACGCCGCGCACCGACCGCCGGTCCAGCGATGCCGTCCGTGTACGCGGCGCCCGCGCCCACAACCTGCAGGGAGTCGACGTCGATTTCGCCAAGGGCCGGTTCACTGTCGTGACGGGCGTATCCGGTTCGGGCAAGTCGTCGTTGGTCCACGACGTCGTCGAGTCCGAGGCGACCAGGCGCCTGCTCGAGTGCCTGTCTGTCTACGAGCGGCAGTCGGTCCGCGAGGGACCGGAGGCTCCGGTCGAGTCACTGACCGGCCTGGGCCCGACGATGGGCATCGACGCGTCCGGCCTGATGTTCGACGCGCACGGGCCGGGCTTCTCCGTCTGGGATGCCGACCGGGTGACCGTTGGCCGGTCCACCGACCTCGACCGTCTGCTGGCCGTGATCATCGCCCGGGCAGGTGTCCGCACGTGCCTTGCCTGCAGCCGCGACACAGTACGACGTACATCGCAGAAGCCGGAAGCAGCGTGGATCTGCGACGACTGCGGGACCACCGCGGTGCCGATCGAGCCCCGTCATCTGGTGGGGTCACCAGTCTCGACCTGTCCGCAGTGCCTGGGACTCGGGGTCGAGCGGGAGTTCGACTTCACCAAGTTGATCGAGCACCCGGACGTGCCCGTCTACGGCGGCGTCTTCGGCGGCAGTCTGGCCTGGTTCGGCACAACCCGCGGCGAGGAGCCGCCGATGCGGTCGCTGGCCGAGCGCTACCGGTTCGACTTTGACCGCACCCCCTGGAAGGCGTTGAGTGAGGAGGCCCAACACGCCGTGCTGTACGGCGACGCGTTCTGGCGCGGGTTGAATGCGTGGGCCGCGAACGACGTCGGGGGCAAGGAGTCGACCGTGTTTCCGTGCCGGGAGTGCGGTGGCCGGCAGCTGCGTACGCCGTACCTGGCGATCCGCCTCCAAGGCCGCGGGCGGGATGAGCTCTTCTCGACCTCGCTCGCCGATCTGGAGGCCGTCCTGACATCGATCGACGTACCGGAGGATCGGCAGGCGGCAGAGGCGCGGACCATCGCGTTGCGTCGGCTCGCCTTCCTGCGTGCCGTCGGGCTGGGATATCTCCAGCTGAACCGGACGACCTGGACCCTGTCGGCGGGCGAAGCGCAACGCATCAAGCTGGCGTCCGTGCTCGGCGACGGACTGGTCGGGATGACGGTCCTGCTGGACGAACCCTCAAGGGGTCTGCACCCCTCGGAGGTGACCGCCCTGGCCCGGACCCTGACCGAGTTGCGGGCCGCCGGCAACACTGTCATCGCCGTCGAGCACGACCCGATCATCATCCGCGCGGCGGACGACGTGATCGAGATCGGCCCCGGTCCCGGCCGATCTGGTGGTCGCCTGGTCGAGCTGGACAGCCCGCAGTCGGTGACGCGGGCGGTTCTGGAAGGACAGGTAGCGGCGATACACCGCGACCGCCGTCGGGAGCCTGCGGGTTGGATGCAGGTCACCGGAGCGCGGGAGAACAACCTCGACGGACTCGCTGTCCGCGTCCCACTCGGCGTACTCGTCGGCGTCTGCGGGGTGTCCGGCTCGGGTAAGTCGTCGCTCGTCGTCGACACCATCGCGCTGGGCCTGACCCGACCGAAGACCAACATTCCTGGCCGCGGCGTGATCCGCGTCCGGCCCGGCGATCACGACTCCATCTCCGGGGCGCCCCAGCGAACGGTCGTGGCCGACCAGTCCCGGGCCGAGATCACCTCACCGGGGATGTTCCTCGGGCTGATCGGTGCCGTCCGCAAGGAGTTCGCCGCGAGCGAGGCGGCCGTGGAGCAGGGCATCACGATCAAGGATCTGACCTATCAGTGCGACGCCTGCAAGGGCAAAGGGGCGTGGCAGCAGGACATGTCGTTCCTGCCGTCGGTGCCGCAGACCTGCGATGCCTGCGGCGGATCCGGGTATCGCCACGAGGCCGCCACCCTGCTCGAGCGGGGCCGGAGCCTCACCGACATCGAAGCCCTCACGATCGCCGAACTGGTCGACGAGTGGGGCGACCTTGACGCGGTACGCCGAGTGGGCGGGGCTGCCGTCGCACTCGGGCTGGGCTACCTCGTCGTACGCCAGCCGGGCTGGAGCCTGTCGGGCGGCGAAGCGCAGCGGCTCAAGCTTGCCAAGGAGTTCGCCCGTACGACGAAGTCGACCGCCCTGTACGTGCTCGACGAACCCACCGTCGGCCTCCAGGCCACCGACGTCGCAGTGCTGGTCCACACGCTCGACACGCTCATTGCCGCCGGCAACAGCGTGCTCGTCGTCGAGCACGATCCGGCCTTCCTCGCCGCCTGCGACTGGCTCATCGAGCTCGGCCCGGGCGCGGGACCGGACGGTGGCAGGATCGTGTTCGAAGGCCCGCTCGACGCTTTCATCGAAGCCGGCACCGCCACCGCGCCCCATCTTGCCGGGGTGCTGCCATGAATATCGGCACCCTGCTGCTCGGCCACCCGTCCCCATCGCTGCGTTGGCGGGCGGCCCGCGAACTGGAGGGCGCCACCGATGACGACGCCGAGGTCAGCGCGTGGCGTAGCGAGATCGATCGGAGCGCGGAGGTCGACGTACTCGTCGAGCGGTTGGCTGCGGCCGGGCCTTATGTCGCGGGCTATCTGCTCTGTCAGTTGGCCTACCTCGGCTACCGCGGGCCTGCCATGGCGACCTCGGTCGAGAAGATCTTCGGCGAGCAGCAGCCGGATGGCTCGTGGTCGATTCCGCCTGCCGACTCCGGCCCGATCGAAGGTCCTCGCTTCATCACCATGCAGACTGTCGTACCGCTGCGCGGGATCGCCGCCGCCGGCTTCGCAGCTGATCCCCGTGCCGAGCATGCCTACCAGTGGCTCCTCGACGTACGCCTCGAGGACGGATCCTGGCCGTCCGGCCCGAAAGCCGACCTCGGACAGGCCGGCCGCCCGACGTCGCCGGAGAAGGAGTACCGCCGCCTGCCCCGTGGGCTCGGTTGCCGATCAGCGACGACCGGCGCCGTCGCCTGCCTGGCGATGCACCCTGAGAGACAGCGATCCGACATCGCCCGGATCGGCGTCGACCACCTCCTCGCCCGCGAGACCCGAGACACCTCGACCCTCGGTTGGGAGGTGTCCCGACTGGTAGGGCTTGAACGAGCGATGGGACAAGTGACGTTCTACGCCACCCACGACCTCGCCTTCCTGCTCGACCTCGCCTCCCGTTGCGGCGTCTCCCCACAGGACCGCCGGGTCCATGACCTCGTCGACTACCTGGAGACGCTGCGCGGCCCCTACGGCATGTGGCAACACCCCACCCATCCGCAGCTCGCCGGCTGGTTGTCTCTCGACCTCGAAAACAGCCTTCGCCGCCTCGACGACGGCGACTGGACCGGCAACGAGGAGCCCGCCACCCCCACCTCCTCCCCTCGCAGCCCGCGCCGCTACTGATGCGCTGGGGATCAGAGTTCGAGCCAGCCGAAGCCGATCTTCCAGTGCCGGCCGGCGCGCAGGTGATCGATCACGGCTCGCTGGAGAGTCGTCCGGCGGGGAAGGGTCGCAAGGTCGGCATCGGGTGAGGCCTGGAAGATCCTGGACAGGATGTCGGCGTCGCCGTCCCGCGTCTCGGGTGTCAGGTGGAAGCGGCGTTGGAAGCGGATGATGTTGGAGTCGGCCGGCAGGTATTCGGCGAGCTGCTCGTCGAGGATCCACGATCCACACCGCGCGAGCCGGTACGTCTCCTCGGGGAAATGCCGGGCAAAGAACTCGCCGGCGAGGGCGAAGGAAGCGTCGCAGGCAGCCGGGTCCAAGGCTCCGGTCGGGGCGGCGTGCACACCCAGTGCCGGATCGGACTCGTCGGACGGAAGTCCGGCGGCACGCACCGCCGGGGCAAGGAATCCCAGGTCACCGCGGTTGAACCCCAACCGGCCAAGCAGATAGATGCCCCCGCGGAAGTGCAGGTCGATCCAGAACGGCGCGTCGATCCCGCCGGTGCCGAGCCGTTGCCGATGGGACTCAACGGCGCTGCCAAGTGCCGCGAGCGTCGCCCAGGAGATGTCGTCAGGGATGCCCCGTTGCTCGTGGTACGCGCGGACAGACGGAAGAACAGCGAGAAAGACGTACACATAGAAGTAGCGACCCCAGCCGTCCGGCAAAGTCGGCCACGCTCCACCCGGTCGAAACCCGCCGATGTCTGCAACGGTCCGCTGAGCACAACGGCGTACCAACCAGGACAGAGCGGGATTGCGCTGCAGATCGGGCAACTCACCGACGATCTCGGCCGCGTCCTGCGCCGGTACGCCGAGTCGAAGCAGAAGTGTCAGTGCAGTCTCGGCCGTGGGTACGGCGAGCTCGTCGCGAGGCTCACCGGCTCGCTCCAACTCCCCCAGCCACTTCACCAAGGCTGGATCATCCCCGAGGAATCCGGCCACCTCCTCGACCCCGATAGTCATCGCACCCTCCGCCCTGCGCCGCCAACGCCAGCAACCGGACCCTAATCGATCAGAGGTCCGCGGTCTGGACCGGAGCCTTGGGAAACGCCTGGCCCGGCGAGGCTTCGACGACTTGCAGGGCCTCCACAGATCACGCACCTTATTGCCGTGCGATCAGTCAGATGCATCGATAGGGTGTCGCTTCGCAGACGGCGACGACCTGGTGGTGACCGATGGGCATGAGAAACTATCTGATTGACGGCGGTTCCGGCACCGGCAAAACCACAGTCTGCGACGAATTGCAGCGACGGGGCTATCAGGCTGTTCATGGCGACAGAGAACTCCGCAGCGCCCCGGAGCCAGATGAAGACACCAGTGGCCGTGCATCCGACAGCCACCTACCGCCCCTCTGGGATCTAGCGAAGGTCAAGGGCCTGCTCGCCGACCAGGACGAGGCGGTGACGTTTCTCTGCGGTGGCTCCAGGAATTCTTCGGAGTTCATCGACCTTCTTGACGGTGTCTTTGTCCTTGAAGTCGACGACCTTGACACTGTGATGCGCCGGATTGATGAGCGTGTACTCGTTGACCCCAGCGACTGGGGCGGAAGGCAAGAGGAGCGAGAAATCATCATGCGGTTGCACCACACGAAGGAAGGCATTGCTCAGGGACGTGCAATCGACGCCTCCGCACCGCTCCAACTTGTCGTTGACGAAATCCTTCGTCACATTCACTGACACACGGGCCAGGCGATCCACCGAACCGGGCCGGCCCGACCACGCTCCGGTGCAACTGCTTCCCGATCAGTGACGGGCTATTACCGGTCACGGACGCTTCGTTCGAAGTGCTGACCCCGGGAGCCAGGTTGCCTAGCATGTGAAGCGGGGAGGCGTCGGATGGAGCGACGGGTGATGGTAGGCCGGGCCCGGCCACTGGCTGAGCTCGACGCCCTGCTGGCTGCGGCCGTCGACGGTCGCGGCCGGTCCGCGATCGTTCTCGGTGAGCCGGGGATGGGTAAGACGACGCTTGCGGAGGCGCTTGCGGATCGTGCTCTCGCATCAGGTGTCACCGTTGCCTGGGGCTGGTGTTCGGCCGCCGGCATGCCACCGTTCTGGCCGTGGCGAAGCATTCTCCGTGAGCTGGCGCCTGAGCACCGGCTCGCCGGCGAGGGGCCTGCCGGTCACGGCGCGGACGGCCTGGGAGTGCTGCGCGGCGACGCCGGTGTCCGGGCCAGACTGTTCGTTTCGGTGATCGACACGTTGCAGAAGGTCTCTGGCGACGGTCCGGTCGTTCTCATCCTCGAAGATCTGCAGTGGGCCGACAGCGCCTCGTTGCTGCTCCTCCGTCAAGTCGTCGACGCGCTC
Organism: Kribbella sp. NPDC050241; assembly: GCF_044459685.1. NCBI lineage: Bacteria > Bacillati > Actinomycetota > Actinomycetes > Propionibacteriales > Kribbellaceae > Kribbella > Kribbella sp. NPDC050241. The sequence goes on from NZ_JBITJE010000011.1 coordinate 163,996, forward strand.
CCGGGTCTTCGTGTGCTGCTCGTGGCCACCTGGCGTGACGAGCCGCCCAAGACCGGTGAGGATGTGCGGGCCGTTGTCCGCGATCTACCGACCGCAGTACAGCGAATCCGGCTCGACGGCCTCGGGATCGACGAGGTGGCGGAGTTGGTGACGCGGGTTCTCGGTGAGACCCCCGCCGACGAGTTGGCGACCATGGTGCACCGTCGCACCGGCGGGAACCCGTTCTTCGTGCGGGAGGTTTCCCGGCTGCTCGCGGCTCGGTCGGCCACGACCGGCGTACCCGATGGTGTGCGCGAGGTGCTCGCCCACCGGATCGCCCGCGTCAGCCAGGGCTGCCAGCAGATCCTGGAGGTTGCGGCGGTGGCCGGGAACGGTGCCGACGTTTCACTCGTGATGGCCGTCGCCGGCGAATCGGCCGATGCGGTTCTCCTTCAGCTCGAGGAGGCTGCAGCCGCCCGGTTGCTGGCCGGGCCGCCCGTCGACAACCGGATCTGGTTCGCCCACGCGCTGGTCCAGGAGGTGCTGGAGACCTCGCTCGGTACTGCGCGGCGGGCCACCTTACACCGAGCGCTGGCCGAGCAGCTCGAAGAGACAGCCGGAGACGACGACGAGGCCGCGGGTGAGCTGGCCCGGCACTGGTCCGCCGCGTTCGGTCCGGACGCCGCCGAACGTGCCGCGGCATGGGCGCTGCGAGCGGCACGCTCGGCGGGAGACCGGATGGGCTACGAGCAGGCGGTCGATGCGTACCGGATCGCCCTGCGCGCAAAGGACATCGAGCGAACGAAGGTGATGCTCGAGCTGGGCGAGGCACAGATGTACGCCGGTGATCTCGAAGGCGCCCGGCAGACGTTCGCGCAGACGGCGGAACTGGCGCGGCGTAACGGACGTGCCAGTCACCTGGCGATGGCCGCGCTCGGCCTGGGCGCCGGCCTGAGCGGGTTCGAGGTGCCGCAGTACGACGAGCTGCAGACAGAACTACTCGAGGAAGCGCTGGCGTCCCTACCGCAGCGAGACGGCGGTATGCGGGCTGCGGTGATGGCCCGGCTCTCGCTCGCCTATGCGGGGACCGACCGGGAGAGCGAGCGGCTCGACCTGGCCCGCTCCGCCGTGGCGATGGCGGAACGAGTCGGCCATCCCTGTGTCGAGTCGGGTGCGCTGGCGGCGTACTGCGACGCCATCGCCGGCCCGGCCCAGCTCGACGAGAGGTTCGCCGCAGCCAGCCGGATGCTCGCGGTCGCCGAACGCGGGCACGATTCACCGTGTCAGTTGCTGGCCCGTCGCCTCCGCCTGGTGGCGCTGATGGAGCGAGGCGACTGGCCCGAGGTCGATGCGGAGATCGACGCCTTCGCTCGTACGGCGAACCGTCTCATGCTGCCGCTCTACTCCTGGTACGTCCCGCTGTGGCGTGGAGCGCGGGCACTGATGTCCGGCGACCTCGAAACGGCGACCCGGTACGCCGACGAGACCGAAGCGATCGGGCGTCGGGCCGGCAGTGCCAACGCCGCACTCATGGTTTTCACCCTGCGCATGTGGACCCACCGGACAGCCGGCGTACTCCCCGCGGACTTCGTCGACGATATCGATGCGGCCGTCAAGACCGCGTCCGAGTCGTCCGTTGCCCTGGGCATGTTGGCCAGCTACCTCGCCGCGGCCGGAGAAGCCGACACAGCCGGGCGATACTTCGACCGGCTGATGAGCCGCGGCCTGGATGCGATCCCCGACGACTGCGAGTGGCTCGAAGGAATGTGGCACACCGGCGATGCGGCCATCGCCCTGGATCGCGGCGATGTCGCCGACGAAGTGGCTCGGCGGCTCGCGCCGTACGAGGGCCTGTGGGTGATCGACGGGATCGGCGGAGGCGTGATGGGCGTGACCGCACATCTCCTCGGCCGGCTGGCGGCGTTCCGCGGCAGGATCGGTGACGCGCGACGCCTGCTGTCCAGCGCGGTCTCGGCGTACCAAGGCGCCAACACTGTCCCGTGGCTGACCCGAGCGGAGCAGGATCTGGCCGCGATCAGCGGAGTCGTACGACGGACCACGAGCGTCGAGGGAGTGTTCCGACAGGACGGGCGAACCTGGCACCTGAGCTGGCGGAATGGCGAGGCAACTGTCCCGGATTCGAAGGGAATGCACGACCTGTCCGTGCTGCTGGGCCGGCCCGGTACGCCGGTGCATGTCCTCGACCTCGTTGCCGCTGCGGGCGGCCCGCCGAGGACGGCGGCCGGCGGGGACACCGGTCCGGCGCTCGACGGTGTGGCCAGGGACGCGTACAAGCGGCGAGTGGCCGAACTCGATACCGACATCGCCGAGGCAGAACTGGACGGCACACCTCAGCGGGTCGGCACACTCGTCGAGGAACGGGACTTCCTGGTCCGCGAGCTGGCCGCGGCCTACGGCCTCGGTGGCCGGGCGCGGACGACCGGGGACCCGGCCGAACGGGCTCGCAAGGCCGTCGCGATGCGCGTCGCGACCGCGATCAAGGCCATCCGCGAGGTCCACCCTGGGCTGGCGCGACACCTCGAGCTGGCCGTCTCCACCGGACGGTTCTGCGTCTATCGCCCGGAGGAAACGGCGACCTGGCACAGCTAGCCGTCAGTCGTGTGGCATCGCCACATCAGACCTGGCGCCTCCCTGGTAGAGGCGGCGCACCGGGCGCCGCGCGGCACCAGGGAGAACATCATGAGCACGATGCTGGATCAGGTCGAGGAGACCCCGACTCCATCCGCCGCAGAGGAGGTGTCCGGCCGCCTCTTCCTGCAGACGCTGGCCACTGCCGAGCTCCTCAACATCTACCTCGGCGTCGAGCTGGGCTTCTATCGCTCGCTGTCGGAGGACGGGCCCGCGACGGCCGCCGTACTGGCTGAGCGAAGCGGTGCCGAGGTCCGCTACACCCAGGAATGGCTGACTCAACAGGCCGTTGCGGGACTGCTGACCATCAGCGAAGAGGCGGTGTTCAGCTTGCGCGACGGCGTTCACGAGGCGCTGGTTGACGAGACAAGTCCGTTCTATGCCGGCGGCATGGCCTACATCGCGCCGGCGATGGGACGAGCGCTTCCGGCACTGGTCGCCGCGTTCCGCACCGGGGACGGTGTGCCGCTCACGGCGTACGGCGCCGACGCGGTGACCGCACAGGAGGCGCTCAACCGGCCCGCCTACGAGAACTCGCTGATCGACGAGTGGCTTCCGCAGGTGCCGGACATCCAGTCCCGCCTCGCGGACAGCACCCGCCCGGCGCGCGTCGCGGACCTGGGCGCAGGCGTGGGCTGGGCGTCGATCCGGCTCGCGGAGGCGTTCTCGCACATCTCCGTCGACGGGTACGACCTGGACGAGGAGTCCATCGCCCGCGGCCGCCAGTACGTCGCCGAACGCGGGGTAGGCGGCCGGGTCGACCTCGAGGTCGCCGACATCACCCAGCCGCTCCCCCGCGACGGGTACGACGTCGCGTTCTTCTTCGAATGCCTGCACGACTTGCCACATCCGGTGGCGGCACTCGAGGCCGCCCGACGTGCGCTGGCACCCGGCGGCTCGGTGATCGTGATGGAGGAGAACGTCGCCGAGACCTTCACCGCTCCGGGCGACGAGGTCGAACGGTTCATGGCCGCGGCCGGGACCCTCTGGTGTGTTCCGCAGGGCCGCACCGACGCCGGCTCCGAGGTCGTCGGGCCACTCGAGATCCGGCCGGCCACCATGCGACGGCTGTCCGAAACCGCCGGCTTCGCCGGCATCGAGATCCTGCCGATCGAGCACCCGTTCTGGCGCTTCTACCGGCTCCAGGGCTGAGTCGCCAACGCGATGCCCGACACCACGTCAGCCCAGGGACTTGCGGGCGAATTCGACGGCCTCGGCCAGGAGGCTGCGCCATAGCTCGGGGTCGAGTGCCGGGATCGACACCCATTCGCGGAAGACCTTGCCGGCAGGGGCGAACGGATCGCCGGTGCCGGTCTCGACAAGGTCGATCACCCGCTCGCGCGGCAGCTTCACGACGAGGGAACCGGCGCTGTCGTTGTAGGACGCGACGAAACGCCCGGCCAGCCGCACGCAGGGGTAGCCCATCATGGTGGCGCGGCCGATGGCAGGGTCGTACAGCAGGTCGTCAGTGAGCTCGTCGTACAGGTCACGAGCCGCGGGGTCCCCGCCGGACTGCTCCGACGGGGACGCGCCCTGGGTGCGCTTGTCCATCAGGCCGCAGGTGGGGTGAAGACCCCGAACTGGTTCCCGGCCGGATCGCGCAGATAGGCGAACTTCGGGGCGCCGGGGCCGGGATCGAGGTGCTTGCTGACGACCGATCCGCCGAGATGCTCGGCGTCGGCACACGTGCTCTCGACGTCGGCGACGAGGATGTAGAACACGGCGTGGTCGGGCACCTGGCCGCCAGTGCCGAAGATGCCGCCCATCGGACCGTCAGCGCCGGAGGCCTTGATGTTGCGGTAGTCCGATCCACCGGATGCAGCGGGGCCGTTGGCCTCGAAGGTCCAGTCGAACAGGCTGCCGTAGAACTTCTGGGCGGCGTCGGCGTCGCTGGTGGCGACCTCGAACCAGGCCAAGGTGCCGGGAGCGGGGGTGGTCATGTGCGTCTCCTTCTGATCGGATCATCCGCCGGAACGACGGGCTGCACCCACCGTGGCAGTCGTTCGCGACAGCCCTATGTCGGAGTTCGGCAGAGAATCTTCGGGACGAAGCACGGACGCCGGCAGCTTGATCTCGTGACCGTCGACGATCGGCTCGGGGACGACAGGCCGCAGCCTCGGGAGGCGCGGCGTCCGCTCGGCCGCGATGATGCGGTCCATGCGGAACACCCGGTCGTCGCCTCGCAGGTGGCACCACGCGGTGAGATAGGAGCCGTTGGTGCCGACCACCACGTACTGCGGCTCGACCTCACGCTCCGTGCGAACGCCGCCGACGTCGATGTAGTGGATGCGCAGCACCTGGTTGTCGCGCACGGCTCGCCAGATGGTCTCGGCGACCTCCGCGTCCGGGTCCGGCACCTTCCGCACGATCAGCCGCACCTTGTCCGCGGTATCGCGTGCCTCCACCAGCGCCGACTCCGGCATCGCGGCGACGATCTTCTGCAGCGCGCTGCGGGCATCGTTTGTGAACAAGACATGCTCGGTCCGGCTCAGCGCCACGGCCACGGCCGCCGCTTCGCGCGGAGTGAAGTTGAGCGGCGGCAGGCTCATCGATCGGTCGAGTGTGTAGCCGCCGCCTCTGCCCTGCTTGGTCGCCAGCGGGACACCAGCCTGCCCGAGCGCGCTCAGGTCACGCTCGACGGTGCGAACGCTCACCTCGAAACGTGCCGCCAGTTGCCGCGCCGTACGTCCGCGTCGTCCGGCCGCACGCAACTCCTCCACCAACGCGTACAGGCGGTCGATGCGGTTCATGTTCGGAGCGTAGACGCGGGCGGGGACACTCCTGAGATCCTGTCCCCAGGGTGTCCTGATCCGGGCGCTGCCGTTCGTCAGTAGGTCAGAGCGGGATGACCCCGCGGAGACGAGGAGTAGGGAATGAGTCACTACCTGCTGTCGGTCTATGAGGCGGAGAACCAGGTCGAGGGCGCGCCGTCGACACCCGAAGACATGCAAGCCTTCATGCGCCGGGTGATCGCGCTCGAGGAGGAGATGGACGCAGCAGGCGCGTTCGTGTTCGGCGGCGCCCTGCACGGCCCCGACGCGGCCACCGTGGTGCGCGGAGGCACCGGCCTCGACAAGGTCACCACCGACGGACCCTTCGCCGAGGGCAAGGAGCACATCGGCGGCTTCTACATCATCGACGCCGAGAACCTCGACGAGGCGCTGGAGTGGGCGGACAAAGTCGTCGAGGCCATCAATCACGCGATCGAGGTCCGGCCGTTCCGCGCAACAGGGCGGCTACAGGACGGTGAAGGACATTGACGGAACGGTAGATGGACGACGTCGAGCGAGCCTTCCGCGAGGCACACGGCCAAGCCGTGGCCACCCTGACCCGTATCTTCGGTGACATCGCGCTGGCCGAGGACGCCGTACAGGACGCCTTCGTGACGGCTGTCCAGCGGTGGCCGCGCGACGGTGTGCCCGACAACCCGGCCGGCTGGATCGTCACCACCGCGCGTAACCGAGCCGTGGACGCCGTCCGACGCGGGCGACGCGGACGCGAACTCGCCGAGCAGGTCGCGTCAGACCATCGGCGGCGGCAGGAGTCCACCGTCCGATCCGAGGATGCGGAGCTCATGCGTGACGACCAGTTGCGGCTCGTCTTCACCTGCTGCCACCCGGCCATCCGCATCGAGCATCAGGTGGCGCTGACCTTGCGCCTGATCGCCGGACTCACCCCCGCGGAGGTGGCCTCGGCGTTCCTGGTGAGCGAGGAGACCATGGCGAAGCGACTGGTGCGGGCGAAGTACAAGATCAAGTCAGCACACATCCCCTACCGGGTTCCCGACGAGGCCGAACTTCCGGACCGCCTTCGCGCGGTGCTGTCGGTGCTGTACCTGATCTACAACGCCGGCGCCGACGACATCCGCAACCGCCGGAACTTGTGCACCGAGGCGATCCGGCTGGCGCGTGTGCTGGTGGGGCTGATGCCCGACGAGCCGGAAGCGGTTGGCCTGCTGGCCCTCATGCTGCTCAACGAGGCGAGAATGCCGGCACGCGGTCGCGGTGACGACGTAGTACTGCTGCAGTTCCAAGACAGGTCGCTCTGGAACCGATCGCTGATCGCCGAAGGCCACGAACTCGTCCTTGTCTGCCTTCGGAGTCGCCGCCCGGGGCCGTTTCAGCTCCAGGCGGCGATCCAGGGCATCCACTGTGCGGCCCCGCACTACCGAGACACCGACTGGCCAACGATCGTACGGTTCTACGACCGGCTGCTGACCGTCATGCCGACACCGGTGATCGCGCTCAACCGCGCCGTCGCGCTGGCCGAGATCCAAGGGCCGCTCACCGGCCTGGCCATGCTGGACGAGATCACCGACCAGCTCGCCGAGTACCACCTGCTGCACGCCTCGCGCGGCTCCATGCTGGAACGCCTCGGCCGACGGAAGGACGCAGCCGACGCCTACGCCCACGCGGCAGAACTGGCCAGAACCCAGCCCGAGATCCAGTTCCTCCGCCGGCGAAGCGAAGCCCTCGATCGTGAGGCGTGAAACCTCGTACGCACACCTCGAGCGCTCAGTAGCCTCCGGGGAATCGGGCGGCTACTCACCGTGACCGTGGTGGACGCTGGGACCGACTCTCCGGACCGGAACCGTGGTGACGGCGGATCTTGAATGGTGGCCACCTGTTCTCGGTCCGCCTCCGGCGAGCCGGCCGCTCCCCAGCGACTCCAGACTCACGCTTCCCTCTTCCGCCAGGCAGAGCCCAAGGTCCCGAGCTCCTCGATATCAGACCCTCAATCGGCCCGGGCCCGGGAGCAGCCGTCCTGACCTGTAGGTGTCGAGGCGGGACCTTCGGCCCTACTGCCGGGCTCCGCATCCGCCGATGGTTGATGGGTGAACGAGAACTGCATCTCGTCTGCTGTCTGGAGACCGTGATGACCACCACCCAGTTCGACCAGTCCCGCCTCGAGATTCTGAGTCCGCCGGAGTGTTTGCGACTGCTCGGCTCGGTTCCGCTCGGCAGGCTGGTCTACACGCTCGGTGGTCTCCCGGCGATCAGGCTGGTCAACTTCGTGCTGGACGACGACACCGTCGTTGTGAACACCGGACCGGGGCAGAAGCTCCGCGCGGCCGAGCGCGGTGATGTGGTGGCCTTCGAGGCCGACGATGTCGATCTCGATCGACAGCTCGGCTGGACCGTCACAGCCATCGGCCACCTGTCCGTGGTCTCGGCGGATGAGGCAGACTCGCTGCGCCGTTCGCTCCCGCTGCACTCCTGGCTCCCGATGGACGATCCGCAACTGATCCGTCTGGGGATCGAATCGGTGCACGGACGACGGCTGCTCCCGTGGGCCCGGCGTCCACACGCCGGCGCCTCGTAGACCCCGACTCTGGTTCACATCATCAACGACTTTCCGTAGTCTGAGGCCGTGCCTGAGGGTTCGCGTGCGGAGCGGGGACGCTGGGACGAGGGGGCGCTGGAGTTCGCCGGACTCTCCCGGGTGCGTCTCGACGCGCTTCTGCAGGAACTGCTCGGCCGGGTCGACGAGATCATGGACTCCCAGGAGCGACTCCGTGCGCTCCTCGACGCGGTCGTCGGGATCGGCGCCGACCTCGATCTGAACAGCACCCTCGACCGGATCGTCACCGCCGCCTGCGAGCTGGCCGATTCCCGGTACGGCGCACTCGGTGTCGTCGGCCCGGACGGCAAACGGCTCGTCCGGTTCATCACCCACGGTGTCACCGACGAGGAGATCGCGGCCATCGGCCCGTACCCCGAGGGGCACGGGATCCTCGGCCTGCTGATCGACGACCCCGAGCCCATTCGGCTGACCGATCTTGCCGAGCATCCGCGGTCGTACGGATTCCCGGCGAACCACCCTCCGATGAAGTCCTTCCTCGGCGTACCGATCCGGACCAGGGAGCACGCGTACGGCAACCTGTACCTGACCGAGAAGACCGGTGGCGCCGACTTCACCGAGGACGACGAGCGCACCGTGACCGCACTCGCGGCCGCGGCCGGCGTCGTCATCGACAACGCCAGGCTGTACGCCGACACCGAGCAGCGTCGGCGGTGGCACGAGGTCACCGCCGAGATCACCCAGTTGATGCTCGGCGATTTCGATCCCGACCAGGCACTCCTCCTGATCGCGCAGCGGTCACGCGAGGTATCCGGCGCACAGGTCGCGGCAATCCTGCTGGCCGAGGACTCGGAGTTGGTCGTCAGTGCAGTCGACGGTCCGCCTGAGTTCGGTCACTTCCTCGGACGTCGCATCCCGGCCGACCTGCCTCTGCTCGGTCGCGCGATAGCCGGTGGCGAACAGGTCGTGATCGAGGACCTGGCCCGGCTCCTCAAGGATGCGGGAGTGCTGACCGAGTTCCCGGAGGGCACCAACCTCGGCCGTACGACGATGGTGCCACTGCCGGCCGGCAGTACCGGCACCGGCGGACTCCTCGTGGTCGCCGCGGAGCAGGGCGCGAACAGCCGGGTCTCCGAGGGAGCCGACCTGATCCGGATGTTCGCCGGCCAGGCCACCCTGGCCCTGGAACGTGCCCAGGCACAGCGCGACCGGGACATGATTCTCGTGCTGGAAGACCGCGATCGGATCGCGAGGGACCTGCACGACCTGGTGATCCAGCGACTCTTCGCGACCGGGCTGCAGCTCCAGGGCATGCACCGGCTGGCTCGTCCCGAGCATCAGCAGCGGCTCAGCCGAGCGGTCGACGACATCGACACGACCATCCACGACCTCCGGGCCGCGATCTTCGAGCTCCAGCAGACGCCCGACAGCAGCTCGCTCCGCGGAGATGTCCAGGCGCTGGTCACGGAGTACGCCGAGCCGCTCGGGTTCCGGGCCCGACTGATCTGCACCGGCCCGATCGACACCGTCGTACCGACCACCGTCCGGCCACAGATCCTCGCAACCGTGCGGGAGTCGCTGTCCAACGTCGTCCGTCACGCGGAGGCCTCCCAGGTCACCGTGGAGTTGTCGGTCGACTCCGCGCAGGTCGTCGCCAGGATCTCCGACGATGGCGTCGGCATCGGGCCGCGCCGTCGCTCCAGCGGGCTGCGCAACCTCACTGAACGAGCCCAGGCGCTTGGCGGAGGCGTTCAGGTCACCGAGAACCAGCCCCACGGGACCATCGTGGAATTCACGGCACCGATCACCGGCAACTGATGGCCGAACGGCCTCCCCGAGTCAGGACTCTTGCCCGCAGCGGGACCGTACTCCCACCGGCCACGCTGAAGGAGAACCAGTGGGAGGAGATTCCAGTGTCTGACCAGCAGCTGTCGGCGGAACACATCGACGTCCTGCTCGCGGCGGCCGTCGCCGCACCGAGCATGCACAACACCCAGCCTTGGCGGTTCGAGGTGGGAGGGCACGTCATCGACCTGTTCCTCGACGGCTCGCGCACGCTGCCGGCGGAGGACCCGACGGGCCGGGCCATGCGTATCGCGGCCGGCGCGGCAACCTTCAACCTGCGCTGCGCCGCCGAGTCGCTCGGCTACGGCACCTGGCTCGGCCTGGCGCCGTACCCGGAGGAACCCGACCTGCTGGCGCGGATCGTCGTCGAACCCACCAGCAGGCCGGACGACGAGCGGCGCGACCTCGCGCAGCAGATCCCGAGGCGCCACACCGATCGCAACCCGTCCGCCGCGCAGCCGCTGCCGGAGGGCATCAAGGTCGCTCTGTTGCAGGCCGCGTACGCCGAAGGGGCCGAACTGACGTGGCTCGGCGAACCCGAAGTCCGCGCGGTACTCGACATGGTCGTCGACACCGATCTCCGCGAAGTCCACGACTGGCATCGCCGCGCCGAACGCGCGCACTGGGTCGGCGGTGACCGCACCACCGAAGGCATCCCGAGCACGGCGCTCGGGCCACGGTCCGCCGGCTACCCGGCAGCCGTTCGGGACATGGCTACCCGACCGGTCGACCGGATGCGCTCGGAGACGACTTTCGAGGAGCACCCGGACCTGGCCATCCTGTCCACGGAAAGCGACCAGCCCGCGGACCAGGTCGCGGCAGGGCTGGCCCTCGAACGAGTGCTGCTGACCGCGACCCGTGAAGGCGTCAGCGCATCGTTCCTGAACCAGCCACTGGAGTTCGACGACCTGCGCCGCGCGGTGCAGCGACTGACTCAGCGGCCGGGACACGCGCACATGATCATCCGCTTCGCCCACAGCCGGCCCGGCAACGGAACCGGCCGGCGGCCGGTCTCGGAGTTCCTTCGCACCAAGGAGGAGTCATGACCAGCTCGTTGCCGCAGGAGCCGCGCGTCCGCTGACCACTCTGACGAGTCGTCGGCGCGCATCCGAGAACGCTGACAGGGCCGTCGGCACCGCACGCGTGGGACCTTCGCCCCTTCGCTCGTAGTGCCTCGTCCCGGCATCGTGGTCGCATGGTTGAGAAGAGAGTTGTCGTCGGCATCGACGGTGCGGGCGTCAGCGAGAGCGCGATCCGCTGGGGCGCGGTCGAAGCGGCGGCCCGGGGTGTCGGTCTGCATCTTGTCCATGCGTTTGTGTGGGCGGAGTTCCGGGTGCCGCTGGGCCCAAGCGATGTCGCCCCGGGGCTCCGCGCCGCCGCCGACAAGATCGTTGCCGAGGCGCTGGACCTGGCGCGCACGTTCGAGCCTCGCGTATCCGTCACGGCCGGCAGGGTCGACGGCTTCCCCTCGCCCGTGCTGCTGGCGGAATCCCGGAACGCCGAGCTGATCGTGATCGGCAGCCGCGACGCCGGCCGGACGCTCGGACTGCTGGTCGGCTCCACCGGACTGGAGCTCGCTGCCCACGCGCACTGCCCGGTGATCGTCGTACGGCCCGCAGAAGACGCAGTGGTCGGCAACCGCGTGGTGATCGGGTACGACGGCTCTCCCGCCGCAGACGCCGCCGTGGACTTCGGCCTGCAGTACGCCGATCGCCACGGACTCGTCGCCCGGATCGTCACGGTTCTCCCGGAGGGAGAGGATGACGTCGCGTCGCCCCTGCGGACTCTGCAGGGCATGCGGACGGCTGAGGTCGTCCAGGTGACCGGCCACCCGGCCGAGTTGCTGCTCGAGTGGTCCGCCGACGCGCAGCTCTTGGTCGTCGGGTCCCGCGGTCGCGGCGGTTTCGCGAGTCTTCTGCTCGGCTCGGTGAGCCAGACCGTGCTGCACCAGGCCCCATGCCCGGTTGCCGTCATACCCACCCCGGCACTCGACAGCCATCGGACCCGCTGACCCAGGTCGTTCGGCACTGACCCGGTCGTTCGGTTGCTGATGTCCTGGAGATGACCCGAAGGAGGTCTCGATGTCCAAGAAGGTAGTGGTTGCCTACGCCACCAAGATGGGTGCGACCGCGGGCATCGCCGAGGCGATCGGCACCGAACTGCGGGCGCACGGCCACCAGGTCGACGTCCTCGACGTCACGTCCGTCCCTACCGTCAAGCCGTACGACGTCGTGGTCCTCGGCAGCGCCATCTACATCCGACGCTGGCGGCGCGAGGCGGTGCGGTTCTTGCGAAGGAACCGCGATGAGCTCCGCGAGCGGCAGGTCTGGCTCTTCCACAGCGGCCCGGTTGGTCCAGACAAGGATCAGGCTCAGGAGATGCCTCCGGCCGTCCGACGACTCGCTCGTGAGATCGGAGCCACTCCCGCGATGACCTTCGCCGGCCGACTCGAACCCGCCACCGCCAAGGGCTTCCTCGCCCGCCGCCTTGCCGCCGGCAACATGGCCGCCGACTCCCGCGACTGGGACAAGATCCGCACCTGGTCCGCCGGCATCGGCGCCGCCATCTCCACCACCCACACAGGACCAGGCACCGCCCCACGTTCCCAGCCTGGTCCTGGCAGGTGATTGTCGCTACGACTTGCGCTGGTTCTTCGCGTGTTCGATGGCGAAGACGGCGGCTTCGGTGCGGCGTTCTACGTTGAGTTTGCGGAGGAGGGAGGAGACGTAGTTCTTGACCGTCTTTTCGGCCAGGTAGAGCGATTGCGCGATCTGGCGGTTGGTCTTGCCGACGGCGATCTCGGCAAGGATCTTGCGCTCCTGCTCGGTGAGCGCGGCGTACCGGGGATCCTCCTCCACCACCGGGTGCCGCAGACGCTCCAGGACCTTCTGGGTCATGGCGGGGTCGAGCAAGGACTCTCCCGCGGCCAAGCGGCGGATCGCCCCAACGAGGTCGCTGGCGTGTACCTGCTTCAGCAGGTACCCGGCGGCCCCGGCCATGATCGCCGTGAACAGGGCCTCGTCGTCGGAGTACGACGTGAGCATCAGGCAAGCCGGCGGGTTCTCCATCGTGGAGCGGATCTCGCGGCAGACGGAGACGCCGTCGCCGTCGGGCAGCCGGACGTCCAGGAGGGCGACATCCGGCCGAACGGCGGGGATGCGCGCGAGCGCCTCCGCGGCGGTCGAAGCGTCACCTACCACCTCGATGTCCGGCTCGTCCTCGAGCAACTGGTGCAGCCCCAGCCGGACCACCTCGTGGTCGTCCAGCAGAAAGACCCTGATCGTCATCTGAGCTCCTTCGGATTCACCCGCCGTCCGCTCCGGTCGGCGAGCTCGCCTCCAGCATCCACCCCCGCCACGCCATGTAGCAGGGGCAACTGTCCCGCCCCGCCCAGGACTTTTGACCTGCACAGTCGAGGCGAGAAGACGACCGCCGGCCTGCGGCCTCAGGTCCTCGTCCTCTGCAGCTCTCGCCACCCGCCTGGTTGCCTGGAAGGGCAGAACAAAAGGGAGGCGGAGTCCGATGGACATCGGGTCGCAGAACGTGCAGGTGCCAGGTGACCTCGGCACTCGAGTCAAGCATCGTCGGCTCGAGTTGGGGCTGAGTACGGCGGAGGTCGCCGAGCGCACCGGTATGGGCACGCGCCGTATCGAGCGCATCGAAACACGGCCGGTAGCGCTGACCGGTGGTGAGCTCCTCAGGTTGTCGCGCGCACTCGACACCACCATCAGCGGATTGTTCGCACCGTACCGGAGCCGGTCGGCGCGACGAGCGGTCCTGACGCCGGAGCCCGAGCTGGAACCGATGCGCCGGGACGAGTGCATGAAACTGATCGAGGCCGGCGTCGTCGGACGGATCGCGTTCAACCGGGCCGACGACCTCCTCGTGATCCCCGTCAACTACTGCTACGTGAACGAGCTGATCGTCTTCCGCACAGCCGCCGACAGCGCGGTCGCTCAGTACGACCTCGCGCCCATCGCGTTCGAGATCGACGCCGTCGACGAGAGTCTTCGGGACGGCTGGAGCGTGCTGGTGAATGGCACGGTCCGGCCGGCCACCAGCCAGGAGATCGAGGTCGCCCTCGGCCGTGTCGAGCCCTGGGCCGGCGGCACCCGCGAGACCTACATCGCCATCGAGCCCCGCCGCATCTCCGGCCGCCGCATCCGCTCTTGGTGATCACATAGCCAAAGGGCTCACCGGAGACCGGTGAGCCCTTCACTTCTGTGATCAGAGATCCAGCTTGTGTTCGCGAAGCCGCGCCCGGGCGTCGTCGAACTCCTCACCGGCTCATGCCGCGGTCGCCGAGCCGGCGTGCAGACGGCCGAGCTCTTCGCCCCAGCGGCGCGCGCGTTCGATCTCGACCTCGCGGATCGGTCCGGTCGACTCGTCCACGAAGAAGCTCGCAGACCCGAGGAGTACTCGGAAGCCCAACCGGCGCAGCACCTTGGCAGCCGATCTCGCGGCCGAGCCGGGGAGCCGGCGGACCTTGGCGATGCGTGTGTCGAAGGTTGCGACGTCGACCTGGGCGCGACGGCGCCCTGGGGTGGACGTCGTGTCCGCGGTCAGCATGTCCAGCCACTCGCGGATTCCGGTCTCTGTCGGCATCACTACGGTGTGCTGGTTCCTGGCCTCCTGACGTGTGGACGCGCGGCTCATCGAGAACGCATGTGTCGGTCCGCCGACGACGAGCAGCCGCACGTCACCGGGGATCACCGTCGGCGCCCGGTAAGCCGGCACCATCTCGGTGGGAATGCTCTGCCGCAGACCCGCGCAGATCGCGGACGCGATCCGCGCGGTGTTGCCGTACATGGACTCGTAAACGACGAGTGCACGTGTGATGTCGGACATGATCGACCTCCTACGGTGTCAGTACGTCGGAACGACCAGCTCGCCGCGCCGGGCGTCGCGGAGCTGCGCTGATCCTTTCGTGATCGGTGGCAGTCACGTGGTGCGGCACGATCGCGACCGGGCAGGTCATCGCGGCCACCGAGCGGCGTGCCACCGGGTCGACCGGCAACGCGCCGGTGTGTGAGCCGACCACGACCAGGCCGACCTCACTGCTCTCGTGCACCAGCGCTGCGGCCGGTTGGCGGCTGCTCAGGAACCGGGTCACTCTCACGTTCGGGAACCTGCCCGTCCACGGAGCGAGGGTTTCGGACAACAGGTGGTCAGCACGGCTGATCCACGAGTGGTCCGGATCCTCGTCGTTCCACGCGTGCTCGGCGGGCAGACCGGCGTGGACGACGGTCAGGTCGCCCTCCCGCCCGGCCGCGGTGCCGAACGCGAACTCCAGTGCCTCGGCGGACAGCGCCGTACCGTCGATGCCGACGGCAACCTTGCGATCCATCAGGCACGGCTTCCACGACGCCGGTACGACGACCACCGGGCAGCCGGCGCGGCTCGCCAGCGTGAGGTTGGTGTGGGCATGCATGAGCCGCTGCGGACCACGACTGCGTGATCGGCCGACCACCAGCATCCTCGCCTTCCGTGCGGCATGTGCGAGGACCCGGACCCGCGAACCCTCACCGGCAACGGCGGCCAGTTCAGTTGCATAGCCGTCCCGATGCCGCACGTGTGCGACAGCCGCTCGCAACGCGTCGTCTGCGCGCTCGGCCGGCGCCTTCGGTGAATACCCCGGCATCATCGGCGAGACCGAGGCGTGCGCCGAGTACGGCGCGACCAGCACGAGCTCAGCACCACACCGCAGTGCCTCCGCGGACGCGTAGTCCACGATCCGCAGATACTCTGCGCTGCCGTCGACTTCGACCACAACCGGGCCGGTCCTGTTCCAGGTACTCATTTCGCCTACCTCTCTGTCACTACAGGAACTACGACCAACGAGCAGGGGGTGTAGGGCAGGACGACTAAAGCGTCGCGGGCATTGTGGCTACCGCAGCCATGGGTAGCGGCGGACGATGTCGAGCTTGCCCCACCAACCGCCCAAGCCCCACACATTGCCAGCAGCAACGAGCGCGAGAACGACGAGCGTGATAGCACCCAGGATGTGCTCATCCAGCACCGGGTTGTTGTCCGGCGGCAGATTCGCCGACCACATCATCAGATACAACAGCCCACCGCTGACAGCCGCGATCCGCATCCCGATACCCAACGTCAGCGCCAGACCGATACCGGCCAGCGCGACCATGAACAACGGAGTCACCCACCAATCACCGACCAGAGACTGGTAGAAGTCCGCCAACGGGCCACTGGTGCCCTTACCCAAGAAACCCGCGGTCGGGTCGCCACCGTCGACCCAGCCCTTACCGGCCGGAGTGGCGTAGCCGAGCCCGAACAGCTTGTCGAAGAACGGCCACAAGAAGGTCAGGCCGAAGGCAATCCGAAGTACGGCGAGCGCACGGCCCGCAGCTGTGGTGACGATCAGGTGGCGATCGCCGTCGGTCTCCATTGCGGGAGCCGGTAGGTCGTGTCGGTGCGGCGTGGTGGTCATCGTCGTTCCTTTCACTCGATTCGACACCTTGATCGTCTGCCCGCTCCCCCACGCCGGTCAGGGCCGTCGCACCTCACCGTCGCGAGCCGAAAGTCCCTCCAGGCCGGGACCCTTGCCGCTGGCAACCGCTCCGCACCGTCCACACCCTGAGAGAACACGAGACTTGGGCCGGAACGGACACGAGATGAACGCGACAACCACCCTGACCAAGGACGAGGTGGCCATCCTGCTCACTGCAGCGATGCACGCCCCGTCCATCCACAACACGCAGCCGTGGCGGTTCGAGATCCACGGTCCGGTGGTTGACGTGCTGCTCGATCGGAACCGCACGCTGCCCGTCGCGGATCCGGCAGGTCGTGCGGCGCGGATCGGGATCGGCGCCGCCGTCCTCAACCTGCGGATCGCAGCGGCGATGCTCGGCCACGAATCGCAGCTCGCACCTGACCCCGACCCCCACCACCCGGACGTGGTGGCGCGGATCTTCCTGGCCGACCGCAAGACCCCAGTACCAGAACTGGGCCGTCTGTACGGCGAACTGCGTCGCAGGCACACGTATCGCGGGCCGATGCTCGATCAGGTCATCGCACCGCGCGTGCTGGCACGACTCGACGACGCCGCTCAAGCCGAGCGCGCGACTCTGCGCTGGCTCGACCCAGACGAGACATCCCGGCTCGGCGAGTTGCTCCGGCGCGTCGATGACACAGAGCTGCACGACGAGGACCGCCTGCACGAGCGGCTCCGGTGGATCGGTGGAGACAGACCATCCGACGGCGTCCAGGAGAGCGCGCTCGGCCCCTTGCCGACTCGGCCGGCGTTCGTCCGCGACCTCTCCGCGGGCTTCGACAGTACGCACCGCAGTCAGGCCGTCTTCGAGCAACGGCCCGGCCTCGCCGTCCTGTGCACGCCGCAAGAAGACGCGGCCGCCTGGCTGCGAGCCGGCATGGCCCTCGAACGCGTGCTGCTCGTCGCGACCTCCTACGACCTCGCCGTGTCATTTCTCCATCAACTGCTCGAGCACAACACGGCGCGGGCCGCGGTGCGCGAGCTCGTCGGCGGCGGCTCATGGCCGCAGATGGTGATGCGCATCGGCTACCCGGCTCACGCCGGGCACAGCACCTCGCGCCGAGACTGGCGCGAGTCCTTCGACCAGTGGTTCTGACAACCGGACCCCCGGGTCGAATCGTGCATGATGCATGATTACAGTGCCACCCTGCCGAACGCTGGCTACAAGTCGCTAGGAGACTCGAACATCACACACCGCTTCGTCCGAGCGGCCGGTTCAGTGCTGAAGGACTCCGGCTCTAGGTGGTGTGCTGATGACGATGGGCGGGAAGGTCAGCGGCCGGGCCTCGACCACGTAGAGCTGACTCGATACCCCGTCCTTGGCCCAATCGAGCTCCATCCGCCGCTTGCAGCGCGCGTCGGCAAGGACCGACCACTGCGCGAGGACCTGCAACTCGCCGTCGGACAGAACCAGCCCGCTCCGCTCCTTCGGTGTGGTCGGAACCAGCCGCGTCGCCCGGCGTCCGGCGTACACGGTCTTCGTTCGCTTGGCGCCGCGGTGCCTGATGATCATCGGATGGCTGCCCGGATAGATCGAGAACTGGTCGGGATCGTCGGCGGCCGGCTCCCCCAGGCCCCAGGCCGCGCTGACCCGGACCAACGAGCTCTCGCCGTGGACCGTGCCCGAGCCGCCGCGGTCCGAGCGCACCATCAGCTGGACCGTGACCGGCATGGCCGCAGTCAGGTGGTCGGGTCCGCAGAGCTCGCGGTTGCCGACGGCCGCAGCACTGAAGAGATCCGCGAAGCATCGCCGGCACGCGGCGAGCACATCGGTCCCGGTGTTCAGATGAAGGAAGAGCTCGTCTCGTGCCCCGTCCTGCGGGGTGATCGGGCTGCACCGGACGGCGACCTCGGTGCCGTCGCCACCCAGTTCCTCGTAGGCGGCGAGAATGTCGTCGGCCAAGGCCGGCGGCAACGACGTGGCACCGAAGGCAGTGCGGATCGCGGCCGCAACCACCCTCAGATCCCGCCCCGCCCGGTACCTGCGGATCTCACGCGCGATCACCGGCCCGAGCCGCCCCTCGCGCACGAACTCCTCGTACGCCGCCGCGGTCACCACGAAGCCGGCCGGAACCCGGATGCCATCCCGTGACAGCTCCGCCAGCCGAGCACTCTTCACACCGACCACAGCAGGGTCGGTCGCGGCGTCGTCCTGAAGACGAACGATCCTGTCGGTGCCCATCTGCTACCGCCTCCCCCTCGACTTTCTCGAACCGGTCACTTACCTCTGCTTCCACACTGGTTGAGGCGCCGCATTGTGTTCAGAGCCGAAAGTCCCGTCGTTCGTGACAACTCAGCCCGGACGTACCAGCCCGTGGTTCGTGGGGTCGGTGTTTGAACCTTGTGAGTGGATGAGGAAGGCTGGGGTCCGGAGCGCCGGGAAGTCTGGTCGGCAGTGCCCGTCCCTGTTCGGGGTGCGGGCTGGACGTCGACCCTGGAGGCTGTGTGACGCTCGCCGATCGCTGTCAGAAGCCCGTGAGAGCCGATCGAGACACATGTGGCTGCGGCGTAGGCTGCGAGTGTGCACGGAGAGCAGATGGCCGAGGAGTTCCCGGTGGTCAGCCTGGACTCGGAGGCGCGCGCAGCGGTGCAGTTACTTGCGGCGCGACGCTTGCCCGGTCTGATCGTGGTCCGCGAGGATGGCACGCCGTACTCCGTGCTGCCTGCGTCGCAGGTCGTTCGGTTCCTGGTGCCGAGCTACGTCCAGGACGATCCGTCGCTGGCTCGGGTGATCGACGAACCGTTGGCCGACAGGGTCGCGGACAAGTTGTCCGGCGTGCCTGTGCGCAAACTGCTGCCGTCGGAGCCGGCCGAGCTGCCCGTGGTCAACCACGACGACACGGTGCTGGAGATCGCGGCCACCATGGCCCGCCTGCGCTGTCCGCTGGTCGCCGTGGTGAAGGACCGGGAGATCATCGGCGCGATCACCGCGTCCCGGTTGCTCGAACTGGTCGTGCCCAAGGACTGATCTCGTCCGCTGCCGCGGCGCTGTTGCGTAGCGTCGCCGGAGTTGTGGCATGACGGCGATCGCCGTCGTCGTCTTCGCTCTGGCCTATGTCCTGATCGCCACCGAGTGGACGCACAAGCTGCTGGCGGCGCTCGGTGGCGCGGCAGTCCTGCTCGCGCTCGGGGTGACCGACTCCGAGCACGCCTTCTACTCCCCTGACACGGGCGTCGACTGGGACGTCATCTTCTTGCTGTTCGGGATGATGGTGATCGTCGGCGTGCTGCGCCGGACCGGCGTGTTCGAGTACGTCGCAATCTGGGCGGCCAAGCGGGCCAACGGCTCTCCTCTCCGGGTGATGATCCTGCTGACGCTGATCACCGCCGGCGCGTCGGCATTCCTGGACAATGTGACGACCGTGTTGCTGATCGCACCGGTCACCCTGCTGGTCTGCGAGCGGCTGGGGATCAACCCGGTGCCGTTCCTGATCGCTGAGGTGATGGCGTCGAACATCGGGGGCGCGGCCACCCTGATCGGTGATCCGCCGAACATCATCATCGCCAGCCGGTCCGGACTGACCTTCAACGACTTCCTGATGCACCTGACGCCGCTGGTGGTGATCGAGCTCGTGGTGTTCACGCTCGTCCTGCCCAGGATCTTCCGCGGGTCGTTCGCAGTCGACCCGGCCCGTGTCGAGGACGTGATGCGGCTGAACGAGCGGGAGGCGATCGCGGACAAGGTGCTGCTGATCAAATGCGGCGCGGTTCTGGTGCTCGTCTTCACCGGCTTCATCGGCCGGTCACTGTTCGGCATCGCACCGTCGGTGGTCGCGCTGCTCGGCGCGGGCCTGCTGGTGCTGATCTCAGGCGTGAAGACCAAGGACTACATGGGCAGCGTGGAGTGGCAGACGCTGCTGTTCTTCGCCGGGCTGTTCGTGATGGTCGGTGCGCTGGTCAAGACCGGTGTGATCGGCAGGCTGGCGGACGCGGTCGGGGCGGCGACCGAGGGCCGGGCGTTGCTGGCGACGATGCTGATCCTGGTCGTCTCAGCCGTCTTGTCCGGGATCGTGGACAACATCCCCTATGTCGCCACGATGAGTCCCGTGGTGCTCGAACTCACCAAGACCGTCGCTGATCCGTCCCAGGCCCACGCGTTGTGGTGGGCGCTGGCCATCGGCGCGGACTTCGGCGGCAACGCCACGGCGATCGGCGCCAGTGCCAACGTGGTCGTCATCGGGCTCGCGCTGCGAGCCGGGTACCCGATCAGCTTCTGGGACTTCACCCGCAAGGGCGTAGTGATCACCGCGATCACCATCGCAGTTGCCGCGCCGTACCTCTGGCTGCGGTACTTCGCGTTCAGCTGAGAAGTCACGCACAACCCCGTGGTTCGGGATGAAAGCGAACTGAAAGCGAGGTCGGGAAGACTCGTCGCTTCGATCGGTTCGACCTTGGAGTTGTCGATGAAGCGAGCCAGGCGGATCAGTGCCCGTGTGTGGACAGGCCGGTTCCGGAAGACTATCGCCGTACTGGCGGCCGGGGCGGTGCTGAGCATTGCCTCCGTCGGAGTAGCTCCGGCCACGGGGGCCACTGCGGCGGAGCCGGCGGGGCACCGGCCTGTTCCGGTTGTCTACGACAGTGACTTGGACTTCGATGATGCGTCGACACTGGCGTTCCTCTGTCAGGCGCACAAGCAAGGCCGGATCGAACTGCGCGCCGTCACCGTGGTGAACAATGGCATCGGTACGGCGGGTCGCTCGTTGACGCATGCGCGCACGATTCTCCAGAAGTGCGGTCTTCCCCGCGTTCCGGTGGCCGATGGTTCACCGACCGGTGTGCACCTGGCACCGCCAGAGGCGAGGGAGACGTTCGAGCGTGTCCTGACCGGAGCGCTCGACGACGCCGACCAACCCAACCAACCGTCCTCGGTGACAGCGGCACAGCTGATCGCCACGTCGGTTCTGAGCTCGCGTGAGCCCGTGACGATGCTGGCTACCGGCCCGCTCAGCAACGTAGCCGCGGCGTTGCGCGAACACGGAGGTGTTGCGCAGAAGATCGCCTCGCTCTACGTGATGGGTGGAGCGTTCGACGTACCGGGCAATCTCTTCGGTTCGACCACTGGCGGGTTCGACAACACCCAGGAGGTCAACCTCTGGATCGACCCGAACGCAGCCGACTTCGTGTTCCGGACGATGCCTGCCGAGCGGGTCCGGATCGTTCCGCTGGACGCCACGAACCACGTGATGATCACTCAGGCGTACGTCGACCGGCTCGGCGCCTCGGCCGACACGGTGGAGGCGCGGCTTGTCCACGCGATCCTCACGCAGCCGGACCTGCCTCCGCTCATCGACCTGGACATCATGTTCTGGTGGGACGCTCTCGCCGCCACGTCACTTGTCCTCGGGCCGCGCGACGACCTCGTCCAGTACCGGCCGGGACGTGTCTCCGTGGTCCTCGACGGCGCTTCGTCGGGCCGTACGATCGTCGCTCCCGACGGCACGCCGCAACTGATCGGATACGCCGCCGATGGCGCACGGTTCGAAGACACGTTCACGTCGACCCTCAACGGCGGCCGGCACTAGGCACGCGAGTTCAGCGGTGCTGCTATCGCTGCAGATCCCAGCGTTCCCGGCAGAGGAAGATGCCTGAAGGACTGTCAATCGACTTACATACTTGGGTTTACAGCGTTGTAAACCTGCGTATACCGTTGGGCTCTCATTCGCGGCTAGACCATCCGGCCGGGCGAGGTGACGGCAGGTCGCGGCGAGTCTGAGGAGGCATGGCGTGAGCGGTCGAACGGGTAAACGGTTGGTCGTTGTGTTGGCTGCCTGCGCGGTTGCCTTGCTGTGGACCGTCGGGTCCGGTGCGGCAGCAGTTCAGCGGCCGATGCCAGCGCCGGTCTACGGTCCGAGTGCGGCCGATCCCGGTTTGTTGCGGGTAGGTAGCCAGTACTACTCCTTCATGACCGGCGGTCCTCTGGGCGAGGTCGCACGATCCAGCACACCCGGCGGGCCGTGGACAGCCCAGCCGAACGCGCTGAGCCGTTGGGGAGCCTGGGCGGCCGGCACAGGCGCGGTCTGGGCTCCGGATGCTTGGCAGACCTCGGCCGGCTGGGTCTTGTACTACGCCGCGCAGGCGAAGGGCTTCGCCGGACAACGGTGCATCGGGACGGCAGTGGCCGGCGATCCCGGCGGCCCCTACACACCGACCGACACTCCACTGATCTGCCCGATCCTCGGCGGCGACGACCCGGCCGTCGATCGCCCCGATCCGACCGCCGGGGTGATCGACCCGAGTCCTTTCCAGGATTCCGATGGTCGGCGCTACCTGCTGTACAAGACGCAGAAGACGCCCGGCACCATCCGCATGTTCCCGCTGTCGGCAGACGGCCTGCACAGCCGGGGCGAGCTCAGCCACGAACTGGTGCGGCACGCGGACAGCATCGAGAACCCGGTGATGGTCAAGCGCGGCGACCAATACGTCCTCCTGGCATCGGCGAACTGGTTCGACCAGTGCCGCTACTCGACCGTGTGGCGGCGGTCGACCGACCCATGGTCGTTCGCGGACAAGCAAGAGCATGTGTTGTTGGATCAAGCCAACACCGGACTGTGCGGGCCCGGCGGAGCCGACGTCGTGACCGGTGGCAGCGGCCCGGACCTGATCTACCTGCACGGTTGGGTGTGCACACCAGATGACCAGCCATGCCAGTACGACGGCGTGGTCACCGACCCGAACAAGAGGCGCGTCATGTACGCCGCGAAACTCGCATGGGGTCAGGACGACGCCACGCCGACCGTCCCCGCATTCCTCCCGCCCGTCCCACCGAGATAGCGATCGGGCTCCGGCGGTTGGTGGAGCAGTGATTTCATGGTGGTGTGGAGCACGATCAGGACGAGGTCCTCGAAGTCGGGAAGACTTCGGGACGTGGGCGCCGAAGGGCCGGATGGATTCTGGTCCTGGTGGTGCTGACCCTGATCGTCCTCCACGCCTCGACGGATCGTTCGCACCGTCAGGCCGTGCCGAGTCCCACGCCGTCCGATCTGATCAGCACGATTCCGGACGGGCGGACGGCGCAGGCATGGCCGACAGCGCCCGGCGCCTGCGGAGCGGACACGCTGCTGCCGATCGTGTCGAGCGCGCCACCGGCGCAGCACACCGGGATCCAGGTACTGCTCGGCGGAGACCGGCTCCGACTCGTCGACTTCGACAGCGGCCGAGCGACGACCTTGCCGGATGCGGTCGTCCGTCCGGGCGAGTACGGCGCTGTCCTGGCCGGTGATCCGGTCACGGCGTACGCGACGACCGAGTCGTGCGACGAGACGGCTCCGTATGCCATGGTGCGCATCAGCGTCGATCACCGGGTCAGCGTCATCCGCCCACTCGGTCCCACCGAGTCACCGCTGACCGATGGCAACCGGGTATGGATCGCTTCCTTCGCCAGTGACATCGACAACCCCTACGCGACGATCGCTCCGGTCACCGGCGGGCAGCGGGTGCGGCTGCCGCACGGCTTCTACGCATCCGCAATCGTGGGCGAGACGATCGTCGGGCAAATGCAGCCCGATCCGGGGATCTCACCGACGTGGCTCGCGCTCGTCGACGCACGCACCGGTCGGTTGCAGGCCAAGCTCGAACAACACGTGGCGCCGCTCGCGGTCGGCGCAGGCCAAGTCCTCTGGACCAGTGGCTGCGACGACGACGCATCACCGTGCACGCTGCGCCGCCGATCGACCGCCGGCGGGCAGACCCTCGGATCCCCTCTTCCGGGCCCCGCCTGCTGCGGCGTCGTCAGCCCTGACGGCACGAGGATTGCCTTCCTGATCGAACAAGCAACGACAGACTCACGGTACGACGACCACCCGCTCCCGCCCATGGACATCGCGATCATGCGGCTCGACACCGGCCGGCTGGACATCGTGCCGGGAATCGAACTGCCCGCCAAGTCTCAACCCGCTCTGGCATTCGCCGGGCCTGGAGACTGGTTGGTGATCGCCCTCAACGCCGGATCCCGCACCCGGCTACTCGCCTGGCAGCCCGGACTGCGGCAGCCCTACGAGACCAACACACTTCCCGGCCCCGTCCACGACCCACCGACACTCGTCATCACCAGCCACTGACCACCTCGACCCCGCGGTCGTGACATCCTCCGCCACCAGGCGCACCGGCACAGCGCACCTGGCACCCGGTAAGCACACCACCACGAGCGCCGCCTGCGCGGCCCGCTCCTCTGATGCGGCAGCGTTGTACTGCTCGCGCAACTCCGCTGGGTCCAACCCGGCATCCAGCGCCCGAGCCGCGCCGTTCGACTGGACCGGGCAGCTTGTGGCCGCCGTCGGATTGGCGAGCCTTGCCTACGGAGTTATCGAAGGCGGCCATCGTAGTTTCACCCATGCCGCGGTGATCGTCGCCCTCGGAACTGCAGTCGCCGCCCCCGCCAGGGTTCGTGCTCGTCCAGCGGCAGTCAACACCTCTGAGGTCGCCTCGGACACCTGCGATGAGCCAGAGTGACAGCAACGATCGCTGGAAGCGGACCAGGTACTGCGGTGTGATGCCGAGGTGCTTGAGCCCCGGGACTGTGGCTGCGGTGAAACGGCCGGTGGCGGGCATCACCTGGTGCCCGGCCGCACCGAGACGGCGTACCCGCTCGATCACAGCATCGCCGATGGAGGCGTCATCGTGGAGCGTGGTGCCGTCGATGTCCAGGGCAACGAGTCAGGAGGCACCATCGGCTCCAGCAGGCGTGTAGTCGCTGGTGATCATGCGGGAATGTCGTCTCGCTTCGGCGTACTCGGGGCGCTGGCTTGCAGTGGGGAGATACAAGCTGGTCCAGCGACGCTTCGGGTGTTGCGTTTGAGGCGGAGTTGGGCGATGAGGCTGATGACCGCGAGGAGGATGGCCACCCCTGTGTACAAGGAGACTGCTGGGATCTCGCCGAGAGGGCCGGTGAGTTGACCTTCGATGACGATCGGCACTCCGAAGGCTACGTAGGAGACGAGGTAGATCCCGCCGACGACTCCCGCACGCTGATGAGTCGCCGCGAGCGGAAAGATGAGGCGCAGGGCCGCGGTGAACGATGCGCCGAAGCCGACACCGGCGATGGCCTGTCCGATGATCATGATGGCCAGGCTTCCGGCGTACACACCACTGATGATGCCGATGGCCCCGATGATGGACGCGTAGATACCGATGGTCATCGCACGCCGGGAGTCGACGCGGGCGAACGCCAGTCCGATGACGGCCGAGGTGGCCGGCGCTATGAACCCGGCCAGGCCGTTGAGCAGGCCGCTGTTCAGATGGAAGACGCTGCGTACCATGCTCGGCGCGAGCCCGCCTGACAAGCCTGCAAGCATCCAGACCGCGGCTACGACAGGCGCCGCCGCGGCGAATTCCCTTCGGGTGGCGGGCGGGAAGGTGATGCGAGGGATCAGCGAGCGGAGCGCACCGGGTGCGCGGGTCACGGTCTCGGGAGAGAGGGCGACGACGACGGCCCCAAGGATCGTGACGATGGTGAGGACGACGAAGATGATGGTGTTCGCGTCGGTCGTGAGCTGGATCGCCAAGCCGGCTAGCAAGGAGCCGAGACCGAGACCCCCGGTCAGACCGGCGCTGCCGAGGATCGTACCCAGTCTCTTCCGGCTGGGCGGAGCAAGTTCGACGAGCGCCGCGGTGAAGGCAGTAGTCGCCGCGCCGCCGGCAAGGCCTTGCACGATCCGGCCGGCGATCACCCACCCGACGTCCGTGGCGAGGAGGAACAGGAGGTTCGACACGATCTGAATGACCAGAGCGCCGATCAGCACCGGGCGCCGGCCGATGTGGTCGGACAGCGACCCGACCGTCAGGACCGCGGCGAGGAAGCCGATCGCGTAGACCGCGAACGCCAGTGTGAGGAGCGACGGGGGAAAGTTCCACTGCTCCCTGTAGACCACGAGCAGGGGCGTCAGCGCACCTGCCGTGAGATACAGACTCGTGAACGTGATCGCCGCACCCGCCAGAGCCAAACCGGCGGGCAGGATGGGTCGGCGCCGGGTAGCGGGCGCCCTGGTGGAGAGTCGGGATGATGACACGAAAGCTCCTTGAAGTCATGACGCGGGCACGGAGACCACCGATGCGATCGTGGCGGCGCGGCTCAACGAGCTCACCGAACTCGGCTTGTTCCCCAAGGAGCCTGACCGGGAGCCAGGCAAGAAGACCGCTACGAGTGCCACCTGACCGACAAGGGCAGCGAGCTGCCTCCCGCGGTCGTCGCGCTCATGCTGTGGGGCAACAAGCACTTGCAGGCCGAGGCCGGTGGGCCGCTGCGCCTGGTGGCTTGTCGGCCGAGTTGGTCGCGGTCGCTCAGTCGATGATGACGACGACGCCCGTCGGCTCGTCCAGCACCTCCACCGTTCGTTGGGCAGCTCGGTCGATATGAACCCGGGGGTCCGCGGGCTGCTGCTCGTTATAGGTCCCGGGTCCGTAGAACTGTCCGTAGCTCAGCACGACCCCGCCCTCGGCGAGAACGGAGGCCTCGAGCTCTGCGACAGCCAGGGCATCCGGTCCGTCGGGCAGCTGCCAGGCGACGCTCTGAGCCAGGATCTTCGACGACCCGCTCTTCCGCGCCGCCTCGATCAGGTTCTGGTTGCCCTCGGTCCGGATCCGGGCGTTCCGCTCCGCGTAGTCGCCGATCTTCGTCACGTCGTCCGGCAGATCGGTCAGCTGGTTCAGGATGATGTCCGGCCGGAAGCCGACCACCGCCTCGATCAGGGCCGCCCGGTCGAAGACATCACAGAGAATCGCCTCGGCACCGAGGTTGCCCAGCAACTCGGTCTTGCCGGCCGACCGCGTCATGCCGCCGACCACGTGCCCCTCCTGAACCAGCCGGGGAATCAGCCGCTGCCCGATCACACCGGACGCCCCAGCCAGAAAGATCCTGAAAGCCATGGCTTCTCCAACCCGTCGCCTCATCTGGACACCGAAGGGCCGAGTAGGTCGTGGGAGTCAACTCGGAGGATGCTGCTGGTGAGTAGGCGAAGCTCGCCTGTCGCCGAGCAGTGAGTGCACAGATACAGGTCGCAGTGTTCTTGGGTGAGGTCGCTGATCTGCGAGAACACCCACTTGAAGCGGGCCCGGGTACCGGGTCCGCACCTCGCGCAGGTCTCGCCGAAATCGAATGTGCGGTCACCGGGACTGGGTGCGATCCATGCTGTCTCGTGCCGGCGGTGTGCGAGTAGGGCCGCGGGGATGTGCGGATCGGCGGTCATGGCGACGCCCTTTCTGTGGTGCCGGGCGCGTTGGCGCTCCCGGTGCGGGTCGTGTTCGGTTACCCACTCTGGGCGGGAGGGTGCGCCCCGGGCGCCCGCGTAGTGCCGGGTCAACGCCCGGGTCGCTGAGGCCCATGCCCCACCGGGATCTCAGACCCGGGGGTGGCCGGGGTACCCACGGGCGCGCGCCCTCCTGTCTGGCTCCGACAGTTGATTTGCCAGCACTCAAGGACCCACCTCTGTCGACAGCCGAAGTGAGGCACTCATGAATCACGCAGGACAGCAACGGATCGCCGGGGCGCCACCGAGGGCACGGATCGAGACGCTGGAAAGCCTTCGCGAGCACCTCCAGTGGGCGATCGAACTGGAGCACGCCACCCTGCCGCCCTACCTCTGCGCGCTCTACTCGCTGGACCCGGAACGGAACGCCGATGCCGTTCAAGTGGTGAGCAGCGTCTTCGTCGAGGAGATGATCCACCTTGCACTGGCCGCGAACCTCCTCAATGCCATCGGTGGGAAGCCCTGCCTGGACAAGCCCGAGATGCTGCCCGGCTACCCCCAGCGCCTGCCCCACGGCGACCGTTCGCTGGAGATCTCATTGGTTCCCTTCGGACCGGAGGCACTCGAGATGTTCCTCCGCCTCGAACAGCCCGCACCGCCCGGTGCACCGGCCGAGGGCGACGACTACGAGACGATCGGGCAGTTCTACGACGCGATCGAACAAGGCCTGCACCGCGTCTGTGCCCAACTCGGCGAGCAGGAGGTCTTCTCCGGCGACCCGGCTCGCCAGGTCACGGCGGACCACTTCAGCCACACCGCCGGACGACTGCCCCAGGTCGAGGATCTCGACACTGCCCTCGTGGCGCTGACGGAGATCGTCGAGCAGGGCGAGGGCACGCCCCGCGGCGAGGTGTGGGATGGCGACCAGGACATCTTCCACCCCGACCGGGACGCGGTTGCGCACTACTACCGCTTCGTGGAACTCAAGCTGGGTCGGCGCCACCGGTGCGGCGACACCCCACGATCCGGGCCTACCGGTGAGGCTCTCCCGGTTGACTACGGCGGCGTCCACCCGATGCGCCGCAACCCGCGACTGGCCGACCACCCCCTCGACAACCCGATCCGAATCGCCCAGGCAGAGTTCAACCGCACGTACTGCGCACTGCTCCAGTCACTGGATCAGGCGTTCAACGGCAGCCCGAAAATGCTCGGGGCAGCGGTCGGCACCATGTACCAACTCAGAGCACAGGCATTGAGCCTGATGGAGATGCCCGACGGAGACGGCCGAACAGCCGGCCCGACCTTCGAGTACGTCGAACCCGCGCTCCGCCGATGAGCCACACCGAGCGAGGCCGCCTTACGCGTTGAGGAGTGTGCCGGAGAGTTCTCGGCGGGAGCCGATCCCGAGCTTGGCGAAGACCTTGCCGAGGTGCCACTCGACTGTGCGTGGGCTGAGGAACAGCTCAGCACCGATCTCGGGGTTCGTGCGCCCCTCAGCCGCCAGTCGAGCGATCTGAGCCTCTTGCGCCGTAAGTTCCTCCCGAGCCCCGACGGATCGCCTGTGGAGCGTCTCACCGGTGGCGACCAGTTCGCGACGGGCCCGTTCGGCGAAGGCCTCCGCGCCCATCTCGATGAGCAGGTCGTACGCCGACCTCAGGCGGCTGCGGGCATCGCGGCGACGGTTCTCCCGCCGCAACCACTCGCCGTAGAGCAGTTGAGCGCGGGCGTGCTCGACGCGCATGCGAGTCTGGCCGAGCCGCTCGACCGCCTCGACGTAGTAGCCCTCGGCCGCGTCTGCCCGGCTCACCTGTGCGTGGCATCGGGCCTCGATTCCCAGAGCCCAG
Source organism: Kribbella sp. NPDC050241 (assembly GCF_044459685.1). Lineage (NCBI taxonomy): Bacteria > Bacillati > Actinomycetota > Actinomycetes > Propionibacteriales > Kribbellaceae > Kribbella > Kribbella sp. NPDC050241. The sequence continues at coordinate 193,305 of NZ_JBITJE010000011.1, forward strand.
TCGGTGGCGCTGGCCCTCGTTGTCCGAATCAGCAACTCGAGTGCATCCCGTGCGCGGTCGGGGTGGCCGCTTCGCGCGGAAGCCTCGACGAGTTCCACCAGCGACCAGGTGGAGAAGCCGAGCTCGTCGGGGTATCCGGCTCCACGCTCTGCTGCTGCCATCGCTTCCTGGTAGCGCCCCAAAGCGTTGTGGAGAACGGCCGATGAGTAGTCGACGATGGTGAGTCCCATGCCCTCACCTCGCGCTGTGGCCTCCGCAGAGATGGATCGAGTGAGCCCGGAGACGATGTCAGGCCGGCCCTGCCACGCCGCGAGCGCCAGAGCGCCGTACGACGGCAGATGATTGCCCATGACCTCATTGACCGTTGAGAACTCGTCGACCAGCGCAGCCGCCTCCGCAAACTCGCCGGCGAAGAAATGCAGGCCCATGCGGCTGCTGAGTGCGATCGGCAGCACCGCCAGGGCTCCGGCTTGCCGCGCAAGGCCAAGGTGGCGTGTGCACATCACCTCCCAGCTCTCGTTGTCCCACACGTCATGGGCGGCATGAGTGGCCAGCCATAGCCAGCGAAGCGCATCGGCGTCCGACACCTCGTCGGTTCGCCAAGCGCTCAGTGCACGCCGCAGTCGTGGGACGCCTTCCGCATATCCATCGACCATCAGCGACGCGATACCGTCCAGCAACAGATCGGCTGGACGCTCGGCCGATGGAGGTACGGCGCGGGCTGCCCGGGCGACATCGCGAACGCCCACATCCCCGGCCAGACGTCCGACCATGAGCCCCGCCGCCAACGCATCGAGGTAGATGTCGCGGGCGGCAGCTTCGTCCGACGCTTCCATCCGCTGAGCGGCTGACAGCAGCAAGGGCGGCGCGTCGCGGCCATGGCTGGAGAAGAACGCTATCTGGGCCCGGAGGACCTCCACCTGGGCGCGAGTCGGCCCGTCGAGCGGCGCGGCCTCGAGGTCCGCCAGAAGCGCAAGTGCCGCGTCCGATGAGCCGGATTGGTGCCAGGCCCTCGCGGCAGCCAGGATGCGGGCAGGTCGTCGAGTAGGGTCACAGGTCAGTTCGATGGCACGTTCGAGAAATGCCGCCTGTGCCGCCAGACCTCCTCGGGCCTGCGCCCGATCTGCGGACCTCTCCAATTCGACGGCTACCTCCTCATCGGGGCCGCCTGCCGCGTGCGCCCGGTGCCACGCCCGTCGGTCGGGATCGAGCTCCGGATCGGTCTCCTCTGCCAGGGCGAGGTGCACGGCTCGCCAGTCGGTCATCGCTGCGGCCCGAGCCACGGCAGATCGCACCAGCGGATGCCGGAACCGAACCCGCGCGCTCAGCTCGATCAGGCCCGCTTGCACCGCCGGCGCCGAGGCTGCGAGGTCGACATCGAGTCGCTGCACGGCTCGTCCGAGCATGCTCAGGTCCCCGACGGGTTCGAGAGCAGCCGCAAGCAAGAACAGGCGCGTCGGACCGGGAAGTGCCGCCAAGCGCTCCGAGAAGCCCTGCTCCAGGTGAGTCTCCAACGGAACGGCGTCCGCCAGACCGAACCCGAAACTGAGCTCGGCCGTCGAAAGACCGCGCGGAAGTTCCAGCAGCGCCAACGGGTTGCCGCGGGTCTCGGCCACGATCGCCTCGCGCACGCGATGGTCGACCTCGCCCGTCAGGACGGTGTCGAGCAGCGCGTGAGCATCGGCGTCCCTCAGCCCTCGAACGTCCATCGACGGTTGCCCGGCCAGTTCACTGTCCTCGTGCTCGCCCCGCATCGCGAAGACCAGCGCGACCGGATCGGCCAGCTGTCGACGTGCCACGAACGCGAGGGTCTGGGCAGAGATGGGGTCGAGCCACTGCGCGTCATCGATCACACACACCAGCGGCTGCTCCTCCGCCACGTCCGCGAGCAGGCTCAGCACCGCCAGTCCGACCAGGAATCGGTCCGGCGGTGGCCCGATGTGCATCCCGAAAGCAGTGGACAGCGCAGCACGCTGCGGCCCGGCAAGGCGATCGAGATGGTCCAGCATCGGCGCGCACAACTGATGCAAGCCGGAGAAGGGCAACTGCACTGCGGCCTCGACACCCGCCGCTCGTGCGAGCCGGCAGCTCGGCCGAAGCCCACTCGCCAGGTAATCCAGCAGAGCTGTCTTGCCGACGCCTGCCTCGCCGCGCAGCACCAGGACCTGGCTCGCGCCGGCGCGCACTTTGCCCACGAGGGCGTCAAGGGTCGCGCACTCGCTCTGCCTGCCGCGGAGCTCTATGGGCAGCCGGTGTGACGTCACGACGACGACCTGGAACCGGAGGAAACACATGCTCTCGTGCCCATCGAGCCTCCAGGTGAGGTCGACGTCTCCCCAGGCGGCCTCGACGACTCACGTCATCGTTTCGGGAAACACGCGCCGGATCGGGTGGGAACCTCCGCCGGATTGTCTCACACGGGCAGCACAACGGCTGGTGGCACGAACGCTCCAGAATCCTCGGAGTGGAACGAGCGCGGGCCGGACGTGTCACGCTGGTCGGGTGACCATCGACCGGTACGAGCTCGTAGGGATCTTCGGCGGCGCTGTCGATGCCGGCGTCGCCTCGCTGTTCGTGGGCGCCGGCCTGTCCGCGGCGGCCGGACTGCCGACCTGGAGCGACCTCCTCGGCCCGCTCGCCGCCGAGATCGGCGTAGCGGGAGAGTTCGCTGATCTACCGCTGCTCGCCGAGTACTACGAGCAGAACGGTCCCGGTCGGCGGCCGGCGTTGGAGACCCACCTGCGCAACGTGCTGTCGCCATATCGGACACCAGCGGAGAGTCATCGCCTGATCGCGAAGCTCCCGATCGACGAGATCTGGACAACCAACTTCGACTCGCTCCTGGAAGCGGCAGCTCCCGATGCCAGCGTCGCCGCTCATGACAACGATGCTCTCGACATCGGCACCGGGCGCCGGACGATCATCAAGATGCACGGCAGCCTCAGTCTCGACACCCCATCGGTCTGGATCGCCCCGCCGGTGATCACCCGCAGCGACTTCGAGCAGTACGAGGACACTCATCCCCGGATGTGGGCACTCCTACGAGCGTCGTACCTCACCCGCACCATGCTCTTCCTCGGTTTCAGCTTCGCTGACCCCAACATCGACGTCCTGCTGCGACTCGCCCGTCGATACGGCACCACAGCCGCTGACCGGCACCTCACCGCTCTGCGTCGACCGGTCGACCCCAAGGACATCCAACTCCACGAGCTGCGGGTCAGCGACCTGGAGAACAGCGGTGTGCATGTTTGCGAGATCAGCGACTTCGGCGAACTCACCCCGATGCTGCACGCAATCACCACCCGAACCCGGCCCGAACGCCTGTTCGTCAGCGGGAGTGGCGACAACTCACAGCTGAAACCGTGGTACGACAAGCTCGCGGTCGCGCTCACCGCTCGTCCTCCGTCATGGCAGCTCGCCACGCTCGGCGGACCGGCGGGATGGGGTGTGACGAGCCGGCTCGCCGAGCTCCTGCGAGCCAATGGTCGCTACACGCCCGACCGGTTCCGCATCTACTTCCGCAAGAATCCCGGAGAGCAGACGCCATTGATGGACACGCACTTCGGCACGGCGATCTTCACCGACCTCGAGCGGGAAGAACTCGTCGGCAGCGTCCTCGACAACTGCCGCGCACTACTTGTCATCTGCGGAGGAAGCGGCACCAGCGAGGAGGTGCGACTGGCTCTCGAGCACGGCGTGAGCGTCATCCCCCTCGCCTCGAGTGGCGCGACCGCACGCGCCGTTTGGGACAGCTCGGCCACGCCTCCGGACCTTGGCGGCCGCCCGTGCGATCCCCAGGTCTGGCACAACCTGGCCGACCCCGATCCAGACGTAGCCGTGATGGCCGCGATCACCGCGATCGACCAGGCGATGTGCCGCCCCAGAACCTAGGCCCTCAGCGTTGGCGCACGACCTCGAGCGCATGCTCTGGCACGGGTGGGTGCAGGACGAGGACAGCGACGAGCAAGGTCATGACGACGGCAGTGATCGCGAAGGGAATCGGGAGTATCGCGTCGAGGAGGATGAGGACGACTGCCAGGGGGACGACTGCGTTGACGACGCGGTCGGCGGCTCCGCGGAGAGCGATCCACCAGATGCCGAAGACAAAGATCGCGATCGGGACAGTGACGGTGAAGGAGGCGGCGACTTCCCCGAGTTTGCTGTGGTGGGTCAAGACGTCGATCTCGACTTCAACGCCCGCCGACAAGGCGCCGGCCGCGGCGAAGACGAAGTAGTGAACGTAGCCGTAGCGCAGAGAGCTGCCGAAGGAGCTGATGGCTCGGTGATGTGGTGGCCAGAAATACATCCACCACAGAGCGGCGGTGACTACGAGGGTGAGCACCGCGATCGAGATGAGTGGACCGAGGGCTTGGTCGTCGTGCAGGGCCTCAATGATGGCATTGGCCGAGGCGAGGAGGCTTTCACCGAGCAGGATGAGGGTGAACAGGCCGTAGCGTTCCGTGATGTGGTGTGGGTGCCACGGTGTTGTGCCCTGTCTCTCGGCCACGATGGGGATGGCGATCTCGGCCGCGATGAGTATGAGCAATGCGACGGACGACACGTGGCCCGTCAGGAGCAGCTCGAGCAGCCAGAGGGCCTGTACGGTCGCGATGCCACCGGCGTAGATCTGGGTGGCGCGTCGGCTTTGTCCTGCGGACCGGGAGGCGCGAAGCCACTGGGTGACCATCGCGACGCGCATGACACCGTAGCTCAGGACGAGCACGGTGTAGTCGTGGTCGGCGAAGACGGGTTCGATGCCGGCGGCCAGGACCAGTACGCCGCCCATTTGGACGATGGTGAGAACCCGGTAGAGCCAGTCGTCGGTGGCGAAGGAGGTGGCGAACCAGGTGAAGTTCATCCAGGCCCACCAGATGCCGAAGAACACCACGCTGTAGGCGATCAGGCCGTCGATGATGTGGGCATCGGTGAAGGCGTGATGGAGCTCGGCCGCCGCGATGCTGACGGCCACGACGAAGACCAGGTCGAAGAACAGTTCCAGCGATGAGGCGGTCCGGCCGGGCTCGTTGGGGTCGCGTGGCCGCATCGGGACGAGGCGAGACTTCGCCAGCGCAGCGGTGGGTAACGTCATCGGCTCGCATGCTCAGGTCAGTGGCGCCAGGTCGCGAAAAGCGCGTCCGGCTCTCCGTTTGAAAGCACGCCGCCGTAGAACGTCTGCTCCGAGATCTGGAACGCATAGGGCTCCAGATCTGCGGAGAAGACCTCGACCACGTGCGTCGGGTCCATGCCGATCACGTCCGTGGTGCGCGGATTCGGCGTCGACATGACAACGCCGATGAGCGCCTTCTCCTGCATCCGCTCGATCAGGTCGCGCCAATTGGACAGGTGCTCGATGATCTCCAGGGCGACGAAGAAATGCGCCTCCCGTGGTGGCGTCCAGTCGTTCAGATTGACGCCATCGATGCCGCCGTCCACGGGGATGTACCGGCCTCGCCACCCGTACTCCGCGCGTAGGCAGTAGTCCAGTTCGGTCATGCCCGCGCCGACGTCCACGACGGTCATGTCATGGGTGAGGCCGCTCGCTGTCAGCCAGTCGGCGGCAGCGCGGTACCGGACGGCACGGAACTCGTACTTGCCGGTGCGATCGTCCAGATAGGAGTCGCAGGACTGAATGGTGGGGGTCCAGGTCATCAGCGCGCCACCCCTCTCGATCAACAGGTCTCGGGACTTCGATCAGTGCCTCTGGTCCAGGCAGTTCAACTGTCGGAGCCGAGCAGATGGGCACGCGCCTGTGAGTACCCCAGCCACCCCCCGGGTCTGAGGCCGGGGGCGAACGACGGACCGCGGCGAGTGGATCAGCACATCCCGGCACCGGGTGACGTCCCGGGCGGGCGACCCGGGCATCGACCCGGGACTACGCGGGCGCCCTGCGACTGCTCTCACAACCAGAGTGGCGGCATCCCAACACCAACGAACTCACCGCATTAGGAGAACTCCATGAGGACCCATCCCACATCCGATACCACCACTCCCCGACGCCACCGCCGAAGAATCGCTGCGCTCGGGGCCGCCGTACTGGCCGTCCTGACCGCCGGCGTGTCACTCACGGTGCCGGCCGAGGCGCACACCACCAAGCCGACGATCGTGCTCGTCCATGGCGCCTGGGCCGACAGTACGAGCTGGGACAAGGTCACTCGGCAGCTCAAGGACGATGGCTACCGCACCGTGACCCCCGAGCTCGGCCTCAACAGCGTCACCGAGGACGTTGCGATCGTGAGTACGGCGCTGAACAAGATCTCGGGCAGAAAGGTGCTTGTATCGCACTCGTACGGCGGCATCGTCACCGCCGGGGCCTCGCACGGCCGCACGGACATCTCGGCGTTCGTCTACGCGGCCGCCCTGGTACCTGACGAGGGCGACTCGATCGCCAGCCTCGGCGCCGACTTCATCCCGTCGGAGGCCTTCGGGCACCTGATCTTCACCGGCGAACCGTTCGCTTCGCCGGCGTTCATCGACCCGGCCTTCTTCCATCAGTACTTCGCTCAAGACCTCAGCAAACGACAGGCAGCCGTGTTGAACGCCGCCCAGCGGCCGCTCAACTTCTCGATCGTCGGAACACCCTCCGGCCCGGTCGGCTGGCACAACGTCCCGTCCTGGTACGCCGTGTCCGGACAGGACCGCATGATCGACCCGGCCGAAGAACGCTCGATGGCGGCACACGTCGGCGCAACCGTCGTCGAATTCCCCACCGCCAGTCACGTCGGCGGAATCACCCGGCTGGCATCACGCTTCACCGCGCTCATCGAACACGCGGTGAGCTCAACCCAAGTGAGGTGACCGCGAGCTCCGCGCCACCTCAGCGGAGCAGCTCACTGGCCAGGCCTCTCCTGAGGCCTGGCCAGTCGGTCTGGGTTCACTGGTCCAAAAACGTCATTACGTCTTGGCGGAGCTGGTTCATGCTGTCGTGGTCGGTTGCTTCGACGTTGAGGCGGAGCAACGATTCAGTGTTGGAGGGGCGCAGATTGAACCACGCTCCGTCGGGCAGGGTGATGGTCAAGCCATCCAGTCGGTCGACCGTCGCGCCGTGTGCTGCGTAGTGCGTTTCGACTCGGTCCAGACCAGCAGGGACATCGGCGATCGTACGGTTGATCTCGCCGCTGTCAGCGTATCGGGAGGACTGGGCTGCCAGCACCGACAGCGGCTGGTCGGTCTCCCCCAGGGCCGCCAGCACGTGGAGGGCCGCCAACATGCCGGTGTCGGCGCGCCAGAACCGGCTGAAGTAGTAGTGGCCGGAGTGTTCGCCGCCAAATACCGCGTCGTGGTCGGCCATGGCCTGCTTGATGAATGAGTGTCCGACTCGGCTGCGGACGGGTGTGCCACCGCGCTCGGTGATCTGCTCGGCGACAGCTTTGCTGGCGACGACGTTGTAGACGATCGCGGAGCCGGGGTGCCCGGCGAGTTCCCGCGCGGCGATGAGGCTGATGACGTTGTTGGGAGACACGGTGTCACCGTTCTCATCGACGAAGAAGCACCGATCGGCGTCACCGTCGAAGGCGAGGCCGGCATCGGCGTGGTGCAGTCGAAACCGCAGCGCGCAGGTCGACCAGGTTGGCCGGGTTCAGCGGGTTGGCCTCGTGATTGGGGAAGGTGCCATCGAGATCGAAGTAGAGCGGCACGATGTCAAGGGCGGGATCGTCGAGCACGACGGGGGCAGTGTGTCCAGCCATTCCGTTGCCGGCATCGATGACGATCTTCAACCGGCGGCTGCTGACGAGACTGACGAGGCTGTGAAGGTACTTGGCGTACGAGGGCAACAGGTCCCCGGACTGCGAGGCTCCGGCCGGTCCGTCGTACGTCGGCAGTCCGGTCGCCAGCAGGGTCCTGATTTCGGTGAGGCCGGTGTCCTGCCCGACGGGTCTCGCTCCGGCGCGGCAGAGTTTGATGCCGTTGTAGGCAGGTGGGTTGTGACTGGCGGTGATCATTGCGCCGGGCACGTCACGTGACCCGGAGGCGAAGTACAGCAGATCAGTGGAGGCCAGCCCGATTGCGAGCACGTCGATGCCGCGGCTGGTGATGCCGGCTGCGAAGGCGTCAGCCAGTTCGGGTGACGACACTCGCATGTCGTGTCCGACCGCGATCAGGTCCGCTCCACTCAGGTGTGCGAAGGCGGCGCCGATCTGGTAGGTGAGTCGGGCGTCGAGTTGGTCCGGCACGGTGCCGCGGATGTCGTACGCCTTGATCAGGCTTGTGAGGTCTCGCATGGCTGTTGGTCCTTAGCTTCTCGGTGAGCTGGCCACGTTCCTGCCAGTCGATGTTGGTCGCCAGATCGTTGGCGCTGCTGCGCGAAATCCAGAGCGAGGCGATCATGAGGACCGGTCCAGCCTGGCTACGCCGATCTTGGAGTCGGCCATGCCGTAGAACACGTAGTGCACGCCGCCGACCTGCTCGATGGCGGTCGGGAACACCACATTGGAGACGGTCCCGGTCCGTTCTTCGTCGGTTTCCGGTACGAGGATCGGTTCGGCGGTGCGGTCCAGGACCTTGGTCACATCAGATGCGTCGAGCAGCAGTGCCCCGGCCGCGTAGACAACCTTCTGCGTTGCCGGGTCGAAGCCATGCGGCTGCTCCCCGGTCACGCCGTGGTGAATCACCAGCCACCCCTCGGGTACCCGCAGCGGCGCCGGGCCGGCGCCGATCTTGACCTCCTCGAACGGATGCTCCGACATCGCCACCAACCGGTGACTCCGCAGATGCACCAGGTTCCGTACGTCGTCCTCCACCATCGAGACGGGCACGAGGGACACCCAGATACCCGGCCGGGCGTCAGTGATCCCGGCCGGCAGGTGCACGCCCTCCCCCTCGCGGAACCAGCCGAGATCCCACATCGGCCGATGGAGCATCGCGTACGACGGTTCGCCGTCCGGCCCGGGCACCGGTTCGGGGAAGAACACCGTGTCCTTGTTCGGGAACAAGTTCAGGTCGGTGTCCAACGAAGGTTGGTACTCGAAGTGCAGCGGTCCCAGCCGCTCCCAGTTCCGCAGGTCCGATGACACCGCGAGTGCTGGCCTCGGCCCGAGCGGCCCGTACGCGACGTACGTCATCACGTGCCTGCCCAGCGACGGGATCCAGGTCACTCGTGGATCCTCGACACCGGCGTTGTTCAGGCCGCGCTCCCAGCCCTCGTCGGGAGCGAGTACGATCCCCTCGCGGGAAACACCGGTCGGTACACCATCAGTGAGCTCGACCTTCGCCAGCCCGACCCGTGACACGTTGCCAGACGCAACCAGCCGGGGCAGCAGATACAGCGTGCCGTCCGGCGTATGGCCGGTAGCGGGGTTCAGCACCCCTTCGACCTCGAGGTCGTTGCCGGGTTCGGGCGTCATCAGAACGCCGACGCGGTTCAGGGTGTAGGAAATAGTCACAGCAGCAAAGCCCTTCTCGGATGGTCAGCCCTTGATCCCGGACTCGATGCCCTGGGAGATGAAGCGGCGCTGGAAGACTGTGAACAGACCCACAGCTGGAGCGGCCAGTACGCAAGCCCCCGCGAGGACTGCGCCGAACGGGTTCGCCGCGCGCGCCGACACGGTGGTCAGGTAGTTCGACAGGGACACCGCGAGCGGCTGCAGATCCTGCTGCTTGGTGATCAGGAACGGCCACAGAAACTCGTTCCACGGACCGATGAACGTGATCAGCACTCCGGTCAGCAGGGCGGGTTTGACCAACGGGAGGGCGACCCGCCACAGGATGTTCAGCTCGCTCGCGCCGTCGATCCGGGCCGCGTCGAACAGCTCCTGCGGCAGTTGCAGGAAGTACTGGCGGAAGACGAACACCGCCGTGGAGTTGATCGCGAACGGCGCGATCATGCCGAGGTAGGAGTCGGCCAGCCCGTAGCTGCGCACGATCATCACGTACAGCGGGATGGTCAGCAGCTGGAACGGGATCACCTGAACCAGCAGCATCAGGCCGAACACCGCACCCCGGCCGCGGAACTGCAGCCGGGCCAGCGCGTAGCCCGCGAGAACGCCGAAAACGAGCGTCCCGAGAATGACCCCGCCGGTGAAGATTCCCGAGTTCAGCAGGGATCTGCCCAGGTTGATCGCGGTGTCGATCTCGGCATAGTTCCGGCCGGTCAGATTCGCCGGCGAGGGGAAGGCGCCCTTGACGCTGGGATCCGGTTCGGCCTGCAGGCTGCCGACCAGCATGTAGTAGAAGGGGAACAGGAAGACGAAGGCGCCGACCAGTAGGGCCAGGAATCGCCACGGGCTCTTCATCGATCCTCCCGCCCTACGAACCGGCGTTCGAGCAGAGCCAGAAGCAGCACGCCGATCACCAGCAGTACGCCGATCGCCGAGCCGACATCTGGATTGCCCTGCTCGATGCCGCGTTGGTACATCACCAGTACCGGCGAAGCGGAGGCTCCGTCAGGCCCGCCGCCACCGGTGAGCAGATAGGGCTCGGTGAAAAGGTTCGCCCCGGTGACCGTCGCCAGCAGGACGACCAGTGTTGTGGCGGGCCGCACTCCGGGAACGGTGACACTCCAGAAGGACTTCCACCGCCCGGCGCCGTCCACCGATGCCGCCTCGTACAGATCCTTCGACACGTTCTGCAGGGCGGCCAGATACAGCAGGATGAAGAAGCCCAACTGTTTCCAGGTCACGTAGATCGCGACCGTCGGCATCGCCAGCTTCGAGCTCACCAGCCAGGACGGATCAGGGGCGAGCGGACCGAGGACGGAGTTGACCAACCCGTTGCCGTTGAACAGGAACAGCCACACCCCGACCACGGCGACGCTCGCCGCCACATAGGGAACGTAGTAGCTCACCCGGAAGAACGTCCGCCACCGGATCGCCGCGTTCAACGCGTTCGCCAGCACCAGCGACAGCACGACCGTCAGCGGCACGTTGATCAGCAGGAAGATCCCGACGTTGCCGAAGGCCCGGCGCACCGCGGGGTCCGACAGCACCGCTGTGTAGTTGTCGAGTCCCACGAACGGCCGTTCCACGATCGCGCCCGGCGCGGTGAAGAAGTAGTCGTGAAAGGACATGTACACAGCGAAGCCCAGCGGATAGGCGAAGATCGCCGCAAGGAAGACGAGGTACGGGGTGACGAACGCAGTACCGATCGGTTGGTTGCCGAGGATCCGGCCGAACAGGGACCTTACGGAAGGCCTGCCACCCGGGCTCCTACCGACAGATCTCCTGCCGGCCGAGGTACTGCGCAGCAGACTCATGGCTTCGAGGCGAGCTGATCGATCGTCCGGACGGCGCCGTCGAGGGCCGATGCGGCGTCCTCATGGCCGAAGATGACCGACTTGGAGTACGCGTCGCGGAAGGTCTGCCAGATGGTGATCGAGTTCGCCACGTTCGGCACCTCGACCGTGCGGGCTGCCTGGTCGGCGAACACCTTGTAGTCAGG
>NZ_JBITJE010000012.1:0-193270 GCF_044459685.1 Kribbella sp. NPDC050241
CGCGCCGGCCAACCGCACACCGCTAGCCAACCCACCCTCCGACGGGCTCACCCACCAGAACCCGCGCCGGCCAACCGCACACCGCTAGCCAACCCACCCTCCGACGGGCTCACCCACCAGAACCCGCGCCGGCCAACCGCACACCGCTAGCCAACCCGCACTTTGATGGGTCAACCAGCAAGCGCAGTACGACGGGAGCGGGCGAAGGCACCGCGGATGCGGGCTGCGAGGCGATGGGGATGGTCGAGCTCGGGCCACGTCACACGGACGAGCTCCAGTCCCAACGCCCGAAGCCGATCCTCCCTGAGCTTCTCCTGGATCAGCGTGTCCCGTGATCCGTCGGCGTACTTCGTCAGCCCGTCGAACTCGACGACGACGCCGTGGTCGGCGAAGTGGAAGTCGACCCGCGCGACGAAACCATCGCCGTCGTCGAACACCACCTGAAGCTCGGGCTCCGGTAGACCCTGGTTGTGCATCAACACCCTGAGCCGTGACTCTCCCGCCGACTCGGACAATGGGTTGGCGAATGCGAGCGCGGAACGGATCGTCGGGCCGCCCGGCCAGCACTCGGTCACGTCCACGAGCCGCCGGAGGTCGTCGGCGTTCATGGCCGGATGTCGCAACGCCGCATCCAGACTCACCACCGCTGCCTCGAACGACGTACGCGCGGCGGCTTCGACGACCGCACGGGCCAGCGCGGTCGTTGCCAGACCGTCGACCTGCATCACGTCGGCCCGTCCGAGCAGTCCGCGATGGTGGCGAACACCAGCCTTGACCCCACTCCGCCCCGTCGTACGGGTCAACTGGACCTCGCTGAGATCTGCGCGCCAGACCGGTACGCCGTACTGGACAAGGGCAGAGTGATGACTCACTACGGCCGACCCGGGTTTCATCGAGTTCATCGCCGCGTGAACGAGGAGTCGATGGCGCGCGAGCTGCCGCTCCCATGGCGCCAGGCCGACCAGCTCCTGACGCTCGGCGTACTGCCCGTAGCGCACACGCTCCCAGCGTCCGTCAGCGAGCCGTTCGCGGATCTGTTCCTGGGTATACCCAGCCACGCATGCCTGCCGCGTACTGACCACGCCACCTTGGCCGGCCGCGATTTCCTTCAACTCCGGATTCACGCAAGTCAGCATGCCCGCGTTCCACCGAACGCCGCTCCCCATTCCCTCCCCCTGTGGATAACCCTGATGGGTCAGCCCACGCGACTGTGGGTTGGCCATCCGCGTGCCGTGGGCGAACCCACACTCTGGTGGGTCAACCCACCAGACGGGGCGAAGCGCGGGGGCGGGGGCGAAGCGCGGGGGCGGGGGCGAAGCGCGGGGGCGGGGGCGAAGCGCGGGGGCGGGGGCGAAGCGCGGGGGCGGGGCGAAGCGCGGGATGGGGGTGGGGTCAGCCGATGCCGGAGGTTGGGGTTTCGGAGGTTAGCCAGGTGGTGAGGAGGCGGGCGCCGGCTCCGGTTGCGCCGAGGGAGTACTCGAAGCGGTCGGCCGGGGACTCCGCGATCGACGACAGGTCCAGGTGGGCCCACGGGATGTCGCCCGCGAACGCCTTCAGGAACAGGGCCGCGGTGATCGACCCCGGGCCCTTCGAGCTGTTCACCGAGTCGGCGATCGGCGTCGAGATGAGCTCCTGGTACTGCTCGGCCAGCGGCATCCGCCACAGTTCCTCACCCGACACGCGGCCGGCGTCGGCGAGGTTGTCCGCGAGCGCGTCGTCGGTCGCGAACAGACCGCCGTACAGCATCGAGCCGAGGGACACCTTGATCGCGCCGGTCAGTGTGGCGATGTCGACGATCGCGTCCGGCTTCAGTTCCTTGACCGCGTAGGCGAGGCCGTCGGCCATCACCAGCCGGCCCTCGGCGTCGGTGTTCTTCACCTCGGTGGTGCGGCCGCCGTAGTGCCGGATCACGTCGTCCGGGCGGTACGCCGTACCGGACGGCATGTTCTCCGCGGAGCAGATCAGGCCGGTGACGCGGACGTTCGCGCCGAGCTCGCGCAGCGCCGACATCGTCGCCATCACCGAACCGCCGCCGGTCATGTCCCGCTTCATCGACACCATGCCTTCGCGCGGCTTCAGCGACAGGCCGCCGGTGTCGTAGGTGATGCCCTTGCCGACCAGGACGACGTACGGCGTCTTCTTGGTCGCGCCGGCCGGCACGTAGTCGAGCCGGATGAACCGCGGCGGCCGGGTCGACCCCTTGCCGACCGCGAGGATGCCGCCGAACCCGTCGGCGGCCAGCTTCTTCTCGTCCCAGACGGTGACCTCGAGACCGGACGACTCCGCCAGTTCGGTGGCGCGGGCGGCCATCCAGGCCGGGTCCTTCTCGTTCGACGGGGTGATCGCGAACTGCCGCGCTACCCAGCCGGTCCGCCCGAGCACGATGCCGCGGTCGAGCACCGCCTGCCGCTCCGACGCGGATCCGTCGGTCAGTGTCACCCGGCCGACCACCGGCTTGCCCGTGTCGACCGTCTTCTGGGTGTAGGCGAACGATCCGAGTACGACGCCCTCCGCGACGGCCTGCAGCCTCGCATCGTCGATGCCCTCGGCAACGACCGCGGTGAGCTCGTCCTTGCCGCGGCCGAATCTCGCGATCGCGGCCCCGGCGTGTCGCAGGTCCTTGGCGCTGCCGTCACCGGCGCCCACCAGCAGCACCTCGGTCACCTCGCCGGTCAGCAGCGGATAGCTCGCGGTGGCCCCGGCGGTCGGGCTGAAGCCGGTCGCCTGCTGTACCTCGTACAGGCGGTCGAGATCGACTCCGAGCCGCTCGCCCGCCTCTTTGGCGGCAGCGGGCAGACCGCCCTCGCCGACCACGATCACCCAGGTCGGGGCGCCGTGCACCGGCAGACCGGGCTGCCAGGACACGGCGGGAAGAGTCGGGAAGGTGAACGTGTTGCTGCGGCGAGCCACTAGGAGGACCTCACTGGTTTGATCAAACGTGGGGACTGCATTGTCCGGGGCCAACCGTAACGACCCCGGCCGGTGCCCGAAAAGGCACCCACCGGGGTCGATGAATTGGCAGAGGTACGGAAGGCACCTCGAGGGATCCGCTCAGCCGACGACGGCCTTGAGCGCGTTGCCGAGTTCGGTCGCTTCGTCGGCGTTCAGCTCGACGACTAGCCGGCCGCCGCCCTCGAGCGGAACCCGCATCACGATCCCGCGGCCCTCCTTGGTGACCTCGAGCGGACCATCGCCCGTCCGCGGCTTCATCGCCGCCATGCGCGCACCCCTTCCCAGTGTCGGTGTTGAGCGACGACACCGCGCGGGGAACCGTCGCCGGCGCCGTTGCGGTGATGCGCCGTCGGCGCGTATCGCAGTGTGTATCGCAACCATTATCCCCGATCTCAGGCCAGAGCCGTGCACCATACGGCAGACTCAACTCTTGTGCACGCCCGTTCAGCCCTCTTCGACCTGTACGGCGACCATCTGCGCGCCCGCGGCGCGCGGGCCCCGGTCGCCGCGCTGGTCCGGCTGCTCGCGCCGCTGGGCGTCCATCCGCCGGCGGTGCGTACCGCCGTGTCGCGGATGGTCCGGCAGGGCTGGCTGGAGCCGGTCCGGCTCGACGGACAACCTGGGTACGCATTGACCTCCCGGGCGCGTCGCCGCCTCGACGATGCGGCCGCCCGGATCTACCGGACCAGCCCTGACGGCAGCGGTCCGGCCGGTACGAACGGTTCCTCCGGCTGGGATCAGCACTGGCATCTCGGCATCCTCCGCGAGGTCCCGAACGCGCGCCGCCGCGACCAGCTCGCGAGCCAACTCGCCTTCCTGGGTTGGGCTCCGCTGTCCGACGGCGCCTGGGTCGGCCTGCGCAACGACGCCGAGGTGGACCAGATCCTCGGTGTGGAAGGGATCGCCGCGGATCGGTTCCGCGCACCCGTCGACGCCGGTGCCGTCGAGTTCGCCCGCCGGGTCTGGAAACTGGACGAGCTCGGCGCGTCGTACGACGCCTGGCTGATCGAGGCGAAGGCCCTGGTGGACGGTGCGGGCGACGACACCACCGACGAGCAGGCGTTCGCCGTACGGTCGGAACTGGTGCACGAATGGCGCAAGTTCCTGTTCCTCGACCCGGGCCTGCCGGGCGAACTGTTGCCCGACGACTGGGCCGGAACGCGGGCCGCAGCGTACTTCGATTTCCACGCCGAACGACTGAGCCCCGCGGCCGGGCGTTTCGTCGACGACTGCCTGACACTGCACTGAAAATTCCTCACCGATTGTCAAGGAGCTGACCACGATGAGTGACTCCGTCGCCTACGCCGTCGCCGACGGCGTAGCCACCATCACCCTGAACCGGCCGGACGCGATGAACTCGCTCGACACGCCGACCAAGGTCCTGCTCCGCGACACCGTCCAGGCCGCCGCCGAGGACAACGCCGTACGCGTCGTCGTGCTCACCGGCACTGGGCGGGCGTTCTGCGTCGGCCAGGACCTGAAGGAACACATCGGCCTCCTCGAGGCGAACGACACGGCCGCCCTCTGGAGCACGGTGCCCGACCACTACGCCCCGATCGCCCTCGCCCTCGCCGAGATGCCGAAGCCGGTGATCGCGTCCGTGAACGGGGTCGCGGCCGGTGCCGGCGCGTCGATGGCGTTCGCGTGCGACTTCCGGGTTGTTGCTGACACGGCCGGTTTCAACCTCGCCTTCACCGGCATCGCCCTGTCGTGCGACACCGGCATCTCGTGGACCCTCCCTCGATTGATCGGGCACGCCAAGGCAGTGGAGTTGCTGTACTTCCCTCGGACGATCCCCGCCGCCGAAGCCCTCGACCTCGGGTTGGCCACGTCGGTCGTGCCCGCCGCCGACCTCTCATCCGCCACCGCCGAGCTCGCCACCAAGCTGGCTCATGGACCGACCGTTGCGTACGGCGCTGTGCGGCAGTCGCTCGGCTATTCGGCCACTCACACACTGGCCGAGTCCTTGGTCTACGAAGCGAGCAAGATGCAACAAACCGGCGACACCGAAGACCACCACAACGCCGTCGCCTCCTTCGTCGCCAAGCAAAAACCAACCTTCACCGGCCGCTAGGCCCCCGGCGGCGGTTTGTTGGTGCACCCAACGCGATCGCGCGGGGGCTGAGAAGTTTGGTGGGCTCCCCGGCCGCGTTCCGGCCGGGCGAGTCACGGCCGGACAACCACCTGACAGTCGGGGAGCCCGGAATCACCTCATCACGTTCGGTGCCCGGAGCACAACTCGTTCAGCCGTTTGTGTTCCAAATTGGCCCAGATCCCTTCCACCACAGGCGTTTCCGGGCAATCGTGCCCTTGCACGCGCCACCTGCAAGCCGCAAAGTACGCATGCAGCTGCACGTGCATCGAGGCATGCGACCAGCGCGCGCCACAATCGGCTGCACGCGACCTGGTTTCGGGCCGCCTTACCAGGGCAGGATCAACGGGCGATGCAGGTCGACAGGTGGTCGTTCACGATGCCGCCGGCCTGCATCAGTGCGTACGCCGTCGTCGGGCCGACGAACACGAATCCCTTTTTCTTCAGGGCCTTCGACATCGCGACGGACTCCGGCGTCGTGGCCGGCACATCGCCCAACGTCTTCGGCACCGGCCGATCGACAGGCTGGAACGACCACAGCAGTTCAGTGAACTCGCCGTCGTCCAACTCCAGCAACGCACGTGCGTTGGAGATCGTCGCGTTGATCTTCAGGCGATTCCGGACTATCCCGGGATCGGCCATCAACCGGTCGAAGTCGTCGGTGCCATACTTCGCGATCACCTCTGGATCGAAGTGCGCGAACGCGGCCCGGAAGTTCTCCCGCTTGCGCAGGATGGTGATCCACGACAGCCCGGACTGGAACCCTTCCAGCGTCATCCGCTCGAACAGTCCCCGGTCGTCGCGGATCTCCTTGCCCCACTCGTTGTCGTGGTACTCGATGTACTCCGGCGCAGAGGTCGCCCACCCGCACCGCGGCTGGCCGTCCGGCCCGATCACCGTCACCGCGCGACCTCCCGCACCAACCGCCGCAACGAGATCCGCATCAGTACTTCGAACGCCGACCGCACCACCGGCCACCCCATCCGACCGACTGTCCCCCATGGCGGGACGACGTCCTCTGCCCACGTGAAGGTGCTCCCGACGCCGGTAGGAACGATCGAGAAGGTCCCGGTGCCGGCGACGACGGTACCGAGATGTTTCACCGTGCACTCGCGCGGCGGATCCCAATGTGTGATCACCATGTCGTCAGTGAATCCCAAGCCACCGACAGAAGTGCGCGCCGCGATCCCACCGCCGACACCAATGCCGTCGTGCTCGGTCGCCCAGACGCGGGTCAGCAGCATCCATCGCGACTGCCGCTCCCAGTCGATCGCGGCATCCCAGGCTGCCTGCGGACTCAACGACAGATAGACCGACGCTTCCGCATGACAGTTCCCGTCTGGGTTCATCAGCTCGGCCGCTGGTAAGCACCCTGCTCAGGCGGCGCCGGCTCCTCGTGCTGAGGCGCCGGATCGGGCAGCATCCAGTGTGGCGTCGGGGCGGGCTGCGGCCCGGCCGCCGGCACCGAACGCTGCTGGCCCGGCTGGGAGCCGTCAGCCGCGGGCGGCTGCTCGGGGGCGGGCCGCTGGTACCACGCCTCGCCCTCGGGCTCGTACGACGCGGACTCGGGCTCGGGAGCTGGCGTGTCCGACTGCCGAGGCGGTGTCGACTGCTGAGGGGCAGGCTGACGGTCGGCCGGAGTACGCCGGGGTGGTCCGGGCTGGGACTGGGCTTCGAGGAGTGCGCGGGCCTCGGCCTGCAGACGCTCGTACTCGTCCGCCGCGGCCGCGTGGGAAGCGGCGGACCGCTCTGCAGCCGTCTGCTCGGTGGTGACAGGCTGCTCGGCAGTCACAGGCTCGTCGGCAGCGACAGGCTGCTGCAGAGTCAGGGGCGGCCGGGCTGCGGCCGGCGACACCTCCTGAGCCGCAGCAGGCTGCACCCCAGCGGCGGTCTGCGCACCGCCCGCGGTCTGAGCGCTGCCGGCGGTCTGAGCGCCGCCAGGCGTAGGCGAGGCGGATCCGGTCTGCTGACCTCCGGCGGCCGCCTGCTCCGGCGACACGCTGGGCTGCCCGGGCGACGGAGCGGCCTCCTCGGACGTCACGACAGGCTGCTCCGAGGTGTCCGACTCCGGGAAGTCGCCACCGACCATGATCGGCTCCTGCGCCCCGGTGTCGTCGAAGTCGGTCGCGCTGTACCGGGACCGGGACGTGAATCCCGCCCCGTCCGGCGCCTCCACGATCGGCGCGACGGCACGCTCGAGGTCGGCGATCCGACGGTCGCGCTCGGCGACCTCCTTCGCGACCCGCTCGAGCAGCGTGTCCACCTCGTCCATCCGGTAGCCGCGCAGTCCGACCGCGAACCGGGCCGACTCGATGTCCGCCGAGCTCAGCGCCTGCCGCGCAGGCACAGTCATGTCAGGCCGATCGTCGTACGCCGTACTCATGGCACCCCAACGACCCGAGGCCACCACTGCGACAGCCCCGATCAACAGCACCACGATCAGCCCGAAGAACCACATCACGGGTCCGATCGTGCCATGCCGCTCCAGTCACCCGCACAGTCGGCAGGGTTTCGGCCGTGCTTCACGGGCCGGTTCAGCTCCCGTCCGAGCCGAGCCGGTGCGCCTCGCGACGCTCGCGGGCCTCCGGGTTGTTCGCCTCAGCCACGTCCCGAGCAGCGGCGGCCGCGGCCTCCTCAGCGGCGGCGTCGGCCCCTTCACCGGCCTTGACGATGTAGCTGATCGCCTCGTCCACGTCGTCGGTGATGGTGAACATCTCCAGGTCGGCCGCGGAAATCTTCCCGTCCACGAGCATCGTGTCCCGCAGCCAGTCCGCCAGCCCACCCCAGTACGACGTGCCGAACAGGACGACCGGGAACGACGTGACCTTCCGGGTCTGGGCCAGCGTGAGCGCCTCGAACAGCTCGTCCAGCGTGCCGAACCCGCCCGGCATCACCACGAACCCCTGCGCGTACTTCACGAACATGGTCTTGCGGGTGAAGAAGTAGCGGAAGTTCATCCCGACGTCGACCCACTCGTTCAGGCCGTTCTCGAAGGGCAGCTCGATGCCGAGCCCGACCGACACGCCGCCGGCCTCGGAGGCGCCCTTGTTCGCCGCCTCCATCACACCGGGTCCACCACCGGTGATCACGGCGTAACCGGAGCCGACCAGCTTCCGCCCGAACTCCTCGGCGGCGGCGTACATCGGCTCGTTCGGCTTGGTCCGGGCCGAACCGAACACGCTGATCGCGGCGCCGAGCTCGGCGAGCATGCCGAAGCCCTCGATGAACTCCGACTGGATCCGCAGTACCCGCCACGGGTCGGTGTGCACCCAGTCGCTCGGGCCGCGGCTGTCCAGCAGGCGCTGCTCCGACGTGGATTGCTGCACCTGGTTGCGGCGCATCACCACCGGCCCGCGCTGCTGGTGGCCGGGCGGGCGGTCGGGGTGGATCGACGGTTCTGCCATACCCCCAGGTTAGGTCGTCAGGTATTTACCAGCCTGGCGACGCGGGCTCCGTCAACCAAGTCCTCAACCTTTGTTCACACAGCTCGGTCTCGGCCTCCGGCACGAACTCGTCCTGCTTGTGCGCGTACAGCGGGTCGCCGGGCCCGTAGTTCACCGCCGGTACGCCGAGCAGCGTGAACCGGGCCACGTCGGTCCACCCGAACTTCGGCTTCGGCTCACCCCCGACCACCTGCAGGAACGCCGCCGCGGCCGGCCGCTCCAGCCCGGGCAGCCCGCCCGGCGCAGAGTCGGTGACAGCGATCTCGAACCCGTCGAACACCTCCCGGAGGTGCGCCTCCGCCTCCGCCTCCGACCGGCTCGGGGCGAACCGGTAGTTGATCTCCACCGTGCACAGATCCGGTACGACGTTGCCCGCGACGCCACCGCGGATCGCGACCGCGTTCAGGCCCTCGCGGTACTCCAGGCCGTCGATCGGCACCCGCCGCGGCTCGTACGCCGCCAGTCGCGCGAGGATCTCCCCCGCGGCGTGGATCGCGTTCTTCCCCATCCAGGACCGGGCCGAGTGCGCCCGCTCGCCGCGGGTGGTGACGTCGATCCGCATCGTGCCCTGGCAGCCGGCCTCGACGACCGCGTTCGACGGCTCCATCACGACCGCGAACACGCCCTCGAGGAGCTCCGGGTTCGACCGGGTCAGCTTGAACAGGCCGTTCCGCTCGGCCTCGACCTCTTCACAGTCGTAGAAGACGTACGTGACGTCGCGGTTCGGCTCGGCCAGCGTCGCGGCGAGCCGGAGCCCGACCGCGACCCCGCCCTTCATGTCGCAGGCGCCGAGCCCGTGGATCAGGCCGTCGGCGCGCCGGGCCGGGAGGTTGTCGTTCAGCGGCACGGTGTCGAGGTGCCCGGCGATGACGATCCGCTCGTCCCGGCCGAGATCGGTGCGCGCGACCACGGTGTTGCCGTGCCGGAACACCTTCAGATGGGCGTACGCCGACAGCGCCGCCTCGACCTCGTCCGCGAGCGTTTCCTCCGTCCCACTGACCGAGGAGATGTTGACCAGCGCCTCGGTCAGATCCGGGCCGGGCATGGTCAGGTCGAGCTTGTTCATCAAGCGTCCTCCGCCGGGGGTACGAATACGCAGAACTCGTTGCCCTCAGGGTCGGCGCAGACGGTCCAGCCGATCGCGCCGTCCTTGGGTCGCAGCAGTGTCGCACCCGCCTCGAGCACCGGCTGCAACGCGGGCGCGGTGACATCCCAGTGCACCCTGTTCTTCACCGTCTTCGGCTCCGGCACCGGCACGAAGACCCAGTACTGGAACGGCAGCCCCGGCACGTTCTCCAGCCAGTTGTACGGCGTACCCGGCCGACTGCCGAAGTCACCACCGACCACGCCATGCCACCAGCGCGCCTGCGCCTCGGGATCGGCTGCGTCGACGATGAGCTCCAGCACCTTGTACGCCGGGACGGTGGTGCGCACGAACCCGCAGAACTCGCCGCCCTCCGGGTCCTCCATCACGGTCCACAGCTGCTCGTCATTGGCCGGCACCTGGATCGTCGCGCCCTGCCGCTCGAGGTCCGCGATCGCGCCGGTGGCGACGTCCAGGTGGACGCGCTGCTTCACCGTCCGCGGCTCGTCCACCTTGTTGATCCAGATGGTCTTCTCCGGTACGTCGCCGACCAGCACGTTCGGGTTGTCGGCCGGCGAGGTCAGCCCCAGGATGTTCCCCCAGAACGCCGTCATCGCGCTCGGGCACGTCACATCGATACACAAGTCTTTGAAACGTGCGACGGTCATAGCCCACAGGCTATCGGCCGTGCCGCCGGCGGTAATGGCGGTTCACGCGCTCGCGGTTCCCGCAGGACGGGGAGCACCAGGTCTGGCGTGGATCGTCCTGGAGGAAGTACTTCACGCAGCGCGCCGCCGGGCAGGCGCGGAGCCGGACGCGGTCCGGACCGGCCAGGAAATCGATCGCGGAACGGCCGACCGCGCCGACCAGCAGCGTGACCGGATCGTCGGTCCGCCCAGCCCACTTGGTGACCGGTACGCCGTCTTCGGGCCAGTCCAACTGGGTGGTCCCGAGCCGGTCGGCAGCGCGGTTCACCATTCGCAGTGCCGCCCCGGCATCGATCAGCCGATCCGCATCCGCCGTACTCGCGGGGCGCGGCGCGACCGCGCGGGCGAAGAGTGCTCGTACGGCGCCGCGGACACGCACGAGTTCGGCTCGCGCGTCGTCGGTGCCCTCGAACGGGCGACCGAGCACCTCCGTGACGAGATCCCCGTGCTGCTCGACCCAGGTGGCGGCGTCGGCGGGCGTCGCGAGAAGGTCCGCCACACGGCCGTTGCCATCGTGCCGAATCGTCGCCGCGAGAGCGAAAGCCAGCGTGCTCACAGTCGCAGTCTAATGGGATACCGGGTTGCTGCCATGTGAGTCGCTGCTCTAGGGTCACTAACGCGACAGGCCGCACCTACCGTTAGGCACTCGATGACCGACCTCCGCACCAGACTGCGCGCAGTCCCGACGTTGACCGGGACTCCGCCGGCGTTCGATCCGGCGCGTACGCCGGAGGCACCGCATCCGCTGTTCGTCGAATGGCTGCTCGCCGCGGTCGACCAGCAGATCCCGGAGCCGTGTGCCGCGACGCTGTCGACGGTGCGCGCCGACGGGCGTCCGAACGGGCGGGTCCTGATCCTGAAGGACGTCACCGAGGACGGATGGCAGTTCGCCTCGTCGTCGACCAGCCGGAAGGGCGAGGAGCTCGCCGCCACGCCGTACGCCGCTCTGACGTTCTACTGGATCCCGCTCGGGCGCCAGGTGCGCGTGCTGGGGACGGTCGAGGCCGCGGATCCGCAGGACTCGGCGCGGGACTTCCTGTCTCGTCCGGCGCCTGCCCGGGCCGAGACGCTGGCTGGGCGGCAGAGCGCCGTACTGGAGGATCCGGCCGACATCGAGGCGGCGGTCGCGGAGCAGATCGAGCGGTTGAACGCCGAGCCTGGTGTGGTCGCGTCGAACTGGACTCTCTACACGCTGCGAGCCGACGAGGTCGAGTTCTGGCAGGCGGATCCGGACCGTCGCCACCTCCGCCTTCGCTACCGGCTCGACGACCCGACTCTTCCGTGGACCAAGGAGCGCTTGTGGCCCTGAACGACGTCAAGACAGCAGTCGCGCAACTGACCGCGTTGGTGACAGACCTCGACGACGAAACTGCCCGCGGCGCGTCGGTCCTGCCCGGCTGGTCCCGCGGTCACGTCATCACCCACATCGCGAACTTCTCCGAGGCGATGACGCGGCAGGTGGAGGAAGCCCTCCAGGGTCGGCTCGTCGAGTTCTACGACGGCGGCCGCCCAGCCCGGGACGCCGCCATCGAGGCCGGCGCCAACCGCCCCGCCGCCGTGCTCGAGTCCCACCTCAACTCGGCCACCACCGGCCTACTCACCGCCTTCGGCAAACTCACACCCGACGACTGGCAGCGCCCCATCACCCACCGCACCAGCAACCTGGCCGCGGCCCTCAACACCACCTGGCGCGAGCTCCTCATCCACACCACAGACCTAGGCCTGGCCATCACCCCAGGCGACTGGCCTCCCGCCTTCTGCGTGCACCTCCTGGAGTTCCTCCGCCCCCGCACTCCCGAAGACCTCACCCTCATCCTGGTCCCCACCGAAGGCCCCACCTGGCAGTCCGGCGCCGGCGAACCCCGAACCCTCGCCGGCGAACTCCAAGCCCTGACCGCCTGGTACGCGGGCCGCACCCCCGCCACCCCGGTCCGCGGCGAGCTGCCCGATCTGCTGCCCTGGCCCTGAGCCGCGGACCTGCAGCACTCATCAACTGCCGGGTCACCGGCGCCGTACGCGGGGAATGAGCGTGCCGGCGGCGATTTTCGGCAATTGGTGAGTGCTGGGCGTCCGCCTACCCGACCGTGAAGTCGTCGACCTGAATGAAGGTGTCGACGTTGGGGGCGTTGAAGCCGGCGTAGACGGTCAGTTCGTGGGTGTTGGCCGGGACCTTCACCGTGACTTCGTGGTGGACGTAGCCGGTGGATGCTCCGAAGGTGGTGGAGGCTAGGTCCTGAGTGCCGTTGCGGACGCCGAAGCGGCCTTGGTCGGCGGGCAGGTTGGCGGAGGCGTTGATCCAGGAGCCGAAGGTGTAGGTGGCGCCTGGGGTGACGGGGATGGTTTGGTACAGGGCGCTCCACCCGGTGCAGGTGCAGCGGATCCAGCCGTTGTTCGCGCCGGAGTGGGCGAAGCCGAGTCCACGGTCGACACCGTTGGCCGCCGTACCCTCGAACAGCCACGCCGGCTTCCCGCCGCCGGTCCCCTCGAAGCCACCATCCGCGAGTTGAGCGACGTACCTGACCGCCAACTCCGACACGGACGTGAAGCTCCGCGTCCCGCCCGGCAGTCCGATCACCCGCACACCATCGGTCTCCTGCACCGGAAACGTGATCGTGTACGTCGTGTTGGCACCGGCCGAGACATCACCCGGGTACGCCGGTAACACGGTCTGCGCACCGACCTCGACCCACTCACCGTTCTGACGAACCTGCACCCGCGGCCGACCCGTGAAGAATCCACCCTGTGCCGATACCGCACCCGAGGTGAACGACACGTTGTTCACCTTGTGGCCAGACGGCCACTGGTAGCCCCACCACGACGCACCCTTCACCTCGTCGTCGAAGTCGGTCTCGCTCCCGGTCGTCGCACCATCGTTCATCAGCGCCAGACTCCCGGACTGCGTCGACTTGGAGATCGCGACGGCACCCGAAGACGGCGCCGCCAGGTTCTCAGGTCCGGGCAGATTGTCAGCCGGCGCATCGGACGACGGCGTCAAGACGAGCTTGCGCAGGTTGAAGTTGTAGACCGACGTCCCGATCCCGCCACCACCGCACGGGCAGACGTTCGCCTGGATGTACATCGTCTTGCCGTCCGGCTGCACGAACTTCGACGGGATGGTCACGCCGTACCCGCCGTACTTCGAGGTCGACCACGGGTACCCGCCGAAGTCCTTGCTCATGAAGTGCTTCCACGGACCCCACGGCGTCGGCGACTCGTAGAACTCGAAGGTGTACTCCGTCCAGGACGTGTACACGTACCGCTTCTGCTGAGCCAGGTACGTGACCCCGCCCTGACTGATCACACTCAGGTTCGAGGCGTTCGTCCCGTACGTCTGTGCGTACAGCCGGCGCTGGTCGGTCAGCACCGGCTTCCGGTCCGCGATCTTCGCCGACCATCCGGACCCGGTGTAGAAGTTCCACGCCCCGCGATCCTGGACCTTCCCGCGAGGCACCCGCGCCAGGAACACGCTCTGCGGATCCGCCACCGTGTCGTCGAACGAATCCCGCCAGTTCCCGTCCAGCCCATAGGCATAGACGTACCCGTCGGGCGCAAGCGCCCCGCCCTTCCCGAAGTCCGCGAACCAGATCGTCGTGAACACATGGTCGGAGAACATCGGCTTGCTCTTGTCCCAGGTCCAGGTCCGCCCGTGGTCGGTGGACTTCAGGATCGTCGCGGCCGGTACGTCGTTGAAGTCCAGCGCGAGGTCCTGGACAGCCAGGTACATCGTGTCGCCGACGCACACCATCCCGGTGGGTTTGCGGTTGTACCCGGGCCCGCTCCAGATCGATCCGACCTGGTCGCCCTTCGAGATCGTTGCCCCGGACAAGTTCCCCGGCGTTCCGTTGATCTCGCTGACCGCGATGTCCGCGAAGTCCTGGTCCAGGCTGAAGCCCTTGCCGTCACCGTTCGCGGCGTACAGCTTGTCGTTGCCGGCCCAGCAGGACGGCCACAGGTCGCCGTCGCTCGGGCTGGGTGTCCCCTTCGACTCCACCTGTGCCGTGCCGACGGCGGTCGACGTGGCGGCAACCGGCGGCGAGTCGGAGGATTGGGTGAGCAGTGTCGCCGTTCCGAAGACCAGCGGCAGGACAGCAAGCAGAGCCCCACGCTTCATGAGCGTTCCTTTACTTGAGGCCGGTCGTCTTCATCGCGTCGACCAGACGTTTCTGGCCCGCGACGAACACCACGACCGTCGGGATGGCCGCAATCACCGCGGCCGCGAGAATGAGGTTCCAGGCCGAGGCGTACTGCCCCTGCATCCCGGACACACCGAGCTGGATCACCCGCAGGTCCGGGTTCCTGGTGATGGTCAGCGGCCACAGGAACGCGTTCCAGTTGGCCAGGAAGAACAGCACCGACAGCGACGCGAGCACCGGCCGGCTGAGCGGCAGGATGACGCTCCAGTACCGCCGCCAGTACCCGCAGCCGTCCAGGTCGGCCGCCTCCTCCAGCTCCCGCGGGATGTTCAGGTAGTACTGCCGGAGCAGGAAGATGCCGAAGGCATGGAAAATGCTGGGCACGATCAGGCCGGCGTAGCTGTCCAGCAGCCCGAGTTGCTTGGCCACCAGGAACAGCGGCACCAGGATCACCGGCAGCGACACCAGCAGCGTCGACATGATGCCGGAGAAGATGATCCCGCGCCCCGGGAACCGCAGCCGGGCCAGCGCGTACGCCGCCATCGAGTGGAAGAACAACGCGACCACAGTGACGACCACCGACACGATCGCACTGTTCAGCATGAACCGCGGCATCGGGATCTTCAGCAGGACGTACTGCAGATTGTCCAGCGTCCAGGTGGTCGGCCAGCCGAAGTTGAAGACGTCCTCGGCCGGCTTGAGCGCGCTGATCGCGATCCACAGCAACGGCAGTACGGCGATGATCGCCAGCACGTGCGCCAGGATGGGCAGGAATCTAATCCTCATCGAAGCGGCCTCCTCGGGTGAAGCCGAACATCAGGCCGGTGCAGATCACCAGGATCGCGACGACCACGGTGGTCAGCGCAGCGGCGTACCCCATGTTGTTAAAGGTGAACGCCTGCTCGTAGATGTAGAGCACGACCGTGCTGGTGGCGCGGGCCGGTCCGCCCTTGGTGAGAACGAAGACCAGGTCGAACGCCTGCAGACCGGTGACCGCGCCGATCGTCGAGTTGACCACGACGAAGAAGCTGGTCGGGCGGAGCAGCGGCCAGATCACGTAGCGGAATCGTTGCCACGAGCTCGCGCCGTCGATCTGCGCGGCGTCCTCGAGCTCCTTCGGTACGTCTTTCAACCCGGCCAGGAAGACGAGCATCTGATACCCCATCAGGAACCAGACACTGATCACCACATAGGTGCCGAGCGCGAGTGACGGCGTACCGAGGAAGGACACGTCCCCGAGGCCGAACGGCCCGAGGAGCTTGGACAGCGCGCCGCGCTTGTCGACCAGCAGGAACTGCCAGATCAGGCCGACCACGACCAGGCTGACCACGTTCGGCAGGAAGAACGCCGAGCGGACCCAGCCGATGCCCTTGAAGTGGTTGCGGACCAGCATGGCCAGCGCGAAGCTCACGACGAACGCGATCGGTACGAAGGTGACGACGTAGATCGCGGTGACCTTCAGCGACGCCCAGAGCTGGTCGTCGCCGGCCATCAACTTGTAGTTGGCCAGACCGACGTACTGGTAGTTGCCGAAGCCGTCGACCTTGAAGAACGCGACGCCGAAGGCGAGCACCATCGGCAGTGCGACGAAGATCAGCAGGCCGATGGTGTCCGGCGCGAGGAAGGCGTACGCCGCCAGTGCCTCGCGCCGTTTCCGCGTCATCCCGGCCTTGGCTCTGGGTGCCTGGGCCTTCTTCCGTGCGGTGGTGGGAGGGGCTGTCGTGGTCACCATCAGCTGATCGGCGCGCCCTGATAGGTCTTCAGGAAGGTGTCGATCTTCGCCGCCGCGTCAGCCGCCGCCTTGGCGGGGTCGGACGCGTTCAGCTGGCAGGCCTGGATCGCGTCCGCGATCGGCTGGTACACCTCCGGTGGGAACCGCGGCTCCGGCTTGCCGGTCGGCGCGATCTCGCTGACGAACTTCTTCAGCGCGCCGTCGGCGAACGCACCCTTGGCATCCGCGGCCTGCTGGACCGACTTGCGCGGCGGCAGGTTGGTCTTCACGACGGTGTTCCACTGCCGCTGGCGTTCGATGCCGGCGGCATCGGTCGAGCCGAGCGCCCAGCTGATGAACTTCGCCGCGGCCTCTGGGTTCGCGCCCTTGGAGTTGGCCACGAACGCCCAGCCGCCGAGGTCGGTGGCCGGCTTGCCGCCGTCCGGGGTCGGGTGCGGGATGATGCCGTACTTGAAGGTCTTGGCCTTCGCACGCAGGTCCGCGACCGCCCAGATGCCGCTCTGCTGCATCGCGGCCGCGCCGGAGCCGAGGTTGGACACGACGTCACCGCCGCCGTCGCCGAGCGCCTTGCGCGGGGCCACCTTGTGCTGGATGGAGTCCTGCCAGAACTTCAGTGCCTGGACGGCGGCCGGCGAGTCGAACGCGACCTTGCCGTCCTTGATCGGCGTACCGTCGCCCTGCCAGAGGAACGGGTACCAGGTGAAGTTCTGGTAGTAGCCGGGCAGCGTCTCGAACATCACGCCGTACCGGTCCTTGCCGGTCAGCTTCTCCGCGACCGCGATGGTCTGGTCCCAGGTCTTCGGCAGGTCCGCCTCGGACAGGCCGGCCTTCTCGAACGCGGTCTCGCTGTAGTACATCGCCAGCGGCTCGATCTCCATCGGCAGGCCGTAGACCTTGCCGTCGACGCTGCGCGCCTCGAGCAGGCCGGGCAGGTAGTCGGCCTTCGACTCGTCGGACAACGCCGAGCCGAGGTCCTGCAGGACGCCGCCGTTGTAGTAGCGCAGGAAGTCGCCGGGGCTGATCAGGAAGATGTCCGGGCCCTGCCCCGACTGGAACGCGGTCTGCAGGGTGGTCCCGTTCAGATAGTCCTTGCCGGGGATGTAGCGCAGCTTGACCTTGACGTCGTTGTTCTTGTTCCACTCCGCGACGGTGTCGACGAACCACTTGCTCTGTGGGCCTTGGTCGTCGGACGGGCCGTAGAAGTTCCAGAACGACATCTCCTTGGCGTTGCCGCCGGAGTCGTCGCCACCACAGGCGGACAGCAGCGGTACGCCGGCCGCCGACGCGGCGACGGCGCCGAGTCCGCCGCGCAGGATCGAGCGGCGGCTGAGCTGCCTGGCAGAGAAGGGTGTTGCGGCCATCAGGTGCTCCAGGGGTGTGCTCTCGAACGACCGAATATTGGCAATCGATTTCTCGCAATCTACGAGTGACGACCTGGCCGGTCAAGGCCCGAACCGGTGACGATGTGATCAACGCGGCCGATTTCCTCGTACACGTGAGGGTTTCGACCTGGATGCAGACGTTGACACTGCCGGATCCGGCTGCCTACTCTTCGGAAATCGATTTCTGACATGAGAGGCGCTGGGATGTCAGTTGTGCCGAACCGTGCGTCCGCCCACCGCACGGCCGACGAGCTGTCCAGGGACCTGGTGGCACGGGGATTGGAGGCGGCGCGGAACGCGATCGAGACCGAGGCCGCGGCGGTGTCCGCGTTGGCGGACCGGCTGGACGGAGTCTTCCTCGATGTACTGACCGCCGTCGCCGGCTGCGAAGGTCACCTGGTGGTGACCGGCCTGGGCAAGTCCGGGCTGGTCGGCCGCAAGATCGCCGCCACACTCGCCAGCACTGGCACGCCGGCCACCTTCATCCACTCCGGCGACGCGCTCCACGGCGACTCCGGTGCGGTGACGACTCGCGATCTGGTCCTCGCCCTGTCCGCCTCCGGTGAGACCGCCGAGGTCTGCGCGTTCGCCCGGATGCTGCGCGACCGGGAGATCCCGGTGATCGCGATGACCGGCAACGAGGAGTCGACGCTGGCCCGGCTGGCGACGTACACGCTGGACACGATGGTGCTGAAGGAGGCGGATCCGCTGAACCTCGCCCCGACCGCGTCGACCACAGCCTCGCTCGCGATGGGTGATGCACTCGCCTGTGCCCTCGTCGTACTGCGGGAGTTCAGTCACCACGACTTCGCCCGGTTTCATCCATCAGGTGCCCTCGGCAAGCGTCTGCTGGGGGACGAGGCATGAGTTCGTACGACGTCTGTGTGCTCGGCTCGTTCATGAAGGATCTGGTCGCTTCGGCCGAGCGGCGACCGTTGCCAGGGGAAACCCTGCACGGGACCGGCTTCGCGGAGTTCCTCGGCGGCAAGGGCGTGAACCAGGCCATCGCGGCCGCGCGGATGGGCGCCCGGACGGCGATCGTCGGCACCATCGGCGAGGACCGGTACGGCGAGGAGTTCCTCGAACTTCTCGAGTCTGACGGCGTCGACACCGCGTGGGTGGTCCGTCATCCGTCACTCGGTACGGGCGTCGGTCTCCCGCTCGTGCTGCCGGACGGTGGCAACTCGATCATCATCGTGTCCCGTGCCAACGCCGCGATCACCGCGGACGATGTCGAGGCGGCAGCCGGCGTACTGACCGCCAGTAGGGTCCTCAGCGTCCAACTCGAACTCCCGGTCGAGGCGAGCCACGCTGCCCTCCGGCTCGCCTCGACCGCGGACGCCACCACGATCCTCACCCCGGCACCCGTCGGCCCGGTCGATCCGACGCTGGCGTCGTACGTCGACATCCTGGTACCGAACGAGGTGGAGGCTGCCGCGCTGACCGGGCTGAACTGCGACGACGAGTCGCAGGTGCCCGCGATCGCGCGGAAGCTGGCCGAGGAGTGGGACCTGCGCGGGTGTGTCGTGACGCTGGGGTCGCGCGGAGCCTACGTCCTGGATCGGGCGCGGGATTTCGAGGAACGAGTCGAAGCGCACCGGGTCGCGACCGTCGACACAGTCGGTGCTGGAGACGCATTCTGCGGTTCGCTGGCCGCGTCTCTGGCCGGCGGTGCCGAGCTGATCGACGCCGTACGGCTGGCCAACGCCGCGGGTGCCCTCTCCACCACCGTGAACGGCGCCGCAGACTCAGCTCCGGACCGCGCGGCCGCGGTGGCTCTCCTCGACGGCGCGACATCTGGCGTCGGGCCACCGCCCACATGAGATCCTTTCTGCTGGATCGGGGTTAGAGTGCGATTCAGACGACCATTGGATCTCCAGCGGGGAGCGGGCATGACGACGATCTACGACGTCGCGCGTAGATCAGGCGTGTCCCCGGCCACGGTCTCGCGGGTGCTGAGCGGCCGTCGCAACGTGGATCCGCAGTTGTCCGAGAAGGTCCGGGCCGCGGTGGCCGAGCTCGGCTACCGCCCGAACGGCGTCGCCCGCAACCTGCGCAAGTCCAGCACGAACCTGTGGGCCGTGGTCATCTCCGACATCGAGAACCCGTTCTTCACGTCACTCGTTCGTGGTCTGGAGGACGTCGCGCAGACCGAGGGGTACCACGTCGTACTGTGCAACTCCGACGAGGACCCGGCCAAGGAGGCGGCGTACGCCTCGGCGGTATTGACCGACCAGATGGCCGGTGTCGTGATCTCCCCGACGTCGACGGCCGAGGGTGTGCAGCAACTCGCGGAAGCGAAGATCCCGCTGGTGCTGATCGACCGCCGCGTCGACGGCGTCGAGGCGGACACCGTGCTGGTCGACAACGAGCACGGTGCGCACGAGGGCGTCAAACACTTGATCGACGGTGGATATCAACGGATCGCGTGTATCACCGGTCCGCGGAAGGTCAGCACAGCAATGGACCGGCTGGCCGGGTATCGGTCGGCGTTGCGGGCCGGTGGGATCCGCTACAACAAAGACCTCGTCCGGCACGCGGATTTCCGCGAGGCCGGTGGGTATGCGGCGATGGAGAGTCTGCTCGAACTGGCCGAGCCGCCTGAGGCGCTGTTCGTCACCAACAACCTGATGACGGTCGGTGCGCTGGAATGCCTGGCAAAGAAGGGCCTCCGCGCTCCGGCCGACATCGCTGTGGTCGGCTTCGACGACATCCCGTGGGCGGACCTCGTCGTACCCAGCCTGACCACGGTCGCCCAGCCGACGTACGAGCTGGGCCGAACCGCGGGCCTCCTGCTGAAGGACCGCACCGCCTCCCCCGGCCGCCCACCCTCCACCGTCACCCTCCGCACCGAACTCCACATCCGAGCCACCTCAGCCCCCCGAACCAAGAAACGCTGAGACAGCACCAGCCGGACACCGCACAAAGGACACCGCTCCGCGGCGGCTGATCTGTCGGCCGCCTCCGGCGGCGCGCGGAGCTGTCCACCAACCACCGTCCTCCCGCCAGCGGTGGCTGTCCTGTTGCCTCCGGCGGCTGGCGCTGATCCTGACACGAGCCAGGTGATCGGCGGGGCGGGGAACTGTCCACCAAGCACCGTCCTCCCGCCACCGGTGGCTGTCCTGTTGCCTCCGGCGGCTGGCGCTGATCCTGACACGAGCTAGGTGATCGGCGGGGCGGGGAACTGTCGGGGGTGTACCGGACCCTGCTCGATCCCGCCGATCATGTGTGTCGCGTCGGATCGTCCGGGTGCAGACGGAGAGGGATCGAGCGGAGGCTGGATCGATCAGGCTGGACCAACTGCTGCTGGTGTACCGAACGACAGGAGGTACTCGCCTGCGGCCAGCTCGCGCAGGCGGCACGTGGCGGCGCCGGGGTGTCAGACGGGGACTACCTCCTGTCCTTCGGTACAGGTAGACCCGGGCCATGGCCCGGCGTGGACCGGGCGATAGTCCGCCCCGCCGATCGTGTGCCTCCGGTCAACTGCTGCTGGTGTACCGAAGGACAGGAGGTAGTCGCCTGCGGCCAGCTCGCGCAGGCGGCACGAGGCGGCGCCGGGGCGCCAGACGACGACTACCTCCTGTCCTTCGGTACGGGTAGACCGGGCGGAGGCCCGGCCTAGACGAGGCGATGACCCACCCCGCCGATCATGTGTCTCCGGTCAATGGCTGCTGGCGTACCTAAGGACGGGTAGTACTCGCCTGCAGCCGGCTCGCGCAGGCGGCGCGGGATGGCGCCAGGGTGCCAGGCGGGGACTACTACCCGTCGTTCGGTACGGGTAGACGCTGGTGGGTCCAGCGCGGACGGTCCCGGCGGAGGCCGACGTGGGCGGGGCGAGTCCGGCAGGACCGGGGGAGGTTCGATCGCGGACGGGCGACGTCGGTGTGTTGTCGCGCCGATCACGTGGGGGGCGCGGTCCCGGCGGCGGGCGCCGCCGGAGGCGGTCAATGGTCAGTCGCCGCGAAGTGGTGACCTTTACGTGTGGTGCGCGGGTGCTGCCCGGCGGTGTCCGGTCTGGGGTTACTGGAGGAGTTCGAGTTGGCTGAGGGTTGTCTGGCCGGGGGCGGCGGTGATGGTTAGGCGGTAGTGCTGGTAGGCGCCTGGGGTGGGGATTTTGAAGGGGCGGGTTTGGCGGGGCCAGGG
The DNA here is from genome assembly GCF_044459685.1 of Kribbella sp. NPDC050241. NCBI lineage: Bacteria > Bacillati > Actinomycetota > Actinomycetes > Propionibacteriales > Kribbellaceae > Kribbella > Kribbella sp. NPDC050241. The sequence continues at coordinate 21,669 of NZ_JBITJE010000012.1, forward strand.
GAAGGATTGGTTGGTTCGGGTGTCCAGGCCGGTCCAGGTGGTGTTGTCGGTGGAGGCTTCCAGGTGCCAGGCGGTGGGGGTGCCGCCGGTGCCGGAGGTGAGGGTGTAGAAGGACGCCGCGGCGGGGGTGGGGAGGGACCAGTGGATGGTGGGGGTTGGGGTGTCGAAGGGGACCTCGGTGGTGGAGGTGTTGTCGAAGAGGGGGTTGCCGGCGTCGTGCGGGATCAGGTCGACGAGCGGGGTGGGGATGGCGTCGTCCTGGGTGATGGAGGGTGGCGTGGCCAGGGTCGCCCAGTCGGAGGGGGTGGGGCCGAGGACGAAGTCGATCTGAGTGGCCGAGCGGAGGTCGGCGGCCGTGATTGATGCTGTGGGCAATTGTTTGCCGTCGACCAGGAGCTCTTGGACGTAAGGGTGTTGCACACCCGATGCCGTGATGACGATGGGCTTGCCGCCGAGAGGTGTGACGACGGTGCGGGAGAAGAGCGGGGAGCCGATCGCGTATTCGGGGGCGCCGACGCGGAGCGGATAGATGCCTAGGGCAGCGAACAGGTACCACGCGGACATCTCGCCGTTGTCCTCGTCGCCGGGGTAGCCCTGGCCGATCTGTTCGCCGACGTACAGGCGTTCGAGGACCTCGCGGACGATGGCCTGCGTCTTGTGCGGTGCGCCGGCGTAGTTGTACATCCAGGCGATGTGGTGGGCGGGCTGGTTGCTGAAGCCGAACTGGCCCATCCGTACGGCTTGGGCCTCGAGCATCTCGTGGATGACGATCGAGTAGGTGCCCTTCTTCACCGCGAGTTCCGGGGTGGTGAAGAACTCGTCGAGCTTCGCCTCCAGGCCACGCGGGCCGCCGTACAGGTTGGCGAGGCCGCGTGGGTCGTGGGCGACGTGGAAGGCGAAGTTCCACCCGTCGGTCTCGGTGAAGTCACCGCCCCACTCGCACGGGTCGAATTCTTCGGGCGTCTTCGCGAACGTACCGTCCGGCCGCCGGCCCTGGAAGAAGTTGACGGCGTCGTCGAAGAGCAGAACGTAGTTCAGCGATCGACGGCGCAGGTACTCCGCTTCCTCCGCGAGCTGAGCGCGGCGAGCGGCAGGAACTGCGGGATCGTCGGCGAGACGGGCGGCCATCTCGGCGAGGCCGAAGTCGTTCAGGTACGCCTCGAGCGACCAGGACACGCTCTCCTCGGTGTCGGTGCTCACGTACCCGGTGAAGAACCCGGTCTCCACGCCCTTCCGCCCGACCTCGGTCGCCTCCGGCCCGACGGTGGCGTTGCGGAGACCGGCGGCGTACGTCGCCAACGGATCCGGCAGCTCGACGCCCTTCAGATAGGCATCCGCGAACGACACGTCGGAGCTTGTCCCGGTCATGCAGTCCGCGTAGCCCGGCGACGACCAGCGCGCGATCCAGCCACCGTCGCGGTACTGCTGCACGAACCCGTCGACGAACTCCGCCGCCAACGACGGGTAGAGGAACGCGTACGCCGGCCACGCGGTCCGGTAGGTGTCCCAGAACCCACTGTTGACGTAGATCTTCCCGGACTTCACCACCGCACGACCGGCCTCGGGCGCGGTGACCGGGCTGGCGTAGCGGTAGTCCGGTTCGTCAACGCTGCCGGCATTCTCGAACTGGCTGTTCGGGTAGAGGTTGAGTCGGTAGAGGTTGCCGTAGACCGTGCGCAGCTGCGGCTCGGTCGCGTCGTCCGGCAGGATCACCGCGAGCCGCTCGTTCCAGGCCTGGTTCGCGGCCTGCTGGATGTCCTCGAAGGATCGGCCCTCGAGCTCGAGCGACAGGTTGTGGCGCGCCTGGTCGACGCCGATGAACGACGTAGCGATCCGCAGCGTGACCTCCTCCACCCCTGAGAACGTCGCCGCGCGAGCGTTGTCCCGGCCACCGACAGCCGGCTCGAAACCCACAGGCGCTGACGAGAAGACCCCGTAGCAGTACATGCGGGTCCGGCCGAACTCCGACCCGTTCTCGACCCAACCGGTCAGCGCGGTCCCGTCGAAGCCGAAGGCGCCGTTCTCGTCGATGGTGTCGAACACCAGATGCCGGCCGGCCGCGTCGCCCGGGAAGCCGAACCGGAAGATCGCCCCGTGATCGGTCGGCGCCAGCTCGGCCCGTACGCCGTTCGCAAGACGGACCGAGTACAGGTCCGGGCGAGCGATCTCGTCGTCGTGGCTGAAGGCGGCGGCGCGTTCGGCCGGATCGCCGAGCGGCTCGGTCGCGGCCACAGGCATGATCGTCAGCTGGTCCCGGTCGCCCATCCACGGACTGGGCTGGTGCGAGAACGACAGGCCCTGCAGCTCCGGCCGATTGTCGGCGTTGTTCGCGCGGTGGTACTCGTACGGCCAGCGGTGGGTCGAAGCGTCGGTCACCGGCGTGAGGAAGTTGAAGCCATTCGGCCAGGCGGTGATCGGCAGCGTGTTGCCGCGGGAGAAGTCGTGGCTGGCGTTGGTGCCGCGCCGGGTGTCGACGTACGCGACCAGGTCCGTGCCGTCCAGCCGGGCCGGCGCCGGCCCGATCTCGACATCGTCGACCCAGCCCTCGAAAGTCTCTGAAGGAGCGTCGACCACGAGCAGCACCCGGTCGACGGTCTTCCCGGCCGCCGGCGAGAGGTCGACCTGTACGTCGTTCCACTGGTTCGCGTAGAGGATCTTGGCCGCGCCCTGGCCGGCCGCATCGAGCGGCATCCCGTACTGGTCCGTGGCGCCGAGCCCAGACAGCCGAGTGCCGTCGGTGAAGACCAGGTCCACCGCCGCGTACGTCGCCGAGTAGCTGAGCAGCTCGTCGAGCTCGGGATAGATCTTGTAGCGCAGCCGGTCTCCGACCTGCAGTAGGCCACCCACCGTCTGAAGCGCCGCTTCCTGACGGCCTCCCGTCGTACCGGAGTAGCGGGTCGCGTCGACACTGCTGAAGCCGGCGCCGCTCGGGCTGGTCGGGCCGACCGGCCCTCCACCTGTCTCGATGATCACGGGAGGCAATGCTACGGATCAGTGCGGCGGCGGAGGCGGGACGTTCCCATCGTGGACCCACGTCACGTAGTCGCGCGCGATCTCCTCGTCCGCCCGCAACCGCAGTCCAGCCGCCAACGCCCGGCTGTTGTCGAGCCGGAACGTCCCGTCGTTGCTCCCGTCGTGCGGCAGGTGGAAGCGATCCACCGCCGGCGACCAGTCCACCGGAGCAGCATCGGGTACGACGGAACGCCAGGCGTCGGCCAGCTCCGTCATCGTCCGAGTCGGCCCGACCGCGTTGAACGGACCACTCACGCGCTCGGTCGTGAGTCGGAGCAGGAAGTCAGCGAGGTCGCGGGCGTCGACGTACTGGACCGGCTGCGAGGGTCGGGCGGCGCACTCCATCCGGGTGCCATGGGCGAGTGCGGAGCCCCAGTTGCCGAAGTCCGGGTTGTATGGACCGACCACGAAACCGGACCGAACTGCCGCGGTCCGCGCGCCGAAGGTGGCCGACAGCAACGACTCACAGCGCACCTTCGACGGGCCGTAGATGTCCATCGTGAACTCGTCCTCGGGCGCACCGTCCGGCCAGTCCAGCAGCGGAGCAAACTCGTCCATCCCCGGCGTCACCTTGCTGGCGTAGACGGCGATCGACGACATGTAGGTGTAGTGGCCGACGCGATCCCGGAGCAGGTCCGCACTCAGACGGACCTGTGGAACGAGGAAGCCGGACATGTCGATAACGCCGTCCCACTCCCCCGTCGCCAGCACGTCCGGCGCGGCCCGCTCACCGACCAAGCGTCGCACCTCAGGATACAGCTCAGGGTTGGTCACGCCACGGTTGAACAGGGTCACCTCGTGACCGTCGCGCAAGGCGGCCTCGACCACGTGACGGCCGAGATTCTTCGTGCCGCCGAGGACGAGCAGCCTCACGACAGCTGGTCCATCAGATCCTCGAGCTCGGCCAGGAGCGGGGCGATCCAGGCGCCGGAATCCGGGATCGTGCGCCGGCCTTCGGTGACGACGAAGTCCAGTGCGAGAAGGCAGAAGCAGGCGCCGCCGGCGAGGAGTTGGCGGTCGACCATGAAAGGATCCGCGCCGGCCGTCTCGACGTAGTGGGCGACGATCGGTCCGCGGTCGTGGCCGAGTGCGGTCGCGTCGCGGACCAGGGTGTACAAGTCGCTGAGGTACGGCGCGACGTACGTCAGCGGCCAGTCGACCGCAGTCCACCGGGTGCCGTCGGAGACAAGGTTCTTCGGCACGAAATCACCGTGGACGACGGCCAACGGCGCATCCCGGTGCAGTCCGGCGAGAGCCTCGGTCAACGGCCCGACGTCGAACGAGATCCGGTCGATGCGGTCGGCCAACTCCTTGACCCGCTCCGGCGGGAACCCGCTCGGCCCAGAGACAGCCCGGGAGCGAATCTCGGCCACCAACTCGGCCGCAGCCAGGAATCCCTCCGCCGACGGCTCCTGCTCCAGCGTCACCCGGCCCACGTCCGCGAGCACGAGCATGCCGTCCTCGGCGTGGATCAGGTCCGGTGCCGGCAGCCCCAACGGGATGACGAACCGCTCGTACGCCGCTCCCTCACCGGACTGACTGTCCGTACCCCGCTTCACGATCACGCTGCGCAGTCCGTACGACAACCGCCAGACTTCCGACGATCCCCACTGCCGCAGCAACTCGCCGTGCAACGCTCCGACCGACGGAGCCTCCGTAGCCCGCAGTACCGGTCCGTCAACATGCGAGAGCCACGCCGGAAGCATCACGCCAGTAGATCACGGCCGCTCGATCAGCCGCCGCCGAATTATCCAGCCGAGGCCGGGCTCAGGTCGGGCTGCCCGCACAAGCGACGAGGATCCGGTCCACGATGCGCCGGGCGACCGCCTCGGCGTCGAGATCGGCGACGATCCGGTGCGGCCCGTCGCCGGGCGTGAAGGGGGTGATCCCGGCCACGTCGACCTCGATCCGGCCGGTGGCGAAGGTGAACAGGTCCGGATCGGTCAGCATCAGCACCGCGGCCGGGTCGTGCGGGACGTTGGAGTCGGACGCGGAGAAACTCCAGAACTGCCGCATCTCCGCACCAAGCAACTGCCCGAGCGGTCCGGCTGCTTCGAACTCGGCGACGACAGCGCCACCCAGCCGCAGCCGCGACGTCTGGTCGATCCCGATGACCGTCGCCGGCACTCCGCTGCCGAACACGACCGCGGCCGCGTCGACGTCGCACTTGATGTTGTGCTCGGCATCGGCCGACAAGAAGTTGCCGCCCATCACGCACAACTGCTCGATCAGGTGCCCGGGCCGCTCGACGGCCTCCGCCACATTGGTCAACGGCCCGACCGCGACGACGGTCGGTGAGGCGGCGAGCACCGCGATCGGGTCGGTGCCGGTGGCGACGGTCTCACGGGCCAGGTCCGGAAGGAGCGCGCCTTCGTGACCGGCCCACCAGACCGGCCGGCCGGACCGGGTTCCGGTACGGCCGGGGACGATCGGGTCGATGGCGCGACCCGCGACCGTGGCCACCCGTGCGGCCATCCGGGCCCGCACCAGAGTGTCGCCGTACACGGTGGTGACGGCAGTGAGATCGAGTTCGGGTGAGCCGAGGATCGTCGCCAGGGCGAGGACGTCGTCGACGTCGGAGCCGAGATCGGTGTCGAACGTCAGCGAGGATGCCGTCTGCATCCGTCCATGTGACCACAGCCACCGGTGCACCGGCCTCCACTGCGGCGTGGGCCGTCTGGCAGGCTTGTGGGCATGACCGAGAACGCCACGCACGCCTGGGGCTTCGGCCTCGCCACCGTTTCCGCCGACGGGACCGTCCTCGACGTCTGGTACCCGGCGCCCGAGCTCGGCTCACGCCCGGACGACGCCAAGTCGCCGGCCGAGCTGATCGCTGCCGAGGGCAACGACGAGATCCGGCAGGTACGGCGTGAGGTCGTGTCGGCCGAGATCGCCCTGGACCAGGCGCCTGCGGGCACCGCGGACGCGTACCTGCGGCTGCACCTGCTGTCGCACCGGCTGGTCCGCCCGCACGGCCTCAACCTCGACGGCATCTTCGCCGCGCTGCCGAACAACGCGTGGACGTCGCTCGGCCCGGTCCCGGTCGAGAACATCGAGCAGGTGCGGCTGCGGGCCCGCGCGGCCGGCCAGCACCTGAGTGTGGCGAGCGTCGACAAGTTCCCGCGGATGACGGACTACGTCGTACCGAGCGGCGTTCGGATCGGCGACGCCGACCGGGTCCGGCTCGGTGCGCACCTGGCCTCCGGGACCACAGTGATGCACGAGGGCTTCGTGAACTTCAACGCCGGCACGCTCGGTACGTCGATGGTCGAGGGCCGCATCGTGGCCGGTGTGGTGGTCGACGACGGCAGCGACATCGGCGCCGGCTCGTCGATCATGGGCACGCTGTCCGGTGGCGGTACCCAGGTGGTGTCGATCGGCAAGCGCTGCCTGCTCGGTGCGAACGGCGGCACCGGCATCTCGCTCGGCGACGACTGCGTGGTCGAGGCGGGGCTCTACGTGACCGCCGGCACCAAGGTCACCCTCCCCGACGGCAGCGTGGTGAAGGCCCGCGACCTCTCCGGGCAGCCCGGGCTGCTGTACCTCCGCAACTCGGTCACCGGTGCCGTCGAGGCGCGGCCGCGCCAGGGTGAGGGCATCACGCTCAACGAAGCCCTGCACGCCAACGCGTGACAGGTGAGCACCAACGCGTGCGGAACGCCAACCAACCGCACGCGCCGCACGTCAACCACATCGTGACCGACATCCCGGAACCCGACCACCGCCCCCACACGTTGGGACCCGTATGCCGATGAAGCGTCGTGCCCTGGTGGCCGTGGGCGCTGTCGGTGTGCTTGCGCTGGCCATTGGGTTGACGGTCAAGTGGGTCGGGGACAAGGGAATCGGGCCGTTGCTGCCGCCCAAAGAGCAATGCACGGCCACGGTCAACGGGACCACCGTCGAGCTGGACCTCGAGCAGGCTGAGTCAGCCGCGATCATCGCGGGTGTCGCCGTACGCCGGGGACTGCCGGCCCGGGCGGCGACGATCGCGCTGGCGACGGCGTACCAGGAGTCCGGCCTGCGGAATCTGGCGCATGGGGACCGGGACTCGCTGGGACTGTTTCAGCAACGGCCGTCACAGGGCTGGGGTACGGCAAAGGAGGTGCGAGACCCGCACTACGCAGCCGGGAAGTTCTACGACGCGCTGGTGAAGGTGAAGAACTACCAGACGCTCGCGGTGACGGTGGCGGCCGACCGGGTCCAGCGCAGTGCGTTCCCGAACGCCTATGCGGATCACGAAGCGGACGCCCGGGTGCTCGCCTCGGCGCTGACCGGGCAGTCGAAGAGCGTGCTCGCCTGCACGGTGAACACCGACTCGGTGAAGCAGGAGGTGGTCGGCCGCAACGGGCTGACGCCGCGGGCGGACGCCGTACGCACGGATCTGCTCGAGACGTTCGGGACCCTGTCGACCGGTGGGTATGCGCCGGGTGGGGTGCAGTCCGGGCACATGGTGGGGTCGGCGCACTACGAGGGCCGGGCGGTGGATGTGTTCGTGCGGCCGATCTCGACGGCGAACACGACCAAGGGCTGGGCGATGGCGCAGTACCTGGTGGCGCGGGCGGACCTGCTGAAGATCAAGACGGTCATCTTCAGCGACAAGATCTGGACCGCGGGGGGACGGTCGGACAGCGGGTGGCGCGACTACACCCCGCCCGAACGCTCCGGCGACCCAGCCATCCTCCGCCACCTGGACCACGTCCACGTCGACGTCCAGGAGCAGTAGTCAAGCGTGTGGCGAGCACCCCGTTGGAGCGCTCGCCACAATAGGTAGCTGAACAGTTACTCGTCGTGCTCCTGCGGCGGCAGGGCCTGTACTCCTGCGCTCCCGCTTTTGCTTTTCCGCCCTTTACTCGTCGTGCTCTTGCGGCGGCAGGGCCTCGATGAAGGGGTGATCCTTGTCGATCTTGCCCATCTTGGAGGCGCCGCCGGGGGAACCGAGGTCGTTGAAGAAGTCGACGTTCGCGGTGTAGTAGTCCTTCCACTGCTCCGGAGTGTCGTCCTCGTAGTAGATCGCCTCCACCGGGCAGACCGGCTCGCACGCTCCGCAGTCGACGCACTCGTCGGGGTGGATGTACAGCATCCGGTTGCCCTCGTAGATGCAGTCGACGGGGCATTCCTCGACGCAGGCGAGGTCCTTCAGGTCAACACACGGCTGCGCGATGACGTAGGTCACTGCTACTCCTCCTATGGCAGGCAAGCGCAGCGCTGTTCTGGGGTGCTGCGATGCGGTGATGCTGTGCTCGATGCAAAGTGTGGTGCAAGGTCTCTAGTATCACGGTAGTCCTTCGCCCACTCTGCCAGGAGTCCGCATCGTGTCAGGCCTCAGTCTCCGTGATATCGGCCACCGTGTCGTGGTCCGGCACCGGATTCCGGGCGGACTGACCGACGTGATCGGCGTTCTGCAGTCCTGGGACCCCTCCGGCCTGGTCGTACGGCACGCGGACAGCAGTCTGCACCAGGTCGGCAGCGCCGACGTGGCGGCGGCCAAACGGATCCCGGAGATGCCGCTGCGGCCGGTGGACGTCGAACAACTCTTCCTGACCACGGCCCTGGGCCGGCCGGCGGCCGAGACGGCGTACGTCGGCCAGTGGTTGCTGCGGGCATCTTCTGGCTGGACCGGCCGGGGCAACTCGCTGCTCCCGGCCGGGAACCCCGGCATGCCGGTCGCCGACGCGCTCAAGCACGCTCAAGCTTTCTACGACGAGCGCGGCCTGCCCCCGCTGGCGCTGGTCCGCATCGGCAGCCCGGAAGCGGCCGAACTCCTTGCCCAGGAGTGGATCGACGCCCGCCCGGAGCAGTCCGACACCTTCGTCCTGCACACCACCCTGGACCAGGTGAACGCCTCCCCGCAGTACGACGTACTGATGGCGGAACACCCCAGCAACGCGTGGTACGCCGCCGCGTTCGACGGACCGGTGCCCGAGGCTGCCCCGGCCGTGATGGAGGGTGCGCCGAAGGCCGTGTTCGCCTCGATCACCCTGGACGGCCGCACGGTGGCCGTCGGGCGGGGGTCCATGACGGGGCACTGGCTCGGTGTCGATGCCGTCCGGGTGGACCCGTCGTACCGCCGCCGAGGCCTGGGTACGGCGCTCGTCCAGGGCCTGGCCAGGTGGTCCGGGCCACTGGGCGGCCGCCGTACCTATCTGGAGGTCGTGGAGGAGAACACGGCCGCCATGGTCACCTACCGCAGGCTCGGCTACGCGGAGGCGTACCGCTACCGCTATCTGACCAAGCGCTGAGCCGCAGCCGCCCCGACCAGCGTCACCACGATGAACCCGGCCAGTACGACGCTCAGAGCGCTACTGGGGTTCGAGGCGAGCGCTGCGTAGCTGGAACCGGCCAGAGCGACCCCGAGAGCGCCGGACAGCTGTGCGTTGGTGGCGACCACGCCGGACAGGTCAGCGGCGTACTGCGGGGAAATGCTCGAGGTGACTGCGCCGATCAGGGTGTTGGCGCTGATGCCGAGCCCGAGGCCGCCGACGCCGAGCAGGGCGAACAGGAGCGGCCCGGTGCGGCCGCCGAGCAGCAGATAGGCCAGGACCGACACGTATCCGGCCGCGAGGACCAGACAGCCGATCACGGGCATCCACCGCACTCCCCTGCGCAGCCGCGGGATGATCGGCCCGGCCAGCCCGAACGCCGCGACCCAGACGACCATGGCGAACCCCGAGTACGCCGGCCCCTTGTGCAGACCGTCCTGGAGGTAGAGGGCGAGGACGAAGAGCAGAGCGAAGTACGTGCCTGTCGTGCAGGCGTGGGCGAGCAGGCCGGCCCGGACAGACGGGTTGCGGAGCACTTGCCTCGCGATCAGGGGACGACCGCCGCGTGCGGCGGCCCGGCGTTCGCCGTACTCGAAGAAGGCCAGGGCGGGCAGGCTCAGCAGGAGGCACAGCCAGGACCACGTCGGCCAGCCGCGCTCAGAACCCAGCAGGAGCGGGACGATCACGAGCAGAACCGCGGCGGACAGGGTGAGTACGCCGACCAGGTCGACGGGATCGCGATCGGTCGTCCGGTCAGCGGGGAGCAGACGGCGACCGGCGACCAGGAGAGCCAGGCCGATGGGGATGTTGACGAGGAAGATCGGGCGCCAACTGGTGCCGAACAGGTCGGCCGCGATGAGTACGCCGCCGAGGATCTGTCCGAGGACAGCCCCACCGGACAAGGCGATCGAGAAGTAGCCCAGCGCCTTCAGCCGGTCCCGGCCGTGGAAGTGCAACTGGATGCCGCTGAGGACCTGCGGGACCATCAGCGCGGCGCCTGCGCCCTGGACGAAGCGGGCGACGACGAGGGAGACGATCTCGGGCGCGAGACCGCAGGCCAGCGAGGCAGCCGTGAACACCAGCAGACCGAGCAGGAACGTCCGCCGGTAGCCGAGGGACGAGCCGAGCCGGGCGCCGGTGATGAGCAGGACCGCGAACGCGACGACGTACCCGGTCACGACCAGTCCGACCGCGCCCTCCGAGGCCTGCAGATCGGCGCCGATCGACGGGCCGGCGATGTTCGCGACCGCGGTGTCGATGTTCGCCATGAACTGCCCGGTGAGCAGGACCGCCAGGATCGCGGCCCGATTGACCGTCTTCGTGTCTTGAATGGTGTTTTCCACGCCGTTGGAACGGTGTGAGGCCGGTGTGATGTGAGGGGGTTACCCTCGGGTGCCATGGCGGATCACAGGGCGGATCACGTGGCGGAGCGGCCGGAGTACGCGGGGGACTTCGAGGGAACCGTGCACGTCGAGTACACGCCGCACCCGGACGACGGAGTGGCGGACCCGGGCGAGATTGTCTGGACCTGGGTGCCGTTCGAGGAGGACCATCACCGCGGCAAGGACCGGCCGGTGCTCGTGGTCGGCTCGGACGGGCCGTGGCTGCTGGCGCTGATCCTGACCAGCAAGGACCACGACCGGGACGCCGCCGACGAGGCGCGCTGGGGCCGGATCTGGCTGGACATCGGCAGCGGCGCCTGGGACAAGGAAGGCCGCAAGAGCGAGGTCCGTCTGGACCGTGTCCTGCGCATCGACCCCGGTCAGGTCCGCCGCGAAGGCGCCGTCATCGGCGAGGACCTCTTCAACCAGGTAGCCGCCGAACTCCACAGGATCCACCGGGGCTGACCGCAGCCCCGGCCCGGATCAGTTCGGCGGGCGGGTGGGCTTGTTCACGCCTGGTGGCGTGCTGGTGCCGGGAGGCGGCGGCGTAGTGCCGGGCTTGGGACCACAGCGGATGTCGTCGGCCGCGTTGTACTTCGTGATGAACGACTCGGTCTTCTGCCGTACGCCGTTCTTCGCGAAGTACCGGTAGACCGTGATGTCGAACCCGGGGGTCGGCGCCTGCGGCCGGCACTTGGGATCGGGGTTGTAGACCACCTTCGGTGCGCGCGGGTTCCGCTTGCCGGACTGGCCCGCGGTGATGTCCCAGACCTTGGTGCCCCAGATCTTCACGGTGATGCTGCCCGCACTGCCCGGCGTCGACGCCTTGAAGATCGTCTGCACCAGCACTCCGTGCCCAGAGTCGTTGCGGAACTTCATGTCGACCGCCGGCCAGGCCACGGTCGCTTCGCGGCCGATCGGGTAGCGGCTGATGTAGACGCTGTGCGCCTTGTGCTCGACGTCCTTCAGGCCGGCGAAGAACGCCGCGTTGAAGGTGGTCGTCGCCGACTGCGACACGCCACCGCCGAGGTCGAGCACGAACTTGCCGCCGCTGATGATGTTGCCCTCGGTGAAGCCGTTCTCCTTGGTCCGCTCGCCGACGATCTTGTTCAGGCTGAACGTGTCGCCCGGCTTCACCAGCGTGCCGTTGATCTTGGCCGCCGCGGTGCCGATGTTCACGTTCCGGTACGGCGCGTGCGGGAAGCTGGTGGTGAACTCCCCCATCACTTCCTTGATCCCGAGCGCGGCAGCAGCCTCGGTGGTCAGCTTCGCCTTGGTGTGGGTCAGCCCGACCGCGGCCCGCCGCTCCCCTGGCGGCTTCGGCAGCACGGCGAGGATCGCGGGTCCGACCTTGGCCCGGTCGACCACCATGCCGTCGACGGCCGGGACGACCTTCGGCGTGGTCCCGACGATCTGGACCGTGGCGTCCTTGGGCAGCGTCTCCAGCGTCTTGAACCGCTCCTGGAACAGCGGCTCGAGCATCTTCGTGTTCAACGCCGGGGTGGCGTTACCGTCCTTCACGGTCACCGTCAGCGCGGGTCCGAACTCCTTCGGCTGAAGCTCGGCCGACTTGTCGCCGACCGTCAGCCGGACCGGGCCGGACATGGCCGGTTCGGCGAAGTCCTTCAAGGCCTTGTCCATCGCGTCCGTGCCGGCCTGCGGCCTGGTCACGTTGACCGGAAGGTCGGCGGGGGTATCACCGGCCGGGTAGGCGGCGACGAGCGCGTCCGCTGCCTTCGCGTTGTCCAACTGGAGGCCCTCGGCGGGCGCGTGCTGGACCGGCGTGGCTTCCTTGAAGGTGATGCTGCCTTCGGTGGCCGAACGGTTCACCTGGGTGGCGAGCTTGTCGACAGCCGCTTTCAGCTTCGCGTCGTCCGCGGTGACCACCGGGTCGACCGCGTCACCGCCGGTCAGGGCCTGCCAGATGTGGCCGGGGGCCAGGCTGCGGCCCGCACCCGCGGCGTCGACGGTGGCGTCCAGGTTCAGGCTGAGGCCGGCATCGGCCGGCTGCACCTCGAACTTGGACTGGCCTGCCTTGAGGGGCATCGGCTGGGCCAGGCGGTCCTTCAGCCCGGCCTCGAGCTTGGCCTTGGCATCGCCCTCGGACATCCCGCCGACCGGGATGCCGAGCACCGTGGTGTCACCGGGAATCTTGTCGCCCGCGAACGCGAACGCCGCGCCGTAGCCCACGACGAGCACGCCAAGCCCAGCAGCGGCGATGATCCCCGCTAGCTGCTTCTTCCCCACCGGACAGAGTCCTCCACTCAAACCGTGTACAGGCCGCGTCCGCTCGGGACACGAGGGCACATCTTACGGGACGAATCAGGCCTCTTCTGCCGCCGGGGCGGGCCCGCCCTGGCCCGGGGTGCCCCGACATGCCCCGGCTTGCCCGTAGCCGCGCGACATGCGCGGTAACGCTCAGGCTCCGGGCAGTTTCCGGTAGTGACTCGCGTGGTAGATCAGCGCGCTCGGATCGGCCGGCTCGCCCAGGCCGAGGCTCAGCACCTCACCGACCACGATGGTGTGGTCGCCGCCGTCGTACGTCGCCCAGGTCCGGCACTCGAGCCAGGACAGAGCCCCCTCCAGCAGCGCGCAGCCGGTCTTCGGGCCGGCCGACGTCGTGATCCCGTCGAACTGGCTGTACAGATCCCGGCCGGAGCGGGCGAACCGGTCCGCGATCGGCTGCTGATCGCCGGCAAGCACCGAGGCGGCCCAGTAGCCACAGTCGAGTACGGCGGCGTGCATCCGGACACCCTTGTCGACACAGACGAGCACCAGTGGCGGGTCGAGCGAGAGGGACGTGAACGCGTTCGCCGTCATCGCGTGCGCGACGCCGTCCTGGAGCGTACTCATGATCGTGATGCCGGAGGCGAACCGGCCGAGCGCAGCACGGAAGTCGGCGGGCGCGACACTCCCACTGGGATCCGACGAGGACACCATTGCAGACTATGCCCGCCGGAAGGTTGATGCCTCAACCGAGCGTGTGGGAACGGTCACGCCCGCGCGGTCCGTCCTACAGCCCCGCGAACAGGTCGTGCTCGAGGCCGTCCGGGCCGGGCGCCGCGGTGCCCTTGACCAAGCGGTACGACTCCGAGGCCCAGACCTGATTGCCGTTGTTGTTGGACAGCGCGAAGAACGGCCCGTCGACAGTGATCTGGGTGGCGTGCGCCTTCATCGCGTTCATCTTGCGATCCAGGAACTCGTCGCCGTCGATCACGCAGTTGATCAGCCGGTCCGGGGTGATCGGCGGACCCATCGGACCGTCCGGATCCATGCCCTCGAACGTCGTCGTGTCACCGGCCTCCCGCAGCCGGCGCAGGCTCTCCCGCATCCGCGACTCCGCCATCGCGATCCAGTAGATCTTCGCGATGTCCCAGGCCTCGCCGAGGTCCTCCCGGTACGACGGGGCGGCCGCCAGGGCAGCGGCGTACGTCGCGACGCGATGGGCCTTGATGTGGTCGGGGTGACCGTAGTTCCCGTACTCGTCGTACGTCACCAGGACCTGCGGGCGGACCTCGCGGATGACCGGGACCAGGTCGTCGGCCGCGGCGAGCAGGTCGGCCTGCCAGAAGCTGTCCTTGCGGGTCTCCAGCGGGACGGCGGCGTTGCCTTCGTCGTTGTAGATCATCCCGGTGTCGCGGTACTTCCCGGCGCTGCCGAGCCAGCGGTGGTCGGTGACGCCGAGCTCGGCCATCGCGGCGGCGAGCTCGCCGATCCGGTGCTCACCGAGCTGATCGGTCTGGTCGGCGGCCAGGTGTTCGAGGTCCGGGACGAGCACCTCACCCTCTTCACCGAGCGTGCAGGTGATCAGCGTGACGGCGGCTCCCTCGGCCACATAACGCGCCATCGTCACGCCGTTGTTGATGGTCTCGTCGTCCGGGTGGGCGTGCACCAGCAGCAGCCGGCGGTCAGGTAGCTCACTCATGCCGAAAGCCTACGTCGGCCCGCCGACAGCTTTCGCGCGCTTTTCATGGCTCGCCGCCGAGGGCCGTCGCGGCCCGGCGACGACCCTGGTCGCGGCCCGGGCGGTGCGCCTGGTTGAGGCCCGGGCATCGCCGGGCCGCGACGGGTCCGGCGCTGCACACAGGGGGGTCAGCGGCTGAAGGGTGGTCAGCCGGGTCCGCAGCGCCGGTCTTCCCCGGACCCGAAGCCCGGGGAAGGGATCAGCCGAACCGGCGGACGAGCAGACAGCCGGCCTGGAAGCGGGATCTGGCACCGAGACCGGCGATCAGCGCGCTGATCTCGGACCGGACGGTCCGCAGCGAGAGGCCGAGTTCCCGGGCGATCGCCGCGTCCTTGGCACCCGTGGACATCATCCGGCCGATCGCCACCTGGCGACTGGTCAGCTCCTTCGCCGCCGCGGGGGTACGACGCCGCGATCCCAGCTCGTACACCTCGCAGACCAGCTCCGGCGCGATGTCTTCCCGCCGTACCGCGGGAACGGCCTGGTACACCGACATGCCTGTACTCCTCCCCGGAAAGTAACGGTCACGATTCTCCGGCTGGTCCAGACCGCTCACCAGGTACAACCCATACAGTTGACCCATACAAACCGCGACTGTCGCGTCCGCCAGGCCCGAGCAGGCCGGGTGAGGGTGTGATGTCTGCCACTCAGAGCAGTTCGCGGAGCCGCCGGACGAACGGCCGGTCCGGGATCAGCCAGTCCGCCTCGTCCAGTTCGGCCGGGGCGAACCACCGGAGCTCGTCGTGCTCCCGCAGTACCGGGTCGCCGGCAACGATCGACGCCCGGTAGACGCGCAGGCGGTAGCGCTCGGAGATGTCCACCGCCGGCCCGAGCGACTCGCCGACCTTGATCTCCAGGTCGAGCTCCTCGCGGATCTCCCGGACCGCCGCCTGCTCCTCGGTCTCCCCCGGCTCGACCTTGCCGCCCGGGAACTCCCAGCCACCGTCGGGATCAGGCCGGTACGCCGCCAGCACCCGGCCGTCCCTGACGACGGCGACTCCTACCACGATCTGCACGGGGCGACTCTGCCAGATATACAAGGAGAACTGTCCCCGGCCTCGGGCAGGATGACCTGCATGCCGTTGCAGAACAGGGTTTTGCCGACGCAGGAGATCGTGGCCGACGCCGGCCGCGGCCTGCTGATGGGCAACCGCGGCTCGCTGCACAGTCCCGACCGCCGCCTCGGGACGACGCGCTGGCGCTCCAAGGCCTGGATCTGCTGCGTCCTTGACTGGAAGGGGGTTCGGCGCGATCCGATGCCGCCGGGGCGCTGGACCGCACTGTTCTTCTTCGACGAGGCGGTCGCGCTCGCGGCCGGCCATCGGCCCTGTCATTACTGCCGCCGCAGGGACTTCCTGCTGTACGCCGGCGCCTGGGCGACCGGCCGCGATCTCGACGAGCGCCCGCGCGCCGCGGCGATGGACGCCCAACTGCATCTCGAACGTGTCGAACCACGCACCCGGCGACAACGCACCACCATCCAGAGCCTCGGCGAACTCCCTGACGGAGCAATGATCCGGTACGACGGCCGCCCGGCGCTCGTGCTCGGCCACCAGGTGCTGCCCTGGTCCTGGGCCGGGTACGGCGAGGCCCGCCGGCCGCCCGGACTGCGTGAGGTGGAGGTGCTCACCCCACCGGCGAATCTCGTTGTACTGAAGGCCGGATTCGCTCCATTACTCCACCCGACGGCGGTCGGCAACTGAGGTAACCCTAACTGGAAACACGCCGTACCGAGGGGTCTTCCGTTGGGCGCCCCGCAGAGGCAAAGTGTGCCCATACTGACAGCCACAAGACAACTACTGGAGTCGGCATGGGTGAAGGCAACAGCGGCGTTGCCGCAGTCGTCCGCGCGCTCGAGGCGCTACACACGTCCGTCGGCAAACTCAGTCAGGAGTACGGTGACACTCTCGGCATCCGCCGGTTGGTGTCGGATGTGGCCCGGCTGAACGACGACTTGGCTGAGCTCGGCCCTCCCGACCCCCGTCACAGACCCGGACCCGTTCCGGAGGAACTCGAGGAGATTCCCGACGTGGAGTATGACGCGTCCATGTGGACAGACGCGGAGCACGAAGGCTTCGGCGCGCCCGACAGGCACGCTCCCTGATGGCGACGGGAGTAGACGCACCCGGTCGCGCACAGATCGGCCTCAAGACCGCAAGAACCGACCGGTGGTGGCTGGCACCGCTGCGGATCGGTGTGATCCTTCTCTTCTTCATCGCCTATGCGACGGTCCGCATCTTCATGGGCAAGTGGTACTGGGTCGACGATTTCCACTACCTCACCCCGCTGTACTCGCCCTGCCTGAGCAGCTCGTGTGTCGAAGGTTCCAGCCACCTCGGTACCTGGTTCGGCGGATTCCCGCGCTGGCTGCCGTTGAGCCTCATCACCTTCGTGGTGCTGGCCGGCTTCCGCGGCACCTGTTACTACTACCGCAAGGCGGGCTACCGGTCGCTGTTCTTCGCACCGGCCGCCTGCGCGGTCCCGGAGCCGCACAAGAGCTACACCGGTGAGACCAAGTTCCCGCTGGTCGCGCTGAACCTGCACCGCTACTTCTTCTACGGCGCACTGGTCTTCGGTCTGCTCAACGTCTACGACGGTATCCAGGCCTTCCACGGCAAGGACGGTGGTTTCGGCATCGGCCTTGGCACGCTGATCATCTGGGTCAACCTGGTGATGCTGTGGCTGTACACGTTGTCCTGCCACGCCTGCCGGCACATCGTCGGCGGCCGGCTGAAGAACTTCTCCAAGCATCCGCTGCGCTACCGGTACTGGACCTTCGTGTCCAAGCTGAACCCGAAGCACGGCACGTTCGCGATGGCGTCGCTGTTCACCGTGATCCTCACCGACGCCTACATCATGGGACTGTCGGCCGACTGGTTCTCCGATCTGCGCTTCATCAACTGACCCACGGGATCTGAAGACTTCATGACTGAGCTGGAACGACACACCTACGACGTCGTCGTGATCGGGGCCGGCGGCGCCGGCCTGCGCGCGGCGATCGAGGCCCGCGAGCAGGGCAAGCGCACCGCGATCGTGTGCAAGTCGCTGTTCGGCAAGGCGCACACCGTGATGGCCGAGGGCGGCTGCGCGGCGGCGATGGGCAACGCGAACTCCAACGACAACTGGCAGGTCCACTACCGCGACACGATGCGCGGCGGCAAGTTCCTGAACAACTGGCGGATGGCTGAACTGCACGCGCAGGAAGCCCCCGACCGGGTCTGGGAGCTGGAGACGTACGGCGCGCTGTTCGACCGCACGCCGGACGGCCGGATCAGCCAGCGCAACTTCGGCGGCCACACCTACCCGCGGCTCGCGCACGTCGGCGACCGCACCGGTCTGGAGCTGATCCGCACCCTGCAGCAGAAGATCGTCTCGCTGCAGCAGGAGGACTTCGAGGCCACCGGCGACTACGAGGCGAACCTCAAGGTGTACGCCGAGTGCACCGTCACCGAGTTGCTGAAGGACGGGGACGCGATCTCCGGTGCCTTCGGCTACTGGCGCGAGTCCGGCCGGTTCATCCTGTTCGACGCGCCCGCGGTGGTGCTGGCGACCGGCGGTGTCGGCAAGTCCTTCAAGGTCACCTCGAACTCCTGGGAGTACACCGGTGACGGGCACGCCCTGGCGATGCGTGCCGGCGCGACGCTGATCAACATGGAGTTCATCCAGTTCCACCCGACCGGCATGGTCTGGCCGCCGTCGGTGAAGGGGATCCTGGTCACCGAGTCGGTGCGCGGTGACGGCGGCGTACTGAAGAACTCCGAGGGCAAGCGGTTCATGTTCGAGTACGTGCCCGACGTGTTCCGGGCGCAGTACGCGGAGACCGAGGACGAGGCGGACCGCTGGTACAAGGACCCGGACAACAACCGGCGTCCACCAGAGCTGCTGCCTCGCGACGAGGTCGCCCGGGCGATCAACTCCGAGGTCAAGGCCGGCCGCGGTACGCCGCACGGCGGTGTCTTCCTGGACGTGTCGTCGCGGCTCCCGGCCGAGGAGATCACTCGCCGGCTGCCGTCGATGCACCACCAGTTCAAGGAGCTGGCCGACGTCGACATCACCGCCGAGCCGATGGAGGTCGGTCCGACCTGTCACTACGTGATGGGTGGCGTCGAGGTCGACCCGGACACCGCGTCCTCGAAGATCCCCGGTCTGTTCGCGGCCGGTGAGGTTGCGGGCGGCATGCACGGGTCGAACCGGCTGGGTGGCAACTCGCTGTCCGACCTGCTCGTCTTCGGGCGGCGCGCGGGCATGGGTGCGGCGGTGTACGTCGACTCGCTGCAGGAGCGGCCGAAGATCGACGAGGCGGACATCGACGCCGCGGCGATCGAGGCGCTGGCACCGTTCGAGCTCGAGGGCGGCGAGAACCCGTACTCGATCCACCAGGAACTGCAGCAGTCGATGAACGACCTGGTCGGCATCATCCGCAAGGAAGAGGAGATGGAGCAGGCGCTCGGCCGGCTGGCCGAGTTCCGCGGCCGGATCGCGAAGATGACGGTGGAGGGCCACCGCCAGTTCAACCCCGGCTGGCACCTGGCGCTCGACCTGCGCAACATGCTGACCGTGTCCGAGTGCGTGGCCAAGGCCGCGTTGCGGCGGCAGGAGTCCCGCGGCGGTCACACCCGCGACGACTACCCGGGCATGAACGCCGAGTGGCGCAAGAAGCTGCTGGTCTGCGCACTCGATGCCGACGGCGGCGTGAACGTGACCGAGGAGCAGCAGATCCCGATGCGCGAGGACCTGCTCGAACTGTTCGAGCTCGACGAGCTGACGAAGTACCTGACGGATGAGGAGCTGCCGGCCAAATGAGTTACAAGGGCAAATTCCGCGTCTGGCGGGGTGACTCCGACGGCGGTGAGCTGAAGGACTACGAGGTCGAGGTGAACGAGGGCGAGGTCGTCCTCGACGTCATCCACCGGCTGCAGGCGACCCAGACGCCGGACATGGCGGTGCGGTGGAACTGCAAGGCCGGCAAGTGCGGCTCCTGCAGCGCCGAGATCAACGGCATGCCGAAGCTGATGTGCATGTGCCGGATGAACACGTTCGCCGAGGACGAGGTCGTCACGGTGACGCCGATGCGCACCTTCCCGGTGATCCGCGACCTCGTCACCGACGTGTCGTTCAACTACCAGAAGGCCCGGGAGATCCCGGCCTTCAAGCCGCCGGCGGACGTGAAGCCGGGCGACTACCGGATGCAGCAGGTCGATGTGGAGCGCTCGCAGGAGTTCCGCAAGTGCATCGAGTGCTTCCTGTGCCAGGACACCTGTCACGTGATCCGCGACCACGAGGAGAACAAGGAGAGCTTCTCCGGTCCGCGGTTCCTGATGCGGATCGCCGAGCTGGACATGCACCCGCTCGACGCGGCCGATCGGCAGAACGCGGCCCAGGAGCAGCACGGCCTGGGCTTCTGCAACATCACCAAGTGCTGCACGGAGGTGTGCCCCGAGCACATCAAGATCACCGACAACGCGCTGATCCCGATGAAGGAGCGCGTCGCCGACCGCAAGTACGACCCGATCGTCTGGCTCGGCAACAAGATCCGCCGCCGCCCCGCCTGATCGACCCTGGGAAGCCCCTGGAACCGCGCAGGTTCCAGGGGCTTCCGCGTGTCACTGCCGATAGACCGACAACTGGTAGACGATCGGCGCGTTCCCGGTGCCGCTGAGGTACAGGATGCGTGCCTCGCTACCGGTGACATCGGGGAACGTCACGGTCGTCGTCTCCCCCTGCTGCCCGAACCCTCCGGTGCCCGAGTACGCCGTCTGCCACGCCTTACCGTCCCAGTACTCGATCCGGTACGCCGTGGTGCGGTTGCCGTACTCCGACACGGCCACCGCGTTGAACGTCGTACTCCGTCCGAAGTCGACCGCCAGCCACTGCCCGGCCCAGCATCCGTCGCAGGCCTGCCAGTTCGTGCCTGGGTCGTTGTCGAAGGCCTTGGCCGCGACCTGGCCGGCGGCCCAGCTGGAGCTCGCCGAGTAGCTCCCGCCCGCAGTGAGATCCGGTGCATCGGTCAACGGGTGCCGGTACAGCCCCAGCTCGGTGACTGTCACCGCGGACGAGGCCACGAACCGGACCTCCGTCGTGGAGATTCGCTGGAATGTCAGCACGGTGCCTACACCAGCGCCTCCGATCTGCCCGGAACCCGACGCCGCCGTCTGCCAGGTCTGCCCGTCCCAGTAGTCGACCCGGTAGGACGCCTGTCCCGACCCAGTGACGATCACCGTGTCCAAGGCCGTCTCGCCCCGGAACGTCGCCTCGAGTGAACTACCCTCCCAGCTGGTGCTTCGGTTGCGGTCAGCAACATTTGCCGGGAGCGTGGCCGCCGGGGTCAGGTCCGGCAGCTGCTGGCGGTAGGTGGCCGTCATCGGCGTACTCGTCTGACCTGAGCGGGTGGTGATGGCTCGCAGCTGCACATCCATCGGGTCGGCGATCCGCACCGGCTCGCTGTAGACGGGACTTGACCGCGTGGGCGTCGTACCGTCCGTCGTGTAGTGGATGGTGGCATTCTCGGTCGACGTTGACAGCCGCACCGGCTGCACGCCTTGGTAGGCGCCGCCGGTCGGGTCGGCAACGGGCTGCCGGGGTGCGCTGCCGATCGGCGCACCGCGGTTGACGGTCAGGACCCAGTCTTCCGCGGTCGGTCTCGCCGGGACGCTCCAACTGCCGCCGGCAGCTTCCACCTTGGTGCTGATGGGTGTCCGTTGCCCGGTGCGTGGGTTGAACCACTCCGCCGTGTAGTAGTGGTCCGGATCGAGCCTTCGGATCGTGCCGGTCGCCGTACCGGTGCTGGTCAAGAGAGCGACGTAGGACTTGTTCCCGTCGGAGGCCAGCACATTGTCGCCGCCGGAGCCGAAGTCGGACCACGTCGCGTCACCGAAGTGCGGCGTGAGCTTCCACCAGTCCAGGCCACGGAAGAACTGCACGCCGTGCGTGAGCTGGTCACCGGTCTGACGATTCGCCCCCGTGTACCACCACTGGTAGCGCGCGGGCATCTCGTAGTCGGTGCCCGCGTCGATCGGCTCGCCCGGGGCGGAGTACACATCGTTCCAGACGCCGGCGACACCGTACCCGTAGCCCCGAAGTCCCAGCAGGTAAGCCTTGTACAGCGCACTCAGCGCATGCCTGCTGTCGGTCCAGAAGTCCTCGTACGGCGTCTCATAGGCGAGGCTCGGTTTGCCGGACGCCCAGTACTCGGCGACCTTCCCGAGGTTCCAGCCGTCGCTGTACTGCAACTGCGCGGCAAAGCCGTCATGCCAAGGTTCGGTCGCGAAGCGGGAGTTCGTGACGCTGGTCTGGTCGGTGTTCTCCTGGTGCGGCATCAGCGGCTGGTCGTACGCGTCGGCGGCGTCGAGGGCCTTGATCGCGGCCGCCCACGGCGCCATCGCGTCACCGGCGTACACGCCGTAGAAGTCGTTGTCGATCTCCTGCGCCACGGTCCAGATCACCGGGTACGCGCCGTACCGCGCGTCCCAGTAGCGCGCGAGCGCGGCCATGTAGTCCGGAGTCATCACGCCAGGGTTGTCGTGCGGCTGGGCGGCCCAGGCGATCATCGCGTTCGCATGCACGAGCCCGGCGTCGGCGATGTAGGCGAACTTCTTGTCCATCTCCGCGAATCCCGCCAGGTCGTCACTGGTCAGACCGTTGGTGAGATCGGCGGCGGGTTGTTCGTCCGGCCTGGTGTGGCTTCCGCCGTGCGGCTGCCAGATCGGCTCGGACTGGAAGACGGTGAAACCCTGCCCGACGCGCTTGTCCACGACGTACTTGAACTGTGAGTCGACGCCCGGCGCGTTGGAGGTGTCGAAGCGCTCATGCGGCAGGATCCAGTGCGTGTCGCCGAGGTAGAAGAACGGCGTACCGTCGGCGTGCTGCAGGTAGTGCCCGTCCGTACTCGGCTTCAGGAAGCCGTGCCGGTAGATCTCGAGATTCCCCTGGTAGGGAACGGCTTGGACGGAGGCAACGACACCGTTGAGTCCGGCATCGGTCGACGAGGTGCGCATCGTCCACACCCCGACGGCAGGTGGCGCGAAGCGGACCTTCCAGGACGAGCCGCCGTCCCAGAACGCCGGCCGCGTGATCACCTGCCCACGCGGTCCACGGAACGTCGCGGTCACCTGCACGTCGGCGAACGGATCGGGGTACGTCGCCTCGGCCGTCAGCCCGATCTCGACCGAGCGCCAGGTCTCGACCGTGTACACCGCCGGGCTTGGACCGGCGGCGGCGTCGGGAACCAGCCCGACGGCACCCAGTGAGACGGTCATGAGTAGAGCCAACACCCGGACGAGCTTCGACGGCATGTCAGATCCCTTCCAGTTCAGTGGAAACAGAGGCGTCGTCGGGGTCGCCGTACACGATCAGCTTGACGATCTCCTCGACCGTGCTGTCCGCCCGGCGGCGGATGCCGGCGACCCGGCCGAGGTGCATGACCAGAATCCGGTCAGCGGTCTGCCACACCTGCTGGAGGTTGTGGCTGATCAGGATGACCGCCTTGCCCGCGTCGCGCAGGTCGCGGACGAGCCGCAGGACCCGCTCGGACTCCTGGACACCGAGCGCGGCAGTCGGCTCGTCCATGATCACGATGTCGGCGCCACCGGTCAGGACGCGGGCGATCGCGACGGCCTGCCGCTGCCCGCCGGACAGCAGGTAGACCGGCACCCGGACGGACGGGAGCTGAATCGTCAGCCCGGCGAGGATCCGCTCCGCCTCCCGGTAGATCCGCCGCCGGTCGACGAACGGTCCGCGGCGGAACTCCCTGCCCAGGAACAGGTTCTGGGCCACGTCCCGGGTGTCGACCAGGGCGAGATCCTGGTAGACGGTCGCGATTCCGGCCGCTGCCGCATCCGCAGGCTTGCCGAACGCCACCGGCTGGTCGCGAACCTGCAGCTGTCCCTCGGTCAGGTCGTAGACGCCGGAGAGGATCTTGATCAACGTGCTCTTGCCGGCGCCGTTGTCGCCCACCACCGCGAGCACTTCCCCGGCGTGCAGGTCGAACGACACGTCCTGCAGTGCCCGGACATGGCCGAACAGCTTGCCGACACCGTCGGCGGTCAACACTGGTGCGGTCGAGGTCATCGGGCCCTCCGCCGTTCGCCGATCGCACCCAGGACGACAGCGAGTACGAAGACCGCTCCCCTGGCGAGCTGCTGGTAGTACGAGCTGACCGACAGCAACGTCAGCCCGTTGTTGAGTACGCCGATCACCAGGACGCCGGCGAGAGTGCGCTGGATCCGGCCGGATCCACCGGCCAGTCCGATGCCACCGAGCAGGACTGCCGTGAGTACGTCGAACTCCGCGCCGTTCGCGTAGTTCGGACCACCACTGCTCGACGTCCCGGTGGTGACGATGCCGCCGACGGCCGCGAGTACGCCGGTGGTGACGAACACCCCGGCGTACAACCACTTGGTCCGGATGCCGGCGCGCAGCGCGGCGCTCGGGTTGCCTCCGACACCGTAGATGTGCCAGCCCACCGGCGTGAACGTCAGCATCACCCAGCTGACCACGAACACCGCCACCAGGATCCACACCGTCGTGGGCACACCGAGCGGTCGCAACTGCAGGGCGTCGGGCAGGGCCAGGTTGGTCAGTGGCTTGGTCTGACCGCCGGTGCTGATCAGGGCGACTCCGCGCAGCACAATCCCCATCGCCAGTGTCGCAATGATCGAGTTGATGCCGACGCCGACGAC
Source organism: Kribbella sp. NPDC050241 (assembly GCF_044459685.1). Taxonomy (NCBI): domain Bacteria; kingdom Bacillati; phylum Actinomycetota; class Actinomycetes; order Propionibacteriales; family Kribbellaceae; genus Kribbella; species Kribbella sp. NPDC050241. The sequence goes on from NZ_JBITJE010000012.1 coordinate 45,964, forward strand.
AAGCACGCTGTTCGCCAGCCCGATCCCCACTCCGACGGCCAGCCCGAGCAGGACGGCTGCCGGCGTACTCCAGCCCAGGCTCTCGATCGCCAGTGACACGATGACGCTGGTCAGCGCGATGTTCGCACCGACAGTGAGGTCGAGCTGCCCGGCAATCAGGGCGATCGTCATCCCCGCCGCCAGCACCCCGGTGACCGCCACCGCTGCGCCCACGTTGAGCAGGTTGCGCTGGGTCAGGAAGTACGGCGAGGCCTGCGAGAAGTAGACGACGAGGACGATCAGAGCAACGTAGATGCCGAGGTCGAGGAACCGGTCGGAGAGCCGGCGCCGACCGGCCCGGCCGGGCTCGGGTGCGGGCGCCGGCCGGAGCAGGCGGCGCGGATCCAAGACCCCCAGGACGTCGGTCATCGCTTGCTGTCTTCGGGGTAGAACTGGTCGACGGTCGCGGCGGTCAGCACGCGGTCGACCCTGAACTCCCCGAACGGCTTGCCCATCGCGGTCGCGATCGCGGCCTCGACCCAGTTCCAGCCCTCGGCGTACGGCTGGTAGTCGATCGCGGCGACCAGGATGCCCGCGTTGCTGCGATCGCGCAACGCCAGCCGGGCCGCACTGTCGCCACCGTTGCTGACGGCAAGGATGTCGCCGTCGCGGTTGGCCGCCTTGGCCGCGTTGACCGCGCCGATCACCGGCTCGTCGCCGTAGGAGACGACCAGGACGGCGTCGTTCGGGTGCGCCGTGAGGAAGTCGTTGAAGGTCGACCCGGCCGAAGTCGTCGGGTCCTGGCCCTGTGGGGTGAGCATCTTGGTGTTCGCGGCCGGGATGCCCAACGCGGACTCGGCGCGCGCGAACGCGGCCTTCACCCGGGCGTCGCACGGTCCGCAGTTCGCCGACGTGAGCCCGGCGACCAGGACCTTCTTCCCCTTCCATGCGCCGGCCATCTTGGCCTTCGCGGCCGCCGTCATCGTGTCGACGGCCAGCGTGCCGACCTGCTGGTCGTCGACGCCGAAGTGCGGCAGGTCCTTGAACGACCCGTCGATCAGGACCAGCTTCACCTTGTCCTGGCGGGCCTGGTTGTAGGTGGCGTCGTTCATCGGCTGCGAGCCGACGACGTCCGGCATCTTCACGGCCAACTGCTTGTACTGGTCGAGCTGGGTGTCGTACTTGAAGTTCAGATCGGCCTGGTCGAGCTCGACCCCGTAGTACTTGGCCGCGGCCTTCATCCCGTCCGACCAGGTGGCGAAGTACGGGTAGCTGAGGCCGGGGTTGAGGAAGGCGAGCCGGTACTTCTTCGGCAGCGTCTTCGGCACGGCGAACAGCGGCTGGACCTTGTAGGTCCCGGTGGCTGCCGCGATCTCCGCCGCGGTGTGGGTCGCCGTGGACGCCGTCGTACCGGCGGCGTCCGAGGACCCGTCCGGCTGGTCGCCCGCCGAGCAGGCGGTCACGACGAGGGTCGCGGCGAGGGCGCCGAGGGCCAGCAGGGAACGTCGCGGGCGCATGGGCTCTCCTTGGATCTGGAGGATGACTGTTGAAATGTTTCAACACCGGAGCGTAAGGACGGGTCCGATGGTCGTCAAGGCCTCGCCACCAGGGCTGTCCGATCCCGGACACCGATTCTGGACAGCCTTCGGAGCATCGATCTAGGCTCGATGTTGAAATATTTCAAATACAGGAGCGTGATCGATGGAACGGCCGAAGGTCCTCGCCTACTACTTCCCCGGGTGGCACCACGACCGCCGCAATGCCCGCTGGTTCGGCGCGGACTGGGACGAGTGGGAGCTGCTCCGCGCCGCGACACCGCGGTTCGAGGGCCACCGCCAGCCACGGATCCCGCTCCAGGGGTACGCAGACGAGGCCACGCCCGCAACGGCCGAGGCGCAGATCGGCCTCGCCAAGCAGTACGGCGTCGACGGCTTCCTGGTCGACTACTACTGGTACGACGACGGGCCTTACCTGCAGGCGGCGCTGGACGAGGGGCTGCTGTCCGCGGCGAACAGCGACGACGTGCAGTTCGCACTGATGTGGGCCAACCACGAATTGCTCGACATCTTCCCGCACGGCGATCCCGCGCAGGGCACGCCGCGCAAGCTCAAGCAGGGCGCGATCGACCGGGCGGCGTTCGAGAAGTTCGGCCGGCACGTCATCGACAACTACTTCTCGCGGCCGAACTACCTGACCGTCGCGGGCAAGCCGTGGTTCTCCATCTACGAGCTCGGCAATCTGATCTGCGGCCTCGGCGGGGTGGAAGCGGCCGTCGACGCGTTGCGGTGGTTCGACCAGGAGGCCAGGCGTGCCGGTCATCCGGGGGTGCACTTCGACGCTGTCGTCTGGGGGATCGCCGTCCTGCCGGAGGCCATCACCGTGGACGACCCGCGGCGGCTGGTCCGCGAGCTGGGCTTCGCCTCCGCGACGTCGTACGTCTGGGTGCATCACGCCGACGCACGCGACTTCGACTTCCCGGTGGCAGACATCGGACCGATGCGGGAGGCGGCCTTCGCGGAGTACGAGAAGTTCGCCGCGGAACTCGACGTACCGTTCTACCCGAACGTGACCGTCGGGTGGGACGCGTCGCCACGCACCGATCAGGCGGCGCCCTTCGATCGCGGCGGATATCCGTGGACGCCGGTGTGGGACTCGACTCCCGAGGACTTCCGGGAAGGGCTGCTGGCGGCGAAGGACTTCCTGGAGCGGCACCGGCCGCCGGCACCGATCGTCACCATCAACGCCTGGAACGAGTGGACCGAAGGGTCGGCACTGCTGCCCGACACCCACCACCGCTATGCGTTCCTCGAGATGATCCGGGACGTGTTCGGTAGCTAGGATGGGCTGTTTCCGGGCCGGCCGACGTTCGGGGTGGTAGTGGCGAGAAGCGTGACGATCAAGGACGTGGCGGCGCTCGCCGGCGTCTCGCTCGGAACGGTGTCGAACTATCTCAACGGCACCAGGACGGTCTCCCCGGACACCAGGACCCGGATCGAGCGGGCGATCGAGGTGACCCGGTACGTCCCGAACCGCGCGGTCCGTACCCTGCGCGGCAACCGCACGCACACGGTCGGCCTGCTGGTCCCGGACGCGGGCAACCCGTTCTTCACCGAGATCGCGCGCGGCGTCGAGGACGCGGCCCGCGGCCGCGGCGACGTACTCGTCTACTGCGACACCGCCGGCGACCCGGAGCGGCAGTCGCTGTACATCCGCCGGCTGGCGGAGATGCGGGTCGGCGGCCTGGTCATCTCCGCCACCGCCTCGATGCCGCCGGACCTCGGCGACCTCGAGGCGGTCGGGACACCGATCGTGGTGGTCGGCGGTGAGGAGATGGCGCTGAGTACGTCGCGGGTCACCTTCGACCACCACCTCGGCGGCAAGCTCGCGATGCGGCACGTGCTGGACCTCGGGCACCGGCAGGTCCTGTACGCCGGTGGGCCGGGTGGTGAGCTCGTCGTGCAGGCGCGCTACCAAGGCGCGCTCGCCGCCCTCGACGAACGCGGCGAGGACCACGCCCTGCTGCACCGCGTCGACGCGACCGGCCGGAGCGTACGCGAGCGCAGCGAGCTGGCCGACGAGATCATGGCGATGCGGCCGCGGCCGACGGCCGTCCTGTGCGGCAACGACCTGATCGCGATCGCGATCGTCAACACACTGATCCGCCGCGGCTGGTCGGTCCCCGGCGACATCGCGATCGTCGGGTACGACGACATCAGCGACGCGCAACTGGCCGTCGTACCGCTGACGACCGTACGGCAACCGGCGTACGAGATCGGGACGTCGGCCGCCAAGCTCCTGTTCGAGCGCGCCGACGACCCGGCGAGCCCGCACCGCGAGATCAGCTTCGCACCGGAACTGATGGTCAGGGACTCGTCCAGGGGCTAGTCCCTCGCGTGGGTGAGTTCCGCCGAGCCCCTGAACACCTAGGGTTCCGCACATGGATGTCGTGGTCGCGGGGTTGTTCAGCCTCGCCATCTTCATGGTCATCTTCGTGCCGGTCGCGCAGCGCCTGCTCGGGGTGCGCTTCGGCCTGATCCGGATGGCGCTGGGCGCCGCGCTCACGCTGACGGTGTTCAGTCCGATCGCCAACGCCCTGGTCGGTGCGACGCCGTTCGAGGGCTCGAACGGCGTCGCACTGGCGTTCCTGGCCCTGACCGCGGTGTGTTCGATGCTGGCCGGGCTGGTCTTCCTGGTCTTGTCCGAGGCCTTGGTGCCGACCGGGTCGTTGCCCCGGGCCCGGGATCTGCGGCGTGATCTGACCGGCCGGGTCGCCCGCACCCGCCGCTACCTGCAGATCCTCCGGATCGCGATCCGGCACGGCCTCGGGCCGTACCTGCGTGGCCGGCGCCGCCCCGGCCGGGAGAACGCCGCCGGCCAGGCCGAGCTGGCCCGATCGCTCCGGCTCGCCCTGGACGAGGCCGGCGTCACCTTCGTCAAGCTCGGCCAGGTGCTGTCCACCCGCAGCGACGTCATCCCGCCCTCGGTCGCCACCGAGCTGAGTCGCCTGCAGGACCAGGCCTCCCCCACGCCCTGGCCACAGATCGAGCAGGTCATCACCGAAGAGCTCGGCGCCCCACCCCACCAGGTGTACGCCGACTTCGACACCGAACCACTGGCGGCCGCCTCGGTCGCCCAGGTTCACACCGCCCGGCTGCGCACGCCCGACGGTCCTCGGGTGGTCGTGAAGGTCCAGCGCCCCGGCATCACCTCGATCGTCGAGCGGGACCTCGACATCGTCCGCCGGCTCGCCCGGTTGCTCGAGCGGAACACCGACTGGGGCCGGTCGATGGGCGTCCGCGCCCTCGCCGACGGGTTCGCCCAGGCGATGCGCGAGGAGCTCGACTTCACCGTCGAGGCCGGCAACATGACCGCGGTCGCGGCCGGCCAATCAGTTGCCTCCACCAACGAACTGGTCGTGCCCGAGTTGTACCCGCAGCAGTCGACCCATCGGGTCCTGACCATGCAGCGGCTGGACGGCATCGGTCTGGGCGGCGCCGCGCCGGCGATCGCCGAGCGCGGCCTGGACGCGGCCCGGCTGGGCCGGGTGCTGTTCGACTGCCTGCTCGGCCAGGTCGCGATCGACGGGGTCTTCCACGCCGACCCGCACCCGGGCAACTTCCTGCTCCTGACCGACGGCCGGATCGGCATGCTCGACCTCGGCTCGGTCGGCCGGCTGGATCCGGCCACCCGCGAGGCGCTGCAGCGCTTCCTGCTCGCGATCGACCACGGTGACCCGGTCGCCGCGACCGACGCACTGCTGGAGATCGTCTACCGCCCGGACGTGATCGACGAGCGCAGCCTGGAGCGCGCCGTCGGCCAGTTCATGACCCGCCACCTCGCTGCCGGGGTATCGCTCGGGCCTGCCATGTTCAACGACCTGTTCGCGATCATCACCACGCACGAACTCGGTGTGCCGCCGGAGGTGGCCGCGGTGTTCCGGGCGCTGGCGACGATCGAGGGCACCATCTCGCGGATCTCCCCCGGCTTCGACCTGGTCGCCGCGTCCCGTCAGTTCGCCGCCGCCCATGTCACCGATCGCCTTGCGCCCGAGGCGTTGCGTCGTACGGCGACCGAGGAACTCGCCACGTTGCTGCCGATGTTGCGCCGGTTGCCGCGGCGGATCGACCGGATCGCGGCGGCAGCGGAGAGCGGGCGGCTGGGGCTCAACGTACGGCTGTTCGCCGATGACCGGGACCGGCGGCACATCACCGGCCTGCTGCATCAGGCCCTGCTCGCGATCCTCGGCGCCACCGCGGGCCTGATGGCGGTGCTGTTGCTGGGTACGCCGGGCGGACCGAAGGTGACCGCGTCGATGAGCCTGTTCCAGCTGTTCGGCTACAACCTGCTGGTGATCTCCGCGGTGCTCGTACTGCGCGTCCTGGTGCTGGTCTTCCGGCTCCCGGACGGCCGTCGTACCTGAATCCGCTTGACCTCAAGAGCACTTGAACCTTGAGCATTGCGATCATGACTGCGACCGCCTCCACCGGCAGCGACCCCATGACCCGTGAGCGCCTCTTCAGCGGCCGCCACCTGCCGCTCGTGCTGGGCGTGATCGGACTCGTCACCCTCGGCGCGTTCGAGAACCGCGCGGTCGGTACGGCGTTGCCCACGATGGTCCGGGAGTTCGACGCACTCGGCAGCTTCGGTCTGGCGAACGCGGCCCCGAATGCGAGCTACCTGATCTCGCTCGCGATCGCCGGGCTGTGGTCCGATCGGCGCGGCCCGATCCCGACACTGCGGGCGGGCGCGGTCGCTTTCGCGGTCGCGCAGTTGCTCGTCGGTACTGCGACGGGGATGCCGATGGTCGTCGCCGGCCGGCTCCTCAGTGGCCTGGCCGAGGGACTGCTGGATGTCTCGCTGATGGTGCTGGTCGCCCGCGCGCTGCCCGCCGTACTGCGGCCGCGGATGTTCTCGTTGTTCGCGGCGATGTGGATCCTGCCGTCGGTCCTCGGTCCGGTGCTGACCGGTCTGGTGACCGAGCAGTTCGGGTGGCGGTGGGTCTTCCTGGGTGCCGTCGTACTGCTGGTGCCGAGCTGGATGCTGCTGGGTCCGGCCATGCGGCTGTCGCTCAGGACCCCGGCGCCGGAGCGCAGTACCGAGGACGTGGCTGAACTCGAAGCCTGGCGGGCCGCACTTCCGTGGGCGCTCGCCGCGTCGGTCGCACTGTTCTCGATGACGCTGGCCGGTGACCATCTGGAGGCGCACCCGGTGATCTGCGGCGTCGCGATCCTGGTCGCGTTGGCGGTGCTCGGGCTGGCCGCCGTACGGGTGATGCCGAAGGGGACGTTCGTCGCACGGCGCGGCTTCCCGGCGGTGGTAGCGGTCCGCGCTCTCGGCGGGGCGGGGTTCACCGTAGTGAGCGCGTACCTGCCGCTGCTGCTCACGCTGCTCCACGACTTCAGCCCGTCGAAGGCCGGTGTGACGCTGTCGATCACCGGGGTGAGCTGGGCGTTCGGGTCGTGGCTGCAGGGTCGGGAGCATGGCATCCAGCGGGTGAACGTCCTGCGGGCCGGCCTCGCGTTCATGACGGTCGGGCTGGGGATCACGTCCCTGCTGGCCTGGACCGACGCGACAACCTGGATCGGCCTCATCGGCTGGACGGCGGCCGGGATCGGGATGGGCCTGAGTACGTCGAGCCTGTCGGTGCTCACGCTGGACCTGTCGGATCAGAACAACTCGGGTCGCAACAGCAGCGCCGCCCAGATGGCGAGCACGATGAGCATCGCGGCCGGCCTGGCCGTCAGCGGCACCCTGCTCGCTCTGAACTCCTCCGATCCGCAACCCTGGATCTTCGGCGCCATCATCACCGCCGGCGCGGTCCTCGCCCTCCTCGCCTTCTCCACCGCCACCCGCGTCCGCACCTAGTGCCCTGCGGCGGAGCGTGCTGAGAGGACTAGAGTGACGGCATGGCTGAGCTGCTGACCGATGACCAGATCGACCTTGCGATCCGCGACCACCTGCCGCAGTGGAAGGTCGTGGACAGCGAACTGGTCCGCAGCGTGACGAAGGAAGCGTTCCTGGACGGCATCCGGCTGGTCGCGACGGTCGCGCAGCTGGCCGAGTCGATGAACCACCACCCGGACATCGACATCCGCTACACCACGGTCACCTTCCGGGTCAGCAGCCACGAGGCCGGCGGCATCACCGAGGACGACCTGGTGCTGGCCCGGCACATCGACACCGCGGCGGGCTGACCGCTTTACGTCATGGCGGTTCTCGGTCAGCAGGACCCCTGGCTCACCACCGCAGCAGGCACTTACACATGAGGGCATGACCTCACGCCGCCTCGCCCTCGGAACCGCCGCCCTCCTCCTGACCTCCCTCGGATCGGCCCTGCCCGCCGACGCCTCCTTCACCACGCCGGGGTGGTCCTGGAACCGCCCACACTGCGACACCGTGTACGGCGACGGGTCGGTGACGATCACCGAATCCGACGGCGAGGTGCTCGCGCCGACGACGGGCAAACTACGCCCGGTCACGTACGCGAAGGTCGCCGCGCTGCAGGAACCGAACACCCTGATCACCATCGGCCAGCACCTCATCCAACGGTCCAGCGACGCTGGTTGCAGCTGGCAACTACTCGACAAGACACCCGGCGATCTCAGTACGTACGACGTCCAGCCGGGACCGGGCGACACGGCGTACATCTACAGCGTGAACGACCAGCCGATCCACCGGGTGAAAGGCGGCACGGTCACCACGGTCCAGGGACCGGTGAACGGCGACGGACTGGCCGCGTTGTCCTCCGAGCCCGGCCGACTGCGCGTCGTCGCGGGCGACGGCCAGCTCTACGACTCGTACGACGACGGCGTCACCTGGGCGCGGACCGGCGTACTGCCGGCGCGGAATCTCTTCGCGTATGACGCGGTGATCGATCCGCGGAACCCTGACCACGTCGTCGTCGGTGTGATGTCGGACGGCGTCTACGTCACGTTCGACGGCGGCCTCGGCTGGACCCGATCGCGGCCGGTGGAGCGCGTGAACGCGTTCAGTCTGGCGATGTCGCCGGCCGACCCGTCGAAGGTCTGGGTCGAGGGGTACGACCGGGACCGTGCAACGCGGTTCATCTGGGAGTCGTCGGACGGCGGGCTGAAGTTCCGCGAGGTGCTGGACCAGAGTCGGGCGACGCTGATCAACGGCAACCGGATGTGGGGCAGCCCGGCCGACCCGGATCTGCTCTACTTCAGCTACGGCACGTCGTTCGCCGGCTTCGGCGCCGACCTGTACCGCTTCCACCCGTCCACCGGCGAGCTGTCCAAACAGCACAACCGCAACGACGGCATCCCGTCGGTGGCCTTCAACCCGTCCGACCCGAACATCCTCTACCTGGGGCTGGCGGAAGAACGCTGACGCAGGCCGACCAGGACTCCCTCCGCGTCGCGGAGGTAGCAGAGCCGGCCGACACCGGGCAGTTCCTGAATCTCGCCTTCCGGGCTGCCGCCCGCACCGCGGGCGGCGTCCAGCGTCGCCTCGAGGTCGTCGACCTCGATCCACGCGATCGTGGGCTGCTGCTGGTAGCGGCTGCTCATGATCGCGCCGTCGATCCCCTCCCCCGCGCCGGTCTGCGCGAGCAGATAGCCCTCAGGCACCGGCGCCGGCGTCACCTGCCAGCCGAACACCTTGGTGTAGAACTCGGCGGCCCGGTCGTGGTCGGTGGCGACGAGTTCGACGTGGACGATGCGTCCCATGGCGGATCCTTTCCGGTCGGTTCGGATCCGATCCTCACCCGCCGGGCCGCGCGCCGTCTTGGACGGATCTTCCATGCATCAGCGCGGCGATCCCGTTCTGCACCGCGCGGAACGCGCTCGCGCTGACGCCCGTGTACCGCTTGAAGTCGCGAGCCGCGTGCGCCTGGTCGTAATACCCGTGCAGCGCCGAGAGCGTCGCGGCCGCGTCTCCTCCGATCAACCCGCCGGCGAAGTGGTAGTACCGGATGATCTCGGCGTACTGCTTCGGCCCGATCCCGAGGCTGCGCGTGAACACCCGATAGAGCGTGCTGTACGACCTACCAGTGGCAGCGGCGACGTCGGCGACTGTAGTCCGGCCATGAGCCTCGTCGATCACGCCGACCGCGTGCTCAACCAGCGGCAGCGAAGGCACCTCGGTCAACCGGGGCTTCAGAAAAGCAGCCAGCCGGTCCGCGCGGGACGGGCCGAACGGCTCTCCACGCAGCTCCTCGACCAAAGCAGCCGTCGTACTGTCGCCGACCCAGTCGGAGAACGGCAGTACGCCGTCCACGAGCCGGTCGTCACGGCCGAGCGCAGCCATCCCCCACGGCTTGAACTCCACCCCGGCATAGCTCGACGTACCGGTCTGGCCGATCACCTGCGGGCGGGTCATGATCCCGAACACCGACGCGGTGTTGGGCCACTCGGTGAGCGTGAGCGGGTCGTGCCGGGTCCCTGGTTCGGCGAGGGCGATCGCGAGGCCGGGACGGCCGTTCGGGATCAGGATGTCCTGACGCAGCGAGGCCAGCGGCGGTGACTCGACCAGCCAGACATGCTCGACCAGATCGCGCAGGTCGTCCGGCGGTGCGAACCGCTGATAGGTGACCACGGGTTAGATCGTAAGTCTCTGGCTCCATCGGAATCGGATACGGTTGCCGAGTGACGACAGTCGACGAGTACCGCCTGCTCGGATTCAGCGACGAGGACCGCGAGGCCACCGAAGCGTTCGTTCCGGACCGCGAGGCGGTCGACACATTGGCCCGGCAACTGCGCACCGCGATCGGCAGGTTCGAGGACGAGCCGGAGCTGCAGATGCCCGAGGATCCGCGGAACTCGGTCCAGGCGTTGCTCCAGACGGTGCCGGACATCCGGCGCTTCCACTCCGAGCTGGGGATCAGCGACGAGATCAGCTGGGCGACCCTCTCGGATCTCGGTCAGCAGCTCAAGGTCCATCGCCGGACCTTCGGCAGCTACGGCATGGAGACGCACTGGTGGCTGCGGATCCACTGGGCCGGGCAGATCTACGCGCTCGGGCGGCTGCAGTTCCAGCTGTACCAGGTCCCGGCGGACAACCCGGTGCCGGGCACCGAGCCCGGTGAGTGGGTGCTCAACGTGCACATCCCGGAGTGGGGTCCGCTGACACCGGAGGCGGTCGACGACAGCTTCGCGCAGGCGCGTGAGTTCTTCCCGCGGTACTTCCCGCAGTACCCGGTGAAGACGGCGATCCTGTGGTCGTGGCTGATCGATCCGTACCTGCTGGACAACCTGGCGCCGGACTCGAACATGGTCCGGTTCGGCCGCCGGTTCACGCCGTACGGCAAACCGACAGAGGCCCAGGACAGCGCGATCTTCTTCACCTTCCGCCACCACGGCACCGACACTCTGGACGAGCTGCCGCAGGACACCTCGCTGCAGCGGCTGGTGGTCAGCCGGATCAAGGCCGGTGGCACCTGGCAGAGCGCGTTCGGCTATCTCCGTCTCTGAGCCGTCTCAGGAGGCCTTCGGTACGCCGTACCTCGTCAGCCAGCCGACCAGCTCGCGGTTGCTGACACAGCGGACGTCGGGCTGGGTGCAGGTCTCCTGGACGAAGGTGGTCAGCGCATCGGAGTAGACGCTGTTGTTCCACCGGTTGAAGTGGTTGCCGAGGAACAGCGGCGGGTTGCCGTTCGCACGTGACTGCGCCAGCGCCTGGCGGTAGGTGGCGAGCACCTGTGCCCTGTAGACGGGCGCCTGGGCGACGGGCGCCTTCTTCGCGCCGGTCTGGCTGTACCAGAGGTTGTAGTCCATCGTCAGCGTCGTCTTGCTGGTCCCGGCCAGCGTGACCGACTCCAGCGGGAAGTCCCAGACGCCGTCCACCTTCTTCGGCCAGGCGATGTACCCGGGCGCGGAGGCGTCGTACAGCATGCCGCGCTGCACCATCGCGAGCCGGTACGCCGACCGGTTGCCTTCGAGACACGGTGTCCGCATCCCCTTGACCGTGGCCGGGTCGAACGGCGGTACGACGGGCTTGCCGGCGGCCAGCGACGGTCCGGTCCGCACCATCCGGTCGAACGCGCTCAGCTCGGCGGTCCACTGGGCCGTCGTCCAGCGACCGACCCCGGTCGCGCCGCAGAAGTGACCGTTCCCGTGCGTCCCGATCTCGTGCCCCTCGGCGATCGCCTGCCGCAGCACCGTCGCCCGGCCGAGCACAGCGGCCGTATCACCCCAGCCGATGTCGGAAGCGCCGGGCTTGCGGTACGGCGGCTTGTAGTCGGTGCGATGTGATCCCGGGTAGAGGTACGGGCCGGACAGGAAGAACGTCATCCGGGCATTGACCTGCTTGGCCACCGCCCGCCAGTGCGACCAGAGCGCAAGATCGCCGGCGCCGTCGAACGAGACCACGACGAACAGCGGCGGCTTGCCGTCACGGAGCCGGGCCGGGAACAACCTGGTCACCGGGGCCGCGTCCGCGAGATTGCGCCCGGCCGTCCGCGTCGGCTTGGGCGTGGGCTTCGGCTGGGGCTTCGCAGGTGGCTTCGGAGTGGCCGACGGTGTCTTCGTCGGCGCTGTGGGGCTCTGGATGGGGTCGCTCGGCGACGGCGCGCCCTCGAGGGGAACATCCGCACATCCGGCGAGCAACGCCGCCACGACCGCTGCGGCGCCGAGGAGGTTCACCCCAGGCCTCACCACCCCCCAACTGACGCACGCGGGGGCGGGGAGGTTGGTCCGGGACACGCACTCGCGCGGAAACCCGAGGGCGGATCGTTAGCCGGCTGTGACCTTGGCAGCGCGGCGCTTGACCGCGATCCGGCGCGAAGTCTCGATCACCAGGCCGATCACGAACGCCAGGCTGAGGCTGAACGCGAGCGCCTTCAGCGAGTCGTGCGCGAACGCGTCGCCACCGAGGTAGCCGAGGAGAGCGACGTACGTGTAGGCGACCGTCACGCCGGCGATGGTGAAGATGATGAACTTGCGGAACGAGTACCGGGTGGCGCCCGCCGTGAGGGTCGCGACCATCCGCGCTCCGGGGATGTAGCGCACCGTCATCAGGATCAGCCCACCGCGGGAGTGCAGCGCGGCCGAGACTTTCTCGTACAGCGCCTGTCTGCGGGCCTGGCGCTTCATCCAGCGGTGCAGCATCGGCCCGGAGCCGCGGCCCATGAAGTAGCAGGCGGACTCGCCGATGACCGATCCGAGCATCGCCAGCACGATCACGAGCAGCAGGTTCTGATGCCCTGCCGCGGCGGCCATACCGGCCGTCACCACGAGGCCCTCGCTGGGTACCACCGGGAAAACCGCGTCGACCGCGGCGGCCACGAACAAGATCAGCAGAAGCCAATGTGAGGCCATTGCAACGCCGAGCAGGTGCCGCACGACCTCCATCAACTCTGTCACCCGGGTAAGGATGCCATCTCTGGCCAAACCCACCACAATCCCAAGCGTGTGATTCAGGCGTGGTTCACCCGATGTTCAGCGTCGGCGCCCGGGTGTGGTCAGAGCAGTACGGGCAGTTCGCGAATGCCGTTCATCAGCAGGCTGGCGGCACGGTCCGGATCCTGTTGCGGTGCGGCCAGGCGCAGGTTCGGGAAGCGGTCGAACAGCATTCCGAGCGCGATCCGGCCCTCCAGCCGCGCCAGCGGTGCACCGAGGCAGTGGTGGATGCCGTGCCCGAACGCGAGATGGGCATTCTCCGGCCGGGTGATGTCCAACTCGTCCGGCCGGTCCGTCTTCCGGCCGTCGCGGTTCGCGGGCAGCAGGGCGAACACGATCACCTCGCCCGCCTCGATCCGTGATCCGGCGATCTCGATCGGCGCCTGCGCGACGTACGGGATCGCGGCCTGCAGCGGGCCGTCGTACCGCAGGATCTCCTCGACGGCGGCCGGCAGCCGCTCGGGCTCCGCCTTGAGCAGGGCGAGTTGGTCCGGGTGCCGCAGCAGCGCGTGTACACCGTTGGTGATCAGGTTCACCGTCGTCTCGTGGCCTGCTGCCAGGAGCAGGAAGATCATCGAGGTGAGCTCGTCCTCGGTGAGCCGATCGCTGCCGTCCCGGGCCTCGATCAGCGCCGACAGCAGGTCGTCGGCCGGGGCCCCGCGCTTCTCCTCGATCAGGTCTCGGATGAAGCCGACCATGGCTCCGGCCGCCTCGATGTACTCGTCCGGTGTGTGCACCGTCGCGTTCACCGCGACCGACGACCAGCGGCGGAACTCCTCGCGGTCGCGCATCGGGATGCCGATCAGCTCGCAGATCACGGTGATCGGCAGCGGGTAGCTGTACGCGTCGACCAGGTCCACTCCGTCACCGGCCGCGGCCATCTCGTCGAGCAGGCCGGCCGCGATCTCTCGGATCCGCGGCTCCAGGCCCTCGATCCGCCGGCGAGTGAACGCCGCGGTGACGAGCTTGCGCAACCGGGTGTGGTCCGGCGGGTTGACGACCAGCATGTGCTGCTCGGTCGCGTTCACCAGTCCGGCCGTGATCTGGTCGCGGTGCGGACCATCCATGGGCGATCGCACGACGTCGGGATGCGCGAGCAGCGCCCGGGTCTCGGCGTACCCGGTCACCAGCCAGACGGGAACGCCGGTGAAGAGCGTCAGATGCGTCAACGGGCCCTTGGCCGCCAGTTCGGCGAAACCTTGGTGGCGGGCGATTCCACTGCTCACGATGAACGGCTGCGTCACAGCCGCCAGCCTACGTTCGGAACGGACCGGACTTCAGCTGCTCCGCGAGCTCGGTCCGGGAATGGATGCCGAGCTTCGCGTAGACCTTGCGGAGGTGGTACTCGACGGTCTTGGGGCTGAGGAACAGCCTGGCCGCCGCCTCCCTGATGCTCTGCCCGTCGGCCAGTAGCAACGCGATCTGCCGTTCCTGCGGCGTCAACTCGTCCGCAGTGCTCGGCACTCTGCGTCGCGCGGTCTCCCCTGTCGCCTTCAGCTCCGTTGCGGCCTGGTCAGCCCACCCCGCTGCACCCAGTGCGTCGAAGGCCTCCACGGCGAGCCTGAGCTGCGCCCGCGCATCCACTCGCCGTCTCGCACGCCGCAGCCACGCGCCGTACGCCAGCCGCGTCCGAGCCGCTTCGAACACATCGAGGGTCTCCGCGTGCCAAGCGAGCGCTTGCCTGAAGTCCTGCTCGTTGTCTCCGACCACACCGCGAGCCCTAGCGGCCCGCGCCAGCGACCACGGCTGTCCCTTCGCCTCGGCCAGAACGGTGTGCTCCTGCGCCACGCGCTCCGCATCCTCGGTCCGGCCCAGCCGTCGATAGACCTCCGCCAGCTCCGGTGCCGGAGACAGGTCAGGGTCCTTGAGGCCGTTGGCAGCCAGTACGTCGACCAGCCGCTCGTACTGCGGCAGCGCCAGAGCCGGAGCGCCACGGCCCAACTCCAGGTCGCCGAGCGCGAACAGCGACCACAGGGTGCCGAGATGGATCTCCCGCTCCGCACAGATCCGCAGGCACTCGGTGGCGAGGTCCTGAGCCTCGGCACGACCTTGGTGAGACGACAACCAGGCCAGTCCGGCCAGGTTCATCGCCAGCTCCGTCATCTGGCCGGTCTCGCGGGACAGCCGGATCCCCTCGTCGTACGCCGCCATCGCGTCGGTCCAACGGTCGGTCGTCGCATCGTCACGGGCCAGCACGAACAGCAGACCGGGTAGCGTGCCGAGAGCGACCTGCTCCCGCCGTTCCAGCATGGCCTGCTGCAGCAGCCCCCGACCGGTGCCACTCTCCCGGAGGAACAGGGCGGCGAGGACCATCCACACCTGCCGGCGTCGGTCCCGATCCAGCTCGACCGACGGCGCCATGGCGACCGCAGCCCGGATCTGGCTCGTTCCTCCTTGCCCAGCGAGGACCTTGGCGACACCACTGGCGAGCATGCCCATGATGCGTGGACCGGGCCGCTCGACGCTGGGGAGCAAGCGGTCGATGTGGTGCGCCAGCTCCAGGCCTGCCGCCGCGTCGCACATCCGGAGGCAGGCACCGACCGCGTCGGCGAGCAGTCCGGTCGCCACAGCCGGGTCCTCGCACTCGGCGGCCGCGGCGGCGAGGATGTCGCGGGCCCGACTCGGGGACCCACACTTCACCGCGATGTCGCCGCGGACCTCCTGCGCCCCTATCCGGACCTGCAGCGGTGGTTGGAGTGCCAACGCGTCGTCGAGCAAGGAGTCTGCCCGGTCTGCCTGGCCGGCCGACCAGGCCGCCTCTCCCGCCGCGACGAGTCTGACTGCCCGGTCGTGCAGTCCCTCGGACAGGCGTGCTGCGCGCTCGTAGGCCGTCGCTGCGACGGCATGCGCACCACGAACGGCGGCATGCTCCGCCGCCGCGTCCAAACCGGCAGCTACCTCGTCATCGGTGCCCAGCACAGCCTCGGACAGGTGCCAGGCCCGCTTGTCCGCATCCAACGTGACCCGAGCGACCGCCCGGTGCGCAGTACGACGCTCTGCCGGCCCGGCACTGGCGTAGATCGCCGAACGCACCAGCGGATGCCGGAACTGGACCTCGCCGTCGCGGATGGCGACCAGCGAAGCCGTCTCGGCCTCCTGCAACGTTGCGACGTCCACACCGAGCTCCTGGCACGCTCTCGCGACCGCACCGAGTTCACTGTCGTCCAGGGCGGCCACCAGCAGCGCAGTACGTGCGTCTGAGCTGAGCCGGTTTGCCCTTGTGGTAAAGGCTTCTGCGATCAGCTCCGGCACCGGGAGAGGCGCACCTGGCGGCATGCGGTGGAGGTGGTCCTGGTCGGCGGCGAGCTCGAGCAGTGCCAACGGGTTGCCCGCCACCGTGGTGTGCAGTTGCTCGACCAGCTCGCTCGGCAGGCCGCGCAAGATCGCCTGCGCGGCCTCGAGCGGAACGCCGGCAAGGTGGAGCACCGGAAGATCCGCCTCGGCGAGTGGATGCTGCTCCTGCGCGCGGGCGGCGATCAGCAGCACGATCGGATCGGCGACCAACCGCCGTGCCGCGAACAGCAGCGCCTCCGCGGACGGCCGGTCCAGCAGATGCGCGTCGTCGACGATCAGTGCCAGCGGCGCCTCTTCGGCGTACCGGCAGATCAGGCTGAGTGTTGCCGCTCCGACGGCGAACCGGTCAGCTGTGGTGGCCGGCCCGAGTGCCAGCGCGGAGGTCAGCGCCGACTGCTGCGGGCCGGGGATGCGATCGAGGCCCGCGAGTGCGGGCCGGAGCAGTTGGAGCAGGGCGCCGAACGGGAGTTCGCGTTCGGCCTCGGTACCGCGGGCCCGCAGGATCCGCAGTCCCCGGGCCGTCGCGGCGGCTTCGTCCAGGAGGGTTGTCTTCCCGATGCCGGGTTCGCCGGTGACGAGCAGCACTCCGGCGGTGCCGACCCGCGCCCCCGCGACCAGTTTCTCGATCACCCGGCGCTCCGCCTCCCGCCCGATGAGCATGTTTGGCAGTGTGCACCAGGTGCCCCACCTGATGCGATGGCCGGGACGCGCTACCTAGGTTCGCCGTACAACCTAAGGGGGCGCAAGCAAATGACTGTTGCAATCGACGGCGACAAGCTGATGGGGTTCGTCTTCCGTGCGGTGGACGAGGTGGGGGCGACGCTGAACGCGGCGCTGGTCGTGATGGGCGACCGGCTCGGCTACTACCAGGCACTCGCCGACCACGGTCCGACGACGCCGAGCGAGCTGGCCGAGCGAACCAGCACCAGCGAGCGGTACGCGCGGGAGTGGCTCAACGCGCAGGCAGCCGGCGACTTCGTCGAGTACGACCCGGACAGCGGCCGGTACACACTGCCGCCGGAGCAGGCCGTGGCGATGACGGACCCGGAGAGTCCGGCGTACCTGCCGGGCTTCTTCCAGATCGCGCTGGGCACGGTGCAGCACACCACGGAGATGATCGAGGCGGCCCGCAGCGGCGCCGGTATCGGCTGGCACGAGCGCACCTCGGACGTCCATGTCGGCTGCGAGCGGTTCTTCCGGCCGTCGTACAACGCGAACCTGCTGACCAGTTGGCTACCGGCGCTGGACGGCGTGGTGGCGAAGCTGGAGAGCGGGGCGACGGTGGCCGACATCGGCTGCGGACATGGCGCGTCCACGATCCTGATGGCGAACGCGTTCCCGCGATCGACGTTCGCCGGTTCGGACTACCACCAGGAGTCGATCGAAACCGCCCGGCTGCGCGCGGCCGGGGCCGGCCTCGGCGAGCGGGTGTCCTTCGAGGTGGCTCCCGCCGCCGGATTCAGCGGGTCCGGCTACGACCTCGTCACGACCTTCGACGCGTTGCACGACATGGGCGACCCGGTCGGTGCGGCCCGTCATGTGCGCGAGGCGCTGGCACCCGACGGCACCTGGATGTTGGTGGAGCCAATGGCCGGTGACAAGGTCGAAGACAACCTGAACCCGGTGGGACGTGCGTACTACGGCTTCTCCACTCTGCTCTGTACTCCGGCATCCCTCTCGCAACCGGTCGGACTGGCCCTCGGCACCCAGGCCGGACCGGCCCGGATCCAGGACGTCACCACCGCGGCCGGGTTCACCAGGTTCCGCACGGTCGCGCAGACCCCGTTCAACCTGGTCTTCGAGGTTCGCCCCTGACCGCTCACCCTTGACAAACAGTTCACCAGTTGGTGAAGTATTTGCGTGCTGACGACGACCTTCGGTGCGCTCGCGGACCCGACTCGGCTGGCCATCGTGAGCCGGCTGAGCCGGGGCGACGCGACCATGGGGGAGCTCGCGGAGCCGCACCGGATCACCTTGCCCGCGATGACCAAGCACGTCGGAGTGCTGGTCGACGCGGGCCTGGTGACCCGGCGCAAGGTCGGCCGGACCGTGGTGTGCACGATCCGGCCGGAGGCGTTCACGGAGGTCGAGCAGTGGCTCGGCGACCTGACGGCGTACTGGCACAGCACGGTCGACCGACTGGAAGAACTGCTGCGAGGAGGCGGGGATGGGACCTGACATCCGGATCGACAGGGTGCTACCGGCAACAATCGGGAGGGTGTACGACGCCTGGACCCGGGCGGAACTGCTGACACAGTGGTACTGCCCCAACCCTGACCTGGAGCTGAAGGTGCAGGCCGACGTACGGGTCGGGGGCGACTACGTGGTCGAGATGGGACCGCATGTCGTCCGGGGCACGTACCTCGAGGTCGAGCCGCCGCACCGGCTGGCGTTCAGCTGGAAGTGGGACGGTACCGAGGACGAGCCGACCCGGGTGGAGGTCGAGCTGACCGAGGTCGCCGACGGCACCCGGATGCTGCTCATCCACAGCGGGTTCGCCACCGACGAGGACGCGGCGAACCACCGGCTGGGCTGGGAGCCCGAGCTGGGTCGGCTGGCCGGGTTGCTCACCGCTCGACCGGCCGCCACCGGCCGGTAAAAGGTCGAGCCCCGGGCGGCAACCCGGGGCTCAGGCGGATGGATGGACAGTTGGCGTATCAGCTGCCGGACTTGCGCCGGAATTGGCGCCTCTGCTTGTCGTTGTGGGCCTCGCCGACGCCCTCACGCCGCGTCCCGGACCCCGGGTGCGCGTTGTTGTGGGCGTTCTTCTTCTCGAGCGCCTCCCGGAACTTCTTCTGCAGATCGTCCGCCGGCTCGCTGGACTTGTCGCTCATACCGTCTCCTTCACAAACCGTCAGGCGTACACACCCCACGCTAACCAACTGTGACGACACCCGCGAGGGGATTACCGTCACAGCGCTCCCGCCGGGCCTGTCGCACGCGTCACGTCACCCTTCGCTCACCGCGGACGGGCAGCCAGGCTGGCCGCAGTCCTCGGACTCGGGGACCTCACCGTTGAGGTCGTGTTCGTAGGCGTAGTGGAAGCAGTCCCAGTGCATCCGCTCGAACACCTCGTAGTCGTCGCGGCTGGACTCCACCTGCTCGTCGCAGCGCATGCACGTCTGGTCGCCCACCCGCGCAAGGTACCCCGCGGTCTCACTCTGAGGAAAACCCCCGCGGACTGTCGTCGCTCGCTGTTAGCTTCGTGAACGAGACGACCGGACTCCCCGGCCGAGGAAAGGGGACGCACGTGCTGGTCAGTAGTGAGGCGATGCTCGGGATCGCGTTGGTCGAGCTGGGCTTGGTCATCACGCCGGGGCCGAACATGATCTACCTGATCTCGCGATCGATCGCACAGAGCCGCCGCGCCGGGCTGATCTCGCTGGCCGGGGTGGGCGTCGGCTTCGGGGTGTATTTGCTGGCGGCAAGCGTCGGCCTGGCCACCCTGTTCGCCCTGGTCCCGGAGATCTACGTGACCCTGAAGCTCGCGGGCGCGGCGTACCTGCTCTGGCTCGCGTGGAACGCGTTCCGCCCCGGCGGCAACTCCGTCTTCGCGACCCAGGAGTTGGAGCCCGACCGGCCGCGGAAGCTGTTCGGCATGGGTCTGCTCACCTGCCTGCTGAACCCGAAGATCGCGATCCTCTACATCTCCGTGCTCCCACAGTTCCTCGACCCCGCGCGCGGCCATGTCGGCACCCAGAGCATGATCCTCGGCCTGATCCAGACCGCGGTCGGCGTCGGGGTGAACGCGATCTTCGTCATCACTGCCAGTTCGGTCGCCGTCTTCCTCACCCGCCGCCCCACCTGGATGCGCATCCACCGCTACCTCACCGGCACCGCCCTCGCCGCCTTCGCCATCCGCCTGGCCACTGACAAAGCCCGCCCTTTAGCTACCCACTAAATGGAGTGCGGTCCGGCGACGGCTTTCCGGATACTGCTGGGCGTGGCGATGCATGAAGGACAACTTCACGTGACGACCGAACTGGTGGGTCGGCTGGTCGTTTCGCAGCACCCTGAGTGGAGCGGGTTTCAGATCCGCGCGGTTCCCTCGCACGGCACCGTCAACGCGTTGTTCCGGATCGGCGACGGGCTGGTCGCGCGTTTCCCGATCCAGCCAGGCGACCCGGCGGCGACACGCAAGGACCTCGACGACGAGGCCGACGCCGCCCGTCGCCTGCACGCCATCTCGCGGTACCCGACGCCGGAACCGGTCGCGATCGGCAAACCCGGCGAGGGCTACCCGCTGCCGTGGGCGATCTACACCTGGCTCAACGGCACCATCGCGTACGACGCCGACGTCGCCGGCTCGGCCCCGTTCGCCGAGGATCTGGCGCGGTTCGTGCTCGCGCTGCGCGCCGTCCCGACCGAGGGGCGTGAGTTCACCGGCACGTGGCGCGGCGGCGTACTGACCAGCCAGGACGAGTACGTCGCCGATGGGCTGCAGCGCTCTCGCGGGATGATCGACGTGGACGCGCTCGGCCGGCTGTGGGCCGATCTCCGCACCACGCCACGCACCGAACGCGACGTCTGGGCACACCGCGATCTGATGCCGGGCAACCTGCTGGCGACCGACGGGCGGCTGGCCGGAGTGATCGACGTCGGCACCTTCACGGTCGCCGATCCCGCCATCGACCTGCAGCCCGCCTGGAACCTGCTGGATGCGCCGGCCCGGGCCGCGTTCCGGACTGCCCTGGGCAGCGATGACGACGAGTGGCGTCGCGGGATGGGCTGGTCGTTCGCCCAGGCCATCGGGTGTCTCTGGTACTACGTCGAGACCAACCCCGTCATGTCCCGCACCGCCCACCACACACTCACGGCGCTGCTCACTGCTTGGTAGTCACGAACACGAACTCCTTGCCCGGCCGATCCGGCGCCTCCCGCACCTCGTCAACCGTGAACCCTGCGGCCGTCAGCGACGTCTCGAGCTCGTCCCGCTCCCGGAACCACAAGGTCGAATCCGACGTGAGCACCGCACCGTCGGACTCGAACACATAGGTGCCCCGGAACGAAACGTACGGCAGCTCGACCGCAAGGAGATCGGACCAGCTCTCCACCGTGTCCACGCCCTCGACCGTCACCACCTGGTGCGTGTGCTCCCGGGTCCACTCCTCCCACGCCCGCCGCGCCGGATCCCGCGTCTCGAACACGAACCGCCCGCCGGGCCGCAGAGCTTGGCGTACGCCGCCCAGCGTCGCCGCCCACTCCTCATCGGTCAGAAACACCTGCGCCACGTTCCCCGTCATCACCGCGAGGTCAACCTCCAGCGGCGGCAACGTCGTCGCGTCCCCATGGATCCAGCGGACCCGATCGGCGAATTTCTTGCCCTTAGCAACTTCCAGCGAGGCCTCGGCCGGATCGACCCCGACCACCTCAACCCCCTGCCCCGCCAGCAGGCAGGTCAGTTCCCCCGTCCCACAGCCCACATCCAGCACCCGCCGTACCCCGAACTCGCCCACCATCGCGGCGTAATGCCCGAGATCCTCCCGCCCCGCATCCAGCGCGTCATACACAGCCACCAACCGAGGCACCCCGAACAAGGCATCAACCATCCCGCGACGCTAACCCGCCCGCGCCTCCCCCGCGACCACATTTCCGCGGTCAGTCCTGCGCAGTCGCAATCATGAAGTTGTACCCCGTGAGCCTCACCACGAACGACCGCGTCCCCCACGCCCGCTGCTCAATCGGCCCCGGCTCCCGATGCGCCCCATGCACCGCCTCAATCACATGCGCAGGCACCTCAACATAGAACTGCACCCCGGCCCCGCGATGCCCCCGAGCCTCAACCGCCAAGAACTCCTCCGAATCAACCCCAAGCATCACCTGCCCCCCATGCAACTCCACACAAACCAACGGATCCCCAGACCCCTCCGGCGTAGCAAACACCAACGTCCACCCATTGGCCACAAACTCATCAGCAGCCGCATACGGATCCCCCGTAGCAAGAATCGGAGTAAGCACCCCAAACCCTCCCACTCCCCAGTCCACTCGGACGCCGCCGTCCGCTCCAGGAACCCCCGGTTCAACTCAGACGTTCAAGCGGAATTCGACCCAGTCACGTCGCCAACCAACGTCAGTTGGCGTCTGAGTAGGCGAGGTGGAGCCCGCAGTGTAGGCACTCGATTAGGTAGGCGGTCATGTCTCCATCAACAGACAGGCGGCTGATCCAGCCCATGGCTGCAGAGTCATCGAGACCCACCTCGCTGGCTTCCGACTGGAGGGCCCGCAGGGCGCCGGGATCATGCCGAAGCTGTTCCCAGCCCACCCGGCCGAGGTACGCAGCTCCGTCACCGCAATGGTAGAGCCAATGATCTTGCTGCCAGGAGTAGTGGCCTGGAGTGCGTTGCGAGATCTCCTTCAGCACCGCGTCGGGGATGCCGTCCGGCACTCCCCAACCGACATCCGTGAACTCAGTCGGCCCGTTAGGCGTGACAAGCCGGTCTGCTGCGGTCCCGTCCGCGATACAACCGAGGCAGATCTCCTTCAGTTGTACGCCGTAAATCGGCCCCCTGGACCGAAAGCCTGTCTGCTCGCCGCAGAGTTCGCAGGTGTCTTCGCTGACCTCGGCAGAGCCGGTAGCTACGGGATCCGGGTGGTACCGGAAGTCGGGAACGGACGTCATCCCCGATTCTCACGCAGGACGCAAACGGCGAGCTAAGGCTTGTCGCGTAAGACACAATGTCTTACGCTGGCGGCATGGCTGACACCATCACGATCCGCAGCGATTCGGAGACCGAGCACGCTCTGGATGTTCTGACCCATGACGGTAGCTCCCGCTCGGCGGCTATCCGCCAAGCCGTACTTGAAGCCGCACTGCGCAAGGAGCGCGCCGCGGCGATGCGTCGCGCTGTACTGCGGATGCCGCTCGGCGAACCGGACGGCATGGACATCGCCGCTGAGATCGCCCGGAACCGCGAGGACGACCGCTGATGATCTATCTCGACTCGGCCGCAGTGGTGAAACTCGTCCACGCCGAGGCCGAGACACAGGCGTTGCGCGACTGGCTCGACGAACGGGCGGAGACCGGGTGGACCAGTTCGGTTCTGGCGGAGATCGAATCATCGCGGGCGCTTGCACGCCACGCCCCAGAAGCCGTCACCCGACTCCACCCAGTCCTCGATCTGATCGAGTTAGTGGACCTGGACGCCGGCATCCGCATTCTCGCCCAGACCGTGAAACCAGCGACCGTACGGAGCCTTGACGCCATTCACCTGGCGACTGCTCTCCGCATCCGTCCGCAGCTCACCTCATTCATCACCTACGACAAACGACTGGCCGACGCCGCCCAAGCCGCCGGATTGACCGTCGACATGCCTTCCTGAGAGATCTCCGCCGCGGATCCAGCCGTTAGACGTTGAAGCGGAACTCGACTACGTCGCCGTCTTGCATGGTGTAGTCCTTGCCTTCCATGCGGACCTTGCCGGCGGCTCGGGCCGCGGTCATGGTGCCGGCTTCCATCAGGTCGTCGTACGAGACGATCTCGGCCTTGATGAAGCCGCGCTGGAAGTCGGTGTGGATGACGCCGGCGGCCTCGGGGGCGGTGGCGCCGCGCTTGATGGTCCAGGCGCGGGCTTCCTTCGGACCGGCGGTGAGGTACGTCTGCAGGCCGAGGGTGTCGAACCCGACCCGGGCCAGCACGTCCAGACCCGGTTCGTCGATGCCCATCTCCGCGAGCATCTCCCGCGCCTCGTCCTCGTCGCCGAGCTCGACCAGCTCCGCCTCGAACTTCGCGTCCAGGAAGATCGCCTCGGCCGGCGCGACCAGGTCACGCATCTGCTGCTTCAGCGCCTCGTCGGCCAGCTCATCCGCGTCGCAGTTGAAGACGAACAGGTACGGCTTGGCCGTCATCAGCATCAGTTCGCGGATCGCGTCGCGATCCACGTCGGACGCGATGATCGGCGTACCCGCCTCGAGGTGCTTCTGGGCGGCGCGGACCGCCTCGAGCACGATAGCGCTCTCCTTCTTCAGCCGGGCTTCCTTCTCCAGCCGCGGGATCGCCTTCTCGACGGTCTGCAGGTCGGCCAGGATCAGCTCGGTCTGGATGGTGGAGATGTCGTCGGCCGGCGAGACCTTGCCGTCGACGTGGGTGACGTCGTCGTCGCGGAACACCCGGGTGACCTGGCAGATCGCGTCCGACTCGCGGATGTGGCTGAGGAACTTGTTGCCCAGCCCCTCACCCTCCGATGCGCCGCGGACGATGCCGGCGATGTCGACGAACTGCACGGTGGCGGGGATCACCTTGGCGGAGTTGTACAGCTCAGCCAGCTTGCCGAGCCGCGCGTCCGGTACGCCGACCACGCCCACGTTCGGCTCGATGGTCGCGAACGGGTAGTTCGCGGCGAGCACGTTGTTCTTGGTCAGCGCGTTGAACAGGGTGGACTTGCCCGCATTGGGGAGCCCGACGATTCCGATGGTGAGTGCCACGGGCGTCAAGGGTACGCGGGGAACCCCGTCGTACCCCAATTCAGATCAGGAAGGCCTCGAGCTCAGCGGCGTACCAGCGGCTGGTGCGGCCGATCGAACGCATGCCCAGGCGGCGGCACACTGCCAGTGACGCCGTGTTGTCCGGGCGAACAACCGCGTGGATCTGATCAAGGCCCGCCTTGAAGCCGCGCGCGATCGCACCGCCCGCCGACTCCGTCGCGAGACCGCGCCCCCACGCGTCCGGGTGGAAGTGCCAGCCGACCTCGACCTCCCCCTTGCTCGCGGTGCCGTCGGACGGATCAGGCAGTGGCACGAGTAGGACAGTCCCCGCGACTGTGCCCGTCGACCGCTCCTCCACCGCCCACACGCCGTACACCGGGTCCTGGTTGCGCTCGTTCCAGCGCTTGATCACCCGGGCGGCCGCGTCGCGGTCCGTCATCACCCGCGGCTCGGCGCCGAGCCAGCGCGACACCTCCCAGCGCCGGTAGATGTCGAACACCCGCTCCTCATCCGTGTCCGCCCAGTCACGCACCACGAGCCGGTCTGTCTCGTAAGCCGCCTTCGGATCCATCGCGGCACCTCCCCTGCCCTTCCGATTCATGTAGCCGTCCGAACCAGCCGGGGGCAAGCGGCGTCTCCACTCTGTGACCAGTTGGAGAGATCGCAGCGGCCATCGATCACGCTTCGTGTCCGGATACCTGCAATTCCTGCACTTCGGGTGGCTCGAGGTCGTCTCCTGCCTGTTCCCGATCTGCCTGTTCGCCGGCCTGGCCGTCTCGAAGTACGTCGACCTCCCGATCGACCGGTACGACGCCCTGCTCGCGTACTGCCTTGGTCTCACCCTCCTGTTCTGGGTGGTCGGGCTGGAGACGTGGCGCGAGGTCGCGGTGATCTTCGCGTTCCACCTGGTCGGGCTCGGTCTCGAACTGTTCAAGGTGCAGGTCGGGTCGTGGCAGTACCCGGGCGACGCGGTCACGAAGTTCGCCGAGGTACCGCTGTTCGCCGGGTTCATGTACGCCGCGGTCGGCAGCTACATCTGTCAGGCGTGGCGCCGGTTCGACCTCCGGGTCAGCAGCTACCGCCCGTGGCCCACGACCGTCCTCGCCGTACTGATCTACGCGAACTTCTTCACCCACCACTGGATCGTCGATCTCCGTCTCCCGATCGCGCTCGCCCTCCTCGTCGTCCTGCGTCGGACCTGGGTCTTCTTCACGGTCGGCTCACGTCGCTATCGCATGCCGCTGGCGCTGTCGTTCGGCCTGATCGGCTTCTTCCTCTGGATCGCGGAGAATTTCGGCACCTTCCTGGACGCGTGGAACTACCCCGACCAGGTCGACGTGTGGCGCCTCGTCCACCCAGCCAAGTTCGGTGCGTGGGCTCTGCTCGTCAGCATGAGCTTCGTCCTCGTCGCCAGCGTCAAGTCGCTCGAAGGCCGCCTCTACCACCGCGGCACCCCGGCCACCGTCTCGACGCCGGAGGCAACGAACGTCGAACCGGCCGACCTCACGGCGAACGTCACGGCGGCTGAGATCGCACCGCAACATGGGGATGCCAACCAGAGCCCACGGTAGGGCGTCTTCTCCGGTGTGAGGCTCCTTCGGTGGAGCAACTGGGGAAATCCGCCTGATCTGTGAGGGAGCATCATGTCCCGAAAGTTCGCCGCTTTCGTCGCGACCGGTGTGGCGTTGGCTGTCGTCGTCGGATCGTTGCTGGCCTTGGCGCTCGGACATTCGCGAGCGCCTGAGCCCGCTGTCGCGACCACACAGACCTCGGTCACACCGACCGTGACTCCGACACAGACACCGATCGTCAACGCTCCGCCGACCACGCGCCACACGCCGGCCCCGGACCCGGACCCGACCGCAGCGATTGCCGCAGGCAACAAGAAGGTCCTGTTCCTGAGCTTCGACGACGGGCCGGACCCGCTCTGGACTCCGCGGATCCTGCAGATCCTGACCAAGCACGGCGCGCACGCAACCTTCTTCGAGCTCGGCTCCATGCAGGCCGCGCACCCTGGTCTGCGGGAGCAGGTACTTGCCGCAGGCAACACCATCGGCAGCCACTCGATCACTCATCCGCAACTCACCGCTCTCCCCGCCGCCAAACGCCGGCACGAGATCTTCGACGGACCGAAGTCCACCTGCTACCGGCCGCCGTTCGGCGCATCGAACCCGAAGGTCCGCGCGGACATCAAGGCGGCCGGCATGATCCAGGTGCTGTGGGACGTCGACCCCCGCGACTGGGCCCGCCCAGGCACGAACACGATCGTCCACCACATCCTCAACCACGCCCACCGCCGCAACATCATCCTCCTCCACGACGGCGGCGGCGACCGCTCCCAAACAGCCGCCGCCCTAGACAAAGTCCTCCCAATCCTCAAATCCCAGGGCTACACCTTCCCCGCCATGAACTGCTGACCTTCAGCTTGCCGAGCAACCAGCGACCGCACACGGCACCGAGTCGGCACTCTTTCGGCATTTTCCCGGCACTCGGCCGCGCGTTGGCGGAAAGTGTCGGTGGGGTTGGGCACTATCGGTGACATGACGGGTACGACGGTGTTGCTGGTGTTGCTGTTCCTGGCCGTGGGGTTGCTGCTGGGGGCAGGGTTCGGCGTGCTCTGGGTGCGGGGGCGGGATGGGGCCCAGCTTGCGCGGGTGACTGCTGAGCGTGATGCGGCGGAGGATCGGGTTGTCGAGCTGACGCAGGAGCGGACCACGGTCGGGCAGCAGATGGGTGGCCAGGCTGTGGTGAAGGAGGCGCTGGATCGCCTGCACGTGCAGCTGAATCAGCTCGAGCAGGGCCGGGCCGCGTGGCAGAGCCAGCTGCATCAACAGGTCAACGAAGTGCGGATGAGTGGCGAGGCGTTGCGGCGCGAGACGGCCTCGTTGTCGACCGCGTTGCGCAAGCCGCAGGTGCGTGGGCGCTGGGGTGAGCTGCATCTGCGCCGGACGGTCGAGCTGGCCGGCATGGTGGCGCACTGCGACTTCACCGAGCAGACCACGACAGTCGGCGAGGACGGCTTACTGCGGCCCGACCTCGTCGTACGGCTTGCCGAAGGCAAGAATCTGGTCGTCGACTCGAAGGTGCCGCTGGCCGGGTTCCTGGAGGCGGCCGAGTCGGACGACGCCGAGTTCCGCGAGGAACGGTTGCGCGCACATGCCCGGCACCTGCGGACGCATGTCGACCAACTGGCGTCGAAGGCGTACTGGACGCGGCTGTCGCCGTCACCGGAGTTCGTCATCCTCTTCGTGCCTGGGGAGTCGTTCCTGTCCGCGGCGCTCGACGTCGAGCCGTCCTTGCTGGAGTACGCCGCTGAGCGCCGGGTGATCCTGGCGACGCCGACCACGCTGATCGCGACGTTGCGGGCTGCGGCGTACGCCTGGAATCAGTCGGCTCTGACCGAGTCGGCGCAACAGGTCTTCGAGCTCGGCCGCGAGCTGTACGAGCGCCTCAGCACGATGGGCGAGCACTTCGGACGGGTCGGGCGGTCCCTCACCTCCGCAGTCGAGGCCTACAACGGGACCGTCGGGTCGTTCGAACGCCGTGTCTTCATCACCGCCCGCAAACTCCGCGACCTCCACGTCACCGAGGCCGAGCTCACTGCGATGGAGTCCATCGAAGCCTCGGTCCGTCCACTCACCGCCCCCGAGTTCCTCGCCCTGGAAGACCGAGACCCCACCCGCCACTGGCCACCCACCCAAGCCGGCTGACCCACCGCGATCCAAGGCCGGACCGGCGGTGGGTGCAGTCACGGGGTCAGGGGTTTGCAGTTGCCGGGCAGGGCGACTGGGTTGAGCGATTGGCGGGGGCCTGGGCGGGAGACAGGTGCGGGGTGGCTGCGGTGCGGGCGGGAGACGGGTGAGGGGCGGTGGCGGGGGTCCGGGTGCGGAGACCGATCCAGATCAGCAGCGCACTGACGAGGGTGAAGGCGACGTCCGCACTGAGTGCCAACCGGTGCCCACTCACCAGCGTCGCCTGAGTGGCGGCAATCGCGAACAACGCCGGCGTACCCATCGTGACGGCGACCTCGCCGGTCATCGAGCTCAGCCCGGTAGCCAGCCCCTGGTCCTCGTCGCTCACATCGGACGTCGCGGTCACCGTGAAGGCGACGATCGCGCCCACATGCCCGAAGAAGCCGATGAACAACGCCGGGACCAGAATCACCAGCGCGACCCAGGTCTGCGTCCCGAGGAACACGATCGGAAGCGTCGCCAACCCCTGGACGGCCAGACCCACCGTCAAGACCTTCCGATAGCCGAGGCGTCCGATGACGCGACCGGCGACCACCCCCGCAGCCACCGAGGCGACGCCCGGGATGCCGAAGACCAGGCCGGTCTGGAACGGCGACAACCCCAGTACATGCTGCACGTACAGCGTGGTCAGCACGATCATCGCCGGCTCCATCGCCCCGATCACCAGCCCGGCATAGTTGCCCCAGGCCACCGAAGGCCGGGTCAGGATCCGGATCGGGACGAGCGGCGCGGCCGACCGCCGTTCGATCAGCCCGAACGCGATCAGCAGCAGTACGCCGACCAGTCCCGCCGGCAGGCTCCGCTCGATCACTGCATAGACGACGGCCAACAGACCACCGGTCACCGTCGTCGCCCCAGGGACATCCAGCTTCAGCCGCTCCGGCGCCTTGCTCTCGTCGATCACGAACGGTGCGACCACCAGGACGATCACGACGGCCGGCACGTTGATGAAGAACGCCGCGCGCCAACCGAGCAGGCTGACCAGCGCACCCCCGACCAACGCGCCGACGGCGAAGCCGGCCGAGAGCAGCGCGCCCCGCAGACCGAGGACCCGCGCCCGGACGGAAGCCTCCGAGAACGTCGTCGTGAGCAGAGCCATCGTTGCGGGCATCGCCATCGCGGTCGCCACCCCCTGCAGCGCCCGAGCAGTCAGCATGACCTCGGCCTGATTCGCCAGACCTCCGAGAACGGACGCCGCAGCCAGCAGCGCCATCCCGGACAGGAACAGCCTGCGGCGGCCGAAGAAGTCCGCCAGCCGACCGAACAGCAGCATGCACCCGGCCGCGGGCAGCGCGAACGCCGAGGTGATCCACGGCAGACCCTCCGCACCGAGGCCGACGCCCGCGCCGGCCTGCGGCAGAGCCACATTGAGGATCGAGAAGTCGACCGACAGCATGAAACCAGCCCCGAGCAGAACGAGCAGGATCACGCGTTGCCGGGCGCTGAACCGGTGCGGCGAGGTGGTGTCCATGAGGGAAGCTCCATTCAATAGCAACTGATCGGTTGCTACTTTATAGCAACCATCGAGTTGCATCAACCCTGTCGGAAAGCCGACAGGAATGGGCTGTTGACAGCCGGGGGTGGGGATACGCAACGATGAGAGCGCTCTCACCGGTCCCTTCGGCGATCTACCGTCCCTCGCCGTCCGGACCTGAGCGCCGGTTCGGGCGCTGTTGCGGCCTGGTAGCGCGACAGCTCGGCCGGCCGGTGCCTCGCCTTCTCGAACGGGACTGACCTGAGGAGGATCTGTGCGCATCAGACACCGACTGCTGGCGCTCGCCGCGGCCGCGGCGACCGTGGCCGGCGTGCTGACGGCCGTCATCGACCAGCCCGCCCAAGCGGTTCCGGCCACCATCCCACTGACGATCACCAACAACTCGGGCCGCGGTGACGCGGTCTACATCTACAACCTGGGCACGAACCTGGCCACCGGGCAGCAGGGCTGGGCCGATGCCTCCGGCAACTTCCACGCCTGGCCGGCCGGCGGCAACCCGCCGACGCCGGCACCGGACGCGTCGATCGTTGGCCCATCCAACGGCCAGTCGACGACCATCCAGATGCCGAAGTTCTCCGGCCGGGTGTACTTCTCCTACGGCCAGAAACTGGTCTTCAAACTGACCACCGGCGGCCTGGTCCAGCCCGCCGTACAGAATCCGAGCGATCCGAACCGGAACATCCTGTTCAACTGGTCGGAGTACACGCTCAATGACTCGGGCCTGTGGATCAACAGCACGCAGGTCGACATGTTCTCGGCCCCGTACGCCGTCGCCGTACAACTCCCCGACGGCAGCACCAAGACCACAGGGCACCTGAAATCCGGCGGATACAACGGCTTCTACAACGCACTCCGAGGCCAGTCCGGCGGGTGGGGCAACCTGATCCAGACGGCCCCGGACGGGTCGGTACTGCGAGCGCTCTCACCCCTGTATGGCGTCGAGACCGGCGCACTCCCGGCGAACGCGATGGACGACTACGTGAACCGGGTCTGGGCGAAGTACACCAACGAGACCCTGACGGTCACACCGTTCGGCGACCAGCCGAACCTCAAGTACTTCGGTCGCGTGTCGGGCAACGTCATGAACTTCACCAACAGTTCGGGCGCGGTCGTCACGTCGTTCCAGAAACCCGACTCGGCCAGCATCTTCGGTTGCTTCAAGTTGCTCGACGCACCCAACGACCAGGTCCGCGGCCCGATCTCACGGACGCTGTGCGCCGGCTACAACCGCTCGACCCTGCTGGTGAACCCGAACCAGCCGGACCCGAACAACAGCGGTTTCTACCTCGACTCCGTCACCAACCAGTACGCCCGGAACATCCACGCGCAGATGGTGGACGGGAAGGCGTACGGCTTCGCCTTCGACGACGTCGGCAACCACGAGGCGCTCGTCCACGACGGCGACCCGCGGCAGGCGAGCCTGATCCTCGACCCCTTCAACTGATCCCCGAGGGCTTGACTCCGCCGTTGGTTAGTGGCAACTTACCGTTCGTGGGGACTTACGGATCACTCGAGGCGGCGGGGCCGGTGCTGGATGCACTCGGCGACCCGACCCGACGAGTGATCCTGGAGACACTGCGACACGGCGGGCCCTGCTCGGTCAGCACCCTGGCCGGGCAGGTGCCCGTCAGCCGGCCGGCGATCTCGCAGCACCTGAAGGTGCTGGGGGCGGTCGGGCTGGTGCGCCACGAATCGCGCGGGACGCGCAACATCTACCGCATCCACCGCGCAGGTCTCGACGAGCTCCGGGACTGGCTCGACCAGTTCTGGGGCGACGCACTGGAGGCGTACGCCGACCACATCCGGCGGACCGTGGAGGAGCGGGATGAACATTGACCAAGGCTTGGCGCCGTTGGTGAAGAAGATCGTTGTGCCGGTCGGCACCGAGCGCGCGTTCGAGGTGTTCACCGCCGAGATCTCCGCGTGGTGGCCGATGGGGTCGCACTCGGTCGGTGAAGGAGACGCCCGCGCCATCCGGGTCGAGAGCTTCGCCGGCGGCCGGATCATCGAGTACGGCGACGACGGCGAGCTCGCGATCTGGGGCACGATCTCGGACTGGGATCCGCCCACCTCCCTCAGCTTCAGCTGGCATCCGGGCAGCGATCCGGAGCAGGCCGGCCAGGTGACCATCACCTTCACCCCGGTTGACGACGGCACCGAGCTCGCGCTGGTGCACTCCGGCTGGGAGCGCCGCGCCGACGGCGTCCGCGCCCGCGCCGGCTACGACACCGGCTGGGACTACGTCCTCGGCCAGTACGTCGCCGCCACGCGGTAGCGCTCGACTTCTGGCCCACCGTCACCGGATAGTGGGCGAATGGCGAATGCTCCCGTCGATCTCCGCGCGCTGGAAGCCTCGCTGCGACCGCATGGCGAGTCGGTCATGCTGCCGCGCGAGGCCTACACGGATCCCGCTGTCCTGGCCTGGGAACGCCGGCATTTCTTCGCCGGCAGCTGGAGCTGTCTCGGCCGGGTCGACGAGCTGTCCACCGATACGACGCACTGCGCGACCACCGTCGGTGACATCTCGGTAGTGCTGACCTTCGGCGAACGACCGCGCGCGTTCGCCAACACCTGCAGGCATCGCGGGCACGAACTGCTACAGAACGACGAGACCAGCGAACGGCGGTCCGTGGTCTGCCCGTACCACGGCTGGTCGTACGAACTCGACGGCGCCGTCAAGGCCGCACCCCGGATGGGCGACGCCTTCGACCCCACGCCGTACAACCTCGTTGAGCTGCCCGCGAAGGTGTGGCACGGCTGGCTGTTCGTGAACGCGACCGCCACGGCCGAACCGTTCGGCGAGCACCTCGGCGGACTCACGGACCTCGTCGCGCCGTACGCGCCCGAGTCCCTCCAGTTGAAGGCACGGCACCAGTACGACGTCGCGTCGAACTGGAAGACGATCGTCGAGAACTACCACGAGTGCTACCACTGCCCGCTGATCCACCCCGAGCTGTGCAAGGTGTCACCGCCGAACTCCGGCGACAACTGGAACCTCCCCGGTGCCTGGGTCGGTGGACTGATGGATCTGCGACCCGGGGTCGAGACCATGTCGCTCGACGGACGCTCACAAGGGATCGCCTTGCCCGGCGTGGATCCACGCCGGGTGAACTACCTGGGGCTGTTCCCCAACCTGCTGATCTCGCTGCACCCGGACTACGTGATGACACACCGCCTCGAGCCACGCGCCCCGGGCCTGACCGCGATCGAGTGCTCGTGGTACTTCCCGGCCGAGGTTCAGGATCCGTCGTACGCCGTGGAGTTCTGGGACGTCACGAATCGCGAGGACTGGGCCGCGTGCGAGTCGGTGCAACGCGGAGCCGAGTCGCCGCACTTCCGGCCCGGCCCGCTGGCACCCGCGGAGGACGCCGTCTACGCGTGGGTGACGATGATCGCCCGCGGCTACCTGGGCAAGCCCCTCGGCAATCAGTAGCCGAGGGTGAAGCGCCGGCGGTTGTGGCCCGGACGCTCGAGCTCGTCGACCGCCGCGACCGCGAAGTCCTCGGCCGAGATGTGGTCACCGACCGGCTCGTCGAGACCGAGCCGGAAGGTACCGGTGCGCTCGCCGGGCGCGATCACGAAGGCCGGGGCCAGCATCGCCCATTTGACGTCCTCGCTGGTGGCGCGCAACGCCTCGAGCGCCTGGGCGACCGTGAGCGACTCCCCCTTGTACTCGGCCGGGAAGTCCGGACCGTCGACGACCCGGCTGCCGTTGATCTCCAGACCGCCCGCGCCGCCGATCGTCAGCAGGCGCGTCTTCGTACCGCTGACGGCCGCGATCAGGTTGTCGATGGCATCCAAGTAGTCCTGGTGGTCCCCGCCCGTGCGGCTCGGGCCCAGCGCGGCAACCAGCACGTCGGCGTCGGCCGTGAACTCCTTCGCCAGGGCCACATCGTTGGCGCTCCCCTGCACCGCCTGGACGCCGGCCGGAAGCTCACCGCCGGAGCGGGTGATGCCGGTGACCTCGTGGCCGCGACTGACCGCCTCGGCGGCGATCCGGCTGCCAACCATGCCACTCGCACCGTAGACCGCGATCTTCATACTGGCGATTCCCTTCGATCTGGATGAAATCTCAACTTGTTCTCCAATAGTATCGATTGGTTACTGAGCACTTCAACGTGCTATAAGTACCTGATGGTTACTAATGGCCAGACCTGGGAGCGGGGCGATCTCTTCGACCCGAACTGCGCGACCCGGGTGATCCTGGACCGGATCGGCGACAAGTGGACGGCGCTCGTCGTCCTGCGGCTGAAGGACGGGCCGCGCCGGTTCACCGAACTGCGCGACGGGATCGGCCAGGTCGCGCCCAAGGTGCTGACGCAGACCCTGCGCCGGCTGGAGCGCGACGGCCTGGTCACCCGCGAGGTCTTCGCCGAGGTCCCGCCCCGCGTCGTCTACGCCCTGACCCCGATGGGCGAGTCCCTGATCGAGCCGATCACGGTGGTCAGCAACTGGGCCGAGGAGCACGTGCCCGCCATCACCCAGGCCCAGGAGAAGTACGACGCTTCGGCGTGACAGATCACAACTTCACACCCGGCCGATCGCGACTCAACCTTTTGATCCCACCCGGTCATCACACTTCTGACCGATACGGGAGCACTGGGGGTTGGGATGGATCCAGGACGGGACACGGAGTTCGCCGAGTTCGTCGACGGGCGCTTCATCGCGCTGCAACGGTTCGGGTACCTGCTGACGGGTGAGTGGCATCTGGCGGAGGATCTGGTCCAGACCTCGCTGACGAAAGTGTGGTTCCACCGCAACTCGCTGCGCAGTGGTACGGCGATGGAGAGCTACACGCGCACGGTGATGGTGAACACCAGCACCCAGTGGTGGCGGCGCCGATGGAGGGGCGAGACGCCGACCGACACGAAGACCGGGGGCACCGCGGGAACCATGACCGGGGCGACGGCGGGGCACACTCAAGGGACGACGAAGACCCCGCCCGCCCGGCCGCCACTCTCGGCCGACGTCAAGCTGAAGCCGATCATCAACGGTCGGAGCGTCACCATGCGAGTGACGGTCTCCGGAACCGTGCTCGTCCCGACTGTGGAGGGCAAGGACCTGCCGGCCGACACGTCGTTCCTCAACCTGTCCGGCGGAACGCAGTACTTCTGGGGCGATGGCGAACAGGGTGGTTCGGACGGCGGCTCGATGAGCTGCGACGGGGCGAAGACGCGGAAGACCGGACAGGAGACGTACACGGCCGAAACGCACACCTACACCAAGCCGGGGACGTACACCTTCCGCTACACCGTGCGGTACTGCAGCATCAAGGACACCGTCAGAACCATCACGCTGGTGATCAAATAGTCCAGGCGTGGTCCGACGTACCGGTCGTGGGAAGGCCGGCAGCCTTGAGGTCACTGCGGAGCTCACGAGGCAGAGCGAAAGTCAGGCTCTCCTCGGCCGTGGTGACCTCTTGGACGTCGGCGTACCCGCGCTCCGCCAGCCAGCGCAGGACATCGCGGACCAGCACCTCCGGCACGCTCGCGCCGCTGCTGACGCCGACCGAGTCGACACCCTCGAGCCACGCCTCGTCGATCTCGTCGGCGTAGTCGACCAGGTAACCGGCCCTGGCGCCGTGCTCCACAGCCACCTCGACCAGGCGCACCGAGTTCGACGAGTTGCGGGAGCCGACCACGATCATCAGGTCGGCCTCCGCGGCGAGTTTCTTCACCGCGGCCTGGCGGTTCTGGGTCGCGTAGCAGATGTCGTCGCTCGGCGGGTCCTGCAGCTTCGGGAACCGCTCGCGCAGCCGGCGGACCGTCTCCATGGTCTCGTCGACGGACAGCGTGGTCTGGGACAGCCAGACGACCTTCTCAGGGTCGCGGACAGTCACATTCGGTACGTCGCCCGGGCCGTCGACAAGGTGGACGTGCTCCGGCGCCTCGCCGCTGGTGCCGACGACCTCCTCGTGGCCTTCGTGGCCGATGAGCAGGATGTCGTAGTCGGTGGCGGCGAAACGCTTGGCCTCGTGGTGCACCTTGGTGACCAGCGGGCAGGTGGCGTCGATCGTCTTCAGTTGCCGCGCGGCCGCTTCCTGGTGCACCACCGGGGCGACGCCGTGTGCGGAGAAGATCACCGTCTCGCCCTCGGGCACCTCGTCGGTCTCGTCGACGAAGATCGCACCGCGCGACTGCAGAGTGTGCACGACGTGCTTGTTGTGCACGATCTCCTTGCGCACGTAGACCGGCGGCCCGTAGAGGTCGAGCGCCTTCTCCACCGCCACGACCGCCCGATCCACACCGGCGCAGTACCCGCGCGGGGCAGCGAGCAGCACCCGCTTCGTCCGCACCGCGGTCGTCGGTTGAGTGTTGTCAGGCTGGGCAGTCACGTCCCCCATGGTACGGGCCGCCGTCACGGCAGCCCGAGCCGACCGGATTTGTGTGAACAGTGTCACGAAGACAAGTCGAGGAGCCGTCCGCCCTGTCCGGACGGCTCCCCCGTGGGAGGTGTTCCAATGCTTCAAGGATGCGGGGGAATCGCGTTGTCCGCAAAGGATTTTCCGTCGGCCCAGGTCCGGATCGCTGCGAAATCCGTTGCCGTCAGCCCGGTTCGCGGGTCCACCTGATGCACCAACTGGTGGTCGCGGTGGAAGAACCTCTCGTCGTCGGAGTCCACATCGTCGTCGATCCAGACGAACGGGCGATCCCCCACCCAGTCCGCGACGTACGGCGTCTTCAACGATCCGCGGCGTACCGGCGTACGGTCCGGCCAGAGGATCGTCGGGAGATCTCTTGGCAGGCCGAGCAACGGGGACAGCAGGCGGTTGGCGCCGTGTTCCCAGCTGGTGGCCCAGACGAGGTCGAAGGTGCGGGCGAGCGCGTTCAACTCCACCCCGTGCTGCGGGTTGATGCGCACCACCCAGGTCCTCTCCCCCTCGACGATTTCGTGCCGCACGTATCCAGGCGGAGTCCCCGGCGCCCGGTACGGATTCAGCGGACCGTCGAAATCGAGCAGCAGTAACGGACGCATCAGGCAACGCTAAGTGATCCGCGTGCGTCGCGCGGGGTTTGTCGGCGCGGGGTCGTAGGGTCTGGGGGTGGCTTTGGAGACCTCACCGGATGCGCCTGCGGCCGTTCGCACGATTGCGAACGGGATCGCCAGCTGGATCAACCAGCTCGGTGCGGTGTGGGTCGAGGGCCAGCTGACCGACGTGTCGATCGGGCGCGGTACGACGACGGTGTTCGGCACACTGCGCGACACCGACGCGGACATCTCGCTGCGGTTCACCTGCAACCGGCGGGTGTTCGAGGCGGTCGATCCGCCGGTGACGGACGGGTCCCGCGTGGTGGTGAACGCGAAGCCGAACTTCTTCGCCCGCCGCGGCACGCTCGCGCTGGCGGTCAACGAGATCCGGCACGTCGGCATCGGCGAACTGCTGGCCCGGATCGAGCGGCTCAAACAGCTGCTCGCGGCCGAGGGACTGTTCGCGGCGTACCGGAAGAAGAAGCTGCCGTTCCTGCCGCACACGATCGGGCTGATCTGTGGTCGCGATTCCGCGGCGGAGCGCGACGTACTGGAGAACGCGAAGCGGCGGTGGCCGGCGGTGGCGTTCCGGATCGAGTACGCGTCGGTGCAGGGGCCGGCGGCGGCCGGTGAGGTGATGACCGCGCTGCGGAAGCTGGACGCGGACGACTCGGTCGAGGTGATCGTGATCGCGCGCGGCGGCGGGTCGCTGGAGGATCTGCTGCCGTTCTCGGACGAGGGACTGATCCGCGCGGTGTCGCAGGCGCGGACGCCGATCGTGAGCGCGATCGGGCACGAGCCGGACTCGCCGCTGCTCGACCTGGTCGCCGATCTGCGCGCCTCGACTCCAACGGACGCGGCGAAGCGGATCGTTCCCGACGTACGCGAGGAGCTCGACGGTGTTCGGCAGTTGCGCGAGCGCGGGCTGCGGGCAGTCACTTCGTGGCTCGATCGGGAGATGCACGCGCTGGCGGCGATTCGGAGCCGGCCGTCGCTCGCGGCGCCGGTGACGGACCTGCAACGGCGGTCCGACGAGGTCGCGGCGCTGATCGAGCGGAGCCGGCGGACTCTGACGCACCGGCTGGATCGGGCGAGCGACGACATCACCCACCGGCTGGCGAGCGTACGGGCGTTGTCCCCGAAGGCGACGCTGGAGCGCGGGTACTCGGTGCTCCAACTGGCCGACGGGACCGCGGTCCGGGAAGTGGCGCAAGTGGCGCCAGGAGATCTGTTGCAGGCGCGGGTGACCGACGGCCGATTCGCAGTCGAAGTCAAGTCCGAGGAGAACACGTGAGCGGCGACCGTCCCGACATGACGTATGAGCAGGCCCGGGAAGAGCTGGTCGAGGTGGTCCGCAAGCTCGAAGCCGGCGGCACCACTCTCGAGGAGTCCCTCGCGCTGTGGGAACGCGGCGAAGAACTGGCCGCCACCTGCCAACGCTGGCTGGACGGCGCCCGCGAACGCCTGGCCAAAGCCCAAGCCGCCCACGAGGAGAAATCCAACTGAGCACACCGGCCGTCCGAGCGGCACAAGAAGAAGACCTGCTGCCGGCCGCAAAGGCCCGGGTTGCCAGCTGGCGCGCCGCCTTCACCGGCCTCGTCCCCCAGGACTTCCTCGACGCGATGGATCCTGCGGCCATCGCCGCATCCTGGTCCGAGAGCATCGCCGCCGGCCGCTCCCGCCTGTACGTCGCCTCGATCGGCGACCAGATCGCCGGGTACGCGGGAGTCGGTCCCGAACG
Source organism: Kribbella sp. NPDC050241 (assembly GCF_044459685.1). Lineage (NCBI taxonomy): Bacteria > Bacillati > Actinomycetota > Actinomycetes > Propionibacteriales > Kribbellaceae > Kribbella > Kribbella sp. NPDC050241. The sequence goes on from NZ_JBITJE010000012.1 coordinate 84,472, forward strand.
CGATTGCGAAGCCCCGCCTGGCACCGGCGAGCTCTACGCGCTGTTCGTCCACCCGGATCACTGGGGCACCGGCGCCGGGCGAGCCCTGACTGATGCAGCAGTGGCCGATCTGCGCGACCACGGCTGCACAGAGGTTTGGCTGTGGGTGCTTGAGGCAAATACTCGGGCACGGCGGTTCTATGCGCGCTATGGATTCACCGAGAGGGCCGACCGGACGTACTCGTCGTTGAACGACCTGCCGGAGATCAGGCTGTCGCTCGCTCGCCGGTGACCTGGCGGGCTACTACGGTAAACCCTTCCCCGGATTCGGGCGGACGTTGGCAAATACTGCCGTCGCGCCCGTTTCCCTTGCAGGCAACGCAATTCATCCGCCGGAGGTTTGTCGTAGATGGTGATCGCGCTCATCGTGGTCGGAGTACTGGTGCTCGGCCTGGCCGGGTTCGTGGTGTGGTTCCTGAAGATCCGTGATCCGCTCAAGGGCGAGGACTTCTACAAGTTCCACGTCGAGCAGAAGTGGCTGTGGGAACTGACACTGACGCCTGAGCAGGAGAAGGCGTTCATGGCCGGCCTGGAGGCGTACGACGACGATCGCGGCTGCTACCCGATGCGGTCGGAGGGTCTCCTGCGGGTCTACAGCCCGATGATGCTCATCTCCCTGTACTCCCTGACCGAGCAGTTCGCCGCGATGGGACCGGCGGCATTGCAGGATCCCGCCCGCGCCGTCCACGACCTGGTGATGCGGGCCGCCGAGGGCGAGGTCGACGGCGTTCTCTACTACAACGACGAGTGGATGGGCGAGGACGTCACCGAGGTCGACGGCCTGGACAAGTACGCCTTCACCGACGCGATGATGTCCGCGACATTCGCCCAGGGGGTCGACCACGAGTTCGCCGGCGGTTATGCCGATGAGAACAAGGGCTACCTGACCATGGGCGTTCTCACCAAGAATCCCGAGCACGTGGAGCGGATGTACCAGGAAGCGTCTGCCCTCGCGGGTGAGCCGACGGAGTACCGCAACCGGCTGGACGTCATGAAGGACGTGATGACACCGGAGAGTCCGGAGTACGTCGCCGCCTTCGACCGGGCCGAGGCGGAGAAGAGCAAGTACATCAACACGCTGGTCTTCTGCTTCGAGCGAGTTGTCGAGCACTACCGCGACCTGAGGCCGCAGATGGAGTACGCCGAGCCCAAGGACGTACTGTCCGTCGTGATGGCACGCATGCTCGAGGACGACCTGCGCGGACACACGTGGACGCGGCCACCATCGGACGAGCAGCGGAACCTGGCCCTTGCGCTCTTGAGCAACCGAAGCTGAGCAGCAGTGGACAAGGATCGTGAAGGTGCTCTGTCGGCTGTGCTCACACAGCTGGCCGAGGAGATCGCCGAGGCCGCTCCTCGGGGCTGGAAGCGTGCGGAGCTGCACGGGTACGCGGTCGGCCAGGGCGGAACCGGACACCGCGGCTTCTGGTTCGAGCCGAAGGAGCTGAACGAGTACGGCGCGAACGACATCGACGTGCACGGCGGCATGACAGCCGTCCACACGTTGATGGAGGCGGCAGAACACCTCACGATCGATCTGGAGCTGGAATCCCGCGGTCGCTACCGCGCTGTCCTGAGCGAGCGACTCGATCGCGCCGATGACCGCGGGTTCCGCTACCTGGTGGACAAGGAGTCCGAGCCGCCCGAGCCCCGGGCAGCTCCCAGCGACGCCGCCGAGGCCGGAGATGCCGTCGAGGCTGTTGCCTTGTTCAACGAATACCGCCGGCGGCTCGAGGATCTGCTCGGCCCGTCGTCCAACGAACTGCCGCCACCCCTGCCCGCAACAAGTGTCCCGCTACCACGGGATCTCAGCGCTCTGTACGCCGTAGTCGACGGTGACGGCGGACGGGGCATGCTCCATGGATTCGGCTGGTTCGGCCTCGACACGCTGGAACATTTCGCCGATCAGGACGAACGGTGGTGGGTCACGCATGGATGGCAGCGCTACGTCGACTCCTATTCGTTCGTCAAGGACTACGGGCCGCCGGGTGCCGTCCGTCGGCTCGCGGACCATCCGGCGTGGATCCCCTTCGCCACCGACACGTTCGGGAACTATCTCGCAGTCGACATGGCGCCCGGTCCCAACGGTCGGCCCGGTCAGGTCATCCTGATCGGGCGGTCGTACTACCGCGGCCCGGTCTATGTCGCGGACTCGGTGACCGAGCTGCTGCGCCGGCACGTGGACGCGTTGGTCTCCGATCGCGTCGAGCGCGATGACGACGAAGGGCTGTGGATCAACGCCGGCGACGTCAGTCAGTACGAACGCCAGTACGACGAGAACTGCACGCTCGAGCTGACCGGAAGGGACGCGGCACCGGTGACCAGCCTCACCGCGGAGCTTCGCGAACTGTCTGTGCACAACGCGCCGTGGGTCGACCTGCGGCCGGTGGGTGCGGCGCCGGCACTGCAGAAGTTCTCTGTCCGCAATGTCGCCGGTGTCGACCTCTCACCGTTGCTCGCGACGCCTGTCGAGGTACTCGACCTCGGCACCGACACCATCGACCTGTCCGGGCTACGGGGTCACCCGACCGTGAGTCAGGTCGTTCTGCGCAGTGAGAAACCGATCGATCTCCTGCCGCTGGCGTCCTGCCCTTCCTTGTACGCGCTCGATCTCACCGACGCGCCCGCCGCGGAGCAGTTCTCGCTCGGACACCTCACGGGACTGCGGTACCTCAGGATGCAACGCCTGCAGTGGAAGGATTTCCTGTCCCACCAGACGATTCCGCCGAGGTTGGCGGTCGCGGAACTCGCCGAGGAACCGCTCGAGGAACGCAAGCACTACTGGTCGTTCGCCAACGCCTACAAACCCCGCCGGCCGACGCTGGACGACGCCCTCGAATGGGCCGGACAGCTCACCCGGAACGCCACCGGCATCGTGACGATCACGGGCAGATTCACACGCCGCTGACCGCGCCCAGCAGGCTGGTCGTTGCGGTGTGAAGCCCGGACTTGATGCGTGCGAGGTCGAAGCCCTGGTCGCGGAGGGATTTGTGCAGGTCGGCGGCCAGCGGAGCCAGGACCAGGTGTGCGGTGTAGTCGGCGTCGAGGTCCGGGCGGACTTCCTCGATCAGCAGGGCCAGGTGCCGGCGCCAGAGATTGTAGGAGCCGATTCGGTAGCGAGCGCCGTCTGAGGCGTTCTCGCTGTCCATGAAGAGCTCGACGTGACGGTCCAGCAGGTCGAGGTACGCGTCGAGGAAGGCGATCACCCGGAGGACCGGCGCCGCGCCCGGGCCGAGCGGCGGTGGGCCGCTCAGGATCTTCGCCTGCAACTCCTGCTCGCGTTCGTCGAGCAGTGCGACCGCCAGGCCTGCGCGGTCGCCGAAGCGGCGGAAGACCGTCCCCTTGCCGACACCTGCCGCCGCCGCGATCGCGTCCAGCGACACGTTCTTCACGCCCTGCTCGGTGAACAGCCGATCGGCCGCCTCGAGCACCCGGAGCCGGTTCCGGCGGGCGTCGGCGCGCTCCGGGCGCGGCTCCCCGACGACCGGCAGCTTCCGTTGTAAAGCGGACCGCGGTCCGGTACTGTCGCTCATAAGACGGACTGTAGTCCGCTAAAGTCCCTGGAGGAAGAACATGAACGAGCGAAGCGAGTTCATCATCAAACACAGTGCATCTCGTGTCTCATCGGCGCCCGGAGCGAAGCGAGGACGTCGATGAGCAACATGTCCGCCCGGATCGCGATCGCGTATCACTCCGGGTTCGGCCATACCGCGAAGCAGGCCGAGGCGGTCGCCGCCGGCGCCGCATCGGTGCCCGGCACCGTGACAGACCTGGTTCTGCTGGATGAGCTGACCGACGACATCTGGGACCGGCTCGCCGCCGCGGATGCGATCATCTTCGGCGCTCCGACGTACTTCGGCAGCCCTAGCGCTGTCTTCAAGGCGTTCGCGGAGGCCAGCGTGAAGATCTGGGCGGCCGACCTGGGCTGGCGGGACAAGATCGCCGCCGGGTTCACCAACTCGAAGGCGATGTCCGGCGACAAGCTGAACAGCCTGGTCGACCTGGCCGTGTTCGCCGCGCAGCACGGGATGATCTGGGTCGGACTCGATCTCTACCCCGGCTGGGCGGAGTCGACCGCGAGCATCGAGGATCTCAACCGGCTCGGCAGCTGGCTGGGGGCGATGGCACAGTCCGACGCGGATCTCTCGGCCGAGAAGGCGCCGCCGGCGACCGATCTGCGGACTGCGGCGGCTCTCGGCGCGCGAGTCGCGACCGTCACGCAGCGGCATCTGCGCGGAGGAGCGCTGGCGGCCTGATGGCGTGGTTGGTACTCCTCGCGGCGGCCGCGTTCGAGATCGCGTTCGCGCTCAGCCTGAAACCGAGCGACGGATTCAGCCGGCTGTGGCCGACGGTCGGCGTACTCGTCTTCGGCGTGATCTCCGTCGTTCTGCTGGCCAGGACGCTCGACCGCCTCCCGGTCGGTACGGCGTACGCGGTGTGGACCGGGCTCGGCTCGATCGGCGTGGTCACGTTGGGCATCGTGCTGTTCGACGAGCCGGTCACCCCCGCTCGCCTGGCCTGCATCGCCCTGATCGTCGCGGGCGTGGTGGGACTGCGGCTGGTGGGGGCGGACTAGGTCGGCGTCAGGACGCGGTACGACGGCGGCGGCGGGGACGCGTGGGGAGTGGGACGGGGTGCGCGTCGTCGATCGGGGCGTCCTCGAAGGCGCCGGGAGTGAACGCGCCGAGGGCCGGCGTGTGGCCGGAGACCAGGCGGCGGTAGTCGTCCCAGGTCCCGGCCCGCGCCGGAATGTTGCCGATGGCATCGACCTGGGTGAGGGGGTAGCGGCCGCCCTCGATCAGGTCCCACAGGTCGTCGTCGCTGCGCAGTTGCCGCAGCTGTCCGAACAACTCCCGGCCGAACCAGCACGGGTGCCCGTGGCCGTCGTCGTACCGGCAGACGCCGATCGGGGTGGCCGGCCCGGCGACCTCGGCGACCAGAGACCACACGGTGGCCGAGGTCACACCCGGCTGGTCCCCGAGCATCACCACGATGCCGTCGGTCCGGCGATCGACCGCGTCCAGGGCGGGCACGGTCGACGAACTGCCGGTGTCCGCGTGCGGTGAGTCCACCACCCGCACACCGTCCAGGTCGACCCGGTCGCGGATCTGGTCCGCGGCACTGCCCAGCGTCACGATCAGCTGGTCGAAACCGCAGGTCCGGGCGACATCCAGAGTCGCGCCGAGCAGCGTGTCGCCGTGATAAGCGAGTAATTGCCTGGGTACGCCGAGGTGCGGCGAACTGTCGGCGGCAAGCAGGAGCCCCGTGACGAACATCGGCGCATCAACTCCCCGCCCGGGAGAGCGCAACCACGTGAGGCTCCTTCGCACTCTTCCCCGAGCGTGTAAACAGCCGAAAAACGATGGAAACCCGAACCCGGCAGATGTGTCAACGACCGTCCGGAACGCGGTCAGGAAAACGCGCGAAAACGGTCAGCGCAACGCCGAAGCAAACGCTTCAAGGGCGGGATATCCGGCATTCCCGGTCACGATCGTGGTGGCGCCGGACCCCACCAGGACCAAGGCGTTCTCCTGTTTGCGGTCGAGCAGCACCTTGCGTTGCCAGGTGACGCCGCTGAGGGTCGACGTACCGTCGTCGGAGGTCCGGCCGAGTTTGTCGGACTGGAATTTCCCGCCGGTGACATTGGACTGCTCGAGGCCGACGTACTTCTTCTCGTTCGTGACGGTGCCGAGGTGCCAGGTGATCGGAGCCTGCTCAGGGGTGCGGAATTCCACGCTGGTCGCGGTCCAGCCGGACGGCATCGGCTCCGGTCCGCGGACCCAGGGGGCGACCTGCTTCGCGTCCTCGAGCTGGGCCGTGTACTCGACCGCCTTGACCTGCTCGTGCTTCGGCCGCCAGGTGACGATCATCAGGAACGCGACCACGATGAAGCAGGCCAGCAGCGCCCAGACCATGTTCGTCAGCGTGCGCGCCTTGGCCCGGTCCTTCTGGTTCTGCTCCCGGTAAGCGATCGCCTCGGCCCGCGCGCGGGCCTTCTCCCGCGCCTCCGCCTCGCTGGAAGCACCCTGACCTGTCGAACTCATGGCATGAGTGTCCCATCTCGCCGAAACGGCCGGAGACCGCGTTGGCTACCATCCGTTGGCATGAGTGACCCGACCACGCCACCTGCCCATCTGGAGGTCGAGGCGCACGCGCCTGACCGCAACCTCGCCCTCGAGCTGGTCCGGGTCACCGAGGCCGCGGCGATGGCGGCGGGCCGCTGGGTCGGGCGCGGCGACAAGAACCGCGCCGACGGCGCAGCGGTGAACGCGATGCGCACCCTGATCGGCACGGTCGGGATGAACGGCGTGGTGGTGATCGGCGAGGGCGAGAAGGACAACGCCCCGATGCTCTACAACGGCGAGCAGGTCGGTTCCGGCGACGGCCCGGAGTGCGATGTCGCGGTCGATCCGGTCGACGGTACGACGCTGGTTGCGAAGGGCATGGCCAACGGCATCGCGGTGATGGCGGTGTCGGCGCGGAACTCGATGTACGACCCGTCCGCGGTGTTCTACATGGAGAAGCTCGTGGTCGGCCCGGAGGCGGCCGATGTGGTCGACATCCGGCTGCCGGTCGGGGAGAACATCCGCCGGGTGGCGAAGGCGAAGGGCTCCACCGTCGACGACGTGACGGTCGTCGTTCTGGACCGGCCGCGGCATGAGGAACTGGCGGCGCAGATCCGGGCGGCCGGTGCGCGGATCAAGTTCATCAGCGACGGCGATGTGGCGGGCGCGGTCGAGGCGGCTCGGCCCGACACCGGTCTGGACATGCTCATCGGCATCGGCGGTACGCCGGAGGGCATCATCGCCGCGTGTGCGATGAAGTGCCTGGGCGGGCTGATCCAAGGCAGGCTCTGGCCGAAGGACGACGACGAACGACAGAAGGCGATCGACGCCGGCCATGACCTCGATCGGGTGCTCGACACCGACGACCTGGTCAGCGGCGACGACTGCTTCTTCGTCGCCACCGGAATCACGGAAGGCGAACTGCTGCGCGGCGTACGGTACGGCCGGTCCACCGCCCGCACCCACTCGCTGGTGATGCGCTCCCGCAGCGGCACCATCCGCAGCATCGAGAGCGTCCACCAACTCTCCAAGCTCCGCGCATACTCAGCCATCGACTTCGACCACGCCCGATGACGGCACCAATCCTCGTCATCGGTGAGGCTCTCGTGGACATTGTCGTGCCGGCGGCGCGGGCTCCACGCAACGGCAACGGCAAGAGCACTGCGACGCCGGGGGGCTTTGCGGCGAATGTGGCGGTTGGGCTGGCTCGGCTCGGGGTGCCGACCGAGTTGGTGGCGCGGTTCGGGACCGATCCGTACGGCGACCAGCTCGGGGCGCACCTGTTCGGGAACGGCGTGCAGCTCGCACCCGGCTCGGTGGACCCGAGTTTCCGGACGAGTACTGCGACCGCCACGCTCGATCCGGCCGGAGTCGCGTCGTACCAGTTCGACATCACCTGGGATCCGCCGGCGCTGTCGCGGCCGCGGGGGTGCCCGGCGATCCACACCGGTTCGATCGCGACCATGCTCGAGCCGGGCGCCGCAGCGATCCGCGAGTTCCTGCAGTCGGTCGCCGATCAGCCGGTCACGGTGACGCTGGACCCGAACGCGCGGCCGACGATCACCCCGGATCCGGTGCCGGCGTGGGCCGCCATCCGGAAGCTGGCCGCGTGGTCCGATCTGGTCAAGCTGAGCGACGAGGACTGCAGGTTCTTCCGGCCCGGAGCGTCGCCGGACGAGATCGCCGCCGAGTTGCTGAGCGCCGAGCGGACCCAGTGCGTGGTGATCACCCTCGGCGGGGACGGCGCGATCGGGATCAGCCGGGACGGGCGCGTCGAGGTGCCGGCGCCGGCGATCGAGGTGGTCGACACGGTCGGCGCGGGCGACTCGCTCATGTCGGCGCTCATCGCCGGGCTGAACGCGCGCGGGCTGCTCGGCGCGACGCGGCTGTCCGGGCTGACGGCCGAGGATCTGCGCGAGGTCGTCGACTACGCGGTGAAGGCGGCAGCGATCACCTGCACCCGCCATGGCGCCGACCCGCCGACCGCCGCGGAACACGCGGCGAAGTGGGGATCCTGACGTGTCCGCCGAGACCTGGACCTCCGAGCTGGAGTCCAAAGGCAGCGTGGTCTTCCCGCCACGCCGCGGACGGCTCACGATCCGGCTGGCCGGATTCGGTCTGCTGATGGTGCTGTCCGCGTGGACGAACGTCGACCACATCCGCGCGGGCGAGATGTCCGGGACGCTCGGCGTACTGCGGCTGACGGCGCTGGCCGCGTTCGTCTACGGCACCGGGCTCACGCTGTGGCAACTGATCACGAACCGCCCAGTCGTCAAGGTCGACGCCGACGGCATCAGCCGTGGCCGCAGCCTGCGCTGGTCCGGGATCACGAGCATCGACGATCCGGCCGGTCTGCCGGGAGTCCGGACGGTGCAGATCCGCCCGGCTGACCGGCGTACTCGACCGATCAGCATCCCGCAGGACAACGTCGAGGATCTCGACGCCCTCACGCCCTGGCTGCGATCACTCCACGACCAGCACCGCTCCTAGGAGACGGAGCTCCGGACCGCGCTGAGGTGTTCGCGGGACCGGGCGGCCGCAAGGTCCGGGTCGCGGTCGCGGATCGCGTCGGCGATCGCCACGTGGGCCGCCTGGTCATGCCGGTGCCGGTGCTGCTCATCCATCCGCAGCATGTCGATCATCGCCCGCCGGATCCGCGGCACGAACGTGTCGAACAGCTCCGTCAGTACGGCGTTGTGCGCGGCCGTGATCACGGCTCGATGGAACGCCAGGTCGGCCTCGACGTACCAGTCGTCCGGTGAGTTCTCCGACGCCCGCTTCCGGTCGGCGAGCGTGTAGCGGAACGCCTTGAGGTCGGCCGGCGTACGACGGGACGCCGCCAGCCTCGCCGCCTCGGTCTCGATCGCGAGCCGGCCCTCCAGTACGTCGGTGATGTCGGCGCGGCGCAGGACCTTGTCCCAGTCCTCCGAGGCCTGGTGCGCGATCACGAACACACCGGCGCCCTGCCGGCTCTCCAGCACCCGGCGGCCGGCCAACTCCCGGACCGCCTCACGGATCGTCGACCGGCCCACGCCGAGTTGCGCGGCCAGCGTGGTCTCGCCCGGCAGCTTCTGGCCGAGCGCCCACTCGCCGCTGCCGATCCGGCGGAGCAGCTCCTCGGCGGCCTGCTCGGCCAGTGGGTGACGGCGGATCATGCCGCTCAGTGTAGGCCCGCCGGGGTCCGGGAGTTCTCAGCTTGTCTGAGGAGTTGGTTTCGGGTTAGCGTGTCCACATGTCCTCGAACCTCCTGCTTGCGGGCCGCCTCCTTCTTGGCCGCCACGGCGGGAGCTGATTCGACCGGCACCCCCTCCGTGGAGTGCTCTCGCCTGCCGGTCCCGTCTCCCGCACGAGCCGAAGGACCCACCATGGACTGGAACCGCCAGCAGCACTCCCCCATGCCCAGCCACCGCTATCGCGACATCTTCGCCAAGGTCCCGGTCGCCCCGGTCGACCGCGAATGGCCGGACCGCCGGATCACCGCCGCACCGCTGTGGGTGCCGGTCGACCTGCGCGACGGCAACCAGGCACTGGCCGATCCGATGGACCCCGAGCGCAAGCGCCGCTTCTTCGAGCTGATGGTTGCCATGGGCTACAAAGAGATCGAGGTCGGCTACCCGTCCGCCTCGCAGACCGACTTCGACTTCGTCCGGCTGCTGGCCACGAGCGACCTCGTCCCGCCGGACGTCACGATCGTCGTCTTCACTCCGGCCCGGCCCGAGCTGATCGAGCGGACCGTCGAGTCGATCGCCGGGATGCGCGGCCAGGTCGTGATCCACATGTACGCCGCGACCGCGCCGGTGTGGCGGGACGTCGTGCTGCGTCGTACCCGGGACGAACTGGCGTCGCTCATCTACGCCGGAGCCGAGGACATCCTCAGGCTCGCGGGAGAGCAGGAGAACGTGCGCTTCCAGTTCTCACCGGAGGTGTACAACCTGACCGAGCCGGACTACATCCTCGAGCTGTCCGACCAGCTGACCAAGCGATGGGACGCGACTCCGCAGCGGCCGGTGGTCCTCAACCTGCCGGCCACGGTCGAGGTCGCGACGCCGAACGTGTACGCCGACCAGATCGAGTACATGGACAAGAACCTGCCGCGGCGCGACAGCGTGATCCTGTCCGTGCACCCACACAACGACCGCGGTACCGGCATCGCCTGCGCGGAGCTCGCCGTACTCGCCGGTGCGCAGCGGGTCGAGGGCTGCATCTTCGGCAACGGCGAACGCACCGGGAACGTCGACATTGCGACGCTCGCACTGAACCTGCACGCGCAGGGCGTCGACCCGATGGTCGACTTCTCCGCCATCGACCGGATCCGGGAGACGGTCGAGTACTGCACCCGGATGCCGATCCACCCGCGGCATCCGTACGTCGGTGAGCTCGTCTACACGGCGTTCTCCGGGACCCACCAGGATGCGATCCGGAAGGGGTTCGCGGACCATCACCGGCGGGCCGCGGAAGTCGGCGTACCGGCGTCGCAGCTGGCGTGGGATGTGCCGTATCTGCCGATCGACCCGGCGGACGTCGGGCGCGGGTACGAGGCCGTCGTCCGGGTGAACAGCCAGTCGGGGAAGGGTGGGATCGCGCATGTACTGGAGTCGTCGTACGGCGTGCGGATGAGCGCGACGGAAGAGGTCGAGTTCGCCCGGCACGTGCAGCGGCACACCGACGAGACCGGCCGGGAAGCGAGTGCGGTGGAGTTGAAGGCGCTTTACGAGGAGGTTTTCGGGTGCTCGAACTGAAGGACGTCGACTTCGTCCGGGACGGCAAACTGCTGCTCGGCGGGGTGTCCTTGACCGTCGGCGAGGGGGAACGCTGGGCGCTGCTCGGGCCGAACGGCGCGGGCAAGAGCACCCTGCTGAACCTCTGCGGCGCCATCACCCACCCGACCCGGGGCACGGTCGAGATCCTCGGCCGTCGCCTCGGCGCCGTCGACATCCGGACCCTGCGCGAGTCGATCGGGCACGTGAACCCACGCCATCCGCTGCGGTCGGCGCTGACGATCCGGCAGGTCGTCCTCACCGGTCTGACCGGGACGATCGAACTGATGCCGCGCTGGGAGCCGACGCCCGACCAGGACGCCCGGGCCGCGGAACTGGTCGAGCTGCTCGGGATCGGTACGCACCTCGATGCGTCCTGGACCAACCTGTCCCAGGGTGAACGCGGTCGCGCGCTGATCGCCCGTGCGCTGATCTCCGACCCGCGCCTACTGCTCCTGGACGAACCGACGACGGGGCTCGATGTCGCCGCCCGCGAACAACTCCTCGAAACCCTCGACCAGGTCCACGCCTCGCATCCCCACCTGGCGTCGATCCTCGTCACCCATCACCTCGAGGAGCTCCCGACCTCGACCACCCACTCGGCCCTCCTCCGCGAAGGCCGCCTCCTCACCGCCGGCCCCGCCGAAGACGTCCTCACCACCGCCCTGATCACCCGAACCTTCGCCCACCCCATCACCATCCACCGAACCGCCGGCCGCTGGCGAGCAACCGCCTAGCTAGCTCAGGCCGAGGCGTTTGCTGAGGCGGGGGCCTCGTTTGATCTTGATCTCGCCGAGGATGGCGGTGCCGCGGATGTGGAACGTGGTGGGGGTGGCGGGCGTGGTGGGGTCGGCGGCGGAGAGGGCGGATTCCTGTTCGGAGATCGAGCCGAGGATGGGGTTGCTGTCCAGGTGGACGATCGCGTTGCGCGGGACGCGGATCTTCACGTCGGCCAGGATCGACTTCACCTCGACGAAGACCTCGGCGGACGGGAGCTGGGCTTCGGTGTAGTCGAGGGTGACGTCGCCGAGGACGGCGTTGATCTCCTGGCGCTGCGGGACCAGCCAGTTGCCGGTGCGCTTCGTCTCCGACATGAACACGTTGATCACCGGGCCGGCCTCGACCATCGCCCCGCCGTAGTGCGGGCTCACGGCCGGCACACCCGACGCAGCCGGGACGCGCGGGCCGTTCGGCAGGTCCGCGGTGATCTCGACCAGTTCGCCGTACGTCTTGGAGGCGTACAGCTGCTCCAGCCGTTCCTCGAGCTCGGCGTACGACAGCCGGCCCTCGCCCGCGGCATCGCGCAGTACGTCGGCGACCTCCTCCCGCTCGAGGTCGGAGACCCGGCGGCGAAGCGCCAGCTCGTCACCCGTCGCCGGCGCGGGCTGCGCGGGCACCGAGTCCTGCGGTCGGTTGTCCTGGGGAACCTCATCCTGGGCCACGTCAGCACGATACGCGCGGACAGCACCACCCGCCGACGGGAATCTCCCCCGATTCACCCCTGATCCCGCCCCTGAGCCCGCCGGATAAAGTTGGCTCAGCCAGACCACATGCCATGGAGGTACGCCGGTGTCCGCCGACTTCAACTACTCCGATCTGTTACCCCTGGGTGCCGACGACACGGAGTACCGGCTGCTGACGACCGAAGGTGTCAGTACGTTCACGGCTGGCGACCGGACGTTCCTGCAGATCGAGCCCGACGTACTGCGGACGCTGACCGCGGAGGCGATGCACGACATCTCGCACTACCTGCGGACTGCGCACCTGGAGCAGTTGCGCCGGATCATCGACGACCCGGAGGCGTCCGGGAACGACCGGTTCGTCGCACTCGACCTGCTGAAGAACGCGAACATCTCGGCCGGCGGCGTACTGCCGATGTGCCAGGACACCGGGACCGCGATCGTGATGGGCAAGAAGTCCGAGGGCGTGCTCACCGGGGCGGCCGACGAGGAGTGGATCAGCCGCGGGGTGTACGACGCGTACACCAAGCTGAACCTGCGCTACTCGCAGATGGCCCCGCTGACCATGTGGGAGGAGAAGAACACCGGCTCCAACCTGCCGGCCCAGGTCGAGCTGTACTCGACTCCGGACCACGGCGACCCGGCGTACAAGTTCCTGTTCATGGCCAAGGGTGGCGGCTCGGCGAACAAGTCGTTCCTGTTCCAGGAGACCAAGGCGGTGCTCAACCCGGACGGGATGATGAAGTTCCTGGACGAGAAGATCCGCTCCCTCGGTACGGCAGCCTGCCCGCCGTACCACCTGGCGATCGTGGTCGGCGGCACCTCGGCGGAGTACGCGCTGAAGACCGCGAAGTACGCCTCCGCGCACTACCTCGACTCGTTGCCGACCTCGGGATCGCCGGTGGGGCACGGGTTCCGCGACCTGGAGCTCGAGGAGGAGGTCTTCAAGCTCACGCAGGCGTTCGGGATCGGCGCGCAATTCGGCGGCAAGTACTTCTGCCACGACGTGCGGGTGATCCGGCTGCCGCGGCACGGCGCGTCCTGCCCGGTCGCAATCGCTGTGTCGTGCTCGGCGGACCGGCAGGCGCTGGCGAAGATCACGCCGGAGGGTGTGTTCCTGGAGCAACTCGAGCGGGACCCGGCGCGGTTCCTGCCGGACACCACCGACGAGCACCTCGCCGACGAGACCGAGGTGGTCCGGATCGACCTGAACCGGCCGATGAGTGAGATCCGCGCGGAGCTGACCAAGCTGCCCGTGAAGACCAGGCTGTCGCTGAGCGGCCCGTTGGTCGTCGCGCGGGACATCGCGCACGCGAAGATCAAGGAGCGGCTGGACGCGGGCGAGCCGATGCCGCAGTACCTGCGCGACCACGCCGTGTACTACGCGGGTCCGGCGAAGACCCCGGAGGGGTACGCCTCCGGGTCCTTCGGGCCGACGACGGCCGGCCGGATGGATGCGTACGTCGATCAGTTCCAGGCCGCCGGTGGATCGTTCGTGATGCTTGCCAAGGGCAACCGCTCGGCCAAGGTGACGCAGGCGTGCAAGGAGCACGGCGGCTTCTATCTCGGCTCGATCGGCGGTCCGGCGGCCCGGCTCGCGCAGGACTGCATCAAGTCGGTCGATGTGGTCGAGTACGCCGAGCTCGGGATGGAAGCTGTCTGGAAGATCGAGGTCGAGGACTTCCCGGCGTTCGTCGTGGTGGACGACAAGGGCAACGATTTCTTCACCGACACCCGCAAACCAGTCCCCCTCACCGTCCGCCCCAGAAGCTGAACCTGCGGGGAAGTGAGCAGAGCACACCCGCAAGCCCGTCCGTCGGAGGAGCTGAACCTGCGGGCCATCACCATCGGCCCTCGTCGGCGCCGCTGAGCGTGAGTGCCAGGTGGTGACGGCTGTTGTGATGGCCTGGCGGTCCGCACCTGCGACTGAGCCGAGTGGTTGACGTCGGCGGGTGATCGCCGGACGCTCGGGAGCGGGGGTGGTTGTGATGGGTCGGCGGATGCTGCGGATGGGGAATCGGATCGGGGTGTGGATGTATCGCACGCTCGATGGGCGGTTTGCGAGTGGGAGCAAGGACGTGCACGTCCTGATGCTGACCACGCCCGGCCGGCGGACCGGAGTACCGCACTCGACCTGCGTGCGCTACCTGGAGGCGCCGGATGGGCTACTGGTGTGGGGAACCGGGTCGGGCTCCCGGCAGGATCCGGACTGGTTCTGCAACCTGCGCGCGGTCGAGGTGACCGACGTGCAGCTCGGCGCGAAGCACGTCCGGATGCGTCCGCGGGAGTTGACCGGGGTGGAGCGGCAGACCGCGTGGACTGATGTCATCCTGCGCGAGGACCCGGGCATCGGTCGGTTCGCGACCAAGGCCAAGCGCACGATTCCGGTCGCCGTACTGGAACCTGAGCAGCGCTGACCTCAGCTGGCCTGGCTTTGGACCGGCTCGGGGAGCTTGACCAGGACGGCCCTGGCGGCTCGCACGAGGTCGGCTTCGTTGTGGCCGAAGGCCTGGAGGTAGCTCCCGAGGGCGGATCGCAGTAGTTGCAGTTCCTCGGCTTCCAGCTCGATGGTGTACATGATTCCAAGGTAAGTCCGAACCGGGCAGAAGGAACCGCTCGTGATGCACCCGTTGTGAGCGGTCAGCCGATGCGCCAGCCGGCCTTGCCGAGGATCTGGGCCGCGGTCTCCGCCGGGGAGCCGTCGTTGGTGACTGTGAAGTCCTCGATCGGCTGGTGAGCGGCGGCCTCGGCCAGTGCCGCCTGCAGGTCCCAGTCGGGTCCACGGGTCAACCGGGTCCGCGCTGCAACGAGGTCCGGCGGGGTCAGCACCCTGACTATCCGTACGTCGCAGTCGGCGAGCGCCTCCGTGTACGCCGCTTTGAGCTCGGTGGTCTCGACATGCCCGCTCACGATCAGGAAGCGGGCGCCCGCGTCGCGGTAGGTGGGCCAGACGGCCGCAAGGTTGCGCGCCTTGAGCCGGTCATGAAACCGGAGCCCAGAATCCGACACCGCATCCGACACCGCATCCGACGCCGCATGCAGCGCCGCATCCAGTGCCGCGGCCGGTGCCGGTGGCGGCGGGCCGAACTGGCCCACGGCGTCCAGGTCGACGACGGCGGTCGGGTGACGATCGGCCGTCAGGAGGCGGGCGATCGCCTGAGCGACTGTGGTCTTGCCAACTCCCCCACCGCCAGAGAGGAGCAGCGCCTGCGCGCTCAACTGTGCAGCTCCTCGGCGATCAGGACCGGCTGATGCGACGTCGGCGCCGTCGGCAACCGCCAGTCCGGTGGCGCGGTCCACGTCTGCCAGCCGTCCGAGAACGGCGACGTCCAGGCCTCGATGTCACGGACGGCCGCGTGGGCATCGGCGATGATCCGCTCAGCCTCGGCCGCCGTGAAGCGCCCCGCGGTGACCGCACCCTCCAGTTCGTCCTCGTCCTTCCACTCGATCATGCGATCCGGCCGGATCCACAGGTCAAGGACGTGGTCGACGGTGCTGGTCCGGCGTGCCTCCGCGTCGCGCACGTGCGGGGCCTCGAGGTTCACGTACCAACCGCGGAAGCTGCCGTCCTCGGCCCAGAAGTGCCAGACCGACCACGGCTTGCCCGGCGGCAGCACCTTGAGGATCCCCGTCCCGCGCCAGACATCGAGCTTCAGCACCCGGTCCTCGGTGAACATCGCGACCGGACCGGCGGACCTGGTCTCCCGGCCGTCCACCAGCACGGGCTTGATCAGCGGCGTGCCCGGAGCGAGCCAGGCCACCAGGCCGTCCTCATCGTCACGCACCACGGTCATCGGCCGGACGTTCGGCTTGTCCGCGTGCCGTCCGGTCCCCTCGTACACCCACTCGATCGTGGTCCCCGGCTGCCAGAAGCGCGCCCGCGCCGCGGCTGCCGTCACGGCTGGGCCGGCCGGGTCATGGACAGTACGTCGAGGGCCGCGTCCAACTGCTCCTCGGTCAGATCACCCTTCTCGACGTGCCCGTTCTCGATCACGACCTCGCGGATGGTCTTGCCCTGTTTGAGCGCGCTCTTCGCGACCGCGGCGGCGTTCTCGTAGCCGATGTAGCGGTTCAGCGGTGTCACGATCGACGGCGACGACTCGGCCAGCGCACGGGCGTGGTCGACGTTCGCGGTGATGCCGTCGACGCAACGGTCGGCCAGCAGCCGGGAACTGTTCGCCAGCAGGGTGATCGACTCGAGCAGATTGCGGGCGATCACCGGCAGCATCACGTTCAGCTCGAAGTTGCCGCCGGCACCGGCCACGGTGATCGTGGTGTCGTTGCCGATCACCTGCGCGGCGACCATCAGCGTCGCCTCGCAGATCACCGGGTTCACCTTGCCCGGCATGATGCTCGAGCCCGGTTGCAGGTCCGGCAGGGCGATCTCGCCGAGCCCGGCGCGCGGCCCGGATCCCATCCAGCGCAGGTCGTTGCAGATCTTGGTCAGGCTGACCGCGATCGTCTTCAGCTGCCCCGACAACTCGACCAGACCGTCGCGCGCACCCTGCGCCTCGAAGTGGTCGTCGGCCTCGCTCAACTCCAGACCGGTACGCCGGTTCAGCTCCGTGATCACCTTGGCCGCAAACCCTGGTGGTGTGTTGATCCCGGTCCCGACTGCCGTGCCGCCCAGTGGAAGCTCGGCGACCCGCGCCAGCGTCGCACGCACCCGCTCCGCACCGCGCCGCACCTGCTGCGCGTACCCGTTGAACTCCTGCCCGAGCGTCACCGGCGTCGCGTCCATCAGGTGGGTGCGCCCGGACTTGACCACCTCGCCGAACTCGGATCCCTTACGAGACAGGGATTCCGCCAGGTGCTCGAGCGCCGGCAGCAGCTCCTGGACGACGCCCGCGGTCGCGGCGACGTGGATCGAGGACGGGAACGTGTCGTTGCTCGACTGCGACGCGTTCACGTGGTCGTTCGGATGCACGTCGCTGCCGAGGGCGCGGGTCGCGAGCGTGGCCAGCACCTCGTTGACGTTCATGTTCGTCGACGTGCCGGAGCCGGTCTGGAACACGTCGATCGGGAACTCAGCGTCGTACTCACCGCTGGTCACCTGGTCCGCGGCGGCCACGATCGCGGCCGATCGCTCTCCGTCCAGCACGCCGAGCTCGGCGTTCACCACCGCCGCCGAGGCCTTGATCTGGGCGAGCGCGTGGATGAGCGCCGGCGCCAGCGGCCGGCCGGAGATCGGGAAGTTCTCCACCGCACGCTGGGTCTGCGCCCGCCACAACGCCTCCCGAGGCACCTTGACCTCGCCCATCGTGTCGTGCTCGATCCTGAATTCCGCATTGTCACCCATACCAGCAGAGTACGTCGCTCCACGCAGTCGCCGACGACCGATTGTCAAACTGTGGATAACGAACCCTGGTACACGAAGTACGTCTCCGCCCGCCCCTGCAAAGTCACCGGGACGGGCGTGACCGCACACGCCCCGAAGACAGCTGTGACCGCGGTCTCCAACGCATCCGACGCCGACGAGGACCAGACGGTCAGTACGCCGCCAGTCCGCAGCTTCGACCGGCAGACAGTCAGGAACGGCGACGCGTAGATGGCCGAGTTCTCGTTGTAGACAAGGAAGTCCGGGCCGTTGTCCACATCCAGCAGGATCCCGTCGAGCGATGCATCGGACGACGCGGCAACGACCGCACGTACATCGCTGACGACCACGGACACCCGCGGATCGTCCAGCACCGACGGCACCAGTCCCGACCGCATCCACGCGACCAGGTCCGGCTCGATCTCCGCGACCACGACCTCACCGAGCCGGTCGTCGGTCAGCAACGCACGGACGGTGTAGCCGAGCCCGAGACCACCGACCAGGACGCGGTCAGGACGTCGTACCGAGGCCAGGGCGGCGGACGCGAGCAGCTCCTCGCTGGAGGTCTCACGGTCGTCCATCACGAAGACGCCGTTCACCCGCAGCTCGAGGGCTCCGTCGTCGTCACGCCGCCGCAGGACCAGCTCGCCCCGTTCAGTGCTCCCCCGCGCGATCTCCGGCACGCCGACATCCTGCCAGGCCTCAGTAGTGCACCTTGAACCGCAGGTGCGTGGCGTTGCCCGACGGTACGACGTCGGTCCGCTCCAGCTGGTACTGCCGGCTTCCGACGTTCTCGAACAGCGGGGTCCCCGACTGCAGCAGAACCGGCACCAGATGAATCTGGATCTCGTCCAGCAGTCCGGCGGCCAGGCACTGCTGCGCCGCGCTCGCGCCGTGCACCCCGACGACCCGGTCGCCGGCCGCATCCTTGGCCGCCTTGACCGCCGCCTCGATGCCCTCACTGACGAACGTGAACACCTTCGGCGCCCGCACGGTCTCAGCAGCGGGTGGGTTGTGGGTGAGCACGAAGCACGGAAGCTGCCCGGCCGGACCGCCGTCGCCCCAGCCTCCGTCGCCCTCAGCCAGGTCGTAGGACCGGCGGCCCATCAGGATCGCTCCGGCCGAGGCGACCATGCCGTCGAGAACCGCGGTGTCCTCCGGGAACGGCTCCCAGAGCCAGCGGTGCAGGATGTCGCCGCCGACGCCGAGCTGGTGTTCCCTGGTCACGTCCGGACCGGTGATGTAGCCGTCCAGCGACATCGAGATGCCCGAGATGACGAGTGCCATGATGACTCCTTCGAAGAGGTGATTCCTACTCCTCGAAGCTTGCCGGTCAGACGCTCGTACGCGCCTCCGCGATCAGCACGGAAACACCACGGAACGGGCTCAGTACCAGCCCTTGGCCTGCGAGTGGCCCCAGGCCGAGCACGGGGAGCCGTACGCGTCCTCGATGTAGTCCAGGCCCCACTTGATCTGGGTGACCGGGTTGGTCCGCCAGTCCGAGCCGTACGCCGCCATCCGGTAGCCGGGCAGTGCCTGCGGGATGCCGTACGCAGAGGAGGTCGGGTTGTCGGCGTCGACCTGCCAGCGAGACTCCTTGTTCCACAGCTTCTCGAGGCAGCTGAACTGGCTCTCGCCCCAGCCGTGGTCGGGCAGGAGGTTCATCGCGACCTCCTTGGGCGTGCCCTCGAGCTTCTTCCGCTCGGCGTCGCGGCTGGCCCGCTCCTCGCGCGAGTCGTTGTCCTTCTCCTGCAGCGCCTTGTACCGCTTCAGGGCCGCGTTCTTGGCCGCGCGGACCATGGCGGCCTTGTCCTGGGTCGCCTTGCGCTGGGCCTCGACGGCCTCGATCTGGTTGCGCAGCCGGATGACCTCCTGGGCCTGCTCCTCGGGGGACAGTCCCTTGGGCGAGGGCGTCTTCACCGCGCGGGCCTTCTCGCTGTTCAGCACGGCCATCTCGGCCCGGCCGGACACCTGTTCCGAGGCGACGCTGCTCCCGGGGGAGCTGAAGAGGTCGATACCGGCGACAACGGAGACGACGACGATTCCAGTCACTGAGAGAACCGCGACGGAGCGCTTCGCTTTCATCTGTCCTTCCGAGGAAACCCGACCCCCGTCGGCTGGCAACAGGAACATACTCTGGCGTAAACCGACCGTGATCACAAGCAGGTCACAGACAACGGTGCGGCCGCCCGACGGGCGACCGCACCGTGCACGCGGAAGTCTTACGCGTGCTTTACAGACAGAGATTACCTAAGGGTAGAAACGCTCCTTACAGCTGCAGATCGTCCAGCATCTCGGTGACCAGCGCGGCGATCGGCGACCGCTCCGAGCGGGTCAGGGTGACGTGCGCGAACAGCGGGTGTCCCTTCAGTTGCTCGACCACCGCGACCACTCCGTCGTGCCGGCCGACCCGCAGGTTGTCCCGCTGAGCGACGTCGTGGGTGAGCACCACCCTCGAGTTCGCACCGACCCGCGAGAGCACCGTCAGCAGCACGTTGCGCTCCAGCGACTGGGCCTCGTCGACGATCACGAACGCGTCATGCAGCGAGCGGCCGCGGATGTGGGTCAGCGGCAGCACCTCGAGCATGCCGCGGTCGATCACCTCGTCGATCACGTCACTGCTGGTCAGCGCGCCGAGCGTGTCGTACACGGCCTGCGCCCACGGCTGCATCTTCTCCGACTCCGAGCCGGGCAGGTAGCCGAGCTCCTGGCCGCCGACCGCGAACAGCGGCCGGAAGACGACCACCTTCTTGTGCTGCCGCCGTTCCATCACCGCCTCGAGACCGGCGCAGAGCGCGAGCGCGGACTTGCCGGTGCCGGCCCGACCGCCGAGCGAGATGATCCCGACGTCGGGGTCCAGCAGGAGATCGAGCGCGACCCGCTGCTCGGCCGACCGGCCGCGAATCCCGAACGCCTCCCGGTCACCCCGGACCAGCCGGACCCGCTTGTCCGGCATCACCCGGCCGAGCGCGCTGCCCCGCTCGGACAGCAGCACCAACCCGGTATGGGTCGGGAACTCGCCGGCCTGCGGCAGTTCCAGTACGCCGTTCTCGTACAGGTCGTCCACCACGTGGGTCTCGACCTCGAGCTCGCTCATCCCGGTCCAGCCGGACTCCAGCGTCAGCTCGGCCCGGTACTCCTCGGCCATCAGGCCACAGGCCGACGCCTTGACCCGCATCGGCAGGTCCTTCGAGACCAGCGTGACGTCCCGGCCCTCGGACTTGAAGTTGCAGGCCACGGCCAGGATGCGGCTGTCGTTGTCGCCGAGCCGGAAACCGGCCGGCAGGCTCTCCGGATCGGTGTGGTTCAGTTCGACCCGGAGGGTTCCACCCTTCTCCCCCACTGGCAGGGGCGCGTCCAGACGTCCGTACTGGATCCGGAGCTCGTCGAGCAGCCGCAGCGCTGTGCGAGCGAAGTAGCCGAGTTCCGGGTGATGCCGTTTGGCCTCCAATTCGGTGACGACGACCACCGGGACGACCACCTCGTGCTCGTCGAACCGCAGCATCGCGTGCGGGTCGGACAGCAGCACCGAGGTGTCCAGCACAAAGGTGCGCTGGGCCGGTGTGGATGAGGTACTTGACGCCTTGGCGTGGGTGGCAGCCATGTCGCACGTCCTCTCGGGCCGCGACGTGCACCACGCCCGGCCCACCAGTGGTTAGGTGATGGACCGGGAGCTGGCCCGGGGATCTGGTGCAGATCCCCTCCGGATCGCCGCACGGGCAGATCCGGGAACCAGTGAGATCGAGACGCGAGGTCTCGGGCACTCCGTTCTGCCCCTCATGGGGCAACCGGCTGGCGAACGATTCTCAAGCTGATCGGGCCTCCCGGACAGCCGGCTTCCCCTCCGACCGTCACTAAGGAGCGTAGGTCGGCGGCGCAAACCCCGCATTCCGACACGCCCGGCCACGGGGTTAACGGCGTGTTACTTCTTCCCCCCACGCGGGGGAGGTCGTTCACCCTGCGGAGTGATCCGGTCCGCGACGCTGCGCGACAGTCTCGTCACATGCGGAAGAACTGGCCGGTGTGGACCGGGTACGCGACGGCTCTGTGGTCCCTGACGTACGGCGTTCTGGGCGTCCACTGGGCCTTCGGCGGAGCCGGCTACCCGTTCGCGAAAGTGACCGATGATCGTGCAACCGCCTCGATCCTGGAGGGCACGCCCGCCCACGTCGTGGCCCCGGTCATGGCGGCCATCGGGCTCGGTGGCGCTGTGCTGGCGATCGTGATGACCAGACGCCCGGCCCGGGGTTGGGTGCTGCAGACAATCGCGGCCGTACTGGCCGTCGGGCTCGCGGTGGTGATCCCTGACTACACACTGATCGCGATAGTTGCCCTCGCCCCTGCACTGGTCGTCTTCGCGTTCACCGGCGTACCGGGTGAACAGGGCGGCGTGGGCGACATCCTCTATTGGCACCGGGTGAACCTGATCATCGTGTTCGTCGGTGGTCTGCTGTGGGCGGCCACCGCGATCGCGTACCACCGCCGCAGCCGGAACGCCTGTGTTTCCTGCGGTCGCAGCGATCGCCCCGATCCGGCCTGGACGACACCGCGGGAAGCCGTTCGCTGGGGTCGCATCGCGGTCATCGTCGCGGTGGCCGCCAACCTGCCGTACGAGTTCACCCGGGTGGCGTGGTTCTTCGGCTGGCCGGTCGGGATCAGCGACGAGTTCCACCAGATGATGGCCGACACGCCCGGCATGCTGGCGATGGGCCTCGGGCTGGCCGTGATGGGCGTCGGCGGCGGCATCCTGACCCACGGCCTGGTGCACCGCTGGGGCGAGGTCTATCCGCGCTGGATCTGGTTCAAGGCGGGCAAGCGCGTCCCACCACTCCTCGCGATCATCCCGGCCTCGGTGGTGGCCGTCATACTGGTCCCGGCCGGTTTGATGAACACCCAGCTCCCCTTGGACGGCGACACCTGGGCCCTCAACGGTCCCGGGATCCTCTGGGTGGTCTGGGGAGCCGCCCTGGGTACGGCGACGTACGCCTACTACCTGCGACGACGTACGACGTGTGCACGCTGCGGACGCGGGGTCACGTCCCGAAGCGGCGCTCCCGTTGTGCGTAGCTCCGGATCGCCCGCAGGAAGTCGACATGCCGGAAATCCGGCCACAGGGCTTCACAGAAGTAGAACTCGCTCAGCGCGCTCTGCCAGAGCAGGAAGCCGCCGAGTCGCTGCTCGCCCGACGTCCGGATGACCAGGTCCGGGTCCGGCTGGCCCTTCGTGTACAGGTGCCGCGCGATGTGCTCGACGTCGACGCGCTCGGCCAGCTCCTCGATGGAGATGCCCTGCGCGGCTTCCTCGAGCAGGAGCGACCGGACCGCATCGGCCAGCTCGCGGCGGCCGCCGTACCCGACCGCGACGTTGACCAGCATCCCGTCGACTTCATGCGTGGCCGTCTCGGCCGCCTTGAGTGTCTCGGCGGTGGCGCCGGGCAACAGGTCGAGCGCACCGACCGGGTGGATCCGCCAACGGCCGATGGCGGTCAGCTCGTCGACGGTCTGCTCGATGATCCGCAGCAGTGGCTCCAACTCGTCGCTCGGCCGGCTCAGGTTGTCGGTCGAGAGCATCCAGACGGTGACGACCTTGACGCCGACGTCGTCGCACCAGTCGAGGAACTCGACGATCTTGTTCGCCCCGGCCTCGTGACCGCGCGACACTGGGTCGCCGACGGCCCGGGCCCAGCGCCGGTTGCCGTCGATGATGACGCCGATGTGCCGCGGGATCCGGTCCGGCGACAGCGATCGGACCAGCCGGCGTTCGTACAGGCCGTACACCGCGTCGCGCAGCTTTTGCTTGCCAGGTGTCCGCATGGGCAGGTGCTCTCCTCGAAGACTCTCGGTCACGAGGCTAGCCCAGATCGGCCGCTGTTGAGAGGGCGCGGAGCGGCTCGGAGAAAGCTGCCGGGGACTTCGAACTTTCGCCGAAGTTCGTGCGTCGGACACGCGGGTGGCGGTGTGCCAACGGGTGATGTCGCCTACATTTCATGCTTATGGACGATCGAACCTACGGTCCCGTAGGTTACGGTTGCGTAGGTACTGAACCGCCCGGCACCCCTCGAAAGGACGGCGATGACCGCTACCAGCGCCCAGCCCCAGGAAGTCGGTCACCGGCTGTCCGGAAGACTCGCGCCGCTGAAGCCCAAGCTTCGCGGCTGGCTGCACGCCGGCACCTTCCCGTTCGCGACCGCTGCCGGCATCGTGCTGATCTGTCTCGCCCCCGGCGCCGAGGCCCGCTGGGCCGCCGCGGTCTACACCATGGGCGCGATGCTGCTGTTCGGCATCTCCGCGCTGTACCACCGGTTCTACTGGGGGCCGACCGGTGAGGCGATCCTGCGCCGGCTCGACCACAGCAACATCTTCCTGCTGATCGCCGGCACCTACACGCCGCTCGGGATGGTCCTGCTGCACGGCGACAACCGGCTGCTGATGCTCGGCCTGGTCTGGGGTGGGGCGCTGCTCGGCATCCTGTTCCGGATCTTCTGGGTGAGCGCACCGCGCTGGCTCTACACGCCGATCTACCTCGCCCTCGGCTGGGTGGCGATCTTCTGGATGGGCGACATCTACCACGAGGGCGGCGCGGCGGTGGTCACGCTGATCGCGGTCGGCGGCGGGCTCTACTCGATCGGCGCGGTCGTCTACGGCACCAAGCGGCCGAACCCGTCACCGCTGTGGTTCGGCTTCCACGAGATCTTCCACGCCTTCACCGTGGCCGCGTTCGTCTGCCACTACATCGCCGTCAGCATCGCGACGTACCAGGTCGGCTAACGTCCCAGAAGCTTGAGGGTTTCGCGCAGTACGTCGTACCTTTCGCGGCCCAACCGCTGTTCCCACAACTCTTCCACGCGGCCGATCGCGGCCCGGCTGAACTCGACCGCCTCGTCACCTCGCGGCGTACGGCGTACCAGCCGGACCCGGCGGTCGCCGCGCAGCCGGTCCGACTCGGTGAACCCCAGCCGCTGCAGGTAGTCGACGTGCTGCCCGAGGCCCTGCTTCGTCATCCCGGCGGCCTCGGCCAGGTCGGTGATCCGGCCGCCCTCCGGCGGGATCATCTCGAGCAGCCGGTAGTGCGACACCCGTAGCCCCGGGAACGCCTGCTCGGAGTCGGCCAGGATCTCTGCCCGTAATCGCGCCATCACGAGTCCGAGCAACCCGGCGATGTGATCGGACCTGACCGGGTCGGCGGGTGCGCCCGAAAGGCCGTTGACGGAAGTCATAAGGCAACTTTACTATCTCGGTAGTAAGGCTGCTTTACTTCTTTCCGTGCTGCCTCTGAAGACTGGCAGAAGGCGCGGGCGGACGATGGGCGGCAGACTGCTTTGGGGGGACGCATGATCACCACTCTGGAACCACTGGGCCGCGACGCCCTGCGCGACGACGATCTGACCGATCTGGTCCGGACCATCACCGGGGACCCGGCCGCCCGGACCGGCGCGGTCCGGGTCGAGCCGGTCGACTACCCGATCGGCACTCCAAGCACTGAGGCCCTGTTCCGGCTCTTCGGTACGGCGACCACGGCCGGCGGCGACACGCTCGACTGGTCCTGCTTCATCAAGAAGCTCCAGTCGGTCCGGCACTGGGCGTACATCGACTCGGTACCCGATCAGTTCCGTGCCGCGTTCATCCAGAACCTGCCGTGGCAGCTGGAGATCGCCGTCCACCGCAGTGGCATCGCGGACGTGCTCCCGGACGGCCTGCGGCTGGCCACGGCGTACCGCATTGATCTGTACGACGACGATCGCGGCACTCTCTGGATGGAGAATGTCATCCAGGAGCCGGGTCCATGGCCGATGGAGCGGTTCGAGCGGGCGGCGTACCTGCTCGGGCGCCTCTCCGCCCGTCGTCAGCCGCATCTGGTCGAGCCACTGCTCCCCCGCGGCAACATCACCACCCCCGGCGTCGGGCTGCGGTACTACACCGGCGGCCGCGTGATGATGACCGCCCTGCCGACCATCGCCGACCCGCAGACGTGGCGGCAGCCGCTGCTGGCCGCGGCGGTCTGCCATCTGGGCGACCACCGTCTGCGTGACGACCTGCTCGACCTGGGTGAGCGCTTGCCCGCCGTACTGGACGCGCTCGACGCGCTGCCGCAGTGCTACCAGCACGGGGACGCGAGTCCGCAGAATCTGCTGGTTCCGGAGGGGAATCCGGACGAGTTCGTGGTGATCGACTGGGGGTTCGACTGCCCGCAGGCGGTCGGGTTCGACCTGGGGCAGTTGCTCGTCGGACTGGCGCATGCCGGTGAGCTGGCGCCCGACGCGCTGCCGGCGGTGCACGACGTGATCTTCAAGGCGTTCCTGAAGGGCCTGGCCGAGGATGGGATGCAGGTGACCGAGGAGCAGGTGCTGTACGGCTATCTCGGCTCACTGTGCGCCCGGGCGACGTTCACCGCGCTGCCGCTGGAGCAGATCACCAAGACCACCAACGACGCGACGCTCGCGATGTTCGAGGACCGCGTCCGGCTCACCCGCGTGCTGGTCGACCTGGTGTCGCGGGTGGTCTAACAAGAACATTTCGGTCGTGTCACAGCTGCAACGAACCGGCCGGCTAGAGGTATCCATGGTGCGTGAGGAACCTCAGCAGATACGCAGTGGTCGCCACGATCAGCACCGTCGCCGGACTGGTCCTGGTCGGCTGTGGTGCCGAGTCCGGCGATGGTGCGGGCGGTACGCCGTCCGCGCCCCCCACGCTGCCCAGCAGCACACCCACGGTGACCCAGTCGACTCCGGTCGGCACGGCTCTGCCGATCACGGTCAGCCGGACCGGTGGCTTCGCGGGCTTCGACGACAAGGTGGTGATCGGCGCCGACGGCGTCGCGACGGTGACCTCGCGCGGCAAGGCCACGGTCCGGTGCAAGCTGGACGCCACCCTGCTGACAACCATCCAGACCGCCGCACAACAGGTCGACTGGGCCAGTCTCACTCCTACCAAGCCGAGCACCCGGCACCCCGACGACATGATCCTCGCGGTCACCGCGAACGGGAAGACGGCCCGCATCGAGGACCCGCAGCTCAAGCCGATGTCGGAGTCTGTGAACCAACTGCTCGCCCAAGCCACCATCCCACCGGGCAAACTCTGCAAGCCGGTCTAACGGGGAGTCCGGGGCGCGTGAGCCTGGGCGGAGGCCAGGCGCCCCGGACGGGGGTTGTCAGTTCGCGGTGTAGTCCTTCTGGGTGTAGATCCAGATCATGTGGCCGATGGCGTCGATCTGGTGGTCCAGCGAGGTCAGGTCCAGGTTGCTGATGGTGTCGCAGGATCGCTGGTAGCAGCGGTCGAACGCCTGCCCCGCCGTACCACCCCACTTCGCTGCCTGGGCTGACGTCTTGGTCTCCTCGGCACCGGCGAACGTACCGGCGGTCGGGATGCCGAGCGACCGGAACGCCGCGTGGTCGGATCGGCCCTGGACGTCGATGAACTCGGTCTGGACATTCTGTTGGGTGAAGTACGCGACGAGATCGTCGCGGGCGCCGTTGCCCGCGGGATTGTCGTCGTACACGAAGTAGCCCGGGTTCGGCGACGCGATCATGTCGAAGTTCAGGTACAGCTCGATCCTGTCGCGTTCCGCGGCGGGCAGGTTGTTCACGTAGTACCTCGAGCCGACCAGCCCGAGTTCCTCAGCACCCCAGAACCCGAACCTCAAACGGTTCCTGGGGGTCTGGCCGCCGGCAGCGTAGGCGAGGGCGGTTTCGAGTACGCCGGCGCTGCCTGAGCCGTTGTCGTTGATACCGGGGCCGGCGCTGACGCTGTCCAGGTGTGAGCCGGCCGCGTCGAGCTTGGCCTTCACCCAGTCGGCCGACGCCTTGTAGCCGGGGCGGCCGGCGGCGCGGTTGCCGCCGTTGCCGGTCGCAATCGACTGGAACTGGTCGAGATGGGCCTTGGTGTTGGTGACGGAGATGTCCGGCGACGCGGCCGCGGTGGCGATGTTGCCTGGAGCAAACACTGCGCCGGCCACGAGGACGGTGCCGAGTCCGGAGTACAGGAAGGTACGCATGGTGGATCTCCTTCAGCCGGGGCGAGCGAAAGGAAATCCGGGGCGCGCGAGCCTGGGCGGAAGGCCGCGCGCCCCGGACGGGATCACCGCGAGACGGTCAGCTCGCGGTCAGCGAGGTGTCGTCGATGACGAAGCTGGTCTGCAGGGAGGAGTCCTCCTGGCCGACGAACTTCACCGTGACGGTCTTTCCCTTGTACTGCGTCACATTGAACGTCTTCTGCACGTACGACGTGTTCTTGTTCAGGTTCGAGTACGTCGCCAGCGTGGTGGTCGTACCACCGTCGACGATCTGTACCTTCGCCGTGTCGTACACCGTCGAGGACGTCGTCTCCGCGGTGTCGATCCGGATCCAGAACGAGAGCGACGCCGCCGTCGCCGAAGCCGGGATCGCGACCGACTGGCCGACGTTCTCGGTGGTGGCGCGGCCGTTGCCCTGCAGCCAGAGCTTCCAGGTGCCGGTGCGAGCCGGACGCCCGGTGTTGTTGGTGATCGGGCCGGCGGTGCCGGTCCAGTTCACCGCACCGGACTCGAAGCCCGGGTTCAGCAGCAGGTTGTCGCCGGTGGGCGGCGGCTCGGTGCCACCACCACAGGCGGCCGCGCCGGCCGGGACGGAGATGCCGCTGAAGGCCGCCTCGATGCCCTTGCACTGCGCCGAGTCGGCGCCGTACAGCTCCTTGGCCGAGGTGATCGCACCCTCACGAGCATCCTTGTAGGTGCTGCCCGAGCTGAGCTTGGTGCTCAGCGTGCGGTACCAGACCTTGGAGGCCACGTCGCGGCCGACACCGGCGATGGTCGCGCCGTTGCAGGCGGTGCTGCTGTGCGTCACGCCACCGATGACCTTGCTGCCGGTGCCCTCGGAGGCCAGGTAGAACCAGTGGTTCAGCGGGCCGGACGAGTAGTGCGGGTCGGCGTTGCCGACCGAGCTGCTCCAGCAGTCGTAGCTGCCCCCGTCCTTCGACGGCTTGTCCATGTAGCGCAGCGGCGTGCCGTTGCCGTTGATGTTGATCTTCTCGCCGATCAGGTAGTCACCCGGGTCGGAGGAGTTGTTGGCGGAGAACTCGACCATGGTGCCGAAGATGTCCGAGGTGGACTCGTTCAGGCCCCCCGCGTCACCGAAGTAGTTCAGGTTGGCGGTCGCCTCGGTGACACCGTGGCTCATCTCGTGGCCGGCCACGTCGATCGCGGTCAGCGGACGGGCGTTGCTCTGACCGTCGCCGTACGTCATCTGGGTGCCGTCCCAGAACGCGTTCACGTAGGCGTTGCCGTAGTGCACCCGGGACCGGGCGCCTTGGCCGTTGTTGAAGATGCCGTTGCGGCCGTGGACGTTCTTGTAGTAATCCCACGTCAGCTGCGCACCGTAGTGCGCGTCGACACCGGCGGTCTGGCGGCTGGACGTCGAGCCGTTGCCCCAGGTGTCGTCGGCGTCGGTGAACGTCGTGCCGTTGCCGGAGGTCGCACCGTTGAGGTCGGTGGTGAAGTTGCCACCGCGGCTCGGGTCGCTCATCGTGAAGCTGCCCGACGTACCGATGCTGACGGTGCCGGAGTACATCGAGTTGCCGGTACCGGTCTTGATCTCGTCGTCCTGGGCCAGCAGGGCGCCGGACTTGGCGTCGATGAACGAGTGCAGCACCGACGGGGTCTGGTCCGGCTTCACACCGGTGGTGACGACCTCGTAGGCGAGCACGGGCTTGGCCGGCGTGACGAACACGACCAGCGCGCCCTTGTTGCCGGTGGCCTTGAACTTGGCCGCCTGGGCGCCCTTGGTGAGCGCCGCCGACTGGGACAGAGTCGGCTTGGTCGCGACACCGACGGACTTCGCGCCGAGGTTGTAGGTGACGGTGATGACATCGCCGATCGCCTCGCCCTTGCGCTTGACGATCAGGTCACCGCCGACGACCTTCAGTCCGTTGAAGGTGCGGTCGTAGCGGACGTACTCGGTACCGTCGGCGTCCTTGACCACGTCGCGGACCTTGAGCACCTCGCCACCGGCGAGTCCGAGGGCTGCGGCCGTCTGCGCGGTCTGCGCCTGTTCGGCCTGGACGGCGGCCGGCTGGTTGAAGCCGGACGCCGGGAGCGGAGCCGCGCGATTCGCGGCGCCCGCTGTCGAGCCGGTGAACGCCGTCGCAAGACCCGCTGTCGCGACGATGGCCACCGCCCCTGCTGATGTCAGTCGTTTCAAGACAACATCTCCTCACGGTGTGGTCGCTGTTTGGGCGCAGCGACCGAATTCAGTTGGGGACGCCGGATGCGTTGGCGCAGCAGTGCCACTGCCTCAGTTGTGACACTGTGTGTCAAGACGTGCGAGTTCTGTTACATCCGACTGAGGGAGGACTCTCGTCCCCAGCGGGCCCGGAGTCAAGGGATTCTTCCGAAACGACAGGGAAAACCCGCACTGCCGTCGTTGTCAGTTCACCGGGCGGAACTCGCGGCGAAGGTCTTCCGGCAACACGACCGGGAGCCGGCAGGTGAATTTCTGACAGACGTACGCCGCGGGCTGGTCCTGGATCAACGTGCGACCGTCCATCAGCGGTACGGCGAGCCCCGGGTCGCCGTGGACGATCGCCGTACCCCACGGCGCGGCCGCGAACGCGGTCCGGAGCAACTCGGGCGAGCGGCCCGCGATGGCGATCTCGAGCGGACCGGCGGCAGCCGTCTCGGCCACCGCAAGGGCACGGCCGGCGAACCGCGGTGCGCGGGCGGCGATGGTGGCCGAGGCCTTCAGAGCCTCGGCGGCCGCAGTCTCGTACCGGACCGATCCGGTCATGCTGGCCATCGTCGTGAACGCCTCGGCTGCCAGACTCACGCCGGCCGGGCTGGCGTTGTCGGTCGGGTCCTGCGGGCGCCAGACGAGCTGCTCGGCATCCGCCGCCGTGTCGAAATAGGAGCCGTCCGCAACGAATTGCTCGATCGTCCTGTCCAGCAAGCGTTGCGCGGTGTCGTACCACTCGATGTTGCCGCTGGCACCGAACAGCACCAGACAAGCCTGCGCGTACGCCGTGTAGTCCTCGAGGACACCGTGGGCCGTCCCGACAACGCCGTCCCGGGAGGCGCGGTGGAGGCGTCCGGTCGCATCGTCGACGTGCACGTCCCGGACCAATCTGGCCGCCTGGCTCGCGGCTTCGACGTACTCGGGGCGGTCCAGGATCACACCGGCTCTGGTCAGGGCCGTGATAGCGAGACCGTTCCACGCGGCAACTACTTTGTCGTCGCGGCCGGGGTAGGTGCGCCGCGCGCGGACCTCGCGCAGGAGCGCCCGGATCCGCTGCCACCGGTCGGAGTCGTCGGGGTCCTGGCGAAGCTGGAGGACCGAAGCCCCGTGCTCGAAGGTCCCGCTGACATCGCAGAGTTCGATGACCCAGTGGGCGTCGTCCTCGGTCAGTGCCTCGTGCAACTGCTCCGGCGTCCAGACGTAGTACTTGCCTTCCACACCTTCGGTGTCGGCATCGAGCGCGGAGGCGAAGCCACCCTCCTCGGTCCGGAGCTCGGTGAGGAGGAAGTCGGCGGTCTCCTCGGCGATCCGCCGGGCGAGCGGGTCGGAGCTCACCGCCCACCAATGGGTGTAGACGTCGAGCAGCAGCGCGTTGTCGTAGAGCATCTTCTCGAAGTGCGGAACGATCCACTGGCGGTCGACCGAGTAGCGCGCGAACCCGCCGGCCAGCTGGTCGTACATGCCGCCCCGGGCCATCCGGTCGCACGTCTTCGCGACCATCTCGAGCGCGTCGGCCGAGCCGGTGCGGCGATGGTGGCGGAGCAGGAAGTCGAGGACCATCGATGGCGGGAACTTCGGCGCGCCGCCGAAGCCGGCATCGGCCGGGTCGAAGTCGGTCTTCAGCAGTTCGGCGGCATGGTCCAGCGTCGCGGTGTCGATCGCACCCTCGGCCGCGTGCTGCTGGGCGCCCAGTTGCCCGACCACTCGGCGGCCGATGTCGTCGATCTGATCGCGCTTGGTCCGCCACGCGTCGACCAGCGACTCGAGCACCTGACGGAACGACGCCATCCCACCGCGAGGGTTCTGCGGGAAGTACGTGCCGCAGAAGAACGGCTCGGCGTCCGGGGTCAGGAACACCGACATCGGCCAGCCGCCCTGCCCGACCATCGCCACCGTCGCCGACATGTAGATCGCGTCCACGTCGGGGCGTTCCTCGCGATCCACCTTGATGCTGACGAAGTGCTCGTTCAGGTACGCCGCCGTCGCCTCGTCCTCGAACGACTCGTGCGCCATCACATGACACCAGTGGCAAGCGGAGTACCCGACCGACAGGAAAACAGGTTTGTCCGAGCGCCGTGCTTCTGCGAACGCTTCGGGGCTCCATTCCCACCAGTCCACCGGATTCTCCGCGTGCTGGAGCAGATAGGGGCTGGTGGTATGCGCCAACCGGTTCGTCATCTCGACGCCTCCTGTCCCGAACTGACCTGACGATGCACGGGGTTGGCAGAACCCTGGAACGCCACGCTACCTCCGTGCCGGGCCGAAGCCGCAGCGCGGGTGGTGACCAGGCGTTCCCGCAGTTGCCCGCCCGGCAGGGTTGTCTTCTGGGCAGAATCGGACCGGCAGTTGGGCAATGGACGAAATCGATTGCACGGGCTCCACCGGAATGATCAGATGCGCCTACCTGAGGACCTCCGGAGGAAACGTGCGACGCCCTTCTGCCAAACCGCACCTGCTGTCGGTCGCAGCATTTCTACTTCTCGTCACCGGCGTGACGGCGCCTTCGCCGGCCGGCGCCGAGCCCCCACCACCCGCCGCGGGCGCCTCGGCGGCATCCCGCGGCGCGTCGGTCGAGGTGACCTTGATCACGGGCGACAAGGTGATCGCCGGACGGGGGCCGGACGGAGCGGTCTCGGTGCAGGCCGTCGAGCGTGCGCCGCGGTCGACCGGAGCGGTTCGGGTCACCGTCGAGACGGGCGACACCTTCGTCCTGCCCGACGAGGCCATGCCGTACGTGGCGACCGGCCGGCTCGACAAGCAACTCTTCAACATCACCGATTTGGTGGCACAGGGCTACGACGACGCCCGGACCGACGCCCTGCCGCTGATCGTCACCGGCCGGTCCGACGGTTCCGCCCGGGGCCTGCAGTCCGCCGCCGGAGCACTGCCTGGGGCGAGCGTCACGCAGAATCTCCCGTCCGTCGGAGGCTCTGCCGTTCACGCTCGGCGGTCGGAGGCCACCGCTTTCTGGTCGGCCGTCACCAGCGGAACGAACGCCCGCCGGTCCCAGCCCGGGGTCGGCGCCACCGCGGGCGAACCGTCGTTCGCAGTCGGTATCGACAAGATCTGGCTGGACGCGAAGGCGAAGGCACAGCTCGCCGACACCACGGCGCAGATCGGCGCCCCGAAGGCCTGGCAGGCAGGGGCGTCCGGCGCCGGTGTCCGCGTCGCGGTGCTGGACACCGGTATTGACACCGGCCATCCAGACCTGGCTCCGCGCATCGTGGCGACCCGCAGTTTCATCCCCGGCGTGGACGTGGTCGACCGCGACGGCCATGGAACGCACACCGCGTCCACCGTCGCCGGCACCGGCGCCGCTTCGGACGGGAAAGAGCGCGGGGTCGCTCCCAGCGCCGACCTGGTGGTCGGCAAGGTGCTCGACGACCACGGGTCCGGCCCGATCTCGGGCGTCATCGCCGGGATGGAGTGGGCGGCGCGGACCGAGCACGCCAAGGTGATCAGCATGAGCCTGGGTACGTCGACCTGGCACACGCAGGACGATCCAGTCAGTCAGGCGGTCAACCGGCTCAGCGCCGAGACGGGCGCGCTGTTCGTCGTTGCGGCAGGCAACGAGGGGAACAGCCCGTACACCGTCACCGCGCCCGGTACGGCGGACGCCGCGCTGACCGTCGGCGCGGTGGACACGTCCGACCAGCTCGCCTCGTTCTCCAGCACCGGCCCCAGGATGATCGACGACGGCCTCAAGCCTGATCTGACCGCACCCGGAGTGGACGTCCTGGCCGCGCGTTCCCAGTACATGGACGACGGGGCCGAGGGCTACTACCGATTGGAAAGCGGTACGTCGATGGCGACGCCGCATGTGGCCGGTGCGGCCGTCCTGCTGGCGCAGAAGCACCCCGAATGGACTGGACAGCAACTCAAGGACGCGCTGATGGGGACCAGCGCGATGACGCCCGCGTACACCCCCTACCAAGCCGGCACCGGGCGGTTGGACGTCGGCGCCGCCTACCTCCAGGATCAGGTCGTCGCCACCGGATCGGTGGATGCCGGGCGGATTGCCTGGACGCCGCGGCCCGACCGCACCCCGGTCAACCGTCAGGTGACTTACCGCAACACCACCGGCAGCCCGATCACGCTGAGATTGTCGATCGACCACGGCACCTCACCCGCCGGCGTGTTCTCTGTGGCGACCGACGAGGTCGTGGTCCCGGCGCACGGCACGGCCACGATCGGAGTCACGGCGGACCCGCAGGGTCTGCCGCCCGGCCATTACGGAGCTCAGGTGACGGCGAGTTCAGCGACCGGCACGGTGCACACGGCCCTGGGCCTGTCCGTAGAGCCGGAGAAGTACGACCTGACTGTCCACCTGAAAGACCAGTCCGGCAAACCGGTCAGCGGCGAGGTCGAGATCACCGGCGCCGACGGCAAGACCACAGTGTTGTGGGTGCCTGACGGCAAGCTCACGAGCCGCTGGGCGCCTGGTTCCTACACGATCGTCTCCACGCTGGACGTCGTCGGCCGGCACGGCCCGCACTCGATCGGTCTGGCGGTCCTGACCGCCCCGGAAGTCATCCTGACGGAGGCTCGCGACGTCGTGCTGGACGCGTCCCGTAGCCGGGAGATCAAGGTGGCGACTCCCCTGCCGACGGCGGTCAGCACCAGCAGAATCGACATCTTCCGCTCGTTCACGTCGGCACAGCCGACACCCGACGACAGGCAGGCTCTGCACCAGATCCTGATGCCGCCGCCTGAGTACGACAGCCTGTGGGCGCTCCCGACCGGGAACAAGGTCCAGCAGGGCAGCTTCGTCTTCACCACCCGGTTCCGGGCCGAGCAGACTCCGCTGACGATCGCGTACGGGCGCGGCAGTCTCGACGACACGCCGCTGGTGCAACCCGGGTCTGCCTCGTTCCAGGACGGCAAGACCCGCGTCCCGGCCGTGTTCGCCGGTACGGGGACGCCGGCCGACTACAAGGGCCTGACCGTCCTGGGCAAGGCCGCGGTCGTCCGGAGCAGCTCCGAGGTCGCCGCCACCGACCAGGCCGCCGCCGCGCACGCGGCCGGTGCCGCGATGCTCCTGGTGGTCAACGACGGCGACGGCCGCAAGAGTGACTGGTACGGCGCCCCGGACGGCCGAACGACCGGACCGATCCCGACCGCCGCGCTCACCCTGGACGACGGCGAAGCACTGATCAGGAGGATCGCGGCCGCGGGCCGGACCGAGCTCACCGTCGAAGCCCATCCGAAGCCGGCGTACCTGTACGACCTGGCCGACTACCACGACGGACTCGTACCGAACGATCCGTCCGCGGCCACCGATCCGGGCAGCCTCGCCCGGATCGAGAACGACTTCGTGGCTCCGGGCGGACGCCCGGTCATGGAGAGCCGTGAGGACAGTCCCGCGTACGAATACTGGCCGGCCGACTATCCGTACGCCGGTTTCGGGATGATCCGTGTTCCGAGGTTCCCCCGTAAACCGGTCACGGGGCAGCGGACGGACTGGGTGTCCGCCGGCGTCAAGTGGCAGCAGTACGGGTCCGTCGACGGCTGGCAGACCTTCACCGACGTGGTGAGCTACCAGCCGCGCAGCGTGCGGAACGAGCGGTGGTTCGGCCCGATCGTCCGGCCCCGGATACTCGACTTCGAGGTCCCGCACCGGGTCGGCAGCGGGATGGGCGGCATGATCGCCGGGTTCGGCGACGGAGGATCCGCGCACAGCGGAGACGCCAGGATGACCCGCAGCTTCGCGCTCTACCAGGGAGACCAGCTGCTGGCGCAGAACGGGCCGAAACCGGAGTTCGGCGCGGGCGGCCTGGCGCCGGAAGAACTCCCGTACCGGCTCGTGGCCGACACGGCGGGGAACCCCGAGCTGACGCCGTACTCGACCACCACCCACACCGAGTGGACGTTCACGTCCGGCGAGGTCGAGAACCAGGCGCTTCCGCTCGCGCAGCTCGACTACGTCGCGGAGGTGGACGCCGCAGGCCGGGCGAAGCGCACCTCGGCCTTCTCCGTCAAGCCCGTCGTCGTCGGCAGCAGCGCGCGTGCGGACGCGGTCACCGCCGTACAACTGGAGGTCTCCTACGACGACGGTGCGTCCTGGCTACGCCAGGATCTGAAGGAGCGTGATGGGGCCTGGCAGGCGCGGTTGTCGGCGCCGGCCCAGGCGAGCCAGGTATCGATTCGGGTGACCGCTCGGCAACGCAACGGCGGCGGTATCAGTCAGACCGTCATCCGGGCGTTCGGCCTGAAGTGAAAGGTGCGCGGGCGGCCGGTGTGGACCGGCCGCCCGGCGGACGGAATGGACCGGGCCGGGTGGGACTTGAACCTGGTATGGCCGTTCATCCGCTGCTCGCGTCCCGGTTCAGCCCACTCCGGTTCGACTCCGAGGCGCCAGTGACGGATGACGATGTGGATCTGCTGCTGGAGGCGGCCCGCTGGGCACCTTCGGCCGGCAACTCACAGCCCTGGGCCTACTTCACCGCGCGGCGCGACGAGCCGGAGCACAAGCGGATCGTGCGCTATCTCGCGGCCAGTTCGGGCCGATGGGCGCCGAGTGCGGGTCTTCTCGTCGTGACGATGGCGCACCGGTTCGTCGAGGACACGGACTGGGCGTACTCCGACTTCGCGGACTACGACCTGGGCCAGTCAGTGGCCCATCTGACCCTTCAGGCGCACGCGATGGGTCTCGCCTGCCGCCAGTTCCGCGCCTTCGACCTCGACGCGCTGACCGCGGACCTGTCCCCCGGCGCCGGCTGGCACATCGTCTCGATGATCGCCATCGGCCGTGCCGCCGAAGACCGGCCTCAGGACCGCGAACGCCGTACCACCGCGGACCTGCGCACCGCGCCGTGGTCAGGCGGTCTGTGACAGGGCGACGGACAGGCCCAGGGTGACGGCCATGACGAAGAGTTCGGTGCCAACGATCCGCCAGAACGGGTTGCCCCCGTCAACCAAGTCACCGATCGCCCGGCGACGGTGCAGCCAGGCCGCGACGATCAGGATCACGAACGCGGCGATCTTCGCCAGCAGGAGTACGCCGTACGCGTCCGAAGTGAGCGCGTCGGGGATCGAACCCCAGCCGCCACCCTTCGCGGCCAGCCGGCCGGCGGCGCTCAGCAGGCCGCTCAGCAGGACGGCGATCGACGAGATCGACGCGACCTCGTTGAACCGCTCGAGCACAATCGGGAGGCCAGTGCGACTGGCCCGTCCGTAGCGAACCAGGCCGGCCAGTCCGCCGACCCAGGTGGTTGCGGCAATGACGTGGACGACAAGGGCCGCGCCGGCGACGACGACGTACGACTCGTTCCGCGGGTACGCCGTCAGGGCGGTCGGGACCAGGGCCGCGATCGCAACGAGTACGCCGAGACTGGCGGCCGACGAAGTCTGCACGCGGCGAATGCCGATCGCCAGCGCGACGACCAGGATGCCGGTGATCAGCAGCGCCTTGACCTCCGGTACGCCGAGGGCGTCGTCCAGCCGGAGGCGGAGCAGATTCACCGGGGTGTCGAGCAGAATGGACGCGGTGACGATCGCGCCGGCGAACGCACAGACCGCCCAGATGATCGCCGCATTGCTGGCGTCGCGCACGGCCCGGCGGCCCTGCACTCCGAGCGGACCGCCCTCGATCCGCAGCAGCACCACCGCGGCAAGCAGTGCGCCCGCGCAGCCGACGGTCGCGAAGATCGAGATCAGCCGGATCAGCGGCAGCAGCCAGCCGACGAACACCGACGGTCCGCCGATGCCACCCGTGTCCTGCGGTTCACTGCCGGCCGCGAACAGACCGATGGCGAGCGCCACCGAGGCGACGATCACGGCCGTCAGACCACCCGCGACCAGACGTCCGGGCATTCGGTGCCGGGCGGCGCGGGTCGCGGTCACAGAGCGAACTCGGCAGCGGCACGATTGAACACGCGCTCACTATAGGGGCGACATCAGTGGGCGGCCCGCGCACGACACCATCTCGTGATAACGGTGTCACGAGATAGCGCGGGATCAGTGCGTTGTGTGTTCCTTGGCGTCACTCTGGGTCGGCGTCGTACCCGTCGTACCCGTCGTACCCGTCGTACCCGTCGTACCCGTCGTACCCGTCGTACCCGTCGTACCCGTCGTACCCGTCGTACCCGTCGGCTCGGCATCGCCAGCCGGGGCCGCTGAGCTGTCCGGACTCGCTGGGCCGTCGGACGGTGCTGGGGCGTCCGCACCATCGCCGTCGAAGTCGATCTTCTTCAATTGCTTGCCCATGTTGCGCCACAGCAGCACCGTGGCGGCACCGAGAGCGAGCACGATCAGCAGCGCGACCCAGCCGGGGCGCACCGAGTTCGGGTCGACCTCGGCCGCCGGAAGGAAGGTCATCACTGTCACGCCACCAGTCTCTCACTGTCCGCGCCCCGCCGTCAGCGCAGCCCCGCGAACAGATCGTCCTCGGGGAGTTCGGACTCGACCACGCTCCGCGCCAGCTCGAAGTCCTCGGTCGGCCAGGCCGCCTGGTGCACCTCCAGCGGCACGGTGAACCAGCCGCCGTCCGGGTCGATCTGGGTGGCGTGCGCGAGCAGCGCCTTGTCCCGGACCTCGAAGTACTCGGCGCACTCCACCCGGGTGGTGATCCGGCGCTCGTTCTCCGGGTCCGGCTTCCAGTCCTTCAGCCGCTCGGCGTACGGCGACTCCAGGCCGCGGGCCACCATCGCGTCGTGCAGGGCCTTCATCCGCTCGCGGTGGAACGTGTGGTGGTAGTACAGCTTCAGCGGCTGCCACGGCTCGCCGAGCTCCGGGTACGCGTCCTTGTCCCCCGCTGCCTCGAACGCGGCCACCGTGATCTGGTGGCACATCACGTGGTCCGGGTGCGGGTAGCCGCCGTTCTCGTCGTACGTCGTGACGACCTGCGGACGGAACTCGCGGATCAGCTTCACCAGCGGGGCCGCGGCGTCCTCGACCTTGAGCGCGGCGAAGCAGCCCTCCGGCAGTGGCGGCGGCGGGTCGCCCTCCGGGAATCCGGAGTCCACCCAGCCGAGCCAGGTCTGCTCGATGCCGAGGATCTCGCGGGCCGTGTCCATTTCCTTGCGGCGGATCTCGGTGATGTTGGCCAGCACCTCCGGCCGGTCCATCTTCGGGTTCAGGATCGACCCGCGTTCCCCACCGGTGCACGTGGCCACCATGACCTCGACGCCCTCGGCCACGTACCGGGCGGTCGAAGCGGCCCCCTTGCTGGACTCGTCATCTGGGTGCGCGTGCACATGCAACAACCGAAGATCTTCACTCACAAGACACAATGGTCCTCCAACCCCGGACCAAACCCACGACCGACCCCCTCTGGACATCTCTTGACGGACCCCACGCCGACCACCCCCTCCACGCCACCGGAAGCCACCGAGGCGCTGGATGACAGGGCTATGGGCAACAGCACCTCGGCCGCAGCGGCGAGCAACCAGGCAGTGACCGGGCCGACCGCATTCGCGCCGAGCTCAGGCGGGAGCGGGGATGGAGGAGGACATGGGAGTTCGGCAGCCGACCTTGATGCGCGGTACGGGCGGGGGCGGCGGTCTCGGCGGCCGTTGATCATCGGCGTGGTGGCCGTGGTGGCCGCGGCCGGGCTGGCGTGGTTGGCGTGGGCGGCGATCGTCGGGTCGAATCCGCCGGTGACGTCGCGGTTGCTGCGGTTCGAGGTGACGTCGGCGACCAGCGCGACGGCGACCATCCAGGTGGACCGGACCAAGTCGGTGGAGGCGAACTGCCGGCTGCAGGCCAAGTCGGCCGACTTCTCCATCGTCGGCGAACTCACGCTGACGATCCCGGCCGACTCCCCCAGGCACCAGACCCTGCCCGCGACGCTGACGACGCAACGCTCCGCAACCTCGGTGGTACTGATCGGCTGCACGACCGCGGACTCGCACCGGCCGCACTGACCTCCGGACGGCCGTCCGGCAACCGATTACCGGTCAGTTCGCCGGGATGTGGGAAGAACCACCAAGCAAACGGTTTCCCCGCGTTTGAGGCCTCGCAGAACTGTGGGGTTCTCCGCCGGATCTTGCTACGCTCAGTGGATTGGTCGCCGTCGACGACGGCGGCCAGCAGCTTTTCCTGCCCATCCCACCGACACAAGGAGCAGCCCGTGACGCAGAGGATCGATGAGGACAGCGTTGTCTGGCTGACGCAGGAGGGTTACGACCAGCTGAAGGCCGAGCTCGAGCACCTCAAGGGCCCCGCCCGTGCCGAGATCACGCAGCGCATCAGCGACGCCCGCGACGAGGGCGACCTGAAGGAGAACGGCGGGTACCACGCCGCCAAGGACGAGCAGGGCAAGATCGAGGCCCGGATCCGGCAGCTCGAGGACATGCTCCGCCGTGCCCGGGTCGGCGAGACCCCGAAGGCCGGCGGCAAGGTCGAGCCCGGGATGAAGGTGTCGATCAAGTTCGCCGGTGACGACGACGTCGAGACGTTCCTGCTCGGCTCCCGCGAACTGCTCGCCCTGGACGCGTCGGTCGACATCGACGTGTACTCGCCACAGTCCCCGCTGGGCTCGGCGATCCTGGGCAAGAAGAAGGGCGACAAGGCCAGCTACGAGGCCCCGAACGGCAAGGACGTCACCGTCGAGATCGTCGCCGCCGAACCCTTCACCGGCTGACCCACCCGCCTCGAGCGCCCCGGTGGACTCCACCGGGGCGCTCGCCATTTCCGGCGCTCAGTGCACGGCTGGGGCGAAGAGCTCCAGCTGGATGTTGTCCTGGTCGCGGAAGACGAGGACCGAGGCATAGGGCTCGTCCACGATCGGGGACTGGGTGAGTGGCTTGTCGGCGGTGTCCGCACGGACCACGCCATGGGCCTCGAGATGGTCCTGCCACTGGGTGAGGTCGTCGCGGGAGCCGACCGCGAAGCCGGCGTGGTCGAGACCGGTCGTCGTCTCCTTGCACAGGCCGCCGTCGTTGGTGTCGTGGCGGTGCAGGGCGATCATCAGCTGATGATCCGCATCGGCGAGGATGCGGCCGACGCCGCCTTGATGCGGTACGTCGAGCACCGGGTGGACGCCGAACACTTCGCCGTACCACTGGACGCTCGACTCCAGGTCGGTCACGGTCAGGGCCAGATGATGCAGTCTGGGCTGGGTGACTGTGGACATGATTCCCCCTCGGGATTACACGGACTCTCCGCTCGAGTACTGAGCCAGGAACATCCGGGTGACGTCGTCGACGAGGCCGCTCCATCGGTCGCCGCCAGGGTCGTTGGAGACCTGCTGGTCGACCAGGCCGGTGGTGATGGCGGTCCAGATGTCGAGCTGACGTTGATCGTGCACGCCGTTGCGTGCGAGGAGCTCACGGGTCCGCTCAAGGGCGGCGACGGCGAGCTCGTACGACTCGGGCGACGGCGTGAAGCCGGGCACCGAGTGCTGGAACAGCAGTTGATACCGGGGGATGTCGGACACGCAGAACGTGATGAACGCGCGTGCCTCGGTGAGCAGGTCCTCGGCCGGCCGGTCCGTCAGCGGCAGGGTCGCCTTCAGGTCGATGAAAGCCTGCGCGGCCTGCGCGAACATCGCGTCCAGGATCGCGTTCTTGGACTCGAAGTACGCGTAGACGGTGGGTGTGGTGATCCCAGCCCGGCGGGCCAGCTCGCGCAGCGACAACGCGGCCAGCCCTTCCTCGCGAACCAGCTCCCACGCGGCCGCGAGCACCGAGGCGCGGGCGTTCTCCCGCCGCGCCTCCCGCCAGTTCCCCCGTTCCTTTAACACAGTTCGAATTATTTGCACGCCGTATAAGTCTTGTCAATGACTCAACGGCTCAACGACTCAACGGCTGGTGGCGCTTCGGTATTTGCGGACGGCTAGGGGGGCGAAGACGGCGATGATCGCGGCGCACCAGATGAGGGACAGCCAGACCGGGTGCTGGGCGGGGAAGCCGTCGGGGCTGGCGAAGGGTGACGGGTTGCCGAACAGGTGGCGGCAAGCGGCGACGATGGAGGAGATCGGGTTCCACTCGGCGACCGGTTGCAGACCGCTGGGCAGGTTCGGCGTCGGAACGAAGGCGTTGGACAGGAAGGTCAGCGGGAACAGCCAGATCAGTCCTGCCGACGCCGCCACCTCGGGACTGCCGACGGACAGACCGATGAGCGCACCGACCCAGAGCATCGCGAACGCGAACAACAGCAGGATCCCGAACGCCGCCAGCGCCTGACCGAAACCGTGGTGCCAGCGCCAGCCGACGATGAAGCCGCAGATCACCATCACCAGCATCACGAACGCGTTGAACACGACGTCGCCGACCACCCGCCCCGCGATCACACCGGACCGCGCCATCGGCAGCGACCGGAACCGGTCGATCAGGCCTTTCGACATGTCGTCGGCCAGCCCGACACTCGCCGAGGCGACTGCGAACGCCATCGTCTGCGCGAAGATCCCGGCCATCAGGAACTCCCGGTACGCTCGCGGACCCGGGAAGCCGGGGATCGGGATCGCGTTGCCGAACACGTACGCGAACAACAGCACGAACATGATCGGCTGGATCGTCGCGTAGATCAGCATGTCCGGCGTCCGCGGG
Organism: Kribbella sp. NPDC050241; assembly: GCF_044459685.1. Lineage (NCBI taxonomy): Bacteria > Bacillati > Actinomycetota > Actinomycetes > Propionibacteriales > Kribbellaceae > Kribbella > Kribbella sp. NPDC050241. The sequence goes on from NZ_JBITJE010000012.1 coordinate 126,797, forward strand.
ATCCGCTTGAGCGTCCGCCACGCCAGGATGCCGGCATCGGAGAACGCCCGGCCGAGCGGATTCACCTTGCCCGGCTCGTCGATGTCCGCCGCACTCATGAGTCCTTCTCCTTCTTCTGCTCGGCCTCATGCCCGGTCAGGGTGAGAAACACGTCGTCCAGGGTCGGCCGCCGCAGCCCGATGTCGGCGATCCGGATGCCACCCGCATCGAGGGTCCGGATCACCTCGACCAGCGCGCTCGATCCGCCGGGCGCCGGCATGGTGATCCGGCGCGCGTGCTCATCCTTCGTGGTGGAGTCCGGCTCGGTGATGTCGAGCGAGGCGATGAGCAACTCGAGCGCCCGGGTGGTCTCCGCCGGGTCGTGAACGACGACCTCGATGCGCTCACCGCCCACCTTCGCCTTGAGCTCGTCCGCCGTACCGCGGGCGATCACCGAACCGTGGTCGACGACCACGATGCTGTCCGCGAGTTCGTCGGCCTCTTCGAGGTACTGCGTCGTAAGCAGGATCGTGACGCCTTCACGGACCCGGTCGCGGATGATCTGCCACAGGTCGAGCCGGCTGCGCGGGTCGAGCCCGGTCGTCGGCTCGTCGAGGAACAGCACCCGCGGGTGGGCGATCAGCGAACCGGCCAGGTCGAGCCGGCGGCGCATGCCACCCGAGTAAGTCTTCAGCGTCCGGTCCGCGGCGTCGATGAGGTCGAAGATGTCGAGCAGCTCCTCGGCCCGTTGCTTCGCCTGCTGACTGCTCAGCTGGTACAGCCGGCCGAACATCCACAGGTTCTCCCGGCCGGTCAGCAGTTCGTCGACGGCGGCGTACTGTCCGGAGAGTCCGACCAGTGAGCGGACGCGGTCTGCTTCCTTCACCACGTCGTGGCCGAGCACGCGGGCGGTGCCCTGGTCGGGCTTCAGCAACGTGGTCAGCACGCGGACCGCCGTGGTCTTGCCCGCCCCGTTCGGCCCGAGCAGGCCGAGCACTGTCCCTTCGGGAACCTCGAGGTCGATCCCGTCGAGCGCCTTGACGGTGTCCTTCCTGGTCCTGAATGTCTTCACGAGGCCGGTCGCCTCGACAGCAGCCATTCCGTCGATCCCCCTTCTGGATGTGACGCAAGCCACCATCCTGACCGACCCCACCGACACTTTCGACACTTTTCTTGCCGATCTATTTTCAGGCTCAGATTGAGTCGACCAGACTCAACTTTGTTGATAGTTGAGTCGACACGACTCAAGTCTCGGCCTAGCGTCGCGGCATGACCTCCCAGAGCATCCTCAGATACCCCGATTTCCGGCGGTTGTGGATCGCTGATCTGCTCAGTCAGCTCGGCAGCCGCCTGAGCATGATCGCCATCCCGCTGCTCGCCGTTCTCACCCTCGACGCGTCCACCCTCCAGGTCTCGCTCCTCAGGACATGCGAGACGGCCGCCTGGCTGCTACTCGGACTGTTCGCCGGTGCCTGGGTCGACCGGATCCGGTGTCTCCCGGTGCTCGTGTACGCCGATCTGGGCCGGGCACTGCTCTTCGCGACGATTCCCGTCGCCGCCTGGTTCGGCGTACTGAGTCTCGCCCAGCTGTACGTCGTACTGGCGCTGACCGGCGTCCTCACGGTGCTCTTCGACGTGGCACACAGCACCTACCCGCCTCGGCTGCTGGATCCTGACCAGTTGCTGCCCGGCAACGCCAAGCTAGCGGCCAACCACTCCGTCGGCGCAGTGATCGGCGCGGGCGCGGGCGGCGTACTCGTGCAGTGGCTCGGTGCGGCTGTCACGATCGGCGTGGACGCACTGAGCTTCCTGTGGTCCGCACTATGGCTTCGCTCGATCCGTACGCCGGAAGCACAGCCGGCCAAGGCGGACCGGCCGAACCTCAAGCGGGAGATCGCGGAGGGGATGCGGTACGTCTTCAGTCACCCGCTGCTGCGGCCGATGGCGCTCAACACGGCGACGACCATGCTGTTCCAGGCAGCCGCCGGCGCGATCATGATCGTCTACCTGGTCCGCGAGGTTCACCTGCTGCCGGGCACCATCGGCGTACTGAGCATGATCGGCCTCGGCGGAGCGATCGTGGCGTCAGGCGTGACCGAGAAGATCAGCAACAGGTACGGCGACGCCCGCACGTTGCTCCTGTCGTCGACAGGCATCGGCGTCGCGTTCACCCTCCAGGCGCTGACCGCACCGGGCTGGCAGGTGAGCTGGTACGTCGTCTCGATGCTGCTCGCCGGCTTCTGCATCATCGTCTGCTACATCCTGCAGGTGAGCACCCGGCAGCGCGTGTGCCCACCCGAACTGCAGGGCCGGGTCAGCGCCACCATGAGCTTCGTCAGCTGGGGCGCTGCTCCGCTCGGCAGTCTGCTGGGCGGTGCGCTCGGTACGGCGTTCGGATTGCACGCGACCTTGTGGATCGCCGGTCTGGCGGCCCTGGCCGGCAACGCGTTCCTCTATTTCTCACCGTTCCGCACCTTGCGCACCGTCCCGGCCACGCAACAGGTCGATCAGTCGGAGGCGATCTGAGCGGTGCCGACGAGGACCTCGACGTCGAGGGCGGCGCGGCCGCGGCCGATCTCCACGTCCTTGGACTGGCCGGAGACCGCGCCGGTCCAGGTGACCCGACCGAGCTGGGCCTCGGTGTGGACGCGGACGTCGGAACCGCGGCGCAGCACAACGTTCGCAGTACCGGACTCGACCCGGACGCGGGACCGGCCCTTGGTGAGCTGGGCGTCCAGATTGGCCGAGCCGGCCTGGACGAGCAGGTCGATCGGGCCGTCCACGTCGGAGACCTTCGCCGTACCGGCGGTGACGCGGACCCGGCTCAGCCCGGGCAGGCGCTCGGCGTGCACGCTGCCGCCCGTCACCTCGACCTCGACCTGCAGGCCGGGGTTGACCCGGATGGACAGTTCCTTGGCGAGGCCGTTCACGTGCGACTTCAGGTCGGTCGGGTTGCGCAGCATGCTGAACCCGTCGATCGAGACGCCCATGTCGCCTTCGCTGCTGATCGCGAGGGTGTCGCCGTCCCGCTTGATCACGTGCGGTCCGTCCACCGCGACGCCGTTGACGGCCGGCTCGCCGATCAACCGCACCCGGCGACCGATCGCCCGCACCGTCACCCGCTGCACCCCCGCCGGCATCGGCACGTTGCTGTGCTCCTCCTCGACCTCCTCGACCTCTTCAACCTCCTCGATTTCGTCGGTACCGGAGTTCTCAGAAGTCGCGGGGCTCTCGGCGGGAGCTTCGTCGACCACGCTGTCCTGCACGCCGTTCCCGGCGGCAGCGTGCCGCCCGCCCGGCGTCACGCCGGCCTCGCCACCGTTGGCGGCGCCCTCGGGTGCCGCCGTGTCGGCGGCGTCCGGGGCGTCCACCACATCGGCCCAGACCGAGGTGGACGGGAGGTCCTCCGCGGCCGGCCAATCCGTGGACGGCGCGTCCTTGGTCGAGTCCTCGGCAACCGGAGGCGTCGGCGCCGGCTCGTCAGCCTCGGTGGTCGTCGGGGCCTGAATGGCGGCGATCAGGGTGGTGGCTTCCTCAGGTGAGAGGTGGCCCTTGGCGACCCGGTCGAGGACGTCCTTGACCCGCCGGTCGTAATCGCTCTGGTTGCTCATGCGCCCAGTCCAGCATCCCCGCGGGTCGAAACCAATCCGGGATCGCCCGGAATCCCGCCGGACGCAGCGGTGCGGATCCCGGGGAGTAGCCCGCGACCCGCACCAGCTGGGTTTCTCATATGAGCACAGCCCGGACAGGGCTGGTTGTTGTCACGCGGCCGGGGTCATCTCCTCCGCGGCCAGTTCGTCCTGTACGGCGGCCAGCTCGGCGGCCTCGGCCTCCTCAGCGGCACGCCGACTGCGCAGACCACGCAGACCGGTCAGGGCCACCACCAGTCCGAGCGCCGCGATCCCGGTCACCACAGCCAGACCCGGCTTGTACGCCGACAGCATCCCGGCCGAGGTGGTCACGCCGTCCGACCTGCTGCTGATCACCGCGGTCACGATCGCGAGGACCACCGCGCCACCGACCTGGTTGGAGGTGTTGAACAGCCCGGACGCCAGCCCCTGCTCATGGTCCGGGACCCCGGACACGGCCTGGATGTTCAGTGCCGGGAACCCGATCGCGAACCCGAGACCGAGCAGGATGATCGTCGGGAACACAGTCGAGAAGTACGCCGACTCCGGACCGATCCGCAGCGACAGGGCGTACCCGACGACGAACAGCGCCATCGACGCGATGATCATCGTCTCGGTGCCGAGCCGGTCGGCCAGCTTGCCCGCGTTCGGCGACAGGGTGGCGACCAGCAGACCGGCGGGCAGGAAGGCCAGCGCGGTCTGGAACGACGACCAGCCGAGCAGGTTCTGCAGGTACATGGTGCCGATCAACTGGAAGGCGACGTACGCACCGAAGACGGTCAGGATGGCCAGGTTCGCCCGGCGGAGCGAGGCGTTGCGGAGGATGCCGAGCCGGACCAGCGGGTGCTTCGACCGGAGTTCGATCGCGACGAAGCCGGCCAGCAGGACGATCGCGAGCGCGAACATCCCGAAGGTCTGCACCGACACCCAACCTGCTTGCTCGGCACCGACCACGGCGTACACCAAAGACAGCATGCCGCCGGTGACAGTGATCGCTCCGGGGACGTCGTACCCGCCGGAAGCGTTGTCGCGCGGGCTGTTCGGGATCAGCTTGATCGCGAACAGCAGCACGATCAGGGCGACCGGGCCGGGCATCAGGAAGGTCCAGCGCCAGCCGACCTCGGTCAGCGCGCCGCCGAGGATCAGGCCCATCGAGAAGCCGCTGGCGGCACAGGTGGTGAAGATGCTGAGGGCACGGTTACGGTCCGGGCCCTCGTGGAAGGTCGTGGTGATGATGGAGAGCGCGGCCGGCGCGGTGAACGCGGCGGCGACGCCCTTGACGAACCGCGCGGCGATGAGCAGTTCGGGGTTCGTGGCCAGCGAGCTCAGCATCGAGACCGCGGCGAACACGGCCAGCGCGATCAGGAAGACGCGGCGCCTGCCGAGCAGGTCGGCGGTCCGGCCGCCGAGCAGCAGCAGGCCGCCGTACCCGAGCACGTAGCCGGTCACGACCCATTGCAGAGAAGAAAGGGAGACGTTCAGGTCGGCGCCGATGGACGGCAGGGACATACCGACCATGGACACGTCCAGGCCGTCGAGGAAGATCACGCCGCAGACCACCAGGAGGGCGCCCCACAGGCGCGCGTCCCAAGTCATCCGGGCCGGTGATGTGGTGTGCGTTGTCTGTGTCACGAGGGGAGACTATTCCATGCGTGTGCATCTAATGTCTAGGCATTAAATGCGTTTGCATTGAATGCGCGTGCATGCTATGGTCGCCTCCATGGCCGCCATGAAGGTCAGCGCCGGTCCTGGTGAGACCGCCGCCGATGTCAGTGCAGATGTGAGGGAATGGCGCGAGCTGCTGGCTCGCCACGCCGACCTGACCTGCGCCCTCGATCGGGCTCTGCAGGCCGGCCATTCGCTGGGCATGAGTGAGTACGAGGTGCTCGAGCGTCTCGCCGAGCTGCACGAACACTCCGCGAAGGTGCAGACGATCGCGAAGTCGGTCCACCTCAGCCAGAGCGCGCTGTCCCGGGTGATCGGCCGGCTGGAGACCGCCGGCCTGGTCGAGCGGCACATGTGCCCCGAGGATCGGCGCGCGGTCAACGTCCGGCTCACCGACGACGGTCTGCAGCTTCAGGCAGAGGCCGAGCCGACCCAGCGCCGGGTGCTCGCCGAGCGGCTGCACGCACCCCTGGTGAAGAGCTGTCAGCCCCCTACCATCGGTGAATGACTGACGAACCGCTCCTGACCGCCGAGGAAGCTCGGGAAGTCATCGAGGACCTGAACCGCATCGTCGCGCCCGACGGCATCCAGGAGACGTACCAACTCCGGGCTGGAGGAGTCGACCACTGGGTCTACGCCCGTGGCCAGGACCGGTCGAACCCGGTCATCCTGTTCGTGCACGGTGGTCCCGCGTCGCCGCTGTCGCCGGTGATGTGGCAGTTCCAGCGGCCGATCGAGGAGTACTTCACGGTCGTCACCTACGACCAGCGCGGCGCCGGCCGGACCTTTCGTACGGTCGATCCGGACGCCATCGCGGACACCCTGAAGATCGAGCAGTACGTCGCCGACGCGATCGAGCTCACCGAGCAGATCCGGGAGCGGTACGGCGTCGGCAAAGTGATCCTGATGGGTCACAGCTGGGGCACCGTGATCGCAACGCACGCCGCCCTCGCCCGGCCCGACCTGTTCCACGCGTACGTCGGGATCGGCCAGTTCATCAACTCTCGGACCAACGAACGACTCTCGTTCGAATACGCCGTCGAGCAGGCCCGCGAGCACAACCACACCGAGGCCCTCGAGCAGCTCGCGTCGATCGCGCCGTACCCCGGCGACGAGCCGGTGACTCGGGACCGGATCATCATCGCGCGTGAATGGGCGCAGTACCGCGGCGGCCTGACGGCGTACCGGACCGACTCGACCTACTTCTTCCAGGCGCCACTGCTGTCGCCGGAGTACACCCTCGACGAGGGTGAAACCATTGGCGAGGGCAACATGTTCACCCTCGGCCGGGTGCTGGACGAGTTGCTGGAGGTCGACTTCACCGGGGTGACCGAGTTCCCGATCCCGGTGGTCATGTTCCTCGGGCGGCACGACTACACGACGCCGAGTGCCCCGACCGCCGAGTGGATCGAGGCGGTCAAGGCGCCGTACAAGCAGGCCGTCTGGTTCGAGCGCTCGTCACACATGTTGCCCTGGGAGGAGCCCGGCAAGATGCTGGTCAGCCTGCTCGCCCACGTCCGGCCGCAGGTCAGTTGAGCGTGTACGTGTAGCCGTTGCCGGTCAGACCGGCCAGGACGCGGTCGCGGTGGTCCTCACCCCGCAGTTCGAGTTGCAGCGCCACCTCGACCTCGTCCAGGTTCAGCGTCTCCGAGATGCGCTCGTGCAGTACCTCGATGAGGTTGGCGTCCATCCCGGCCAGCTGGGTCAGCAGTGTGGCGAGCCCGCCGGGCGTGTCCGGGATCCGCACTCGCAGCGACAGGTACCGCGCGGCCGCGGCCATGCCGTGCCGGATGACGCGCATCAGCAGCAGCGGGTCGATGTTGCCGCCGGACAGCACCACCACGACCGGCGGCTTGAACCGCTCCGGCTCGTCCAGTACGGCGGCCACCGCGGCGGCACCGGCCGGTTCGACCACGAGCTTCGCCCGCTCCAGCAGCAACAAGAGGGCCTTGGACAACGAATCCTCGCCGACCGTGCGCATGTCCCCGACGTACTGCTGGACCGCCTCGAACGGGACCTTGCCCGGCAGTCCGACCGCGATCCCGTCCGCCATCGTCGCCATCTCGGCCAGCTGGACCGGCTCGCCGGCCGCCAGTGAGGCCGGGTACGCCGCCGCACCCGCCGCCTGCACGCCGACGACCTCGATCGGCGCCCCGTCGCGTTGCATCGCCGCCGCGATCCCGGCGATCAGGCCGCCACCACCGGTCGGTACGACGACAGTCCGGACCTGCGGACACTGCTCGACGATCTCCAGCCCGGCGGTGGCCTGACCGGCGACGATGTCAGGGTGGTCGAACGGGTGGATCAGCACCGCGCCGGTCTCCGCCTCGAACGCGTGTGCCGCCCGCAGGCAGTCGTCGATCGACGTGCCGACGAAGCGAATCTCCGCGCCGTACGCGCGCGTCGCCTTCTCCTTCGGGATCGGTGCGCCGTGCGGCATGAACACGGTCGCCTTGATGCCGAGCAGTTGGGCCGCGAGTGCGACGCCCTGGGCGTGGTTTCCCGCGCTCGCCGCGACCACGCCGCGCGACCGCTCGGCCTTGGACAGCCGCGCCATCCGCACGTACGCGCCGCGCAGCTTGAACGACCCGGTGCGCTGCAGGTTCTCGCACTTCAGGAACACGTCGCCGCCGACCAGTTCACTCAGCCAGCGCGAGTACTCCAGCGGCGTCGGCGCCACCACGTCATGCAACAGGTCCGCCGCTCGCACGATGTCCTTGGCATCGATCACGTCCTTACCCTACGCATCAAAACCAGTTGCACCCGCCACATACGCTGCGGCTCATGAAGGTCACGGCTGTCGTGGTTCGCCACTCCGACGAGGCGGTCCTCGTGCTGCCTTCCGGCCTCCCGCAGGTGGACGTCGCCGAGAAGCTCTGGTTCCCGAACGTGGAGGCCGCGGTCGGCCGGCTCCGCGAGCAGCTGTCGATCGATGCTGTCGTCCTCACCTGCCTTGACGAAGAGCCGACCACCTATCTCATGCTCTCGACCGGCGCGGTTCCAGCGGATGCCCGGTGGGTGCATGACCTCGACGATCCGGCGGTCGTGGCCGCGCGCGAGCACCTCGCCCTGCCGGCGGACTCCCCCGTGACGCCGGCGTGGACCAGGCCGGGCTGGTACGACGAAGCGCTGTCGTGGATCGACGAACAGGTCGCGAGGACGGGTCCGTGGTCCCAGGTGCGCTCATGGGGGCTGTCGAACGTACTGCGTGTCCCGACGGCCCAGGGAGACGTGTACTTCAAGGCACTGGCGCACTCCAGCACCATCCCGGCGCGGGCGGATGCGTTGCCGCTGTTGTTCGCGCACGAGCCGATGTTGTTGAAGCAGCTCTCCGACGAGCGTCCTGGCGAGGTGCCTGCGCCGCTGGCCGTGGACGAGAAGCGGGCTTGGATGTTGCTGCCCGACCTCGGCCCCCCGTTGGCCGACTTTCCGGACGTTTCGCTGTGGATCGACGCACTACGCGGGCACGCCAGGTTGCAGCGCAGCTTTGCCGATCAGCCGGATCGGCTGCTGGAGTTCAGCTGCGTCGACCGTAGGCTCGGCGTACTGGAGGCCGAGATCGACCGGCTGCTCGGGCCGACCCCCGCCACCGATCTGCTCGAACCCGCGGAGCGCGCGCTGCTGCCGAGGCGGGCCGAACAGTTGCGTGAGGCAATCACCGAGCTCGCGGCGATCGGCGTACCGGAGACTCTGCTGCACGGTGATCTGCATCCGCGGAACCTTGCTGTCCGGGATGGTCGGGTGTTGGCGTTCGACTGGACGGACGCCGCTGTGTCCCATCCGTTCCTGGACCTCGTGACGTTCTTCGAGCAACGGTCGCCGACGTCGACGGATCCGCGGCTGAAGGATGCCTATCTGGCCGAGTGGGAGTCGTACGCCTCGCCCGCGGACCTGCGTCGTGCGCTCGAACTGGCCGAGGAGCTGGGAGCACTCCACCAGGTCATGACCTACGCGCACCTGCCGGATCACCTGTCCGGTCCGAGCAAGGAGTCGATGCTCCGCGGCGGCGTGTGGTGGCTGCGGCGGATCCTTGCGCAGTAGTCATCGGTGCAGCACGGCCAACTGGTTGCGCATACCGCGGCGGACCGGCGGATCGAGGTGCCGGTCCCACGTCGGACGACGCTCTCCGCGCAGCAAGGCGTAGTACGCGAGCGCCTCGGACAAGGCCGCTTCACGGAGGTACCCGCGCGCCAACGGTTGCTTGCCCCGCCCGTTCGGTCGAGGCCGTCGCTCGTACGCCGCGTTGGCGGTGAAGATCCCGAGTCCGTAGAACACGGTGAGCAGATCGGTCAGTGGTTCATGGTCGGGACGGCGCGCCACCGAGATCCGGCTGCTGCCGAGCAGCAGCTCATGCCCGGCTTCATGGGCGAAGATCGCGATCAGCGCGACCGGGTCGGCGGCCAGCGTCGGCGAGAGCTGGATCTGGTTGCGCTCGGCGCCGCGGATCCACCGGCCGGACGGTTCCTTCACCACCGAAGCCGACCTGCGGTACGCCGGCCGCCGGATGCCTTCACCGACGAGTTCGAAGCTGAGGGCGCACTGATCCGGCCGAAGATCCATCCGCTCGCTGACCAGCCGGCACAACTCCTCGGCGGCCGGCCGGCTGCCGTCGTACCCGGCTGGGATGAGGTCGCTGGGCAGCGCGATCGGCCGCAGCACCACGTCGCGGCCGAACTCGGTGATCATCCACTCCATCGACGACCGGATCCATCGGCGGCTGCCACCCGGCAAGCGCTCCCGTGGCGCCTTCAACTGAGACCGCACCTGCTGGCTCCGCCGCAACACCCCGATCGGATTCCTCACCCGCCGGATCATGCCAATCGGACGCCGATGTAAACCCGGTTGGTTCCACAGAGTTCCCGATCGCGTACGCCGAGCTACTTCAGCAGTAGCTTGCCGAGGCGTTGGGAGGCGATGTACATGCCGATCGTGCCCATGGCGGCGAGGTAGAAGGCGTGGACGAGGAGGAACCAGCCGACTGTGCCGGTGGTGAGAGCACGCTCGATCACGACACCCTGGTAGAGCGGAGTGATCTCGACCAGCCAGCGGATGGCCTCCGGGTACGTCTCGACCGGGTAGAACGTGGCCGAGAACAGGAACATCGGCATCGCCGCGAGCTGGACGAACTCGAAGTCCTGCCAGCTGCGCATGAACGTCGTCAGCGCCATCCCCGCGCCGGCGAACGCGAACGCGATCAGGACCGAGGCGGGCAGCGCGAGCAGCGCCCACCACGACGTGATCAGGCCCATCCCGAGCATCACCGCGATGAACATCGCCGAATAGCAAGCTCCACGCAGCAGCGCCCAGGTCACCTCGCCGGTCGCGATGTCCCACGGTCGCAGCGGCGTCGCCAGCATCGAGTCGTAGAGCTTGGCGTACTTCATCCGGAAGAAGATGTTGTACGTCGAATCGAAGATCGCACCGTTCATCGCCGAACTGGCCAGCATCGCCGGCGCGACGAAGGCGGCGTACCCGATCGTGGTGCCGTCGGACAACGTGAAGTCGCCGACCAGTTGCGCGACGCCGATGCCGATCGAGAGCAGGTAGAACAGCGGCTCGAAGAAGCCGGACAGGAAGACGATCCAGGACCGGCGGTAGAGCAGGAAGTTGCGCTCCACGATGTGCCGGCCGCCGCCGCGGCCGAGGACACGGGCCGGGATCGGGACGACCCGGGCGGTGAGGGTCGTCATCAGCCCACCAGCCTCTTGGTGAAGCCGCGGACGGCGAACCACGTGCCGACCACGAACCAGGCGAGCAGGTAGACGACGTTGAGTAGCGCGAGCGGCGGGTTGATCGTGCCCATCGCCAGATCACGGGACAGGGCCACGCCGTGCCACAGCGGGCTGAGGTACGCGAGCCACTCGATCCAGTTCGGCAACTGCGAGACCGGGAAGAACGCACCGGAGAACAGGAACGCCGGTATCACCCCGAAGCGGAAGATCATCGCGAAGCCGGAGTCGTTCTCCAGCGTCGACGCCACCGCCGCGACCGGCGCCGCGGCAGCCATCCCCACCAGCAACACCACCGGCAGCGCAAGCACACCGAGCGGTGACTCCAGTCCACCGAACACCGCAATCACCGCCAGGAAGACCGCACACGTGCTGCCCACCCGGAAGGCGATGAAGCCGAGCTGACCGCCGACCACGTCCACCGGCCGCAGCGGCGTCGCGATCATCGAGTGGAAGAACTTCTGCCACTTCAATCCACTCATCACCGGGTACGTCGCTTCGCCGACGGCCACCTGCAACGCGGTGGCGGCGAGCAACCCGGGCGCGATGAACTGCAGGTAGCTCACGCCACCGAGCGCTCCCGTCCCGTTCCGGTCGACGAAGGAGCCGAGACCGATCCCCATCGCGGCCAGATAGAGCAATGGCAGCAGGAAGCTGCTGATCAGCGTGCCCTTCCAGGTCCGCTTGTAGACGGTCAGCCAGTAGTCGAACTGGCGACGGCCGTTCTCCAGTGCGAGCGCCATCAGGGCGTGTCTCCTAACTCCGCACCGTAGCGAGCAGGTGCTCGGTGCGGTGCATCGGCGTGCGGGAGCGAAGGTCTCGATGCGGAGCATCGTGGCCTTTGCTCACGTGCGGTGAGGTGTCGTGCCGAGTGCCGCGCAGTAGGCGGGGAGTTAGGAGACACGCCCTAATCCACCAACGTCCGGCCGGTGAGCCGGAGGAACACGTCCTCGAGGGTCGAGCGCCGGACCAGGACCGAGGCCGGCTGCAGACCGCGCTCGTGGACCGCCGAAACCGCGTACTCACCGTCGTCGGTGTAGAGCAGCAGGCGGTCCGGCAGCACCTCGATGCGGTCGGCCAGGTCCTCGACCTTCTCAGCCAGTGCGTCGTGGTCGGACGACATGACCTCAGGCCCGAACCGCAGCTCGGTCACCTCACGCGTCGAGTAGTCCCGGATCAGGTCGGCCGGCGACCCCTCGGCCGCGATCAGGCCGCCGTCCATCACGACCAGCCGGTCGCAGAGCTGCTCGGCCTCGTCCATGTAGTGCGTGGTGATGATCAGCGTCACGCCGGCCTGCTTCAGCCGGAACAACTTGTCCCACAACAGATGCCGGGCCTGTGGGTCCAGCCCGGTCGTCGGCTCGTCGAGCAGCAGGAGGTCGGGGTTGCTCACCAGCGAGCGCGCGATCGTCAGCCGCCGCTTCATCCCGCCGGAGAGCTCGTCGACCTTGACCTCCGCCTTCTCGGTGAGCGAGACGAACTCGAGCAACTCGTCCGCGCGACTACGGCACTCCGCCCGGCTCAGGCCGAAGTACCGGCCGTAGATGGTCAGGTTCTCCCGGACGGACAGCTCGGTGTCGAGGGTGTCGTCCTGCGGGCACACGCCGAGCCGGGCCCGGATCGACGGGCCGTCGGTGGCCGGGTCCATGCCGAGGATCCGCAGCGTGCCGCCGCTGGTCGGGGAGACCGCGCCGATCATCCGCATCGTCGACGACTTGCCCGCGCCGTTCGGCCCGAGGAACCCGAACGCCTCCCCGCGCCACACATCCAGGTCGATGCCCTTGACCGCTTCGAAGTCGCCGTACGACTTCCGCAGTCCGCGGACATGGACCAGGGACTCCCGCTGCTCACTCACGGTCCCGACCCTAGACGGACCGGCCGACAGTTTCCTTGTCGTTTTGGGCGGTTCCATCCATCGACGCTAGAACCTCAACACGACTGGAAGTCAACCGCGGCCGACGTACGGCATGCCGGCGGCCATCACGGTCAGGTGCGGTACGGCGACCGACGTCGGGAGCTGGGCGATCCGGACCACGAAGTCCGCCACGATCTTCGGATCGAACGTCGGCTCGACCGCGATCGACCCGTCCGGCTGCAGCACGCCCTGCCCCATCCGCTCGGTCATCGGGGTCGCGGCGTTCCCGATGTCGATCTGGCAGGCCGTGATCCCGTGCGCCCGGCCTTCCAGCTCGAGGCCCTTCGTCAACCCGGTGACAGCGTGCTTGCTGGCCGTGTACGCGATCCCCTGCGGCCGCGGAACATGCGCCGAGATCGAGCCGTTGTTGATGATCCGTCCACCCTTCGGATCCTGCCGCAGCATCAACGCGAACGCCGCCTGCGCACACAGGAAGGACCCGGTCAGGTTGGTGTCCACCACCCGCCGCCAGTCTTCCTCGGCCAGATCCTGCACCCCGGCCGCCGGCGCGCCGGTCCCCGCGTTGTTCACCAGTACGTCGATCCGCTCGAGCCCACCGAAGAGCGCACGCACCGCCCCGCCATCGGCAACATCCAGCACCGCGGTCCGCACTCGCCCCTCGGCCGACAGGGCAGCGGTCTCGCGCAGCTTCTCCTCGGTCCGCCCAGTGACGGTCACCTCGAACCCAGCCGCCGCGAGCGCCAGCGCCATCTCGCGCCCGAGCCCCGAACCACCACCGGTCACCACTGCTACCTGCGCCATCCTGGCACCCTCCTGTCGCTCGCCGAGTCGGCGTCCAGGATCGCAGGATCCTCAGTACGACGGTGCCGCGGGAGCGCGCGTCGCCAATACCAGCCGACCGCGGCCGCCGTGGCGGTCATCATGAGGAGCTCCACCCACACACCGTTGCCGAGCGGAGGAATCAGCTCCTCGCTGAGGTTCCACGCCGCGTGCACGAGGATCGCCGCCGGTACGCCGCCGCGGAGGCGTTCGGTGACGAACAGCATCACGTAGGTCAGCGGGAACAGCCCCAGGAAGAAGGTCAGCCCCTGCTGGGTGAACAGCCCGTCGTCATGCTGACCGGTGCCGTTCAGGAAGTACAGCGGGACGTGCCAGAGCCCCCACGCCGCGCCCAGGACCGCGGTGGTGGCCAACTGCCCGTAGTACCTACGGAGACGGGGCTGCACATAGCCCCGCCAGCCGAACTCTTCCGCGACCGGTCCGGCCAGGAACGTGTAGGCCAGCGCCCCGAGTGGTCCACCGGCGCCGGCGATCACGTCGGCGGCATGGTCGGGAAACGCTGCGAGGTGTCCGGTCAGCACTGACGCCGCCAGTGGCGGAAGTGCACCGAGCAGTACGGCGGCGAGCGGCCACCTCCACGACCACTTCACCAGCCGCTGCTTCTCGCGTCGCCACAGCCACATCACCAAGGCGGCCAGCGACGGCCCGGACGCCGCCAGGGCGAAGACGAGCATCCCGCCGCCCTTGTCGAGGTTCGCGCCCAGCACGCCCAGGACCGCCCAAGGCAACCAGGTCAGGACGACACAGACCGCTCCGAACTCCAGCAGCCGGCGCCTCGTCGTCGCCATGCTGTCCACCGACCGGCCGTCGATCGCCGTCACGGGTCCCCCAGTAGCTAGCAGGAATGTGTCCCGAGCCAGCCTCGTTGTGGCGAGAGGGGCGGGCCAGGGTGCCAGACCGACCAACCACCGGGGTCCTAGGTCCACCCCTGCGTCACAGAACGCAGCCCTCCGCCGTCACTAGATCGTGTACTGGTTCTCATCTTCCACGAACAGTGATCACCTGAAGACTGTGAGTAAGTGAGTGGCGGCTCACTCAGAAATCTTGGAAACTCATTTGCGTGTATCACGCAAGCATGTATATGCTTGCAGCATGCAAGTAAACGACGCGTACTCTCCGCAGACCCCGATCGAGGGCGTGCTGCACGCGTTTACCAGGATCGGCCGGCGGCTGAAGGCCAAGCAGCCCGGGGACACGATCGACCACAGCGTCCACCTGGTGCTGTTCGTACTGCGGTGCAGCGGAGCGCTGCGCCTGTCCGACCTGGCCAACCGGATGGAGCTGGACGCCTCGACCGCGAGCCGCCACGTGCGGTCGCTGGAGCAGCTGGGCCTGGTCCGCCGCTCCCCCGACCCCGACGACGGCCGCGCCTTCCGGGTCGAGCTGACCGAGAAGGGCATCGAGGAGTGGGACGCCGGCGCCCGACGCCGGATGGAGCTGCTGAGCGCAGCGATGGACGGCTGGTCCGAAGACGACGTCCTGACCTTCGAGCACCTGATGACACGGTTCGCCGACGGCGTCGCGAGCCTTACCGACCCGGCCATCGAGAAGAGCTGGGCAGACAAGGGCTGGGCCGCTGTCGCCCCGCGCCTACGCCCGACACCCGCGGCAGAGCGCCGTACCCAAGACTTCGCGGCCGGCGGCGACCCCGCCGATCGCGAGAACACCGACAAGAAGCTGGGGAGCACCACATGAGCACCACCGAGCCCGCCACCACCGGCGGCGCTGCGCCTGAAACTCCGGGATACCTGTCCCACAAACAGATCCTCGTCGTCCTCGGCGGCCTGATGGCCGGCATGTTCCTGGCGGCGCTCGACCAGAGCATCGTCGGAACCGCGCTGCCGCAGATCGTCAGCGAGTTCAACAGCCTGGACAAGCTGTCCTGGGTGGTCACGGCGTACCTGCTGACCTCGACCGCCTCCACGCCGCTGTGGGGCAAGATCTCCGACCTGTACGGCCGTCGCCCGCTGTTCATCGCGGCGATCGTCACCTTCCTGGCCGGCTCCGTGCTGGCCGCGCTGTCGCAGAACATCGAGATGCTGATCGGCTTCCGGGCCGTCCAGGGTCTTGGCGCCGGTGGCCTGATGTCACTGGCCTTCGCCACCATCGGCGACGTGATCCCGCCGCGCGAGCGCGGTAAGTACATGGGGTACTTCGGTGCCGTCTTCGGCCTGTCGTCCGTGGCCGGCCCGCTGCTCGGCGGTCTGCTCACCGACGGTCCCGGCTGGCGCTGGATCTTCTGGATCAACCTGCCGATCGGACTCGTTGCCCTGGGCATCGTCGGCGCCGTCCTCCGGCTGCCGCACGTGAGGCGTTCGCACAAGATCGACTACCTGGGTGCCGCAGTGGTCACCGGAGCCGTCACCTCGCTGCTGCTGGCCGTCTCCTGGAGCGGCCCGACCAACGGCTGGGGCACCGGCACCACGATCGCCCTGCTGGCCGCGGCCGTCGTACTGGCCGTCACCTTCGTGATCGTCGAACTGCGGGTGGCCGAGCCGATCATCCCGATGGACCTGTTCAAGGGCCGGATCTTCTCCGGATACGCCGGGTACGCGTTCCTGCTCGGGTTCGCGATGTTCGGTGCGCTGATCTTCCTGCCGCTGTACCTGCAGGCGGTCAAGGACATGTCGCCGACCCGCTCCGGCCTGGCGCTGCTGCCGATGATCGTCGGTATCTTCTCCGCGTCGATCCCGAGCGGTCAGCTGATGAGCAAGACCGGGCGCTACAAGGTCTACCCGATCATCTCCTCGGTCCTGGTCGGTGGCGCGATGCTGCTGCTGTCCACGCTGAGCCTGGGCACGCCGTACTGGCACCTGGCGATCTACATGTTCATCATGGGCGCCGGTCTGGGTCTGTCGATGCAGATCACCGTCACCGCCGCGCAGAACAGCGTGGACCGCAAGCACATGGGCAGCGCGACCTCGACGATGACCTTCTTCCGCTCGATGGGTGGCGCGATCGGTACGGCGGTGTACGGCGCGGTGCTGACCAGCCGGCTCAAGGAGCACCTGGGCGACATCGTTCCGAACGCAACCCAGACCGTGGTCGACGGGCTCGCCAAGGCGGCCAACAGCGTTCAGGCGCTGCACGGCCTGAAGGAGCCGATGAAGGGCTGGGCCCTGCACGGTCTGGTCGACTCGATGGGCGACGTGTTCCTGGTCTCGCTGCCGTTCCTGGCGATCGCACTGATCCTCGCGATCATCACCCCGGAGCAGCGGCTGGCCGGCCGCTCCGACGGACCCAAGCCGGAGGGCGAAGGCGAGGAAGACTCGATGGAGGCTTCCGCGGCCGCCGCGATGCACTGACCCTCCGCACCAACCGAACGACCGGCCGTCCTCTCCCGAGGACGGCCGGTCGTCGCACGTTAGGCTTGCGGTGATGTCACGCCTGCAAGGATTCGGAAACCAGCTCGTCGCCTTCCACGATCAACTCCGCGAGCAGATCGACGTACTGCGGGAACAGACCGCACCGGATGGCAGGGATCTACTGGCCCATTGTCTGGCGTTCTGCGGGGCGCTCACCCGTCACCACACCGGTGAGGACAACGGCGCGTTCGTGGTGCTCGCGGAGGAGTACCCGGACCTTCGCCCGGTGCTCGAGGAGCTGGCCCGTGATCACCTGATCATCGCGGAAGCCCTGCAGCGGTTGGAGAAACTCGCCGAGCTCGATCCGGCCGAGCGGAAGCGGGAGCTCGACACCGTGGCCGCCCTGATGGAGACGCACTTCACCTACGAGGAACGCAAACTCGTCACCGCCCTGAACGCCCTCGATGACGACGGGACGGGGCGCTTAGCCCTCCCCTTCCGCTGACTCCGCCGCGGGTTTCTCCCGGAAGAGGTATCTACGGGGCAACGGTCGCGGTGGTTCCGGATCGACGTCGTTGCCGGCCAGGTGGTTGACGATCGCATTCAGTACGGCGGCCGTCGGTACGGCGATCAGCGCGCCGACGATCCCGGCGATGATCACACCCGTGGCGATCGACAAGATGATGGCGAGCGGGTGGACGCTGACCGCGCGGCCGAGCAGGAACGGCTGCAACACATGCGCCTCGAGCTGCTGCACGCCGATCACCACGGCCAGCATGATGATCGCGATGATCGGTCCCTTGGCGACCAGGGCAACCAGTACGGCGACCCCGCCGCTGATCAGCGCGCCGACGACCGGGATGAACGCGCCGACGAACACCAGAATGCCGATCGCGCTCACCAGCGGCAGACCGAGGATCGCCGCGCCCAGTGAGATCCCGATCGCGTCGACCGCCGCGACGATGATGGTGGCCCGGACGAACGCCGTGAGGGAGACCCACGCCTTCCGCCCGGACGAGTCGGCCTTCTCGCGCGCCTGCCGCGGGAACAGCCGGATCAGCCACGCCCAGATCCGATCGCCCTGATAGAGGAAGAAGAACAGGCAGAACAGCGCGATGAACAGGCCGGCCACGACATGCGTCGCCGTCGTACCGACCTCGGCCGCGCGCTGACCGAGAGCACCACCGGACGTGATCTCGTCCTGCAGTCGCTTGAAGGCGGCGGTGATGTCCTTGTCACTCAGCCCGAAGTTGATCCGGCCCAGGTCGCGCAGTTTCTGCACGCCTTCGCCGACCTGGGTGGACAGACTCTCGAACTGGCCCGCGATCTGCGTCCCGACCAGGGTCAGCAGACCGGCGACGAGGATGATGGTCGCCAGGACGGTGATGCCCGCCGCGGGACCGCGGGGAATGCGGAGCCGCTGCAGGCCGTCCGTCACCGGAACCAGCAGAGCCGTCAGCAGTACGCCGACCGTGACCGGGACGACCACCTCGGACAGATAACGCATCCCGTAGGCGATCACCAGCACGGCCGCGACGATCACCAGGAACCGCCAGGCCCAGGCACTGGCGATCTGCATCCCGGGTGTCACCCCGGTGTCCACGCGACCCCGGCTGGACGACGCGGTCAGGCGATCGTCGTCCACCACCGTCGCGCCGGCCTCGTCGAGCACCTCGTTGTCAGCCACCGGACTCTCGCGGTCCCGTCCGACGTCCGGCGCCTCGGTCTCGTCGCCCCGCCCCGACTCGCTCATCCCACCTCCGCAGCTCACGCGCTTGGTACTGAGGTTAGTGCCCGGTGCGGACCGTTCCATGAATGTGCGCCGCGAGCCCTTCGGCTGCGGCTGGGGCGAGGCCGGCGAGCAGGCCGACGCCGGCCAGGACGTAGTCCTTGTCGACGCAGACTTCCGCGCGCTCCGGGACGAGCCAGCCTTCCTCCTGTGCGTTCACCCCGACGGAGCCCAGGATCCGCGCGGCGACGTCCGGCCCGTTGTGCCGCAGCACTCCTCCGGACCCGACCAGCAGGTCCACCTCGCGCAGGTCCTTGCCCGACCGCTCGATCACCCGACCGCCCGGCCCGAACACGATCCGCTGGCGACCCGCGTGCCGCCGCAACGCCACCGTCGCCGCGACCCTCGCGAGCAACTCGTCGTACGACGCCTCTTGCTCGCTGTCAGGAAGGTACGACGGATCGGCGTGCCGGCGAGCGGCCGCCGTACTGAGCAGGTCGCCGTCCGGGATGAGACCGGACTCGATGCCGGCGGCGACTACCGGGACCGCGCTCCAGCGCATGCCGAGGTCGCCCTCGACCGTGCGCGTCACAGGATGCGGCGCGACCACCTCGCGGCCGAGGTTCGCGTCCTCCGGGTCGAGCTCGATCACCGAGTGCACGTCCGTGGTCGCACCACCGATGTCCACGACCGCGACATCACCATGCAGCCCGGCCAGCACCTCGACTCCGCGCAGTACGACGTCCGGCGTGGCGGCGCGGACCATCCGCGCGAACGCCGGGTCCCGGGACAGGTTCTTCCCGCCGATCACATGGGCGAGGAACATCTCCCGGATCGCGGCCCGCGCACTGTCCGGCGCGAACACCCCGATCTCGGGTACGACGTTGTCCGCCAGGACATGCGGTACGCCGGCCGCCGCAAGGGTCTCGCCGATCCCGGCCTGCGCATCAAGGTTGCCTGCGACAACGACCGGTCGACGCCACTTGTACCTGGCCAGCACCTCGGCAGCGTTGCGCAGTACTGCCGAATTGCCACCGTCCGTGCCGCCGAGCAGCAGGACCACGTCCGGGCGGTCCTTGCGCAGCTCCTTCAGGGAAGTTGCCGTGAGCCCGCCGTTGACCACGGCAACCACTCGGCCACCGCTGGACAACGCGACCCGCCGGCCGGCTTCCGCGGTGACGAGCTCTTCGTTGCCGACGACACCGATCCGGAGACCGCCGCCCGCACTCGAACAGGCCAGCACCTCGGCGCGCTCGACGCCGCGATCGGCTTCCAGCAAGGCGTTGCGGCAGGCGTGCCAGCCGTCCATCACGTCCGTGTCGATCGTGGTCCGGTGTTCGGCTCGGGCGACCAGGTCGCCCGAGCCGGAGTCCACCGCGATCGCCTTCGTGAACGTCGACCCGAAGTCGACGGCCACCAACAGGCCCGCCAACTACGCCATCGCGCGGTCGAGGTCCACCAGCAGGTCGTCGATCGTCTCGATCCCGACGCTGAGCCGGATCAGGTCGGCCGGCACCTCGAGCGGCGTACCGGCGACCGAGGCGTGGGTCATCTTGCCGGGGTGCTCGATCAGCGACTCGACACCGCCGAGCGACTCGCCCAGGGTGAAGACCTCGGCCTTGTTGCAGATGTCCAGCGCGTGCTGCTCTCCTCCGGTGACCCGGAAGGACACGATGCCGCCGTACCGCTTCATCTGCTTGGCGGCGGTCTCGTGGCCGGGGTGACCGTCGAGGCCCGGGTACAGCACCTGGCTGACGGCCTTGTGCCGCTGCAGGAACTCGACGACCTTCTCGGCGTTGTCGCTGTGCCGGTCCATCCGGACGCCGAGGGTCTTGATGCCACGCAGCACCAGCCAGGAGTCGAACGGGCCGGCGACCGCGCCGATCGCGTTCTGGTGGAAGGCGATCTTGTCGGCCAGCCCGGCGTCGCGGACGATCAGCCCACCGCCGACAACGTCGGAGTGACCGCCCATGTACTTCGTGGTCGAGTGCACGACGACGTCCGCGCCGAGCTCCAGCGGCTGCTGCAGGTACGGCGTGGCAAAGGTGTTGTCGACCACCAGCAGGGCACCGGCGTCGTGCGCGATCTGGGCGACGATGGCGATGTCGGCGACGTTCAGCAGCGGGTTCGTCGGCGTCTCGAGCCAGACGATCTTGGTCTTGCCCGGGCGGATCGCGGCCCGGATCGCCTCCGGGTGGGCGACCGCGACCGGCGTCATCTCGACACCCCAGTTGCCCAGCACCTTGGAGAACAGCCGGAACGTGCCGCCGTACGCGTCGTCGGGGAACACCATGTGGTCGCCCGGGACGCAGAGCGAGCGGATCAGCGTGTCCTCCGCGGCCAGGCCGCTGGCGAACGCGAAGCCGCGGTTGCCCGCCTCGATCGCGGCCAGACACTCCTCCAGCGCGGTCCGGGTCGGGTTCGCCGACCGGGAGTACTCGTAGCCGTTGCGCAGCCCGCCGACGCCGTCCTGCTTGTAGGTGCTGGTCGCGTAGATCGGCGGCACCACCGAACCGGTGGTGGGGTCGGGCTCGTTCCCGGCGTGGATGGCGAGCGTCTCGAAGCCGTAGTGGTGGTCCGTGTTCACCGGACCAGCGTACGGCCTGGTCTGCTCCGTCCCGCACCGGCCGTCCGGCACTGAGACTCTTGACGCAACCGACGGGTTGCCATATGTTGGATTGCAACCAGATAGTTGCTATTCACCAGGAGGATTGTGATGGGATTTCCTGACCAGATCGCGCGGACCGTCGAGCTCGCCCACCCGCCGGCGAAGGTGTGGGCGGCGCTGACCACGGCCGAGGGTCTCGGCACCTGGTTCGGTCACCAGGCGAAGATCGACCTGCGGCCGGGCGGATCCGCGGAGATGACGTGGACCAGCGGCGACCGGGCCGAGATGCGGATCGAGCGGGTCGACGAGCCGACCACGTTCGGCTTCACCTGGCACATCTACGGCCTGCCGGCCGAGGACGAACGCCGGACGTACGTCGAGTTCACCCTGGAGCCGGTCGACGCCGGCACCCGGCTGACCGTCATCGAGTCGGGCTTCGCGCAACTGCCGGACGGCGAGTACACCAAGGCGTTCGGCGCCAACACCGAAGGCTGGGCGTCCGAACTCGGCGAACTCGTCGACTACCTCGACGCCGCCTGACCTGCCATGCCCGCCACAGACCAGGTCGAGGCGGTGGCGGAGCAGGTGTTCGTGGCCTTGGCGGATCCGCGGCGGCGTGGCGTACTCGCCGTACTCGCGGCGAACGGGCCTTCGACCGCGACGGACCTGGCGGATCGCCTGCCGATCACCCGGCAGGCGATCGCCAAGCACCTCGCACTCCTGGCCGAGGCGGGCCTCGTCACCGCCGAGCACGGCGAACGCCGCCGTGTCCGCTACGGCCTCCGGCCCGCCCCGATGCAGCTCGCCCAGCAGTTCCTCGCCGCCCTCACGCGCGACTGGGACCACCGCCTCAACGCCCTCAAAACCCACCTGGAACGCTAAGCCCCAGCCTGCGCTCCCACTCCGCTCTGCCCCGCTCCGCCCCGCTCTGCCCCGCTCCGCATCCGCCCAGCGCCAGCCGCAGCCGCCGAGCTGCCCCGCCCGCACCCCGGCCGCACTGCCCTCTGCTGAGTCCGCCCATGAGAAGGCGGGTTGGCCAACCGCACGCAGTGGGCCAACCCACCGTTTGGTGGGCTAACCCAGCGGACGGCAGCCTGCGCTGCGGGAGCGGCGAGCGCGAAGCCGCGGGCCAGGAGCCGCGAACGCGGACGCGGAGCCGCGAACGCGGACGCGGAGCCGCGAACGCGAAGGGGTGGGCGCGAAGGGGTGGGCGCGAAGCGGCGGAGGGGTGCTAGGGCAGGTCGGGCTTGAGACGCACTGTGAAGATCGGTAGGAGGACGTGGACGAGTGGGCCGATCGACAGGGCGTAGACGACGGTGCCGACGCCGATCACGCCGCCGAGCAGGAAGCCGATGACGAGCACGGTCAGCTCGATCGCGGTCCGGACGAGGCGGACGCTGAGGCCGGTACGACGGACCAGGCCGGTCATCAGGCCGTCGCGGGGACCGGGGCCGAACTGCGCGCCGATGTAGAGCGCGCCGGCCAGCGCGTTCACCACGACGCCCGCGAGCATGAACACGATCCGGAGCCAGAGCGCGTCCGGCCGGTCGACCGTCGCCAGGGTCAGGTCCGTCACCAGGCCGATCACGATCGCGTTGCTGATCGTGCCGAGCCCGGGCCACTGCCGCAGCGGGATCCAGGCCAGCAGTACGACGAAGCTCATCGCGATCACCACGGTGCCGAAGCTCAGCGGCAGGTGCTTGGTGATGCCGGAGTGGAACACGTCCCACGGGTCCAGGCCGAGATTGCCCTTGATCATCAGGCCCATCGAGGCGCCGTACAGGGTGAGGCCGACGTACAACTGGACCAGGCGCCGGGGCAGGTGGCCTGCCTTCAGCTGCTGGATCGGGTTCAGGGGCGCCAGTTGGCGCGGCGGTGCGGGGGAAGTGACGGTCACTTCTCCAGTTTGCAGAGCAACTGGCCTGGTGATCGATAGCCAATTGCGCAATAGTGGACTGCATGCAGCGGCAATATCTCCCCGCCAGTACGCTCGCCGGCCTGCTCGGGTCCTGGGCCGACGACTCCGGCCCGGCGTACCGGGTGCTGGCCGACCGGCTCCGATTGCTGATCGCGGACGGCCGGATCATCCCTGGCTCGCGGCTCCCGAGCGAGCGCGAGTTGACCGAAGCCCTCGGGGTCAGCCGGACGACGGTCGCCTCGGCGTACCGCGAGTTGCGCGACAGCGGCTATCTGATGAGCCGCCGCGGGTCGGGCAGTGTCACCGCCCTCCCGTCCAAGGTCGCCCCTGAACTCGGGCGGCACCACGCGCCTGGGATCGACACGGACGGGCTCTACGACTTCACCTGCGCGGCGCCGTCCGCCGTACCGGGGATCAGTACGGCGGTGGCGGAGGCTGCCGGGGACCTGCCGGTGCACCTGGCGACGCCCGGGTACCACCCGCAGGGCCTGCCGGTGCTGCGCTCGGAGATCGCGGCGGCCTATGCGGAGCGCGGGCTGCCGACGACGCCGGACCAGATCATCGTGACCGCCGGTGCGCTGGCGGCGACGTCGATCGCGATCCGCGCGATCACGCAGTTCGGCGACCGGGTGCTGACCGAGAGTCCGACGCACCCGAACTCCGTCGACGCGATCCGGCGCAGCGGCTGCAGGGTGGTGGCGGTGCCGATGAGCCCCGGCGGCTGGGACCTTCCCTTGCTGGAGGCAACGATCAGGCAGACGGCGCCGCGAGCCGCCTGGATGGTCGTGGACTTCCAGAACCCGACCGGCTGGTTGATGCCGGCCGCCGACCGGCAGCGGCTGGCGATCGCGTTCGCCCGCAGCCGGACGACGGCGATCGTGGACGAGACGCTGTTCGAGCTGTCGCTGGACGGCCAGGAGCTGCCGCCGCCGTTCGCGTCGTACGACCCCGACGGCGTGATCACCGTGGGGTCGGTGAGCAAGTCGTTCTGGGGTGGGCTGCGGATCGGGTGGATGCGGGTGCCGGAGGCGCTGGTCGCGCGGATCCTGGACGCGCGGGCGTCGATGGATCTGGGGGCGCCGGTGCTCGAGCAGTTGGTCGTCGCCGGGTTGCTGCGGCAGCGGTCGACGATTCTGCCGGAGCGGCGGTCGGAGCTCGCGCGACGGCGGGATGCGTTGGCGTCGGCGGTGGCTTCCGAGTTGCCGTCGTGGCGGTTCCGGGTGCCGGGTGGTGGGTTGTCGCTGTGGTGTGAGTTGCCCGAGCCCGTTGGGTCGAGTCTGGTCGGGGTTGCGCAGCGGAACGGCGTACTGCTGGTGTCCGGTTCGCGGTTCTCGCCGGATGGTGGGTTCGAGTCGTTCATCCGGTTGCCGTTCACGCTCGACCCGGATGCGCTGCGTGACGGGGTCGGTCAGTTGGCCGCGTCGTACGCGTCGCTGACCACGGGCGGGGCGCCGGCCCGGCGTTCGGCGGCCATGATCGCTTGACGTCATCTCGCCGTAAGGGGTGTGGGGAAGGTTCGCCTTACCCCTGGCGTTGAAGGATCATGACAGTACTTCTGCGAGAGGCGTGAGAATGTCGTTCTTCAAGCGCAACACAGCCCTGGTCGAGCCCGAGGCCGCACTGCCCGGCCGGCCGGAGCCCGGATTCGCCGTACCGGCGGACAACATCGTGCTCGGTACGCCGCAGACCGCTGCTGCCCCTGAGGGGTTCGAGGAGGTCTGGTTCGGCACCGGGTGTTTCTGGGGCACCGAGGAGATCTTCTGGCAGCAGCCCGGGGTCTACACCACGGCCGTCGGCTACGCGGGTGGTTACACCCCGAACCCGACGTACGAGGAGGTCTGCACGGGCCGCACCGGCCACACCGAGGCCGTCCGAGTCGTCTACGACCCCACCAAGACCACCTTCACCGACCTGCTGAAGGTCTTCTGGGAGACCCACGACCCGACACAGGGCATGCGCCAGGGCAACGACCTCGGCTCCCAGTACCGTTCCGCGGTCTACTACACCACCGACGCCCAGCGTGCCGAGGCCGAGCGCACCCGCGACCTCTACGCCCCAGTCATCAAGCCCCTCGGCTACGGCGACATCACCACCGAGATCGCCCCCGCCACCACCTTCTACTACGCCGAGGGCTACCACCAGCAGTACCTTTCTAGCTATAAAAACCCCAACGGGTACCGCTGCCACAGCAACACCGGAATGGCCTTCCCGCCCGACCCGGGTGGCAACGGCTAGGGAGCGGCGGCCACACCCGACAACATCTATACGAGGAGCAGGCGTCGGGTGAGTCAGGAGAATTTGTTCAGCGACGACCCGGTCGAGCATGTCGAGGAAGACCAGCTCGACCGGGTCAGCTACGTCGAGCACGTCGCAGCCGTGATGTCCAGGGTCCGACAGCAGGGCACGGCCTCGACTGTCGTCGCCATCATCGGCTCCTGGGGTTCGGGCAAGTCCTCAATTCTGTCCTTGGTGCAGGCCAAGCTACCCGACAGCTGGTTGATGGCTCGGTTCGACCCTTGGGGATATACCGACGTTACAGCGATGATGTTCGGCTTCTTCGGCGAGCTATCCTCGGTTCTCCCGGACGACAGCAAGGGTAAAGAGGTCCGAGAAAAGGTCGGCAAGGTCGTTCAGTTGGCCAGCCCACTTGGAAAGCTAACGGGCCTGGCCGGCTTCGATTCATCATCGATGATTGACAAGCTTGGGCAGTTAATCGCCGGCGGTAGCAGCATCTCGGCTGCACTCAAATCCGCAGAAGAATCCCTGAAAAAGCTAGATAGCCCGGTGCTGATGGTGATCGATGATCTCGATTGCTTGGAGCCCGAGGAGCTTCTGATGGTTTTCAGGCTAATCCGCTCCCTAGGGCGGATGCCGAACCTGTATTACTTGTTGAGCTACGATGAACGCACACTTCTCGACGTCCTCATGCGAACCGAACTAGCTTTCAACGACCAGCGGCGCGCGCAGGAATATCTGGAAAAGATGGTGCAGGTTCGACTCGACCTACCGCCACTGCGAGAAAAGCAAGCAAGTGTCCTTTTCGAGCAGATGCTTGACAAAGTGATAGAGCAAACGACGACGCGAATTGAAGACGGCGATCGTCTAAGAATCCTGAAGGTGTACGAGACTACGCTTCGCCACAGGCTCCAGACGCCGCGAGCAATCCGACGATTCCTCGCACAGGTGGATGCATTTTGGTCGACAGTAAACGGGGAAATTGATTTTTGTGACTTCCTGATTCTAACCTGGCTGAGGACGTTCGAGCCTAGCACCTACAGAGCGGTCCAAGAACACAGGGCCGCACTAACGGGTGGCGATGTTTATGAACGCCTGTTCCAGAGGGACCACAAGGGAACGAAACAATACTGGATCGAATTACTCGATTCAGCTGGCATACCCGCGAAGGATCGCGAGAAGGTCCTGGAGCTGCTTGCTGATCTGTTTATTCCGATTAGGTCTGCGATGCGCAACTCAGACTACAATCCCGCCTTTTATGACGAGATTGCCGCTCGCCAAGGTGTCGGCCATGAAGACTATTTCGACCGATATTTCGCATTCACGGTCACGAGTGATGACATCCCCGATGCGATGGTCCAGATCGCACTTTCTGCCGACCCGGTAGACGCCGACGAGACTGCCACCATCGCGCTCTCCAGGCTGCGTCAGCGAATGCTCGATGACTCATTCCGAGCAGGTAGAAAGGTAACCGCAGCGGTTGAGGACAACCCGGCGCTGGCGAGACCCGCGGTCCGGCTGATTTGCTGGGCAGCTCGCGAACTTCAGCTCAGCGAGGCCGGCGTCGCGGACCCGTGGCCAATTAGTGCTCTGGCCAGCGCCACGCTCGCCAGAGTCCCTAACCGCCAACTCGGCCCGTTGCTGGAAGAATTAACTGAGGACATCAATGGGCTTGACTTCTTGGGCAGCCTCGCCGCTCGCCTCACAGGAATGCGAAAGCGAGCCGGACGCGATGACGCCGCCGAGCTGGAGTGGTCCGCAGCATTGGATCCCATATTGAGACCGCGTCTGGAAAGCAGAGTTCGCGACGAGGTTGAACCCAGTGGGAGGATTGGCGACCAGGTCGCGAATCTCATCTGGAGCTGGAGATTCATCGACGTGAGCTCATGTCAATCGTTCTGCCGAGAGCTAGTCGATCGCACTGACTTGGTGACCGTACTGTCGCAACTGATGCCTCGTAACCACGGTCAGGATGGCGAAACTCTCTGGGTCAGCCCGTTGCGCCGTGCGTCACTCGTGGCGCTATTTGGTCTGGACTACCTCGGCGACCTGGAGAGTTACGGCGACGCCCCGGATATTCCAGACTGGGACGACGCGCGCCTACCGGATAGTCCTGAAAACCGCACGAATCGCGCCCGAGCCTCGCTGAAGGCAGCCCATCAAGAGAGTCCGGACGACGAGGCCTAACAACCGTCTCATTAAGCGCGCCGCTGCGCTTTCTCGTGGAGACCTGCGCTCACTGCCTCCACAGGAGCTCCGGCATGACAGCTAGTCACGAGTGACTCGAGTAGGCGAATTCGTCATCCGCGCATGCACTAGGCGAGCGCCCTGAGGAAGTTGGAGAACTCCTCTCTAATGACACCGAAGTGGAAAGTCTATCAGCACGACGTTTCAAAGCTTCTTGCTAGTCTGGGGTTCACGACGGCGGTCGAGGAGACGCTGGAGGGAGCGCGGGGAAAGCACGAAATAGACGTTACGGCGCGGACGATGGTCGCGGGTATCAACCAGCTCTGGGTCATCGAATGCAAACGGAGGAAGGAGCCTGTCAAGAAGGAGCATGTTCTCACATTTCTCGGGATTGTGTCCGACGTGGGAGCAGACCGCGGTCTGATGTTCTCCGAGAGTGGGTTTCAGGCCGGCGCTATTCGATCGACAAGCAGCACGAACATGACGCTGACGAGCATTGAGGATTTTCGACGAAACACCGCAGTCGAGATGGATAATCTGCGAATCCGCGAATTCGAGCATCGATTAGAGGAGCTGGCTGAGAAGTACGCCGCCCTCTGGGACCTGGGCGAGACGGAACGCGAAGTCGTTTTCGCCCGATATTCTGGTCCTCCCGATATGCGCGGCCGGAATGCACCAATCACAGTGCAAGCTAGGCTCTCCCAGATGAACGAGGCGCTCGTCAATGCCCGTTATAACCGCTGGCCAGCTTGGTACCACCCCCTGGATGAAGACGATGCGGTGATACGCCTGCTGGCCCTGGACGGCCTACTCCTCATCATTGATCACACTATTACCACTTGCGAGCGAATTTACGAGCAGATGATCAACACGGAGCTGCCGGTGACCGACTGGCGCGATCTCCAACCGCCGGAACTTGTCGAACTACTCAACGCCATCCGGCAACGCGGCACCTAGCGGCGGCTGCGCTCAGCACAGCAACTCTGGAAGAGCCTTCACTGCTAGATCGCCCGCAAGGAGTCACCACCGATAAGGAACACCCTGAATGCGAGCTTCGCAACGTGTCAGGCCTTGTTCACTCCCGACGACTTCTCGCCTACGGCGTGATAGAGGAAGCCCAGGCGCTCGGCCGCGGCCAGGGCATCCTCGGGCCCGCTGGTGTCGAGCATGTCCAGGGCGCGCAGTATGTCACGCAGCCTGGCGAGAACCGCCGCTCGGATCGGCGCCGCTAGCTTCTGGTCGCTTCGACTCGCGTCAAGAGCTTCGATGACGCGCGCGCAGATCCACCCGCACCTCGTCCGGGACCTTGGCCCTCACGCTTCCGCTGCCTCGGAGCACCGTGGACAGGGACCTTCAACGTGGTCAGATGCGCGGCCGGCACTTCAAGGTTTTCGCCCTGCCTCATCTGAGTGTTGGCGTCTCTGGTCACTGCCTCCACACGAGTTCCAGCAGGTCCGGGTTGAACGCGGCTCGGCCTCGCCCGCCCGGCCCAACCGGGTGGATGATCACGGCGTGCAGGGCTTCCTTGACCAGGGCGCGCTTCTGTGACAGGTCCAGCTCGTTGGTGTACCAGCGGCGTCGGACGTCTGACAGGTCAGCTTGCGAGCGCATGACCGCGGCAGCATGTTTGGCTTCGTCGTTGCGAAGCTCGCGGCGCTGTTGTTCGAGTTTCTGAAGCGTCGGATAGAAGAAGTCGTCCGAGACGGCGCCGGCCAACCACTGGTCGCGGAGCGACCGGACCTTTGAATTCACCGCCGTGAGTTCGTCGGCCCGCGGCCACGGTTTGCGCTCATCGACTGCAGTGCCCAGCCCGCTCTATCGCTGGGACGGGTATCGCCACCACCAGCAGTGCCCGTCGCCCGCGAAGGACCCCGAGCGGCTACAGGTTCCACAGCAACACTGGTGTCCCTAGATAGCCGCGCGAACGGCCAGCGAGATGCCCGGACGAGCCCCAGCGTGCTGGCGCACGGCGGATTGGTCGTGCAGTATTCGCGAGTGACGTTGACCCTCTGCTTGAGGCATGTGCCCATTCCGGTAGACCCAACCAACGACTGGGTTGACTTCCTAGGCGCCTTCTCTGGAGTGATCGGCGCGCTGCTCGCGGCTGCGGCAATCTGGTACGCGTTCCGTCAGTCGGCGGCAGCAAAGCGCGACCTGATCAGAGAACGTCGACTCGAGTTCGAGCTCGGATTGTTGGCCCAACTCCGCCATCAGATGAGCATCACGCGATTCGGGCACATCTCTGGTTACGTCGGCGCGCTCGTCCGTGACTCGGCCAACGAGACTGACCTACCGCTCATTCGCGCAGTGGTCGGGATCAAGGCTGGCCCAAAAGGAGCAGCCATCAAGGCGGACATCGTCGGAGACGAACCGGCGATCGCTAGCGAGGTGCAGGAGCGGTTGCTGGCCCGGGGCTACAAAGAGGTTGACGAAGCCATACAGCGCAGACTGGACGGAGACAAAGCGTGACTACCGATCTAGATCCGACTTACATCGCAGACAATCGGCGGTTTGCAGAGCGCATGCTGATTCTGCTTCAGAGCAGGAGGCTCTTGCGAGACCGCTTCTCAGACGAGGACCAGGAGTACTGCCGGAGGTCGGCCGATGACTTACGCAAGGCACTTCAAGCGGAGATGCTCGCCATCGAGGACGGCGGCTACCTCCTAACCGTACTCACGGATCTGCAAAGATGCTGTACGACATTCGTCAGCGCTGCGGGCAGCAAGGCCAAGAACTTCCGCCACGATCACGAGTTGTTCGCGTTCCACCTAGGCATGCTGCGCGAGGTTTTCGCGCAGTGGGTACGACACGTCGTCGATGGCTTCGCACTTTCAGTTACGCCAGAGATTCAAGAGATCATGGACTTCAAACAGTAGCCGTCTTGGCCGGTGGTCCAGCCGCGAGATGTCACGTGCCGCTGAGGGCTTTCGCCAATCGCTCAGCCCCGGTAGGTGCGTCGCCTGCGCGACCTACGTGTTTCGCTGACATCGCGACTCGCAGCGTCTAGTGTCGCGATGTGACGATTGCGGCAGGCGACTTCTACCTTTTGGAGAACGACGTTTTCCATGGACCACGGGACGTTCTAGACGTGGAGCGACTCAGACGCCTCATCGAGGCTCCAGATCCTCAGTACAGCGACCTCGATGTAGCCCTCGCCCTGATGGATCTGGTCCGCGACGACCTTCAGTTGTCAGGAACAGGCGGCGGCGAGCGGATCTCTGACGTCGACATGCGGCGAGCTGTGCGAGCGTTAGAACGGACATCAGCTAGGACCGCCCACGAGTTTCGACTGCCATTTCGTGACCACGCCGGCTGGCGTTCGTACTGGATCAGAAAGGGCGCGTCTGGAGGTGGCGGCTGGCAAGCACGAAGAGACCTTCTGAGTGATCTCTTTGACGAGCCGTACGCACAGCTGATGGCAGCCCAGGATCAAGCGCTCGAATCCACGCTTGCGTCCGCAGTTTCGCCACATGACCGTTTGGGCTGGCCCGAGATTGACACTGAGATAGGCGAGCTGCGGCGACACTTCCGGACCCGCATCACGGCAGCCGCAGATCCGCTATTGCCGCCACACGAGTTCCGGCAGATCCGGGTTGGAGGCGAACCTGCCGCGACCGCTCGGCCCAACTGGCTGGATGATCACGACGTGCAGGGCATCTTTGACCGTTGCGCTGACTATTCGCCTTCCGCGAACGGCACCGGCGAAAGCACCCGCCATCCGTGCTCCTCGCATACCCAAAGCAACCCGTCCGACTTATCCACATCGGGAATCAGCCAGAGATGCGTGACCGGCTCCGTGGGTGTCACCGTGGGGACGCGGTACGCCGCAGCACCCCTCTCTCGACGTGCGGTCAACGCCAGGGATATGCCCATCCCGGCCTCCGAGAAGCTGTCGAGCACCACGACAAGATGTTTTTGGTGAGCGCTGGTCGCGTTCGCTAGCTTCTTGATCTTGTTAGCGCCCTGCGGGCTGGCCAGGAACGAGGCGAGCCAGTTGTCAACGTCCTCCTGAGTCCAACCACGACCGCCGTAGGTGCCTGCTCGGACGTAGACCAGCCCTTCGCTACCCGGACTCGCGGCCACTCCGTGTATTGACTCGATGCCCAGCACCGCAAGCCGTTTCACCCACGGATCGCGGTAGTCACCGAAATGAGCGGCTGAGGTTCTCTCCTCTGCTTCAAGGTCACCTATCAATGGCTCAAGCGCCTGCGTGCTCAAGGTTCGGACTTCCGCAGACGGCAAGAGGGTGACGAGCCAAAGGCGCTGGGAGCAGCCCACTCGAAACCTGCCCAGGTTCTTCTTCTCGATCGACGCTGACAGGTTCCGTCGATCACCGTCCACGACTGATGTCACCTCGATGGCGGCGACGCTGCCATCCGACAACGTGGCGTTGAAATCGTGCTGCCCCGGTGGTCCTCCCGCGCGGTCAGCAAATGTCATCTCGCCAAGCGCCGGCTCAAGTTGCCGCTTCGCCCAGCGCTCATACTCATCCAACGACCGCTCGTCCTCCCCGACTACCTCACCGCGATGATCCGCGCCCTGTATGTTCCAGCCCTAACGAGCCAACTCACGATGGCTAGAACATCCGGGATTGCACGCAGGCGCTGCCCCCTACCCGACCCCCGGCCGTCACGCCGATCAACATGGTGATCTCCACCATCAGCGAACAGGTCACAGACACCACCCCTCCCAGCTCCATAGCTCCCAGCACCAGGCTCACGATTGCCACCGCGGACAGCACTAGATACCGAATCTGATTGAGGCGTGCACGGCCGGAGAGCACCAGCTTCCGCATCGGGAATCGAGTAGGAGGCAGCGTCTACCGCTCCCACAGGCTACCGCCTTGAGCTTCTATCGCCTCGGTGGTATTGCTACCACCAGGGCATGCATCGGGCGAAATGCGCCGGGATCTACTGACAGACCCGCGTTGTCGCGTCGCGCAGACCAGCCACGATTACAACGATCCAGCGTCTGAGATTGAGCGCATCAGACGTATCCTGCGCGCGAAGTAGGCGACCTGGGCTGCCTCTGTGAGTCGTCCCTGTCAAGCTCAGCGCGGCTGCCTGGAAGCTGTCGTGCGCATCTTTCGAAGCATGGGCAACCCGGTGTCGAACCTTTCCGACAGTATCAAGCCATGGTCCTTGGGCAGTCAGCTCAGCCTCAAGGGGGCTGGCAACTAGGTGCCTCGCAACACGCCTGGCTGACCTCACTGGATCATGCCACAGTAGGTACCTTTGACCTCCGTATAACGCTTGTCGCGCCGAATTCTGGCTCCGGTGCAGAGCTTGACCGGCTGGCGCAGACGGCGTGTAGACAGAGGTCTTGGCGCCCGCCATCATCCTCACGCAAGCGTCCTCCTGGAAAACCTCCCAGGCAGTGAAAATCCGAAGAAAGGCGGCCTCGTAGAGCGCTTCCATCTGGGCAACCTTAAGATTCATACGGACAACTGTCGCTGGTGGAGCATTGAGCCAGAGCGCCTCGGTGGCACCCAGCCACGTTAGAGTGTTCGTGCAATCGGCGCTGAAGTTCTTGAGCGCAAGCGCGAGATCATTCGGCATCAGTCGCTCAAATTTGCGCGATTCCAAATGGTCTTTAGTCGCGTGAGCCGTGGGCCGATGTTGTCCGTTTGCCTAGATGAAGCTATCAAAAAATCCCTCTGCCACGGCGGCAGCTCCTCCGGTGAAGGCTTGTCACTCAACAACTCAGAGAGGTAAACGACTGCGTCCCTGAGATCGACGATCGATCCTTGGCCTAGCGGCTTCAGCGGTGTTTCAAGATCGACGCCTGGCAATCCATAGTTGCGGTGGGCGACGGCACAGAACAAGCTATGAAACAAAGGTACCCGCCGGAATTCGGACACTGGCAATAGGTCACCGACCGCCGCGACGATCTGATCCGTAACAGTGTCCAGGCGCTCCAGCGTCTTCTTTGCACTCAGGTAGCGGGCTGGCCGGTTGATAGGGCCACGCCTCCAGTTGACGCGCTCCGTTCCCCACGTCTCATCTAGATTTCTGTAGAACTCATCAATGGTGTTCTTCTTGTCCTGCATTCCGTCCAATAGCGCAATCGACAACTCGCTCACTAGTTCTACTTCTTGCATCCTGGCAATGCCTGTCTCGGTGAAGATCCGAGCCTGACGCCAGAATTCGAGGTGTCGCCGAGCCGCGTCGTACATGGCAGTCTTGAAGACGCCAAAATACTTGCCGTTACGCAACTCCTGGGCACTCAAGGCAACCGAATAGGTGTTGATTCTCGCGAAAATCTCGAGCACTGTTCCATCATCGAGATTCTCGTACTGGAATCCGTGGAACTTATACATCATCAGCTGTCGCTGCTCATCCTGGGTCAGATCCTTGAAACTCTTTCCTGCCCACGATGCATCCAATGATCGACTAAGACGAAATCTACCTGTCACGTAGTCGAAAACGGCTCGCAGTCGTTGCTGACCATCGATGATCTCCCGCTCCGGAGCCCCTTTGGCACCCATACCCAAACGCACATGGATGGGGGGCACCGGGAATCCGCGCAGCATCGTATCGATGAAGAAGCTCTTCGCAGCCGCTTTCCACACTGGTCGTCGTTGGAACTTTGGACTGAGTTCCAGCAGGCCGGATTCATACCAGGCCAGCAGATCTAGTGTGACATGAGTGCTGACAGTCGGATTGATGCTCACGAGCTGACGATACTTCACAACTGCTGTCTCCAGCTCTGGTGAAGCAGCGACTCGAGTCGGCGACAGATGTGGTCAGTAGGCCGCTGTGGTGCGCCAGCCGACCACCGCACCAGCGCATCACGGCTGGTCGAACGTGACAGCCCTCGCAACGTAGCCTCGATCTTCCCCATCGCCTGGCCATCGAGGCACTGGCGTAGACGCGCATCAGGACGTCGAGGGAGGTGCCGCTCGCCAGCCGAGTCGAGACCGCCACCTGTCGGAGGTCATCCGACGTTGTACCAGCTGCGAAATGTGCCACATCCGTACCGAAGGACAACCCGTTTCGCAGGTCACGGGCAGTTTCCTTGCACGGTGAGCGGAGGGTGTGCGAGTCGAACCCACGATGACAGTCACCCGCCATACCGGTTTCAAGACCATCGATCGACTTGCGAGACGCCCTCACGACCTGGATCGGCTCTCCGCTGTGTAACAACATGCGCTGCTCAGCCGATGCAGCGGGAAAGCGCGCCTGGGAGGGCCATGGCAAGCAACGATGAGA
Organism: Kribbella sp. NPDC050241; assembly: GCF_044459685.1. Classification (NCBI taxonomy): domain Bacteria; kingdom Bacillati; phylum Actinomycetota; class Actinomycetes; order Propionibacteriales; family Kribbellaceae; genus Kribbella; species Kribbella sp. NPDC050241. The sequence goes on from NZ_JBITJE010000012.1 coordinate 161,708, forward strand.
AGCCCGCAGTCAACTGGACAAATCTCTTCACTTGGCTAGCAGTCGTGATCTCCTTCTACGCCCTTCTTCAGTCCTGCGAAGGAGGGGATCGCGACAAGCTCAGGCTGGGGCTCGACTATGGACAGCAGTGCATTGACTGGCAGCAGTGGGTGCTCGACCGTGTACAAGACGGATTCACCGACGAGGCAATCACGGACATGACTATGCAGGTCATTGTTGCCTCGACGGCCGACCACAAGGCGCCAACGGAAGCCAGCAAACCTGGTGAGGACTACTTCTTTGACGCCTGCGGATACGTCATCCGCCAGCCGTTACTGGAGTATGTTCACAAGCTGCGTGCCACAGTTCCTAGAGCGTCTCCATCAGCGCCGCCGACGTCTGGCCAACGCTGACGTGCTTCCCAGCGGGCTGACTAGGCTCGGAGTTCAAGCCGTCCGACATGGGAACGGCAGAGGCCTACCTGTTCACCACTGGGCAGCAGGAGACATCAAGGCGCCTGGTCGCTGTAGCGAACAGTCCTGTGCTCGAGACTTCTGGCCAGTGTGCGCCAGCTGCCCGTACGTTGCTCAGGGAAGCACGGGGATCATCGGACTTCTATCGCTTTGTTGGTATCGCTACCACCAGCAGTACCTATCGCCCTCGAAGAACCCGAACGGCTACAGGTGCCACTCGAACACGGGTGTTCCGTTCCCGGCGGGCGCATAACAGCAGACTGAAGTCTGAGGGCACCACCTGCGCGGTGGTGCCCTCGGCCTTGGAGGCTGAGCTCCGTAGCTTGCCGGCGGCCATAAGGTTGGCCGGTGAGCATCTTTCGCCGCCCGACCGATCCCACCGAAGTCGTACTCCGACGCCTGTCCAAGAGCCTGCGGTGGTTCCGGCCGTCCCTGGCCGACGCTCCGACGCCGTACTCGCAGCTCGGGCACCTCGCCCAGCATCGGCTGTGTCCAGCGATTGAGCAGGGTGACGCGGCTCCAGTGATGACCGCCCTCGCCATCACCGAAGCGGCCCTGGCGGGTGCCGATCTCGACCACGTGCCCGATGCCAACCTCGACGAGGCGCTCACGCTGGGCCTGGTCGAAGTGGTGAGTAACTGGTGCTCTTGGCCGGAGACACCACCGGAGGTGGTTGCGACGATCGAGGCAGGCATGGGCCCGATGACCTACGGGCGGTGGAACTCCGTCCGGGACCAAGGCAACACCGTGGCCGACTGGATCCGTAACGGAGGTGCAGGCGACCGCACCGGCGAAGCGCCGGCGGCGTACCGGGAGATCGAGAACGCCGACCTCCGATTCCTCACCCGGTCAACCCGGCACTACATCGATGAGACGATGGCCGTGGGCACTGCCGACCGCCTGGGGTTCGAGATGGCCACCGGTCAGGGCGTGTAGCCGTGCCCCAGTTGCCTGATGTCCATCTACAAGGCGCAGTACCCCGACGCGTTCTATCGCCTCGCCAGCATCGCTACCACCAGCAGTATTTGCGCAAGGTCCCGAACGGCTACCGGTGCCACTCCAACACGGGTGTTCCGTTCCCAGCCGACGACTGAGAACGGAACCGGCGCGCCGGTCAGCGAACGCCGGTCCAGATGACTCGGTCGGTGAAAGTCCCTCGCTCTGTGGCCTTGGCGGCGCGGGTTGTTTCGAGGTGGTCCTTGGTAGTCCCCAGGTCGGCCGCCAAGGCATAGACGACCTCGAGGATGTCCGCGAGTTCCTCGACGGCGGTCGCGCCGTCGGCAGTGAGGAATTCGTCGACCTCCTCCAGGAGCTTGTCGCGCAGCCGGCGACCGTACTCGGCAGACTCGGCCCGATAGGTGATCGGCTCAGCACCACTCGCGCGGATGATCTCCGGGATGCGGTCTCTCACAAGCTTGCCGCCAGCACTCATCTGTTCCTCCATCAACCCGTGAGACCGACCGCCCAATCCTAGTTCAGCCGAGCGACGGCACAGCTTCTATCGCCCAGGCGGCACCGCTACCACCAGCAGTACCTGTCCGACTTCAAGGACCCCAACGACTACCGCTGCCACAGCAACACGGGAGTTCCGTTCCCGGAAGACGTGTAAGCCCTCGACCGACGCGGTCTTCTCATCGGTGCCGAGACCAGGCTTGGCCGGTGAGGGGGCCGCTGTTTCGAGCGTGTGCGTGCGACCGACCCCGCGTGTGCACGCTCAGTTGCCAACCCTTGCGCTTCACCACATCTGAGGTCTCAAATGGCTGGTGAAGCTTGGCGAACGGGCAACTCGGGGTGCGGTAGGCCGACCACTGCATCGCGTGTGCCGACATGCTGACGTTCGGTCGCCACTCCAGTGGCACGCGACCAGCATGGAGGGCAACCCATGAAGTTCACCTCTCACATGACCCGCCGTCGAGCGTTTGGTCTGGCAACTGCGTCCCTGGTCATCTCCGCCGGCCTGATCACCCCGGCAACCTCGATGGGTGCGGCCGCCGGAGGTACCCGCGCGATTCCCAGCGGCGGCACGACGAGTATCCAGACACGTCCGCTCGGAGTCGACGGTCTCCAGCAGCCGGAGCTGCGGCCCGGAGGCCGGGACGAGGAGGAAGGCGACGGCGAGGCCGGTCAGTTCACCCGTCCGCGCCCGGGGTTCAAGAACGGCAAGTTCCCGAAGAAGCCGCTCGACGCACCCGTCGTCGCGTCCAGCGTCGTGGCCGGCTCCAACTCGGATGTCCAAGCCAGCGTGAACGGCCTGACCCACCGCGACCAACGGCTCGCCAACGGCGGCAACCAGTTCTCGCTCGAGCCGCCCGACCAGGCGCTGTGTGTCGGAAACGGGTTCGTCGTCGAGGCGGTCAACAGCGTGCTGCGGGTCCGCAGCTCGGCGACCGCCGCCACGCTGAGCGGGGTCCAGGACCTCAACACGTTCTTCGGCTACCCGCCCGCGATCGACCGCGCGACCGGCGTGATAGGGCCGCAGGTCATCGACCCAGTGTGCCTGTACGACCCGGACCACCAGCGCTTCATGGTGGTTCTCACCACCTTGGGCAGCCTGCCGAGCGGCGACTTCACCGGCAAGAACACGATCGACCTCGCCGTGTCGAACACCGGCAACCCGCTCGGCGCCTGGACCATCTACCACGTCCCGGCGCAGAACGACGGGACCGACGGAACACCCGACCACGGCTGCACCGTGGACGGGGTCGTCCACGGCCCGTGTTTCCAGGACTACCCGCACATCGGCCAGGACGCGAACGGCGTGTACGTGTCGACCAACGAGTACGACCTGTTCGGGCCGGGCTTCAACGCCGCGCAGATCTTCGCGTTCTCGAAGGCGCAGCTCGCCGGCCACCCGGCCAGCGTCAACATGACCCTGGTCGAGAACCTCGCCGTCGACGGCTCGCCGGGCTTCACCGTCTGGCCGGCCAACTCGCCGGCCGGGGAGTACTCCAGCGAACGGAACGGCACGGAGTACGCGTTGAGCACGATCGCCGGTGACGGCAGCGAGACCGGCAACCCGACCGGTACCGCGCGCCGGCTGGGCATCTGGGCGATCACCAACACGGCGTCGCTGAACTCCGCGGCACCGGCGTTGGGGATCACGAGCCGGCTGACGAACAGCCAGACGTATGTCGTCCCGCCGGAGTCGGACCAGAAGCCGGGCAACATCCCGCTGGGTGAGTGCATCAACGACACGACGATGCCGACACCGTTCGGTCCGGGGTGCTGGCAGGTGTTCTTCGAGCCCGAGGCCGAGCCCGCGCACGACGAGGTGGAGTCCACGCCGGACTCGCTGGATTCCCGGATGCAGCAGACCTGGTACGTCAACGGCACTCTGTGGGGTTCCTCCGGTACCGCGGTCAGGGTGAACGGCGAGCTCAAGGCGGGCATCGCCTGGTTCGCGGTGAGCCCGAAGATCAACGGCGCCGGCAAGATCGAGGGGCGGGTCACCAAGCAGGGTTACATCGCCCTCGCGAACAACAACCTCACCATGCCGGCCATCGCCTTCACCCCGGCCGGCAAGGGCGCGATCGCGTTCTCGGTCCTCGGCGAGACCAACTTCCCGAGCGCGGGTTACGTCCGCATCGACGAACGCGGGTCGGTGGGACCGATCCACCTCGCGGCCGCGGGCCTCGGGCCGGCTGACGGATTCACGTCGTACAAGGCGTTCGTCGGGGATCCTCCGCGGACCCGTTGGGGTGACTACGGTGCCGCCGTGACCGACGGCGGCAACATCTGGCTGGCGTCGGAGTACATCGGCCAGACGTGCACCTTGGCGGAATACTTCCCCTCGCCGGATCTGGCCGATTTCGGAAGCTGCGGAGGCACGCGCACCAGTCTCGGAAACTGGTACACCAGACTCACCAAGCTGAGTCAGTGAACCCAGCCGTGAGCTGAACGACTGCGGACCGGGCGCCCCGTACGGTCCGCAGTCGTTCCTTGGTGAACATCAGGGTGGCAGGGTCGCCGTTGCGGCACATTGAAGTCCTGGATCTCCGGAATCCTGTCGAACGGCTCAGGCTGCTGGGGTTGCTGTAGCGCGGGGGATCGGCCTGATGTGGGCGAAGGCGCTGCGGGCGTTCCAGGTGGGGAAGGCTCGTACGAGCGACGAGGGGCCGTGGAGTTGGATGCGGCCGTTGCGGGTGGCCTCGGCCCAGCTGAGCTGGCCGGCGTGCCATTTGACGAAGGCTTCGGCCTCCGCCGTGATGTAGAGGTCCTCGTCGAGGCCGGGGTACGTCTTGCACAGCTCGGTGTCGCCGTGCTCGATCAGCAGCCAGTACCGCTCGGGGCGCTGGCGGCCGGTGAAGTCGAAGCGGACGACGACGCGCCGGCGCGGGAGCCGGTCTCGGCGGAGCAGGTTGCACATCGACCACAGGGCCACGAAGGGATCGAGGTGCTCGGGGGCGATCTCGAGCCAGGCGGCACCCCACTCGCCGAGCGACACGCAGACCTTGAACAGGTCGTGACCCGCGGGTGCGAGCTCGTAGTGGCGCCCGCGCCCGTCAGGCTTGAGTGCCGAGCTGACGATGCCGAACCGTTCGAGCTGCTTGAGCCGCTGCGACAGCAGAGTGCGAGACAGCCCAGGCGCGCCCTCCAGGATCTCGCTGAAGCTGCCGCACCCCAGATACAGGTTGCGGATGATCAGCGGCGTCCAGCGCTCGGCGAAGATCTCGGCGCCGCGAGAGATGGGGCAGTACTGACCGTAAGTCCTCACGACGCCAGTGTCTTGCTGCGGCCTTCGCGTGTGAAGTCCAGATTCTTGACTTCACGGCCGGAGTCGACCGCGATGCGATGGTGCCGTCGACAGCGGACGGGCCGAGGAGGCCGGCCCACCCGAGCGAGGAGGTAACCGCTATGGAGATCGACGGGTTCCTGGGCCGGCTGATCACTGCCGACCACACCGACTACGACGCCGCCAGAGCGGTGTGGAACGGCGTCATCGACCGGCGCCCCCGGCTGATCGCTCGCTGCAGTGGGAGCGCCGACGTGGTCGCGGCCCTGCGCTTCGCCCACGACCACGAGCTGGAGATCGCCGTCCGGGGCGGAGGGCACAACGTGGCCGGTACGGCGGTCTGCGACGACGGGATCGTCATCGACCTCTCGGCGATGCGGGCCGTTCGGGTCGACTCCGCCGGCCGCACCGCCTGGGTGCAGGGAGGTGCCCTCTGGAGCGACGTCGACCACGAGACGCAGGCCCACGGTCTGGCCACTACCGGCGGCATCGTCAGCCACACCGGCGTCGCCGGGCTCACCCTCGGTGGCGGCCTCGGCTGGCTCATGCGCAAATACGGGCTCGCCGTCGACAATTTACGGGCGGCCGAGGTGGTCACCGCCGAGGGCAGCATCGTTCGGGCGTCCACCGACGAACACCCCGACCTGTTCTGGGCACTACGAGGCGGCGGCGGCAACTTCGGCGTCGTCACCTCGTTCCAGTTCGCGCTGCACTCCCTCGGCCCGGACGTCGTCGCCGGTCCGGTCTTCTGGGCGGCCGAGGACACAGCGGAGGTACTGCGCTTCTACCGGGACTTCGTTGCCGAAGCCCCCGACGAGCTCGGCAGCGTAGTCAGGCTCGGCACGGTCCCTCCTTGGCCGGACATCCCCGATCACCTGCACTGGCGGCCGGCGATCGCTGTCGCCTTCTGCTACGCCGGCGCCGTGGACGACGGCGAGCGTGCGGTGCGGAGCCTCCGCCGGTTCGGTACGCCGCTCGCGGACGTGGTCGCACCCACGCCGTACGTCGCGCACCAGAGCGCCATCGACGACACCGTTCCCCATGGCCGGCACTATTACTGGAAGTCCACGAACCTCGCCAGGCTCTCCGACGACGCCATCGATGTCATCGCCGAGCACGCCTACACCGCTGGTTCGCCCCTGTCGTACGCGGCGATGTTTCATCTGGGTGGCGCCGTCGCCCGGGTCCCCCACGACGCCACCGCATACACCGGTCGCGATGTGCCCCACAACATCGTCATCGAAGGAGTGTGGCTGCCAGACCAAGCCGCCGGGCTGGCCGCCGCCGAGACTGCGTGGGCGCGGCAGTTCCTGCAAGCCCTCGAGCCACACCGGGCCGCCGGCGTCTACATCAACTTCCTCGACGCCGACGACGACAGCCGTATCCGAGAGTCCTACGGCGATCACACCTACCGACGTCTCGCCGAGGTCAAATCGAAGTACGACCCCGACAACACCTTCCACCACAACAAGAACATCCACCCCACCTGAGCAGCCCGCTCGGTTGCGTGGTCCTCAGACGTCCGGCGTCTGGGCGTAGTCGACCGTCATCGCGGGGTTCCCCACCGATGAAACAAGTGAACCGAGCGCCAGGACAGCCATGCCCAGATAGCAAGCGAGCGCAACAATTCGCCAGGTCAGAGAGCAATCCGCACCGAGTGTGACCCACGCGGTGAAGCCGCAGATCCCGATCCCCATCGTCGTGTAGCAGGCCCACAGAAGAGTGAGAAACAGCCAGCCGGCTTGTCTGGGCGCATGCACCTTTCGGGCCTTCGTAGGTGCGTCTATCCGGGCTTGCAAGGTAATGCCGACCGAGTCTTTCGCCGACAGCCGCAGACGTTCCACGAGGAGAGCCTCGAACGCTTTGCATGCCGACGACTTCAGGACCGCGATGTTGGCAGTCACCACAGCGAAGATGACGAGCGACCACAGTGGGAGCGGGAGGAACAGCACCAAGAACGACGGAATGTCGTCGGAGCTGGATTGGGTCAGGGCGAAGACGACCAGGCCGACATACGCGCTCGCAGCTGCGAAAAGTGCGCCGTTGACGGTGCTGAGCGCCTGCAGGTCCTGTCGATCAGCCTGATAGAGCGGCATCATCAAAGCCAACTCGTCGTCGTTCATCTGCCCCCACCCCTCGGCTGCGGCGACATCCCACCGAAATCGCCCCCGCCACCACCTTCTCCTACGCCGGGCCAGGTCAGCACCAGGTGAGTGCCTCAGTGGCCAGGGTTTCTGAGTCTCCGGCGCACCGATGGCCTTCAGATGTGCAGGTCTGTGGGGAAGCCGGTCCAGCGCAGGTCGGCGGGCAGATGGCGCATGTCGTTGTAGATCAGGACCGAGGAGGGACGACCTGGCGCGAAGCGGAGGACAGTCAGTGCCGCGTTGCAGTGGTTGAGAGCGAGCCACCGCCACTTCGGCGCGTCCAGGGTGTGTCGAACCAGCCAGCCGACCAGGAAGTTGTGGGTGATCAGCAGCTGGTGCTGTTCGTCATTGCCGTCCACCGGCCCGGTGAATCGCTCCAGGGCCACGCGCGCCAGCTCAGCTCCGCTTTCGAGCTCCTCGGCCGTGAACTGCTGGAGGAAGCGCAGCAGGAAGTCAGCCGAGTCCGCCGGCAGCTCGTCCTGCGTCGGCAGGTAGGGGACATAGTCTCCGGCTGCTTCCGAATCCTCCAGCAGGACTTCGCTCTGGAGTTCCTGCTGGACCAGGCGCGCGGTTTGGGCTGCCCGGGGAAGCGGACTGTGATGAAGAGACGAGAAAGGGACGTCCTGCAGTCGCTGACCGAGCGATACGGCCTGACGACGGCCCTTGTCTGACAACCCACTCTGATCCGGCAGTGCCTCGGCGTGCCTCACGACGTACAGATAACGGGTGGCCACTCCGTCAGCCTGGTGACTTGCCGGGCTCGATCTGTTGGGCGAGGTATTGCTGGACGCCGACGCGTTCGATGGCGTCGAGTTGGGACTCGAACCAGTCGACGTGCGTCTCCTCGTCGCGGACCATCTCCTCGAACACGGCCGCGGTGCCGTGGTCGCCGAGGTCGTGGCACTCCTTCGCCGACGTGTTGAACTGCGCCACCGCGGCGAGCTCGCCCTCGAGGCCCAGCCGGAGCATCTCCTGGGCGTCCTCACCGACCGCCACAGCGCCGAGCTTCTGCAGATTCGGGTGGCCGTCGAACAACAGGATGCGGCTGATCAGCGCATCGGCGTCCTTCATCTCGTCGATCGACAGGTCGTAGAAGGCCTTGCCGAGCCGCCCGAATCCCCAGTTGTCGAGCATCCTGGCCTCGAGGAAGTACCCGTTGATGACCGTCAGCTCGAGGGTGAGCGCCTCGTTGAGCAGTACGACGACGCGTGGGTTAACCGGCTGCACCTGCCACCTCCGTGATTGAGGCTGCCGAGACCGACCTCCCATGCTGGCACAACAACCGCTTCAACGAGAAGACGCAGCCGCCACAGTTCCGTCCCGCCCCGGTCGCCCCGCACACCTGCGCGAGCGTCCGAGCGCCGCGGTCGATGCTCTCGACGACGTCGCGGTCGCTGACGACCTCACAGTGGCAGACAATCACACAGGTGAGGCTACCCTAACCGCCCAGCGCTCGTCACGGCCGTGTCCAAGAACCTGGCTTGTTCAGAAGCGGTAGTGCAGGACGATGGTTCCCTTCCGGGACCACGCCGTACTGCGGGCTTGGGCTCGGTAGTAGAGGCGGAGGACGGACGGGAACTGGGCGATCTCGGGTTCGCGGCTGATCAGGATCTCCTTGATCAGTTGCAGCTTCGGGTTCCAGCGTTCGAAGTCGCGCGGGTCGTCGACGCCGGGGAATTTGATCAGGTCCGCGACCGTCTTGGTGCCGCGCGAGTGCCGGGCCGCCCAGACGGCGAACTTGGTGTAGCTGTTGAAGACCAGGTTGCCGCTCGGGAAGTGCTCGACCAGCCGGTCCAGCAATGCTGTCACCTGGTCCTGGCTGAGGAACCCGAACAGACCGTCGGCCACGATGATCGCCGGCTTGTCGGAGGGTACGGCGTCCAGCCAGCCCTTGCCGGTCACGTCGGCGGCGATGTTGTGGGAGTGCGGACGCTCCGGAATCAACTCCCGGCGTGCGGTGACGACCTCGGGGAAATCGACGTCGTACCACTCGACGGTGTCCGGCGGGGCGAGCCGTTCCCGGCGGGTGTCGAGGCCGGCGCCCAGGTCGAGTCCGACGGCATCCGGGTGACGGTCGAGGAACCTCGACGCCACCTCGTCCAGCTTCTTCGCCCGGATGGTCGCGTTCAGGAGCAGGTTGGTGTCGATCTTGAGCCGCTCGTAGTCGTAGCCGGACGTACGGACGATCTGGTCGGCCATGGCATCGCCGAGGATCGGGATCGGTCTGCGGTTGTCGAGGGCGCGGCAGCACAGCGTCAACCACAGACTGTCCTCGAGCGGCGTGAAGGCCGGAAGTGTGGTCCCCATGGCGGATCCCTCCGGGTTGACTGTGGACTTCGCACCACCCTCGCCGCCGCCACGCCTGGCGACATCATCCGTATCGAGTGAATTCGGGCGTCGCTGCATGAGTTTGTAGTGCAGGTCGCCGGGTACCTGCGGTGTGGCTGGGGGCCTGATATGTGATTCAGGATCAGGGAGGCAGCGACATGGCCGGAACACGCACCGCAGGCAAGTTGGTGAAGGCCTGGGGCACCGGGGTCAAGGACTTACCGCAGAACGCGACCTGGCTGCTCTCGAAGGCGTTGACGCCGTTGGAAGCGACGAAGGATGCGGCCGGCAGCGCGACTCAGTCGGCTGGAAGCGGCCTGGCGGACATCGCTCGCCACGCAGGTGCATCTGTCATGGATGTACTTCCCGTGGGCGACTCGATCGAGCTGCGGCTCCAGCGAGCCAGGGCCGCGGCCGACGAGGCCAAGCAGGCCGAGGACGACGCGGTACGCGAGGCCGAGGAAGCGAAGGCGCGCAGCGACGAGGCGCGTCAGGTCGCCGAACGGTGCCGAGCGTACGTGCGTGACGTCGAGCGGGAGCAGACACAGGAGGTCAGCGACAAGGTCGCCGAGGCCCGCCGCGAGGCCGACGCGCGAGTGGAGCGGGCCAGGGCTTCGGCGCAGGCAGACGCCGACCGCGTGGTACAGCGGGCGAAGGCGGAGGCGGACGACCGGGTCGCGAAGGCCCGCGAAGAGGCGGAGGCGGCGCAGTCGAAGGCCAAGCAGGCGATGGCCGACGCGACCGCCAGCCTGACAGAGGCCAGGCGGCTGGCCGACGAGGCCACCGAGGCGACGAAGGCTGCGGCCGAGGAGGCACACCGACAGGCCGCGCAGCTTGCCGCGGACGCAGATCGCGAGGCCAAGAACGCCGACGAACGGGTCCGCGAGGCCGAACAGGTCCGATCTCGCGCCACCACACAGCGGAAGCGCAACGGTGGACAGAGTCGTGGCGCTGCCGACCTCAACGAGATGACCAGGACGGACCTGCTGAACCTGGCCACGGCCGAGGAGGTCAAGGGCAGGTCGGCGATGAGCAAGACCGAACTGGTGACCGCCCTCAAACGCTCGACCAGTTCGAAGCGGCGATAGCCAAGAGTGGAGACGATCATGGGACTGTTGCACAGGAAAAGCCGGACCGAGCGGATTGTCGGGCAGATCGCGACCGGCACGACGAACGCGATGCGCCGCGGTGCTGTGCGCAACAGCGTCGCCGCCGCGGCTGCCGCGATCGGGGTGAGCGCGGCCAGCGCTGTGGTCTCCTCGCGGCGGCAGAAGGACAAGAAATGAAGCTGCGCAGCGTGGCGGTGTTCGGCGTGGGGTACGTGCTCGGGGCCAAGGCGGGACGTGAACGCTATGTTCAGATGGTCGAAGCGCTCCAGCGGGCGTCGCAGCGGCTCGACGAGGCTCGCCGTCAACGCGGCAAGCCTTCCCGAACCAGTAGCGACGGGCTCGACAGCTATCTGGATGAGACCAGCCGGAACTAGCACCCTGGCCGGCGGGGCCGTCGTACGCACCTCGCTCGTCGCCCGGCTGCTCGGAGTGCGGCTCTTGACCGTCGAGGGAACCGTTCTGCTCTCACCGGTCTCGTTCGGCGACCCGCCCGCGGACAGTGCCCCCACTGCCCGCGTCGAGACCACGACATCCCCCGTGGACGCCAGGACCGGACCCAAAGGGATAGGCGCAAGGCTCGGTCCGTCGGCGCGCCTGATCGACGAAAGCATCAAAGACCTGCGCACGCTGGACCACTGAACGAGCGGATCAGCCCATGGCTTTCTGGCCGTCGATCGTCTCGCGGATGATGTCGGCGTGGCCGGGAGCTCGTAGGCGACGTCGAGGTCGAGAGTTCGCTTCCGGGATGTACTCGGTCTCCTCGGGCTCGTCCGTGAGCCTGTCCGCTACTTGGGGGCTCCTCAGATCGGCCGTCGGGGGCTAGGGTGGCGTGGGGGTGGTGAGGTCACCAAACCCGTTGCTGACAAAGGGTTTCGGGCTGACGACGATTCGGTGCCGGGCTCCTGGTCCCGTGTGCCGTTCGAGGCCGGGGCTACTTCGTCACGCACTTGAGGGGGCACGACAGTGGGAATGATCACGACCAGCGACGGTACCGAGATCTTCTACAAGGACTGGGGCAGCGGTCAGCCGATCGTCTTCAGTCACGGTTGGCCGCTGTCGGCCGACGACTGGGACAACCAGATGCTGTTCTTCCTGCAGCAGGGGTACCGGGTCGTCGCCCATGACCGCCGCGGTCACGGCCGGTCGACGCAGACCAGCGACGGCCACGACATGGACCACTACGCCGACGACCTCGCCGCGGTCGTCGAGCATCTCGACCTGCACGACTGCCTCCACGTCGGCCACTCGACCGGCGGCGGCGAAGTCACGCACTACCTCGCCCGGCACGGTGAGGCCCGGGCTGCCAAGGCCGCACTGCTCTGCGCCGTACCGCCGCTGATGGTGAAGACCGGCGCCAACCCGGACGGCCTGCCCAAGGAGGTCTTCGACGACCTGCAGGCCCAGCTGGCGGCGAACCGCTCGGAGTTCTACCGCGCGCTGCCGTCCGGACCTTTCTACGGGTACAACCGGCCCGGCGCGCAGGCATCCGAGGCCGTCATCCAGAACTGGTGGCGCCAGGGCATGATGGGCGGGGCCAAGGCGCACTACGACGGCATCGTCGCGTTCTCCCAGACCGACTTCACCGCGGACCTGAAGCAGATCGGCATCCCGGTGCTGGTGGTCCACAGCGAGGACGACCAGATCGTTCCGTACGTCGCATCGGGCCCGCGGTCGGCGGAGCTGCTGAAGAACGGGATCCTGAAGACGTACAAGGACCTCCCCCACGGCATGCCGACCACCCACGCCGACGTGGTCAACGCCGACCTGCTGGAGTTCTTCCAGTCGTAGTGCTCTGCGCCCGCACCACGACACTCATCAACTGACTTCGTCATGCTCGCGCGCCCTCCCGGCGACAGTCGACTGACGAAAGGACCTGTCGATGAACAGGAATCGATCACCTCTCTTCCGTGTGCTGACCGTGCTCACGGCCGTCCTGGGTCTGGTGCTGACCGCGATAACCCCTGCGGCGGCGTCCCATCCCGGTGGCCCGAAACCCACCATCGTGCTGGTCCATGGCGCCTGGGCCGACGGATCCAGCTGGTCCAAGGTCACCAGCCGTCTCCTGAACGACGGCTACAACGTCCGTGTGCCACCGAACCCGTTGCGCAACCTCACCACCGACGCCGAAACCATCAGAAGCTTCCTGTCCACGTTGTCCGGACCCGTCGTACTGGTCGGTCACTCGTACGGCGGCGCCGTCATCACGAACGCGGCGACCGGCAACCCGAACGTCAAGGCGCTCGTGTACGTCGACGCGTTCGCACCCGCGGCGGGAGAAGCGATCTTCTCGCTGGCCGGCGAGGACTCCGCACTGAACGTCGACCCCGCTACCGTCTTCGACTTCGTCCCCTACCCGGGCGCGGACGCCGGTGACGTCGACCTCTACCTCAAGCGCGACACCTTCCTGACGTCGTTCGCGTCCGGCGTCCCACGCCACGAGGCCGAGAACCTCTACCCGTCCCAGCGCCCGTTGACTCTCAGCGCCGGAAGCACAATTTCAGGTACGCCGGCGTACCTGACCATCCCGTCCTGGTACGTCCTCGGCACCGGCGACCGCATCATCACCCCCGACGCCCAACTCGCCATGGCCACCCGAGCCAACTCCAAGATCACCAAGATCAAGGCCGGCCATCTAGGCCTGGTCTCCAAACCCAGCCCCATCACCAAAGTCATCGAACAAGCAGCCCGCGCAACCCGCTGACGGGTCTCCGCCACCCGGTAGCTGGTTGTGCACGAAAACCCAGCGACCGGGTGGTGCTCCGGCGGCTACGCTCCCAGGCGTGCCGGCGGAAGAGGATGTCATGAGTGGCGGGTATGGGATCCGGGTTCTGCGGGACGGGGATCCGGTGGTTATTTCGGGGGCGTTCACGGCTATCGGGTGGGACAAGCCGGTTGAGCAGTACGAGAAGTATTTGGCCGAGCAGGCGGCTGGGGTGCGGGATGTGTTGGTGGCGACGGTTGACGAGGATTTCGTCGGTTACTTGACGGTGCGGTGGGAGTCGGCGTACTTCGACGGGTTGCCGGAGATCCAGGACTTCAACGTGCTGCCGCCGTACCGGCGCCGTGGGATCGGCAGCGGGCTGATGGACGCAGCGGAGGCGTTGGTGGCCCAACGATCCGAGATGGTCGGGATCGGCGTCGGTCTGTACGCCGACTACGGCCAAGCCCAGCGCATGTACGTCCGCCGCGGCTACCTCCCCGATGGCCGAGGCCTCATGTACGACAACCAACCAGTTGCCCCCGGCAACACAGTACGACTGGACGACGAAGCCACCCTGATGTTCACCAAGTCACTGGCCTGACCCCTTGAGGGGTGCGTCTCCACCCCGCATCGGGGGCGGGGTGGAGACGCGGCCGGGGGTTAGTCGGGGATGGTGGTCAGGTTGAAGGCGTAGCGGGCGGTGGAGTCGGCGATGGCGTCGGAGTTGACGTCCAGGGCGGTGGCGTTCACGTTGGCGAGGGTGTCGCAGGCCTGGTGGTAGCAGATGTCGTACGCGACTCCCGGCGTACCGCCGAACAGGGTTGCTTCCTCAGGTGTCTTCTCGCCTTCGGCGCCGGTGAAGATGCCGCCGGCGGGGATGCCTGCCGCGATGAACGGGCCGTAGTCGGAGCGACCGTCGAAGTCGGTGCCGACGTGACCGAGGCCGCGGCTGTTGAAGAACGTCTCCAGCCGGTTCTCGATCTGGGCCGAGCCGGCCGGCCCGGCCGGCGCGCCGACCGCGTCGGAGTCGTCGCCGTCGTACAGCTTGTAGGCGAAGTTCGGCGAGGCGATCATGTCGAAGTTGAGGTACAGCCGGATCCGGTCCCGATCCGCCGCGGACAGCTTCGCGACGTACTGATCGGACCCGAGCAGCCCGAGCTCCTCGGCGGCCCAGAACGCGAACCGGACCTTGTTCTTCACGGGGACCTTCGCGAGTTGCAGCGCGGTCTCCAGGATCGCAGCCGCACCCGAGCCGTTGTCGTTGATCCCTGGGCCTTCCGGCACGCTGTCGAGGTGAGCGCCGACCATGACCACGTTGTTCGGATCGCCCTTCTCGGTTTCGGCGATCACGTTGTAGTCGGTGCCGAGTTGCAGGTTCGCATCGACCTTCAGATGAACGACCGCGCCCGGGCTCGCGGCCAGCTCGGTGCCGACGGAGAAGTCGGCGTACACCATCGGGATGCCGAGTCGCCACTCACCGAGGTCGAGCGGTCCCGCATCCGTGCGGCCCGGCTGGCCCTCGTTGAAGACGATGATCGCCGTGGCCCCGGCATCGCGAGCGTTCTGCACCTTGGTGATGAACGGGCACGTGCCGCGCTGGACCAGCGCGATCCGGCCGGCCACGAAGCCGGCGAAGTCCGACGTCTCGCATCCACTCGTCGATGTCGGGGTGGGTGTCGGCGGCAGGACCAGGTCCACGGCCTGGATCTGCGCCGTCACGTCACCGGACGGCGACGGCTGGAAGGTGAAGAACTGCTCGTTCGGTACGTACGTCTGACCGCCCGTCACCGCGAGCGTCGGCGGGCTGTTCTCCGTCCAGCTCTCGACGAAGTTGGCCGGATCGAGTGTGACCTTGTACCCCGCGGCCCGGAGCTGGAGTGCGACGTACGCAACCGAGCGGTCGTACCCCTCGGTCCCGGCCGCACGGGTTCCGCCGGACGCGTTGGCGATCGCCTGCAACGCGTCGAGGTGCTTCTTGACGTTCTTGCCGTCGACTTTCTTGACCAACTGTGTGGCGTAGTGCTCGTCGTTCGGTGCGGCGCTCGCCGGTGCCTGCTGCCCGGCGACCAGAGCGAGCACAACGGCAACGCCGATGGCGCCACGACGACGGTAGGAATGATGACGGAAAACACTCATAGCTCCCCCACGAAGCGGATAGACCAGTCCCCCAGGTCCCACGCTGCTCGCAATCTAACCCGGCCGATCAGACGCGACCAGAGGTCGCGAGTGGCTTGTTTTTCTTGGGGTTCCGGAAGAAGGGTGTCCGGAATGTGTTTTAGCTTGAAATATGGAAAACGTGGATGCGATCGAGCGGGCTGATTTGCGCGGTGTGGTGGTTCGGGATGTTGATTTGCGCGGCGCCCGGTTCGAGCGGGTGAAGCTGCGTGGTGCGGTGATGCGTGGGATGGATCTCGGGCAGGTGCGGATCGACGGTGACATCGAGGGTCTGGTGATCAACGGTGTCGAGGTTGAGGCCCCTGTGTCCGCCGAGTTGGACCGGCGGTACCCCGATCGCGTGAAGATGCGGCCGACCGACGTACCCGGGTTCCGGGAGGCGTGGGATGTGGTCGAGCGGCTGTGGGACGGGACGGACGAGCGGGCGCGGAAGCTGCCGCCCGAGTTGCTGCACGAGAGTGTGGACGGGGAGTGGTCGTTCATCCAGACGCTGCGGCACCTCGCGTTTGCCACGGATGCGTGGATCTGCCGCGTGATCCTGGGCGACCCCGCGCCGTGGCATCCGCTGGATCTGCCGTTCGACGAGATGAGCGAAACACCCGGTGTTCCGTGGGATCGCGACGTACGCCCGTCCCTCGAGGACGTCCTGCAGTTGCGCCGGGACCGGATGGCTGTCGTACGCCGGTACGTCGACGACCTCACCGAGGACGCCCTGAACGCCGACACCACCCCCGTCCCCGGCCCCGGCTGGCCGCCGCCGGACAACTACTCGATCCGCGAGATCCTCCTGTTGCTCCTCAACGAGGAATGGCAACACCGCCTGTACGCCGAACGCGACCTCGCCACCCTCGAGTCCACCCAGTACCTAGTTGCCGACCACAACCTCCGTGATCCCTCCTGAGCCGGGTTGAGGGGTTGCGTCGGTGGGGGTTGGGGGTCACCTTCGAGGTAGGGGGTGGGTTTGATGATGCTGGTGGTGGGTGGGACGGGTGAGTTGGGTGGGCGGGTTGTCCGGCTGTTGCTGGGGGCTGGGCAGGAGGTGGTGTGCCTGGTGCGGCCGCAGTCGGACGGGAGTCGGCTGGAAGAGGCTGGGGCGAAGGTGGTTCGGGGGGATCTGACGGACAGCGCGAGTCTGCAGAAGGCGTGTGAGGGGGTCAGCACGGTTGTCGCCACCGCGACTGCGATTGCTCGGCTGTTGGCGCGCGTACCTGGGCCGTCGTTGCACGAAGTCGACGAGGTGGGGATGGTTGCCCTGGTCGACGCGGCCGAAGCAGCCGGTGTAGATCGATTTGTCTACGTTTCGTATGCCGGTGTCGAGGCGGGCCTCGGTCTACCGCTCGAGCGCGCCAAGCTGGCTGTCGAACAGCGACTGAAGGCCTCGAGCATGCGGGCCGTCATCGTGCGGCCGGATGCCTTCCACGAGATTCATCTGGCACCACCGGGCCGCTTCGACATCGCCAACGGCAAGGTGTCGACCATCGGGAAGGGCGACGCCAAGCAGCGATGGGTGAGCACAGACGACGTCGCGGCTCTCGTCGTGGCCGTGGCGGTCGAGTCCGATCCGCCCGAGCTGATCGAATTCGGCGGACCGGAGGCGCTCAGCCGGAACGAAGCAGTCGCAATCGCCGAGCAGTTCACCGGCCGGCGCCTGAAGGTGCAGCACATGCCGCGGTCCGTCGTCCGCGTGATGGTTCGCATCCTCAGCCGCACCAACGACGGGATGGCGTCGGCGTTGGGTGTCGGCCTGCTCCAGGACCTGCACGACGCTCCCTGGGACGACGAACCGTTGCGCAGCCGGGGTATCACGCCACGCTCGACCACCGACTACCTCCGCGACTGCACGAGTTGAGCTAGGTCTCCAGCGCGTCCGCGTGCCGATGGAAGACCTTCCAGCCACCGGCCCACGCGCTCCGGCGAGCGTCAACCATTGCGGGCCGGATGAGAGGGTGGGCGCGTGCAGTGGCTGAGGCGGCAGGCGGGGTTGTTGTTGGGGTTGGGGCTCGTGTGCGGGCTCGGGTGGGCGATCGCGGTGTCGACGGCGATGCCGAGCTGGTTCGATCCGAGCGAGGCGTGTGAGAAGAAGCTCCACGGCGGCAGCACGACCGAGGTGCACACGTCATGGTTCCCGCCGTCGGCCAGCTGTGACTTCGGTGGCGGCGACGTACGCCAGTACATGTCGACGACTCGATCGACGGTGCTGTCGGTTGTCGGCGTACTGATCCTTGTCGTCCTGGTGACCGGTCTCGTGCTGACGATCAAGCGGTTGTCCGGCGAGCCAGGGCCGACCCGGCGTGCGGAGGGGGTCGACCTGCGCCGACGGAGGCGCAACCAGTTGACCTTCGGAGCGTTGGACGTCGCCGTCGCCGTCGCTGTGCTGGTGTTCTTCAACGCGGTCGCGATCGTGCTCGGCGAGATCGTCGGCGGGGTCCTTTTCGTCGTCACCACGATCGCCGGACTGAGCGCACTCTGCACCGCCCTCGATCGGCACATGGGTCCATTGCCCAGTACGGCGCTCGAGAGCCGGCGGCGCGGCACGATCACCGGCGCGACCCTGTTCGGCGTGATCTTCACCGCGACCGCGGTCACCGGCCAGCTACCGTTCTTCCGGCTGTGGGCAGCCCCGCTGGCCGCCATCACGTACGCCGCCGTCGTACACCTCCAGTGGTCCCGGCAGCGCGATCCGGTGGAGGTCTAGTCCGGCCAGCCCGGCTCGATGTTCTGGTTCAGGTGGAAGACGTTCTCGGGGTCGTACTCGCACTTCACCCGGGACAGCCGCTGGTAGTTCGCCTCACCGAATCCGGCGATCACCCGGTTCTGGCCCTCGTTACCGATGAAGTTCAGGTACACGTACCCGGTCGACCACTCCTTCAGGTCGTTGCACAGATCCCGGGCCCAATGGATCCCACGCTCGTCGTCGGCCGGATCCGCCCACAGGCCGAACGGATGGACCACCCAGGCGGCCTGCCGATGCGGCAGCGGCCACTTGTCCGCGGCCCGCAGTACCTCACCACCCCACGGCACGCAGATCTGCTGCGACGGCGACGGGCACGGCATGTCCACGACCCGATCGCACAACGCCTGGATCGCCGGGTCGGGCAGCGACGACAGGTGCTCGGCCGACCAGTAGTTGCGGAACCCGGGCGGATCGTCGAGCGACGACTGCAGCACGTCGTACGGCATCTCCGCGACCATCTGCACTTCCGGTGCCAGCGCGAACATCGGCGCGAGCGCGTCCCGCAGCTCCGGCTCGCCGCCGGCGTAGACCCCGGCCACCGCCACGGTGAGCTTGCCCTGCAGGTGCTGCGGCACGAAGTCCTCGGGCGGCCCGGTCAGATAGATCGCTCCGCCACCAAGCTCCTCCGGTGCCCCCTGCTCGATCAGGTCCCGGTACGCGCGGAACACCGTCGGACCGGCGTCCGCGGGCCACATCAGCAGCCCGAGCGTGACCGCCGGCAACGGCTGGAGCTTGAACGTCATCGACGTCGCGACGCCGAAGTTCCCACCGCCGCCGTGCAACGCCCAGAACAACTCGGTGTTCTTCGTCTCGTCCGCGATGATCAACCGCCCGTCGGCGGTGACCAGCTCGACCGACACCAGCGCGTCGCAGGCCAGACCGAACTTGCGTTCCAGCCATCCCGATCCGCCACCGAGGGTGAGCCCGGCGACACCGGTCGTCGAGACCCGGCCGCCCGTCGTCGCCAGCCAGTACGGCCGGCAGGCCCGGTCGAAGTCACCCCACGTCGCACCGCCGCCCACTCGCGCGAGCCGCGCCTCCGGGTCGATCTGTACGTCGTTCAGCCGGCGCAGGTCGACGACCAGACCGCCCTCGGTGACCCCGGTCCCGGCCACGCCGTGACCACCGCCGCGGACGGCGAGCTCGAGGTCCTGGGCGACGCCGTACCGGACCGCCGCCTGGACGTCGGCCGCGGACTCGCACTGCGCGATCATCGCCGGCCGCTTGTCGATCATCGTGTTGAACACCGTCCGGGCGTCGTCGTACGCCGCGTCCCCGGACCGCAGGACCACTCCCCCGAATCCCTCGGGTCGCGCCCCCGACGGCCGTTCGATCGTGTCGGACATGCTGAATCCCCCTTGCACTTAGCTCCCGCTCCCCCAGGTGCCACCCCGATCGTGCAACGCCACCACCCAGCGGTCAACGGCTGGACCGGGCGTCAGGGCTCGGTAAGGTCGGGGTGTGAGCACAGCGGCGGTGTTCGGTGGAGTGGGCCAGGTCCTGACCGACGACGAGGTGATGAGCTTCGTCGGCGACTCGTTGGCCGGTGCCGGACTTGACGGGCGCAGTGTCTGCGTGATCGTCCCGGACGCCACCCGGAGCTGCCCGCTCCCGTTGCTGATGAAGGCGGTCCACCAGGCGCTCGACGGCCGGGTCAGCAAGCTCACCACCTTGGTTGCCCTGGGCACGCATGCGGAGATGACGCCGGACCAGCTCCGCGACCACCTCGGCGGCGAGTACGACGGCGTACTGAATCACGAGTGGTGGAAACCGGACACATTCGTCGATCTCGGCACGATCAGCGCGGACCGGGTCGGCGAGATCTCCGACGAGATGCTGCGCGACGAGGTCCCGGTCAGACTCAACCGGGCCGTGGTCGAGCACGACGTCGCGCTGGTTGTCGGCCCGGTGTTCCCGCACGAGGTGGTCGGCTTCTCCGGCGGCAACAAGTACTTCTTCCCCGGTGTGGCCGGCCAGGAAGTGATCGACCTGTCGCACTGGCTCGGCGCCCTGATCACCAGCGCGAACATCATCGGTACGCCGGGCATCACGCCGGTGCGGGCGCTGATCGACGAGGCCGCGTCGCTGATCCCGGCCGAGAAGCTCGCACTGTCCGTGGTCGCGCAGTCCGGCACGGACTCCCTGCACGCGATCGCGTTCGGCGACACCGCCTCCTCGTGGCGCGCGGCCGCCGACATCTCCGCCCAGACCCACATCCGCTACCTGGACCAGCCGGTCCGGCGGGTGGTCTCGATGATGCCGGCGAAGTACGCCGACATCTGGACCGCGGCGAAGGGCTTCTACAAGGTCGAGCCGATCGTCGCCGACGGCGGCGAGGTCATCCTGTACGCGCCGCACGTGACCCGGCTGGCCGCGATGCACCCGGAGATCGAGGAGATCGGGTACCACTGCCGCGACTACTTCATCGGCCAGTGGGAGAAGTTCCGCGACCTGCACTGGGGTGTGCTCGCCCACTCGACCCACCTCCGCGGCGCCGGCACCTGGGACCCGGCGACCGGCGAGCACCTCCGCGTCCAGGTCACGCTGGCCACCGGCATCCCGGAGGACGTCGTCCGCGGCGCCAACCTCGGCTACCTGGATCCGGCGAGCGTCGACCTGGCCGCCCTCGAGAACGACCCCGGCACCCTGGTCATCCCGAACGCCGGCGAGATCCTGCACCGGTTGGCGGACGCCAAACACTCATCAACGTGACCGATCGGCCCGGCTCCACGCTCGAGCGCGCCCGCTGACGGCCTTTGATGAGTGCTGGAGGTCCGCATGACTCGCCGGTAACCTTCGTCGGTATGACTGAGGTCGTGATCATCGGGGCCGGGTTCGCCGGGCTGTGTATGGGGATCAAACTGCGGCAGGCCGGATGCGAGGACTTCGTCATCCTCGAGAAGGCCGCCGAACTCGGTGGCACCTGGCGGGACAACACCTATCCCGGCTGCGCCTGCGACATCCCGTCGTACCTCTACTCGTTCTCGTTCGAGCAGAATCCGCACTGGACCCGCATGTTCGCGCCCTGGGACGAGATCCTCGGCTACCTCCGGCACTGCGCGGACAAGTACGGCATCACCCCGAAGATCCGGTACGGCGCCGAGGTGACCGAGGCCGCGTTCGACGAAGCCACCGGTCAGTGGACCGTGACCGTGAACGGCGACGAGACCATCCAGACCCAGGCCCTGGTGACCGGCGTCGGCAGCCTGCACGAACCCGAGCGGCCGGACCTCCCCGGCCTCGATTCCTTCGCCGGTACGACGTTCCACTCGGCGCAGTGGGATCACGGGCACGACCTGCGCGGCCGGAACGTCGCTGCGATCGGGACCGGCGCGTCCGCGATCCAGTTCGTCCCGCGGATCGCCGAGGAGGCCGCTCAGCTGGACGTGTACCAGCGGACCGCACCGTGGGTCATGTCCAAGCCGGACCGCGCGATCGGCCCGCGGGAACGCCGGCTGCACGAACGGTTCCCGGCTGGTCAGCGCGCGATCCGGAACGCCATCTACTGGGGTCTCGAGGGTCGCGGCGCCGGGTTCGCGGGCAACCCGAAGTTGATGAAAGGCCTTGAAATCCAGGCCAAGCGGCATCTCCGCAAGCAGGTGCCCGATCCGGACCTGCGGGCCAGGCTGACCCCGGCGTACCAGATCGGCTGCAAGCGGATCCTCTACTCCAACGACTACTACCCGGCCCTCGGCCGGTCGAACGTGGACCTCGTCACCACCCCGATCACCCGGGTCACCCCGACCGGCGTGGTCACCGCCGACGGGATCGAGCGGCCGTGCGACACGATCGTGCTCGGCACGGGGTTCGACGTGTCGGCGAACCTGATCCGGATGCCGATCCTGGGCAAGGACGGCGTCGACCTGGCCGACCACTGGAAGCGCGACGGGATCGGCGCGCACCTCGGCATCACCGTCGCCGGCTACCCGAACCTGTTCCTGCTGGCCGGCCCGAACACGCTGCTCGGCCACTCCTCGATGGTGTTCATGATCGAGGCCCAGGTCCGCTACGTCATGCAGGCCCTGCACCTGCTCCGCCGCCGCGGAGCGTCGTACGTCGAGGTCCGCGAGGAGGCGCAGGAGCGGTTCGTCAGCGGGATCCAGGGTGAGCTCGGTGAGACGGTCTGGCAGTCCGGCTGCAGCAGTTGGTACCTGGACGCCGCCGGGCGCAACTCGACGATCTGGCCGGAGTTCACGGTGTCGTACTGGCGCCGTACCCGGCGGCTCGATCCGGCCGACTTCGTCCTGGTCCACTAGGGGTTTACCCGCACTCCCGAAGTAGGAGTAGGCAGGCTCTGGCGTACGACCTTGGGATGAAGGCAAGACCGGTCCGAGGGCCGATGTCCGAACGGCCCCGCTGAAGGATCCTTGAGGTATGGAAATTCTTCAGATTGCCGGAGCGGCGGCGATCGTGATCGGCATCGTGGTCACGGTCCTGCTCGCCATCGTGCCCTCGGTCGTGGACCGATAAGTCTCCCCGCTGGGGAGTCAGCCCGCGCGGTCACACCGCGCGGATGTCAGTCGGCGGACAGGTGGACCAGGAGGTCCTGACGGGTCAGGACGCCCACCGGTTTGCCGTCGTCCAGCACCATCAGAGCGTCGCGGTCCTCGAGCAGCTGGACCGCCCGGGTGACCGGTTCGCCGGCGCCCAGGGACGGGAGCGCGGGGTCCATGTGCAGCTCGACCATGTCGGCCAGCCGGGCCTTGCCGGAGTACAGGGCGTCCATCAGCGTCCGCTCCGACACCGACCCGGCGACCTCGGCCGCCATCACCGGTGGCTCCGCCCGGACCACCGGCATCTGCGAGACGCCGTACTCGCGCAGGATCTCGACCGCCTCGGCGATCGTCTCGTGCGGGTGCGTGTGCACCATCGGCGGCAGGCCGCCGTCCTTGCGGGCCAGGATCTCACCGAGCGTGACACCCTGCCGGGTGTGCGCGAGGAACCCGTACTGCGCCAGCCAGTCGTCGTTGAACACCTTCGTCAGGTAGCCGCGGCCGCCGTCCGGCAGCAGGACCACGACGACGGCTTCGGGATCGTCGAGTTCGTGCGCGAGCCGGATCGCGGCCGCCGCGGCCATGCCCGCGGAACCGCCGACCAGCATGGCTTCCTCGCGGGCCAGCCGACGGGTCAGCGCGAACGAGTCCGCGTCCGAGACCTCGATCACCCGGTCGCAGATGTCCCGGTCGTACGTCTCCGGCCAGAAGTCCTCGCCGACACCCTCGACCAGGTACGGCCGGCCGGTGCCACCGGAGTACACCGAGCCCTCCGGGTCCGCGCCGATGATCTGCACCCGGCCGCCGGAGACCTCCTTCAGGTACTTGCCGGTGCCGCTGATCGTGCCGCCGGTGCCGACGCCCGCGACGAAGTGGGTGATCTTTCCCTCGGTCTGCTCCCACAACTCCGGACCGGTGGTCTCGTAATGGGAGCGGGGATTGTTCTGGTTGGCGTACTGGTTCGGCTTCCAGGCTCCGTCGATCTCGCGGACCAGGCGGTCGGAGACGTTGTAGTACGAGTCCGGGTGCTCCGGCGCCACCGCGGTCGGGCAGACCACGACCTCGGCGCCGTACGCCTTCAGTACGTTGCGCTTGTCCTCACTCACCTTGTCCGGGCAGACGAAGACGCACTTGTAGCCCTTCTGCTGGGCGACCATGGCCAGCCCGACCCCGGTGTTGCCGGAGGTCGGCTCCACGATCGTGCCGCCCGGCTTCAGCTCGCCGGAGGCTTCCGCGGCCTCGATCATCCGGACCGCGATCCGGTCCTTCACCGAGCCGCCGGGGTTGAAGTATTCGACCTTCGCCAGCACCAGCGGCTTGGCGCCGTCGGTCGTCCTCCCCAGCTTCACGAGTGGGGTGTTGCCGACCAGGTCCAGGAGTGAGTTCGCGTAGCGCACGTCCTAACTGTAGTGCTCATCCGGCCGGACGAAGTTGGGCGCGTCTTTGCCGTATATCACTTGCTTGTCTGTCACAGCGTGTAATCCTGGAGGTATGACAAGAGCCCGGGCCGCGAAGCGACTGGCCCAGGCCGCAGCCTTCGGTGGCGGGGGACTCGGACTCATCGGTGCCACGTTGTACGGCGTACTGACCGCTGAGGCCGAGTACGCGAAGCGCGTGATCGGGCCGACGCGTTACTACCCCACTCCGGGCGACGGCCTGTATGGCTGGTTTCCAGGACGTCCGATCACCTTCGCCATACTCGGCGACTCCAGTGCTGCCGGGTACGGCACCGAGTCGCCGGACGAGACGCCCGGGGTGATGCTCGCCTCCGGACTCTCCGAACTGGCCAAACGGCCGGTGCGGCTGGTCGACGCGTCGAAGACCGGAGCGAAGTCGACCGACCTCGCCGGGCAGGTGGACACCGCCCTGCAGGCCGGGCCGCATGTCGCGGTCATCCTGATCGGCGTGAACGACGTGAAGGCGAAGATGCCGCCCTCGACGTCGGTCCGGCTGCTCTCGGCCGCGGTCCGCAGGTTGCGGGCCGCGAACTGTGAGGTGGTGGTGGGTACCTGCCCCGACCTGGGTGTGGTCCGGACGATCATGCCGCCGCTGCGGCAGGTCGCCCGGTCCTGGAGTCACCGGCTGGCCGCCGCTCAGACCATCGCAGTGGTCGAGGCAGGCGGCCGAACTGTGTCTTTGGGCTCTCTGCTCGGCGAGGTGTTCCGGACCAACCCGTCGATGTGGGGCCGGGACAACTTCCACCCCTCGGCCACCGGGTACGCCGCCGCGTCCGCCGCGCTGCTGCCGTCAGTCGCAGCCGCGATGGGGGTCGGGCCGGAGTCGTTCGTGCATCCGGAGCCGTTCCGGGGCGAGGCGATCCTGCCGATCGCGGAGGCCGCCGTCCAGGCCGCCCGGACGGCCGGCACCGAAGTCGCCGCGACCGAGGTCGCCGGGCGGGAGCGCGGCCCGCGGGGTCCCTGGGCCTCCTTGCGCCACCGCCGCCGCCACCCGAAGGCCGAGGTCGACCGGGTCGACGAGGACACCACCGAGACGACTGACGCCGTACCGGTCGGAAGCTAACCCTGGCAGGGGCCTGGGACGATTTCGTGCGTCCGCTGAGCGGGGACATTCATGGCGGAAGTCTTGCCTGCGGGTGGCCTCGTGGTGCACAGTCGATAACTACGCGGTACCCCGATGACGGGAGGCGAAGATGGGCTTGAGCCACTCCGAGGAGACGCATCAGCGTCTGGTGGAGAGGGTGCCCAGGTGCACCGGACGTGAGATGACCGAGTGGTTCCAGCTGATGAACGACGGACCGTCGTTCCTGCGCTTCGATGACCGAGTGAGATGGCTCTCCAGCGAGTACGCTCTCGCCCACGGGCACGCAACCGCCATCGTTCACGAGTACGACCTGGTCCGGGCGCACCGGCGAATGAGCTGACCCGAAGGAGAACCTCACAAGACCTGCCCTTTCAGGTGGAAGGGCGGGTCTTCGCCGTTCCCGGGGTGTTCTGGGTCAGACGATGGCCACCTCGTTGCCGTCGGGGTCTGCTAGTCGGTAGTGGTTCGGGGTTCGGGAGATGAGGCGGCCTCCGGTCGAGAGGGCCACGTCAACGCGGGATCGGGCTTGGTCCTGGGGGACGGCCAGCTCGAGGTGGAGGCGGTTGCGCTGGTGGTGGCGGGGCTTGTCGGCTGGGTCCAGTTGCTGGAAGAAGAGGACCGGGTTGAGCCGGCGCGGGTCGAGGATGTCGGTCAGGAACGGCCGGGGATCGTGCTCGTAGCCGAGCAGGGCTGTCCAGAACGCGCGGACTGCTGGTACGTCGACCGCGTCGAAGCCGAGCTGGACGAAACGCAAGCGCGTGGGATCGGCGGAGAGTCCTAACTCGCCGGCCGCCTTCTGGATCCCAGCGGCCAGATCCACGAACGCGGGCCGAGGTGCACCCTCGTCGTCCTCCCACTGATCCTTCCCGCTGTCGATCGTGACGCCGTCCGGGCGTACGTCGACCAGGACCGGCACACCACCGTCGTCCGCCAACCGAGCGACCGCCGTCGCCAGACTTACCGCCTGCTCGGCCGACGTGGTCGGGTAGAACGTCATCCCGCCGAAGTTCGCCAGCCAATCAGTGGTCTCGTTCGAGAGCTCACCACCGGGGACCAGGTCGGCCTCGTTGCCCTCATCGTCGGCGAGCGTGAGCTCGTAGGCGCCGAACGCCTCCTGACCAAGAGCGGCCTTGACCGCATCCACCGCCGCGGGGTCCCGGCCGACGTCGACGTGGATCCGGTTGCGCAGCGGCCGCGGCTCATCCAGGCCGCGGAACGACACGGCCGGATCACGCCGCAGCGGATCCCGGAGACCGTCGGCACCGACCGGCTCATAAGCCAGCGTGGTCTGCCAGAAGGCCTTCACCGACGGTGTGTCTGCGGCATCGATCACCAGGCGCATGATCTGCAACGCCGCCGGATCCGCCGCCAGCCCCAGCTCGCGAGCCGCCGCCGAAACCTCACTGGCCAACTCCACGTCGGCCCCGGTCAGATCCGCCGACGGCCTGCCGATCCGCACCCGCACACCACTGGCGCGCAGATCCACCTCCGGGAGACCGCCACCGCCCGTCAGGGCCGCGATCCGGGCGAGCAGCGCCGCACCCACGCTCAGCGATGGCGCGTCGTACCAAGCACTCGCCCCACCATCAACCACCCGCCAGTCGGCCTGCTCGAACTCGGCGGCGGTCACTTGCTCCTCGGTCATGGCCCAAGGCTAGAACCACATCCGGACGTTTCCTGTCCGGATTCCCGAACTGCTCGAGAAAGGCCGAAGGGCCGGTCCACCTGGGCCGGCCCTTCGGATGTCGTGGTGAGCGTCGGGTCAGTCGCCGCCGCGCAGGATCGCGAGGATGCGGAGCAGGTTCCAGTACAGCCAGACCAGGGTGACGGTCAGGCCGAACGCGGCCCGCCAGGCCTCGCTCTGCGGGGCGCCATGACGGACACCCTGCTCGATCATGTCGAAGTCGAGGATCAGGTTGAAGACCGCCAGCCCGGCACCGAGCGCGGCGAACACCAGGCCCATCACGCCGAAGCCGCCGATCCCGGAGTTGAAGCCGAACAGGCTCGCGATCAGGTTGATGACCAGTACGCCGGCGAAGCCCATCGTCGCCAGGATCACCATCTTGGTGAACCGTGGCGTGACCTTGATCTGGAAGTACTTGTACGTCGCCAGCGTCAGCGCGGCCGTCACGAGCGTGGCCAGCACCGCCTGCACGATGATGCCGGAGTCGCCGACCCAGTTCGCGATGAACTTGCTGCCGATCCCGAGGAACACACCCTCGGCCGCGGCGTACAGCATCACCAGCACCGGGTTGACCCGGCGCGAGAAGGACAGCACCATCGCCAGCGCGAACGCGACCAGGGCACCGGCCAGGAACGCCGGGGTGACCACGCTGACCGGGATGACGTTCCAGGAAATCGCGGCGACGACCGAGACGACACCCAAGGTGGCGGCGGTCCGGACGATCACGTCGTCCATCGTCATGGGGCGGCTGTCGGCCGGCGCGCCTTGGTACTGCTGGGGCGGCATACCGGGACCGCCGTACTGGCCCGGCTGCTGGTTGGGACCCGGCTGACCGTACGGAGCTGCCCCGGGATAGGCCTGGCCTTGGCCAGGCGCGAACGCACTCGACCGGTTCAGGACCGGGTTACTGCTCTGCATGTCTGTCAATCCTCCTGGTGACCCACATCCGGGGCCGTAGCGAGATACTACGGTCCCACCCTTAACAACATCTGAGAATCACTCGTCTGTTCCCCAACCGAAATCCCCGCTGGGCAAACGGTTGCACAACTCAATCGCTCCGCGATGCAACCCGCGGAAACGCCGCCTGCAACCTCAGGTCTGAGGCTCAGCACCGGACCGCCGACCCCTCGCTGGGTGAGGGCGACGTACGTCCCCCCGCTTGCTCGTCCAGTTGATCGATGGCATCGGGTGTCCGACTGCTGTCTCCAGCTCCCCCACCCGGAGGGTGATCTCCTGATCATTCACGTCCGGATCATGGCGGAAGTCGGGCGAATCGGCCAGACGCGGCTCGGCGTCGTACCTGTATGGGCAGGTACGACGCTTTGCCGGTGGCCACCCGGGACGTCGTGCTCCCGCAGGCCGATCAGAGGTGCGGGTGGAGGGGTTCCTGGGTGGAGAGGGCGGCGCCGACCTGGTCGGCCAGGGCCACCGCGACGAGGCGCTGCTCGAGATCGGGGCGGGCGATCCGGGCGGCGGCGGTGAGCAGGAAGCGGCCGCGGGTCGCGCCGGCGTGGTGGACGGAGAGCTCGATCTCGGAGTTGGTCGGCAGGCCGTCACGTTCGACCTTGAGCACATGTCCGCCGCGTGTCACCGTCCCGTCGGCGTTCAGCTGTGGCGCCGCGGTCTGCTTGTCCCCGGCAACGAACTTGGCTCCGTCGATCCCCAGTATGGCGGTCAGTTCCGCCCGCACGTGGTCGATCAAGTCGTCGGCGGACCCGCCACTCGCAACGGCCTGGGACGTCGTGATCACACCGTCGAGGTAGCCGCGGTGCCGCGACGCCCGGGCTTGTTGCCGACGGCCCCAGATCGCGATCTCGCTGACCAGGACACCGATCAGGACCAGCAGGATCGTGGTCTCGACGTCGTCGCGACTGTCGATGGTGAACGTGTTGTAAGGCACGGTCAGGAAGAAGTCGAACCACACCGCGCTCGACACCGCGGCCAGTACGCCGGCGAGCCGGATTCCGAAGGCGGCGACTGCCACGATCACCACAGCCAGCAACAGTGCGGCGTTGGCGTTGTCGAAGCTGTCGCGGAACGGCGTCAGCAGTGCGCAGACAGCAGGTGGCGCGAGCAGCGAGGCCGCCAGCACGGGATTGCGGTAACTCTCCACACCTCTATTGATGCTCGCCGTACCCGCCCGATCAACACTTCTCACAGACGTCTATCAGAATCGGATGAAATCCGGTGGCCGATCGGAAGCGCCGGACCTAGGTTGGTTTGCCATGGCGTATCGGATTCGGCCGGCCACACCGGCAGATTTTGAGTTCCTGACCGACGTGGTGCTCGAGGCGACTCGGGCGCAAGGGCGGTTGCCTGCGGATTTCGACGAGGCTGTGTGGCGGGCAGGATTCGCCGGGTGGTCCGTCGAGCAGGCCGAGGGGCCGTCGGCTTTGTGCGTGGTCGAGGTCGACGGGCGTTCCGCGGGCCGGCTGCGGGTGAGCCGGACGCCGGAAGCCGTTGAGTTGAACGGGATCCAGCTCCATCCGTCGGTGCAGAACCGCGGCATCGGCACGTCGATCATCGCGGAACTGCAGTCCGAGGCGGGGGCTCGCGGCGTACCGCTGGAGCTGCATGTCGAGCGGAACAACCCGGACGCTCGGCGCCTGTACGACCGGCTCGGCTTCACGAAGGTCGCGGAGGACGGCGGGGAGGACGTGATGCGGTGGTCGAAGGAATCGCATCAGAACCAGTTGTGGAACGCGGATGTAGCGCAGCGGTACGACACCCCGGGGACGGGGATGTTCGCCGATTCGGTGCTGGGGCCGACGGTGGATCGGCTGGCCGAGCTCGCGGGTGATGGGCGGGCGCTGGAGTTGGCGATCGGCACCGGCCGGGTCGCCATTCCGCTGGCGGAGCGCGGCGTACCGGTGAGTGGGATCGAGTTGTCCACCGCGATGATCGAGCAGCTCCGGACCAAGGCCGATGAGGACACCATCCCGGTCGTCGCCGGCGACATGTCCGCCGTACGGGTGCCCGGTGAGTTCACGCTCGTCTACCTCGTCTTCAACACGATCGCGAATCTGCTGACGCAGGAGGAGCAGGTCGCCTGCTTCCGCAACGCCGCCCGCCACCTCACCCCTGGTGGTCACTTCGTGATCGAACTGTGGGTCCCCGAACTTCGCCGTCTCCCACCCGGAACGCCCGCCACCGTCGGCGTGGCCGAGTCCCGCTACATCCTCCTCGACACGTACGACGTACTGAAACAGCACGTCGTATCCCACCACTTCCACTTCGCCGAAGGCAGCACCCAGGCCGAACTGTTCCGGACCCCACACCGCTACATCTGGCCGGCCGAACTCGACCTGATGGCTCAACTGGCCGGATTCACCCTCGAATCCCGCCACGCCGACTGGGCCGGCTCCGCGTTCACCGCCGACTCGCCCAGCCACGTATCCGTCTATCGCCTGCTCAGTGGAGACTGAGCCCATGTCCGCCGACCCGCTGTTCACCCGACTGGCGCCCGTACTGAACGTGTCCGACCTCGCCGCCGAACGGGAGTTCTACGAGAAACTCGGCCTGCCGGTCATCTACGAGGGCGAGGAGTACCCGGACTTCATCGCCTTCGGCACCGACACGATCCACTTCGGCATCCAGCAGGCGAGCAGCGACAACGACCCACCCAGCGTCCTCACCTGGCAGATCGCCGTCTCCGACATCGACGCCGCCGCCGACCGCTGCACAGCAGCCGGCCTCCAGTACGAACTCGAAGTCAACGAACCCACCCCCACCTGGAAATACCGCCGTCTCCTCCTCCAAACCCCCAGCGGCTACCGCCTGGCCCTCGAAGGCGAGTCCGAGTAGCAGTCATCAACCGGTTCGTTGGCCGCCGCCTGCACGTAGGAGCCAAGATCAACGACAACGACTACGCAATCTTCCTGAACGGTGGATTTGGAGCCGGCAAATCATCAACCCTTGACCATGTCGGGGATCTGCTCGCGAAAGCAGGTACGCCCTTCAGCCTGATGGACGTTGACTGGTTCCACCGCTCCTGGCCGCCTGCCGATCCGGACAATGCTCTGGTCGAGGCTCACAACATCGCCGCAGTCTGGAAGTGCTATCAGTCTGTGGGCCCGCGCCAGTTGGTCATGTGTGGGGTGATCTCGACCGCCGCTGATCGAGAGCGCTACGCAGCCGCAGTCGAACGCCGAATTCGCATGGTTCGTCTCACCGCCGATGCCGGCATCATCAGGAAACGACTGCGAGGCCGCTACAGCGCAAGCCAGCAAACGGCGCTGGAGTGGCATCTGGAGCGCTGCGATGAGGTCGCCGCCCGCCTCGATGCCGCGGATCTGGACGAGTTGGTCATAGACACGAGCACGCTTGGGCCGGACGAGGTCGCTGAGCGCATCCTGCGCCACTTCGGTCTGCTCCCCTAGTGCCGCGCGTCTGAGGTCTTCTGACGGTTGGCTTTCTTGAGGATCTGGTCGGCGGTCTTGGTCCAGGCGAACGGGTGTGATCGGTCGTTCC
>NZ_JBITJE010000013.1:0-190361 GCF_044459685.1 Kribbella sp. NPDC050241
GTGAAGACGGCTATCTCCACCGCACTCCGGAGGTCTTCCCTACGTCAACCACCAACCCCAACGTCACCAACGTCTCGGCCGAGTACACCTAGAACTCCTCACCGGCCAACGCCCTACCCCCCTCTCACCCACCACCACACCCCCCGCCAACGCCGAATCACCTGCATCCGCCGGACCCCTTACACCCGCCGCACCACCCGCCAGCGCCGGGCCACACGCAGCCGCCGGACCACCCGCAGCCAGCGCCAAGCCGCTAGCAGCCGTCGCTGCACCACTCGCCGAGTTCATCCGGCGCTGCATGGCAACCGATCCGTCCGAACGCCCCGAGTCCGCCCACGCCGCCGCCCGCCTCCTCGCCGAATCCGGCCTCCTCCCACCCGCCGGGGAGACTCCGTGGGCCAACCACCCGGACTCCCCCGAGGTCTTCGACCAACTCCCACCCCTCCCATCCACCTGGACCCCCACCGGCCCAGCCCCGCAGTCCCCACCACCTCGCCCCGTCCTGCAACCGATCCAGGCACCGCAACCAACTCCTCGACCCCGGCCAGCTCCTTCACCTGAGCCGGCTCCTCCACCCCAGCCAACCCGCGCGTCCCAGCCCGCACAGGCAACTCGACCGGCACGCGGGGCGATCGCCGCCACAGCACCCACCGCCCAACCACCCGCCGCACCAGCCGCCGCGGCTCAGCCATCCGCTGCACCACACCCCGACTCCCAGCCGCCCCACGCAACTCAACCGACCCGCGTAGCAACCGCCGAGCCGCTGCCTACCGCGGAGAAGTCGAAGGCATCACGCAAGAGCAGAGGACTGGCGTGGGTAGCAGCGGGCTGCTTCGCGGGCGCCGCAGCCCTCCTAGGCAGCGCCGCCTGGCTCCTCCTGCACTAACCGCAAAACCCGCGGCCCAGTGCAGGAGCAGGCTCCGCGCATGTGCCGGCCGTACGGTGCGCCCACCTCGCCGGCCACTGCCCACCATGGTCCGATCGCCGACCCGGAGAGAAGCCGAGGGTGCTTCGGACGCGCAGAGCACCGGTGACCAGCAGTGCAGCGGCCCAACGGACCCGTCGGGCGGCGGTGGAATTCGTTGGGCTGCTGGACCGCTCGGTGCCCTCTGTTGGGCTGGTTGCTGGAGCCCGGGCCACCAGTCGCGGCCCGGGCTCTGCGCGTTTGCCTGAGTGCTTCGGCGGTCAGCGCACCTGCTCCTGCCCAGCTGGTGGTGGCCCGGGCTCTGCGTCTTTGGTGGTTAGTGGGGTGGGTGTTGGCCGCCTTGGCTGGGGTGCTGCGGCGGGGCCTGGTTTGGGTACTGCGGGGGCTGGTTGGGGTGTTGGGGCCAGGGTTGGGGGGCTGGGTGGGCGGTGGCGGGCTTCTTGCGTAGGCGTAGGACGGTGAAGGTGCCGATGATCAGGAGGAGGAGACCGCCTCCGCCGAGGCCTGCGATCAGGGCGGTGGGCGTGCCGTCGTCGGAGTTGTCGCGGGCCTGGACCGGACCGCCTGCCTCGTTCTTGTCGCCGGAGTCTGCCGGTTGGGAGGGCGTGTTGGTCGGGGACGGTATTACGGACTCGCCGGAGACCGGGGTTGCACCGTCTACGTACTCCGGTTTGCCGGTGCCCGCCATACCGACTACTCCGACTGTCAGGGTGAGGGGAATGGTGAAGGCCTTGTCGTTGTCTTTGCGGCTCAGCGATACGGCGATGTAGTACTCACCGGGCATCGAGGTACCGGTGTCCTGGTTGTTGGCTCCGTTGCGGTTGAGGTAGCGGATCTCTTTGGTTGTGACGGCCTTGACCAGGCCCCGCTTGGTGAGGACACCGCGGGTGTAGGAGCCGCCCGGCACGTTCTTGGCGAAGACTGCGTAGACGTCCTCGCCGATCGGCGAGATGAGCGCGGTGTCGAGGTAACGGATCCCGTCGAGCGCCTCGGCCTGGGCTCCGGCCATCTCGGGCACCGTGATCTGCGCCTGAATCCGCTGTCCCCAGTCGGCCTTCACCTTGTAGAGCTGCAGCTCCCCCGGCATCAGCGTCGTCTTGTAACTACCCGGCTCGAGCAGTGATGCATCCGGGAAGCTCGAACCGGGAACAATCTCGCGCGGGGTCGACCCGGGCATCGGAGCCCAGACCGGGTCGGTAGCCGGCGCCGGCAGGCTGGTGGTCGAGTCCACCGGCGGCTCCTCGTCGATCCGCAGCTCGTACGGCACGCCCTTGAGCTCCCGGAAGTCCTTGCCTGGATTCACGGTGAGCACCATCTGATCGGACCCCGAGCACTCCTCGTTCTGCTTCTCGTACTTCGACCAGCTTGCGGCCGTCCCCGTCGCAAGCCCCTGGTCGCCGTCGAACCCTCTCGGGTAGCTCCATCCGCACTGCTCACCGCTGGGCGTGTTGAGCCGCACCTCGGTCTGGATGACGAAGCTGCCGCCGGATGGCCGCCGGAAGCTGACACCGGCACGGAGGGTCGAGCCGGTGATGGTCCGCTTGATCAGGTAGTGCTTCGCCGTGTCGTCCACCCCGAAGGTGTCCGAGTAGTGGCCCGGGGCAAGGACCGGGGCACCCTCCTGCTGGGGCGCACCATGGACCGGCGTGCCTGAGATGCGGAACGGGCGGAAGGCGCGGGTGGACAGGCGATCCAGACCGGTCTCGAGATCGATGGTCGAGTCGGCGTCGTAGTAGTCGCCGCGGCCCTCACGGGCGACGCACTGCAGCTGGGTGCGGGCATTGCCGCCGACACGGAACCCGACCACGTCGATCTTCAGATCGATGCCCTGCTTGGCGATCGAGCGCGCCACCTCGCACGGCTCCGGAGCACAGGTCGCCTCACCGTCGGACACCAGCACGATCGTGCGCTGGCCGGTCGGACCGAGATCCTTCGCGGCTTGCTGCAGGGCGTACGCGATCGGCGTCTCGCCGTACGGCTTGTACTTGGCGATCGCGGCCTGCAGCTCGGGCCGGTTGCCGGTGCCGATCGGGACGGTCAGCTGGGTATCGGTGCAGGCGCCTGGCTGGGTGCGCTTGAACACGGTCGCGCCGTAGACCCGCAGGCCGACCTGCGCGTCCTCGGGGAGCTTGCTGACCACCTGGGTCAGCGCGGTGCGCGCCGCGACGATCTTCGTCTTGCCGTCGCCGGCCGGCTCCTTCATCGACCCGGACGAGTCGAGCACCATCACGAGCTTGCCGGTGTCACCCGGCTCGGGGTCGGCCGAGGCTGTCCCGGTGGTCAGTCCGGCCAGGACTGCGGTCAAGGTGATGGCGAGGAGCGCCCACACCGCGGGGCGGCGGTGTCCCTGCAGAGCCGTCATCGTTTCCTCCAGTGAGATTCGCTGCCGCAAACCTTGACAGTTTGCGATCGCAAATGTCAAGACGACGAGTTGCACGCCTGGATATCCACAACTGCAAACAGATGCGCTGGCAATTTGCCTTCGCAACTGCGAAGATGTTTGCAGTCGGTCACGGACGACGGCCGGGTAAGGGGATCACACTGATGGACCAGACAGCGCACAACCTCCAGCAGCAGATCGAGCTGTACGGCGAGACGCTCGGTGAAACCGTCCGCCGAGTCGCCCCGCCACTCGGCCTGACCCAGAGCGCGCTCGCGCAGGTGATCGGGCTGTCGGCGCCGATGTTGTCACAGCTGATGAGCGCGCAACGGGTGAAGATCGGCAATCCTGCGGTGGTGTCGCGCCTTCGCGCCGTGTCCGAGCTCGCCGATCTGGCCATTGCCAATGAGCTCGGTCCCCACGACATTCCCCACGCACTGGACCGGATCCGCGCCTCGACGGGCGCCTACACCGACGCCACCACCACACCACTGCGGCGATCACCCGGCCCCCCACCGGGGCAGACCACGAGCTCGACGCCACCCTTCGCGACACCCCCTGGGCTGGCCGCGGACGCGCCGACGGGACAGTCCTGGCCATCAGGAGTCGCCCCCACCGATGCGCCCACGAATGCGCCACCGAGCGCCCGGGCCGTTGTGCGGGAGATCCAGGATCTGTTCCGTGCGGTCGCGTCCGCCGAGGAGATCCAACGAGCCGCCGATGCGGCCGCGGCGGAGTCACCGGCGATCGCCGAGTTACTGCTCGCCTACGGGACCGGTCGGACCGCCGATGCGGTCGCGCACTATGAGAAACACCACGGTTGACCAGTCGGCATCGACGCCCGCGCACGCGAATCAGGCGTTGATATAGCACAAGCCGAGTAGACATCTCGGCCTGTCTCACTGGGTGTCGGTGTGGAATGCCGGGCACCCAGGCGATGTTCTGTTGCCGCGGCAGGGTGGTTTGCC
This sequence comes from Kribbella sp. NPDC050241, assembly GCF_044459685.1. Taxonomy (NCBI): domain Bacteria; kingdom Bacillati; phylum Actinomycetota; class Actinomycetes; order Propionibacteriales; family Kribbellaceae; genus Kribbella; species Kribbella sp. NPDC050241. The sequence continues at coordinate 4,274 of NZ_JBITJE010000013.1, forward strand.
CTGCATTCGTTGACGTTTGTGAGGAGACAGTCGTGCGCGCCATCAGCGCCCTTCACCGGATCGCCGCAGTAGCCACCGCCGTCACGCTGGCGGCCGCGATGGTTGCCTGCGGCAGCAATGACGACCCGGCCGCGAGCGGACCGGACCTCGGGCTGATCAAGTCCGGGACGTTGCGGATCGGGACGCTGACCGACGCGCCGCCGAACGTGTACGTGAAGGACGGCAAGTTCACCGGGTTCGACAACGACCTGATCACCGCGGTCGCGGCGAAGCTCAACCTGAAGCCGGAGTTCGTCGGCACCGACTTCTCCGCCCTGCTGTCGCAGGTGAACGGCGGCCAGTTCGACCTCGGCAGCTCGTCCATCACAGTGACCGAGGCGCGCAAGAAGACAGTTGCCTTCAGCAATGGGTACGACTTCGGGTATCTCGGCCTGAACACCACCAAGACCTCCGGCATCACGACGTTCGGCCAGCTCAAGGGCAAGCGGGTCGTCGTGGTCCAAGGCACCGTCCAGGACGACTACGCCACCGGGAAGAATCTGGACCCGGTCCGCGTGCCGAACTACAACGCCGCGCTCGGCCTGCTCAAGGCCGGTACGGCGGACGCGTGGGTGTCCCCCGCCGAGATCGGCGAGAAGATGGCCAAGGATCAGGGCGGCGGCACGGTGATCCTGGCGGCCAAGGAACTCAGTGACGCGCCGATGGCGTTCGCCGTGGCCAAGAGCAACGACAAGCTACGGGACGCGGTGAACAAGGCGCTCGACGAGGTGATCGCGGACGGAACCTGGACCAAGCTCGTCGATCAGTACTACCCGGGTCGCGCCGTACCGGCGACCTTCAAGCCGGGTAGCGGCAGCGTCACGCCCGCGGCGAGCACGACCGCCGCAGCCGGCTGATGGACGTCTGGTCCACGCTCGGCGACACCTTCCTCGACTGGGAGTCGATGAAGGCAGTCCTGCCTGAGATGCTCACAGTAGGCCTGGTCAACACACTCATCCTGGCGGCCGCCTCGGTCGTGCTGGGCACCGTGCTCGGCATGGTCGTGGCGGTCCTGGCCCTGTCCCGGAAGCGTTGGCTGCGCTGGCCGGCGAAGATCTACACCGACATCTTCCGCGGCCTGCCGGCGATCCTGACCATCCTGCTGATCGGCCAGGGCCTGTCCCCGGTCACCCGGCACTGGTGGGGCCCGAACCCATATCCGCTCGGCATCCTCGCGCTCTCCCTCATCGCCGCCGCGTACATCGGCGAGATCTTCCGCTCCGGCATCCAGAGCGTGGAGAAGGGCCAGCTCGAAGCGGCGCGGGCACTCGGTTTCAGCTACCCGGACGGGATGCGGCTGGTCGTCATCCCGCAGGGCGTGCGCCGGGTCCTCCCCGCGCTGGTCAATCAGTTCATCGCCCTGGTGAAGGAGTCGAGCCTGGTCTACTTCCTCGGTCTGCTCGCCAGCCAGCGGGAGCTGTTCCGGATCGGGCAGGACGCGGCCGCGACCAACGGCAACCAGTCGCCGTTGCTGCTGGCCGGCATCTTCTACCTGATCATCACGGTCCCGCTGACCCACTTGGTGAACTACTTCGACAAGCGTCTGCGAGAGGGCCGCCCAGCCGAGTCGGAGGACGTCGTACTGGAGGAGCTGGCCCATGCAAACCGTTGAGATCACCACAGCCGCCAGCCTCGAGGTCTCTGGCGTCGAGCTCGCCTTCGGCACCAACAAGGTCCTGCGCGGCGTAGATCTGCGGGTGCCGGCCGGGCGTACGGCATGCGTGATCGGGCCCTCGGGCTCCGGGAAGTCGACGTTGCTCCGAGCGATCAACCGGCTACTCGAACCCGACACCGGCGACATCCGGCTGGCCGGCGAGTCGGTGCTCAGCGGCAACCCGGACGAGTTGCGGCGCCGGATCGGGATGGTGTTCCAGCACTTCAACCTGTTCCCGCACAAGTCGGTGCTGGAGAACATCACCCTCCCGCTGCGCAAGATCAAGAAGCTCGACCCCGACCAGGCACGGGCCGCGGCGCTGGGACAACTCGAGCTCGTCGGACTGAGCCACAAAGCCGCGGCGCGACCGGGCAACCTGTCCGGCGGTCAGCAGCAGCGGGTCGCCATCGCCCGCGCGCTGGCGATGGAGCCCGAGGTCATGCTGTTCGATGAGGCCACCTCGGCCCTCGATCCGGAGCTGGTCAAGGGCGTGCTCGCCCTGATGGCCGATCTCGCCCAGACCGGGATGACGATGGTCGTCGTCACCCACGAGATGGGGTTCGCTCGGGAGGTCGCCGACCAGGTCGCGTTCATGGACCACGGAGTCGTGGTGGAGTCCGGCGTACCCGAGCAGGTCTTCACCGCGGCGGAGTCACCGCGGCTGCGGCAGTTCCTCTCGCAGGTGCTCTAGCGACAGGAAGCAACGCCGGCGCGTCCGCTATGCGTAGTTTGTTGACGCGGCAGCGGCGTGGATCCCGGCGCCGAGCGTGATCCCACGGATCGTGGACAGGTGAGGTAGTGAGGCCCGCCCGCCCACGTCCGGGAGGACGCATGGATGTTCGCTTGACGCGCACCGGCCATCGGCTCATCGGTCTGGCGATGATGATGGTGGTCAGTGCAGTGATCGGCACCGTCGTCGTCGCAGCCGCCCGCAACCCGAGCCAGCAACCACAGACCGCAGCGCCCTCGCCACCGTCCGCAGTGCCGGCGAAGGCGGCCCTCCCCACCAAGTACGTCGTACTGACGTTCGACGATGGACCAGACGCGGCGTACACCCCCAAGATCCTCGACATCCTGGCGAAGTACGAGGCGAAGGCGACGTTCTTCGAGATCGGCAAGAACGTCACGAAGCATCCGGAACTGTCCAAACGCATCCACGACGCCGGGCACAGCGTGCAGAATCACACCTGGACACACGCCGACTTGCGGCACCTGTCCGCCACCGCGTTCCGGCAGCAGGTCACGTCGACCGACCAGGCCATCCAGGCCGCGATCGGCAGTACGCCGGCCTGCCTGCGACCGCCGTACGGCGGGATGGACCCCACCGTGCGGCAACGAGCCAAGGCGCTCGGCAAGGCCCTCGTGGTGTGGACCGTCGACTCGCGGGACTGGACCAAGCCCGGTACGACGGCGATCGTCCAACGCGTGCTGAAGAACGTCCACAGCGGATCGGTGATCCTGATGCACGACGGAGGCGGCAACCGCACGCAGACCGTGGCCGCGCTCCCCACCATCCTGAAATCCCTCAAAGCCAAGGGCTACGGCTTCCGCACACTGACCTGCTAGGCCGTCAGCCAGGCCCTAGTCGAGCGAGGCGACCAGGGGGACGACGTCGGCGATGGATTCGGCGATGCGGGTCGGGCGGTAGGGGAAGCGCTCGACTTCGTGTTCGCCGGTGGAGCCGGACAGGACCAGGACGGTGCGGAGGCCGGCTTCGAGGCCGCTGATGATGTCGGTGTCCATCCGATCACCGATCATCACGGTGGTCTCGGAGTGCGCCTCGATCCGGTTCAGCGCGCTGCGCATCATCAGCGGATTGGGCTTGCCGACGAAGTACGGCGCGATTCCGGTGGCGCGGGTGATCAGCGCGGCCACCGACCCGGTCGCGGGCAGCGGCCCCTCGGTGGACGGCCCGGTCGGATCCGGGTTGGTCGCGATGAACCGGGCACCGGCGGAGATCAGCCGGATCGCCTTGGTGATCGCTTCGAAGGAGTACGTGCGCGTCTCACCCAGTACGACGTAGTCCGGCGCGCGCTCGGTCAGCACGTACCCGACCTCGTGCAGCGCCGTGGTCAGCCCCGCCTCGCCGATCACGTACGCCGTACCGCCCGGACGCTGGTCGTCGAGGAACTGGGCGGTGGCCAGCGCGCTGGTCCAGATCGCGGTCTCGGGGACGTCAATGCCTCCGGCAAGCAGGCGGGCGCGCAGGTCGCGGGGTGTGAAGATCGAGTTGTTGGTCAGCACCAGGAACTTCTTCCCGGACGCCTGCAACGACGCGATGAACTCACCGGCTCCAGGGATCGCGCGCTCCTCGTGCACCAGCACGCCGTCCATGTCCGTCAGCCAACTCTCCACCGGCTTGTGCTCGGTCATGGGGCAATCGTAGGTGCGACGATCCGTGCACCGCCGGAAGTTGTCGGTGGGTGGAGCAAGAATGCCGTTCATGGAGTTGTCCGGGTACCGCGAGCTGTGGCGCACGCGCGGCGTGATCACGTTGCTGGCGTCGTCGCTGCTGGCACGGTTGCCCATGCTCGCCACGTTGGTTCCGGTCGCATTCCTCGCGAAGGACGCGGGCGGCTCGTTCCGCTGGGCCGGATTCGTGGCAGGTGCGTACTCGGTGGGCATGGCGATCGCCGGTCCACTCTGGTCCCGGACGGCCGATCGCCGCGGGTCACGTGGGGTGTTGCTCACTACCGGCATGGCCTGGAGCGTGGCGCTCGCCCTGCTCGCCGCCCTGCCGTCCGGGTTGTATCGGCTGATGCCGCTGCTGACTCTGCTCGCTGGTGCGCTCGTCCCACCGGTCATGCAGACGCTGCGTGCCAGCTGGCCGCGCGTCGTCGAGGGACCGGCGCTGCGAACGGCGTACTCGGTGGACGCGACCGCGCAGGAGCTGCTGTTCATGGTGGGTCCGATGCTCGGGGCAACGGCTGTGAGCGTCGCCAGCCCGCGGCTCGGGGTGCTGCTCGCGGCCTTGATGTCGGCGATCTTCATCTGGTGGTACGCGCTCCGACAACCCGCGCCGCTCGCCCGCGACGACCAGAGCGCGCCGCCGTTGACCGCTCGCCAACTGCTGTGGCATCGATGCCGGTTGCCGCTGATCCTCGCGTTCGGTCTGTGGGTGATGGCCTTCAACGGCATCTCCCTCGGCATCGTCGCGTTCGCGGACGAGCACGGCGAGCGGTTGATCGCGGGCGTCCTGGAGGCCGTCTGGGCTTTCGGCAGCCTCGTGGGTGGCGCTGTCGCGGGTGCCTTGCCAGGCCGACGTACGTCGTACTTGTGGCGCCGGGCTGCCCTGGTCGCGGCGGGGATGCTGCTGTGCGTGTTCGCGACCTGGTCACCGCTGTCGCTCGGGGTGGCACTGGCGTTGTCCGGGCTGACGCTCGCGCCGGCGATCGGAGCCTTGTACGAGCGTCTGGGCGCACTGACACCGGACACCGTGCGGACCGAGGTGTTCGGCTGGATGGGCAGCGCGGCCATGGGCGGCGCTGCGATCGGGGCGGCGCTGTCGGGCGCGGTCGTCGAGAGTTTCGGGGTGCGCTACGTCTGGCTGCTCGCCGCCGTCTTCGCTGCGATCTCCTGGGTGCTGTTGCTCCGCATTCCGCCGCAGCACCAGCCCGAGCCGGCTCTAGCGACCGGTGGCCTGCTGGGCGAGACCGCGTAGCTGCTCGACCATCGCGTTCGGGTCGTCGGCGGCGTAGACAGCGGATCCGGCGACGAAGACGTCGGCTCCGGCCTCGGCGCAACGCTCGATCGTGTCGGCCGAGACGCCACCGTCGATCTCGATCCACAGGTCGAGACCGTGCTTGTCGAGCAACTGGCGGGTCCGGCGGATCTTCGGGACGCACACGTCGAGGAACTTCTGCCCGCCGAAGCCCGGCTCGACCGTCATGATCAGGATCATGTCGAGCTCGGACAGCAGGTCCTCGTACGGCTCGATCGGCGTGGCCGGCCGGAGCGCCATCGCGGCCCGCGCACCTTTGGCGCGGATCTCGCGGGCGGTCCGGATCGGTGCGCGACACGCTTCGACGTGGAAGGTGACGCTGGCAGCCCCCGCCTCGACGTACCCGGGGGCCCAGCGGTCCGGGTCCTCGATCATCAGGTGGCAGTCGAGCGGCGTACTGGTCGCCTTGGCCAGGGACTCGACCACCGGCATGCCGATCGTCAGGTTCGGCACGAAGTGGTTGTCCATCACGTCGACGTGCAGCCAGTCGGCGTTCGACACGGCCGTCGCCTCGTCGGCCAGCCGGGCGAAGTCGGCGGACAGGATGCTCGGCGCGATCTGAATCCCCATGGCGTCAATCTACCGACGTGCCTCGACCCATTCGACGACCCGGTCCACCGATTCGACCGCCTCGACGCCGGCGGGGAGTGCCGGCCGACGGATGACGACGACCGGGATGCCGAGCAGTTGGGCCGCGGTCAGCTTTGCCGCGGTCTGCGGCCCGCCGCTGTCCTTGGTGACCAGGACGTCGATGCGGTGGTCGCGCAGCAACGTCAGCTCTCCGTCCACGTCGTACGGGCCGCGGGCGAGGATCAGCGTGCACCAGGTCGGTCGTGGCTCCGGCGGGTCGACACAGCGGGCGAGCATCCAGACACCGCTGTGCTCGAAGGCGTCCAGTCCCTGACGGCCGATGGTGAGGAACGCCCGAGCACCCAGCGTCGGCAAGAGCTCGGCTGCGGCGAGCGTGGTGTCGGCCCAATGCCAACGGTCGCCAGGCGTCCACCCGGGACGGCGAAGAACGAGAAGCGGTACGCCGACCTCCCGGGCAGCGCTGACGGCGTGCTCGGTCATCGTGGCGGCGAACGGGTGGGTCGCGTCGACCACGGCGTCGACCGGATTGTCGTGGAGCCATCTCGCCAGACCCGCCGCGCCGCCGAAGCCGCCTTGGCGGACAGCACCAACAGGCAACCGGGCTTCGGCGGTCCGGCCGGCCAACGAAGAGACCACGTCGACCCCAGCGGACACCAGGGTCTGCGCGAGTTCACGTGCCTCGCCGGTGCCGCCGAGCAGCAGAACCTTCATCGGGTCCGCGTCGCCGAGTACAGGTGGCTGTCGCGGAACGCCGTCGCCGCCAGTACCTTCCCGACGATGATGACCGCAGTACGACGGATGTCCGCGGCGCGCACCTGGTCCGCGATGTCGGCGAGCGTGCCGCGCAGGACGACCTCGTCGTCGCGGGACGCGCGGGCCACTACGGCGACCGGGCAGTCGGCGCCGTAGCTGGGTTCGAGTTCGTCGACCACGCGATCGATCTGCTGGACGGCCAGGTGCAGCACGAGCGTGGATCGGCTCGCACCGAGGGTGGCCAGATCCTCTCCCGGCGGCATCGCGGAAGCCCGGCCGCCGATGCGCGTCAGGATGACGGTCTGCCCGACCTCCGGCACGGTCAACTCACGACCGAGGGTGGCCGCGGCCGCCGCATAGGCAGGAACTCCGGGCGTCACGTCGTACGGGATGTCGAGGGCGTCGAGGCGGCGCATCTGCTCGGCCATCGCGCTGAAGACGGACGGGTCGCCGGAGTGCAGCCGGGCGACGTCGAGTCCGCTGGCGTGGGCGGCGCTGAGTTCGGCGATGATCTCGTCGAGGTTGAGCGAGGCCGTGTCGACCTTGCGGGCGCCGGGCGGGCAGTGGTCGAGGAGCTCGACCGGAACGAGCGCACCGGCGTACAGGCAGACCGGCGACGAGGCGATCAGGTCGCGGCCGCGGACCGTGATCAGGTCGGCGGCGCCCGGACCGGCCCCAATGAAATGCACGGTCACTCGGTCACGCTCCAGACGGTCACTTGGTCACGCTCCAGATCGTCACGGGCATGGCGGGCCGCCAGCCGGTCATGGTTCCGATCGCCGAGGCGCGTTGTACGTCGAGCCGGACCAGGTCACCACCGAGCTCGCCGTACCACTGCGCGATCAGGGCCTCGGTCTCCAGCGTCACGCCGTTCAGCACGAGGCGGCCACCAGGCCGGAGCGCATTCCAGCAGGCGCCGATCAGGCCCGGTGCCGTCGCTCCCCCGCCGATGAAGATCGCGTCCGGCGTCTCCAACCCATCCAGGGCCGCGGGCGCGGGGCCGACCACTGTGGTGACAAGCGCGCCGAGGTTCGCAACGTTGCGATCGAGGCGTTTGGCCCGCTCGGGATCGCGTTCGATCGCGATCGCCCGGCAGGCCGGGTGGTGGCGCGACCACTCGATCGCGATGCTTCCCGCACCGCCGCCCACATCCCATAGCAACTGACCTGGCACCGGTGCGAGCCGCGACAACGTCACCGCCCGCACCTCGCGCTTCGTCAACTGTCCGTCGCTCTCGTACGCCTCATCCGGCAGCCCGGGCACCGTCGGCAGCAGCGCCACGTCAGCACCGGCCTGGCACAGCACACCGATCACGTTGAGCGCGTCAACGTCGTACGACCACTCCGAGGCGGTCGCAGTCCGCACCCGCTCCGACGGTCCTCCGAGCTGCTCGAGCACGGTCAGCTCGCTCGCGCCATAGCCTCGCTCGGCAAGCAGTGCGGCGACCTCAGCCGGCGTGTGAGCACCCCAGCTCAGCACCAGCAGCCGACGCCCCGGCTGGACGTGCGGGTGCACGCGTTCAGTCGGGTGCCCGACCAGACTGACCACCTGTACCTGGTCCTGCGGCCACCCGAGCCGTGCACACGCCAGCGACACACTCGACGGATGCGGAATCACTCGTACGGCGTCCGCCCCCAGCAGCCGCGTCAGCGTCGTACCGATGCCGTGGAACGTCGGGTCACCGCTAGCCAGCACACAGATCTGCCGGCCGGCGTACTGCGACAGCAGCCCGGGCAACGCCTCGGACAACGGTGACGGCCACTTGACCCGTTCTGCCTCGACAGTCGGCACGAGAGCCAGTTGCCGGGCGCTCCCCATCAGTACCTCGGCCGCCAGCACGGCCGACTGAGCCGCCGGGGACAACCCGTCCCACCCGTCGGCGCCGACACCTACGACGGTGACCTCAGCCGGCATTGCCCAGCACCTTCGTCACGGTGATCTCGATGACCACGCGGCGTGGGTTCACCCGCGGTTCGCGGTACCGCTTCGCATAGCGGCGTACGGCGTCCTCCACCCGGTCCGGGTCGTCACTGACGACCGCCCGGCCCTCGAGCGTGGACCAATGGCGTCCATCCACCTGGGTCACCGCGACCGCGGCTCCCTCAGGGCCTGCCTTCCGGATGATCCGGGCCTTGTGCGACGTACCGGAGCAGATCACTCGGGCCGTCCCCGTCTCCGGGTCCAGCGTCGCGCCCACCGGTGTCGCATGCACCGTGCCGTCCGCACGGACGGTACTCAGCACGCACAGGTGCCGCTCCGTCCAGAACCCGATCAGTCCCTCAGTCCATCGCACCCCGCGATCGTAGACAGCAGGCGCCGCGAGGTCAGTGATCAGGGGCTCACCGTCAACGCCTTCGGGATGAACAGAGCCTCCCCGGACGTCGACGCGACCATCAGATCCCACGCCCCGGGTGCGGCCTTCGTCAGATCGCCGGTCACCGTCGCCGCGGTGTGGTCCGCCGACACCGACGTCACCACCCCGGCCATCGGAAGCCGAAACCTTGCAGTGAACCGCACGACGTCCGTCGACTCGAGCAACTCACCGTGCACCGTCAGCGTCGCCGTCGTCCCTGCGCCGCCACCGCCGGCGTGATGCCGCTGAGCCCGAAGACAGCGACCGGAGGCTCGCCGGCCACCGGCACAGCCTCGACCGGTCCGGCCGCGCAGGCGGGAACGAGTGGAAACAGGATCGCGAGCAGAACGACGCAGAGGCCGCGAACCACCCGTTCGGGCGTGCGCAACCACCATGCGAGCACACTCATCGACCCGTTCCTCCCCAGAATGCCCACCCCGAGCGGGCGGAGAGCTTAACAGGGAGATGTCCGGATAGGGAGAACGGTTGCAGCTGGCTGCAGCTCTGACGCTGCCGCTTGACAGGCCGGCCCGCCCGGTGAGGCACCGGGCGGGCCGGAGGCGCTGGACCCCTCAGACCAGCGCAGTCATTCGGACGGTCAGCCCACGTCCCGGCGGCGGAAGGTGGCGATCCCTGCCCCCATGAGCGCTGCTGCGATCGCGGTCAGCCAGATGACCGGAGCGACGGAGAAGTCGCCGCCCGGCAGCCGCGGAGTGTGCCCGTAGGGGCTGAGGTTCATCACCGACTGGGGCAGGTCGAAGATGCTGCCGAACTGCCCGATCAGCAGGAACATGCCGAACAGCACCCACGCACCGGTGACCAGCTTCGGAGCGAACCCGAACAGTACGACGACCAGTCCGGTGACGAGCCAGATCGCAGGCAACTGCACGGCGGCCGCAGCGAGCATGCGGGGCAGCTGACGGCCCATGTTGCCCAGCGAAGCACCACTGGAGATGCCGGACCCGAGTCCTGCGACCAGGATCAGCAGAGCGATACCGAACAGCGCCATCAGCACGTGGCTGCCGACCCACTGAGTGCGGCTGACACCAGTCGCGAGCAACGGCTCGGCCCGGAGCGCGGTCTCCTCCGACCGGAGCCGGAGGGCCGCCTGGATGCCGAACGCCGAGGCGAGCAGACCGACCATCCCCATCTCGGTCGCCAGGAACGCGTCGGTGATGCCGTTGACGCCGCCGAGCTTCTCGACCATTTCCCGGGCACTGTCGCTGGTCACGAACCCGTCCACGTTGCTGGCGATGTTGCCCACCAGCAGCCCGAGCAGCAGGAACGCGAAACCCCAGCCGTACAAGGAACCCCGGTGCAGTCGCCAGGCCAGCGCCAGCGGCGACCGCAGCGATGGCGCAGCGGTGGCCGGACCCGGACGCGGCCGCACCAGGCCCGCACCGACATCGCGGCGCCGGATCAGCGCCATCGCGCCGGCCACCAGCACAGCCATGAACGCCAACGGAACCAGAACGACGACGAAGCGGTCGCCCGCGTACGCACGGATCTGCTGCGACCAGCCGATCGGCGACAACCACGACACCCACTCGGACTTGCCGTCGCTGGACGAGTCGCCGATCGCCCGCAGTACGTACGAGACACCCAGGACGATCCCGGTGAACCCGTTGGCGGTCCGGGCCCCCTCGGTCAGCTGCGCGGTCAGCGCACCCACACCGGCGAAGGACAGACCGGCCGACGCCCACAGCAGCCCGAAGGCCAACGAACCGGACGCCGGCAGGCCGACGCCGATCAACGCCAGCGCGGACAGCATGCCGATCAGTACGACGGTCCCCGACGACACGATCAGCGCCGCGGCCAGAGCGGCGTACCGTCCGACGACTCCGGCGCTGAGCAGCTCGAGCCGGCCGGCCTCCTCCTCGGTCCGGGTGTGCCGGACCACCAGCATCGCAGCGAGCAGCGCCACCAGTACGGCACCGAACGCGGTCAGCTTGAACAGCGAGAGCTCCCCGAGCGAGGTCTCGTCGAAGATCCGGCCGTACAGCGAGACCAGGGCGGGCGAGGCGTTCGACGTCCGCGCCGCCTCGATCCGGGACTGGACGTCCGGGTAGAGGTCGATGGAAGCCTGTGCGGACCCGGCCGCCGTGATCACGAACACCACGATCCACACCGGGATCAGGACCCGGTCCCGGCGCAGCGCGAGGCGCACCAGGGTGCCGGTACCGACGAAGTCGCTCATCGCAAGGCCGCCTCGGGCTCGGCCGCGACGTCGTCCTCGTAGTGTCGCAGGAACAGCTCCTCCAGCGTCGGCGGCTGCGCGACCAGGCTCTTGATCCCGCTCGCAGACAGCTGCCGCATCACCGCGTCGAGCTGTGCGGTGTCCACCTCGCAGCGGACCCGGTTGCCCTCGACATTGAGGTCGTGAACGCCGGGCAGCTGGGCCAGGCCGTTCACTGCCCCGGCGAGTTCGGCCTGGATCGACGTACGGGTCAGGTGCCGCAGCTCGGACAGCGTGCCGGTCTCGACGACCTTGCCGCGGCGGATGATGCTGATCCGGTCACACAGGGCCTCGACCTCGGAGAGGATGTGGCTCGACAGCAGCACGGTGCGGTCGTGCTGGCGCTCCTCCTCGATGCACTGCCGGAACACCTCCTCCATCAGCGGGTCCAGGCCGGACGTCGGCTCGTCCAGGATCAGCAACTCGACGTCCGACGCAAGCGCCGCGACCAGTGCGACCTTCTGCCGGTTGCCCTTGGAGTAGGTACGGCCCTTCTTGGTCGGGTCGAGGTCGAACCGGCGCAGCAGGTCGTCCCGCTTCTTGGAGTCCAGCCCGCCGCGGAGCCGGCCGAGCAGGTCGATCACCTCGCCGCCGGTCAGGTTCGGCCACAGATTGACGTCACCGGGGACGTAGGCCAGCCGCCGGTGCAGCTTCGCCGCGTCGTGCCACGGGTCGCCCCCGAGCAGCGAGACGTCACCCTCGTCACCGCGCAGCAGACCGAGCAGCACCCGGATGGTCGTGGACTTCCCCGCGCCGTTCGGTCCGAGGAATCCGTGCACCTCACCGGTCGCGACGTCCAGGTCGAGACCGTCGAGGGCGTGCGTACTGCCGTACGACTTGTGCAGTCCTGAGACCACGATGGCTGATGTCATGATTCATAACGTACACTTCATTCAGAAGATTGTGAATCTTACTAACGCGTCTCTCACGCGTCAGGTTTTTGGGTCACGTAGAGGGGATGATGGGGCGGTGAGTGCACAACGAGACGACGAAGCCGTCAGGCGGTACGCCGAACAGTTCGGCAACCTGCTGGCCGACACGGGCTGGCCGCGGATGGCAGCCCGGGTCTTCGCCGCCATCCTGTCCAGCGAGGAGGGCCGCTTGACGGCGGCCGAGCTGTCCGACCAACTGCAGGCCAGTCCGGCCGCGGTGTCCGGCGCGGTCAACTACTTGCTCCAGCTCCGCCTGGCCAACCGTGAGCGTGAGCCCGGCAGCAGACGCGACGTCTACGTGGTCCAGGACGACTTCTGGTACCAGAGCATGATGAGCCAGGACCAGGCGCTGGCCCGCTGGTCCGACTCGCTCCACCACGTCCTCGACGCCGCCGGCGAAGGCACCGCGGCCCACCGCCGCGTGCGCGCCTCCCTGGCCTTCATCGATTTCATCGAGGAAGAAGTCAAAGGCCTCAGCGAACGCTGGTTCAAACGCAAAGCCGAGATCGACGCCGACCTGGACGCCCAATACGGCCCCCGCGACCCCTGACCCCACCCACCCCCACCCACCGTCCCCCCGCCCCCCGCCGTCCCGCCGCCGTCCCCGCCGTACCCGAGCCGGGTGCTTGAACCGGAAGTCGGGGGCTTCCACACGCTATTTCCTGTTCAAGGCCACGGGGTGGTGTGCAGGGTCCCCGGACATGGCTGTCCACAAGTGCGGATCTGTGCGCGGCGGACGGGTGATTCGACGGCATGTTGCCGGTATGAACCCCAAGTTGAGTGTGCTGACCGCCGCCCGCCGCGGCTGGTTCACCCGGACGGACGCGATGGACGCCGGCTACTCCGACAGCGAGCTCCGGCGACGCCTCCGCGCCGGACACTGGACCCGCCTGTCCCGTGACGCGTACGCCGAACCTGCCGCCTGGCCAACCGGCGAGGCCCCGTGGGACAGGGCGAGGCGACTGCACCTGTTGAGGACGCGGGCCGTGGTCGAGCGGATGGGCGGCGCAGCGGTGGTCAGCCATCAGTCCGCGGCCGTGTTGCATGGGCTTCCGAGCTGGGGTCTGGATCTGACCAAGGTCCACGTGACCAAGCCGAGCGGGCGCCAACGGTCGGAGGCCATCGCGGAAGTTCACCGTTCACGATTCGAACCGGGCGAGATCACCATGGTCGACGGCTTCCAGGTTGTCACGGCTGCCCGCGCGATCACCGAAACCGCCTGCGTCTCGTCGTACGAGGTGGGAGTTGTGCTGGGGGATGCGGCTCTTCATCAGCAGCTCGTGACAGCGGAGGCACTGGTGACGATCGCGAACCGGCACAAGTACTGGAGTGGTGCGCCGGCGGCGCGGGCGGCTGCTCGGTTCGCCGACGGGCTGAGCGAGTCGGTCGGGGAGTCGCGACTGCGGGTCCTGATGGCGAACCACGGTCTGCCGGTGCCAAGGCTTCAAGCGGAGATTCACGATGCGACCGGGCGACTGGTCGGCCGAGTCGACTTTCTGGTGGGTGGTCGGCTGATCGTCGAGTTCGATGGCGCGGAGAAGTACGGCGAGACGGCCGATGCAGTACTCGCGGAGAAATGGCGTGAGGACCGGCTCCGCGCCTGCGGCTACGGCGTCGTGCGGACGAGCTGGGCCGACCTGGATCAGCCGAAAGCTACCGCCGATCGCATCCGCTGGGCCCTCGGCCACCTGCCCGGCTTAGGGCCCGCGGACAGGATCCGGTGGCCTTGAACAGGAAACTCCCTGTTCAAGGCCACCGGTTCGTGTGTTCGCCAACGGCTACCGCGCTGTGCCAACGCTCGTTGGAGCGCGCCGCCGCTACCGGAGGGTGGTGGTGGCTACTGTGTCGAGCGCTCGTTGGAGGAGGGGGTTGACGGTGTGGCGGGACTTCGAGTTGGGCAGGTGTACGGCGTTGCCGTCGACCGGGCCGTTGACCGGGTAGACCGATAGTTCGGCCGGTAGCGGGCTGGTGCCGCAGACCTGGTCCTTGCCGGGCAGTTCGCCGCTGAAAACGAATCTGTCACCGATCGCCTCCGCGCACGCTGACGCGGAACCGACGTACTGACCGTGCTGGCCCTCGTCGTCGATGGCGACGAAGCGCGTCACCTTCGAGGTGTCCTTGTGGGTGCGCAGCGCACCTTCGTACGCCGTCGCCGGGTCGACCTCACCCTGGATCATCAGGATCCGTGGCGAACCGGTCAGGTCGAGCTTGCGGTCCTGCGGCTTGTATGGCCAGAAGGCGCAGAACGGTACGCCGTTCATGTAGCCGAAGAAGGTGTACTTCTCCGCCATCCGGTCGGCCTCGCGCAGGTAGAAGTTCGGGTCCTTGTTCCACGCGGTGTCGTTGCAGCGGACCGTCGTACCGATCGGGCCGAGGTTGACGGTGGCGTCGCCGGAGGACTTGGCCGCGGCCGCTCGGGCGTCGGCCAGGATCGACCGGGTCGAGTCGACCGGCACGGCCGAGTCGGTGCCCGCCGCGGCCGGCGTCACGCCGTACCGGGCCCGGATCGCGGCGAGGCTGTCGAACGCCTGCAGCTCCGGGGAGAGCCGGGCCCACGCCTTGTCCACGTGCCGCAGCTCGATCTCGCCCGACGCCGACGGGTCCTTGACGTACTCGTCGTGCACCAGGATGTCGACCGTCGCCCGGATGAACCGGACGTTGCCGTAGATGGTGCTGTAGATCGTCCCGTCGAGGTTGTCGCCGCGGACGTTGCTGGTGCCGGCCTTGACCAGCTTCACCAGGTCGGCGCGGACCTGGTTGTACTTCGCCGTCACCTGTTTCGGTGTGGACCCGAGTCCCTGGATCTGGTCGGCGTGCCGGGCGATCCACGGGAAGAACTGGGTGTCGCGCCGGCGCTGGCCGGAGAACGGGTCGAAGTTCACGTTGTCCCACTGGGTGTGGGTCCAGTCCATGTTCGAGTCGATCACGAACCGGCCGACCCGTGACGGGTAGGTGTCGGCGTACCAGCCGCCGAGCCAGGTGCCGTAGCTGTAGCCGATGAGGTTCAGCTGGCGTGCGTTGAACAGCGCCCGCAGGAACTCCATGTCGTACACGGTCTGCTGGCTGCTGACGAACTGACCGAACTCCGTCGACGAGCACGCCTCGGCGTACAGCTTCGCCTCGGCCACCTCGGTCTTGTGGGTCTGCCGGGTGCGCTCCTTGTAGTCGGGCGTGGTCGGCAGCGCGTTCAGCTTGTCGGTCGTGGTCAGGCACTGCAGCGGCGTGCTCTGGCCGAAGCCGCGCGGGTCGAAGCCGAGCAGGTCGAAGTCAGTGAACAGCTGGGTCTTGTCGATGGCCAGCGAGGCCGACAGCGTCAGCCCGGCGCCACCCGGTCCCCCGGGGTTGGTGGTCATCAGGCCCTTCGACGTACCGGTGGCCTGGCTGTAGGCGATGGCGACCTGGACGTCGGGGTGCGCGTCCGGGTGGGCCCAGTCCATCGGAACCGTCACCTTGGCGCAGTTGGTGGTGGGTGCCTGCGGGTACAACGCCTTCACCGCGGCGTCGAACGAGCACACCGACCACTGGATCTGCTGGTCGAGGTACTTCTGCGGGATGGATGGGACCGGCGGATCCACCGGACCCCTGGCCGGGCGGGCTGCCGAGGCCGAGCTGATGGCCAGCTGGGGCACGACCAGTGCCACAGCGAGGGCCAGAGCGATCTTGTGGAATCTGATCACGCTGCAACTCCTGTTGTCCGGGCGGGTTCAGGAGACAGCAACGTATGCCGGACCAGGCGGTTCTGAATACCCGTCAACGCAAGGTCAAGGGCATTCCCTAGCACTGAACACTAGAGCTCGTACACAGTGAAGATCGTGCAGTACATCGGTGGTGACTCCAGTCCGGGGTAGTACAGACGCCCTGCGTCGTCGGTGATCTTGAAGTGCGCCGTTGACGCGCCGACCTGGGACGGGGCCTGCAACCGCATCGTCACCGTCACGGTCTCGCCCGGTACGGCGTCCGGCAGCCGCTCGCGCTGCGGCGATCGCAGCCAGCCCGGCGCCCCGGCGGAACCCTGTCTGGTCAGCCAGCGATCGCGCCACGACCGCTCTCCGCTGTTCCGGATCTCCCAAGCCTTCTCGAACCCCTGGTCCCGGCACACTCGCGTCCCGTCCGGCACCGTCTCACCCACCAGCTCGGCCCGGTCCTCCGGATGGTGGTCGACCGGCACCGATCCGCCCAGCAGCACCGGCTGGACATGCCGCCGGATGTCCCGCTGGGACATATCGCGGCCGGCCCGAACCGCGGCGTCCAGCTCCACCAGCTGGTTCACCAGGGCCTGGCCGGCACCGAACGAGGCGTCGTACCACTCGATCAGCTCGCGGCTGGGTTTGGTGTGGCCGCGCTCGACCCGGGACAGGTGGCCCTTGTCCCAGCCGGACAGTACGGCGGCCCGCGACAGCGGAACGCCTGCGGCCTCCCGGAGCTCGCGCATCCGGCAGCCGATCACAAAGCGAGCCTGGGCTGGCCTCACACCGCACTCCCCGGTCGATCGTTGCCCACTGCGACAACACCGTAACCCTCTGATTCTCTGTAAATCAGTGTCAGTTCGCCACTCTCCGAGCGAAAAGGACCACCGCCCATGCGTACCGCCCTTCTGCGCATCACCGCCCGCCTCGCCGCCACTGCCCTGCTCGGCGGAGCGGCCGTCTTCAGCGTCGGCGTCCTGCCGGCCAGCGCCGCCACCGGCACCGTCGTCACCGACAGCGGCCTCGGCGTGACCATCCGGTCCGGCAACGCCGTCAGCTTCGGCTCGGTCGGCACCCAGCCGAACGGCTCCGTCGAGATCGACTGCCAGCTCTACGGCGAGCCGGTGACCGGCAAGTTCGGCCGCAGCCTGATCTGGGACCACGTGCCCGGCAAGGGCTACATCTCCGACGCGTACGTGAACACCGGCAGCTCCGGGCTCGTCGCCCCGCTGTGCACCAGCAACCCGCGCGCGGACAAGGCGATCGCCTGGTACGTCGCCCACAGCGGCTCGACCGCCTACCAGGGGTACTGCGAGCTGGCGGCCGAGACGTCCTACGGCAAGTCCGGCATCTGGGCCTCAGCCAAGGCAGACTGGAACGACGCCGTCGCCCGCGGCGTCGCGCACCGCGGCGACCTGAACCCGCCGAAGGGCGCGCTGGTCTTCTGGGACATCGGCGCACCGTACGGCCACGTCGGGGTGGCCCGCGGCGACGGCTACTTCTGGGCCAGCAGCGTCAACAGCAAGATCGGCCTGGCGAAGCTGCCGTACTTCTCCAGCTACCTCGGCTGGGCCTGGCCGAACTTCTGACCCTTCTCACCCGAGCACCCGGACGCGCGCCCGCCCCTCACGCGTCCGGGTGCTCCTCCATGCGCCGGACCCAGTCCGAGACCAGCGCTTGGTACAGCCCGTTCCGCCGGACCGGCAGGTCGTGATCCTCCTGGTCGAGTACGGCGTACGTCGCGCGCGGGTAGTCCTCGACGACGGACCACGCATCGGCGTACCCGGTCATCGTGTCCTGGCGGCCGGTGATGATCAGGGTGGGCCGCTCGAACCGGGCCACCGGGTCCTCGCGCAGCGCGTACCTGCTGACGTCGCTCTGGATGTGACCCAGGAACTCCAGGTCGGCCTGCTGCTCGGCGGGGTCGTAGTACCGGTCCTGCTTGTCCTGCCAAGCGGCGACGAAGTCCTCCGAACGGAGCAGGAACTGATCGGTCGGCAGCGTGCGCTTGGTCCGGTCGACCACGATGCCGGGGACGCGCAGCAGCAATCCGAGGATGCGGGCCGGATCCCGCTTGACGAGGCCGCGGGCGTGCAGACCGCCGGCCGACGTACCGGCCAGGGCGAACCTCTCACCGCCGACCAGGTCCTCGATCGTGGCCGCGATGGCGTCGAGCATGCCGTCCTGGTCGGTGATCGACGGGACCGACGGCGTCTTGCCGGTGCCGGGCGGGTCGACGTAGATCCGTCGCCATCCCGGGTGCTCCTCGAACACCGGCTCGTGCACGTCACGGCCCTCGCCGTTGGCGCCACCCCAGCCGGGCAGGAACACGATCGGGCGGCCCACGCCGAAGGACTCGTAGTACATGCAACCGACCCTAGTCGGGCAGCCGAAGGTCAGCGAGGCTTTCTGTTGCCGGCAGAATCCGGTGGGCGTTCGCCGGAGCCGCGCTGGATCAGGGCGCAGGGCAGCACGATCCGCTGGGGTGGCCGTCGGTCCGCGCCCGAGGCCCGGTCGAGCAGCAGGCGGGCCGCGCTCCGGCCGAGTTCAGCGATGTCGGAGGCAACGACTGTCACCGGGGTCGGCAGCATGTCCGCCAGCCGGAAGTCGTCGAAGCCGACCACCGCCGGCTCCCGGCCGAGTTCGCGCAGGGCCCGCAGTACGCCCTCGGTGAGGAAGTTGGTCGAGGCAAAGATCGCGGTCGGCGGATCGGCGCGGAGCATCACCTCGCGGGTCGCCTTCTCGGCGGCCTCGGCGTTGCCCTCGGGCAACTGGATGACGAGGGACTCGTCGACGTCGGCCTCAACCTCGCGGTGCGCCCGCCGGTACCCCCGCAGCCGCCGGCCGGTGGTGTAGTACGACGGCGCGAGCAGGATCGCGATCCGCCGATGCCCCTGCGCCAGCAGGTGTGCGGCGGCGAGCCGGCCGCCACCCTCGTTGTCGACCATCACGATGTCGGCGTCGAGGCCGGTGGCCGGCCGGTCGACGAACACCACCGGTACGCCGGCGCCGGCCAGGAACGAGTGGTCGCCCTGGTCCGGCACGATCATCAGCCCGGCGACCTGACGGCTGACCAGCTCCTGGATCGCCCGCTTCTCCCCCTCCGGATCCTCGTCGACGCTGCCCAGTACGACAGCGAAGCCGGACTGCCCGGCGACCTCCAGCGACGCCTTCGCGATACTCGCGAAGAACGGGTTGGTCAGGTCGCCCAGCACCAGCGCAAGACTCGACGACTTCTTCCCCGGCCGGAGCGCCCGGGCGACCTCGTTGCGCTGGAAGCCGAGCTCGTCGATCGCCTTCCGGACCCGGTGCGCGGTCTCGTCCCGCACCCCGTGCCCGCCGTTGACCACCCGGGACACAGTGCCCAGCCCGACCCCCGCCCGGCGGGCGACGTCGATCATCGTCGGCCGGCTGGCCTCTGGCGGTGGAAACGTTTCGGGCACGGTGTTGACTTCCTGTTCACGACACGGCATCGTCACCCAACAGTAAGTCCTTGGAAACGTTACCGTCCAGGAGTCCGAATGAGTCCTTCCGCGAGCTCAGTGAGGCGAGAGTGAGCCGGGCCTCCCGCGGTGGCATGAGTCGCAACGCCGGGTCCGACGTCAAGGCGGCGTACTTGTTCATCGCGCCGGCGATCATCGGGTTCACCGTCTTCGTGGTGTATCCGCTGGTCCGCTCGTTCTACCTCGCCCTGACCAGGTACAACGGCCTGACCGACCCGATCTTCGTTGGCCTGGGCAACTTCCGCCGGTTGTTCACGGTCGACCCGGCGTTCTGGCCGTCGCTGCGTGCGACCGGGTACCTGGTCGTTCTCTATGTGCCGTTGTCGCTGGCCCTCGGGCTGGCGCTGGCGATGTTCTGCAACCAGCGGTTCGCCGGGGTGCGCGTCGTCCGGACGCTCGCCTATCTGCCCGTCGTACTCCCGGCGATCGCGACGATCACGTTGTGGAAGTTCATCCTGGATCCGCAGGTCGGCCTGCTGAACACGGTCCTGGATCGACTGGGCCTGCCGACCAGTCTGTGGTTGCAGAGTCCGAGCATGTCGATGCCCGCGGTCGTGCTGGTGATGCTGTGGGGTGTCGGCGGCACGATGATCATCTTCCTGGCCGCGTTGCAGGCCGTGCCGAACGAGTTGTACGAGGCGGCCCGGGTGGACGGCGCCGGGTCGTGGTCGGTGTTCTTCCGGATCACCATGCCGATGATCAGCCCGATCATGTTGCTGCAGGTGATCCTGCAGACCACGGCCGCACTGCAGACGTTCAACCAGCCGAAGATCCTCACCAACGGCGGACCCGGCTTCAGCACCAACGTCCTGATGCTGTCGATCTACAAGAACGGCTTCCCCAACCTCGGCCAGATCCCGCAGCTCGGCTACGCGTCGGCGCAGGTGTGGGTGCTGTTCGTGCTCATCATCGCCGTGATCGCCCTGACCGCGAAGTTCTCCTCGCTATGGACCTACAGTGACAACACTCCAGACTGAAGCCGCCGAGGGCACGGTCCTGACCACCCGGACCACGCCCTCCCCCAAGAAACCCCGCCTGGTCGGTACGACGTCCTGGTACGTCGTCGCGCTGTTCATCAGCGCGGTCATGGTCGTCCCGCTGCTGTGGATGATCACCATCGGCCTGAAGAGCCGGACCGCGGTGTTCGACATCCCGCCGAAGCTGCTGCCGCACGAGTTCACCTGGAGCAACTTCGTCAACGGGCCGGAGGCGATCCACTTCCCGCGACTCCTGGTGAACTCGACCATCATCACCGCACTCAGCGTGCTCGGTGGCGTGATGACCGCGATGATGGCCGGCTACGCGCTGGCCCGGCTGCGCTTCCCCGGCCGCAAGGTGTGGTTCTACCTGTTCGTCGGGAGCATGCTGCTGCCCGGTGTGGTCGGGCTGATCCCGTTGTTCCAGCTGTACAAGAGCATCGGCTGGTACGACACCTGGCTGCCGCTGATCGTGCCGGCCTTCCTCGGCGGGAACCCGTTGTTCATCTTCCTGGCCCGGCAGTACTTCCTGGCCATCCCGTACTCCATCGACGAGGCGGCGAAGATCGACGGCGCCGGGCACTTCCGGATCTTCACGAGTGTGATGCTCCCGCTGACCCGGCCGGCCTGGATCACGATGGCGATCCTGGCCTTCCAGGCGTCCTGGAACGACTTCCTCAACCCGTTGGTCTACCTGTACTCGTCGAACAAGTGGCCGCTGTCGGTCGGGATGGCGTCGTTCATCTCGCCGTTCGCCGGGAAGACACCGGACTGGAGCTACTACATGGCCACCAACCTGCTCTACATGCTGCCGCCACTGATCGTCTTCTTCGCCGCGCAGCGCTACTTCATCCAGGGCCTCGGCTCGCTCGGCAGCACGACCCAGAAATAGAGGGGATCCTCCTGTGAAACGCACTTTCCTGGTAACCACCCTGGCCTGTGCCGGGTTGCTGACGGCAACGGCCTGCAGCGGATCGGACTCCGGCGGCGGGTCGAGCGACGGACCGGTCACCGTGACCGTGATGACGTGGGAATCGGCCCAGACCAACGCCGCGATCAAGAAGGCACTGGCCGACTTCAAGGACGACAACATCACCGTCCAGCTGCTCGACACCCCGGCCGGCAACTTCGGCGACAAGCTCGCCTCCCTGACCCAGGCGAAGAAGCTGCCGGACCTGTTCTGGTGCGGCAACGACACCGAGCAGCAGTACACCTCGCAAGGCCTGCTGGTCGACTGGACCGAGAAGATCAAGGACGGGGACGGCGACTTCAAGGCCGACCAGTTCGTGCCGTCCGCGATGGAGAACTGGAAGACCGCCGACGGCCAGATGGGCGGCCTGCCGTCACTGATGAACACCTACGGCGTCTGGTACAACGCCGACGCCTTCACCGCCGCCGGCGTACCGGTGCCGAAGGCCGGCTGGACCTGGGACGAGATGTACGCCGCGGCCGCGAAGCTGGCAGGAAAGAACGGGGCGAAGTACGGGCTCGTGGCCGACCAGCTCACCTCCCCGGACGGTCCGTTCACGATGAGCATGTACTCCGTCTCGGCCGGCGGTGCACCGTTCACCGACAACGTGAACCACCCGACCAAGGCCGAAGCGGACGCCAAGTACACCGAGGGTGTGCAGAAGCTCGTCGACGCGATCAAGAGTGGCTCGGTCTCCCCACCCGGGTACGACGCCGCGAACGTGCAGTCGCTGTTCTCCGCGGGCAAGGTGCCGATGATGTTCGGCGGGCAGTGGCTGGCGGCCGGGTTCCAGACCGACAAGCCGAAGGTGAAGTACGGGTTCGCGCCGTTCCCGCAGGTCGACGCCCCGGCGACCCTGTACGACTCGGTCGGCATCTGCACGCCCCAGTACACGAAGAACCAGGACGCGACGTTCAAGGTGCTGGAGTACATCAACACCAAGGTGTGGGACGCCGTACTCCCGGCTTCTCCGGTCGCTCCCCCGGCGTACACCCCGGCGCAGACCAGCTACTTCGACGCGTTGACCAAGGCAGAGCAGTCGACCGTGGTCGACACGGTCAAGGCCGACCTGGCCGCGGAGAAGACGGTCGGCGTCCGGTTCACCACGCAGTGGGCGCAGCAGGTCGGCGACCTGACCACGGCGAACTATCAGCCGATCCTCAGCGGCAAGAAGCCGGTGTCCGAGCTGCCGGCGTACATCGACAAGATCAACGGGCTGATCAAGTCGGCCGGCTGACGTCAGACGGCCTGCCAGAGCGAGAGGGCGAAGCGGGCTTCGGAGTCGGTCCACCACGCGGCCGACGCGAAGCCCGCTGTGTCCAGCTCGGCCTCGACACCGTGGCGGTGGAACTTCGCGGAGATCTCGGTGTGGAGCACCTCACCCTCGGCGAAGTCGACCTCGAGGTGGACCTCGGGGATCAGCACCCGCATCGCGCGGTCGGCCCGCAGACGCATCTCGATCCACTCGTTCTCGGCGTCCCAGATCGCCACATGGCTGAACGCCTCCACGTCGAAGTCCGCGCCCAGCTGCCGGTTGATCACTCGCAGAACGTTCCGGTTGAACTCCGCGGTGACGCCCGCGCTGTCGTCGTACGCCGCGACCAGCGTGGCCGGATCCTTCACCAGGTCGGTGCCGAGCAGCAGCCACTCGCCTGGCTCGAGCACCTCGCGGATCGACGCGTAGAACGTCGCGCGCTCGCTCGGCAGCAGGTTGCCGATGGTGCCGCCGAGGAACGCGACCATCCGTGGCGGGTCGCCCGGCAGCTTGTCGAGATGCGCGGTGAAGTCGCCGACAACGCCGTGCACCTCGAGCGCCGGGTAGTCCACGTTGATCGCGTCCGCCGCGTCCCGCAGCGCGGACTCCGACACGTCCAGCGGTACGAACGTCGTCAGCGTGCCCCGGTCGCGCAGTCCGTCCAGCAGCAGCCGGGTCTTCTCCGACGATCCGGATCCGAGCTCGACCAGGGTGTGCGCCTTGGTGATGGCCGCGATCTCGCCGGCCCGGGCCTGCAGGATCTCCCGCTCGGCGCGGGTCGGGTAGTACTCCGGCAACCGGGTGATCTGCTCGAACAGGTCGCTGCCGCGGGCGTCGTAGAACCACTTCGGGGGCAGCCACTTCGGGTCGGCGGTCAGCCCGGCCCGGACATCCTCGCGCAGCGCGCGGCCGGCGTAGTCCGGGGTCAGATGTACGTCGATCGGGGTCACTCTGGTCCTTCCATCGGCGTGATACTCAGCGTCGTGGCGGTGGCCACGAGCAACGAGCGGTCCGGTACTTCGTCCCAGTCGCCGGTCCCGAACCGCTCGGAGGCGACCGTGGTGGAGTCTGCGGTGTGCTGCACCCAGAGCGAATGCGTCCAGGAGGTAGCGATGATCTGCTCGCCATCGGTCAGCAGCACGTTCAGCCGCGACCCGGGCGCCACCGCCTCCACGTCCTGTACGACGGACGAGACGGCATCAGCCGCCGGCACATCCTTCAAGCGGTTGGCGATGAGTGCCCACAGCAACTGGGAGTCGACCGGCGCCTCCAGCCGGAGCAGATCGGCTACCGGGAGCGTCTCGGCCAGTTTGAGGGTCGACTCCGGCCACCCCGGGATCCGGCCGTTGTGGCTGAACAGCCAGTCCCCGGTCTGGAACGGCGCGACCACAGCTTCGCCGTACGGCATGCCCACTGTCCCGTCGCGGACGGCCGCCAGCACGGCGCCGGACCGGACCGAGCCTGCCAGCCCGGGCAGGTTCTCGTCGGTCCAGATCGGCACATTCCGCCGATAGCGCACCGGTCGGCCGTCGACGTACCACCCGAGGCCGAAGCCGTCGGCGTTCACCGTGCCGCCTCCGCGCATGTCGTGCGGGGACCAGCTCTGTTCGTACAGGGAGTGGGTGGGGTCGAGGACCAGGGAGGCCGGCGTGACCGGTGGGCCGACGTAGGCCAGGTGGCGGCACATCAGCCGTGCAGCTCCTCGGGCCGGGGGTCGCGGGCACACCGGAAGCCGGCGAAGATCTGCCGCCGGATCGGGTAGTCCCAGTTCCGGAAGGTGCCTCGGGCAACGACCTCGTCAGTGCCGAACGAGCCGCCGCGGAGCACCTTGTAGTCCGGGCCGAAGAAGACCAGCGAGTACTCGTCGTACGGCCAGGCGCGGAAGCCCGGGTACGGCCGGAAGTCGCTGGACGTCCACTCCCAGACGTCGCCGATCAGCTGCTCGACGCCCAACGGCGACGCGCCCGCCGGATACGCACCGACCGGCGCCGGCGCGAGGTGGCGCTGACCCAGGTTCGCATGGTGCGGACCCGGACTGTCGTCGCCCCACGGGAAGCGCCTGGTCCGCCCGGTCGCCGGGTCGAACCGCGCCGCGAACTCCCACTCCTCCTCGGTCGGCAGCCGCTTCCCGGCCCACTTCGCGTACGCCTCGGCCTCGTAGAAGCAGACGTGCATCACCGGCTCGTCCAGCGGCAGCAACTCACGGTTGGCGAACCGCGTCCGCCACCACACACCGTCGACCTGCTCCCAGAACCGCGGTGCCACCAGCGACGCCTTCTGCACGTGGGCCCAGCCGGCTTCGGACCACCACTGCGGATCCTGGTAGCCGCCACCGATCACGAATCGCAGGTAGTCCTCGTTCGTCACCGGCGCGGTGTCGATCACGTACGGCGCGACCTGGACGGCGTGCGCCGGTCGCTCGTTGTCGAGCGCCCACGGCTCGACCGACGTACCCATCTCGAAGACTCCGCCGGGCACCAGCACCTCAGGTGCGGCGAGCCGGCGTCCGGTCGGTGGCGCCGGTGCATCGAGCACCGGGACCCCGATGCGGAGCTGGTGTGTCGCCAGCATCGTCTCGTCGTGCTGCTGCTCGTGCTGCGCGATCATCCCGAAGGCGAACGCGTTGTCGACCAGCTCACGCCCGCCATCGAACTTCACGTGGTCGAGTACGTCCATCACCTTGTCCCGCACCTCGGTCACGTACGTCCGAGTCTCGGCCGGGCCGAGCAGCGGGAGCGTCGGCCGGTCCGCGCGCGGGTGCATGAACGCGTCGTACAGCTCGTCGATGTCCTGCCGCAGCGGCTCGCGGCCGCCGACGTCGCGGACGAGCCAGAGCTCCTCCTGATTGCCGACGTGGGCGTAGTCCCAGACCAGCGGCGACATCAGTCTGGAGTGCTGCTTGACCAGATCGTCGGTGTCGACGGCGTCGGTGAGGTGGACCGTCCGCGCCCGGGACCGCTCGAGCTGCTCGGCGACGAACGCGCGCAAGCCCTCGGGAGACAGTTCGGACAGTTGGTGATTCATGAAGCTCGCCTTCCGTGGGTTTCGTCGACGATGCGATGGAGCCGGGTCGCGACTTCATCGATGAGTTCGGTGTCCGCACCGGTCCGGTCCAGCACCCTGGCTCCCAGCTCGACCACGTCCTCCGCGGCCTGCCGGACCAGCTTGTCCTCCAGCCCTTCCCGGGCCGCCTCGAACCAGCGTCCCGCCGCTGGCTCGGCAGCAGCGAGCACGTCGCCGAGCACGGCCGGGTCGGACATCAGTGCGGTGAGCAGCAGGGTCGGGGCGATCCACCCGTCCCCCGGCTGCGCGTCCAGGTAACGCACCTCCAGATACCCACGCGCCCGGACCGGCGGGAACAGCGTGGACAGGTGATACGCCAGGTCGTCGTACGTCGGTTGGTCGCCGGGCAACTCGCCATCCGCCCAGGCGCCGAAGGTCAGTCCGCGGGGCGCATCCCAGCGGTCGCCGCGGCGGAAGCACAGCACCGGCGCCTCCATCGCCATCCGAGCCCACGCGGCAGCCGGGTCGCCGTCGAGCGATGGCGGCTCGGTGAACGGGGCATAGGTGCCGAAGGTGGCCTCGGTCCGCGCCGACGCCCAGCCGGTGTCGCTGCCGGCGCGGCGGCGGGAGTTGGCGAACAGCGCGACCAGCGCCGGACCGAGATCGTGCAGGGCGCGCCAGCGCAGAGCGGTCTGATCTGCCTCGCCGGCGTCGAGGCAGATCTGCAGGCCCGCGGTACTGCACATCATCCGGGGGCCGTGTGGCCCGAGTCGTTGGAAGGCGCGTTCCATCGCCGCGTAGCGCGGGACAGTGAGGATGCGGCGGGGTGTGCGGTGCGCGTCCAGGCCGTGGTCGCCCGGAACGAGGTCCGCGGTGCGAAGGAGCGCTGTCAGCTCGGCCGCGTCGGCGGCGGTGTCGTCGATCAGCCCGGCGACCGAGGCCGCGGCGGGACAGGAGATCTCGACCTGGCCACCGGGCTCCACAGTGACCAGAGCGCCCCGGCCGAGCGGCAGTTGCGGGCTGCCGGGGACCAGGGTCGCGGGCGCGTGCGCGCCCAGGGCAGTGCGTAATCGGTCGGCGTCGAGGGGCCGGCGCGGATCTTCCGCATGATGCACGGTCCATTCGAGTTCGACGCCGTGCAACCGCGGCGGACCGTGCTTGAAACAGACCATCGCGACGAACCCCTCCGCTTCGGCCCGGGAGCCGATCGGAGTCGTCGCCGGAGTACCACCGGGCGAGGTCACGTCAGCGAACCTAACGCCGGACCTGCGGCCGGACAACCGACAGCGGGTTACCCGTCGGTGACGCCTGCAGCGCATCTCGAGTCATGCCCGCGATGCTGCCGGGCGCCACCGACAATTTCCGGGCCCGATCAGTCCGGAGCGTGCGGGTTCGCTCTCAGCGAAATCTGCACGAAGGTCAGCTCGTGCCTGGGTAACCGGCGCCGTACGCCTCGATCTCGTCGACGAACATGCCGGTGTTGCGGTCGTTGGTCCGCTTCTTGTCGAATGTGACCCGTACCCAGCGGGCCTCGGCCGGCGTGAACGACAGGTCGTACCAGACGTTCGAGGCACCGTTCACGGCCGTCGCCTCACCCCGGTCGGCGAAGTGCACTCCGTCGGCACTGGTGGCCACGGTGATCTTGTCCGGGCGGTAGTCCGGGTACTCCTCGTACGCGTGTACCCGCACGGTCCCGACCGCCTGCGGACGGCCGAGGTCGATGGTGACGACCGGCTGCACACTATCGCCGACGTTCAGCAGCTCGTAGCCGAAGCTCTTACCGTCGCCCCAGTCGTCACCGATCACACCGTCGGTCGCCTCGGTCTTGGCCGCGTCCGGGAAGCGACTGGACGGATCGGTCCGCTCGTACGGCATCCCAGCCGCGAGGTTCTGCTGGTGCAGCTGGTTGCCCGCGACCTGGAGGTCCAGCAGCTGGTACGGCGCCGTACCGCCACTGGAGCCGGTCGCCTCGATCCGGATGTGCTTCGCCTTGGCGTTCAGCCCGATGAAGTCGTCGCCACCGTCACCGGTCCCCAGACCAGCCTCGGCCCACTTGGTCCCGTTGGCCGAGACCAGCACGCGGTACTTGTTCGCGTAGGTGCTCCCCCAGCGCAGCCGCACGCCGTCCACCTGCACCTGGCGGCCGAGGTCCACCTGCATCCAGTTGGTGCCGCTGCCACTCGCCGGCTGCCACGCAGTGGAGCCATTGCCGTCCACCGCCTTCGCAGCGTTGCCGCTGGAAGCCGTAGCCGGCTTAAGACGCGCCAGGTCGTTGGCTACGACCGGCTTCCCGGCTGCGGCGTCCAGAGCGATCGCCCGGATCCGTTGCATGTAGGACACATCCGGCGAGTACTTGTCACTCCGCTGCACCACGCTGGTCGCCAGGTCGTGCGCCAGTCCCGGATTGGTCTTGCCGAGCTTGTTGAGGACCTCCCAGTCCTCCATGCCGTCCCGCAGCGACTCGTACCGTGGTGACGCCTCGATCGTGTTGTGTGCCTTGTCCGGGCGAACGATGTAGCCATCACCCTTCACATCCTGGTCGTCCATCGCGTACTGCCAGTTGCCGTAGGCCCAGTGCAGGTAGCCGGTCGCTCCACGGCCATATGCGAGCCACATGGTCTGCCGCTGGCTCCACTCAGGCTGGTCGATAAACCTGTTCAGGTGGTTGCCGACCGGGATGTTGCAGTTGTAGAACCACAACGGCTTGCCCTTGGCCTTCTCCGCGTCGTACGGCGCCGGGTTCGCGGTGTAGGTGTGCAGGTTCGGGATGACGATGTCCTCGGCCTTGGCCACGCTCGGCGCGAGCTGGTTGACGATTGCGTCGCCGATCTTCACATCCGGCCAGTACTGCCGCAGTTTGCTCGCCACACCGAACCAGCCGGGGTCACCGCCGGCGCCCGGCTCATCGCCGACATGCATCCAGAACATGTCCTTCCAGCCCTTGTCGGCCAGGTGCTCGCGCAGCGCCGGGTAGAACTGCTTGTACCAGTTCTCCGCCTCCGGGGTGTCCCACCAGACGTAGTCCGGGACCTGCCGCCCGGTCGCCTTCGGCGTCACCTCGACCAGGTACCGCGGCCACTGGCTGTTGTGCTCCGCGTTCTGCGGCCCGGCACCGGTGAAGCCCTCGAGCCGGTTCACCACGCCCTTGTCCAGGAACCGCTGCACGACCTCGTCGAAGCGGCTGAAGTTGAAGCTGTAGTTGCCAGCGGCATCGACCTTGCTGCCGCCGTCGGTGAGCAGGTTGAGCAGCGGCAACTGCAGGTTGTTCTGCCGGTACCGCTTCATCGTGTCGGCCCAGTTGTCGATCAACTGCCACCACTGCGGCGAGTATCGATCGTGCCCGTAGAAGAGCTTGACCGTGTCACCCTTGCCGGGATCGTACGACGTCAGCCCGAGGAAGTTCGTCCACATCACGTTGGTGAACTCGCTCTGGTTCGCCGGCGGGATCACCACGTTGCGGGCGTTGACCGTGATCGGCACGTGCAGATCGCCGTTCGTGGTCCGCACCGTGGCCTGGCCCCGGTAGACGCCGCCGTCCGCCGTCGCGGGCACGTGGACACGGACCCACAGCGACTGCGTCTGGCCTGCCGGTACGGCGATGCTCGTCTCGTTCAGCAGCCGGTCCGGGAAGTCGCCCGGGGCCTGCCGTGTCGTCGGCACGACGAACTGGTTGCCGCCGAACACCGAGTTGTGGTTGAGGTACTCGTACCCGACCGGGTTGTAGCTGAGTTCGCTCGCCGCGATCGCGTCCGACGGCCCGGTCAGCGCCGTGAAGTCGACCTTGTTCACCGTGAACGCCGCCAGCCCGCGCACCACGATCTGCGCTGCCTCGTAGTCGTTCTTGGCCGTGTCGAGCCGGATGTCGTCGCGGGCCTCCGGCGATCGCCCACTGTCCTTGAAGACGGAGTTGTACGCCGTCTCGGTCCAGACGCCGGGCTTCACGCCGGCCGCCTCTCGTGCCTGTGCCACCGGCACGAACGCTGCCGAAGTCACCAGGAGTCCGCCTGCCACCACCGCATGTGTCCACCGCATGCCGAACAGCCAACGCGCGGAACCGCACGGCGGCAATCCTTCGGATGAAGGCGGCCTAGACCAATCAGCGGAAACGCGGGCAGGTGGTGCAGGCGTTCACGTTCGGCAGTATGTAGACGTAGCAGCACGACGTCCGCAGCTTCTGCTCCAGCGAGACGGCGAACGCCTCGGCGGCCTGATCGGCGTACGGCGCCTCGTCCGGCAAACGGATCGCGGCCCGCACCTCATCGTCGACCGCACCGAAGCGCTGCAGCGACCCGAGCTTCACAGCGGGCACATAGGAGTCCAGAAAAGCCGTCGTGTGGGCCTTCAGCTGTGCGGCCGCCGTGGCCATCGGTACGACCTCCTGCGACAGCAGCGCGACCTCGACCGGGTAGTGCGCGGTCGGGTGCCGCCGGAACGCCAGTGCGGACGGCGACACCTCAGGTGAGACACCGGTTGCGGCTGCCGTCACTCCGGCCACCAGTGAGGGGACCTGGACGTACCACATCAGCGTGAACATCGCGGCGACCTGTACCGGCGGATCGATGGCGTACTCCCGCCCGTAGTCCTCCTGCACAGCAGTCCGCCACGCGTACGTCGGATCGCCACCACTGTGCTGCTCCGAGAGCACGTCAGCGCACGACACCCACTCCGGTCCGGGCACGGAGTCCGCCGTACGCACGGACATCCACGTCACCGAGTCGGCGAGGACGTCCGCGAGGTCGCTGACGGAGTGGCTCACTCGACCAGCCTACGGTCCGGGACGACGACCGGCGCTCCCCCGACGTCGACCACGGTGGCCTGCAGACCGAAGACGTCGTCCAGCAGTTCCTCGGTCAGTACGTCGACCGGCCGCCCCTCGGCCGCGATCCGGCCCTCGCCCATCACCACGAGGTGATCGGCGTACTGCGCAGCGAGTGTGAGGTCATGGAGGACCACCACCACGGTCCGGCCTGAGGCGTGCGCGGCGGCGTGGACGACGTTCATCACGTCGACCGCGTGGGCCAGGTCCAGGTACGTCGTGGGTTCGTCGAGCAGCAGGTTTGGCGTGCCCTGGGCCAGGACCATCGCGATCCAGACCCGTTGCCGTTGGCCACCAGACAGCTGGTCGACCGGGCGCTCCCGCAGTTCGGTCAGCTCGACGGCCGCCAGGGCCTCATCGATCGCGGCGTCGTCCTCAGCGGTCAGCCGCCCGAACAGTCCACGGTGCGGATGGCGTCCCCGCGACACCAACTCGGCAGCCGTGATTCCCTCCGGCGTCACCGGCCCTTGCGGCAGCACACCGAGCTTCCGGGCCAGCTCACGCGCCGGCAACTTGTGGATGTCCTTGCCGTCCAGCAGCACGTGGCCGCTCTGCGGAGTGAGCAGGCGGCTCATCC
Source organism: Kribbella sp. NPDC050241 (assembly GCF_044459685.1). Classification (NCBI taxonomy): domain Bacteria; kingdom Bacillati; phylum Actinomycetota; class Actinomycetes; order Propionibacteriales; family Kribbellaceae; genus Kribbella; species Kribbella sp. NPDC050241. The sequence continues at coordinate 35,340 of NZ_JBITJE010000013.1, forward strand.
CATGCAGCAGTGTGGACTTGCCCGATCCGTTCGGCCCGACCACAGCGGTCAGCTGTCCGGCCGGCACCTCCAGCGTCAACCCGGACACCACCGGCGCATCCGCGCCGTACGCGAGGGTGAGGTTCTCGACGTGCACTGATCAGCGTCCCTTCTGCTGGCGGCCGATGAGGTGTATCAGGTACGGCGCTCCGCACGCGGCTGTGATGACGCCGACCGGAAGTTCGTACGGCCCGACCTGCAACCACTGCAGGCCATTTCGCGCGACCAGATCGGCCAGTACGACGAACAGCGCACCGAGCATCGCGGTGGTGAGCAACGGCGGTCGCTCCATCCGAGTCAGCCGCTGCGCGATCTGCGGCGCCACCAGTGCGACGAACGCGATCGGTCCCGCTCCCGCCGTCGCCATCGCGGCCAGCACCGTCGCCACGATCAGCAACGCCAGCCGGATCCGGGCGACCCGCACGCCGAGCGACGACGCGACATCGTCCCCGAGCACCAGCGCGGACAGGTCCCGGTTGAACATCATTGCTACTGGCAACAAGAGGACTACGGCGAACAGCACCGGAATCGCGTCGCTCCAGGCCCGCGCGTTCAGCGAACCGGCCAGCCATGCGGCGGCCCGGCCCGCGTCGTTGACATCGCCGATCACCAGCAACCACGCGACGAGCGAGTTGGCCGCGGCCGCGATCCCGACCCCGATCAGCACCACGCGTCCCGCGTCGACCACACCACGCTGGATCGACAACGCGCCGACGATCAACGTCGCGATCAGCGCACCCAGTACGGCGGCCAGCGGGATGCCGACCTTGGCCGCTGCGCCCGAGATGTTCCCACCGCCGCTGCCGGCCAGCACGATCACCGCGACCGCACCCGCGGACGCACCGGAGTTGACCCCGACGATGTCGGGACTGGCCAGCGGGTTGCGCGACAAGGTCTGCAGCAGCGCCCCCGAGACGGCGAACGCGATGCCGACCAGCAGGCCGGTGGCCACCCGTGGCAGCCGCAACTCGAGCACCACGAGACGGGTGCCGCGACGGCCACCACCGAGCAGGACCTCGATCACGTCGGCGAGCGGGAGTTTCGTCGTACCGACGCTCAAGGAGACGAGCGCGATCATGATGGCGAGGACCGCGAAGGCCGCGCTGAGCATTACCGTCCGCGACTTCACAGCGCCACCGCCCGGCGCCGTACGACGATCACGAACAGGGGCGCGCCGACGATGCCGAGGACGACCCCGGCCTGGACCTCACCGGCACCGCCGACCAGCCTGCCGACCAGGTCGGCGAGGACCAGCGCGGTCCCGCCGATGACAGCCGAGCCCGGGATCAGCCAGGTGTTGCGAGCGCCGAAGATCCGGCGAGCGACGTGGCCGGCGAGCAGTCCGAGGAACCCGATCGGCCCGCAGGCGGCGACTCCCGCGGCCGTGAGCAGGCCAATCGCAACCAGGCCGACCAACCGGGCCCGGCGGATCGACAACCCCAGCCCGGCGGCAACATCGTCACCGAGCGCCAACAGGTCGAGGTCGCGAGCGTTGACCAGGGCGAGGAGCAGACCGACCGCGGCGAACGGCAGCACCTGCCCGGCGACATCCAGGCCGCGGCCCGCGACCGAACCGACTGCCCAGAAGCGGTAACCGTCGAGGGTGTTGGCGTCGAGCAACACGATCGCCGAGGTCAACGCACCGAGCATCGCGGCCACCGCGGCGCCGGTCAGCGCCAACCCGACCGGCGACGCTCCGTTCCCCCGCGAGGCCAGGCGCTGTACGCCGAACGTCGCCACCAATGCACCCACCAGCGCGACCCACACGGTCGACGAGACCGACTCGACCAAGCCGATCTGCAACCCGAGAACGACGGCGAACGCCGCGCCCGAGCTCACGCCGAAGATCCCCGGCTCGGCCAGCGCGTTGCGGGTGTGGCCCTGCATGAGTGTCCCCGCGACACCCAGACAGACACCGATCAGGACAGCCACCACCGTGCGTGGGAAGCGCAGGCTGCGGACGATCACATCCGGGTCGGACCCGTCGTTCGCGGTCAACGCATGCCACAACGCGCCAGGCCCGAGCCACCGCGATCCGAACGCGAGACTGGCCGCGAAGGCCAGCACCAGAACGACGACGAGCACGAGCAGCGCGGCAGTACGACGTACTGCGGGACGGCCGGCGCGGACCGGTGGCGGCACGACCGGGCGTGCGGACGGGACGGCGGAGGACATATGGTTAGGGTTACCTTAGTTCAACGTTGTGGTGAGTCACCTTAACCTGCGAGCCGTCCTGACCAGGAGACACCTGTGCGCCTGCCCCGAACCACCGCCCTGCTCGCCGTCGCCGCCTTGGCTCTGACCGCCTGTGGCTCGTCCGCGGACTCCGAGGACTCCCCGGATGCGGCCGCAGCGTCGTCCGCCGGGTTCCCGCGCACCGTCGAGCACGCGATGGGCAAGACCGAGATCCCGGCCAAGCCGAAGCGGGTGGTGGCACTGGACGCGAGCTTCGTCGACGCGACGCTGATCCTGGACACACCGGTGGTCGGGTACACCGACTACCGCAGCATCAACGGGAAGCTGCCGGACTACCTCGGCGACGACCGCAACACCCTGGGCGGCGAGGCGGAGGCGGTCGGCACGCTGGCCGAGCCGAATCTGGAGAAGATCGCCGCGCTCGACCCGGACCTGATCATCACTGCGAAGGTCCGGCACGAGAAGCTCTACGACCAGTTGTCTGCGATCGCGCCGACGGTCATGTCCGAGACCACCGGGCCGACCTGGAAGGACAACATCCGGCTGGAGGCGAAGGCGCTCGGCGCGGAGGACCTGGCCGAGAAGGAGATCTCGTCGTACGAGAAGGCGGCCAAGACCGTCGGCGACGCGATCAACACGAAGGCGAAGAACCCGGCGATCTCGGTGGTCCGGTTCGTCGACGGGCCGACCCGGCTGTACCAGAACGCCAGCTTCTCCGGCATCGTGCTCAAGGACGCCGGACTGAAGCGGCCCGCGCCGCAGGACGTGAACGACTTCGCGGTGGAGATCAGCCCGGAGCGGATCAAAGATGCCGACGGCGACGCGATCTTCGTCACCGTGTACGCCGACGAGAAGGGTCTGAGCGCCAAGACCGCCGGGCAGTTCAAGGCCAACCCCCTGTGGACGCCGCTGGCGCCGAAGGTGCACGAGGTGCCCGACCTCACCTGGATGACCGCGGTCGGGTTGCAGGGTGCGTGGTCGATCCTCACCGACCTGGCCAGCACCTTCGACGTGCCCGCTCCGGTCAAGGCCGACTGAGCACTCGATAAGGTCCGCGGTATGACGGCTCTGACCCGATGGCATGTCGGTCCGTGGACCACGCGGGGTACTCGTCCCGGCTCGCCGTTCGAGCCGGGGCGGAAGCGGACGCCCGACGAGTTGAACTTCGACATCGTCGGGCTGTCCCGGATCCTCGGCCGGCGGCAGACGCTGCCGGAAGAGATGCTGGTCCGCCGCTGCCAAGCTGCGCTGCGCCCGACCGATCCGCGCCCGTGCGGCATCCAGACTCTGACTGATCCGGACCTTGCCCGCGACCTCGCCGAAACAGCCGAACGCGCCTTCACCTGGATCGCCGGCCGCGCCCCCTCCGGCTACGAGTTCGCCCTCACCGACGCCGTCGAACTCCGCCCGTTGCTGGACCTGGACGGCCCCGTCGTCGCGATCGAGGCTGTCATCCACCTGGCCAACGCCGACCTCCCCGGCGACCTCCCCGCCGCCCGCCTGGCCGCCTCCCATGTACGCCGCTCCACCTCCGGCCACTGGTACGCCGGCGACGCGGTCTGCAACTGGTCGGGTCCCCACGACACAGCAGACGCCGCGATCACCGCCGTACAAGCTGCCCGAGAAGACCTGGTCACCCAGCTACGGTCCGCCGGCCGCGAAGACCTCGCGACCACCGCATCCCGCTGGCCACCAGTCCCCGTCGGGCGCTGCCGTTTGATGGGTTGGCCCACCGCACGCCGGTAGCCAACCCACCGTCTCCTGGGCTGACCCAGCCCACGACCCACCCCCAGACACGGCGAGCCACACCGACCAGCGCCATCCGGAGGGTGAACCCACCAAACGGTGGATCGGCCCACCGCACGCCGGTAGCCAACCCACCGTCTCCTGGGCTGACCCAGCCCACGACCCACCCCCAGACACGACGAGCCACACCGACCAGCGCCATCCGGTGGGTGAACCCACCAAACGGCGGGTCGGCCCACCGCACGCCGGTAGCCAACCCACCGTCTCCTGGGCTGACCCAGCTCAGGGGCCAGCAGTTAGGTGGAGTGGGTCAGGGGTGGTGGGGTGGGGGTGCCGTGGGGTTGGAGGTGTTGGCGGAGGAAGGTGAGCTCGGCTTCGACTGCGGCCTCGTGGCTTTCGAGGAAGGGGGCGTAGTGGTTGCCGGGGAGGCGTACCAGGTCGGCTTTGGCGGACTTGGAGGCGGCGGTGATGGCTGGGGCGGCTAGGGCGGAGCGGTCGTCGTCGCAGACCACGTACAGCAGTGGGCAGCGGATGTCGGCGGCGTACTTCGCTGGGCGGTAGAACACGGCCGGGAGGATTGAGCGCGCGGCCAGCGTCTGCTGCCAGTCGGGGTACTTGTTGCCGGGGTTGAGGACCGCATCGCCCAGCTGGGCGTCGGGGGTGTTGAGCAGGGCAACTGTTCCGCGCGGGCCGGACAGCGCCACCAGCTTCGGGGGTCGCCCGACAAGAGCACCGAGTGTGTCCAGCACGGCGCGGCCGGCCAAGCGGAGTGCGCCGAGCGGGCTCTGGTAGCGAGACGCCTTGCGAGTCACGACAGGACCATCGAGGTTCGGGGACTGCGCGATCGCGGCGGCGATCCGATCGTCTTCCGCGGCGAGTTGTACGACGTACCCGGCGCACAACGAGAACGACCAGAGCGCGACCCGCTCGACCCCGGGAAGGGTCGCGGCGAAACCGATCGCCGCCCGCCAGTCCGCCAACTGCCCGGCGATCGGCGCGACCTGACGCGGCTCACCACCGCTCTCACCGAAGTTGCGATAGTCGAACGCCAGCACGCTGAACCCCGCCGCCGCGAACCGCTCGGCGAACCGGTCCGTGCCCGGCTCCTTGGTGACGCCGAACCCACCGGTCATCACCACACAGCCGCCGTTCGACCCTGGATAGTGCCAGCCCGCGCACTCCACACCCGCACTGCTGAACCACACCTTCTCGCGCATACCCAGAAGTGAACCACGCGGTTCGCAAACTGTCCATGGCTCTACCCAGAACCGCCGGCCGGCAGGAATCAGGCGGACTCTTCGCGCTCGAGCGCCCGGACCAGCGCGGCGAACCCGGCCTCGATCCCGGCCCCGTCACCACTGGTTCGCCACTCGATCAGGAACCCGCGCAGCGTCGCCAGGATCAACTCCGCGACCTCGCCCTTCCGCTGCTCGGACCACGTCGCCGGACAGATCGACAGCAACGCCGGCAGGTACTGCTTCGACGCCTCCCGGGCCAGATCGGCGTACCGCGCAGGGTCGTACATCGCCAGGCCGATCGCCTGGTCCAGCACCCACGACTCCGGACCGACCAGGATCGGCCACATCGCTCGGACCCGATCAGCCAGCGGCCGATCGGCGCCCTCGGTCGCGGCCGCGAGACTGCGGCTGATCCGGCGCTCGCGCAACTGCAGGACCGACTCCGTCAGCAACTCCTCGGAGCCGGCGAAGTGGTACAGCAGCACCTTGTGCGTCGTGCCGGCCGCCCGTGCGGCCCGGCGGAGCGAGAAGTCCACCAGCCCGTTCTGGCCAAGGTCGTCAGCGACGCGATCGAGCAGTTCCCGCCGACGCGCCTCCCCGCGCGGCGACTTCGCCGATCGCCGGTAGCCTGCCCGTTCCTCAGTCACCCGCTCAGTGTCACTTAAGTGAAGCTGGCAACGAAGTAGCCGACGCCGTACGGGGCGGCATCGTACGTCAGGTTGCCGGTCAGAGCGGTCTGCGTGAGTGCGCCGGCGAGGACCTGCCATGGAGCGCGGCCTGCCGCCTGAAGAACGGTCGCCAGGTCCGGGTCGAGGGCGGCGAGAACGTCCAGATCCACGGTCCGCAAGGCCTTTGCGACCGTCGCGTCGAAGATCTCGGCCCGAGGGTGGAGGTGGACGGGAGCATGATCGCTGCGTCGGGCCGAGCCGTCGCCCATCACCAGCAACCCGATCCTGTCGTTGCTCTCGGCAATCTCCCGTCCGAGCGCCAGGCACACCTCTGGCGAGTCGTCGGCCACTGAGATCGAGGTACGCCGTACGCCGGCCGCCTTGCTCTGGCCGACCAGCCAAGCCCCGACCAGCAAGGACAACGGCAACACCGCCTCACCGTCTCCGACTCGCACCTGCGGAGCGCCGTACGCCGCGAAGCTGCCGCCCGCGGAAGCGTCGTACCGGCGCCCGGTGACCGGGCCGGACCCGACAATCACCAGGGCGTCGGCCTCTGCCAGTACGTCGATGGCCGCCAGGCAAGCCGCGCGCAGCGAATCGAGCTCCGGCGCGGCGCCGAAGGCGAGCTCGGGCACGATCACCGGCGGATGCGGGCAGACCGCGGCAGCGACGACCGGCACTAGCCGAGTCCCCGGCCGTGGCGCAGGAACAGGAAACCGTCGTCGGTGGCGAGGACCTGCAGCAATGGCAGCGACCGCGCCTCGGTGGCCGCCAGTCCGTCGGTGATCCGGCGTGCTCCCGGTCCTGCGAGCAACGGCGACACGGTCAGGCACAGCTCGTCGACCAGATCAGCACCGGTGAGTGCGCCGAGAAGATGCGGACCGCCCTCACACAGGATCTGCGACAGTCCGCGCTCGACCAGCCCGGCCACCGCCTGGTTCAGGTCCACGGTCTCGTCACCGCAGATCATCACGTCCGCCACCTTGGCGAGCGCCTCACGCTGGTGGTCCGGCGAGGACGCACACGTGATGACGATCGGCCGTACGGGCGCCTCCGTGAAGACTGTGCTGTCGGCAGCCAGTTCGAGTCGCGCGGAGACCACGGCGAGTGTCGGGTTCTCGGGCCAGCCCTGCTCGTTCCGCCATCCACGACGCTTCGCGCCGAGCCGGAGACCGCCGTACCCCTCGGCGCGGAGTGTGCCCGCGCCGACCAGGACGGCGTCAGCGAGCATCCGCAGCCGGCCGAGCATGCTCTGGTCGTCCTTGCTGGACAGGCCGCCGGACAGACCCTCCAGCGTCACGGCGCCGTCGAGGCTGGTGACGAAGTTCGCCCGCAGCCGCGGGACCGACCGATCGGGCACCGTGTAGGCGGCGATCAGTTCATCCTCGGTCAGCTCCGCCCCGACAGCACAGTTCCGGATCACACCAGGCTCCTTCGGGTGTACGCGGGCGTCGCCGTCTTCCGCAGTACGGCGATCAGGTCGAGGGCCTGCCGGGTCCCGGCGATGTCGTGGACCCGGAACACCCGGGCGCCGAGCCAGGCGGCGATGCTGACGGCCGCCAGCGTCGCGGGTCCGCGCCGGCCGGACGGCAGGTCGAGGGTCTCGCCCAGGAAGTCCTTGTTCGACATCGCCACCAGGACCGGCCAGCCGGTCGCGGCCAACTCGTCGATCCGGCGGGTGACCTCGAGCGAGTGCAGGGTGTTCTTACCGAAGTCGTGGGTCGGATCGATCACGATCCCGTCCGGCCGGACCCCGGCGGCGATGGCTCGCTCGGCCAGTGCGGTGGTCGTCCGGATCACGTCCGCCACCACGTCGTCGTACGCCATCCGGTGCGGGTCGGTGCGGGGTTTCAGCCCACCGACGTGGCTGCAGATCAGCCCGGCGCCGGACTCGGCGGCCGCCGCCGCGATGTCAGGATCGTGGCCGGACCAGGTGTCGTTGATGAGGTTCGCGCCGGCCGCTCCGACCCGGCGCGCGACCCCGCTGCGGAAGGTGTCCACGCTGATCAGGAGCTCCGGGTGGCGATCGCGCACGGTGGCGACGAAGTCCACGGTCCGGCGCAGTTCCTCGGTCTCGTCGACCGCTTCGCCGTACCCGGCCTTGACGCCGCCGATGTCGACCAGGTCCGCCCCGTCGGCGACGGCCTGGTCGATCGCCGACAGCGCGGCCTCTTCCGCGAAGGTGGCGCCGCCGTCGAAGAACGAGTCCGGGGTGCGGTTCACGATCGCCATCACCGCGAACTCCCCCGGCCCGAACGACCGGCTGCCGAGCCGCAGCACGCCACTGGGTTCCTGAGCCACGCGCCGACTCTATCGGCCGGTCCCAGGGCCGCCGCCGGGCGGCCTGAGCGTCGGCCGACGGTATCGCTCACGCCACATATCCTATAGGATTCCCCGCGACAGACCGCCCACAGCTGCAGAACGGGTCCTCCATGCCACGGTTCACCGAGTTAGAGACGTACGACGTCCGCTTCCCCACGTCCCTGGACCTGGACGGCTCCGACGCGATGAACACCGACCCGGACTACTCGGCGGCGTACCTGATCCTGCGGACCGATGCCGGCGACGGGCTCGAGGGGCACGGGTTCGCCTTCACCATCGGCCGTGGCAACGACGTCCAGACCGCGGCGATCGAGGCGCTCCGCTACCACGTGCTCGGGCTCGACCTGGATGCGACGCTGTCCGACCTCGGTGGTTTCTGGAAGTCGCTCGTCCACGACTCGCAGCTGCGTTGGCTCGGCCCGGAGAAGGGCGTCATGCACATGGCCATCGGCGCCGTCGTGAACGCGGTCTGGGACCTGGCTGCCAAGCGGGCCGGCGTACCGCTGTGGAAGCTGCTGGCAGACCTGACTCCGGAGCAGATCGTCGACCTGGTCGACTTCCGGTACCTCACCGACGCGCTGACCCGGGACGAGGCGCTGGAGATCCTGCGGGCCGCCGAGCCCGGTCGCGCGGAGCGCGAGGCGACGCTGCGCGAGCGCGGTTATCCGGCGTACACCACCACGCCGGGCTGGCTCGGGTACGACGACGACAAGCTGGTGCGGCTCTGCCACGAGGCGGTCGCCGAGGGCTTCACCCAGATCAAGCTCAAGGTCGGCGCGGACCTGGACGACGACATCCGCCGGATGCGGCTGGCCCGCAAGGCCGTCGGCCCGGACATCCGGATCGCGATCGACGCGAACCAGCGCTGGGACGTCGCCGACGCGATCCGGTGGGTCGAGGCGCTGGCGCCGTACGACGTCTGGTGGGTTGAGGAACCGACCAGCCCGGACGACGTACTCGGGCACGCGGCCATCGCGCGCGCGATCGCTCCGATCCAGGTCGCGACGGGTGAACATGTGCAGAACCGGGTCGTGTTCAAGCAGTTGCTGCAGGCCGAGGCGCTGTCGATCCTGCAGCTCGACTCGGCCCGGGTCGCCGGGGTGAACGAGAACATCGCGATCCTGCTGCTGGCGGCGAAGTTCGGCGTACCGGTGTGCCCGCACGCGGGCGGGGTCGGACTGTGTGAGCTCGTCCAGCACCTGTCGATGTTCGACTACGTCGCGGTCAGCGGGTCGATGGAGAACCGGGTGATCGAGTACGTCGACCACCTGCACGAACACTTCCTGGACCCGGTGGTGATCCGGGACGGGCACTACGTGGCGCCGGTGCGGCCCGGGTTCGGTGCCGAGATGGATGCCGAGACGCTCTGCGACTTCCGGTACCCGAGTGGCAAGATCTGGACCGACCTCACAAAGGAGAACAAGTGACGGACTTCGCCGGCCTCCGTGCAGTTGTCACCGGTGGCGCGTCGGGCATCGGCCTCGCGGCCGCCCAACTACTGGCCGCCCGGGGCGCCCGGGTGGTCGTCTTCGACCTCAAGCCCGATGTCGCGGAACCGCTGACCGGGATCGCCGCGGATGTGACCGACGACGGCTCGGTCCGCGACGCCGTTGCCGCGGCGGCGCTGCAGCTCGGTGGGATCGACATCGTCGTGAACAACGCGGGCATCGGCGCGCAGGGCACGGTCGCGGCCAACGACGACGACGAGTGGCACCGCGTCTTCGACGTCAACGTGGTCGGGATCGCCCGGGTGACCCGGGCCGCGCTGCCGCACCTGCGCAAGTCCGAATCCGCGGCGATCGTCAACACCTGCTCGATCGCCGCCACCGCGGGCCTGCCGAATCGGGCCCTGTACTCCGCGAGCAAGGGCGCCGTACTTGCTCTGACGATGGCGATGGCAGCGGACCACGTCCGCGAGGGGATCCGGGTGAACTGCGTGAACCCGGGCACCGCGGACACCCCATGGGTCGGCCGGCTGCTCGACGTCGCGGACGACCCGGCGGCGGAGCGGGCGGCGCTGGAGGCGCGGCAGCCGATGGGCCGGTTGGTATCGGCCGACGAGGTCGCGCACGCGATCGCCTACCTGGCCAGTCCGTTGTCGGGTTCGACCACGGGTACGGCGGTCGCCGTCGACGGCGGGATGCAGAACCTGCGGCTTCCGGCGGTCCAGAAATGAGCACCGGCGTGAGGCTCTTCGGTGACGACCAGCGGATCGGACTCGGCGGTGCGCCGCTGGGCAACCTGCTGGGCGAGGTGCACGACGCCGACGCGGTCGCGACCGTGAACGCGGCCTGGGACGAGGGGTGGCGGTACTTCGACACCGCTCCGCACTACGGTCTCGGGCTGGCCGAGGAACGGCTCGGGGTCGGCCTGCGGGGCAAGCCGCGGGACGAGTTCGTACTGTCGAGCAAGGTCGGCCGGATCATCTACGAGGCCGAGGACGCGGCGACCGACGACGAAGGGTTCGAGGTCAGCTCGAAGCGGCGGCGGCGCTGGGACTTCTCCCGCGACGGTGTGCTGCGGAGCATCGAGGACTCGCTGCGCCGGATCGGCACCGACCGGCTGGACGTCGTGTTCGTACACGACCCGGACGACCACTACGAGGAGGCCGTCGCGACCGCCTTCCCGACGCTGGTCGAGCTCCGCGACCAGGGCGTGATCGGCGCGATCGGGTCCGGCATGAACCAGACCGCGATGCTGACCCGGTTCGTCCAGGAGATCGACATCGACGCGATCATGCTGGCCGGCCGCTACTCCCTGATCGACCCCGACGGCCTGGACGACGTACTGCCGGCCTGTCTCGAGCACGACGTACAGGTAGTTGCCGTGGGCATCTTCAACTCCGGTCTGCTGTCCCAGCCCCGCCCGGCGCCCGGTGCCACCTTCAACTACGAGCCGGCCGCCGCATCCCTGGTGGACAAGGCGAATCGCCTGGCTGACGTCTGCGAGGCCCACAACACCACCCTGCCTGCCGCGGCTCTCGCCTTTCCTCTCTTCCACCCGGCAGTAGCCGGCATCGCCGTTGGCTGCCGCACCCCGGAGGAGGTCCACACCAACGCGACGCTGGCCCGGACCGAGGTCCCCAACGCACTCTGGTCCGACCTGAAGTCCGAAGGCCTCCTCCGCCAAGACGCCCCCACGCCGTAGCGCTTGGACACCATCTGGTGGGCTTGAACAGGTTGTGCCTTGTCCGAGCCCACCAGTTCCTGTTCAAGGGCTCCGTTGCGGGTCAGGCCGGGTGCCAGGTCACCCGTAGGTCGTCGCGGCGGCCTATTTGTTCGATGCGTTGGGTGACGTGGGCGCTTGCGTCGTTCAGGTGAGTGGGGTCATCTGCTTCCAGCCGCAACAGCAGGCGGTCATCCTCGGCTCGGATCAGCCAGGTGACTCCGTTGAGGTCGACCAGTAGCTGTTCCGGGTCGTCCGCGAGCAGGCGCATGCCGCCTGGCTGGTGGGTGAAGTGGCTGCTGAGTTGCTCTACGTAGCGGGCTGCTCGCGTGGTGGTGACGTGCGCTTCCAGGACTGTCATCGAGGTCACTCCCTTTTTTCGATACATAGTGTCTCGTACGACGACAGATTGTCCAGATAGAGTGTGGCTGTGCCGAAACTGTGGGACGACAGCATCGAGGCGCATCGGCGTGCGGTGCGGGACGCGACGCTCGATGCCGCGGCGGCATTGGTCGCAGAGCGTGGGCCGGCCGGCGTGACGATGTCGGAGGTGGCGAAGCGGACCGGGCTCGGACGGGCGACGCTGTACAAGTACTTCCCGGACGTGGAGGCGATCCTGGTCGCCTGGCATGAACGGCAGGTGGGGAACCATCTGGCGCAACTCGTCGCCATCGACCCACCGACAGGGCGACTGGAGGCGGTGCTCGAAGCCTACGCACTGATCTGCCACGAGCACCCGGCAACCGAGCCCGCCGCCTCACTCCACCGAGCCGAACACGTCAAACAAGCACGGCAGCGGCTCGTCGACTACTTGGCGGAGGTGCTGGCCGAATCCGAGGTCCGCAACGACGTCCCGCCGAAGGAGCTGGCGACGTACTGTGTTCATGCGCTGGCCGCGGCAGGCGCCATACCGTCGAAAGCTGCGGTACGACGTCTGGTCGCGGTGACGCTGGCCGGGTTACGCGGCGAGCCGTCGGGGTGAGAGGTCGAGGCGGCGGAGTAGTTGGGCGTTGAGGGCCACGACGATGGTGGAGATGGACATCAGGATGGCGCCTACGGCCGGCGAGACGAGGATGCCTGCGAACGCCAGTACGCCGGCAGCCAACGGGACCGTGATGACGTTGTAGCCCGTGGCCCAGGCCAGGTTCTGCCACATCTTGCGGTAGCTGGCCTTCGAGAGAGTGATCACGGACAGGACGGCTCTGGGGTCATCGGCGGCCAGGACCACGCCGGCGGATTCGATCGCGACGTCGGTGCCGGCGCCGATGGCGATGCCGACCTCGGCGCGAGCCAGGGCGGGCGCGTCGTTCACGCCGTCGCCGACCATCGCGACCTTGAGCCCACGAGCCTGTAGTTCGGCGACCTTGGCGTCCTTGTCCTGCGGGAGGACCTCGGCGAAGACCTCGTCGATCCCGAGTTCCCTGGCCACCGCGTCAGCGACCTGGTGCGCGTCGCCGGTGATCATCGCGACCTTCACACCGCGCCGGTGCAGCGCATCGACGGCCTGGCGAGATTCCTCGCGAACCTCGTCCTCCAACGCGATCGCTCCGAGCACCCGCCCGTCGCGAACCACGTGCAGCACCGCGGCCCCACGCCCCTTCCACGCCGCGACATCCGCCTCCAGCTCAGCCGGCTCAGGTACGCCGTACTCCCGCAGGAACGCCGGACCGCCGACGGCGACCTCCGCGCCGTTCACAACCGCCTGGACACCGCGCCCGGTGAGCGACCGGAACTCCGACGCGACCGCGGCGCGGCCGCGACCAGCCGGGACCCGGTCGGAATGCGCCCGGACGATCGCCTTCGCCAGCGGGTGCTCGCTGTCCGCCTCGACCGCGGCCGCCAGCTCCAGCAACTCCTCGTCGGATACGGATCCGGCCGCGGCCACCCCGGTCACGGCCGGCTCGCCTTTCGTCAGCGTGCCGGTCTTGTCGAACAGGACCACATCGATCGTCCGCATCCGCTCCAGCGCCAACCGATCCTTCACCAGTACGCCGGCCTTCGCGGCGCGCTCGGTGGAGATCGCGATCACCAGCGGAATCGCCAGCCCCAGCGCGTGCGGGCAGGCGATCACCAGTACGGTCACGGTCCGCGTCACGGCTTCGTCGACCTCGCCGAGCAACGTCCACACCACGAACGTGATCAGCCCGGCGATCGACGCGAAGTAGAAGAGGAACGCCGCAGCCCGATCGGCCAGCGCCTGCGCGCGAGACGACGACGCTTGCGCCTCAGCGACCAGCCGTTGGATGCCGGCCAGTGCCGTGTCATCCCCGACAGCGGTGATCTCGACCCGCAGAGCGCTGTCGGTGGCAACGGTCCCCGCGACCACCGAGTCGCCGACCGCACGGGCAACCGGCCGCGATTCGCCGGTGATCATCGACTCATCGACCTCGGCCTGCCCTTCGACCACAGTGCCGTCCGCAGGCACGCGCCCGCCCGACCGCACCAGTACGACGTCACCCTCACGCAGGTCGTGCAGCATCACCTCGACCACACCGTCGTCGGTCACCTTCTCGGCCGAGTCGGGCAGCAGGGCGGCCAGTGCGTCAAGCGCACCGGACGCGGCGCCGAGCGCCCGCATCTCCAGCCAGTGACCGAGGAGCATGATCACGATCAGCAGCGCGAGCTCCCACCAGAAGTCCAGGTCGAACCCGCCGATCTCCAAGGTCGTCACCCACGACGCGACGAACGCGACCGTGATCGCCATCGAGATCAGCAGCATCATCCCGGGCCGGCGGGACTTCAGTTCGCTCCATCCGCCGGTCAGGAACGGACGGCCGCCGTACACGAAGATCACCGTGCCGAGGACCGGCGCGATCAGCTCGGAGCCGGGGAAGTCCGGCCGGGTGTAGCCGAGCAGGTCGGCGAACATCTCGCTGAAGAACACCACCGGCACGGCCAGCGCCAGGCTGATCCAGAACCTGTCCTTGAACTGCGCCGCATGATCCCCATGCCCGGTATGACCTGAATGCCCGGCGTGATCCGCAGGCTCAACGTGCGCGCCGTGCTCGTGCTCCTCCATACCCCGAAGGTACCCCCTAGGGGTATGAAACCACTAGAGGGGGTCGATGTCGGTCAGGGTCTCCGGGGTGAGCTCGAGCCAGCGGGTGATGCCGATCTCGCGCAGGAACGGCACATCGTGGCTCGCGATGATCAGCGCACCGCTGTACGACGAGAGCGCGCCCTTGAGCTGGGCAACGCTGGCCAGATCGAGGCTGTTGGTCGGCTCGTCGAGCATCAGCAACTGCGGCGGAGGCTCGGCCAGCAGCAGTGCGGCCAGCGTGGCCCGGAAGCGTTCACCACCGGACAACGTGCTGACCAGCTGATCGGCAGCCCGGCCACGGAAGAGGAAGCGCGCCAGCCGCGACCGGCGTTCCTGGTTCTCCGTGCTCGATGCCAGCAGCGCCAGGTTGTCCACGATCGACAGGTCGTCGCGGAGCAGGTCGAGCCGCTGCGGCAGGTACCGGAACGGGACGACCGGCAACGAATCACTCGTGATCGACTGCAGCAGCGTCGTCTTGCCTGCGCCGTTCGGCCCGGTCAGCGCGATCCGCTCCGGCCCACGGATCTCCAGATCCACGGTCGCGCCGGTGCGGAGCTTGTGCTCCTCCAGCCGGAGCACGACCCGCCCAGCCGGTACGGCGGTCTTCGGCAGGTCGACGCGGATCGCCTCGTCCTCGTGGACCTTCGCCTCCGCCTCGGCCACCGCCTCCTGCGCCGACTCGAGCCGCTCGGACTGCATCCCGAGATGCTTGCCCGCCGACACCTGGGCCGACCGCTTGAGCCCACCAGCGATGATCTTCGGGATCCCGCCCTGCTCGAACGCCCGCTGGCCCCGCGCCCGGCGCTGGTCCATCTTCATCCGCGCCTCGACCAGATCGCGCTTCTGCTTGCGGGCGTCGGCCTCGGCCGTCCGGAGTATCCGCTCCGCGGCGTCCTGCTCGACCGCCACCGCCTCCTCGTACGCCGTCAGGTTGCCGCCGTACCAGGTGATGTCGCCCTTGCGCAGGTCACCGATCTGGTCGACCCGGTCGAGCAGTTCGCGGTCGTGGCTGACGATCAGCAATGCACCACGGAACTGGTCGACGGCGTCGTACAGGTGCCGGCGAGCCCGCAGGTCGAGGTTGTTGGTCGGCTCGTCGAGCAGCAGTACGTCGGGACGCCGCAGCAACTCGGCGGCCAGGCCGAGCAGGATCGTCTCGCCGCCGGACAGCTCACCGACACTGCGGTCGAGGTCGATCGCGCCCAGGCCGAGCTTGCCCAGCAACGCCTCGGCGCGTTCGTCGACGTCCCACTCGTCGCCGACGATCGCGAAGTTCTCCTCCGAGGCGTCACCGGACTCGATCGCGGTGACGGCGCGGCGGATCGCGTCGATGCCGAGCGCCTGGTCGACCCGCAGACCGGTGTCGAGGGTCAGGTCCTGAGGCAGGTACCCGAGCTCGCCGGCCACCCGGATCGTGCCGCGCTGCGGCGTCAGCCGGCCCGCGATCAGGCGCAGCAGCGTCGACTTGCCGGCGCCGTTGCGGCCGACCAGGCCGGACCGCACGGGTCCGGCGACGAAGTTGAGTCCGTCGAACAGGACGTCGCCGTCCGGCCAGGCGAAGAAGAGGTCCGTACAGGTCAGGGAATTACTCATATGCGTGTACTCCGAACGAGGTCTTGGACGAGACCGCGCACCAGAACGGGCGGCGATCACCGGCTGCAGAAAAGACCTCGGAGTTACAACGCGACCCCTGACGTCGGGAATGGGACGTCCACCAGAGTAGCGGGCCGTGCTTCACCGTTTCAACCATGTTCCCGGCGCTTGCGCCAGGCAACGATCACCAGGTCGACCAGGGCGACGACCGCCAGGACCACGCAGGTGATCACCCAGCCGGCCGGTACGTCGTACGCCGCGAACAGGATCGCGGACGTGACGAACAGCGCCACGCCGAAGCACGACAGGACCAGCCGTAGCGTCAGCGCACTGCGGGGTGGCGGCGGTTCGAACGCCATACCACCGGACTACCTCAGGGCGCCTTGCGGAGCCAGGTCTCGACGCCGGCGATGTGGGCGGTCATCCAGGCGCGGGCAGCCTCGGCGTCACCGGCCTCGATCGCGTCCAGGATCGCGGCGTGCTCGGACAGCGTCCGCTCGACCGCGCCGGCCTGGGTGACACCGCGCCAGATCCGGGCCCGCTGGGTCGCTCCGGAGATTCCGTCGAGCAGCGAGCAGACAACCATGTTCCCGGTCGCCTCGGCGATGCAGCGATGGAACCTGAGGTCGTTGGCGACCAGTTCCTCCACCTCCGCGTCGGGCGTGAGGTCGCTGCACAGCAGCCGCAGCTCGGTGACCTGTTCCCGACTGATCCGGACCGCGGCCAGCGCGGCGACCCCGGGCTCGAGCAACCGCCGTACCTCGAAGAACTGCAGCACGGAGTCGTCGCGGTGCAGGTCGACCATGAAGTTCAGCGCGTCCAGCAGGTGCGACGAGTCCAGGCTGGTGACGTAGGTGCCGTCACCGTGCCGGACGTCGAGGACGTTGACCAGTGTCAACGCCTTCACCGCTTCGCGCAGCGAGTTCCGTGACAGGCCCAGCCTCGCCGCGAGGTCCGCCTCCTTCGGCAGCCGATCCCCCGGACCCAGTTCCCCCGAGGTGATCATCCCTTTGATCTTGACGATCGCCTCGTCCGTCAACGCCATCTGGTCAGTATGCCGCCCGCACCGCTCAACGACGTACCGCGACAGCGTCCACTTCGAAGCTCATCTCCGGCAGCGCGAGCGAGGCGACGCCGAGCAGGGTCTGGACCGGCGGCCGCTCCGGCCAGTACGTCGCGATCACCCGACCGAGCGCAGCGAGTTTGTCCATCGAGTGGTCGACGATGTACGTCCGCAGCTGGAAGACGTTCTCGTAGTCGAGCCCGGCGGACCGCTGTAACCGAACCCGGCCGGATCGTGGAGGCCATCGCGCACCTCTGCTTTTTCTGGATGTTTGATATCCAGAACATAGCATCCGGCTATGGGCACGACACCTGGGTATTCGGGTAAGCCGCTGGTCGCCAAGCTCGGGATCAAGGCGGAACACGCAGTGCTCCTCGACAACGCTCCGGACGGGTTCGTGATCGAGGGCGTGCCGGCGACGCGGCGGTTGGGGCGCGGGCCGTACGACGTGGTGTTCGCGTTCTGCCCGGACCGGGCCCGGCTGGCGAAGCGGCTGCCGGTGTTGCTGGCGAAGACGACGACCGCGGGGATGATCTGGATCGCATGGCCGAAGCGGTCGTCCGGCGTACCGACCGACCTGGACGAGAACGGCATTCGCGAGCTGGCGCTGCCGCTCGGCGTCGTGGACGTGAAGGTCTGTGCGGTCGACGCCACCTGGTCCGGCCTCAAGCTGGTTCGGCGGCTCAGCAACCGCTGAAGACCAGTCGTGTCGAAGTGGACTGATCCGGAGCGTGACGTTGGCCACATTCCTGCACAGTCCTGATCATCACCTGGGGCGAGTGCGCAACTGCATACAGTGGCCAGTTAGGCTGGAACCGTACACCGTGGGTCACCGTCAGAGTCGCCGGAAACCCTCCACTGCAAGGCGTCCCGGACACGGTTCGTCCGGACGGCGGAGCACCGGTCGATCAGCGTCGGCCCGGTGAGCTGAAACACCTGTCAGCACAGTGTTTCAGGCCTCGAGCGATCCAGCCGCCAAAGCCCGACCACCCGACACACTGGTCCGGTGGTCCCAGGCTGTGGAAGAGGGTCGCGTGCTATTAGCCTTGCCCTGGGGAACCACCCATAACATCAGCATTAACCACCGCGGTACCGGACCCGATCGGAAGAGGCGAACTGCCAAGTGGCCACCGAGCCATCAGACACAAATCCCCTAGCAGCCTTCGGTGCGAACGAATGGCTGGTCGACGAGCTGTACGAGAAGTACCTGCAGGACCCGAATTCGGTGGATCCGGCGTGGCTCGCCTATTTCAAGAGTGACAGCTTCAAGGCATCCCAGCCTGGTGACGCGCAGCCGGTGACGAGCACCCCGGCCGACGCTCCCCGGCCCGACGCCGTATCGGACAACAAGACTCCCGAGGCACCGAGCCGCGGCACTGCGCCGTCTGCGCCGGCTTCGAGCGCACCTGCCGCGGCCGCAGCCGCCACGCAGACCCCGGCCACGCAGGCCGCCGTACCGCAGAGCCAGCCAGCAGCGAAGCAAGCGCCGGCCACGAAAGCCGCCGCCCCGACCGGAGGCACGGTGAACCAGCCGCCCAGCGCCCAGCCCAAGGCCACTCCCGCCACCACCGCGGACACCGAGCGCCAGATCATGCGCGGCGCGCCCGCGCGGACGGCGCAGAACATGGAGACCAGCCTCCAGGTCCCGACCGCGACCAGCGTCCGGCAGGTCCCGGTCAAGCTGCTGATCGACAACCGCATCGTCATCAACAACCACCTCAAGCGGGCCCGCGGCGGCAAGGTCTCCTTCACCCACCTGATCGGCTGGGCGCTGGTGAAGGCGCTGAAGACGCTGCCGGAGATGAACGCGTCGTACGACGAGACCGACGGCAAGCCGACCCACGTCCAGCCGCAGCACATCAACCTCGGCCTGGCCATCGACATGCAGAAGCCGGACGGCACCCGGCAGCTGCTGGTGCCGTCGATCAAGGCCGCCGAGACGATGACGTTCGCCGAGTTCTGGATGGCCTACGAGGACGTCGTACGGCGGGCCCGGGACAACAAGCTCGCGCTGCCCGACTTCCAGGGCACCACGATCAGCCTGACCAACCCCGGCACCATCGGCACCCAGCACTCGGTGCCGCGGCTGATGGCCGGCCAGGGCTGCATCGTCGGCGTCGGCGCGATGGAGTACCCGCCGGAGTACCAGGGCGCGGCCGACGAGACGATGGCCAAGCTCGCGGTCAGCAAGGTGATGACGCTGACCTCGACGTACGACCACCGGATCATCCAGGGCGCCCAGTCGGGTGAGTTCCTGCGCCGGCTGCACCAGCTGCTGCTCGGCGGAGAGGGCTTCTTCGACGAGATCTTCCAGTCGCTGCGGATCCCGTACGAGCCGATCCGCTGGGCGGCCGACCTCCCGCACAGCCACGAGGAGGACGTCTCCAAGCAGGCGCGCATCCTCGAGATGATCCACGCCTACCGGGTGCGCGGCCACATCATGGCCGACACCGACCCGCTGGAGTACAAGCAGCGCAGCCACCCGGACCTGGACGTGGCCACCCACGGCCTGACCCTGTGGGACCTGGACCGCGAGTTCGCCACCGGCTCGTTCGGGGCGGCCAGCGAGCGCAAGTTCATGAAGCTGCGCGAGATCCTCGGCATCCTGCGCGACTCGTACTGCCGGACCACCGGTATCGAGTACATGCACATCCAGGACCCCGAGCAGCGCAAGTGGATCCAGGAGCGGGTCGAGCGGCCGCACACCAAGGTGCCGCGCGAGGAGCAGTTGCGGATCCTGGCCAAGCTGAACGAGGCCGAGGCGTTCGAGACCTTCCTGCAGACCAAGTACGTCGGCCAGAAGCGGTTCTCGCTGGAAGGCGGCGAGACCACCATCCCGCTGCTCGACGAGCTCTGCGAGGAGGCGGCCGGGGCCGGCCTGGACGAGGTCGTCATCGGTATGGCGCACCGTGGCCGGCTGAACGTGCTGGCCAACATCGTGGGCAAGTCCTACGGCCAGATCTTCCGCGAGTTCGACGGCAACATCGACCCGCGGACCGTGCAGGGCTCCGGTGACGTCAAGTACCACCTGGGCGCCGAGGGCGAGTTCGTCTCCGAGTTCGGCGACAAGATCAAGGTGTCGGTGGCGGCGAACCCGTCCCACCTGGAGACGGTCGACCCGGTGCTCGAGGGCATCGTCCGGGCCAAGCAGGACATCCTGGACCGCGGCGTCGCGTTCCCGGTGCTGCCGGTGCTGGTCCACGGTGACGCGGCCTTCGCCGGCCAGGGCGTGGTGGCGGAGACGCTGAACCTGTCCCAGCTGCGCGGCTACCGCACCGGCGGCACGATCCACGTGATCGTGAACAACCAGGTCGGCTTCACCACCTCGCCGGCCTCGTCCCGCTCGTCGATGTACTCCACCGACGTGGCCCGGATGGTGCAGGCGCCGATCTTCCATGTCAACGGCGACGACCCCGAGGCCTGTGTCCGGGTCGCCGACCTGGCCTTCGAGTACCGCCAGGCGTTCAACAAGGACGTCGTCATCGACCTGGTCTGCTACCGCCGCCGCGGGCACAACGAGGGCGACGACCCGAGCTTCACCCAGCCGCTGATGTACGACCTGATCGAGCAGAAGCGGTCGGTCCGCAAGCTCTACACCGAGGCCCTGATCGGCCGTGGCGACATCACGGTCGAAGAGGCCGAGCAGGCGATGCGCGACTTCCAGCAGCGGCTGGAGCGGGTGTTCGCCGAGGTCCGCGAGGCCAAGAGCCAGCCGGACACCCCAGCGCCGTACGTGACGGTGCCGGTCTACCCGGACAAGCCGGAGGGCCCGGACGCAACCGCGACAACGCCCGAGGTGCTGAAGAAGATCGCCGACGCGCACACCACGCTGCCGGAGGGCTTCACCGTGCACCCGAAGGTGCTGCCCCAGCTGCAGCGCCGGGCGACCGCGATCACCCAGGGCCCGATCGACTGGGCCAGCGCGGAGATCACCGCGTTCGGTTCGCTGCTGCTGGCCGGGCGCCCGGTGCGGCTCGCCGGTCAGGACAGCCGCCGGGGCACATTCGTGCAGCGGTTCGCCGCGATCATCGACCGGGTCAACGGCCAGGACTACGTCCCGCTGCAGAACCTGGACGAGAACCAGGCGAACTTCCACGTCTACGACTCACTGCTGAGCGAGTACGCCGCCCTTGGCTTCGAGTACGGGTACTCCGTGGCCCGGCCGGACGCGCTGACCGTGTGGGAGGCGCAGTTCGGTGACTTCGTGAACGGCGCCCAGTCGATCATCGACGAGTACATCTCCGCCGGTGAGGCGAAGTGGGGCCAGAAGTCGGGTGTCGTGCTGCTGCTGCCGCACGGGTACGAAGGCCAGGGCCCGGACCACTCGTCGGCCCGGGTCGAGCGCTTCCTCCAGCTGTGTGCCGAGAACGCGATGACGGTCGCTCAGCCGTCGACGCCGGCGTCGTACTTCCACCTGCTCCGCCGGCACACGCTCGGCGAGGAGCACAACCCGATGATCGTCTTCACGCCGAAGCAGTTGCTGCGGCGCAAGGAGGCGGTGTCGCAGCCGGAGGAGCTCACCCACGGCACCTTCCGGCCGATCATCAGCGACGCCGAGGCGGAGGCCACCGCGGGCACGGTCGACCGGATCGTGCTGGCGTCCGGACGGATCGTCTACGACCTGCTGGCCGAGCGGAAGAAGGCGGAGCCGGACAAGATCAGCACCGCGGTCATCCGGGTCGAGCAGCTCTACCCGCTGCCGAGCGACGAGATCGTCGCGGAGCTGGCGAAGTACCCGAACGCGACCGAGATCCGCTGGGTCCAGGACGAGCCCGCGAACCAGGGCCCGTGGCCGTTCATGGCGCTGAACCTGACCGAGCACCTGGGCGGCAAGCCGTTCTACCGGGTGTCCCGGCCGGCCATGTCGGCGACCTCGGTGGGCTCGATGGGTGCGCACCAGGCCGAGCAGTCCACGCTGCTGAAGCAGGCCTTCAGCTGACGTGTACTTCACCGACCGAGGGATCGAGGAACTCGAGGGCCGGCGTGGCGAGGAAGACGTCACGCTGGCCTGGGTGGCCGAGCGGCTACGCGAGTTCGTCGACCTGAACCCCGAGTTCGAGACCCCGATCGAGCGGTTCGCCACCTGGCTGGCCCGCCTCGACGACGAGGACGACTGAGCCTCACGCTGTTCTAGAGTGAGCGAGTGCCCCTCGCTGAGCAGCCCGTACGCCGGGTGGCCGCGGCGGAGGGCGTTCGTCCGTCCGGGCCTTGGCCGCACACGATTCCCGCAGTACGGCAACTGCTGACCGACGGTCTCGACCTGGATCCCGGTGTCACCTTCCTCGTCGGCGAGAACGGCACTGGCAAGTCCACTCTGGTCGAGGCGATCGCGGTCGCCTACGGCCTGTCCCCCGAGGGCGGCTCCACCGGAGCCCGGCTGACCACGCGGACGACCGAGTCACCACTGGCGGACGAACTCCTGTTGACCCGGGGCGTCGGCGGCAAGCGGGCCGGCTTCTTCCTGCGCGCCGAGACCATGCACGGGTTCTACACCTACCTCGAGGACAACCCTCGCCCCTCAGGCCCGGCGGACGTGGCCTTCCACGAGATGAGCCACGGCGAGAGCTTCCTGACCCTGATCAACGACCGCTTCACCCGGCGCGGGTTCTACTGCCTGGACGAACCCGAGTCGGCTCTCTCGTTCTCCAGCAGCCTCGCCGTGGTCGGCGTACTCAACCGGCTGGCCGAGTCGGGCTCGCAGGTGCTCTGTGCGACCCACTCCCCCGTGATCGCCGCTTTGCCAGGGGCAACGATCCTGGAGACCGGCGACTGGGGCATCCGGAAGACGGTCTGGGAAGACCTCGAGCTCGTGCAGAACTGGCGTGCCTACCTGCGTCACCCCGAGCAGTACTTGCGGCACGTGCTTTAGTCCGCGTGTGGCGGCCGCTAGTCCGCGTGTGGCGGGCGGGTCCGCAACGGTGGGTCGGGAGCCAGGGTGCCGTCCGGAGCGATGTGCTCGAAGATCTGGTCGACCAGGTTCAGGACGTGCGGGTCGTCGACGGTGTAGATGTGTCGGCGGCCTTCGCGGCGGGCGGTGATGATGCCGGCCAGCCGGAGCTTGCCGAGGTGCTGGCTGGCGGTGGCGATACTCACGCCCACCCGCTCGGCCAGTGTGCCCACGTCGTACTCGCCCTGAGCCGCCAATGAGACCAGATGCAGCCGCACCGGGGCGGACAGCATCGCGAAGGTGCCGGCGGCGGAGTCCAGCTGGGCCTTCGTAGGTTCGGGAAACGGTGTCGTCATCGCGCAGTCATTGTGACCGCTGAAGGGGCTGTGCGGCAGTCCGCCGGGCCGGGGTGAGGACGGTCTCACACTTTCGCAATTGCGAAAGTATCAAAACGGTGGCAGGCTGGAACCATGTTCCGAGCCCTCCGCCCTGTGCTCCTGCTGCTCGTGGTGGCGACCCCCGCGGTCGCCCTCCGGCTCACCGGCACACACCCCTCGGCCCTGCCGTCGATCTTCATCTTCGGCCTCGCCGTGGTCGCCGCGTCATTCGTACTCGCCTGGGCGGCCGAGGCCGCGGAGGTGGACATCTCGGGCGGTCTGGCGATCGCCCTGCTGGCGGTCATCGCGGTGCTCCCGGAGTACGCCGTGGACCTGTACTTCGCCCACACGGCGGGCAGCAACCCGGACTACGTGCAGTTCGCCGCCGCCAACATGACCGGCTCGAACCGGTTGCTCCTCGGCCTCGGCTGGTCCAGCGTCGTCCTCCTCAGCCTGTACGTCGCCTCGCGGCGCAGCCGGCGGTCGGTCAAGGCACTCGTGCTCGAGTCCGGGTACCGCCGCGAGCTCGGCTTCCTGGCCGTCGCCGGTCTGGTCGCCTTCGTCATCCCGGTGACCGGCGAGATCCACCTGGTGCTGGGCATCCTGTTGCTCGCGTTCTTCGCCTACTACCTGTACCGCGCCGCGATGTCGGAGCACGACGACGAGCCGGACCTGATCGGGCCGGCGGCAACGATCGGCGGGCTGCCGACGGTGCAGCGGCGGATCGCGGTGATCGGCATGTTCCTGGTCTCGGCCGGGGTGATCCTGGCCTCCGCGGAGCCGTTCGCGGACTCGCTGGTCGAGGGTGGCCACGCACTCGGGATCGATCAGTTCCTGCTGGTCCAGTGGCTGGCTCCGCTGGCCTCGGAGGCGCCGGAGTTCATCGTCGCGCTGCTCTTCGCCTGGCGCGGCAAGGGCGCGGCCGCGCTCGGCCTGCTGATCTCGGCCAAGGTGAACCAGTGGACGCTGCTGATCGGCAGCCTCCCGATCGCCTACGGCATCGGCGGTGGACCGATGGCGCTGCACCTGGACGGACGGCAGATCGAGGAGTTCCTGCTCACCGCGACGCAGACGCTGCTCGGAATCGCTGTACTGCTGAGCCTGCGCTTCCCCCGCTGGGCGGCCTGGACGCTGCTGGGTCTGTTCGCGATCCAGTTCGCCGTACCGGGTCAGACCGGGCGGTATGTGATCAGCGGGATCTACCTGGTGCTCGCGATCGTGGCGGCCGTGCGCAACCGGCAGTACCTCATCGCAACGTTGACCTCGCCGTTCCGTAAGACGGACAAGCCCGCCAACGCCGAGCGCGCCGACGAGCTCGTCGAGGTCTGATCCGTCCCCGTCTCGTGGGTCAGCCCACGAGACCGCGGGTTGGCCCACCGCGTGCGACTCGCCAACCCACACTCTGGTGGGTCAACCCACGAGACCGGGGAGCGAGGCGGGCGAGCGGTGGGTCAGCCCACGAGACCGCGGGTTGGCCCACCGCGTGCGACTCGCCAACCCACACTCTGATAGGTCGACCCATCAGACCGGGGAGGGAGGCGGGCGAGCGGTGGGTCAGCCCACGAGACCGCGGGTTGGCCCACCGCGTGCGACTCGCCAACCCACACTCTGATAGGTCAACCCACCAGACCGGGGAGCGAGGCGGGCGAGCGGGGGGTCAGCCCACGAGACCGCGGGTTGACCCACCGCGTGCGACTCGCCAACCCACACTCTGGTGGGTCAACCCATCAGACCGGGGAGGGAGGCGGGCGAGCGGGGGGTCAGCCCACGAGACCGCGGGTTGGCCCACCGCGTGCGACTCGCCAACCCGCGCTCTGGTGGGTGGACCCATCAGACGGGGAGGGAGGCGGGTGGGCGGGGTCAGCTGGCTTGCTGTTCTTCGGCCTCGACCAGGGCGCCGCGGCGGCGTTCCTGGGGGCCGGGCTTGCCGCGGCGGCGGCCGGAGAGGAACTTCTCGCCGGCCGCGGTGCCGGTGAACTTGGTCCTGCGGGCCCATTCACGGCATTCGTCGATCACCGGGCACGAGTTCAGGCACACGGCCTGGGCCCGGCGCTGCTCCCAGTGCGTGGCGGACTCGTCGTACGCCGGCGCCTGGCCGACGCACGCGGCCCGGGTCATCCAGCGGTCGGCGGGGTCGGCGATCACCGTCAAGGTCGGCCTCATGGGCCCTCCTGGTCCCTCATCGATCGGGCGGATCGACCCGCGGGGGTTTCCCGCGGTAGGACCAGAGTGCGCCCGCCTCATTGCCCCATTGCGACGCGCATGTTTCAGCCGTGCAACGTCAGCGCCGGACCATCCGGATCTCCCAGAGGCCGAAGAACGGATCGTGCTTGCGGGCGCCGTCCTCGACGAAGTCGTTGCGCTGGTAGAACGTCCGGGCCCGCCGGTTGTCCTCGAACACCCACAGGCTCGCCGGATCCTTGCCAATGGCAATCTCCAGCAGCCGGGCACCGAGCCCGGTCCCCCACCACTTCTGGCGGGTGTAGATGGCCTGCAGCTCGAGCGGAGTCGGGGCGTCGTCGTCCCGGTTGGGCCCGCCCGACGCGAAACCGACCACGCGGTCCTCGACTCCGGCCGCGGGATCCGGGTTCAGCGCGAGCCAGCGCACCCATCCGTTCTTGGCGGCGGTCGCCCAACGCTCGATCCGGCGGTCGATGTCGCTGGTCCGTTCGAGCAACTGGTCGGCCGGGACCAGATCGGCGTACGCCTCCCGCCAGCAGAGCAAGTGACACCAGGCCGCGGCCTCGGAGTCCTCGACGGTGGCGCGGCGGATGAGAGGTTGCACCTAGACAGTGAAGACGATCTTGCCGAAGACGTCACCTTCATTGAGTTTGGTGAAACCCTTGCGGGCGTCGGCCAGCGGCAGGATCGAGTCGATGTGCGGCGAGATGCCGGCGTTCGCCATGAACTGGAGCAGCTCGGCCAGCTCGGTCCGGGTGCCCATCGTCGAACCCTGGACCCTGAGCTGCAGGAAGAAGATCCGGTTCAGCTCGGCCGACTTCGGCGCCTGGCCGCTGGTCGCGCCGGAGATGACCATCGTGCCGCCCTGCTTGAGCGACTTCAGCGAGTGCGACCAGGTCGCCTGCCCGACCGTCTCCATCACCGCGTCCACCCGCTCCGGCAGCCGCGCACCGGACTCGAACGCGCCGTGCGCGCCGATCTCGAGCGCCTTCGCCCGCTTCCCGTCGTCCCGGCTGGTCGCCCAGACCCGGATCCCCGCCGCCCGCGCCAGCGTGATCAGCGCGGTCGCGACACCACCGCCGGCACCCTGCACCAGCACGGTGTCACCCGGCTTCAGACCCGACTGGGTGAACAGCATCCGGTACGCCGTCAGCCACGCGGTCGGCAGGCACGCCGCCTGCTCGAAGCTCAGCCCGGCCGGCTTCGGTACGACGTTGCGAGCCGGTACGGCGACCTTCTCCGCGAGCGTTCCCTGGTAGCGCTCACTGAGCAGCGACCGCTTCGGGTCGAGCGTCTCGTCACCCTTCCATGCCGGGTCGGAGATCACCGCGTGCACGACGACCTCGTTGCCGTCCGGGTCGATCCCGGCCGCGTCACAGCCGAGGATCATCGGGAGGTTCTGCTCGGCCAGTCCGACGCCCTTGAGCGACCACAGATCGTGGTGGTTGAGCGCGGTCGCCCGGACGTCGATCGTCACCCAGCCCTCGGGCACCGTCGGGTCAGGGCACTCCCCCACCTCCAAAGCGGCGATCGGGTCGTCGGCGTCGAACTTTGCGGCGTAGGCAGCAAGCATGCGTACCACCCTAGCCAGTGGTTCAGTCGGAGTCAGTTACCGAATTCACCGTCGGAGTGGAGAGCACGCCGTCGAGCAGGCGACGGGATTCCTCGAGTGCGGTGATCGAGGCGGTGATCCGGTCGCGCTCCTGGTGCAGCTGGTCGATGAGCACCTCGCACCTCGGCTCCAGCTTCGCCGTGACACACGGCAACACCTGCGAGATCGTCGCCGTCGACAACCCGGCCGCCAGCAAGGTCCGGATCCTGGCCACCACGTCGACGTCGCTCTCGGCGTACTCGCGATACCCGCTCGCCAGCCGCTGCGGCCTCAGCAGCCCTTGGTGCTCGTAGTACCGGAGCAACCGCTCACTGACCCCGGTCCGCGCCACCATTTCGCCCATCCGCACCCCGTCGCCACCTCCACGACTCGACCCTCACATGCGTGTCGGAGTTTAACCTGCCTCCGGATCGGCAATAAGGGCCATGACCGTAATCCCCTGAGGAGACCCGATGCTACGCGCACTGGTGGTCGCGGGTGTGACCGCCGCCTTGCTGACCGGACAGACCACGACCGCCCCGGCCGCCCCGACCGCACAGGTCACCGGCGCCTACCTTCAGATCACTGCCGACGGCGTCGCCACCGACCCAGGTTTCGAGGGTGCGTCGCATGCGCACGCCGCGCTGGCCGCGATGTACGACGTCACCGGCGACCCGCGGCAGCGCCAGACCGCCGACGAGCTGCTCGACTACATCCTGGGGCGAAAGCCGGGCCAGATGAGCACGGACCTCGCTCTGCAGTTCCTGCGAAGCCCGTACCTCCAGAGCGATCCGCGGTTGCGCGCCAACCTGGAGACCTTCGTGACCGCGCTCCTCGACCTGTACGCCACGCAGCCCGACAAGGTGCTGCGTACCGGCGACATCCGCACATTGACGGGACGCGCTGAGCTTCTGGTCGACTACGCCGAGTACCTCGAGCACCGGCACGGCGACCCGTCGCGGATCCGGTCCGCCGACACCGCGGCCCGAGCGATGCTGGACCGGGTCGCCGCGCTGCAGTACACCCGCGAAGAGGCCGTCACGTCGTTCCACAACGACCGGTACGTCGGCGCCTTCCCGCACTTCGTCGCCGGTGACGACGGCAACATGGGCACCTGGGATGTCGAGCACTGGGCGCCGTCGATGCTGTCACTGGACCAGTACGCCGCGGTCCGCGCACTCGCTACCGGCTACGGCCGGTTCCACACTGCCACCTACAACGACGCCGCCGCGTCCGGCACCCGTCACCTGCTCGGCACGACCCAGATCGATCCGAGCCTGATCTACGCCGGCGCTCCCGCGGGCTTCCCGTTGGACGGAGCGACGTACGTGATCGGCGAGGAGACCGGCGAGCAGCCCTACCTGATCACCTACGGCTGGTCCCCGAACGCGATCGCCCAGCTGGGTACGGCGTTGAAGGCGGTCCGGGACAACCGGGTCAAGGTGCCGGACTCGGCTGCCTGGCTGGCGTCGTACTGGCGTGGCGCTCCTCCGCGCAGCGTGCTCGCACCGGGACAGTTCTGGCACGGGCTGGACGCGAAGATCGAGTACACGCACCGGTTCATCGAGGCCACCCAGCTCGCGGTTCCCGCCGACTTCCCCTGGCTCGGCCTGGACCGCACCACGTTCCCCGGCACGGGTGACGACGACATCCGCCGAGGCGGTTGGTACGACGGTTCCGGCCGCGGCACCATGTCCGCGGTCTACTCCCGACTGGCAATGACCGGTTACATCCAGTCCGGCGGCCACGACATCCCCATGCTCAACCAAGCCGCCCAGTGGTGGGACCGCATGATCGTCCGCAGTTGATAGCGGGTTATGTCACCGCTGGCCGGAAACTATCCCGCCAGCGGTGACATAACCCGACAGCGACCAGTCAGGGGCGGGCGACTCCGTCGGTTTCGGCGGCTGCCGCTACCGCGGCGGCGACGGCCGGGGCGACGCGGGGGTCGAAGGGCGACGGGATGATGTAGTCGGGGCGCAGGTCCTCGGTCGCGATGAGGTTCGCCAGTGCTTCGGCGGCGGCGAGCTTCATGCCCTCGGTGATGCGGGACGCGTTCGCGTCGAAGGCGCCGCGGAAGATGCCGGGGAACGCGAGCACGTTGTTGATCTGGTTCGGGAAGTCCGAGCGGCCGGTCGCGACCACGGCGGCGTGCCGGTGGGCGATGTCCGGGTGCACCTCGGGGTTCGGGTTCGCCAGCGCGAAGATCATCGACCCCGGTGCCATCCGGGCGATCGCTTCCTCGGGCACAGTCCCGCCGGAGACGCCGAGGAACACGTCGGCACCGTCGAGCGCGTCCACCAGGCGGCCGGAGAGCCCACCGGTGTTGGTGTCGCGGGCCAGCGACAGCTTCACCGGGTTCAGGTCGGCGCGATCCTCGTGCAGCACACCCTTGCTGTCGACGACGGCCAAGTCGCCAACCCCCGCCTGCAAAAGGATTCGCGCACACGCGACCCCGGCCGCACCCGCACCGGAGATGACCACGCGGATGTCACTGATCGACTTGTCCGTGACCCGGAGCGCGTTCCGCAGCGCGGCCAGTACGACGACCGCCGTACCGTGCTGGTCGTCGTGGAAGACCGGGATGTCCAGGCGCTCCTTCAGCCGGCGCTCGATCTCGAAGCACCGCGGCGCGGAGATGTCCTCCAGGTTGATGCCGCCGAACGTCGGAGCCAGCCGGACCACCGTCTCGACGAACTCGTCCACGTCGGTGCAGTCGAGCGCGATCGGCACCGAGTCGACGCCGCCGAACTCCTTGAACAGCAGGGCTTTGCCCTCCATCACCGGTAGCGAGGCGGCCGGCCCGATGTCGCCGAGCCCGAGTACGGCGGTGCCGTCGGTGACGACCGCGACCACGTTGGACTTCCAGGTGTAGCGCCGTACCAGCGCGGGATTCTCGGCGATCGCGGTGCAGACGCGGGCGACGCCCGGCGTGTAGGCCTTGGACAGGTCCGCGGCGTCGCGGACGTGCACGGACGAGGTGACCTCGATCTTGCCACCGCGATGCAGTTCGAAGACGGCATCACCGGCGTACGGGTCGGGAACCTCTGGTGAGAATGGCTGGGCGACCATCAGAGCCCTTTCGCAAAACGTGGGTGGAAGTGTTCGACAACAGGGGATCGCCCGTGCGCACGAGTAAACCACACGGCCTACTGGTCTGCTGTGAGGGGTCCCACATCCGGTGACGATCCAGTCTCGCTCCGAGACGAACGCCGGGCGTCGGACTGCCTGTTGTGTCAGGATGCGGTTTCCCCCCACCATGTCGAGGAGAATTCGCGATGAACATCGTCTCCACCCTCCGCAAGAGCCGCCTGACAGCCGCCGCCACCACGGTCGCCGTCCTCGCGCTCGCGCTCGCCGCCTGTGGCAGCGACGACTCGGGCGCCGGTGGATCCGAGGACAAGGCGAAGGCGGCCGGCATCACGCTGGTCAAGCCGGGCAAGTTCACTGTCTGCACACATCTGCCGTACAAGCCCTTCCAGTACAAGGACGGCAACAAGGTCGTCGGCTTCGACGTCGACCTGCTCGACCTGGTCGCGCAGGACCTCGGCCTGGAGCAGGAGGTGGTGAACATCGAGTGGGCGCAGGTCACCTCGGGCGCCGCGTTCAAGGCGAAGAAGTGCGACATGGGCATGGGCGCGATGACGATCACGCCGGAGCGGCAGGCCGCGATCAGCATCACCGACCCGTACATGGACGCCACCCAGGTGCTGATGGCCAAGAAGGACTCCGGCATCAAGGGCCTGGAGGACCTGCGCGGCAAGAACCTCGGCTCCCAGGCCGACACCACCGGCCACAAGTACGCCGACGAGAACAAGGACAAGTACGGCTACAAGGTGATCCCGTTCCCCGACTCGGCGCTGCAGGAGAACAACGTGAAGTCCGGCCGGGTCGCCGCCGCCATCAACGACAACGGCCTGCTGTACGACTTCATCAAGGACAACCCGGACATGGCCGTGGTGGCCGAGTTCGACACCGGTGAGCACTACGGCTTCGCCGCCCTCAAGGACGGCAGCGGGCCGAAGCTGGTGGAGAAGTTCAACGGCCTGCTGACCACCGCGAAGTCGGACGGCAAGTACAACGAGATCTACAAGAAGTGGTTCGGGGTGGAGCCGAAGAAGTGAGCCGACAGGAAATGAGCTCCGCCACCGAAACTGTTCAGCGGAGGGGGTTGAGCCCGCGGCAACGGGCTCGCCGCTCCCGCGGGATCCAGTACGCCGTCCTCGTCGTTCTCCTCCTGGTCGCCGCGTTCAGCGCGGACTGGGGCCAGATCGTCAGCGTCTTCTTCAAGCCGCAGTTCATCAAGGAGGCCTTCCAGAACGGGCTTCTCACCGCGCTGGTCAAGACGCTGGAGTACACCGCCGGCGCGTTCGTGATCGGTCTGGTCGGCGGCACCGTGCTGGCGCTGATGAGGCTGAGCCAGGTCGGGCCGTACCGGTGGATCGCGACCGCGTACATCGAGTTCTTCCGGGGCCTGCCGGCGATCGTGGTGTTCATCGCGTTCAGCCTGCTGCCGCTGGCGTTCGAGGGCATGACGATTCCCTGGGACCCGTACGGCGTGGTCTGGCTGGCGCTCGGGATCGTCGCGTCGGCGTACATGGCCGAGGTGATCCGGGCCGGCATCCAGGCGGTGCCAAAGGGACAGGTCGAGGCGGCCCGCTCGCTCGGTATGCCGGCCGGGCTGGCGACCCGCAAGATCGTGCTCCCCCAGGCGTTCCGGATCGTGCTGCCGCCGTTGACCAACGACCTCATCCTGCTGGTCAAGGACTCGTCGCTGGTGTTCATGATCGGTGTCGCCGCGGACGGGTACGAGCTGACCGGCTTCGGCCGCGACCTGGCCAACACCGAGGCCAACCTGACGCCGCTCGTCACGGCCGGCTTCTGCTACCTGCTGATCACGCTGCCGCTGGGCCTGCTGGTCCGCCGGCTCGAGGCCAGGACGGAGAGGACGCGCTGATGGCACCGGTGGTTGAGATCAGGGACCTGCACAAGTCGTTCGGCAGCAACCATGTCCTGCGCGGCATCGACTTCACCGTCGAGCAGGGCGAGGTCGTCTGCGTGATCGGCCCGTCCGGTTCGGGCAAGTCGACGCTTCTGCGCTGTGTGAACCTGCTGGAGAAGCCCCAGCAGGGACAGGTGTTCGTGCGTGGTGAGGACATCACCGACCCGGACTGTCACCTGGATGCCGCGCGGCAGCAGATCGGCATGGTGTTCCAGCAGTTCAACCTGTTCCCGCACCTGTCCGCGCTGGCCAACTGCACGATCGCCCAGCGGACGGTGCTGAAACGCGGCCCGGCCGAGGCAGACCGGGTCGCCCGGGCCAACCTGGAGCGGGTGGGCCTGAGCGACAAGATCGACGCCTTCCCGGCGCAACTGTCCGGCGGTCAGCAGCAGCGGGTGGCGATCGCCCGAGCGCTGTCGATGGATCCGGCGCTGATGCTGTTCGACGAGCCGACCTCGGCGCTCGACCCCGAACTCGTCGGCGACGTACTCACCGTGATGCGCAAGCTCGCGCTCGAAGGGATGACCATGCTCGTGGTCACCCACGAGATGGCCTTCGCCCGCGAGGTGGCGGACCGGGTCGCGTTCATGGACGGCGGCGTCATCGTCGAGCAGGGTCCGCCGGCGGACGTCATCGGCGACCCGAGGCAAGAGCGCACCCGGACGTTCCTGCGCCGGGTGCTCGACCCGACCCACGTCGAGCCGACCTGACCGAATTGTCACGCTGCGTGCCCGGGAGGTCGACGGGCCGCAGCGCGACAGCGGGCCAGGACTACGAATAGGTCTCCATTGGGCCCCCATCGGTGCGCCCCGGCTATCGGCCTGTGTCAAGATGCGGACACATGGCGCCGGGCCCGTCCGGCACCCAGCTTTGGAGGACTAGATGTCTGTCCTGCGTAGGACGCTCGTGTTGTCCGGCGTCCTGGTTCTCGCGGCCGCCGGATGTGGTTCTGACTCGCTCGACAACAACGGCGCCGGCAGCGCGCCGAGCAGCGCCCCGTCGAGCGCGCCGTCCAGTGGTGGACCCGACCTGAGCGGTTCACTGCCGGCCAAGATCAAGTCCGCCGGCAAGATCGTGGTCGGCGTGGACGCCAGCTACCCGCCGAACGAGTCCCTGCAGGGCGGCAAGACCGTCGTCGGGATGGACGTCGACCTGTTCAACGCGGTGGCGCAGAAGTTCGGCGTCACGGTCGAGTGGCAGCCGGCCAGCTTCGACACCATCATCACCGGTGTCCAGGGCGGCAAGTACGACGTCGGCGTCTCGTCGTTCACGATCAACGACAAGCGCAAGCAGCAGGTCAACATGGTCAGCTACTTCAACGCCGGCACCCTGTGGGCGACCGCGAAGGGCAACCCGAAGGGCATCAACGCCGACGACGCCTGCGGCAAGACCATCGCGGTCCAGAAGGGTACGACGCAGGAGCAGGACGACCTGCCGAAGCGGCAGGCCAAGTGCAAGGCCGAGGGCAAGCCGGCGATCAAGACACTGCCGCGGGACAAGCAGGACCAGTCGACCGCGGACCTGGTGTCCGGCAAGGCCGACGCGATGCTCGCCGACTCCCCGGTCGTGCTGTACGCGATCAAGCAGACCAACGGCAAACTCGAGCAGCTCGGCGACATCTACGACGCGGCGCCGTACGGCTACGTGGTTCCGAAGGCGCAGACCGAGTTCGCGGCCGCGATCGTCCAGGCACTGAAGGCGCTGCAGACCGAGGGCACCTACAAGAGCACGCTGGCCAAGTGGAACAACGACTCGGGTGCGATCAGCGACTTCGCCGTCAACCCGTGAGCCGCGATGACAACCGATAGCGAAACGCGTTCCACCGAGTCGGCCGCCGACCGGCCCGGTGCGATCGATGCCGTACCGGTCCGGCATCCGGGCCGGTGGGTCGCGATCGCCATCATCGCCGTACTGGCGGCGATGCTGTTGCACCTGCTGCTCACCAACAAGGCGTTCGAGTGGCGGTTCGTCTTCGAGGCGATGAACCAGTCGCAGGTGATCAGCGGCTTCGTGAAGGGCACGCTGCTGGTCACCGTGCTGTCGATGATCGTCGGTGTGGCCGGCGGCGTGCTGCTGGCCGTGATGCGGCTGTCCGACAACCCGATCCTGGCCGGCGTGGCCTGGGTCTTCACCTGGTTCTTCCGCAGCATCCCGCGCTACATCCTGCTGTTCACGATGGGCACGCTGGGCATCTTGTTCCAGGAGGGTGTCGCGTTCGGGGTGCCGTTCGACTGGAAGATCATCGAGTGGCTCGGGATGTCGGGTGACTGGCGGTTGTTCACGCTGGACGCCAACCAGATCTTCACCGGCCTGGTCGCCGGTGTGATCGGCCTCGGCCTGTCCGAGGCGGCGTACATGGCCGAGATCGCCCGGGCCGGCATCCTCAGCGTCGATCCGGGCCAGGCCGAGGCCGCCCAGGCGCTCGGGATGAGCAACGGCAAGGCGATGCGCCGGGTGGTCCTGCCGCAGGCGATGCGGGTGATCGTGCCGCCGACCGGCAACGAGACGATCGCGATGCTCAAGGACACTTCACTGCTGGTCGCGGTGCCGGTGATCGGCGAGCTGTTCTACCAGCTGCAGTCGATCGGGAGCACGTACTACAAGACGTTCCCGATCGCCGTCGCCGCGGCGCTGTACTACCTGGCCGTGACGAGTCTGCTGATGATCGGCCAGTACTTCCTCGAGCGGCACTTCGGTCGCGGCTTCGGGAACCGGGCACCCCGGGCCGCCCGCCCGGCCGGCGCGGGAGGTGCGTGATGACGGCAGCCGCTGAGGCCGAGTCGGCGCAGATTCCGGCCGAGCCGCTGGTGCACGCGGTCAACGTGACCAAGTCGTTCCACCACAACGAGGTGCTCAAGGGCATCGACCTGGACGTGAACCGCGGTCAGGTGGTCTGCCTGCTCGGTCCGTCGGGGTCCGGCAAGACCACGTTCCTGCGCTGTATCAACCAGCTGGAGACGATCGACGGCGGCCGGATCTGGGTGGACGGCGACCTGATGGGGTACGACGACCGCGGCGGGCGGCTGTACCGCCTGAAGAACAAGCAGATCGCGGCCCAGCGCCGCGACATCGGGATGGTCTTCCAGCGGTTCAACCTGTTCCCGCACAAGACCGCGATGGAGAACGTGACCGAGGCGCCGACGCAGGTCAAGGGCGAGGGCAAGAAGGAGGCGCGGGCCCGGGCCCAGGACCTGCTCGACCGCGTCGGCCTCGGCGACCGCGGTGCGGCGTACCCCGCGCAGCTGTCGGGCGGTCAGCAGCAGCGGGTGGCGATCGCCCGGGCGCTGGCGATGCAGCCCAAGCTGATGCTGTTCGACGAGCCGACGTCGGCGCTGGACCCGGAGCTGGTCGGCGAGGTGCTCGCGGTGATGCGGGAACTGGCCGACGAGGGGATGACGATGATCGTGGTCACCCACGAGATGTCGTTCGCCCGCGACGTGGCCGACACCGTCGTGTTCATGGACGCCGGCGTGGTGGTCGAGTCCGGTCCTCCGCGCGACGTGCTCGGCAACCCGCAACACCAGCGCACCAAGGCGTTCCTGACCCGGCTGCGCTCGGAGCACGAGCACCCGTGATTCCCACCGGTCCGGCCGGCCCGTGCGAACGGGCCGGCCTGTTCGCCGTGCATCAACCGCTTCGAGCGTGGAAGATGTACGGCATGGTGAGCCGAGCGGCCGCCGGACACGAGGGAGGCAGCGTGAGCAGCACCGGACGATCCGCCGAGGTCCGACTGAGTATCCCGGCGGACAGTGCCTACATCGCCGTCCCGCGGTCGGTGGTCGGCAACCTGGCGGCTCGCAACGACTTCACCGTGGACGCGATCGACGACCTGCGGATCGCCGTCGACGAGGCGTGCGCCCTGCTGCTGCCGCAGGCCTCCGACGGCGTACTGGACTGCGTCTTCGAGATCGACCCGCCGCAGCTCACCGTCCGGACCAGCGCCGTCGTACCGAACGGCTGGCGGCCGGACACGTCGTCGTTCGGCTGGACCGTGCTGACAGCGCTGGTCGAGTCCGCGGCGGCCGAGACCATCGA
Source organism: Kribbella sp. NPDC050241 (assembly GCF_044459685.1). Taxonomy (NCBI): domain Bacteria; kingdom Bacillati; phylum Actinomycetota; class Actinomycetes; order Propionibacteriales; family Kribbellaceae; genus Kribbella; species Kribbella sp. NPDC050241. The sequence goes on from NZ_JBITJE010000013.1 coordinate 71,483, forward strand.
CGGCCGGCTCACCATCACCGTGACGGCAACCGCCACCGCCGCGGAGAAGGCGTGACCGACGACCGCTCACTGGGCGAGCCCCAGGAACCTACAGACCTGCGCACCCGGACAGCCGAGCTGTTCCGGGTGATGGCCGGGGGCGATCCCGGCCGCGCCCTGGCCCGGGACGGCCTGGTCGCCCTGCACATGCCGCTGGTGGAACACCTGGCCCGCCGCTTCCGCAACCGCGGCGAGCCGTACGACGACTTGGTCCAGGTGGCCACGATCGGCCTGATCAAAGCAATCGACCGCTTCGACTCCGATCGAGGCGTGGAGTTCTCGACGTACGCGACGCCGACGATCCTGGGCGAGATCAAGCGGTACTTCCGGGACAAGGGCTGGGCGATCCGGGTGCCACGGCGGCTGCAGGAGCTGCGGCTGTCGCTGACCGCCGCGACCGCCGAGCTGACCCAGGAGCTGGGCCGCGCGCCGACGGTCGCCGAGTTGTCCGAGCGACTCGGGTTGTCGCCGGACCTGGTGATCGAGGGGCTGGAGTCCGCGAACGCGTACAACACCTTGTCCCTGGACGCTCCCGACCAGAACGAGGCCGACGCCACCACGGTCCTGGACGGGCTCGGCGGCGAGGACGAGGCGCTCGAGAGCGTGGAGTACCGGGAGTCGCTGAAACCGCTGCTGGCCCAGCTGGACACCCGGGAGAAGCGGATCCTGACGCTGCGGTTCTTCCGCGGGATGACGCAGTCCCAGATCGCCGAGGAGATCGGCATCTCCCAGATGCACGTCTCCCGCCTGCTGGCCCGCACCCTGACCGAGCTCCGGACAGGCCTGCTGAGGGAGTAGAGGGCGTCTACAGGACCGGACGGTCCTTGGTCGGGTCGTCGGCCAGCGCCAGGGTCGACGCCTTCTGGAACAGTCCGATCAGTACGCCGACGGCCGCGAGCGCCAGCGCGACCGAAACAGCCTTCGTCGACCCACCCCAGAAGCTGTACGCGACCAGCAGCTGGATCAGCTGGGCGAACACGGCCGGCCCTCGGCTCCAGGTCGAGGCCCGCCACAATCCACGGGCCACCAGGCCGAGGCCGGCGCCGTACGCGATGAAGAAGACGGCGGTGGTCAGTCCGACCACCAGCCGGGATCCATGGATCGTAAATGCTTCGGCAATTCCCAGAACGATGAGCACAAGCCCTTCCGCAGCGACCACAGCCGCGGCTAGCTTGAGCGGTCTCGGTACGGCGGCAGCTGGGGAGTCGGTCGGCACTTCGCCAGCTTAATGCCCCATGCCGAGGTGTACTTCGGGCGCAAGGGACGAACACCTGCTCTTTCCGCGAGCCCGATCGGGTCGCGGAACCCCCAGCCCCACAAGGGCTTCGAGGTTGTGCGTAACCAATGAGCGGTTGGATCGGTTACTTGCAGTGAACGGGTGATTGCGGATGATCTTCTCCGTCCGGCTACCGGACGGGGCGAACCATCGCGCACCGGTTCGTAGTGTTAAGGAAGTGTTGTGATCTGATCGACAACTCCAGAACCCTTGTTTCACTCAGCTGAGATTGGGAACATGGTCTCGTTCGTGAAAACGTTCACAACACGCACCTCGCACCCGAACCCCCCGTGCGAGAAGCATCACGAGTACAGCACTGCTGATCGGGCACAGACCTACCCGACAGCGTACGACCACTACTGAGAGAGATGGGATCCGCCATGGATTGGCGCCACCGGGCCGTTTGCCTCGATGAGGACCCGGAACTGTTCTTCCCCATCGGCAACACCGGGCCCGCGATCATGCAGATCGAGGAGGCCAAGCAGGTGTGCCGTCGCTGCGACGTGCGTGAACAGTGCCTCGCCTGGGCGCTGGAAGCCGGCCAGGATCACGGTGTCTGGGGCGGTCTGAGCGAGGACGAGCGCCGCGCTCTCAAGCGCCGCAACGCCCGCGCCCGCATCCGCACCGCCTGAGGCCCCAGAACGCCAGGCCCCGCGGGATCCGCGGGGCCTTTCGATGTCCCCAGCTACTCCTTGACCGGGATGTCCAGGGTGACCTGGGTTCCGGGCTTGCCGTCGTGGCGCGGGCCGAACTCGAGGGTTCCGTTCAGCTCGCCGATGACGAGGGTGCGGACGATCGACAGCCCGAGGTTGCCGGACAGCTCCGAGTCGAAGTTCGCCGGCAAGCCTTGTCCGTCGTCCACCACGGTCACGTGCAGCCGGCCGACGGATCGCTCGGCGCCCAGCTCGACCGTCCCGCTGGCCTCGCCGCCGTCCCGCGTACCGAACGCGTGCTCGACCGAGTTCTGCATCAGTTCCGTCAGCACCATCGCCAGTGGGGTCGCGATCTCGGAGTCCAGTACCCCGAAGTTCCCCGATCGCCGCGTCTCCACGGTCGTCTCGACGGTCGACACATCGGCCACCATCGCGGCGACCCGGTCGGCCACGTCGTCGAAGTCCACGTGCTCGTCGAACGACTCCGAGAGCGTCTCGTGCACGATGGCGATCGACCCGACCCGCCGGACCGCCTCGGCCAGCGCGGCCTGGCCTTCCGGCACGCTGATCCGCCGGCCCTGCATCCGGAGTAACGCGGCGACGGTCTGCAAGTTGTTCTTGACGCGATGATGAATCTCCCGGATGGTCGCCTCCTTGGTGACCAGCTCCCGCTCCCGGCTGCGCAGCTCCGTCACGTCGCGGAGCAGGATCAGCGCGCCCACGTGCTGCCCGTCGGCCCGCAGCGGGATCGCCCGGAGGAACAGCGTGGCGTCGGAGTTCTCGATCTCGATCTCCTTGGCCGCCCGACCGGTCAGCACCGACGCGAGCACGTCGTCGACCTTGTGCCCGCTGTGCAGCAGTTCGCCGGTGACCTCCTTCAGCCGGCTCCCGACCAGATCCGTCACGAGTCCCATCCGGCGGTACGCCGACAACGCGTTGGGGCTGGCGAACGTCACCATTCCGTGCCGATCGACCCGGATGCAGCCGTCCCCGACCCGTGGCGTGGTGGACAGCAGCCGCTCCCCGCCGTACGGGAAGATGCCGTCGTTGATCATCCGGGCCAGGTCGGTGGCGCTCTGCAGGTAGGCGATCTCGAGCCGGGACGGGGTGCGGACGCCGAGCAGGTTGGTGTTCCGGGCGATCACCGCGATCACCTTCGTACCCCGGCGGACCGGGATCGTCTCGACCCGGACCGGGACGTCGTCGCGCCACTCCGGGTCGCCCTCGCGGCAGATCCGGCCGCCGTCGTACGCCTGGTCGAGCAGGTGCCGGCGGCCGCGCGGGATGAAGCTGCCGACGATGTCGTCCATGTACGCCGTCGGCCCGGTGGTGGGCCGCATCTGCGCCCCGGCCCAGAAGCCGAGGCCCTCGGTGTCGGGCAGCCAGAGCACCAGGTCGGCGAACGAGAGGTCGGCCAGCATCTGCCAGTCCGAGACGAGCAGTTGCAGGCGGTCCAGGTCGGCCTGGTCCAGGGTCGTGTGGTTCCGCGCCACATCGCTCAGAGACGGCACGCCCCGATGCTACCGATGGCCTATACCAGCTCCTCAGGTGGTGCGCTCGACAAGTAGGTGGAGATGGGTGTTGATTGATCAGGCACCACAGATGAAAGGATGCTCCGGTGGAGTCGACGTACTGGCAGGACGTGATGGCCGCGGACTACGCGGTACCGGGCGACCGTGCGCTGACCGACCTCACCGAGGAGCTCGTCCGCGGCCTCGCCAGTACCAACCCGCAGGTCCGTGACGCCCTCGCGTATCCGACGCTCGCGACCTGGCTCGAGCGCGGGGTGTACGACGACCTGCTGCCGGGCTTCGGTGACGGCCTGTGCGCCGGACTCGCCTACGGGCTCGGGGAGGACGGCACCGACACCGTCTTCCGCCGCTCGTTCACCGCGCTGACGCTGGCGGAGGTGATCCACCGCGACAACGCCGAGTTCCTGGTGCACGACGAGGTGGTGATGCGCTGGGGCGACCGGCTGGCCACCTGGCTGTTGCGGGAGCGCGACCTGCGCGGGTACGTCCCGGACTGCGGCTGGGCGCATGCCGTTGCCCACGGCGCGGATGCGATCGGCGCGCTGGCGCGGTCCCGGCACTGCGACGCCGGCGTACTGCGCGCGCTGCTCGACGTACTCGCGGACCGGATCGTCAAGGACACGCAGTACCGCTGGGTCCATGAGGAGCACGACCGGGTCGCGCACGCGGTGATGACGATCTTGCACCGGAACATGCTGACCAGCGACGAGCTCGAGCGCTGGCTGAAGCCGGTCGCGGCGACGGCGGCGCAGCAGCCGCTGATGCACGAGACCCTGCCGGAGTGGCCGACTCCCCCGGTCTTCAACGCCCGCGGCGTCCTGCACGTGCTGCTGAGCCAGCTCGCGATCGGTGTGAAGGGCTTCCCGATCCCCGGCGACGACGAGTTGTTCGGCCGCCCGATCGAGGCCCGTGCGGACATGCTGCTGATGCTGACCGAAGCGGTCCAGTCCTCCCAGCCCTACATCTACCGCCCGGCGGCCAACCCGCGTTCCTAGCCCGGCTTGGGTACGGCGACCGTCGCGACCACCGCGCGATGGTCGGTCCCCGCGATCGCGTACGTCGCGAAGCGGCCGGGCTGGATCGACCGGGTCACCACGACGTGGTCGATCTGCGTCCGGGCCACGGCCGGTTGGTCCGCCGGCCAGGTGCCCTGCAGGCCGCTGCCCACCGACGGCCCGACGCTCCGGCAGTTCGTGCCCAGGGCGTGCCGGAAGTCGGCGTGGTCGAGAGTCGCGTTGAAGTCGCCGGCCACGACGGTCGGCGGATCCTGTGTGCACCAACGCCGCAGTACGAGCAGGTCCTGTTTCCAGGTCGGCATCGAGTCCGGCAGCGGCGGGAAGCCGTGGTACGCGATCAGCCTGACGTCGCCCAGGTTCCCGCCGGTCACGATCACGTGCCCGAACGCCGTACCGAGTTCCGTCGCGAACCGCACCGCGCCGAGGTTCGCGGAGACCAGAACGCTGGTGGCGCTCTCCACCGCCTTCGACGGCTGCTGGGTGTATCCCTTGTACTGCAGGTCTTGCAGCTGCGCGCGGATCTCCTCGCGTACGTCGACCTGTGCCTCGGGCAACGACACCAGGTCGGGCCGGCGCTGCCGGATCAGCTCGGCCACCTCCCCCGCGTTGGCGCCCCCACCGAGCACGTTCGCGACCATGATGGTGAGCTCCCGCGTGTCCGCCGCCGGCGGATCCGCAGCGGACAGCCGGCGCGGCACCGTCAGCGCCCCGCCGGTCAACGCCAGCGCCACCACGAGTACGGCGGCTATGCGCCATCCTCGCCGTACCAGCATCAGCAGACCGAGCAGCAGGACCACGACGAGCCCCTGGGGACGGAACGCGACCAGCTGGGCGAACGGCGTGACCTCATCGAGGCCGAACAGTTCCGGATACAGCGGAACGGCAACCACCACGAGAAAGAGCACGGACAGCACGACCCGCCGTACCAACCATGCCTTTTCGTTATCCATGGACCACGCTGAAACTCTAGTCGGTGGTGCAGACGAGCGGTAGCGTGCTCCGTTGCGCCTGCCGTGTGTCCCGAGGAGGTTTGCTGTGTCCAGATTGTCCGCGGTCAGACCCGCGTACTGGATCTCCGGCGTTCTGCTGGCGGTCGCGGTCGTCGTACCGCTCCTGGTCTCCACCTACGCCAAGGATGAGCCCCGGCTGTGGGGCTTCCCGTTCTTCTACTGGTACCAGCTGATGTGGGTCTTCATCTCGGCGATCCTGGTCAGCATCTGCTACCAGCTGGTGAGTCGGGAGGAACGCCGGCGGCGGGCCGCCCAAGGGCTCAAGAACCCGGACCAGCACGATGCGGACGAGGAGGCGGACCGGTGAACAACGTCGACTGGGTGCAGTTGATCATCGTCATCGTGATCTTCGGCGCCGTCACCGTGATGGGCTTCATGGCAGCCCGCTGGCGCAGTGCCGGTCACATGGACAACCTCGACGAATGGGGACTGGGCGGCCGTGGCTTCGGCACGTTCATCACCTGGTTCCTCCTCGGCGGCGACCTCTACACCGCGTACACGTTCGTCGCCGTCCCGGCTGCGATGTTCGCGACCGGTGCGATCAGCGGCTTCTTCGCGGTGCCGTACACGATCGTGGTCTACCCGATCATCTTCATCTTCATGTCCCGGCTGTGGTCGGTGTCGCATCGCAACGGCTACGTGACACCGGCCGACTTCGTCGGCGGCCGGTACGGCAGCAAGGCGCTGTCGCTGGCGGTGGCGGTCACCGGCATCCTGGCGACCATGCCGTACATCGCCTTGCAGCTGGTCGGTATGCAGGCCGTGTTCGAGACGATGGGCCTCGGCGGCGACAACACGCTGGCCAAGGACCTGCCGCTGCTGATCGCGTTCGCGGTGCTGGCGGCGTACACCTACTCGTCCGGTCTGCGGGCGCCGGCGATGATCGCGTTCGTCAAGGACGGCCTGATCTACCTGGTGATCGGCGTCGCGATCATCTACCTGCCGCACGAGCTCGGCGGCTGGCACTCGATCTTCGGTGCCGCCGAGGACAAGCTGACCGCGACCAGCCCGGCGACGGGCAAGCCGGTCGGTGCGTTCATCCCGGGTGAGGCCGGGTTCTCGGCGTACTGGACGCTCGCGCTGGGTTCGGCGATGGCGCTGTTCATGTACCCGCACTCGGTGACCGCGGTGCTGTCGACGAAGAACCGCAACATCGTCCGGCGGAACGCGGCGATCCTGCCGGCGTACTCGCTGCTGCTCGGTCTGCTCGCCCTGCTCGGCTTCATGGCGATCAAGGCGAACGTCGACGTCAAGGGTCTGGACGGCCTGGCCAACCCGCAGCTGGCGATCCCGCGGCTGTTCGACCAGGAGTTCCCGTCCTGGTTCGCCGGCATCGCGTTCGCGGCGATCGCGGTCGGGGCACTGGTGCCGGCGGCGATCATGTCGATCGCGGCCGCGAACCTGTTCACCCGCAACATCTACCGCGACTTCATCAAGCCGGCCGCCACTCCGGCCCAGGAGGCCAAGGTCTCCAAGCTGGCGTCGCTGCTGGTGAAGCTGGGTGCGCTGGTGTTCGTCCTCGGGATGGACAAGACGATCGCGCTGAACCTGCAGCTCCTCGGCGGTATCTGGATCCTGCAGACGTTCCCGGCGATCGTGATCGGCCTGTTCACCAAGTGGTTCCACCGCTGGGCGCTGCTCACCGGCTGGGCGGTCGCGATGGTGTTCGGCACCCTCGAGGCCTACAACGTGGTGAACCCGGCGACCAAGAAGCACTTCGGTGGTTCGCTGGCCAACATCCCGTTCACCGACAAGCAGGCCTACATCGCGCTGACCGCGTTCGTGCTCAACCTGGTCATCGTGGTCGTCCTGACGCTCGTCCTGCGGGCGCTCAAGGTGCCGGAGGGCAAGGACACCACGCACCCGACGGACTACGTCGCGGACCGCGGCGACCCGGGCGTGAAGGACCTGCCCGAGCTCCTGGACGAGGGCGGCGCGTCGCCGGCCAAGTCCTAGCGCGGACCCTCGACGGCGGTCTCATCGGCTCCGGCCGATGAGGCCGCCGTCACCATATGCCGCCATGTCGACACGCTGCGAGGTCAGCTTGCCCGGATTCGGGCCGCCGGGACGGCAGAATCGCGAGGGTGTTGCTGGTCCTCCTCGTCATGGTGCTCGGTGCTCTCGCGGCGCTCGCGACCGGCGGACGGTTCGGACGACTGGCGCACAACTCCCTGGCCGGCGTGCACTGGCTGGCCGCGGCCGCGATCGGCCAGCTCCTCGGTTCGCTCTTCGCAGGTACGGCGTACCCGGTCGGGCTGATCGGGTCCGCGGTGTGCATCGCCGTGTTCCTGCGGCTCAACCTGAAGCATCCCGGCGTCGGCCTGCTGGCGTTGGGTTTCTTCGCGAACGCGGTGGTCGTCGCCCTGAACGGCGCGATGCCGGTGTCGCCGGCTGCCTTGGCCCGGGCGGGGATCGGCACCTCCGTGGTGATCGATGCACGCCACGAACTGTCCGATGCGGCGACCAGGTTGCCTTGGCTGGGCGACGTCGTACCCGTGGCACTTCCGGGCCTGGGACAGGCTGTCAGCGCCGGAGACGTGCTGATCGCAGCCGGTGCCGGCTTGCTCCTGTACGCCGGAATGGGCGGATCCGGCCGGATTCCCGCGGACGGTGCACCGATGTGGGACGACCTCGAGCCGTCTCCCGTCCATCCGGCTCTTCAGGTGCTGCGGACGCGCCTAGAAGCGGAAGCCCCGGCCGATGACGCGCCTGAGTGACTCGACCACGACCGGGTCGTACTCCGCCCCGATCCCGAGCCCGATCGACTCCATCGCCTTGGCCGGCGACTGTCCATTGCCCTCGCCCACCAGTTGTTCGTAGGCCAGGGAAACATTCACGATGCCGCTCTCCAACGGGATGTCGGCATTGCTCGCGCGACCGTGCCGGTACGGGTCGTTCGAGTGCCGGACGATCTCGGCGACGTGGTCCAGTACCCCTGACCGCTCGATCACCGAGGCTCCGATCTCTGCCGCCCGCTGGCGCTCCTCCCGCGTCCGCAGCAGGCTCGCGCCGCCCGGGCTGGGGTCTGCCAGCGCCAACTGCCCTACGCCCGACAACAGAGCGGCGTACTCCAAGGCCTCCATCCGCGCCGGGGTCAGACCCAGGTCGTTGCCGATGGCCACTGCCAGGGTCGCGGTCCGCGCGTTCTGCCCCGGACTGCTGAACCCTGCGATCTCAGTACTGCGGGCCATCGACCGCACCGTGGTCCGGTACGTCCGCTGCGCCGACGCGAACCGCCGGAACGCGAACTGGGTCAGCAGCAACGGCACCACGACCAGCGGCACCGCCCACAGACCGATCAACGACGTACCCGCGGCGAGCAGCATGCCGCTGATCCCCATCGCCAGACCGATCCGTCCCATCACCGCGAGCTCGTCGCGAAGCGCCGCGGGGAACGGCCGGTTGTACCGCTCGGTGTCCTGCCCGGCTCCGACCAGAGCATCGGTGAGACCGGCCGAAAGCACCGCCAGCAACATGGCACCGGTCAGCAGTACGGCGTGGGTCCACGACCCGTTCCAGTACAGGCTGTCCGGCGTGACGAGCTCGAAGGTGACCGCGGCGAACGCGACCGAGAGGACTCGGCGGCTGGAGACGACCAGATCCCACGGCAGGCCGGCGATCGCCCGCGGGAAGATCCCGGCCAGCGTCGCGAGGCCTGCGACGGCGACGATCTGTGCAACCTCTGGCGGGACCTCGACGGCCGGTCCGCGGAGCATCACGTAGGCCAGCGAGGCGCTGGTGGCGATCGGTGCCCGGTTCCGGCTGGGGTCCACGCGGAACTGCACCATCTCGCCGACCGCGATCAGCAGACCGAAGACGATGACGAACGGCCAGCCGGTCACGCCCTGCCTGGCCGTGATGATCAACGCGACCAGGCCCACCGCACCACCTGCGACGGACAGCACCACGCCGCTGCCCAGGCGCCGTGCTTCGAAAGCGTCGAACTCCTTGGCCTGGGTCATGCCGGTCCAGCCGCCGAGCCCGACGCACCGCCACCGGTGCCGAGACTCAGATCGTCGTGGTCGATGCTGACCTGCACGCTCTGGTCCGGAGCCGGCTGGTCCGCGGCCGCGGCGCTCCAGCCCTGGGTCTGGATCACCTGGACGAACGCGTCGACCAACTCGGGGTCGAAGTGGGTGGTCTTGTCCTGGACGAGGATCGCCAGCGTCTCGTCGACGCTGCGGGCGGGCCGGTAGGACCTGGTCGAGGTGAGGCAGTCGAACGCGTCGACGATGCCTATGATCCGTGCGAAGAACGGGATGTGCGTGCCGCTGAGGCCGGCCGGATAACCGGTCCCGTCGTACTTCTCGTGATGGTGCAGGACGGCCGACTTGACCTCTTCGAGGAACGGGATGTTGCCGATCAGCTCGACCCCGCGGGCCGGGTGCAGCCGGATCGCGTCCATCTCCGCGTCGTCCAGCTTGCCCGGTTTGCGGATGATGCTGGTCGGTACGCCGACCTTGCCGACGTCGTGCAGCAGTCCGGCGTGCTCGAGCGCGTTCTGGCGGTCGTCGGGCAGCCCCAGCTGGCGCCCGAGCATGCCGACCCCGGCGCTGACCCGCTCGGAGTGTCCGCGGGTGTACAGGTCCTTGGTCTCGATGACCTGGATGAACGCTCGCATCGTCGCCGCCTGGGCAGCACGTTCGGCCTGGTACTGCGACAGCGCCCAGCGGACAACGAGTAATGGCCCGACGACCAGCAGGCACGAGGCGATGCCGAGACCACCGATCCAGGTCACCGCCAGCAGGACGCCGAGAGCGCTGTACCCGAGCATCGGCAGGAACGTCGGCCCGATCACCGACTTGAGGAAGTCGACCACCCGCACCTGCCCCTCGAGCCAGAGGATCAGGCTGAGCAGCAGTGCGTTGGCCAACTGATGGCCGATCGTGCCGGCCATCGCCGCGACGACGGTCGTCGGGATGTGGTCGAGGGCCTCGGAGCCGACAGGGCCACCTAGCAGGGCATAGGCGGCACCACCCCCGGCGGCCGCGAGAACGCGGTACGACGGATTGAAGATGCGCTTGACCAAAGGCGACGGCTGCCGGAGCTGTGCGACGTACCCGAACACAGACACGGCGACCGCGGTCCATGGTCCAGCGATCACGAAGACGGCTACCAACGCCACGGAATCGAGGGCAGCCGGATGGTTGGGCAGGACCTTGAACCGCAAGGCCCCGCCAAGGAGCATGAGGAGTGCAAGTGCCAGAGTGGTGAGACTGAAGGTGATCTGAGTAAGAGACACGACGAGCACCGCCAGAGCGGACACGGCAACCACGGCCACCGCTGCTCGTAGCAGTGAAGCTCTCACTGGGGCGCCACCTCTAGCCTTCCACTACGACATAGTTCACCAGTCCCAGCTGTCGGTCGCCATGATAGTCACCTCCGACCAGCGGCGTAGTCTTGAATCCCGGCTGTTGCGGGGCTTCAGGGGGGCTAGACAGCGCATCGCTGACTCTTCCTTTAATTCTTGCTCAACCGACGTGCGCCGAAACACTGTAAGGCAGTGCATGACTCGCCGCACTGTGCCACCGACCGCAGCGTGGTATGAGAGACTGTGACTCTTTGCAGTTGTTTCAAGGAGGCTTAGGAATGGGCAAGACCGGACGCAAGCGCCGTGCACGCAAGAAGAAGGGCGCGAACCACGGCAAGCGCCCCAACGCCTGACTCAGGCGGCTACAGACAGCGAGGACCCCGGCCAAAACCGGGGTCTTTGCAATTTGGTCACAGCTCGGATCAGACCAGCTTTAACCGAGGTCTGTATTCGGAGCGTCCCCGGTCGCATACTGAATGCTACCGTCAAACGACTGTTGGGTTTGCGATCACTTCGGGTCGGCGGTTCCTCCTAGAGTTAGCTCCGGATGTTCGGCACCGACGGTGCCGGGTGGGCTGCGACGAGTGAGGGACGAGTGAGGAGGTGGGTGGGCTGACCGCCGGGAGCCTGAGCGATCTGCTCCGCGGATTCCGGACCAGGGCCGGGCTGACCCAGGCCGCTCTCGCCACCAAGGCCGGGTTGAGCGAGCAGGCGATCAGCGTGCTCGAGCGCGGCACCCGGCAGCGACCCCGGATCGGAACCGTCCAGGCACTGACCGTGGCCCTGGACCTGACCGCCGGCGAAGCCGAGGAGTTCCTGGCCGTTGCCCGCGGCAAGAGCCGTACGGTGCGGGTGCCGACCGCGGCGCCGGCATCGCCGGCACCGCGTGTGACCGACCAGTTACCGGTGCCATGGCAACTACCTCCGGCCGTGCCGGACTTCACCGGTCGTGCTGCTCAGATCGAAGCAGTCCAGGCCGCTTTGCGGGATCCCGCCAGGATCCGCACCGGCGCGGTCGGGCTGGTCGCGGTGACCGGCATGGGTGGTATCGGCAAGACCGCCCTCGCGGTTCAGGCAGCGCACAAGTTGACCAGCAGCTATCCCGATGGTCATCTCTACCTCAACCTCCGCGGATACGGCCCGGGCCGGCCGATGACGACCGAGGATGCGCTTCGCCAGTTGCTGCGGTCCATCGGTCTCGACCTTCAGCTGATCCCTGACGACATGGACGAAGCGGCCGCGCTGTTGCGCTCGCAGTTGGCGGGTCGCCGCGTGCTCGTGCTGATCGACAACGCGACCGACGTACGTCATGTCACGCCGTTGCTGCCGGCGAGCCCGGGATCGGCGGCGATCATCACCAGCCGCGGATCGATGGCCGCATTGCCCGGGGCGCGGCAGATCCGGCTCGATGCGTTGTCGGAGACCGAGTCGATCGAGCTGCTGTCCGGGGTCATCGGCCAGTCGCGGGTCGCGGCCGAACCGGACGCGGTCGAGCGGCTCGCGTCGTTCAGCGGCCGTTTGCCACTGGCCGTCCGGCTGATCGGCGGTCGGCTCGCGGCACGGCCGAGCTGGCCGATCCAGCATCTCGTCGACCTTCTCCGGGATGCCGAGCGCCGGCTCGACAACCTCGGTTCCGACGAGACCGGCGTACGCGCGAGCATCGCCAGCTCGGTGGAGTTCCTCAGCACCAGCGACCGGGCGCTCGACCGCGAGGCCGCGCAGGCCCTTCCCCTGCTCAGCGTTCCGGACGGGTCGGATCTCCTCACCATCGTCGCCGCCCACCTGCTCGGCGTCCCGCTCCGCCGGGCCGACGCGATCCTGGAACGCCTCGTCGACCTCAACCTGCTCGAGTCCGTGGCCCCCGACCGCTACCGCCTGCACGACCTCATCCGGGCCTACGCCCGCGAACTGGCCGACGAATCCCTCACCCCGGCCGACCGCGACGCCGGTCTGGACCGCGTTCTTCGCTTCTACATCGCGGCGGCTTGGGCCTGCCAGCGGCTGACGCATCCGAAGAGTCCCAGGTTGTCGCTGGCCGTGGTCCAGGCCGAGCCACGTCCGGCGTTCACGGACATGGGCTCGGCGCTTCGGTGGTTCGACGACGAGCAGCGCAACCTGCTGGACAGAGTCGCTCAGGCGGCCGGTATGTCGATCGCCGGGACCGCCGTGTTCCCCGAGCTCGCGCTCGCGATGTTCGGCTACCTCGAGCCGCGCCGGCGCTGGGTGGAGATGCGCGAGCTCGGCCGGGGCGTGGTCGAGCTCGCCGAGCAGCTGAAGCTGCCGCTGACGGCCGCCTGGCTGCAGCACGACAGGGCGATCCCCGAGGTCGAGAACGGCGCCCTGGAAGCCGCCGTTCCGCATCTGTTCACAGCACTGGAGATGTTCCGGCAGGAGGCCGACATTCTCGGGCAGGCGCGGTGCTGTTCCTCGCTGACGTATGTGCTCGGCCATCTGGGTCGCATCGACGAGGCGCTGGAATTCGGCAATCAGTCGCTGCGGCTCAGCCAGGAAATCGGCGACGTCACGCTGGAAGGCGTCGCGTACACCGCGGTCGGCGGACTCTACGACCGCCTCGGCGACTACGAACGGGCCGACCAGGCGTTCGCGCAGGGCGTCGCCCTGGCACAGAAGTACGGCGACCAGCGCTCGGTGTTCAAGCGCTACGTCAACGCGGGGTTCTCCCATGTGCTGGTCGGCCGGTACGGCGACGCGGTCGACGCCGTGCAGCGCGCCGTTCTGCTGGCCGAACAAGCCCACGACGACGTGGGTCTCAACGAGAGCCATCACACGCTCGCCCTGGCCTTCGCCGGTCAAGGGCGGTTCGACACGGGTGAGTACCATGCCCACGAGGCTCTGCGGTTCTCCCGGCGGACCGAGAACCGGCTGCGGGAGGGCCGCATTCTTCTGGAACTGGCCAAAATCAATGCCGCGACCGGTGACCGTTCCGCCGCGACGGCAAATGCCACCGCTGCGGCCGGCGCACTCGCGGGGCTTTCGCCTATTCACGAAACGCAGGCCGAGGAGCTGCTGGCTCACTTGGCGCGCGACGAGCCCTACACCTACGCACTCACAAATCACTCGATCTGATCGCCGGCCCCGCGGAAACCGGGCGAACAGCGATTCAGTCGGTGGTGGTGATGATGGTGGTTTCCACCTGGATTTGGGTCAGCCGGAGAAGGATTTTCTGGCGAAGGGCATCCGGGGCGTGGTCGGAGCCGCAGGAACGGTGCACGAGTTTCTTCACGCAGCGTTCCAGGTCGTATTCGTCCAGGCACGGGGCGCACTCTTCGAGGTGCTGCCGGATCTCGTCGGTGCTGGCGTCCTCGAGCTCGTTGTCGATGAACACGTACACCCGCTGCAGGATCTCGCTGCAGTCGACGTCGTGGTGCTCGCCGCAGCTCACGACTCCTCCTTCTCCGCGGTCGCGTCGGCGCTGTCGTCCGACGTGGGGATCAGGCCACGATCCCGAGCGTAGTCGCCCAGCAGCTCACGCAACTGGCGCCGGCCACGGTGCAGCCGGGACATCACGGTCCCGACCGGCGTACCCATGATGTCGGCGATCTCCTTGTAGGCAAAGCCCTCGACATCGGCCAGGTACACGGCCAGGCGGAAGTCCTCCGGGATGGACTGCAGCGCTTCCTTGACGTCCGAGTCGGGCAGATGCTCCAGAGCGACGGCCTCGGCCGACTTCAGTCCACCGGGAGTGTGGGACTCGGCGGCGGTGAGCTGCCAGTCCTCGATCTCCTCGGTCGGCGACTGCGTGGGCTGACGCTGCCGCTTGCGGTATCCGTTGATGAACGTGTTCGTCAGGATCCGGTACAGCCACGCCTTCAGGTTGGTGCCCGGCGTGAACTGGTGGAACGAACTGTAGGCCTTCGCGAAGGTGTCCTGCACCAGGTCCTCGGCGTCGGACGGATTACGGGTCATCCGCATCGCCGCGGCGTACATCTGGTCCAGGAAGGGCAGCGCTTCGCGCTCGAACCGCGCGGTGCGCTGCTCGGGTGTCTCGGTGGTGGTGGGAGTCGGCATCGTGATCGAGAATACCGGGGTCTGCCCAGCGTCCCGCGCCGGAGCCACACTCGTCGCCATCATGTACGTCACAACACCCCCCGCCGCAGCGTCATTCCCGCCTGAGCGGGCGCGGCGGAGCGTTCAACCGCTGACCATCATCCGGACACTTCGCGGCTGACCCATTCGAACACAGCTTCGACCAGCAGGTCGAACGCCTCCTGCTGACTCAGCTCTGCCCGCTTCGGCACCTTGAACGAGTGCTCCGCGTCCGGTACGACGGCCATCTCGGTCAGCGGCGGGAACTCCTCCGGCGACCCGAACGGGTCCCGCTCCCCCTGCACGACCAGCGTCGGCAGCCCGGCGCCCTGCAACTCGTCGACGCGGGAGCTGCCCGGCTTGCCCGGCGGATGCAACGGAAACGCCAGCGCCAGTACGCCGGATGCACCCAGGCTGCTCGCGGTCCGGCAGGCCACCCGGGCCCCGGCGCTGCGGCCACCGATCACCAGCGGGGTGCGGACCCGGAGCTGGCCGATGATCGCGATCCACGCCTCATCCAGGATCTTCGGCGCCGGCGCGAGCTTCTTCCCGGCCCGGCGCCAGGGCTGCTCGATCAGGAACACGTTGATGTCCTGCTTCGGCAGCCGGGCGGCCAGTGCGGCCAGGTCGCCGGACTCGATCCCCGCCCCGGCGCCGTGACCTAGGGCCAGCGTCGCCACCGGCCGCCGGGCCCGGTGCGCCACGATCCGGGCCTCACCGTGCGGCGTCCCCACAATCCGTTCGTCGGTCACGCGCCCATCCTGTCATCAGAAGGCGACGGATCGGCGCTGCTCGGGCGGTGGGTCAGAAGACAGCTGCTCCGAGGGCGGGAAGGGAAGATGGTGGGTGGGTCAGAAGAGAGTGGTCTCCTCGGGCGCCGGTGGCTTGTCGATCGGGTCGGCGCCGTCGGGCGGCAGCGGGTCGACCAGGTGCGGTCCGTTGTTCTTCACCGAGCTGACCGCCTTGGACACGGCGTACGCCTCCAGCCGGCCGGGCGCGGCCGGGACCAGGAGGTCGAGCAGGTCGTCGGGATCCGACGACAGCGGGTCGAGCCAGGCGTCGTACCGCTCGCGCTCGACCAGGAGCGGCATCCGGTCGTGGATGCGGCCGAGGTCGTCGGTGGCCGAGGTGGTCAGGACCGTGCAGGTCCACAGCCAGGCCTCGTCGGAGTCCGCGTCCTGGACCGACTTGTCCCGCCAGATCTCGTACAGCCCGGCCATCGCCAGCACACTGCCGTCGGCCGGGTGGATGAAATACGGCTGCTTGACCGGCTTGCCGTTCACCTTCTCCTCGGCCGTGTACCACTCGTAGTACCCGTCCGCGGGCAGGATGCAGCGCCGGGTGGCGAACGCCTTCTTGAAGGCCGGCTTCTCCGCCACCGTCTCCATCCGGGCATTGATCAGCCGGTTGCCGATCGAGGTGTCCTTGGCCCAGGACGGCACCAGTCCCCACTTGACCGTGGTCAGCTTGCGGACCGTGTCCTCGGGCTGCTCGCGGTTCTTCCGCTCGACCACGGCGATCACCTGGTCGGTCGGCGCGACGTTGTAGTTGTCTGCGAGCTCCTGCACGGACTCGCGCACGTTCCCGGCCTCGATCTCGAACTCGACGACGAGGTCCGACGGGTCCCGGCTGGACGCGTATCTTCCGCACATGGCACCAGCCTAGACAGGGCCACCGACAACGACCACGGGACGAGCGACGACGGATCGCTCACCCCGTGATGAGCGATCCGCCGCCGGTCTCATGCGTCCGGGCACCCCCCTGTTGGCGTCCGGACGCAGGTCCCTAAGGTCTGGCCAGTTCGTCGAGCACCCGCCCGGACATCTCGTCGCTGCTCGGCAGTCCTTCGATCCAGATCCGGGCCAGCTGGGGTACGTCGGTGTCCAGCCGCCACTGGGTGATCAGGGCTCGTACCGTCGCGACCTGCTCCGGCAGGTTCGGCTCGCGGCCGACGAGCGCCGCCGCACGGTGTGAGCCGACGCGGCCCAGTACGTCACCGCCGCAGAAGACGATCCGCAGGCACTCCGCCACGTCGACCAGCCGGAGCTCGCGGTCGAACGGCGTGGTGCCCGGGGGATTGAGCGGCTCGACAACCACCAGTGCGTGGGTCTGCGGTACGGAAGTTCCACGGAGTTCCGCCTCTCGGTAGAGCTCGCCGAGCCGGGACCGCAGGTGCGCCAGGCTGGACAGCCCGGTCAGCGGGTCCTCGCAGGACAGCGAGTGGAGGTAGACGAGGGAGGCCTCGGCCCAGCTGGAACTGAGTGCGCGTACCGCGGCGAAAGCCGGCTCGCCCCCGGCGATCGAGCGGTACAGCGCACTCAGCCCATCAAGTGCCTCGAGCAACGAGACTCCGTCGGCCGCCAGTTGGCGGCCGACCTCGTCGCTCGCAGGCACGACATCGGCACCGTCCCGTAGCGCCTCGGCGATCGCGAGGTAGGCGCTGTGGTCGGTGCTTCTTTCGGGACAGCTCATCGCGTCGGGGCCAGCTGTGCCGTGCGGCTCCCTCCGCCCGCACGGTTGATCGGTTGGAGACGACGCTTCCGGCCGGTTCCGTGCGGGCGACCCCGCCAGGTTCAGGGACTTGGCCGGACGCAGGTCGAACCGTCTGCGGAGATCCGCGAACAGCGACATGGCCCTCCTCGAAAAACAGCCCCGTCAGTCTCCCGACCGGGCGGCCGGAAGCGTCGTTCCGGAGGTGAGACAGCGGGCCGCGAAGTTCATGACGCGGATTCGGAGAACTTTTTTCGCGTAACTTCCGCGTGGGCGTCCTCGTCAGGAAAGGTGCGCCGGGAAGATGCGCACAGCCCGTCCCACGTGGGAGCCTTGTCCTCGGCAACTATGTGACAGACGGTGACGCCGTCGTACGGACAGTCGTGACCACAGACCACGGGGGAGACCGATGGAGACGCCGGAAGGACCGAGCGACGCCGAACTGATCGCTCGCGTCCGCAACGGCGACCTCGAGGCGTACGGCGAGTTGTTCGGCCGGCACCACCACGCGGCCGAGCGGATGGCCCGCCAACTGGTCCCGGCCAACGATGCCGACGACCTGGCCAGCGACGCCTTCGCCAAGGTGCTCGACGCGCTCCGCTCCGGCGGCGGCCCGGACATCTCGTTCCGCGCCTACCTGCTGACGACGGTACGGCGGGTGCACGTCGACCGGATCCGGTCCGGCCGCAAGGTGCAGGCCACCGACGACATCGCGGCGTACGAGCGGGAGCCGGAGACCTTCGACGACCCGACCGTGACCGGCTTCGAGAGCGGCGCGGCGGCCAAGGCGTTCGCGAGCCTGCCCGAGCGGTGGCAGGCCGTGCTCTGGCACACCGAGGTCGAGGGTGAGAAGCCGGCCGCGATCGCTCCCCTGCTCGGCCTGACCGCGAACGGCGTGTCCGCGCTCGCCTACCGGGCCCGCGAGGGTCTGCGCCAGGCCTACCTGCAGCAGCACCTGGCCGACGTCGCCGGGGATCGCTGCCGCTGGACCACCGAGCGTCTGGGTGCGTACGTCCGCGGCGGCCTGACCAAGCGGGAGAACCGCAACGTCCGCGAGCACCTGGACGACTGCGCGAAGTGCACCGCGGTCTACCTCGAACTGGTCGAGGTCAACAGCGCGCTGCCGGCGCTGCTCGCCCCGGCCCTGCTGGGCACCGCGGGTCTCGGCTACCTGGCCGCCGCGTCCGGCGCCAAGGTCGGCTTCGTCGGCTTCCTGGCCACGGGCTGGAAGAAGGCCACCGAGAACAGCACGCGTACGGCGGTCGGCGCCGGAGCGGTCGTGGTCGTCGCGGTCGCGGCCGTGCTCGCGGCGATGGCGCTGACCGGCAACGACACTCCCCCGGCGGCGATCAGCAATCCGCCGAGCCAGCAACCCACCCAGCCACCGGGGACAGCTCCGACGGTGCCACCGGCCACGCCGCCGACGGTCAAGCCACCGACCGTGGAGCCGACGACGGCTCCGACCACCGCACCCCCGACGACCGCGCCGACGTCACCGGAGCCGACGCCCGGCGTCACTCCGACTCCGCCAGGGACCACACCGACTCCACCGTTGCCGACGACACCGATCCTGGACGAGGGCCTGCTGACCATCAGTGCGCCGCGCGGCGGTAGCAGCCCCACGACGCGGGCCGGTGGGGTGCAAAGCCAGGCCTCCGAGCAGTGGATCATCACCATCACGGCCCCGGCGCAGAACGCCGACCCGATCGTTGTCGGCCTGAAGTACGGCTCCGCACTCCACTGGCCGCTCAGCGGGGACCCTCGCGGCTGGACGTGTGACGAGGCCGCCGGCACGTGTACGGCGGACAACTCCTCCGCGCCGCAGCCACTGCCGGTCTCGTTCGCGACGCCGACCGGCGGCTCGGCGGCCGACCGGACCTTCACCGTCTCGGCCAAGACCGGCCGCCTGTACGACGACGACTCGGCCACGCTGACCGCACCGCCGCGGACCGACGAGAACCTGCTGAAGATCGTCGCAGGCAAGGCGGACCCGGACGTCCACCACCGCATCCTGACCGTTGCCCCGGGCACGGACCGGACCAGCGTGACGCTGAAGCTGAGCTACGGCTCGGCGCTGGAGTGGCCGATCACCGGCAACCCCGCGGGCTGGAAGTGCTCGGCCTCGACGAAGACCTGTACGTCGCTCACCCCCGCGAAGCCGGCTCCACTCCCCGCGAACTTCGACGTACCCGAGGACGGCCCGGCGGCGGCTCGGACGTTCACGGTGGCGGCGACGGCCGGGCTGGTGAGCGACACGGACTCCGACGTACTGCCGGGGATCCAGCCGGACGAGTCGCTGCTGCAGATCGTCACGCCGACACCGAGCACCGACCCGAACCCGTTCCTCTACAACCGGTTCCTGCAGCTCAGCGGGGCCACGGACCGGCGGGTGACGCTGGACATCACCTGGGGCCGCAGCCTGCAGTTCGTGCCCGCGCTCAACCTCGGGTGGACCTGCTCGCGGTCGTCCGACGTCAACAGCATGACCTGCTGGACCGACAACTACCGCAAGCCGTTCAACTCCCAGTGGGCCGCATGGCTGCCCGGCACCGGCTCGAGCAACACGATCACCGTGCACGCCCAGGCCGGCGGCCGCGAGGACACCGACTCCGTCAAGATCCCACCCTCCACCACCCGCCGCTAACCCTCCCCACCCCGACCCCCTCCGCCCACCCCGCCTCCCCTGCCGTTCTGATGGGTTGACCCATCAGACCGTGGGTTGGCCAACCGCGTGCGACTGGCCAACCCACACGCGGATGGGTCAGCCCACCAGACGGGGGCCGGGCGGCCCGGGGGCCGGGTGGGCCGGGGGCGGGGGGCCGGGGGCGGGAGCCGGTCGGGGCGGTCGCTTCCTAGCTCGCGTTCCCATGGGTTGACCCATCAGACCGTGGGTTGGCTAACCGCGTGCGACTGGCCAACCCGCACGCGGATGGGTCAGCCCACCAGACGGGGGCCGGGCGGCCCGGGGGCCGGGTGGGCCGGGGGCGGGGGGCCGGGGGCGGGAGCCAGTCGGGTCGGTCGCTTCCTAGCTCGCGTTCCCATGGGTTGACCCATCAGACCGTGGGTTGGCCAACCGCGTGCGACTGGCCAACCCGCACGCGGATGGGTCAGCCCACCAGACGGGGGCCGGGGGCGGTTGGTGGTGGGGGCGGTTGGTGGTGGGGGCGGTTGGTGGTGGGGGCGGTTGGTGGTGGGGGCGGTTGGTGGTGGGGGCGGTCGGGGTCGGGCGGGGTGCTGGAGGGGCGGGGGTGGGCGGGGTGGGAAGTCGGTTGGTGGTGGGGGGTGGGGGTCGGTACGCTGGTCTGGTTCGCGTTGACGGAACCGAGTAGCGCCGTACACCACGTTCGAGAGAGTCGCCGGTAGCTGTGAAGGCGATACGTGGAGCGGTGGCGAAGACACTCCCGAGCGGATGCACGGCAAGAGGCCGGACTCGGGCACGTGCCCGATCCGGTGAAGGTGTGGTGGCACCGCGAGATTCCCCTTCGCCCACACCTCCGGGGTACGAGAAACGACCTGGAGGTGAAACAGCGATGCGCATTCTCAGCCATGAGATCCCCTCAGCAGTAGGCCAGTCCGTCACGGTGGCCGGCTGGGTACACCGAAGACGACGGCTCGCCGCCGTCAGTTTCCTGATCCTGCGCGACCGATCCGGCCTGAGCCAGATCGTCGTGAAGGCGCCGGAAACCCAAGCACAGCTGGACGAACTCGGCGAGGAGACCGTCGTCCAGGTGACCGGTACGGTCGCCGCCAACCCGCAGGCACCCGGCGGTGCGGAGATCGTCGACCCGGTGATCGAGGCGCTGACCGAACCAGCCGCGACGCCGCCGATCGAGCTCTGGCGACCCACGGTCGGCGCCGGGCTGCCCGTCGTACTGGACAACGCGCCGGTCGCGCTGCGGCACCCGGCGGTGCGGGCCGGCTGGGAGATCGCGGCCGCGGCGCTGCACGGGTTCCGCCGGACCATGGACGGTCTGGAGTTCACCGAGATCCAGACGCCGAAGATCGTCGGTACGGCGACCGAGTCCGGGGCCAACGTGTTCGCGCTGGACTACTTCGGTGGCCCGGCGTACCTGGCGCAGTCGCCGCAGTTCTACAAGCAGACGATGGTCGGGGTGTTCGAGCGGGTCTTCGAGGTCGGACCGGTGTTCCGGGCCGAGCCGCACGACACGGTCCGGCACTTGGCCGAGTACGTGTCGCTGGACGCGGAGTTCGGGTTCATCGAGGGCCATCGCGACGTGCTCGCCGTACTGCGCTCGGCCGTCGCCGGGATGTTGGCCGCAGTGGGCGAGCGGGCGACGCCGGCGCTGGAACGGCTCGGGGTCGCCTTGCCGGAGATCCCGGTCGAGGTGCCGGTGGTGCACTTCAGCGAGGCGCTGAAGATCGCCGGCGCGGACCCGGACGAGCCGGACCTGGCACCGAAGGACGAGCGGGCGATCGGCGAGTGGGCGTTGCGCGAGCACGGCAGCGAGTTCGTCGCGGTCGAGGGCTACCCGATGGTGAAGCGGCCGTTCTACACCCATCCGCAGCCGTCGGACCCGCGCTGGTCCAACTCGTTCGACCTGCTCTTCAAGGGTGTCGAGCTGGTCACCGGTGGCCAGCGTCTGCATCGCTACAGCGACTACGTTGCCGCCCTCGAGGCACGTGGTGAGTCGCCGGACGACCCGGCGTACAGCTCGTTCCTGCAGGCGTTCAAGCACGGGATGCCACCGCACGGCGGCTTCGCGATCGGTCTCGAGCGCTTCGTCGCACGGCTCACCGGGGCGGAGAACGTCCGCGAGGTCACGCTGTTCCCGCGCGACCTGCACCGGCTGACGCCGTAGTGGACACCACCGCGTCAGTTGTCGCCGAGCTGAACGTTGCCCTAGGCACCAGTTACCAGCTCGTCCGGCAACTGACCGGTGGTCTCCAGTCCAGCGCGTACGAGCTCACCGACGGCGACACCACGGTCGTCGTGAAGTGGACGGCCGACCCGGGCTGGGCGCCGCGAGTCCGGCGGGCGGCCGAACTGGTCGGCCGGGCACGAACGGTCGGGTACCCGACCCCGGCCTGGCTCGCTGTGGGCGAGACCGTGGCCGGATCGCCGTACCAGCTGCAGGAGTTCGTCACCGGCGAGCCGCTCCGCGACGCATCGGTACTGGACGAGCGGCTGGCCCGGCAACTGATCGAGATCTGCGAACTGCAGCGCGAACTCGTCCCCGAGGACGGTGTGAGTTGGTCGGGGTGGTCGAGCGGCGTCGTCTTCGAGGACTGGGACGGTGTGTGGGGCCGGGTGCGTGCGTACGGCGGTGAGGTCGCCGAGCTGCTCGACCGCTACGCCGAGTTGTGCCGGCCGCACCGTGGCGAGGTCCTGCCCGACAACGATCTCGTGCACGGGGATCTCAACGTCGGCAACTTGATTGTCGACAATGGGAGGATCGCCGGGATCGTCGATATCGAGGCGGCGGGCGGTGGGTCGCGGGCGTATGACCTGGTCTCGCTGGCGACGTCAGCGGCACGCGATGGTGCGCAGGCCGGAGTCGACGAACTGTTCCTGGAAGCGGCATTGAAGGCCGGTGGGCGGGCGGCGGTCGCGGTGTGCGCAGCGGCGGCGTACGCGACGATCGCCGAGTTCGTCCACGAACGCTCGAAGTTCTCGCAGGATCTGGTCCGGGAGGGCGCGCAGCGAGTGTTCGAACTGCTGGATGCATGATGTGCGCATGCTGAGTGAGGTGGAGCGACGGGTGCTGGCCGGGGTCGACGACCCGCGGGTCATCGAGGGTCTGCGTGACCTGGTGCGCATCCCGAGTGTCGACGGTACTCCGGCCGAAGGCGACGTCCAGGCGTGGTGTGCGGAGCGGTTGGCGACGCTCGGTCTGATTGTCGACAAGTGGCCGATCGACCTGCCGACAATCACCGCCGATCCGGAGTTTCCCGGAATGGAGGTCGCACGGGACGAGGCGTGGGGTTGTGTGGGGGTGCTCGGTGGAGACGGCACGCCGGGACTGATTCTCAACGGGCATGTGGATGTGGTGCCGCCGGGTGAGCTCGGGTTGTGGCCGGACGGCGATCCGTTCTCGGCACGGATCGAGGACGG
The DNA here is from genome assembly GCF_044459685.1 of Kribbella sp. NPDC050241. NCBI lineage: Bacteria > Bacillati > Actinomycetota > Actinomycetes > Propionibacteriales > Kribbellaceae > Kribbella > Kribbella sp. NPDC050241. The sequence goes on from NZ_JBITJE010000013.1 coordinate 94,930, forward strand.
GGTGATGTGGGGTCGCGGTACCTGTGACATGAAGGGTGGCGTGGCCGCGATTCTCGGCGCAGTCGCGGCCATCGTTGCCTCGGGCATCGAGCTGCGCAAGCCGCTCGCGGTGCACACCGTGATCGGTGAGGAGGACGGTGGCGCGGGCGCGTTCGCGACCCTGACGCGCGGCCACACCGGCGAGGCGTGCCTGATCGCCGAACCGACCGCGAGCTGTGTCATCCCGGCCAACGCCGGATCGCTCACCTTCCGGCTGGAGGTCCCCGGGCTCGCGACGCACGGCTCGACCCGGACACGTGGGGTGAGCGCGGTCGAGAAGTTCGTGGTGATCCAGTCGGCGCTGCAGGTCCTGGAGGCCGAGCGAAACCGCGATCCGCATCCGTTGCTGGCGCATCTCGAGCTGGCGAACCCGCTGTCCGTCGGTCGGGTCGAGGCGGGCGATTGGGCCAGCACCGTCCCGGATCTACTCGTCGCCGAGGGCCGGTACGGCGTACGCCTCGGCGAGTCGGTGGCGGCGGCGCGGGATGCCTTCGAGGCGGCGATCGCCGAAGCGTGCGCGAAGGATGACTGGCTGCGTGAGCATCCTGTCGCGGTGAGCTGGCCGGGAGGTGAGTTTGCCTCGGGGTTGCTGACCGAGGGAGATCCCCTGCTGGCGGACACGGTGCAGGCAGCCACTCACGCGGGTGGCATGACTCCCGAGGTGAAGGGAGCGCCGTACGGCTCGGATCTCCGGCTGTATGCGGCGGCGGGGATCCCGACACTCCAGTACGGTCCCGGCGACGTGCGGTACGCCCACGCCACCGACGAGCACGTGCGTCTGTCCGAGGTCCTCCACGCGGCCCGCGCCTACGCCCTGCTAGCCGTCCGCCGCTGCGGCTGAGTGGTACAAATCCACCATGGGGCCGTTGCGTGGGCGTTCGGCGGAGCTCGGACGGCTGCTGGACGCGCTGCGCGCAGCCGCTGAGGGGCAGTCCTCGCTGGCCGTCGTCACCGGCGAGCCCGGGATCGGCAAGTCGGCGTTGCTGGCCGCCACAGTCGAGCAGGCCGTGCGGCATGGCTTCCTGGTCGCCGGCGCGTCCGCACAACAGACCGACAACATCAGCCCGCTGTCCTCGCTCGCACCCGCACTCCGCGCCGGCAAGGAGCCGCTGGTCGACACAGCGCAGTTCATGGAGCTGGCCACCCTCAACACCCAGCCGCTCTGGCTCGCCGAACGCTTGGCCGACCTCATCGGTCACCGGTTGGACGGCACGCCGGCTGTCATCGTGCTGGACGATGCGCAGTGGTCCGACCCGCTGACCGCCTTCGTACTTCGCGTGGTCGCGGCCCGGCTGGCCGACTCCCAGCTGCTCTGGCTCGTGGCCACTCGCCCGTCCCTCGGTGGCGTGACCGACCAGCTGACTGACGCCGTCCGCGGCCAGGTCCCGATCCACGCCATCAACCTCGCACCGCTCGCCGCGGAAGCCATCCAGGACATCGCCGCCGATCTGCTGAACGGTCCGGTCGACCCGTCCCTCGCCATCCAGCTGGCCGGTGTCCAGGGCATCCCGTTCCTCGCCGAACAGCTGATCGCCGGCCTGTACCTCGGCACCGCATCGGACACGACCGGTCCGCTCCCCACCGGTCTGGTCGAAGGTGTACGGCGCCGTACCAGCGGACTGTCGGAGCTCAGTCGGACGCTGGTGCGGACGGCCGCGGTGTTCGGCAGCGAGTTCCGGCTCGAGGACGTCGCCGTACTCATGGCCGAGCCGGTGGCCAGACTGGCCGATCCGCTCGAGGAGGCGATCCAGTCCGGTCTGCTCACGGATGCCGGCTCGGTACTGCGCTTCCGCCACGAGCTCCTGCGGTCGGCTGCGCTGGCCGACGTACCTCCCTCGGCTCAGAGAGCTCTGCACGGGGCCATAGCCAGTCAGCTCATGTCGGCCGGTCGAGGAGCGGCCGCTGCGGCTCCGCACGTCCTCGCAGTCGCGCAGCCCGGTGATGCCCCGGCGATCGCGACTCTGCGCGAGGCGGCCCGCGGCCTGCTGGCGACCATGTCGACTACGGCCGCCGAGGTCATCCAGGAGGCGTTCGACCTGACCCTGGTCGACGACCCGCTGCGCGCCGAGGTCGGTGAAGAGGTCGTGAGCATCCTCCTCGCGGCCCGGCAGTACGAGCGCGCCAAGGCCTTCGCGGACGACCTGCTCAGTGGCAGCGTGCTCTACCGGGGTCCGATCTCCCCGACGCTCCAAGCCACCGTCCGCCTGCACCTGGCGCCGTACCAATGGCCGACCAACCGCCTGGACGTCCGCGACCTCACCGTCTCGGGCGCGGAGCCTCCGCTCGCCGAGCGCCTCGCGGCCTTCCGCGTGCTGGCCGGTGCAGAAGCGCCGGGCACGCCGCAAGACCCGGTTGCTCAGGGAGTGCTGTTGGTGGCCGCGGCGGAGGAGGAGCGGGCGGCCGGGCGGTATGCGAGTGCCCTTGAGTACTACGTGCAGGCTCGGCGAGTGCCCGCCGGGCCGGGGAGCTTGCCGGATGCGTTGGTCGAGGTCGGCGAGTTGTACTGCCGCGCTGAGGTTGACGAGTTGCCGGGTGGGTTGGAGCGGGTGCGGGAGCTGCTGAGCGGCGGCGACTCGTGGGTGGCGCCGCAGTTGGCTGTGCTGCAGGCGCGGCTCGAGTACGCGTCGGGCAACTTGGCCGAGGCGGAGCAGGCTGCCAACACCGGGCTGCGGTGGATGAGCCAGTTGCACGACAGCACGTTGGCTCCGGTGGCGCATCAGGTGCTCGCGCTGATCGCTCTGCAGCGCGGCAAGCTCACCCACGCACGGGAGCTCGCAGGGCACGACCCAACGATCAACGCCTTACTGGCGGTCGCGGATGGCGATACCAAGGCGGCCGCCCGGTTGCGCGGCGTACCGCCGGAGTTCCCCGAGCGGACCGATGTACTCGTCGAGGCGGGCGCCGAGGACCGGCTGGCAGAACAGGCGGCCGCTACCCCGTCGACAGCGCACCGCGGGGCGCTGGAACTGGTGGCTGCGGGCGACGACTTGGAGCGGCTGGCGGCGGCGACCGAGATGCTGCGTACGGCGCACCGGCCGTTGCTGCTGGCAAAGGCCGAGGAGCTGTACGGCGGCGCCGTACTGGAGTCCGGCGACCGCTCGACCGGCATCGCCACCCTCGAACACGCCCTCGACACCCTGACCACACTCGGCGCCACCGCTCCGGCCGGCCGGATCCAGGCGGTGCTCCAGGCTGCTGGAGTACGACGCCGCCGGTGGTCCGCCGTACCGCCGCGGGCACAGGAGGGCTGGGACGCGCTCACCCCGATGGAGCGCCGGGTCGCGCTCCTGGTCGCCGAGGGCCATACCAACCGGTCCGCCGCCGAGGAGCTGGTCGTTTCCGCAAGTACCGTCGGCACCCATCTGCGGTCCGCGTTCGGCAAGCTCGGGGTCAACTCGCGGGTCCAGCTGACCCGTCTGGTGCTGGAGCGATTCACTCCTCCCCCGAACGCATGAGTTTTGGGTGCACCGCCGTCGTCCACGGCTGAGTTCACCGCTGGCAAGTTCGGTTGTTCGGTCGATCCGGCCGAGCGGGCCTGCGCGGTTTCCTTCTACTACCAAGCCAAACCTGAAGGAGATCGAGAGCAATGACCGACAAGACCCCCACCGTCGTCCTGGTGCACGGCGCGTTCGCGGAGAACTCCAGCTGGGCCGGTGTGATCGCCGAACTCACGAGTCGCGGCATCAATGCCGTGGCGGTCAGCAACGAACTGCGCGGTCCCGCGCTGGACGGCAGCCGGGTCGCCGCCCAGGTCCGCGAGATCGACGGGCCCGTCGTCCTGGTCGGGCACTCGTACGGCGGAGCGGTGATCACCGCCGCTGCCAACGAGGCCGACAACGTGACCGGCCTGGTGTACGTGGCCGCGTTCCTCCCGGACGAGGGCGAGAGCCTGCAGGACCTGCTCGGCAGCTTCCCCGCCAACGACTTCCCGGCCGGACTGGTGCCGCACACCCTGCCGACCGCCGAGGGCGGCGAGGAGACCTACCTGAGCATCGCGCTGGACAAGTTCCCGGCGCTGTTCGCCGCCGACGTCGAGGACGCGGACGTCCTGGCCCGGACCCAGAAGGCGATCGCCGCATCGGCGTTCGACGAGAAGGCCGGCTCGGCGAGCTGGAAGCGGCTGCCGGCACACGTCCTGGTCGCGACCGGCGACGAAGCGATCCCGCCGGAGGGTGAGCGCATCATGGCCGCCCGCGCCAAGGCCACCACCATCGAGGTCGACGGCTCGCACGCCGTGGCCGTCTCGCAGCCGAAGGCTGTCGCCGACTTCATCGCGACCGCGGTCGAGGCAGGTGCGGCCCGATGAAGCTCCGTCGCTTGGGTGCACTCCTCGCCACCGCCGCAGTACTGCTGACCGGCGCGACCACCGCCACCGCTCAGACCGAGCACAAGCCGAAGCCGACCATCGTTCTCCTGCACGGCGCGTTCGCCGACGGAGCGAGCTGGTCGGAGGTGACCGGCAAGCTACAGCGCGACGGGTACACCGTGGTCGTCCCCGCCGTGCCGCTCCGCGGGATCGCCGCCGACACGTCGTACCTGATCGGCGTCCTCGCCGCAGTCCCGGGTCCGAAGGTGCTCGTCGGTCACTCGTACGGCGGTGCCCTGGTCAGCGAGCTCGCCGGGACCAGCGGGGTCAAGTCGCTCGTTTACGTGGCCGGGTTCATCCCGCAGGCCGGTGAGACGATCGGCGCGCTGAACGCGAAGTACCCGGGCAGCGAGCTCGGACCGGACACCACGAATGCGATCAGCTACTCCGGTGGCGTCGACCTCGTGGTGAAGCCGGAGGCGTTCCACCGGGTGTTCTCGGCCGACCTGCCGGCTCGGCAGGCCGCCGTACTCGGGGCCTCCCAGCGTCCGATCAACGCCGCCGCGTTCGACGAGCCGGTCGCGACAACGGCTCCGGCCGGTCTGCCGAAGTACGCCGTGATCCCGACCGGAGATCACGCCATCCCGCCGGCGGCCGAACGGTTCATGGCCGAGCGCGCCCACGCCAAGACGGTCGAGATCCCGGACGCGTCCCACCTGGTCGCCCTGTCCCACTCGTCCGCCGTCACTCAGGTGATCGAGCAAGCCGCCCGGTGACGTCCCGCGGCCCGCACACCACTGTGGCGTGCGGGCCGCGTCGGGTCCGTCGTCGATCGCGATCAGAGACTGCGGGCAACGATGTCGCCGACGGTGGTGGTCGCGCGGATGGTGAGCGGAGCGGTGTCGCCTTCGGCGTTCTTGAGCGCGTTGCTGATCCTGCCGGTGGTGGTACCGGCGTCCAGGGAGGCCGAGACTCCGGCAGCGGCGCCGACCTCCACCTCGCCGACGTCGGTGCGCAGTACGACCGCACCGCTCACGGCCTCGGCGATCCGGATGTCACCCTGACTGGTGCGAATCTCCGCGGGCCCGTTGAGGCGGCCGATGGAGACGTCACCGGCGACAGTGGTGAGGCGGGCGCTCGCGACGTCCTCCAGGTCGATCGAGCCGTGCGCGCTCTTGACCGCGACGTCGCCGAACCGCCCGACGGCTCGGAGTTCGGCACTGGCCGCGTTCACCTCGACCTGGGAGCCCGCAGGCAGGTGGACGGTCACCGCGACGGAGCCGGAAGGGCCGAAGTACTGGTTCTTGGCCGAGACCTCGATCCGCAGAACGCCGTCGCCGTACTCGACCTTGGCCTCCTCCGCCGCCTTGACGTCGCGGCCCTTCGAGGAGTTCGCCGGCAGGATCTCGACGGCGGTGTCGGCCCGGTCGGCGGCGATGACCTGGATGCGTCCCGCGGGGATGTCGAGGACTGCGGAGATCGGCTCGGGGGTGTTGAAAGTCGGCATGGTCGTACCTTCCTGATTCGCTGGTGACGAGCTGTTGATGAGACCAGCTTGGAAGACCGCGCTGACACTGGACGGCCACCGTGCTGACATGACGGACGAGCCGCTGTCAGCAGCCGAGCCGGTCGACGATCACAGCAGGCGATCGAGGGCGGCTACACCGGCTGGGCCCCAGTGTGGTTTGCCACCTGGGAGGCCCTTGTCGCCGTTGATTCCCATCGCGATCAGGAACATCGCCCGGACCACGGCCCAGCCGCGAGCCCGACGTACCGTTGCGTGGTCCGGCTGGTAGCGCTCGAAGAACCGCTCCGCGGCCCCGGCCGGGAGCAGGATCCAGGCGGCTGCGAGATCGTTCGCCGGATCGCCGGCGCAGATCTCACCGAAGTCCAGGACGCCGGCAAGGGTGCCGTCGGCAACGACCACATTGGCCGGGTGCAGGTCGCCGTGCAGCCACACCGGCGGTCCGTCCCACTCGGGCGCTGCGATCGCGTCCTCCCAGACCGCACGGATCTCGTCCCCGCGGCCGGCGTACGCCCGAACCTCGTCGGAGTCCATCAGTCCGGCCGGCAGGCTGGTTCGGTCATTGACCGGTGCCTCGGCCGGCGCACCGGTGTGCAGCGCCTGCAGGAAGTCGACCAGTACGTCGGCCGCCTTCGGATCCGTGATCGGTGCATGGTCCGCGGGTTCTCCGTGGACCCAGGTGGTGATCAGCCACGTGCGGGAGAAGCGGTCGGACGGCTCGCCGAGGCGGACCGGGACGGGGACGGGAAGCGGAAGACGGGCGGCGAGGCCGGGCATCCAGCGGTGCTCCTTCAGCAGCAGCTCCGGCGCCCCCTCGGTCCGTGGCATCCGAACCGCCAGGTCGTCGCCCAGCCGCCACATCTGGTTGCCCCAGCCGCCGACCACCTCCCGGAGCTCCAGTTCGGCCAGATCCGGATGCTGATCCTGCAGCAAGGCACGCACCAGTTGTTCGTCCACGCAGCGTCGGACGCATCACACTCGGGTCTGGTTGGGAATAGACCGACGATCACGGTGAGTTGCTCGGAGTATGCGTATCGATGTGTGGTCCGACGTCATCTGCCCGTGGTGCTACATCGGGAAGCGGCGGTTGGAGCAGGCCCTGGAGTCCAGCGGCGAGAAGGCCGAGATCGTCTGGCACAGCTTCCAGCTCGACCCGTCCGCGACGAGCGACGATCCACGCGACCTGCCTACCCGGCTGGGTGAGAAGTACGGTCGCGACCGCGCGTGGGGTGTGCAGGCCAACGCCCAGGTGACCGAGATCGCCGCCGAGCTCGGCCTCGAGTACAACCTCGACCGGGCCAAGTCCGCGAACACCGTCGACGCGCACCGCGTACTGCACCTGGCCCGCGACCTGATGGCCGCAGGCGAGGTGCCCGCCGACACGCAGGACCGCCTCAAGGAGCGGCTGCTCAAGGCGTACTTCACCGACGGGCTACCGGTCGGCGACCACGCGACGCTAACGCAGCTCGCCGAGGAGGTCGGCCTCCCGTCCGATCGGGTCCGCGAGGTGCTCGCGAGTACGACGTACGCCCAGGACGTCGCCGACGACCAGGCCCAGGCGCTGGCGTACGGCGCGAACGGGGTGCCGTTCTTCGTGATCGACGAGAAGTACGGCGTCAGCGGCGCGCAGCCGGTCGAGGTGTTCCAGGAGGCGCTGCGCCGGGCGAACGCGGACCGCAAGCCGGTGACGCTGATCACCGCCCCGGGCGCCGGCACCGACGACGCCGCCTGTGGTCCGGATGGTTGCCCGATCTGAGGCTGAACCGCGCAGGCTTGGGTACCGGACGGCGTACAGGACGTGGTGTATGAAGGAGGCATGACTGTCGTGCGTGCACTGGCCAGGCCACTGCTCTCGATGATCTTCGTCGCGCAGGGTGTGAACTCGATCCGGAACCCGGAGCCGCTGGTGCCCAAGGCCCAGCCGGTGACGGACCGCTTGGTGCCGATGGTGAAGAACGTCGCACCGGCGCAGATCGCTGACCGCATCCCCGAGACCACGGTCAACCTGGTTCGGTTGAACGGCGTCGTCCAGGTGCTCGGTGGTCTCGCGCTCGCCAGCGGCAAGGGCCGGCGGACGGGCGCCGCGGTGCTGGCCGCCACGCTGATCCCCGTGACGGTCGCCGGGCACCCGTTCTGGCAGGTGAAGGACAAGGAGGCCCGGGGTGTGCAGCGGATCCAGTTCATGAAGAACCTGGGTCTGTTCGGCGGTCTGCTGCTCGCCGCGGTCGACACCGAGGGCAAGCCGGGCGTCGCCTGGCGGGCCACCCACGGCGCGCGGGCGGCGAAGCGGGAGACCAAACGCGGCGCGAAGGCCGCGAAGCGGGAGACGAAGCAGCTGGCCCGTGAGGCCAAGCATGCCGCCAAACTGGCGAAGGCAGAACTGAACCTCGGCTGACCTCCCGGAAGGCTGGAAGGTCGTATCACCGCGATGCCCTAGGCTCAGGGCAGGAGTTCCGAGCCGAGGGAGTGGGATGAGCACGCAGCAGGGCTGGCCGGCACCGAAGGCCCAGGGACCGGTCAGCGGCCGGGTCACGGTGCCCGGATCGAAGTCGATCAGCAACCGTGCCCTCATCCTGGCCGCGCTCGCCGACGGCCCGTCGCGTCTCACCGGTCTGCTCGCTGCACGCGACACCGCGCTGATGCGCGCCGCGCTCGTCTCACTCGGTGTCGGCATCGCGGACAACGGCTCCGCCGTGACAGTGACTCCGGGCTCACTCAAGGGCCCGGCGTCCGTCGACTGCGGTCTCGCCGGCACCGTGATGCGCTTCGTGCCGCCGGTCGCCGCACTGGCCGACGGCGTGGTCGAGTTCGACGGCGACCCGTACGCGCGGGAGCGCCCGATGGGCGTCATCCTCGACGCCCTGCGCGCGCTCGGCGTCCAGATCGACGACCAGGGCACCGGCAGGATGCCGTACTCCGTGTCCGGCGCGGGCTCGGTCCGTGGCGGGAAGGTCACGCTGGACGCGTCCGGGTCGAGTCAGTTCGTGTCGGCCCTGCTGCTCGCCGGAGCCCGGTACGACGAGGGCGTCGACATCCGCCACGACGGGAAGCCGGTGCCGTCCCAGCCGCACCTGGACATGTCGGTGGCGATGCTGCGCGAGCGCGGCGTCCAGGTCGACGACAGCGAACCGAACCGCTGGGTCGTTGCCCCCGGCCCCATTCGGGCGATGGACACCACGATCGAGCCGGACCTGTCCAACGCCGCGCCGTTCCTGGCCGCGGCGGTCCTCACCGCCGGCGAGGTCACCGTGACCAGCTGGCCGGAGCAGACCACGCAACCCGGCGGTCAACTCGGCGACATCTTCACGCGCTTCGGCGCGGAGGTGACTCGGACCGACGACGGACTGACGATCCGCGGCACCGGCCGGGTGCAGGGCGTCGACCTCGACCTGAGTGAGGTCGGTGAGCTCAGCCCGGTCATCGCGGCGGTGGCTGCGTTTGCGGAAGGACCGTCGTACCTTCGGGGAATCGCGCATCTGCGCAACCACGAGACGGACCGGCTGGCGGCGCTCGAGCACGAGTTCAACGCGCTCGGTGGGGACGTGACGCAGATGGCCGACGGGCTGGAGATCCGGCCGCAGCGCTTGCACGGTGGGCTTTTCGGGACCTACAACGACCACCGGATGGCGCACGCCGCCGCCGTGGTCGGCCTGCTTGTGGACGGGCTGGAGATCGAGAACATCGGGACCACGGCGAAGACCCTGCCCGAGTTCCCCGACATGTGGTCGGGGCTCACGAGCTGATGTCGCGGTACGACGAGGAGGCCCGGTACGACCGGCCGAAGCGCCGGACCCGGCCGCGGACCAAGGACCGCCCCTCGTACGACGACGCCGTCACCGGCATCGTGATCACCCGTGACCGCGGCCGCTACACCTGCTGGGTCGACGACCGGCAGGTGACCGCGATGAAGGCGCGGCAGCTCGGCCGCACGGGCGTGATCGTCGGCGACCGGGTCAGGCTCGCCGGCGACGCGAGCGGTGACGAGGGCTCGCTGGCCCGGATCGTCGAGGTACTCCCGCGGACGACGCTGCTGCGCCGGTCGGCCGATGACGACGACCCGGTGGAGCGGCCGCTGGTGGCGAACGCGGACCAGCTGGTCATCGTCGTCGCCGTCGCGAACCCGGAGCCGCGGACCGGCCTGATCGACCGCTTCCTGGTCGCGGCGTACGACGCGGGTATGCGGCCGTTGCTGTGCCTGACGAAGACCGACCTCGCCGACCCGGATCCGCTGCTGTCGATCTACCGTCCACTGGGGGTCGAGTCGGTGGCCACGCAGCAAGGCGGCGATCTGTCCGGCCTCCAGGAGCAGCTCCAGGACCGGATCAGTGTCCTGGTCGGCCACTCCGGCGTCGGCAAGTCGACGCTGGTCAACGGGCTGATTCCCGGTGCCGACCGCGCGATCGGCGTCGTCAACGAGGTGACCGGCCGCGGGCGCCATACCTCGACGAACACGCTGGTCCTCCGGCTGCCTGACGGCGGCTGGCTGATCGATACGCCCGGTATCCGTTCCTTCGGGCTGGCCCACGTCGACCCGGACAAAGTGATCGATGCCTTCCCCGACCTGGCCGAGGTCACCGAGTCCTGTCCCCGAGGTTGCACCCACACCGAGTCCGCTCCCGACTGCGGCCTCGACGAAGCTGTCGCCGAAGGCCGCCTCGACCCCGACCGAGTAGCGTCCTTCCGCCGCCTCCTGGCCAGCCGCGAAGGCCGCACCCAGGCCGTACCGGAGCAGGACCTTACTTAGGCGGAAGCTGACCCGTCCAGACGGCCTTGGCGCCGGCGTCGCCGGTGCGGATGGTCTGGTAGATGACGAGAACGCCGATGACCACGACGGCGGCGCTGGTGACGAGCTCCAGCGGGCGGCTCTTGGTTGCCTTGGCACCCTTTCCGCTCGCCAGCGACGACGGCCCGCTCAGCACCAGGACCGCGACCACGGCGATCACCGCGAAGGCCAGGCAGAACCAGAACAGCAGATCTCCGCGCTGCTGGTGCAGTTTGACCGGCTGTTCCAGCGACGGGACCGCGGCGACGAACGCCTCCCCGCTCTTCTTCGCCACGAACGCGCAGACCAGCGCCCCGAGCCCCAGCACCAACGCCGGCCAGCGCAGGAACCACCGCCACCGCGGCACGAGCGCGAAGACGATCAGGGTCAGGGCTGCGATCGGTAGCGCCACCACGGCCAGATGGATCACGAGCACGTGTAGCGGCAGGTCCCCGAAGCGCTCGAACATTGACGCCTCCTGGCAGTCATAGAACGTGGTCCGACTCTAGTAGCCCGCACGGGCTACTTACTGCACGTTCAATCACCCGATTAGGTTCAATTCGCGTCGCAACCGATCCGCAACGTTTGCGGACAGCCCGCCCGCTGAGCGGGGGAACGGGCTAGCCTTCCGGCATGCCCTCGCACACGGATGACCTGCGGCTCGCCCACATCCTGGCCGACGACGCGGACTCGACCACGATGGACCGCTACAAGGCGCTCGACCTGCACGTGGCCACCAAGCCGGATCTGTCTCCGGTGAGCGAGTCCGACAGCAGGGTCGAGGACGTGATGCGCAAGACGCTGGCCCGGGCCCGGCCGCGGGACGCGTTCGTGGGCGAGGAGGAAGGCACCACCGGCTGGGGCGTCCGGCGATGGGTCGTCGACCCGATCGACGGCACCAAGAACTACATCCGTGGCGTCCCGGTCTGGGCGACGCTGATCAGCCTGATGATCGAGGACCAGGTGGTCGTCGGAGTGGTGTCGGCCCCGGCGTTGGGCAAGCGCTGGTGGGCGTCGTACGGCGACGGCGCCTGGACCGGCCGCGCGCTGATGTCCGCGCAGCCGTGCCGGGTCAGCGACGTGAGCCGGATCGAGGACGCGTCGCTGTCGTACGCCTCGCTCAAGGGCTGGGAGAAGCTCGGCAAGAAGAACCAGTGGGCCGAGCTGATGGAGTCCTGCTGGCGCACCCGCGCGTACGGCGACTTCTGGTCGTACATGCTGGTCGCCGAAGGCGCGGTCGACATCGCCGCCGAGCCCGAGCTCAACCTGTACGACATGGCCGCACTGGCGATCATCGTCGACGAGGCCGGCGGCACGTTCACCTCGGTCGACGGCACCCCCGGCCCGAACGGCGCGAACGCCGTCGCCACCAACGGCCGCCTGCACGACGAGGTCCTCAAGCGCCTCGAGTGATGCGCCGTTGCAGGAACTCCGCCTCCACGGCGTTGCTGGTGAACGCCAGCGCCTCCTCGTACGCCGCTCGCGCCTCCTCCACCCGCCCGGTCCGCCACAACAGCTCCGCCCGCGTGGAGGCGAGATACGGGTACGTCGACAGCGCCGGATCGTCGGTCAACTCCGCCAACGCCGCCTCGGGACCGGCGACATAGCTCAGCGCGACCACCCGGTTCAGCGCGACCACCGGCGACGGCCAGCGCGCCAGCAACACGTCGTACAACCCGAGGATCTCCGCCCAGTCGGTGTCCTCCCAGCGCTCGGCCTCGGCATGGACGGCAGCGATCGCCGCCATCAGCCCGAACCGTCCGACCGACCGGCTCAACGCCTCCCGCACCAGCGCCAGCCCCTCATCGATCAGCTCCCGGTCCCACAGTGAGCGATCCTGGTCCTCCATCAGCACCAACCGCCCGCCGTCGTCGACCCGCGCAGCCTGCCTGGCCTCCGTCAGCACAAGCAGCGCGAGCAGACCCGCCGCCTCCCCGCTGTCCGGCAGCAGCAACCGCATCATCCGAGCGAGATCAATCCCTCGCCGCGCGAGGTCCGGCCGCGTCAGCCCTTCCCCGTCCGCTGCCGTGTGGCCGGCCGTGTAGACCAGATGGACGACGTCCAGCACCGCGTCGATGCGCTCCGGCAAGTCCGGCCGCCGCGGGATGCGGTATGGGATCCCCGACCGCGAGATCTTGTGCTTGGCCCGGGTGATCCGGGCCTGCATCGTGGCTTCCTTCACCAGGAACGCCCTCGCGATCTCAGCCGACGACAACCCGCACACCAGCCGCAGCGTCAACGCGATCTGCGCCTCCTGAGCCAACGCCGGGTGGCAGCAGGTGAACACGAGCCGCAACCGATCGTCGGGGAACACCCCGTTGGAGTCCTCGACCGGATCCGGCATCAGCAGCGGGAGCTTCCTCTGCGCGACGTCGGCCCGCCTGCGCAACTCGAGCGCGCGCCGCGTCGCGACTGTCGTCAGCCACGCCCCCGGCCGCCGCGGCACGCCCTGCTCGCGCCAATGCACCAACGCCTTGGCGTATGCGTCCTGCACGCAGTCCTCGGCCAGATCCAGATCGGCCGCGACGCGTGCGGTGGCAGCGAGGACGAAGGCCCACTCGCTCGAGTGGGCCTCCGCCACCGCCGCGGAGACCGAGTCAGCCACCGTTGATGATCGGGCGTACCTCGACGCCACCCATCGGGGACGGGACCTGCTTGGCGATCGCGAGCGCCTCGTCCAGGTCGGCCGCCTCGATGATGTAGTAGCCGCCCATCACCTCCTTGGTCTCCGCGAACGTCCCGTCGGTGACGACGTACCCGCCGCTGCCGTCGGACCGGATCGACGTCGCCGTGGTGCTTCCGTCCAGCTGCCCACCGCCGCGCAGCGCCGGACCGTTGGCCTCCGCGAAGGCCTGGTGGTTCTTGTGGTTCTGCTCCGTCACCGACGGCTCCGCCGCGTCCCACTTGGCCTCGTCGTCGTAGATCATCACCAGGTACTTGCCCACTGATGTCACCTCTCTCATGGTCTGTCGGTTCCAGCATTCACCACTCCGATGCGCGACCCCGGCGCGGATCGACACCACCGGCGGAGAATTTCCGGACCACGTAGGGTGGCGGCATGCCCTTGACCTACCCCATCGCGGAGCAGACGCTGGACAACGGCTTACGCGTCGTCGTCAGCTCGGACCGCGCCGTCCCGATCGTCGCGGTGAACCTCTGGTACGACGTCGGATCGCGCCACGAGCCGACAGGGCTGACCGGGTTCGCGCACCTGTTCGAGCACCTGATGTTCCAGGGATCGCGCAACGTCGCCTCCGGTCAGCACTTCAGCCTGCTGGAGAACGCCGGTGCCAGTCTGAACGCGAGCACGTTCTTCGACCGGACGAACTACTTCGAGTCACTGCCGAGCGGCGGTCTGGACCTCGCGCTGTGGCTCGAGGCGGACCGGATGGGCTACCTGCTCGACGCGGTCAACCAGGAGAACCTGGACAACCAGCGCGACGTGGTCAAGGAGGAGAAGCGGCAGAGCTACGACAACCGCCCGTACGGCGACTCGTACGAGCGGCTGGTCCGGCTCCTTTTCCCGGCGGACCACCCGTACGCGCACATGACGATCGGCTCGATGGCCGACCTGGACGCGGCGTCGGTGGAGGACGTGCACGCGTTCTTCCGCAAGTACTACGGCCCGAACAACGCGGTCCTGACCATCGTCGGCGACGTCTCGGTGGAGGACGCCTTCGACGCCGCCAAGCGGTACTTCGGTCACCTGCCGGCGATCCCGCAGCCGCCGGCCGCCCCGGACGGCACGATCGGGCCGCTCACCGAAGTCCACCGCGACGACGTCGTCTCCGACGTACCGTCCGACCTGATCACGATGATGTTCCGGCTGCCCATGGACGGGACGCCGGAGCTGGACGCGGCCGGGCTCGCGCTCGACGTCCTCGCCGCCGGGCAGAGCGGCCGGCTGAACCGGCGGCTCGTCCGCGACGAGCAGATCGCGCAGTCGGTCTCGGGCGGTGCGCTGCCGCTGATCGGCGGGGTGTCGTTCGGCACGCTGACCGGCATCGCCTCCGACGGCGTGGACCTGCAGAAGGTCGAGGACGCGCTGCTCGAGGAGGTCGAGAAGCTCGCCGAGAACGGCGTCACCGAGGACGAACTGGCGACCGTGCAGGCACAGGCGGAGCGGGACTGGCTGGAGCAGTTGTCCACCTGCGCCGGGCGGGCCGACGAGATCTCCCACCACGCGCTGCTGTTCGGCGATCCGAACCGGATCAACACCCGGATCGATCAAGTCCGTGCAGTGACCGTGGAGCAGGTGCAGGCGGCCGCGGCGCAGTGGATCCGCGCCGCCGGACGTGTGCAGGTCGCTTACCGCCGGTCGGAGAACGCAGGAGAGCAGGCATGAACCAGGTTCTGACCACCCCACCGGCCGTCGGTGCGCCGCGCCCGTGGACGTTCCCCGAGGCCACCACGACGACGACCAGCTCCGGCTCGCCGGTGCACGTCTTCGATCGCCCCGGCCAGTACGTCGCCACGGTCCGCGTGACGATCGCGATGCCGCTGATCGCCGAACCGCGGGAGCTCGAGGGCGTCGCCACGATCATGTCCCGCACCCTCGACGAGGGCACCGAACTGCATTCGGCCAACGAGTTCGCGGCGGCCCTGGAGCGGCACGGAGCGGCGTACGGCGTCGATGTCAGCTCGGACGCCTTGCACGTGGAGATCTCGGTCCCGGTGTCGCACCTGGCGCCGGCGGTGCAACTGCTCGCGGAGGCGGTCACCCGGCCCGCGTTCAACCAGGCCGACGTCGGCCGGCACGTGACGATCCGGCTCGGCGAGATCAACCAGGAGCGCGCGAATGCCGCCTACCGGGCCCGCGAGGCCTTCTCGGGCCACCTGTTCGACCCGTCGACGCGGCGGTCCCGGCCGACGGCGGGCACCCCGGACACGATCCGCCCGCTGACCAACACGCAGGTCGCCGACTTCTACCGGCGCAACATCGGTCCGGAACGCGCGCAGATGCTGTTCGCGGGAGACGCCACCGGCGTCGACGTGGCCGGCATCATCGACGAGGCCTTCGGTGGCTGGACGTCGACCGCCAGTACCGCACTGGACACGCCGGAGCCGCTTTACCTCGTGGGCAACCGGGTCGTGCTGGTCGACCGGCCTGGATCGGTCCAGAGTCAGCTGCTGATCGGCTGCGCCGGACCGGACCGTCGCGACCCCGCGTGGGGTGCGGCCGCGGTCGCGAACCACGTCGTCGGCGGCACGATCACCTCCCGGGTGGACACCGTGCTGCGCGAGGAGAAGGGCTACACCTACGGCACGCGGACCAGCTTCGCGGCGCCGCGCAAGGGTGGGACCTTCAGCCTCGGAGGCGCCGTCCGCACCGAGGTGACCGGTGCCGCGATCGGTGACGCGCTGCGGATCCTGCGGGAGGCCCGCGACGGGCTGACCGAGCAGGAGGTCCAGGAGGCGAAGGACAGCCTGATCCGGACCGCCCCGCTGCGGTACGAGCAGGCCGATTCCGTCGCCCAGCAGGTCGGCAGCAACATCGCGAACGGCGTACCGATCGACTTCGCCGACACCTACCTGACCCAGATCGCCGCCACCACCGCGGCCGAGGCCACCGAGGCGTACCGGCGGTATGTGGGAACCGACGGGCTACTGGTCGTCGTCGTAGGGGAAGCCAAGGAAGTTCGTCCCCAGCTCACCGGGCTGGACCTGGGTGAACTGATCGACGTGAGCTGAGGACGGCCGTTGCTCCTCTGCTCGGCGCCTGGCCCTGAGTAGAGGAGCACGATGATGTCGTTCGCCGAACGTCCCACCGACGCGACGGACCGCACGCACACCTTCTGGCCGGCGTACCCGGTCCAGCCTGGCTTCCCGGACCGGCCGGCGTACGGCATCCTGCAGGACCATTCGCAGGCCACCGTCTCGCTGGTCCTCGGCGCGATCGCGCTCTGCACCGGCTTCGTGTTCCTCTCGCCGGTGGCCTGGTGGCTCGGCAACCAGGCCCTCGCCGAGATCGACGCCTCCCCTGGCGTCTACAACAACCGCGGCATGGCCCAGGCCGGCCAGATCTGCGGCATCATCGGCACCGCCCTCCTGGCCCTGGTCATCCTCTTCTTCGCGGCCATGCTCCTCATGCTCTTCGCGACCTGATCACTGCGGCACGACCAGGCACGTGACCGTCCGGTCGTCCTGTCGCCAAGCGTCCTCGCTCGGCCGGAGGACGTAGACGCGTGACGGCCGGTTGACCTGCTCCTTCGAGGCGACCCACCGATTCCAGCACCCCTGCTCCGCAGGTTTCCGCATCACCTCGTCGCCGAGCCACGGACCGTCCGGCACCGCGAACCGGGCGAACACCCTGCCGCCGTTGGGCTGATCGCACGGCTTGACCACCACGTCCCTGACCTCCCCCTGCGGCAGGTCCCCGACACAGTCACCGACCTCGAGTTTGCTCCCCGGCCCAACCGGCTCTCGCGCCGTGTGCGCCGCTGAGTCCGGATCGATCCGGCCCAGGAAATGATTGAGGATCCTCAGGTCGACAGAGATCCAGACGGCAGCGATCACGAACCCGGTGATCGCGATCCGCGCGCCCTGCTCGCCTCTCTTCTTCGCCTGGTCCATCCCCTTGATCCCGAGCGGGATGCTGACCGGGACAAGCCCGAGGACGGCGAGGACGAGCGACAGCACCGCCTTCCTGTTGGTCGGCCTGAGCCCCGCCGAGACCAGCGGCATGTTCGGGAACGGCTGTGGCGGGCCGGGTTCCGGTTCCGGGTTCCCGGCCGGCGGCCGGGCACTGTATTCCGGGAACTTCGGCTCTCGCGGATGATTCATGTTCTCCCCCAGAAGTGTGTGTTTTTCCTACCTCGGTGTGAGCAGGCAGGTGACACCGCGGTCACCGAGCCGCCAGCTGTCCACGGTCGGCCCGAGGATGAAGATGTCCGACGGATCGGCCGCCTGCTCGTTCGACGCAGACCAACGCTCCCAGCAGCCGTCGTCCATCTTCTCGTTCACGGTCTCGCGTCCCGGCCAGCTGCCAGGCGGGAAGGTGAACACGGCGAACACCCTGCCGCCGTTCGGCTGGTCGCAGGGCGTCACGGTGACCTGCTTGACGGACCCTTCCTCCAGGTTCGCCACGCAGTCGCCGACCTTGAGGTCTTGCGGTCGCGTGGTCGTGGCCGCCGTCACCTGCCCTGACGCCACGTCCCGATCCGGCGACTCGCTGTCGGTTTCGGCAACCCACACCACAATGCCCACGATCCACAGCCCGGACACCGCCAAGGCGGTGAACGCCTTTCCCTTGCCGGTCTGATTGTGGTCCGCGATCCGGACCAGCGCGGCGATCGCCATCGGGATGCTGAGCAGGACAGCGCCGAGGCATCCGAGGACCAGCGCCACCATCGCCAACGAGCTGCTTCCACCCGGTGGCAGCCCTTCGATCGGCCGCATGTTCGGGAGCGGTCCGTCGCCGCCGCGCTTCCGCCGCGCGCCGCGGTCCCGCTTCGCGCCGCCGGTCTCCGCCGGCGGGCGAGCGGCGTACTCCGGGAACTTCGGCTCTCGCGGATAACTCATGTCTCCCCCCAGGAGCGTGTTGTTCCTACTTCGGTGTGAGCAGGCAGGTCGTGCCGCGGTCGCCCAGGCTCCAGCCGTCCTCGGTCGGGTGCAGGTAGAAGATGCTGGAGTCCGCGGAAGCCTGCTGCTTCGACGCCTTCCAGCGGTCGGTGCAGCCCTTCTCGGCCGACGTCTGGACCGCGGTCAGTCCCGGCCAGTCCCCCGCCGGCAGGTCGAACACAGCGAACACCTTGCCGCCATTGGGCTGATCGCACGGGACGACCTTGATGTTCGCGACCTCGCCCTCGTTGATCTCGCTCACGCAGTCGCCGACCCGGAGCTTGTCCGGCCGGGTGTTCTGCGTCGTGGTGACCTGTCCGGAGGCGTCCCGATCCGGCTCACCGTCACCGAACACGGCGATCGCGACCACGATGCCGACCAGCCAGAGACCGGAGACCGCCAGCCCGGCGATGGCCAGGCCTTTGCCCTTCTGGCCCTTCTTCGGGATCTGGGTCAGCGCGACGATGCCGAGAATGATGCTGATCAGGATGCCGCCGAGCACCCCGAAGATCAGCGACAGGATCGCCGGCACGCTCGTCTTCTGCGGCTGCCCCGGGTACGGCCCGGGACCGGGCATTCCGGGGTACGGCGCCTGCCCGCCGTACTGCGGTCCGGGGTATTGCTGCCCCGGGTACGGCTGGCCCTGGTACTGCTGCCCCTGGTACTGCTGGCCCTGGTACGGCGGTTGTCCCGGGTACCCGGGTTGCCCGGGACCTGCTTGGCCCGGCCCCGGCTGCCCGGGCTGCTGCGGTGCGCCGTACGGGTTCTGCTGCGGTGATCCGCCGTACGGAGGTTGTTGCGGTGTGCCGCCGTACGGGGGCTGCCCGGAAGACGGCGTACCGGAGTCACCGTCCGTGGGATGTGTCGGATCCATGCACGGACTGTAGTCCCCCGCCAGGGGCTTCCGGGTCGATCAGCTGGAGATGTAGTTGGACAGCTGCTCCCGCTCGAACTCGAGCTCGCCGATCCGGGACTTCACCACGTCACCGATGCTGACCAGTCCGGACAGGGCCCCGTCGACCACGACCGGCACGTGCCGGATCCGGTGCTCGGTCATCAGCCGCATCAGGTTGTCGATCAGTTCGTCCGGCGTACAGGTGCGAACCTCGGCGGTCATGATCGCGCTGACCCGGACGTCGCCCGCCTCCGGGGTGCCGTTCCACAGCCGGACGATGTCGCGCTCGGAGACGATGCCGGCCACCGACGACCCGTCCGGGCTGACCACGACCGCGCCGATGTTGTGTTCGGCCAGCAGTGCGAGCAGTTCGGTGACAGTGGCTTCTGGGGAGATGGTGACGACCTGGTTGCCCTTGCCGCGCAGTACGTCGTTGATCTTCACGGAGCCTCCTGCAGATCGAAGGACCAATACACCAAGGTAGCGAAATCCACCCCAATCCGGCAGCCCTCGCCTGTCACCCCCCGTGACAACGATGGACAACCAGTCACAGGATTTCGTGGGGCATCGGACGGACTCAAACGTGCAAGGTTGGCCGGTAGATGAGCTCTTGGGTGTGACCGTCCAGCGTCCGGTGCTCGAGTAGCTCGAGGTCGAAGTCGGACGCCCCCTGGAAGATCGGGTCCGCTCCGGTCTGACCGGCGATCACCGGGAAGATCGTCACCTGCACGCGGTCGACGAGACCGGCGGCCATCAAGGCCCGGTTCATCGACAGACTGCCGTGCGAGCGCAGCGGTACGTCGGACTCCTCCTTGAGCCGGGCAACGATGTCGAGGGCGTCGCCGTTCGCGACCGTCGCGTCCGGCCAGTCGAGCGGTCCTCGGAGCGTGCTCGACACCACCGTTGCCGGGAGGTGCCTCATCCGGGTGACCCAGGCGTCACGTACTTCGGACTCCTCGGTGCTCGAGGCCAGCATCTCCGCGAAGGCCCGATACGTGGTGGCCCCGAACACCATCCGCTGTTCCCCGCCGTACGAGGCGAACCGGTGCTCGAGCAACTCCGGGCCTTGCTTGCCCCAGTAACCACCCCAGTCGCCACTGTGGGCGCCAAAGCCGTCAAGGCTGGCAAAGACGTCGAAGGTGTAAGTCGCGCTCATGATGCTCTCCTCGAGTACGGTGGCGCCCCTGATAGGCAGCCGCTCACCCCTCCCACGAACACCCCGGCCCCCATCCGACATCACCTTCCGAGTTTCTCCATCCAGCTGACGAAGCGTGACCGGCGGTCGCACGTAAGGTTGGGGGGTGAGCTTCATCGTGCCGGGCCAGGGGAAGAGGAACGAAGAGGTAGCGCGCTCCGAGGCCGGTGCTCCGCCTTTTACTCCTGGGGCGACGGACTTGCCGGCGTTCGAGGAGCCGCCGGAGGTTGCGGTTGCCGGGTGGCCGGAGGAGCTGCAGCAGGTGGTGCAGGACGACTTCCGGCGTACGAGCGCGCTCGCCAGCTACCGCTGGAAGACCGCGGACACCGCGCTGCAGGACGTCGTACGCGGGCTGGACGACCTGCTCGACCTCGTCGCCGAACGGGTCCACGCCGGAGAGCCGAAGCGGTCCCGGCGTCAGACCAAGAAGTCCACTCAGGGGACGGCCGCGGCCGCGTTGCTGGCAGAGCTGCCGTTCGCGGACGTGGCGGATCTGCTCGGCATCCCGGCCGACGAGATCGACGACATCCTCGCGCTCGCCACCCGCCGGTCGCGCGCGGATCGCCGTACGGCGCTGCGAGCCATCAAACAGCTCCGCGCGCAGCTGCAGCACATCGAGATCACCAAGGACCACTCGCGCCTCAGCCGGCTGTTCAGCTTCATCGTCAGACTCTTCCTGGTGCTCGGCACCGCGGTCGGGTCGCAGTCGGTCTCCGAGTTGGTCGCGGGCGACCCGCAACTGGACGCGATGATTCAGACCGGGGTCGGCGCGCTGGTCGCGTTCGCGCTCGAACGCTCAACGGCGGCGCTCCGCGACGCGTGGCACGAACGCGAGCCCGCCACGGTCGCAGCCGAAGCCCACAAGGGTGTCCTCAAGGCGCTCGCGGACGCGGCGCCCACCGACGACAACGAGCGCACAGTCTGGGCCTTCCGGATCCTCGTGTGTTCGGCCCGCGCCTGGGTCGCGTGCTTCCAACTGGAATGGACCTTCACCGAGAAACTCGAGTACTGGCAGGTGCTCGACGAAATCCCGGAAGCGATCCGCACCGACTCCGCCGACACTCTCCGGACCCTCCACCAACGCCTGGAAGCACTCACACCGCCTAAGCCGTGATCGCAACGTCTTCTTCGTAGGCGGTCTGGAGGTCTTCGTCCCAAGGCTCGGACTCGGCGGCGAGCGAATCGAGGACGGTCTCGGGGCGGGTTGCGCCCGAGATCACCGACAGGACGGGAGACGACGCGAGGAGGGCGCGCAGTTGCAGGCGTTGCCGGGAGACGCCGCGTGCGGCTGCCATCGCCGCCAGCCGTGGCGCAGTGGCCGACGAACGCAGCGGCGAGTAGGCGAAGAACGGGACCTGGCCTGCTTCGCACCACGCGAGGACCTCAGCTGACTCGCGTCCCATCGCACTGTGCAGATTCTGTACGGCGTCAACTCGAGTGATCGCGGTCGCGCGTTCGAGATCGGCCACGGTGACGTTCGACAAACCGATCCGGGCCAGCTTGCCTTCGTCGCGGAGAGCCGCCAGGGCCGAGATGCCCTCTTCGACAGGTTGTTCGGCGAGGTCGACCCGGTGCAGGTAGTACAGCTCGAGCCGCTCGCCTCCGAACACCCGCAGACTTGTCTCCACGTCCGCCCGGATCCGGCCGGCGCTGATGTCCGCGTCCCACGTGGTCGCGCCCGTCCGCGAATGGCCGCCCTTCGTCCCGACGATCACGCCCGTACCGCGAGCCGCTTCCGCCGCAAGCTCCTCGCCGTACAACGGCGCATCGACCTGGGCATACGCCCGCGCAGTGTCGAGAATCGCCGTACCCGCAGCGATTCCGGCCCGGATCATCGCCAGATCAGCAGCCCGATCCCGAGGCACCATCGACAGCCCAGCAACCCCAAGCCCAACCCGCCCGACAAGCTCCACCACCACGCCTCCAACCAACCAAGTCCTCTGCCGAGAGCGACAGTACGACGGATCGGCTACAGGTTGGTCTGGGCCTCGAGTTCGTCCGGGTAGCGGCCACCCTCGATCTCGATCTGCGCCGACGCCTCGGTGAGCTGAGCCACCTCGTCGGTGGACAGTGTGACGTCGGCGGCGGCGATGTTCTCTTCGATCCGGTGCAGCTTGGTCGTGCCGGGAATCGGGACGATCCACGGCTCCTGGGCGAGCAGCCACGCGAGCGCGATCTGCGCCGGCGTGACCTCCTTCGCGGTCGCGAAGGATTGCACCAGCTCGACCATGGCGATGTTGTGCTGCAGGGCGTCGGCGCCGAAGCGCGGAATGCGTGCCCGCAGGTCGTTGTCCTTGTCGAAACTGCTCGACGTACTGACAGTTCCGGTGAGGAATCCCTTGCCGAGTGGGCTGTAAGGGACGAACCCGATGCCGAGTTCTTCGCAGGTGGCCAGGACCTCCTGCTCAGGACGTCGCCACCACAGTGAGTACTCGCTCTGGATCGCTGTCACCGGCTGTACGGCGTGGGCGCGACGGATCGTACCGGCCGCTGCCTCGGACATCCCGTAGCGCTTGACCTTGCCGGCCTCGATCAGTTCCTTCACCGCCCCGGCGAACTCCTCGATCGCAACGTCCGGGTTGACCCGATGCTGGTAGTAGAGGTCGATCGCGTCGACTCCGAGCCGCCGCAGCGAGCCCTCGACGACGCCGGCGAGTTGGTCGGGGCGCAGCATCCGGCCTCGCGGCTTGCGTTCCACCGGATCGATGTCGGACGCGAACTTCGTCGCGATGGTCACGCGGTCCAGGTACGGCGCGAGCGCCTCGCCGACAAGCTCTTCGTTCGCGTGCGGGCCGTAGATCTCCGCGGTGTCGAAGAAGGTGACACCGAGATCCACGGCGGCGTGCAGCAGCCTGATCATCTCCGGCCGGTCGGGTCGACCGCCGTAGCCACCGGTCATCGTCATACAACCGAGCCCAACGGCCGAGACCGTCAGGCCGCCAGTGCCAAGGGTGCGTTCGTGCATGGTCTGTTCTCCTGATTCGCTGGTGGCTGCCCGGGACCTTCGCCGTACGGCGTCCAGTCAACGCGGATCGATCGATGCGCGGGAGGTCGGGCTGAACCGGGTTCTGACAGAACCCCCCTCGCCGGCAACCGGGTTCGTACGCTGGAAGGCATGGGCACCGAGAACCGGAAGCAGGTGCGCGACTTCCTCGTCAGCCGGCGGGGAAAGGTCACCCCGGAGCAGGCTGGGCTGCAGCACTACGGGGGTAATCGGCGCGTACCGGGCCTGCGCCGCGAGGAAGTCGCGATGCTGGCCGGACTCAGCGTCGACTACTACGCGCGGATCGAGAAGGGCAACATCTCCGGCGTCTCCGAGACCGTACTGCACGGCATCTCCGACGCTCTTCAGCTCGACGAGGCCGAGCGCACGTACCTGTTCGATCTCGCCCGCACCGCGAATTCCAGCAGCCGAACTCCTCGCCGGGAACCCGCACGGCGAGTCCGGCCCGCCGTTCAGCGGATCCTCGACGGAATGGCGGCCACACCCGCGCTCGTCCGCAACGGCCGCCTCGACATCCTCGCCGCCAACGCGCTCGGCCGGGCTCTGTTCGCACCGATCTTCGACAGCGCTGTCACCGCTCCCGGCCGAGCACCGAACTTCGCCCGATTCGGCTTCCTCGACCCCAACGCCCGCGATTTCTACCCCGACTGGGCTCTGTCCGCCAACACCAACGTCGCCATCCTGCGCACCGAGGCCGGCCGCGATCCGTACAACAACGACCTCACCGAGTTGATCGGCGAACTCAGCACCCGCAGCGACGACTTCCGCACCCGCTGGGCCGACCAGAACGTCCGCCTGCACCGCACCGGTACCAAGAGCTTCCGCCACCCCGTCGTCGGCGAACTCACCCTGGACTTCGAAGCCCTGGAACTGTCCGCCGACGCCGGCCTCACCCTCACCGCGTACACCCCCGAGCCAGCCTCACCATCCGCCGACGCCCTCAACCTCCTCGGCAGCTGGATTTCGAGCGCTACTGCAAGAGAGCAACCGACTTCCGGTACTGCGTGAAGCCTTCGATCGTTACCGGTCGATCAGTGGGAGGGCTGGGAAGGTGTGGTGCTGCCACAGGAGGCGGGAGGCTTCCTCTGGGTAGGTGGTGACGGTGGATTGGGAGTCGAGGAGTTGGACGAGGCGTTGGTCGTCGTACGTCGGCCAGCCGGGGTCGCCGTTGGTGGCGAAGGACGTCCAGGCGGTGCGGATCCGTGCGGACAGCGCCTCCGCCTCCGCGGACGGGGGATCGCCGATCAGTAAGGCGGGCTGGCCGCTGCTCAGGTTGCCGAAGACGAGGGGTACGTCGAGGCCGTGGCAGGCACCGAGTCCTCCGCCCAAGCCCGGGGCGGGCCAGGTCAGCTCGTAGAAGTGGGTACGTCCGCCCGAGGCGGCGTGCACCTGGGCGAGGTGGAGCGTCGGCATGCGGAACAGCCAGTCAGAGTTGACCAATTCATAGAGCTCCTCCGGACCGGCGGCCGGGAACGCCTCGCGGTAGCCGCGGCCGCCGTCCGGGGCGAGGGTCCGCAACGCAGTCTCGGCCTGCTCCTCGGTCACCTGGCCCAGCACGCCCTCGATCAGGCTGAACAGCCGGTGCTCGTCACGGACATGCCCGATCAGCAGATCGACGTCCCGGCCTGCTCCGTCGGCCAAGGCCTCCCACGGCGTCGCCGGGAGTACGTCGCCGTCGACCACGGGAGCGTACGGGATCCGCCGGTAGGTGATCGGGCCCCAACGGTCCTTCCACTCATCCATCTTCGCGAACACGGCGTCGCCCGCGGCGGACAACAGAGCCGGCTCCACGGCGGACAGATCGGCCATCGTTGGCCGCACCCCCAATTCGGCAGCGCAGGCGGCGGCGATGTCGGCGGCAAGCTCCGGCGAGAAGAACGTCCCCGGCACGCTCTGTGCGACGGCCCGACGGAACAGCCCGGCCGCCCGTGGCATGGCCAGGAGCGCGGCGACCGATCCGCCACCCGCCGACTGCCCGAAAACCGTCACCCGATCCGGGTCACCGCCGAAGCCCCGGATGTTGTCGCGCACCCACTCCAGCGCGGCAACCTGGTCGAGCAGCCCCCGGTTGGCAGGGGCGCCGTCGATCTGCACGAACCCCTCCACGCCCAGCCGATAGTTGAGCGTCACCACGACCACACCACCAGCAGCCAGCCGACCACCATCGAACTCCGGAAGACTGGACGTCCCAACCGCATACCCGCCGCCCGGAATCCACACCAGCACAGGCAAACCGGCCCCCGGCGCCGGATCGGGCGACCACACGTTCACCGAAAGCCAGTCGTCGCCCGCACCCTCCTCCTTGCGCGCACCCGTCGCAAGCACGCCCGCCTGCGGAGGCGGCGGCCCGTACGAATCCGCCGCCCGCACCCCAGTCCAACCACCCACAGCCCGCGGCGCCGCAAACCGCAGCGCACCAACCGGCGACTCGGCATACGGCACACCCCGAAAGACCGCCACCCCCGCCGCCCACCCCCCACGCAACACCCCAGCCCCCGTACGAACCTCAGGCTCCGCGCTGACGGCCATCACCGCCTCCCTCCACGAATGGGCGAGAACAACCAACGCCCCGCCCCGCGGATCGTCCCACCACGTCGAAACCGCAGCCAGCCACTAAAGCCGGAGGCGGCCGAAGGACAGCCGCCGCGGAGCGGTGTCCTTTCGCGAGCGGTGTCCTTAGCCCTTGATGGCTCCGCCGAGGGCGAAGGCGCCGCCTAGTTTCTTGCTGAGGAGGAGGTAGAGGAGGAGGACGGGCATGGTGTAGATGAGGGAGTACGCCGCCAGTTGCCCGTAGTTCGGCTCGCCGTACTGGCCGAAGAACGTGAAGATGCTGACCGAGGCAGGCAAGCGTTCGGGCGACAGCAACAACATGAACGGGACGAAGAAGTTCCCCCACATGCCGATGAAGGTGAAGATCAGCACCACGGCGATCCCGGGCCACATCAGCGGCAGCACGATCCGTGCCAGCGCCTGCATGTTGCCGGCACCGTCCACCCAGGCCGCTTCCTCGAGCGAGATCGGTACGCCGTCCATGAACGTCTTGGTCAGCCAGATCGCAAACGGCAGCGAGGCGGTCGCCATGAACATGATCGTGCCGCCGAGCGTGTCCACCAGGTTCAGCTGAACGAACAGGCCGTAGACCGGCACCATGACGGCGGTGATCGGCAGCCCGGTGCAGAACAGGACGGTCAGCAGG
Source organism: Kribbella sp. NPDC050241 (assembly GCF_044459685.1). Lineage (NCBI taxonomy): Bacteria > Bacillati > Actinomycetota > Actinomycetes > Propionibacteriales > Kribbellaceae > Kribbella > Kribbella sp. NPDC050241. Next base: position 121,412 of record NZ_JBITJE010000013.1, read on the forward strand.
AACGGCCGGTTGAACTTCGACTTGAAGCGGGACAGCGGGTACGCCGCCAGCACCGCACAAATCATCGTCAGCAGGGCCGCACCACCGCACAGCACGATGCCGTTGAGCACCGGCCGGTACGTCGTGTCGGTGTTCAGCACCGCCTTGAAGTTGCCGAGCGTCGGATGCGTCGGGAACTCGACCCGCAGACCCGCGGTCCGGTTGATCGACGCGAACAGCACCCACAGCAACGGCAGCACGAACAGCACGCCGATCGCCAGCAACACCAGGTTGCCGGCCACCTTGCTGATCCGGTCGCGGGCTATCACGCTGCCTCCGAGTTGAGTCCACGCAGGTAGATCAGCGAGAAGACCGCGCCGATCGCCAGCATCACCAGGGCGATCGCCGTACCGTAGCCGATCTGGGAGAAGCTGAACGCCTGCTCGTACATGTACAGCGGCAACGTCTGGCTCTTCGTGCCCGGGCCGCCGCGGGTCATCGCGTAGATCAGGCCGAAGACGCTCAGCGTCTGCAGCGTGATCAGCATCAGGTTGGTCATGACCGCCCGGCTGATCATCGGCAGCGTCACGAACAGCAGCCGCCGCCAGCCGGAGGCGCCGTCCATCTCGGCCGACTCCTCGATCTCCTTGGGTACTTCGCTCAACGCGGCGGAGTACACGAGCATCGAGAACGCCGTACCGCGCCAGATGTTGGCCAGCGACACCGCGATGATCGGTGCCGCGTACAACCAGTCCTGGCCGGGCAGGCCGACCGCGTGCAGCATCACGTTCAGCGTGCCCTCGTCGTTGAAGAACGCGCTGAGCAGGTACGCCGCCACCACCTCGGGCAGCACCCACGCACCGATGACCGCGGTCCCGACGAAGTTGCGGACCACCTTCGTGGACCGGCGCATCAGCAGCGAGAGGCCGAGCCCGAGAGTGTTCTGGCCGATGATCGCGGAGATCAGCGTGAACACCAGGGTCAGCCAGATCGCGTTGGTGAACGCGCCGCTGCCGAAGGCCTTACGGAAGTTGTCCAGGCCAACGAACTTCACGTTCGCCGCACCTGTGCCAGTCAACGCCATGTTGGTGAACGCGGCGTACACGCAGTAGATGATCGGGCCGGCCAGGAAGACCAGCATCAACCCGATCGCCGGGCTCAACGGCAACATCCGGAACAGCTTCGCCGCCTTCGGCCGCCCGCTCTTCCCGGCGGACTTGCCGGGAGGAGCGGACGCGGCCGAAGTGGGAGCGACAGTCGTCGTCACGTGGGAGATTCCTTCGCCGGGCCGGGGTTACTGGCCCTGAGTGGTCTTGTCCTTGCCGACGATGCCTTCGACCGCTTCGTCGTACGTCTTCGCGGCATCATCCGGCGAGGACTGGCCGGTCATCACCGCCTCCATCGCGGTGATGATCTCGTTGGAGACCTTCGGGTACTCGGCGTACGCCGGCCGGTACACGGTGACGGAGACCAGGTCGGTGAAGAACTGGGTGCTCTTCGAGGAGCTCTTGTACCCGGCGTCGCTGGCGACGTCCTTGCGGACCGCGATCTGCGCGCCGTCGGTGGCGTACTTGGCCGCGTTCTTCTGGGTCTGCAGGGTCTTGATGAGGTTCCAGGCCGCGTCGGGATTCTTCGACTTGGCCGGGATCGCCCAGGTCCAGCCACCGGAGAGGCTGACCTTGCCCTTGCCGCTGCCGTCCTGGGTCGGCATCGCGGTCTGGCCCATTACGTCGGTCCACTGCGGCCACGGCTTCGCACCGGTCTTCTGCCAGTTGCCGTAGATCCAGGAGCCGTCCAGCGCGATCGCGAGCTTGCCGCCCGGCAGCAGTTCGGTGCCGACCTTGCTGCCCATGTTCGGGTCGAGCGCCTGCTTCGGCGACGGGCCGAGGCCCTCGGAGTAGACGGTCTTGACGAAGTTCAGCGCGTCCTTGAAGCCCTGGCTGCCGACGACCCACTTCTGCTGGTCGTTGTTGTACAGCGTGTCCTTGGTGCCGTACAGCAGCATCTCGAAGCCCTGCATGGCCGAGGCTTCACCCATCGGCTTGCCGGAGTACACGTTCATCGGGATGACGCCGGGGACCTTCTGCTTGATGGTCCGAGCGGCGGACAGTACGTCGTCCCACGACTTCGGCTGCCAGTCGGCGGGAAGCCCGGCCTTCGCGAAGAGCTGTTTGTTGTACCACAGTGCGCGAGTGTCGGTGCCGTCCGGGATGCCGTACGTCTTGCCGTCCAGCGCCTTCGCCGCGCCCTTGGCGGTCTCCTCGAACTGGCCCCACTGGTCCCAGTTCTTGATGTAGTCGTCGAGCGGCCGCAGGTAGCCCGCGGTGATGTCGGAGTTGATCAGGAACGTGTCTTCGTACACCACGTCCGGGGCGGTGTTCGGCGACCGCATCATCAGCTGGAGCTTGGTGTAGTAGTCGTTCTCACTGGCGACGATCGGCAGGATCTCGACCTTCGACCCGGGGTTGGCCGCCTCGTACTCGGTCTTCACACCGGTCAGGAAGTTCTTCATCACGACGCCCGGGCCCCACTGCTGGTAGGCGATCTTGATGTTCGCCGGGCCGGCGCTCTGCGAGCTGCCCGCCTCCGGCTGCTTGGTCGTCGAACCCTGGCTGCAGGCCGAGACCGCCAGCAAAAGCAACGCGCTCACGGCGGCCGCTGCCTTGAAACGTTTCCTTGTCATCACGTCCACCTTCGGGCAATCGTTGTCATCCCGGTACCCCGACCGAAATCCAGCGGTCAATGTCGCGACGGTAGGAGGCCCGGGGCCGGGAAGTCAATGCTTGACAGACAACGTTGTCGCGGCCGGTACGCCTCGACGCGGCCACCGGAGCGTAACAATCCGATCACCGCGCCGGAACTTTGTTCAGACAGTAACGGGCTTCGCCTCGTGGCGGGCGTGTACGACGCGCTGCGACCTCATCGCGCCGAGTGAACAGAACAGCAGCCCGGCGACCAGCCAGCACCCGAGGACGAGCAGCGGACGCCCGACTCCCGCGCCGTCGAAGAAGCTCACCGAACGTAGCGCCGTACCCGCGGCGCCTGGCGGCAACAGCTGGCCCAGAGCACCCCAACCGCTCGGCAGCATTTCTGGTGCACTCGTCAGACCTGACAGCGGGTTGCCGAGCAACATCATCACTGCGGCTCCGAGCGCGAGCCCCGCCGTACCGAGCAGCCACTCCAGACCGAGCAGCGTCAGGCTCACGGCCGCGATCGACAACGCGATCACGCCGGAGTTGGCCAGGTAGCTGCCCGCGAACGAGCCGAGCCAGTACTGCAGTACGGCGGCCAGCGCGAGACCGCCCGTGATCGAGAACACGATGGCACCGACCATGCGCCGCCGACCCGACCGCACCAACTGGGTCAGCGCGCCGGCCGCGATGATCCCACCGAGCACGAGCGGCAACGCACCCGCGGCCAGACCGGCACCCCGCGGATCGTCTTTCGGCAGTGGTACGACGTCGGTGAGCTTGGGCGGGTTGTCCGGCGACAACCGGCTCGACAGCTGCGTGAGGATCTGCGCGACCGCGGGAGCGCCGGCCGACGCGGTCAGCAGCTCGGGCTGCTGCGGGTCGAGCACGATCGCGCCGTACACGTCCCGATCCTGGATCTTCTGCACCGCGGTGGCCCGATCCGGTACGGCGGTGACCTCGAAACCACCGGGCATCGCCTGCTCGAGACCGTTCTCGACCTGGGCGACGGCCGGCGCGGGACCGGCCACGGCGAGCGGGACGTTGCGCGGTTCGGACCGTGCGGCCGGCCAGGCGAACGCGATCAGCAGGACAGTGAGCAGTGCGGTCAGCATGAGTACGACCGCGACCACAGGCGGCCGACGGCGGTCGCCCTGCACCTCAGCGGACATGAGGAGGACTCCTTCGTTAAAACCGAATGATCGTTCTTTATTGATTCGAGCCTGGAACATCGAAGGGCAACTTGTCAAGAACGGACATTCGTTTTATGTTCGCGCTATGCCGAAGGTCACGGAGGAACACCGCGTGGCGCGCCGGGCGCAGATCGTCGCCGCGGCCCGTACCTGCGTGGTCGAGCAGGGTTTCCACAAGACGACGATGGCCGACGTGATCCGTGCGTCCGGCCTGTCCGCCGGCGCGGTCTACGGCTACTTCAAGAGCAAGGAGGAGATCGTCGCGGCCATCGCCGAGGAAGCCCTCGGCACCGTCGACGAACTTTTCGAGAAGATCCTCACGACCGAGCAACCGCTGACGCCGCTGGCCGCACTGGAGGCGGCGCTCAACCACGCGGTCTCCATCGCCGAACGGCCCGGCGGCGACGTCACCAGGGTCGCGGTCCAGGCGTGGGCCGAGGCGCTGCACAACCCCGCCATCCTGGACATCGCCGGCGGCAAGTACCTGCTGCTCCGGGAGCACTTCGAGGACGTCGTACGCCGGGCCCAGGCCGACGGCACCGTCGACCCGGACACCGACCCCAAGTACATCGCCCAGGTCATGTTCGGCATGCTGCCGGGCTTCGTGCTCCAGCGCCTGCTCATCGGCGACGTCACCCCGGACACCTACACCGCCGGGCTGAAGGCCCTGTTCCGCCCCTGACGGGGGTGGACTTTCATCCACCCTGAGCGGCGGTCCAGCACCCTGGGGGGACCGGTTCCGGCTCCGTAGCGTCAACGGCATGACGAAGACGACGCGACGGATGAGGCGCGCGCAGGAAGCGGCCGCCATGAGCGAGCACTCGGTGCTCCTGCAGGACGTACGACGGGTCTACGGTCGCGGCGGCAACGCGGTCACCGCCCTCAACGGCATCTCCATCGGTTTCGCGCGCGGCACCTTCACCGCGGTGATGGGACCGTCCGGCTCCGGCAAGAGCACGTTCCTGCACTGCGCCGCCGGTCTCGACCGGCCGACGTCGGGCAGCGTGCTGATCGACGGCCAGCCGTTGGCCGACCTGAACGAGCGCAAGCTCACCGAGCTGCGCCGCGACCGGATCGGCTTCGTGTTCCAGTCGTTCAACCTGCTGCCCGCGCTGACGGTCTGGCAGAACGTCTGCCTGCCGCTGGAACTGGACGGCCGCCGCCCGAACCGCGCCGCGGTCCGTCAGGTCCTCGACCGCGTCGGCCTCGGTGATCGCCACAAGCACCGCCCCGGCGAGCTGTCCGGTGGTCAGCAGCAGCGCGTCGCGATCGCCCGCGCACTGGTCGCCCGCCCGGCGGTGATCTTCGCCGACGAGCCGACCGGCGCCCTGGACACCCAGACCGCGGCCGACGTCCTTCAACTGCTGCGCGAGCCGGTCCGCACGCAGGGCCAGACGGTGGTGATGGTCACCCACGACCCGGTCGCCGCCTCGTACGCCGACCAGGTCGTGTTCCTGGCCGACGGCGTACTGGCCGGCAGTCTGTTCGCGCCGACGGCCGAGGCCGTGGCGGACCGGATGACCCACCTCGGCGCGCGGTCCAACCTGCAGGTCGTGGCCCGATGATGCGCCTGGCCGTCCGCACTCTGCGATTCCGCAAGGGCGGCTTCATCGCCACTTTCGTGGCGGTCGTGTTCGGTACCGCGATCGTGATGGCCTGCGGCGGTCTGATGGAGACCGGGATCCGCTCCAACGTCTCCCCCGAACGCCTCGCCGCCGCCCCTATCGTTGTCACCGGCAAGCAGTCGCACCTGCGGCCGGGCGCCGAGGACGCGACAGCGCTGCCCGAGCGTGTCGGCGTTCCGACCGACCTTGTTTCCAGGATTCGTTCTGTCGAAGGGGTTTCGGACGCGATCGGCGACCTGACCTTCCCTGCTTCGGTCCTCCGCTCCAGTGGTCTCACGGTTGCTGAAGGCCACAACTGGTCGTCCGCCACACTGGCGCCGTACAAACTGACCTCCGGTCGTGCGCCGACCACCGGTCAGGTCGTCAGCACGACAGCGGGCACGAAGGTCGGTGACCGGGTCACCTATGTCATCGACGGCAATCCTGAGACCTTCACGGTCAGCGGCATCGCGCAGGGCCCTGCCGGGCATGCGTTCTTCTCCGACCATGAGGCCCGCCAGCTGGCCGGCAATCCCGCGCGGTTCGCGGACGTCGGCGTACTGCTTGATCCTGGCACCGATGTCGACAAGGTGAAGGACCGGATCAAGGCGATCGACGGTGGCATCACCGTCAGCACCGGCATCGACCGTGGTCTGGCCGAGCACCCTGGCACCGAGGCGCAGCGTGTCGCGCTGATCTCCATCGCCGGCTCCTTCGGCGGCATCGCGGCGATGACGATGATGTTCGTGGTCGCGTCCACGCTGGCGCTGTCGGCACAGCACCGCGAGCGCGAGTTCGCCCTGCTGCGCGGTATCGGTACGACGCCCGGCCAGGTTCGCCGGATGATCCTTGGCGAGTCCATGCTGGTGTCGATCCCGGCGGTCCTGGTCGGCGTGGTGCCTGGCGTCTTCCTGGGCCGGTTCCTGTTCGAGGAGTTGGGCTCGCACGGCGTCGCGTCGCCGGTGGTCGAGTTCTCCCAGGGCATGATCCCGTTCGCGGCCGGCGCGGGCGCCGCTGTTCTCGCGGCCATCGGTGCGGCCCTGATCGCGGCCCGCAAGTCGGCGAAGATCAAGCCGGTCGAGGCGCTGGTCGAGGCGTCGTTGCAGCGGAAGTGGTTCGGCTGGATCCGTCTGCTCTTCGGCCTGCTGGCCCTCGGCGGTGGACTGGCGCTGCTGATCGTCACCGCAGCCGTGATGACCGGTCCGCTCGCCGGTGCTACCGCCGGACCGTCCGTACTCTGCTGGGCGATCGGCGTCGCTCTGCTCGGCCCCTTCTGGACCAAGGCTGTGCTTGCGATCTGGCGCTGGCCCGTGCAACTGCTGACCCGGGTGAACGGGCGGCTGGCGATCCGCAACGTCACGGCACGATCGGTCGCGATGTCGGCCGCGGTCATGCCCGTGATGCTTGCCGTCGGCATCTCGACCGCCAACCTCTATATGCAGACCACTCAGATGGATGCGGCGTCCGAGGCCTTCACCCGTGATCTGAAAGCCGACACCGTACTGGTCTCCGAGGCCGGTATGTCGCCCGCGCTGGTCGACCAGGTCCGTGCGGTTCCCGGTGTGGCGAGTGCCTCGGCGTTCGTCCGCAGTACCGGCGTGATCGACGAGCCTCGCAACGCTCCGTTCGACGAGGACGGCGCGCCTCTGCTCGGCGTGGATGCCCAAGGCAAGGACGGTACGGCTCCGGTGCAGGTGACCAGTGGATCGCTTGCCGGCCTGACCGGATCGACCGTGGCGCTGCCCGACTACGTCGCGGGGAAGATGGACCGTGGAGTCGGTTCGGACATCACCATGACGCTCGGCGACGGGACCTCGGTGAAGCTGCGGGTGGTCGCCACATTCGCGGCCGAGCGCGGCTACGAGAGCATCATCCTGCCGGCCACGCTGGTCGCCGCGCACACCACCGACGGTCTGACCAAGCAGATCCTGGTTCGCTCCACACCAGGTGCCGACGTACGGCCGGCGCTCGCGAAGGTGGCTGCCACGCATCCCGGCGTACAGGTCGCCGATCGGGACACTCTGGTCGCCGCGAACGCCGAGGACCTGCAGACACAGGCGTGGGTCAACTACATGCTGGTCGGCATGCTGATCGCGTACACCGCGGTCTCGGTCGTCAACACGCTGGTCTCCACCACGTTGCGGCGCCGCCGCGAGTTCGCTCTGCAGCGGCTCACCGGTTCGACCCGCATGCAGGTCCTGCGCATGCTCACCACCGAGAGCACGCTGGTCACCCTGGCCGGCATCACCCTCGGCACCCTGGTCGCCCTGGCCTGCCTGCTCCCGTTCTCGGCCGCCGTCTCCACCAGCGCCATCCCCACCGGACCGCTGTGGATCTTCCTGGTGATCGTCGGCGCCGCCGCCGTACTCACCTTTGGCTCAACGCTGCTCCCGGCCACCGCCGCCCTCCGCCACTCCCCCACCCAACCCACCCACGCCGACTGATCGAGCCAGACAGGTCAGCAGGAGAGGAATCGGATCGCCCGGCAGTCGCCACAGACCGTCGTCGCCCAGCGCCATCCGCGGATGGCGCTGGCGCAGGTCCACCGGCAGTTCGTCCAACCGCTCGATCCGCAACCCAGCACCGGCGAGCGCCGTCACCAGCCCACCCACCGTCCACGGCCAGGTGCTCTGCACGTGCGCCGGAAGCTCTTGCCCGGTGTAGCTCGCCGCCACATCCCGATCGGCCGCCCCGGTCCGGAAGTACGACGTACTGATCCGCAACTCGCCGTCGACGAGACTCTGCATCGGATGGAACTCGGCGACGAACAGCACGCCGCCGGGACGCAGCAGCCGCGCCACCACCCGAGCCCACTCGGCAAGATCCGGCAGCCAGACCAACACCCCGTACGTCGCCACCACCACGTCGTACGACTCGGCCTCGAGTATGTCGGCCACGTCGTACACATCCGCCTGAACGAAGCGTGCCGGCAGCCCCACTTCGTCCGCCAGCCGCCGGGCGGCCGCCACTGCCTCTCCCGAGAAGTCCACGCCGGTCACCTCTGCACCCATCCGGGCCCAGGACAACGTGTCCAACCCGAAGTGACACATCAGATGAAGCAGCCTCTTGCCGCGCACCTCGCCCAGCGCCTCGACCTCGAACGACCGCAGCGAACTCCCGCCCGCCTTGAATCCCTCGAGGTCGTAGAACTCCGACCCGAGGTGCGCCCCAACGCGCAGATCCCACGCCTCCCGGTTCCGCTCCAACCGCTCCTGGTCGTCCACGTCCCGACTGTAAGACCGACCTCCTGCGTCATTGGGCAGGTGTGGGCTCCGCGACTGGTTGGAGGGCGATCGTGGTGGCCTGGATGATGCCGGCGTTGTCGCGGATCCAGCCCGACAGCACCACCTGGAGATCCTCGAGATCGCGCTCCTCCAGGATCACGCCAGGCACCGGCACACTCGCCGCCAACTCGGCCAGCACCGGCCGCAAGTGCTGATCCGCCAGCAACTTGTGGCTGGGCGCCGCGGATACTGTGACCGGCACCACCACCGCGCCCGCCAGCGCCTGTGGCCGCAACACATCCAGGAAGCTCTTCAGCAGTCCGGTGTAACTGCCCTTGTAGACCGGGGTCGCGATCACGATCACGGACGCCGAAGACACGAGGTCGATCGCGCTCTCCAACGCCGCCCGCTGCTGCTCGCCGGCGTTCTCTCCCTGGAAGATCGCCGGCGCGAACGTCACCAGGTCGACCAGTTCGTCGATCCGGTACGGCGTACCAAGCTCGGAGGCGAGCAACTCCGCAACCGACGCCGCGGCCGCGGCCGTCCGCGAGCCCGGTCTCGGGTTGCCGACCACGGTGACGACTGACTGCGGCCAGACCGGTGGATCCGGAACGACCTGCGGTTCGAACGCGACTGAAGGCATCTGATCCAGCTCCTGAACTCGGTGGTGATGGATCGAGCCTAATCAAAGTCGAGCGCGCTACTTGACTTTCTCAGATACCGAACGCCGGCCGCGGAGCTTCGCCACCACGAACCAAACCACCGCCACGACCGCAGCAGCGATCACGACCCACTGGAAGACGCCCACCGACGACTCCACGACCTGCCACCGCTCACCGAGTTGGTAACCGGCGACGATCAGCAACGAGTTCCAGATCAGGCTCCCCAGTGCGGTCAGCACCAGGAACAACGCCACCGGCATCCGCTCCACGCCGGCCGGCACCGAGATCAGGCTGCGCACCACCGGCACCAATCGACCGATCAGAACCGCCTTCGACCCGTGCCGGGTGAACCAGGTCTCGGCCTTGTCCACGTCCTCGATCTTCATCAGCGGCAACTTCCGCGCCACCGCTCTGGTGCGATCACGGCCGAGCCCCGCACCCACGCCGTACAGGGCGAGCGCGCCGACGATCGAGCCGAGCGTGGTGAACACGATCGCGCTCACCAGCCCGAGATCGCCGCGGCTGGCGGCGAACCCCGCCAGCGGCAGGATGACCTCACTCGGCAACGGTGGAAAGAGACTCTCCAGCGCCACCGCAAGTCCGGCACCTGGTGCACCGAGCCGCTCCATCAGGTCGATGGCCCAGCCGGCCACTCCTCCGGTCGGCTCCTGCGTCGCCTGCAGCGCGGTCATCATCACCTGATTCGTCGTGAACATGCGGACGACGGTAGGTGCGCGAACACCCTCCCCACACTGGGGCCAACCACCGTCCCGGGCCGGGTTTTCCACCGTACCGACCGGGGGAAAACCCCACCCCGCTCAGCCGAACCGTGGCCCGAGGAACAGCCCGCCGGTGGCGTCCACGGTCTGCCCGGTGATCCAGCGAGCATCGTCGGAGGCGAGGAACGCGACCACCTCGGCGACGTCCTCGCCGCGACCGAGCCGGCCGAGCGACGTGTTCTGAGTGACGAAGTCGACGAGCCCCGGCGTCTCGAAGGACGCGCCGTTCGCCTCGGTCCGGGTCGCGCCCGGCGACACCGCGTTGACAGTGATGTTCCGGGGACCGAGCGCGTGCGCGAGCGTCATGGTCATCGTCTCCACCGCACCCTTCGTCATCGCGAACGACGTCTGGATCGGGTTCGCGAAGCGAGTGGCACCCGACGAGAGCGAGATGATCCGGCCACCATCACGCAGTACCGGAAGCAGCCGCTGGATCAGGAAGTACGGCGCTCTGACGTTGACAGCGAAGAGCGCATCGAACCCAGCCTCGGTGTCGGTCTCGATCGGACCGGCCGGAGGCGCCGCCGCGTTGTTGACCAGCACATCCAGGGACCGGCCGGCCAGGCCGTCCGAGAGCTGCCCGAACACCTCGTCGACATCACCGGGGACGCCGAGCTCGGCCCCGATCAGAAAGCCACGACCCCCGATCCGTTCAAGCGTTTCCTCAGCGCCCGCCTTGTCGCGGTGATAGTGCACCGCCACCTCGGTACCCACCGCAGCCAGCCGCTCCGCGATCGCACGACCGATCCCGCGCGAGGCGCCGGTCACCAACGCCACCCTCTGGTTCATGTTAGAAACTATCATGTTGTTAGTATCTACCACATGAGTCTGAGGGACCGCCAGCGAGCCGAGACCAGGCACCGGATCCAGCGGCAGGCGATCAGGTTGTTCGTCGACCGCGGGTACGACGCGACCACGGTGAACGACGTCGCCGCCGCGGCCGGCGTCTCCGCGATGACGGTCTACCGGCATTTCCCCACCAAGGAGGACCTCGTCCTGTACGACGACTTCGACCAACTGGCCGCGGCGACGATCAGCGAACTTCCCGCGACCGGCTCACTGGCGGACCGGATCGGCCGCACGGTGCTGGCGACGTTCGACCTGGCCGACACGCACGATCGGGAGATCCTGCTCGACCGGCTCCGGCTGATGATCTCGACACCAGCCCTCCAGGCCCGCCACCTGGACAGCCAGTACCGCCTCCAGGAGGCCTTCGTCACCGGGATCGGCGCCGGCTCCGACGACCCCACCGCCGAGTTCCAGACCCGCGCGGCCGCCGGAGCCGTCCTCGGCGTCGCCTACACCGCCTTGCTCCGCTGGGCGGCCGAGGACGGCGAGAGCAGCCTGCCCGAACTCTTCCGCGAGGCCTTCACCAGCACCTTCGGGCAATCGCTCTGAGCGGACCGCCGACGTATATTCCTCATATGGCAACTACGTTCGAGGTGCTGGCGGAACCGCGGCGGCGGGACATCCTCGACCTGTTGCGGACCGGCGAGCGACCGGTCGGGGAACTCGTGGAGCAACTGGAGCTGAGCCAGCCCGCGGTGTCGAAGCATCTGAAGGTCCTGCGCGACGCCGGGCTGGTGGAGGTCCGACAGGACGCGCAACGCCGCTGGTACCGCCTCCGCCCCGCGCCGCTCGCCGAGATCGACGCCTGGCTCGAGCCGTACCGCGACCTGTGGCACCACCGCCTCGACGCCCTTGAGGCCCACCTCGACCGGATGGACTGAGTCAGGTCAGCTCGGGGACGCGCAGGTGGGCGATCACAAGCTCGAACTCACCGGTGTCGAGGACCTGTGCGCCGGCGTCCTTGCTGGTGGCGGCGCGCATCGAGGCGGCGGCCTCGCCGTTGGCGTCCATCGCCTCCCGGCTGTCATAGGTCACCGACGAGACGGCCCGGCCGGACGCGCGGTCGACCAGCAGGCTGGCGCTGCAGAATCCGGCCAGGTCCTCGAGCCGCGGCAGTGAGGCCAACCGGTAGACGTCGATCGCCCGCTCCAGCGTCGCCGGGTCGACCTTCACCCATGTCGCCCGGATGCACGCACCGGCGACCGAGCGGTGATCCCGATGCAGTACGGCGATCTCCCACTCCTGAACCTGCGGACTGCCACCGAGCGTCCGCGCGAGCCGCTCCCGGACCGGCCGCAACTCTTCGTCGGTCGCACGCATCGCCTGCTCCGACCGCCACGCGGTGGTGGTGATGCACTGACCGGACTCCCGGTCGGCCATCATCGACAGGCCGATACAGCCCTCCATCTCCATGAGAGTGGGCATCACGTCGTCGCGCACCTGTGCGACGCCCGCGTCGATCGACATCAGCATCGCGTTGATCGTGGTGGAACGCGCGTACATGCTCCACCCCCTTACCGTCAGGGCGGCACCCCCGGGCAGTGCCACCGGTCTGATCCCACAGTCCTCCGCCTGCACCACCAGCACAAGGGAGGGATGGTTGACTGGCCCGATGGGAATCCCCGGCACCTCCGACGCCGAGCTCGGCCAGGCGCGCGCCACCCGCTGGTGGGTCCGCGGACGACGGATCGGATCGATCGAGCGGGCCGCGAAGTTCGTCGACGACGTCGGTTTCGCGCTGCTCTTCCCGGCGCCGCACACCGTCGTACCCTCCTTGTGGGAGGCGGTTGCCGGGGAGGACGAGGAGCCGTTCGGCAGCGGCATGGGCACGAACGAGCAACGCGTCTGGACCTGGAAGGACGAACTCCCCCGGCGCGGCCTCGCCTGGTACGGCGCCTACCTCGGCAGCCGCGGGTCCTTCCTGTCGCCGGAGCTGCTGAGGGCGCTCTACCCAGCGCCGGGCGACCCCAGCGACCACCTGTTCCTGGAACTGTCGCCGACTGCACATGAGATCGCCGACGCGATCGCGGCCGAGCCGTTGCCGAGTGCCACCCTACGGGCCCTGATCGGCAACAAGAGCCGCTATCAACGGGCGATCACCGAGCTGCAGCGCAATCTGCTGGTGACCACGGCAGGTGTCCACGAGACCGGATCCGGCTGGCCGGCGGCGCTGATCGCGCTCACCTGTCATCAGTTCGACGTCGGTGGCGCCACTGATCACACGCTCGCCACCGGACGATTCCTCGACACCATGGTCGCCACCACGCCAGGCGAGCTCGCCCGCGCCTTCCGGTGGCCGGTGGCGCAGGCGCGAGCCCGCCTGGAAGAGCAGGTCGACGCCGGCCGGGCGACCTTCGACGGCGTCCGCTACGTGGCCGGTTAGCGGACCTCGGCCAGGTCGAAGACGTTGCCCTCGGGGTCGGCGAGCGTGATCCAGTGGGCGCCGTACTCGTCGTGTTCGTCGTGACGCTTCGCGCCGAGTGCGATCAGGCGGTCGACCTCGGCGGACCAGTCGGCAGTGGCCAGGTCGAGGTGCAGCCGGTTCTTGCCGACGCGCGGCTCGGGGACCTGGAGGAACATCAGCGTCGGGCCGTCCGCGGCCTTGTTCACGGTGGCGAAGAACTCGTTGCCGCCAGCATCGACCTCCGACGACAGCACGCCGGCCCAGAAGGTGGCGAGCGCGGTGGCGTCGGAGCTGTCGAAGACGACGTTCTCGAGAGCGATGGACATGGATCAGCCTTTCGTGACAGGGGATGTGGGGATCTGGCGGATCGGCCAGCAGATCTCGGTGCGGTAGCTCGCCGGGTCGGGGCCGTCCCCCGGGCCGACGGCGTACAACTCACGGATCGGGCCCGGCGCGACCTCGCAGTGCTCCGCGACATGGCTGCCGAGCGCTCCGTAGCTGAGGTCGAAGTCGGTGAGCGGCCCGCTGTGGACGGCGATCGCGAAGAACCCGCCGGGAAGGTCGACCAGTTCGACACCTTCGGCCGGCGCCTGATCCGGCGCGACCGGCAGGAACGCGACCACCTGACCGGAATCCTCGGTGAAGAACTCATCGCTGTACGTCGCTCCGGACGTCGCGAGGATGCCGTCGCGGGCGGCGATCGCGCCGAGCCGCCCGAACGCGAACTCGCACCACTCCCCGATCCCCTCCCGCTCGACGTGACCGGAGACGCCGTACGCGCGGAACGCGGGGATGAACCGATACTCGACGGCGAGCTCGGCCGGCTCGAGGGTCAGCATCTCGCGTAGCGACGTGACCACGTCACGGGTGTGTGCGAGCTCCCGCTCCATCCGGTCCAGGTGCGCGCGGAGCGTCTCCTCCCGGGTGCCGCCGTCGGCCGCGTCGACGACCGACCGGACCTCCGGCAGCGGCATCCGCAGCTCGCGCAGTCGCCGGATCAGCTGGGCGACTTCGACCTGAGTCGTCTCGTACCGCCGGTAGCCGGACGACGGGTCGACCGACGCCGGCGCGAGCAGGCCGATCTCGTGGTAGTGATGCAGGGTCTTCACACTCAGATGGGTCAAGCGGGAGAACTCGCCGACCGTCACCGTTGCCGTCATGACCCCACCATCCACCCTCCGGTAACCGGAGAGTCAAACCGAAGCCGGCGCCGCCCGGGAACAAGGCGACGCCGGCTCAGGGTTGGTGCGGATCAGCCGCGGTAGCGACCGATCACCTTGGTGTAGTCCCAGGCCTGCTGCGGCACGCCGGAGCAGGTGTCCGCGCCACCGCCGTTGCACGGCCGGTCGCGGTTGACCGACCAGAACGTGAACCGGGCCAGGTGGTGCTCGCTCGCGTACGACAGCATCGACTCGAAGTCGGACAGGTTGACCCGCTCACCGGCAACATCGGTGATCCCGTTCATCGACGAGATGCCGATCTTCCGGTACGCCGCGTCGTCGCTCAGGCCGTACGCCGACTTGACCTGGTTCTTCAGCCCGTCAGCCGCTTGCCGGGTCAGCGTGCCCATGTTGCTCGAGCCACCGCCGAAGTCGAACGGCATGATCACCCAGCCGTCGAGGTTCAGCCCGGAGGCCGCACCACGCCGGATCAGGTCCTGGCCGTTGCCGTCCGGCCCGGACGTCGTCGTACCGAAGGTCAGGTACGTCGCGATGCCGGGGTTGTTCTGCTCGACGATCTTCAGCGCGTCGATCACCTTCTGCCGCACCGCGGCGCCGGCGATCTCCTGGTCCTCGATGTCGATGTCGATCGCCTTCAGCGACAGCGCGTTGATCACCTTCTGGTACGCGCCCGCCAGCTCACTCGCCGACCCACAGCTCTGCCCGAGCTTGTTGCCGGACCAGCCACCGATCGACACGACAGCATCGCCACCGTTGGACCGGATCGCGGTGAGCGCCTGCTGGTCGACTCCGCCCGTCAGCGGCCGGTTCCCGTCCCACTGAGGGTTGCAGTAGCCGTTGGACAGGATGAACGCCATCGTGAACCACTTGACGCCGGTCGCGTTCATCACGGTCGCCGGGCTGGGCGGACTACCCCAGCCCTGGTAGAGGTACGGCGCTGCCGCCATCGGAGCACCGTCCGCCGGTGGCGGACCATCGTCTGCCGCCGGGACGTTCCACTTCTGGTTCGCCGCACCGGTGCACGTCCACAGCTGCAGCGGAGTGCCGTTGGCAGAGTTGTTGCCCGTGACATCGAGGCACTTGTTCGCCTGCGGGTTCACCAGGTCACGGCCAGACGTGTACGACCACTGCTGGGCGGCACTGCCGTTGCAGGTCCACAGCTGCACCTTGGCACCGTTGGCAACCGACCCACCGCTGACATCCAGACACTTGCCCAATGCCGTCAGCGTCCCGTTCGAGTTCCGACTCCAGCTCTGCGCACTGGTGCCGTTGCAGTCGTAGAGCTGGACCTGAGTGCCGTCCGCGCTGCTCGCCGCAGCGATGTCCGCGCACTTGCCGGCCAGGCCGGTGATCGTCCCGGTCGCCGCCTGTGCAGGCGCGGCCGACATCAGTAGACCGGCACCCAGCACCAGAGTCGCGGCGACCGCCGCCACCCGGCGCATCAGACGTTCCACTTCTGATTTGCGGCGCCGGTGCAGCTCCACAGCTGCAGCGGTGTGGCGTTCGCCGAATTGTTGCCAGTGACATCAAGACACTTGTTCGCCTGGGGATTCACCAGATCTCTCCCGCTTGTATAAGTCCATTGCTGGGCGGCACTTCCGTTGCACGAATAGAGCTGAACCTTCGCTCCGTTGGCGACCGAGCCGGCGTTCACGTCGAGGCACTTGCCGAGGGCACGGATCGTCCCGTCACCCGGGCGCTCCCACTGCTGCGCCGCCGACCCGTTGCAGTCGTAGAGCTGCACCGTCGTACCGTCCGCCGAGTTGGCACCGGCGACGTCGATGCACTTGCCGGCCAAACCGGTGATCGCGGAACCGGTGCCGCCACCGCCACCCTGTGTGCCGGACCAGGTGAAGGTTGCCGAGGTCTTGGTCGGCAGCGTGTAGACGAAGGACTGGCTGCCCCAGTTCACCCGCACCGACTGCGAGCTACCGGTGGTGTTGAACGCGATCAGCGCCTTCGAGCCGTCCGGGTTCTTCCACGCCACGTTCTTCACCGAGTTGCTGGCACTCGAGTCGATCCGCAGCGCACCCGGCTTCACGAACTTGGTCAGGTGACCCATCGTGTAGTACTCGACGGTCTTGGTGACCTGACCGCGCTGGCTGTCGTTGCGGTGCACGGTGACGAGGCCGGTGCAGACGTTGCACCCGGCACCGACGTACGGAAGCATGTTCTCGTCCTGCGCGAGGCTCCACTTCACCCACGACTTGTCCCAGTTGCGGGTGTAGTCGATCAGGTTGTTCATGTCCTCGACCTGCTGGTTCGGGATCCAGGTTCCGCCGGAGTGCTCGGTCATGTACGCGTTCACGGTCGGGTACTGGTTGTGGATCTGCGTCTGCAGGTTCACGTCACCGCCGTACCCGTGCCAGGCGATGCCACCGAACAGCGGGTCGTTGCGCAGGCCGGCGTCGGCCAGCGGGACCGAACCGAGGTCGTTGTAGTTGCCCCAGTTGTAGTCCAGGACCAGCACCTTGGTGGTGATCCCGGCCGCGCGGAACGCCGGGAACAGGTGGTTCTTGGTGAAGTTCAGCAGGCCGGCGCCGTTCCAGTTCATCGACGCGTAGCCGGTGTCGTCGGTGCCGCAGCAGGTCGGCTCGTTCTGCACCGAGACGTAGTCGATGTGGTTGCCCTGGGCCTCGTTCTGCTGGATGTACTTGACGAAGTACTGCGCGTACAGCGGGTAGTACTCGGCCTTCAGCCAGCCGCGGTTGGTGAACTTGTTGTTGTCCTTCATCCAGGCCGGCGCGCTCCACGGCGCACCCTTCACCTTCAGCGCCGGGTTCAGCTGCTTGGCCTGCTTGGTCAGCGGTACGACGTCCGCGAGGTCGTGCTGGATGCTGAAGTCGTTGAGATCGCAGCAGGTGTCGTCGTACGAATAGTTGAAGCGGGCCAGGTCCGAGGCGCCCATCGGGTTGCGGGTGAAAGCCAGGCCGATCCCGTTGACCGGGTCGAACAGGTCCTTCATCACCTGGTCGCGGGTGGCCGCGCTGATCGTGTTGCTGCTGTTCAGCAGCCAGGCGGCGCTGTCGGTGAACGACGCGCCACCACCTTCGAACGACTGGTACGTCGTGTTCTCGTTGACCGTGATCGTCTGGTTGGCCGAGCCGCCGGCCGGGCCGAAGTTCACCGGCGCCTGCTGCTGCAGACCGCGGGTGACGTTGCGGCCGGCCGAGTCGTTCGTGGTGGTCAGCCAGATGTTGACCTGCTCACCGGCGGCCTGGGCGGGTGGGGCGGTGCCGAATCCGAGTCCGGTCGCGGCCACGCACACCACGGCCACGGCCAGTGGCAGCAGGCGAAGGGCGCGACGAGGTTTCCCGTTCGCGGGCATGGGGCGGTTCTCCCTTGTTCAGAAGGGTTCTGGAGACATCGGGGAGTTGTCGGCGTCTGCCCGCGCCGCAACAGGTGGTCACCACGAGGTAACCATCGGTGCATGCCGGTGTCAACGGGATGCCGAGACTTTTTTCAGGTCTTTTATTTAGTCCCGGCCTTGACGTGAGAGCGTTCCCACACCAAGCTGCGGCCATCTCTTCTCCGACCGCCCCCGCGAGAAATGAGGCGTCCATGAAGCGTTCCCGCATGGCTGCGTTCGTCGCGATCGGTGCCGCTCTGGTCGGCACCACACTGCTCCAAGCACCTGCCGAGGCCCGTCCGCAGGCCGCCGCCGCGCCCACGGCGACGATCTGGGAGGACAACTTCGACGGCCCGGCCGGCCAGGCCCCCGATCCCGGCAAGTGGCGCTACGACATCGGTGGCTCCGGCTGGGGCAACGACGAACGGCAGTACTACACCAACAGCACCCGGAACTCCGCGCTCGACGGCCAGGGCAACCTGGTGATCACGGCCCGCCAGGAGAACGCCGGCTTCCAGTGTCACTACGGCCCGTGCCAGTACACGTCGGCCCGGTTGCTCACCGCCCAGACCTTCACCCAGACGTACGGCCGCTTCGAGGCCAGGATCAAGATCCCTGGCACACAAGGGGTTTGGCCCGCGTTCTGGATGCTGGGTGGCGGCAACTGGCCGAACGACGGTGAGATCGACATCATGGAGAACATCGGCCGCGAGCCGAACATCGTGCACGGCACGATCCACGGGCCGGGCTACTCCGGTGCCGACGGCATCGGCGCGGCGTACAACTCTCCGGACGGACAGCCGTTCCGCAACGGGTTCCACACCTACCGGGTCGACTGGGAGCCGAACTCGATCACCTGGTACGTCGACGGCGTCCAGTACCAACGCCGCACACCGGCCGACCTGAACGGTAAGACCTGGGTCTACAACCACCCGTTCTTCATGATCATGAACGTCGCGGTCGGCGGCTACTGGCCGGGCTACCCCGACGGTTCGACTGTGATGCCGCAGACGATGACGGTCGACTACGTCCGCGTCTCCGACGTCGGCAGCAGCTCCGGCGGTTCGCGGATCACCGGCCTGGCCGGCAAGTGCCTGGACGTCGCCGCCGCCAACTCCGCCGACGGTACGCCGGTTCAGCTCTACGACTGCAACGGGACCGGGGCGCAGCAGTGGACCCGTCCCGGCGACGGCACGATCCGCGCCCTGGGCAAGTGCCTCGACGTCAACGCCGGATCGGTTGCCGACGGCGCCAAAGTCCAGCTCTGGACCTGCAACGGCTCCGGCGCCCAGCAATGGACGTACTCCGCTGCGCACGACCTGGCGAACCCGCAGGCCAACAAGTGTCTCGATGTCACCGGCAACAACTCGGCCAACGCCACTCCGGTCCAGACCTGGACCTGCACCGGCGCCGCCAACCAGAAGTGGACGGTCTAGCGACGGCCAGGTACGACGCCTCCGTCGCGGAGTAGCCGCAGTACGGGAAGGGTCGCGGCGCCGAGAGCTACGGCGTCGCGGCCCAACTCGCACAGGACGATCGAGACCTGCGAGTACGGCTGTTGCAACGCGTGCCGGCCGACCTCCTCCCGCAGTTGCGGCAGATAGCGCTCCCCCAGCAGCAATCCGGCCCAGCCCCCGAGGACGATGCGCTCGGGGTTGACCAGGTTGACCAGGTTGGCGAACCCAGCGGCGAGGTAGCCGATGGTGTCCGTCACGACCGTTGCCGCGGCCTCCGAGGTGCTCACGGCATCGAGTAGGCCGACGAAGGCCGCTTCCTCGTCGCCGGACAGGCCCCGCCCGCCGAGCTCACGGTAGCGGCCGAGCACGCCCTCCGCGCCGACGTACGCCTCCAGACATCCGTCCGCACCACAGCGGCACCTTCGACCGCCGTACGCGATCGTCATGTGGCCCCATTCGCCCGCGCTGCTGCGTGTTCCGCGGTAGCTCGACCCGTCCGCGACCAGGGCCGCGCCGACGCCGGATCCGACCAGCGCCACCACGGCGTCCGTCGCGCCCCGGCCGGCCCCGAACCACATCTCCGCCTGGCCGAGCGTGTTCGCGCCGTTGTCCACCTGGATCGGAATATCGGTGCCCTCGGCAAGCATCTGGCCGAGCGGTACGGCGTCCCACCCGAGCGTCTGCGCATGGACGACGGCGTCACCCTCGACGATCCCGGCCGCCGCGACACCGAGACCGAGCACCTGCTCCGGCCGGACACCGGCCTCGGCAAGCACCGCACCGAGGCCCGCCAGCACGTGTTTCACTACCATCGCCGGTGTCGGCGAGTGGATCGGGTGGTCGGCGCGGGCGAGTACCCGCATCGCGAGGTCGAACAGCTCGACCCGTACGCGGGTCTCGCCGACCTCGGCGCCGACGACGTACCGGAACGTCGGTGACACCCGCAGCAGGACGCGTGGCCGACCGCCTTCGGACTCGACCGAGCCGGCCTCCTCGACCACGCCTTCGGCGATCAGTTCGGAGACCAGGTTGCTGACACTGGCCGCGCTCAACGACGTTCGGGTACTCAGCTCCTGACGGCTGAGCGGGCCGTCGCGGAAGATGCCGGTGAGGATCACCGACCGGTTGGACCGGCGCATGTCGCGCACAGTGGTCCGCCGAACGTCCATGCCCTGCCCCTACCTGGTCCGGCCCCAGGCAGGCCGCTCGCCCCGAGTCCATCACGTCGTACGGCGGCCCGGAAGAGGCGCCTTCCTCCAAGTTGTGAATTAAGCCGCGATTCGTTACCACCCTGTGATTGACGACCCCTCGTCGTCTCCGCTTCACTCTACGGAACCGCTTCCGAAACCGGTTCCGACACCGGTCCCGGACTGGACCCCGACCGCCCGAGGGGAGTCAGCATGTCGATCACCATCGCCGATGTCGCGGCGCGTGCCGGTGTCAGCAAGACCACCGTGTCGCGCGTGCTCAACGGCAAGGGCGAGCTCGATCTGCGGACCGCGGAGCGAGTCCGCCAGGTGATCGCCGAGCTCGGCTACGTGCCGAGCGCCCGCGCGGTCGGCCTGGCCCGCGGCCGGACCCGGATCGTCGGCATGCTGGTCCCGTCGCTCACCTGGCCCTGGATGGGCGAGGTGCTGCAGGGCGCCGTCGACGTGGTCGAGAGCGAGGGCTACGGACTGCTGCTGTTCACCTTCAACCGGGGTGAGGAGTCGATGCACCAGTTCGCCTCGCAGGTCTCGGCCCAGTCGTTCGACGGCCTGCTGGTGATCGAGCCGGAAGGCACCCTCACCTACATCGAGCAGTTGCACGCGCGCGGCCTCCCGGTGGTCCTGATCGACGACCGTGCCAAGCGCCCGCAGTTCCCGTCCGTCGCCACCACCAACTACGCCGGCGGTGAGTGCGCCGCGCAGCACCTGCTGGAGCTCGGCCGCCACCGGCCGCTGGTGATCACCGGTGTCGAGCGGTTCGGCTGCACCCACGAACGCCTGGACGGTTTCCGCGACACCTACGCCGAAGCCGGTATCGAGCTCGATCCGGGACTCGTGTTCGAAGGCGATTTCACCCACGAGAGCGGACGCCGCGGCATCCAGCACGCGTTCGACCAGCGCCTCGAGTTCGACGCCGTCTTCGCCCACAACGACCTGTCCGCCGGCGGCGCCATCCAGGCCGTCCGCGAGACCGGGCGGAACGTGCCGAACGACGTGTCGGTGATCGGCTTCGACGACATCCCGTACGCCGAACACACCGAACCGCCGTTGACCACGGTGCATCAGCCGATGCGCCAGATGGGCCAGGCGGCCGCCCGGATGCTGATGGGCTACTTCGGCGGCACCCCGCTGCCGGACGAACCCCAAGTGCTGCCGACGACGCTGATCGTCCGCAGCTCAACCGCCCCGAAAGCCCGGTCCCACTAGAAGCTCCGGTGGCGGGGCAGCTGCCCCTGTCCCGCCGCCGGCGTACTCCCCACACATCGAACGACAGGGTGTGAGCTCTTCCCATGAGAGCGCTTTCACGCCACCATGCACTGGCCCACCGGCTCAGGGTGGGCCATCCGCCAACAGATGCACAGGAGGAACCGATGCGAGCACGACGCACTGTCGCGCTGGCCCTGTCGGGCTTGCTCGCGGCAGCCGTACTGGCTGCCTGTAGTAACGGGGACGGGAAGACCAACAGCAGCGCTTCCGGCAGTACCGCCACCGTCCTGAATGTCGGTATGCCGAACGGCCCGCAGACCGAGAACCACAACCCGTTCCTCGGCTCCTCCTCGGGCGCCTCGCTGGGCTACCGCTGGATGATCTTCGAGCCGCTGGTGATGATCAACGGCATCAAGCCGACCGAGGCGGGCAAACCCTGGCTGGCCACCGAGTGGAAGTTCGACGCGAACTACACCAAGTTGTCGCTGACCGTCCGCGACGGCGTGAAGTGGTCCGACGGCCAGCCGATGACCGCCGAGGACGTCGCGTACTCCTTCCAGATCCGCAAGGACAACGAGGCCCTGAACCCGGAGGCGATCCCGTACGGGACCATCACCACCTCCGGCAACAAGGTCGACCTGACCTTCACCCGGTCCCAGTTCGTCAACCAGAACAAGATCCTGACCGCTTTCGTGGTCCCGAAGCACCAGTGGTCCACGCTCAAGGACCCGACCCAGGACACGCTGAAGAGCCCCATCGGCACCGGCCCGTACACGGTCAAGTCGTTCACCCCGCAGACCACCACGCTGGTGCTGCGTGACTCGTACTGGCAGGACCTGCCGAAGGTCAAGGAGTTGCGGTACACGTCGTACAACGACAACAACGCGCAGACCACCGCGCTGGCCAACGGCGCGTCGGAGTGGAGCTTCGTCTTCGTCCCGAACGTGAAGGCCGTCTACCAGGCCAAGGACGAGAAGAACCACAAGCTCTGGTTCCCGGCGAACCTCGGCATCCACGGCTTGTGGATCAACACCACCCGCAAGCCGTTCGACAACCCGGCGCTGCGGCGGGCGATGGACAAGGTGATCAACCGCGACGACATCTTCATGCAGGGTGAGGCCGGCTACTTCTATCCGAAGGTCGAGTCCGTCACCGGCATCCCGACGCCGGCCGGTGAGTCGTTCATCGCCCCCGACTTCAAGGACAAGAAGCACTCGGTCGATGTCGAGGCCGCGAAGAAGGAGCTGACCGACGCCGGCTTCAAGCTCGAGGGCGACGTCCTCAAGGACCCGACCGGCAAGCCGGTGACGATCACGCTGACCGACCCGGCCGGCTGGTCGGACTACATCACCGATCTGGAGATCATCAAGGACAACCTGTCCACGATCGGGATCAAGGCAACCGTCGACAAGGCCAACCAGGACGCCTGGTTCAAGAACATCGACGAGGGCAACTTCGACGCCGCGATGCACTGGACCAACGGCGGCGCGACGCCGTACGACATCTACCAGAACATCATGGACGGCAAGATCCTGAAGCCGGTCGGCAAGGGCGGCGTCAGTGGCAACTACGGGCGGTTCAACAGCCCGGAGGCGACCACGGCGCTGGACCAGTACGCCAACGCGACCGACGACGCCACCAGGACCACCGCGCTGAACACGCTGCAGAAGATCATGGTCGAGCAGATGCCGGTGATCCCCACCTCGGCCTCGAACGTCGGCGGTCTCTACAGCACGAAGAACTGGGTCGGCTGGCCCGACGAGCAGAACCAGTACGGGCCGGCCCAGCCGACCCAGCAGAACGCTCTGCAGATCGTCCTGAACCTGAAGCCCGCCGGCGCCCAGTGAGGCGCGGCCCGCGGCGCCAGGCCTGACCGCCTGGCGCCGCGGTGCCATGAACCGAGGAGTCCCGATTCCATGACGGTGACCGACACCGAGGTGGTCCTCGAGGCCGAGGGCCTCACCAAGCACTTCCCGGTACGGCGGCGGATCCGCGACCTGCTCACCCGGGATCGCCAGGCAGTCCATGCCGTGGACGACATCAGGCTCACGTTGCGCCGGGGACGGGTCACCGCACTCGTCGGCGAGTCCGGCTCGGGCAAGTCGACCGTTGCCCGGCTGCTCGCCCAGCTGTACGGCCGTACGTCGGGTGACATCCGGCTGCACGGCGAGTCCGTCACGGTGAAGGGCGGCCGCAAGTTCCGGGCGTACTGCCGCCAGGTCCAGATGATCTTCCAGGACCCGTTCGCCTCGCTGAATCCGACGCACACCGTGCGGTACCACCTGACCCGCGCGCTGCGGATCCACGGCCGGGCCGGCACCAACGCGGCCGAGCTCGAGGAGAACCTGCGCGACCTGCTGCTCCGGGTCCAGCTCACTCCCCCGGAGCGCTACCTGGACAAGTTCCCGCACGAGCTGTCCGGCGGCCAGCGCCAGCGCGTCTCGATCGCCCGTGCCCTCGGTGCCGACCCGGAGGCGCTGCTCGCGGACGAGCCGGTGTCGATGCTCGACGTGTCGATCCGGCTCGGCGTACTGAATCTCCTGCGTGACCTGAAGGAACGGCTCAACCTCGCCATCCTCTACATCACCCACGACATCGCCTCGGCCCGGTACTTCGCCGACGAGACCCTGGTGATGTACGCCGGACGCATGGTCGAGGGCGGCGACTCCGAAACCGTCACCCAGAACCCGGCTCACCCGTACACGCGGCTGCTGATCGAGAGCGCGCCGGACCCTGATCGCCTCGACCGCGTCGGCGATCCGCGCGCCCCGGAGGACCAGGGCAGCGGTGAGCCGCCGAGCCTGATCGCACCGCCCAGCGGCTGCCGCTTCCACCCGCGCTGCGTGCACGCGATGCCGAAGTGCTCGACCGATCTTCCGCCCCGCTTCGAACTGCCTGCCAACGACGGGCATTGGGCGGCGTGCTGGCTCTACGAGGAGGGGGTCGCGAAGTGAAGTACCTGCTGCAGCGGATCGCCTTCTACCTGTTCACCGCGTGGGCCGCGCTCACCATCAACTTCTTCATCCCGCGGCTGATCCCGGGCGATCCGGTCACCTCGCTGATCAACAAGTACCAGGGCCAGCTGAGCACGGACGCGATCCAGTCGCTCTACGTGCTGTTCGGCCTGGACAAGAACGCCAGTCTGTGGAGTCAGTACGTCGACTACTGGGGCCAGATCTTCCACGGTGACCTCGGGCTGTCGTTCACCTTCTTCCCGACGCCGGTCTCGGAGATCCTGCGGCAGAGCCTGCCGTGGACGATCGCGCTGGTCGGCATCACGACCTTCGCCAGCTTCATGATCGGTACGTCGCTCGGCGTACTGGCCGGCTGGCGGCGCGGTTCGTGGCTGGACGGACTGTTGCCAGTGACAACGTTCCTGTCGTCGATCCCGTACTTCTGGCTCGGCCTGCTGGCCATCACGCTGCTGGCCGGACCGGACAGTATCTTCCCGTCGTCGGGCGGTTACCAGCCCGGCCTGGTGCCGTCCTGGAACAGCGAGTTCATCGGCAGCGCGATCCAGCACAGCCTGCTGCCGGCCCTCACCATCCTCATCTCGTCGGTCAGCGGCTGGATCCTCAGCATGCGCAACATGATGGTCACGGTCGCGTCCGAGGACTACATCACCGTCGCGCATGCCAAGGGCCTGACCGAGCGCCGGGTGATGGTCAGCTACGCGGCCCGCAACGCCCTGCTGCCGAACGTGTCCGGCTTCGCGCTGGCGCTCGGCTTCATCGTCGGTGGCACGCTGCTGGTCGAGATCGTCTTCTCCTACCCAGGCATCGGCTACAACCTGTTCCAGGCCGTCGGTTCCAAGGACTATCCGCTGATGCAAGGCGTGTTCCTGGTGATCACGCTGTCGGTGCTGGTCGCGAACCTGATGGCCGACATCGCCTACCTGCTCCTCGACCCGCGTACCCGGAAGGAAGGCTGACCCGTGTCCGCACCAGCCACCACCATCACCGCGGTCACGCCCGGGGGCCCGGAGGTCGCGGCCACGCCGGCCAAGCGCCGCCGGCTGCGGTTCGTCGCCAATCCGAAGGCCGCGACCGGTCTGATCGTGCTCGGGTTCTTCTGCCTGATCGCGATCATCGGACACTGGATCGCGCCGTACGATCCGTCCGCCCGCAGCAGTGACCTGATCCAGGCGCCGTCCGGCAAGCACTGGTTCGGTACGACGCATCTCGGGCAGGACATCTTCAGCCAGGTCCTGGTCGGCACCCGCGGCGTGATGTTCGTCGGCCTGCTGGCGGGCATCGTCGCGACCGCGCTGTCGATCCTGATCGGCGTCAGCGCCGGCTTCCTCGGCGGCGCCGCGGACGAGAGCCTGTCCGCGCTGTCGAACGTGTTCCTGGTCATCCCCGCACTGCCGCTGATCATCATCGTCGCGTCGACCATCCCCGCCGCAGGCGACCTGATGGTTGCCCTGGTCATCGGTTTGACGTCGTGGGCCTGGGGCGCCCGGGTGCTGCGGGCGCAGACCCTGTCGCTGCGTCGGCGCGACTACGTCGAGGCGGCCCGGGCGACCGGTGAGACCACCTGGCGGATCATCACCGCCGAGATCATGCCGAACCTGACCGCGATCATCGCCTCCGGCTTCGTCGGCACGGTGATCTTCGCGGTGATGTCGGAGATCACCCTCGCGTTCATCGGCATCTCGACGATCTCCGAGTGGAACTGGGGCACCATCCTGTTCTGGGCCCAGAGCCAACAGGCACTGGCGCAGGGCGCGTGGTGGTGGTTCGTCCCGGCCGGCCTGGCGATCGCCATCCTCGGTACGGCGCTGTCGCTGATCAACTTCGGCATCGACGAGTTCGTCAGTCCGCGCTTGCGCAGCAGCGGCCACACCAAGGTGAAGACCAAGGACGGTCACTCGGTCCGGATGCGGGTCGGCTTCACGCCGGTCCTGGGTGCCAAGGACGCCCCCGCGACTCCCGTCGTACGGCGTAAGGAGGAGGCCGCATGAAAGAGCCGGTGCTGGAGATCAAGAACTTCCACGTCGACTACGGCCTCGGTGACCAGGCGGTCCAGGCGGTTCGCGACGTCACGCTGACGTTGCACCGCGGCGAAGTACTCGGACTGGCCGGCGAGAGCGGGAGCGGCAAGTCGACCCTCGCATACGGCGTCACTCGGCTGCTGCCACCACCCGGCGTGATCAGCGGCGGCTCGGTCGTCTACCACCCGCCGAACGGCGATGCGTACGACGTGATGGCGCTGACCGACCCGGAGTTGCGGGCCTTCCGCTGGGCCGAGACGTCGATCGTGTTCCAGGGCGCGATGAACTCGCTCAACCCGGTGCACAAGGTCTCGACCCAGATGCTCGACGTGATCAGGGCGCACGAGCCCGGCTTATCGCCGTCCGCGCGGACCAGCCGGGCACACGAGATGCTGAAGCTGGTCGGCATCTCCGCCGACCGGATGGACGCGTACCCGCACCAACTGTCCGGCGGTATGCGGCAGCGGGTGATGATCGGGATGGCGCTCGTGCTCGAACCGCAGATCGTCATCATGGACGAGCCGACCACCGCACTCGACGTGGTGATGCAGCGGCAGATCCTGGCCCAGTTGGTCGAACTGCGCGAGCGGCTCGGGTTCTCGGTGCTGTTCATCACCCACGACCTGTCGCTGCTGGTCGAGTTCTCGGACCGGATCGCGATCATGTACGGCGGCCGGATCGTCGAGGAGGCCCGCTCCGCCGACCTGTACACCGACTCCCTGCACCCGTACAGCGAGGGACTGCTGAAGTCGTTCCCGGCGCTGCGCGGCCCGCGCCGGGAACTCGCCGGGATCCCGGGCTCGCCACCCGACCTGCGCGGGATGCCGTCGGGTTGTTCGTTCCATCCGCGCTGTCCGCACGCGTTCGACCGTTGCTCGGCGGAGATCCCGATCCTCGGTGTCCCGTCGTCGCGCAACGATCCCAGCCGTTCCGTTGCCTGCTGGCTCCCCGGCCGCGTGCCGGTCGCCTGATCTCTCCGACATCCGAAAGGCCACAATGAGCACAACTTCTGTCTCGGGGGACGCCGACCTGATCGCGGGACTTCCGGCCGGCTTCCGGTGGGGTGTCGCGACGTCGGCGTACCAGATCGAGGGTGCGGTGGACGTCGACGGCCGAACGCCGTCGATCTGGGACACGTACTGCCGGGTGCCCGGTGCCATCGACAACGACGACACCGGTGACATCGCCTGCGACCACTACCACCGGATGCCGGCGGACGTTGCCCTGATCAAGGATCTCGGCCTGGACACCTACCGGTTCTCGGTGGCGTGGCCGCGGGTCCAGCCGCGCGGCAAGGGCCCGGTGAACCGGGCCGGGCTCGCGTTCTACGACCGGCTCGTCGACGAGCTGCTGACGCAGGGCATCGATCCGTGGGTGACCTTGTACCACTGGGATCTCCCGCAGGAGCTCGAAGACGCGGGCGGCTGGCCGGTGCGCGACACGGCGTACCGGTTCGCCGACTACGCGATGCTGGTGTTCGAGGCCTTGAGCGACCGGGTGAACACCTGGACCACGCTCAACGAGCCGTGGTGTTCGGCGATGCTGGGCTACGCGTACGGCGCACATGCTCCGGGGCGGCGTGAATACCCGGCCGCATTGGCTGCTGTGCATCATTTGCTGCTCGCGCATGGTCTCGCAACGGGCCGGATGCGTGAGGCGTCACCACGCAAGCTCGACATCGGCATCACGCTGAACGTTGCTACGGCGTACCCGGCCTCGGACGCCCAGCCGGACGTCGACGCGGCCCGGCGGGCGGACGGAATGGGCCGGCGGATCTACCTCGATCCGCTGGTGCACGGTCACTACCCGGCGGACGTGGTGGCTGACCTGGCTGCTGAGGGTGTCGAGCTGCCGGTCGAGGATGGTGACCTCGAGATCATCGCGGCGCCGATCGACGTACTGGGGGTGAACTACTACTTCAGCCAGAAGTTCACCGGGTACGCCGAGGACGGCGGCACTGTCGACTCCAGCGGCCTGCCGGTCAGCCGGACGCTTCCGTTGAACAAGCCGCGCACGGCGATGGACTGGGAGATCGTGCCCGAAGGCTTCACTGATCTGCTGGTCGGCATCAGCCGCGACTACCCGGGTCTGCCGATGGTCGTCACCGAGAACGGCTCCGCCTTCGACGACGTACCCGACTCCACCGGCTTCGTCGCCGACGCGGACCGGACGGCGTACTTCACGTCCCACCTGGCCGCTGTCGCTTCCGCGATCAACCAGGGCGCCGACATCCGCGGGTACCTGGCCTGGTCCCTGATGGACAACTTCGAATGGGCCTACGGTTACGCGAAACGCTTCGGCATCGTCCGGGTCGACTACGAGACCCAGTCCCGCATCCCCAAAGCCAGCGCCCTCTACCTGAAGGACCTCGCGGAGCGGCACCGCTCCCGCTGACGCGCGCCGCACTGCGGCCCGGGCAATTGTGGAGGATTCGTGACGATCGGATCCTCCACCTGGTCTCCAAGTTTCCGGCGGCGTACCCCGCGCAGAGTCGTCTCATCGGAGATGGGGGCGCGAGATGTACGACGTTGTGGTGGTTGGGGCTCGATGTGCGGGGGCGGCGACTGCTCGGTTGGTGGCTGGGATGGGGCACGACGTCCTCATGGTCGACAAGACGCGGCTGCCGAGTGACACGTTGTCGACGCACGGACTCATTCGCGGCGGCGTTGTCCAGCTCGCCCGGTGGGGACTTCTCGATCGCGTTCTGGCCGGCGGTGCTCCGGCGATCACGCACGTTCTGTTCGGCATCGACGGGGAGCCGAAGGTACGGCGGATCAAGGAGCGCGCCGGCGTCGACGTCCTGGTCGCGCCACGTCGCCGGATCCTCGACGGTCTGCTGGTCGACGCAGCGATGGAAGCGGGCGCGGAGCTTCGGACCGAGGTGACCGCGACCGGGCTGCTGCGATCGGACGACGGCCGGGTCGCCGGCATCGTCGGTCGGTCCGCGGACGGTGACCGCGTCGAGCTGCCGGCCCGCATGGTCGTCGGAGCGGACGGCCGTGGCTCCCGGATGGCCGGGTACTTCGGCGCCGAGACCTACGAGCAGTCCACGTCGCCGTGCGCGGTCTTCTACACCTACGTGACCGGGCTCAGATCGGACACGTACGAGTTCCACATCGCGCCGGACACGTTCGCCGGCGTGTTCCCGACGCATGACGGCGCGGCATGTGTCTGGTTGATCCGGCCGACTCCGCTGCTCGAACCGATCCGTACGGCGGGCTCCACACGGACCGCCGCGTTCGTCCAGCAGCTCGAACTGCTGGTGCCCGACCTCGGCCACCGAGTCCGCGCCGGACGTGTCACCGCACGGCTGCGTGGAATCGCGAATCTCCCGAACTACCTTCGCCAGTCCCACGGCCCGGGGTGGGCGCTCGTCGGCGACGCCGGGTACCACCGGGATCCGATCACCGGGCACGGCATCACCGATGCGTTCCGTGACGCGGAGCTGCTGGCGACCGCGATCGACCGCAGCCTCGACGACCCCACGCTCGAACAGGCCGCGATGACGTCGTACCAGCGGACGCGGGACGCCATGCTGCGCGAGGTGTTCGACCTGACCCGCGCCCTGACCGCCTTCCCACCACCGGACCGCTTCGTCGAGCTGCAACTCCAACTCAGTGAGGCGCTCGAACGCGAGGCCGACGAGCTCGCCTCGTTTCCCGGATTCACAGCGCATCTGGCCGCTTGAAAGGAACAGCATCATGACCGCAGCCACGACAGACAGCCGCCGCAACGGAGTCGACACCGCCACGTTGTTCGCGACGCTCGACGCCGTCAAGGCACAGCCCGAGATCGCCCGCTTCCAGTTCCGCGCCACCAATCGGTGGATCAGCGGCACGCACAACCGCGGCACGATCAACGCGTTCTACGGCGCCGGGCAGGAGAACACCCGGCCCGTGGACTTCACGTTCGACGCGGACCACCCGCCGGTGCTGGTCGGCAACGACAACGGCCCCACACCGGCCGAGCACCTGCTGCACGCACTGGCCGCCTGCCTCACGTCCGGCCTGGCGAACATCGCCGCGGCCCGGGGCATCGACCTCGAGGAGGTCACCTCGACGGTCGAGGGCGACATCAACCTGCTCGGCATCCTCGGACTCGACCCCGAGGTACGCAACGGCTACGAGGCGATCCGCGTCGTCTTCCACGTCAAGGGCGACGCCGAGGCCGAGAAGCTGCGGGCACTGGTCGAGCAGTCGAAGAACCGCTCGGCGGTGTACGACGTGATCACGCACGGCGTCCCGGTGTCGATCGACGTCGCCACAGCCTAGTGTCCTGAGTCGGACGGACACTAGTTACATCGGGCCGCGCGGTACATCCCGTCCTCGACCGGCTCGGTCGCGATACCCGAACCAGCGAGCAGATCACGCACCCCGGGAGTCAGCCACACCGACCCCGGAGGTGCCTGGTCGGCGAGTTCGATGGCGACCTGTACGCCGTACGCGTCGAGCTCAGTCTCGTCCCGCGGTACCTCGGCGATCGCGACACCGAGCTTGCCGCCGTCATGCAGGTTGGCGAGTCCGGCACGCACCGCGGTGGCGGGACCGTCGAACAGCACCACCGCCCGGCCGCCCGGACCCGCGCACCGACGGCCGCCCGCGCCCGCCAGGCTCGCGGCAAGATCATCGGCACCCGATCCGGCCGGCGCGATCACCGCCGCCAACGCCGGCGCGTGCCCCGCCGGATCCGGGAGCTCCCGCAGGAACCGCTCGATCGGGTCGAGGATCTGGTCGGGGTTCCCGGAGACGAAGTGGTCGGAGCCGTCGAGCAGTTCCAGCCGCGCGCCGGAAATGCGCTCGGCGATGTACCGCGAGCCGCCGACATCGATGAGCGCGTCGCCGACCCGGTGCAGCACCAGCGTCGGCACCCGCACCGCCGGCAACGCGTCTCGCACGTCCACGAGGGAGTTCATGTCCAGCAGCGCCCGCACGGTGGACGGTGTCGCGGACGCTCGCATGCGCTCTGCCCACCACCGCTGCATCGGCACGTCGGCCGACGGGCAGCGCAACCGCATGTCCGCCTCCCAGTCCCACCTGTTCACCAGCTGATCGGTGTAGAGGCTCCACTCTTCCCTGGTCTGCGCCCATGGATAGCCCGTTGCCGAGAACCGCTTGGCGTAGGCGCCGTACAGGACCAGGCCCACGACCCGCTCCGGGTGAGTGGCAGCGCACAGGATCGCCATCGGCCCGCCTTCGGAGTACCCCATCAGCACAGCTCGCTGCGAGCCGACCGCATCCATCACGGCGAGGACGTCGTGCATCCGCGTCTCGACGTCCGGCAGACCTGACGGCCGGTCCGACATCCCGGTGCCACGCTTGTCGAACCGGATCAGCCGGCCGAACGACCCCAGCCGATGCAGGAAGTGGGCGTGCCGTGGATCGCCCCAGTCCTGCTCGAGGTGCGAGACGAACCCGGAGATCAGCACGATGTCGAGGTCACCGCCGCCGGTCACCTGATACGCGATGTGGAGACCATCGCTGACGGTGTAGCGGACCGGCTCGATCGGCCGCGGCTCGGTCCGGGTCTCGGCCGGCGCGACGAAACGGTAGCCCCGGCCGTGCAGGGTCCGGATCATCCGCTGACTGTGACCGTCGTCGCCGAGCGCGCGCCGTACCTGCTTGATCCGGCTGGTGACGGCCGCCTCGGTGACGAAGCGGCCGCCCCAGACCCTGTCCATCAACTCCTCTTTCGCAACCACCCGGTCACGGTGCGAGACGAGATAGGCCAGAACGTCGAACGCTTGCGGCTCCAGTGGCACCGGCACTCCGGCCCGGCGAATCTCGAACAACGCCGGGTCGAACTCCAGATCCCCATCGAACGTGAGCACCACATACCGACTATGGCACCGGAAACCGCACGCGTCGTCGGGCGGACTAGTTCTTCTGGGTCATTCGTGTCAGTGGCGCCGGGGTCAAGGTCTTGTGGGCCTTGAGATACGCCGCGAAGGTTTCGTGGTCGGTGTTGTTGCGGACCGGGTCGGTGTAGCTCTTGAACGCCGCGTACCCGTCGGCGCCGATCACCGTGTAGGCGAGTGCGGCCACCCGGTAGGTCTTGGCCGCGTCGAGTGCGGCGCCGTCGATCTTCACGTCGGCAGGATCGACACGGTCACCGACCGGTCGGCTCCCGTCGAACGAGTAGCTGACGTTGCCCGACACCGCGAGCGGCGCGAACTTCACCGTGCCGTCGATCTGCGTCTGCCACTGCTGCTCGAGTACGGCGTCCAGCTGCGCACCGGTGAGGCTCACGGTCAGGACCGGGTTGCCGTACCCGTACGCGTCCCACGACTCACCGAGCATCACCCGGCCGTCGGCATCGCCCGGCTTGTTGCTGTTGGCAACCAGGAGGTCGGCCCGCAACGCCGTACTGCCGATGGCGGGCTTGGCGGCGATCATGCCGAGGTCGGCACGGCCGTTCTGCCGGGCGGTCCACAGGTGGACGTCGGCGGCCAGGTCGGCCAGGGTGCTCTCGCCGGCGGAGTTCGCGGTGCGGGTGAAGTCGCCGGTGATGGTCGCGACCGGTTCGGCGTACTTGCGATCACCGGCGGCGGCCCAGTAGTCGACGATCTTCTGGATCTTCGGGTCGGGCGTGACGTCGCGGGTGACGGCGTGGTTGGCCGACGTGGTCTTGTCGCGGAGTACCTCACCGGTGCGGCCGTCCAGCTGGAGGTTGATCTCGTTGATCAGCCGGCCGTGGTTCGCGGCCTCGACGACCGGGCGCGGGTTGCCGTCCGGGTCCGGGATGCTGCAGTTGAACGCGGCATGCCAGTGACCGGTGACGATCGCGTCGATCTGCGGCGTCACCGTGCGCGCGAGTTCGACCGCCGGACCGGTCGGATTCACGCAGTCGTCGTACGTCGCGGACGCGTCGGTACCGCCGTCGTGCATGTTGAGCACGATCGCCTTCACGCCCTGGCGGGTCAGCTCCGCGGCGGCACGGTTCGCCGACTCGACCGGGTCGAGTGCGGTCAGATCCGGCTGGTACGACGTGGAGCCGACGGGAGTGTCCGGGACCGTCATCCCGATGAAGCCGATCGGGTAGCTGCGGCCGTGGTCACGCACCCAGCGGATCGTGTACGGCGCGACGATCGTCCGGCCCTTGGCGTCGACGATGTTGGCCGACTGGAACTCGAAGTCCGCGCCGTGGAACCGGCGGCCGGTGGAGTCGGTGAAGCAACTGTCGACACCGACCTTGCCGAAGCACGTGCCCTTGGTCATGTGGTCGACCAGGAAGCTCTTCGAGATGTCGAGTTCGTGGTTGCCGACGCTGGAGAACTCGACGCCGAGCGCGTTCAGCACCTCGATCGTCGGCTCGTCCGCGTGCGCGTCCACCTCGAACGGCCAGCCGGAGAAGTTGTCCCCGTCGGCGAAGAAGATCGAGTTCGGGTGGCCGTCCTGGATGCTGTTCAGATGCGTGGCCAGGTACGCCGCTCCGCCGAC
Source organism: Kribbella sp. NPDC050241 (assembly GCF_044459685.1). Classification (NCBI taxonomy): domain Bacteria; kingdom Bacillati; phylum Actinomycetota; class Actinomycetes; order Propionibacteriales; family Kribbellaceae; genus Kribbella; species Kribbella sp. NPDC050241. The sequence continues at coordinate 155,626 of NZ_JBITJE010000013.1, forward strand.
GACCTGGGTCGTCCCGCCGGGGCCGGCGATGGTCCCGCCGTCGGCCGGCGACGGAGGCCGCAGGTAGCCGTGGAAATCGGTGATCGAGACCAGTTGCACCGGTACCGATGTGGTAACGGCCTGGGCGGCCGGTGGGGCGAGGCCGGCGGTCAGCAGGACCGCGAGTCCGGCGGCGAGGGCGCGTGGGCGGCGTACTCTGCGCACAATTGTCTCCTCAAATGTCGAAACGAGCACTTCCCGACAGAAGGAGACTGCCTCACCATGAACGGGATGTCACCATCAAACGGCGAGTCTCCGAACCCCGAAGGAATCCACCCGCCCGCCCGACACCCCCTGCCCGCCACCCACAAGATCTGATCCAATACCAACGTGGTGGCCGGTGGTCCCGCGAAGCCTCCGGCCACCACCTCGCCTGTCCATAGCCCATCGAGTCGTGGATTTGCGCAGTCATCTGGACGATTCCCGAGCAACGATCCACGACTCGATGGACGAGCCTCAGCAGGTTGCGGTGGGAGCGGCCCAGTCGGCGCGGTCGTTGTAGCCGCCGTCTCCGGCGTCGCCGACGAAGAGGTCGAGGACGCGGACTCCGGTGAGGTCGACGTCGACCGGCTTCGGGTGGTCCCGGTCCACGACGCCGCTGTCGTACAGCACCTTGCCATCGCCGATGACCTGGAAGGTCGCGGTGCCGCCTTCCGGCCCGACGTTGCGGACCGCGTCGTCGATGCCGACCGTCGCGGTCAGGTGGGAGCACGCCTTGCCCAGGTAGTAGCGAACCGTCGAAGGCGAAGCCACACCAAGGCCAGTCGGGTACGTCGTACCGACCAGGCTGATCGGGGATCCGCCACCGACACTCTCGTCGACGGTCGGCGACATCCAGCCGCTGGTCGCGCTGATCCACTCGTGATGCGAGAGCGGCACCGTGCCCGTTGGCGGAGCCGGAGCCACCACCACCGGCGACACAGTCGACTGCCGCTGTACGCCGTACCCGATCGTGTCGTACGACGTCGACGCGGTGAGGCTCGCGGATCCGGGGGCGGCACCGGCGGGCAGTTTCACGGTGAAGCGGTACGTCGCCTGCTGTCCACCGGCAAGGAGGTCCGGAGCCTTGGTCAACGACTTGACGGTCCACCCGGTGCCACCGGCAACCGTCACCGCCGGCTTGAGCACCGGGAGCAGACCGTCGTTGCGGACGGCAACCTGCACCGTCAGTTCGTCGCCACCGGCAACAACCGGAGCGACTCCGTCGGGCTGCACGTCGGTGCCGACGTTCGTCACCTGCGGAATACCGGCAGTCACATGCGGGATCCCCGGTACACCAAGAGCCGGCTCGACCCGGAAGAGCGCCGTACCGTGCGCCGGAACCGCCGCGCTGATCGTGCCTGCGCTCTCGGTGACCTTGTTGGTCCACGCGTTCTTCAGGGTGAACCGCGCCCCTTGCAGACCGACCGCCGAGGCCGTCGTCGTGATCGTCTTCGCACTGTCGCCACGGTTGAGCAGCACCACGGCACGGCTGCCGTCAGCGAGTCGCTTGACCCATGTCTCCGTCGTTCCTGCGGCACCGACCCGGACGGCCTGAACCGCCGCCCGATCCTGGTTGATCGCGAGTACGTCGGGATCGGTCAGCATCGAGATCGTCGTCGCGCTCAGCTTGCGGATGTCGCTGCCGACCACGAGCGGCGCCGCGGCCACGGCCCACAACGTGAGCTGGGAGCGGAACTCCTCATCGGTCATGCCGAGCTCGGGCGCGAGGTAGTCGGGGTCGCTGAACGCACCCGGCTTGACCACCTCAGGATGCCGCGCGTTCGCGTCGTAGTTGCGCAGTACGTCCTTGAACTTGATGTCGCCCTGGAAGCCGACGTCGGTGTACGTCCGCCACGACTGGGCGATTCCTGGTGCGTACGACCAGGAGAAGATCGACTGCTGCGACTCGGGATAGTTGCCCCAGTCCGGTGAGGTGACCGGGTTGCAGAGGTTGAAGATCATCGGCCGGTGGCTGGTGTTGTTGCGCAACGCCTGGGCGAACTCGGTGAAGACCGTCTTCGGGTCCAGGTTCGCCGCGATGCCGCACAGGTAGTCGACCTTGACCGCGTCGAAGCCCCATGCGGCGAACTGGTCCGCGTCGCGCTGGTAGTAGCCGCCGCTACCGAGCCCACACCTGCCCGGAATGTAAGGTCCGGCGTCGGTGTAGATGCCGGCCTTCAGGCCCTTGCTGTGGATGTAGTCGACGAGCGGCTTCAGCCCGTTCGGGAACTTCGCCGGGTTCGGGACCAGGTCGCCGGCGTCGCTGCGCGACTGATCGGCCTGCCAGCCACCGTCCAGCCAGACGATGTCGTAGCCGGCCTTGGCCAGCCCACGACTCACCAGCGAGTCGGCGACCGACTTGATCGTGTCCTCGGTGAAGTCACCACCGAGTCCGTAGTAGGTGTTCCAGCCCATGTACGGCGTCGGGCTGAGCACCGGAGCTGGGGCCTGAGCTGTGGCCTGAGCCGCCACAGCCTGGGTTGTCGTGGTGATCGCGAACGCTCCGGCCACCAGGGCCGCAGCGATCACCCCACCAAGTAGTCGCTTCATCTGTTGTCCTTTGCTGCCGTTGAGCGGAACGGTCAGTCGAGGGCTTCGACGACCAGGCAGTTCGAGTCGGTCGAGTCGTCCCACCGGACGCCGACCTGCAGCAGATAGCTGCCCGGGTGGACCTCGTCGCCCACCCGGTAGTTCTTCGCGGGATCGAGGCCGGCGAGCGGCACTCGCCGCGGCCGGGTCGGCAAGGTGCCTCGCACGTTGCCGTCGCCGGTCTCCCACAGAAACACCACGGACCGGGTGGCGCCGACGTACTGCACGCCGGCGGACAGTCCGTAGACCTTGCTGTCGGCAACCAGCTCGCGGATGCCCTTGTATTGCTCGATGTACTGCGCCGCGGTGGCCAGTTGCTCGCCGTTCCATCGCGACAGGTCGGCGCCGATCCCGAGTACGCCGGCCATGGCGACACGGAACCGGAAGTCGAGGGATCGTTCGCGTCCGTCATGGGTGCCGACGGCATCGGTCACCCACGAGCTCATCAGGTGCGGCGCGAAACCGGTGCGGAAGCCTTGCTGGATCCTGAGCCGATCCAGCGGGGCCGTGTTGTCACTCGGCCAGAGCGTGTCGACCCGCGCGGCCATCCCGAGGTCGACCCGGGCGCCGCCGCCCGCGCATCCCTCGACGTACACCTCGGGGTGTTCGACGCGAAGGCGGTCGAGGATCGCGTAGAGGTTGGTGACGACGCGACCGTCGAGGTCTCGCCGCTGGTCGCCGGAGTCGAGCCGGGGGCGGTTGGCGTCCCACTTCAGATACTTGATCTGGTACGTCGACAGCAGGCGGTCGAGCGTGGTCCAGACGAAGTCGGCGACGTCGTCGCGACTCAGATCGAGGAGGAGCTGGTTGCGGATCAGGACCGGGTCGCGGCCGGGAGTGCGGAGGATCCATTCGGGGTGGTTCGCGGCGAGCTCGGACTTCGGGCTGACCGACTCGGGCTCGACCCACAGACCGAAGTCGAGGCCGATGTCGTTCAGGCCGGCAATGAATCCGTCGAGGCCGTTCGGGAACTTGGCCCGGTCGACCTCCCAGTCGCCGAGGCCACCGGTGTCGTCGGAACGTCCGACGAACCAGCCGTCGTCGACCACGAACGTCTCGACGCCGATGGTCTTGGCGCGTCGGGCGAGCTCGAGCTGGTGGTCGGCGCGGATGTCGAACTCGGTCGCGAACCAGGAGTTGTACAGCACCTTCGGCGTGCGCTTCCTCGACAGCGACCGCTCGTACGCATGGAAAACGCGAGCGAGTCCGTCGGCACCTTCCGCACTACACACCCCGACGGCCTTCGGCGAAACCCACGTCTCCCCCGGCCTCAGCGTGATCCCGAGGCTCGGTGACACTCGTCCGGCCTGGATCCGCAGCTGCCCGGTGGTGTCTACGTCGGCGCTCATCTCCCACGACCCACTCCACGCGAGCTGGACGCCGTACGCCGTACCTCCGTCCTTGACGGACAGGAACGGTGAGTAGGAGTGCCCGGTGATCCCCTGCGCACTGCCGATCGTGAGCCGGCCGCGCTCGAGCGTGACCTCGGCCTGCTGGAACTCGCTGTTCCACTCACCCCACAAGTACCTCACCGTCGCGCCACCGGTCGTGGGCACGGTGAAACCCGCCGAGTCGTGCCGATGCAACCGCAGCTCGTCGTTGCCGTCGTTGTGCACGGCAACCCACCGCTCCACCGCGTCCGCGACCACTTTGTAGTGCAGCACAACGCGCACCGCTCGCAGCTCATCGCGGAACGTGAGCTCCAACTGCTCCTCCGCCGCTCCCGCCCCCGCCGCGGGGTGGAGGGGGTCGCCAGTCGTCGCACCCGAGAAGACCAGGCGGAGTTCGTCGGAACCGTCCGGGCCGGAGATCACCAGATCCACCGGGGATGCGTAGCGCACACCTCGGACGGCGTACTCCAGAGGTTCTACGTCGGCTCGTGGAAGGAAGTGCTCGGTGCCTACCGGCGCTACGACCGACGGGCCTTCGGTGACTGCGTGGGGGCCCCAGGCAATCAACTGGGCCCACTGGTTGTGGTCGGGGACGCCGACGACGTACGACGTGGTTGCGCCGCGCAACGTCCACATCTTCACTTGACGGCTCCGATGGCGAGCCCGCCGACGAAGTGCTTCTGGAAGCGGAGGAAGACCGCGACCGTGGGGACCGCGGCGATCACGGTGCCGGCGGCGATCACGTTCCAGGACGAGACGAACAAGCCTTGGAGACCGAGCAGCGCCGGGGTGACCGGCATCTTCTCGCCGGACCGGATCACGGTGATCGACCACAACAGGTCGTTGAAGATCCAGGTGAACGACAGAGCGCCAAGTGCAGCCAGCGCGGGCCGAGTCAGTGGCAGGATCACGCTCGAGTAGATCTTGCCCGGCCCGGCACCGTCGATCGTCGCCGCCTCCTGGATCTCCCGCGGCAGATCCCGCATGAACCCGTGCAGCACGAACGTGTAGAACCCGAGCCCGAACCCGACATGAACGGCGATCAGCGCGATCAGCGTGTCGTAGTACCCGATCAGTTCGACGAACCGCGAGATCGGGATCAGCAGGATCTGCGGCGGCAGCAGGTTGCCCATCAACATGAGCAACAGGATCGTCCGCCGGAACGGGATGTTGTACCGCGCCAGCCCGTACGCCGCGATCGACGCCAACCCAAGACTCAGGAGCACCGCCGGGATCGTCACCAGCAGGCTGTTGATCAAGGCCCGGAACTCGTCCGCGTCCTCCCACGCCGACTTGTACGTCGAGAACGTGAACGAGTGCGGCAACGACCCCAGCCCGTTCGCCGCCACATCGTCGAAGCTGCGGAACGAGATCACGATCACCCAGAGAATCGGCGCAACCCACAGAATGGAAACAAGCCCCATCGCCACGTGGTAGCCCGAGGTCTTCAGGCGGTTCATGTCTCCTCCCGGAAGGCACGGATGAGGTAGCCGAGGATCACGGCCAGGGCGAGCAGGAAGATCACCACGGCCAGGGCGGACGCGTAGCCGAGTTGGGTGGACTGAAAGGCGGTCGAGTACATGTAGGTGCTGAGCAGCTCGGACGAGTGGTACGGGCCGCCCTTCGTCATCGACCAGACGATGTCGAACGATCTGAGCGAGTCGATCACGATGACCGACAGCACGACCGAGTTCACACCCTTGAGCTGTGGGATCGTCACGAATCGGGTCCGCTGCCAGGCCGAGGCACCGTCCACCTTTGCCGCCTCGTACAGCGCGGGGTCGACGGCCTTCAGGCCGGCCAGGTACAGCACCATCACGTACCCGATCTGCCGCCACAGTGCCGGGACGATCACGGCGTACAGGGCGGTGTCCGGGTCAGCCAGCCACGGCCGGACGAAGTTGCCCAGGCCAACAGTCCGGAAGACGGTGTCGACCAAGCCATCGGGTTGGTAGAAGACCCGCCAGATCAGTGCGGTGACGACCAGTGAGAAGACCACCGGGGTGAACAGCGCGGCCCGGTAGATGCCGACGCCACGGCGTTCGCGCTGCAGCAGCAACGCCATCCCGAAGCCACCGATCACGCTGAGCCCACCGAACAGCACCAGCCAGATCGCAGTGTTCTTCAGCGCGGTTCGGAAGATCGGGTCCGACACCATGTCGCTGAAGTTGCCGAACCCGACGAACGACGGCGCCGACAACCCGTCCCAGTTCGTCAGCGCCAACCAGAACCCTTGCAGCGCGGGCCAGAACACCCACACCGCCTCGATCGCGAACGGCACCAGCACGAACGCGAGGATCAACGGCGACACCCGGCGCGGGCCAGAGCGCTTGGTACGGCGGGACGCGCCCCCGCCGGCCCGTGGTGCGGACCGGCCGGGAGCCGTCTCTGCCAGGGTGGAAGTCACGCTTTGAAGACCTTCTCGGCGGCGGTCTGCCAGGTCTTGAGGATCTGGTCGATCTGGTCCGGCTTGTCCAGGAACTTGGTCAGGGCGGCGTCGGCCGTCGGCTGGAGTGCGTCACTGGAGTCGCGGTTGAAGAACTGGGTCAGCTCCGCCGCGCCCTCGATCATCGCCTTGCCCTTCTTCACCAGCGGCGTGTCCGCGGACTTGCCGTCCGGGTTCGCGGGGATCGCCGTACCGGACGAGCTCTGCACGTAGATCTCCTGCGCCTCCGCGGTCGCGAGCCAGGTCATGAGCTTCTTCACGCCCTCGGGATCCTTCGCCTTCTTCGAGGCGAAGTACCCGTCCGTCGGCGCCTCCTCGGCCACCGGTACGGCGGGATCGATGATCGGGAACTGGAAGAAGTCGATGTCGTCCAGCGCGTCCTTCGGCGCGGAGTCCGCGAAGAAGGTGCCGATCAGGAACATCCCGGTCTTGCCGGCCAGCAGTGCCGACGTCGCCTCCTGGAACGGGAAGGACTTGCCCTTGGGGTCGAAGTACGGCAGCACCTCGCGCCACTTGGTGAAGACCGCCTTCACCTTCGGGTCGGTGAAGTCGCCCTGGCCGGCCAGCAACTGGCGGTGGAACGGCGCGCCGTTGATCCGGATGTTCAGGTAGTCGAACCAGGCCGACGCGACCCACGGAGTGTCGCCGAGGCCGATGCCGATCGGCGGGATGCCCTTGCTCTGGATCGTCTTGCAGACCGCGATGAACTCGGCCCAGTTGGTCGGCGGCGTGACGCCCCACTTGGCGAAGTTCGACTTGCGGTAGAACATGCCCCACCAGTAGTAACTGGTCGGCACGAAGATCTTCTGCCCGGCGCTGCTGGTGGACAGCGTCTGCATCGACTTCGGGTAGTTCGTCATGCTGTCCCACACGCTCGACACGTCGAGCAGCAGGTCCTTCTTCGCGTACGAGTCCGCGACCGACCCGGCGTACCAGGTGTAGACGTCCGGCGGGTTGGCCGAGGTCAGGTACGTCGGCAACTGGGTCCGGAAGATCTCCGCCGCGACCGTGTTCAGCTTGACCTGGGACCCGCCAGTTTTGTTGTAGGTGGCAACGAGCTTCTCCATCGCGGCCTTGGCCTGCTCGCTGGAGAGGTTCGACTGCAGCGAAAGCTCACCAGTGGCCGCGCTGCCGCTGCCCGGACTGTTCGTCGAGGTCGCGCACCCGGGCACCAGGGCAGCTGCCCCGAGCAGTCCGAGTCCCTTGAGGAAAGTCCGTCGATCTGCTGCCAGACCCGTCATACCCAAACTCCTGAGATCTGCTCGACCAGCGTGCCAGTCGAGTGAGTGGTGTGTTGCGGACGATCTTGCGGCGGACGGTCGCAGGTGTCAATATTAATTCGTAAATTACGAGCAAATCGCTTGACCTGGCATCGCCATCACGGTCAACTGGTGCCTCGTTCATCGTTGGAAAGCTCTGCCCGGCGTGCTTGGGTGGAGCTGGGCTGTGGAGGAGGCGCACGTGCGGCTGGGTGGGCGGGTGATCGTGGTGACCGGTGCCGCGTCCGGGATCGGTGCGGCCTGCGTGGAGCGCTTCCTCGCCGAGGGCGCGTCCGTGGTCCAGGTCGACGTACAACCGTGCAAAGAGGTGCCCGGCCAGGCGATCGCCGTGATCGGTGATGTCTCGTCGCCGGACACGTGGGCCGAGGTCCGGTCCCGCGGCCGCGACGAGCTCGCTCCGATCGACGGCCTCGTCAGCAACGCCGTCTTCGTCGACGTGAAGCCCGCCCACGAACTGTCGCCGCCGTCCTGGCAACGACAGCTCGACGTGAACCTGACTGCCGCCTTCCTCGGCTTCCAAACCTTGTACGACGACCTCGCGGCCGGCCGCGGGTCCGTCGTACTGATGTCTTCAGTGCACGCACTTGCCGGCCTCCCCGGCCATCCCGCGTACGCGGCGACGAAGGGTGCCCTGGTCGCACTCGGACGGCAGCTCGCGGTCGAGTACGGCGGTTCGATCCGGGTGAACACCGTGCTTCCGGGCCCGGTCGAGACAGCGATGTGGGACCGTGTCGACGCCGAGAGCCGCGCACGCAGCGCGAAGGCGACGGCGGTCGGCCGGCTCGGGCAACCGGACGAAGTAGCTCAGGCAGTCGCGTTCCTGCTGTCGTCGGAGGCGTCGTACGTGACTGCCACCACGCTGGTAGTCGACGGCGGCTGGTCCGCGGTGAAGGACTCGGCGTGAGGGAGAACGGTGTGACGGGGATTCAGCGCGGCGTGACGCGAGGACTGCACGGCCAGATCGTCGAGGTGATGGCGCAGCGCATCCTGTCCGGGCAGATCCCGGAGGGCTCGACCATCAACGTGCCGGACCTACAGGCCGACCTCGGTGTCAGCCTGACCGCGGTCCGCGAAGCGCTGAAGGTGCTGACCGCCAAGGGTCTCGTCGACGCGCGGCAGAAGCGCGGCACGTTCGTCCGGCCGCGGTCGGACTGGAACCTGCTCGACGCGGACATGATCCGCTGGCACTTCGACGACGACGTACGGCCCGAACTGCTGGAGGAACTGCACGAGGTTCGCGGCATCGTGGAACCGGCCGCCGCCCGGCTGGCCGCGCTGCGGGCCGAGGACTCACACCTGACCGCCCTGGACGCCGCGCTCGAGGAGATGGCGTCGGCGACCGACGACCTCGCCGCGGCGATCGCCGACCTCGCGTTCCACCGGGCGCTGCTGGCGGCGACGGGGAACGAACTGCTGACCAAGATGGAAGTGATCATGGAGACCGGCCTGGCTGACCGCGACCGGTTGGTGCACAAGGTGAAACCGTCCGACGATCCGTTGCCGAGCCACCGCCGCGTGGTCGACGCCGTCCGCGCGCACGACCCGGTCGCCGCCGAGCAGGCGATGCGCGAACTGCTGGCGAAGGCGGCCGAGGACCTCACCGAGGTCCGCGGATCCTCCCCGCGTGGGTCGAAGCCGCGTGGGCGGCGCGCGTGAAGATCGAGAGGATCGAGACGTTCCTGGTCCCCCCGCGCTGGCTGTTCTGCCGGATCGAGACGAGCGACGGCGTGGTCGGCTGGGGCGAACCCGTGGTCGAGGGACGCGCCGAGGTCGTCCGGACCGCGATCGAGACACTGTCGGAGTACCTGATCGGCCAGGACCCGCTGCAGATCGAGCGGCATTGGCAGGTGCTGACCAAGGGCGGCTTCTACCGCGGCGGTCCGGTGCTGAGCAGCGCGGTTGCCGGCATCGACCACGCCCTGTGGGACATCGCCGGCAAGGTGTACGGCGCTCCGGTCGCATCGCTGCTCGGTGGACGGGTGCGCGATCGGGTCCGGGTGTACGCCTGGGTCGGTGGCGATGAGCCGTCCGCGATCGCCGATCAGATCGGCGAGCAGATCGCGGCCGGCATGACCGCGGTGAAGATGAACGGCAGTGGACAGATCCAGCCGTCGCCGTCGGTTGCCGAGATCAACGGCATTGTCACTCGACTGACCGCTGCCCGGGAGGCCCTGGGCGACTCGCGCGATGTCGCGATCGACCTGCACGGCCGGGTCGGGGTGGCCGGGGCCCGGCGGATCCTGCACGCGGTCGAGGGACTGCAGCCGATGTTCGTCGAGGAGCCGGTGCTGCCGGAGCACATGGTGCATCTGGCGGAGGTCGTCGGCAGCTCGACGGTCCCGGTGGCGTTGGGCGAGCGGCTGTATCACCGGTCCGAATTCGTCGCACCGTTGAACGCTGGGATCGCGGTCGTGCAGCCGGACGTCTCCCACGCGGGTGGGATCTCCGAACTGCGCCGGATCGCGGTGCTGGCCGACGCGCATGGCGCTCTGTTGGCGCCGCATTGTCCGCTCGGGCCGATCTCGCTTGCGGCGAGTCTGCAGGTGTCGTTCGCGACTCCGAACTTCCTGATCCAGGAGCAGAGCCGGGGCATCCATTACAACGTTGCTAGCGACCTCACCTCGTACGTCACGGACCCGACTCCGTTCACGTGGGTCAACGGTCATGCGGAGTGGAATCCCTTGCCTGGCTTGGGAATCACGGTCGACGAAGCCGCCGTCCGCGCCGCTGACCAGACCGGCCACGCCTGGCGTAACCCCGTCTGGACCCACCCAGACGGCTCCTTCGCCGAATGGTGAGCGAGCACACCGACTCCGTCGGTTCGGTGTCGGTCGACGGCGCCGACGGCGGCCGTTGGACCTCGCTCCGGCTCGCCGGGCGCGAGTGGCTCTGGTCCGGCCCCGGCCTCCTGACCGGTCCCCGGACAGGACACCAGGCCTTCACCGACGCCGGCGGGCTGGACGAGTGCTTCCCCACCGTCCGTGGAAACCCTGACCACGGCGGCCTGTGGAACCAGCCCTGGGAAACCTCCGTCACCTACGCCGGCACCACCCTGACTCGAACGTTCACGGGTGACGCGGAGACTGTTGCCGTCGGCTACAGGTTGCAAGCCCCACCAGGCTTCCGCTTCATCTGGGCGGCTCACGCCCTTCTCGACTGCGCTGTCGGCGCCACCATCTCAGCGCCGCCCGGCTCCGACTGTCGCCTGTACCCGGAAGCAGCCGGCCTGCTGCCAACCCCTTGGCCGGCCAACGCGCCGTGGATCACCGCGACCTGGCCGCGGCCAGGCGGGATCGACCTCGGCACCTACGGACCATCCGACGCAACGGCTGTCGGGGCCATCCTTGTCGACTGCCCGACCGTGAGCATCATGGACCGCGGCTCCGAGCTCACCTGGACATTGAGTTGCCCGGGGCAACCGGTCTCGACCGCGTTGTGGCGCAACCTCGCCGGCTTCCCCGACGAAGCGCCGTACCGGAGTCTGGGGGTGGAGCCGATGCTGGGTCGCGTCTTCGACCTGGCCGAGGCTGGGCCGGACGACGCTGCCGTCGTCCCCGCGAGCGGTGAGCTGGCCTGGCGGTTGACCGCCTCCGCCAGGCCGGTCTGATGTCACCCGAGCGGCAGATCGAGTACGGCGTTCGGAACCGTGGTGCTGTTGGTCGTGCGGATGCTGTTCAGCTCGGTCGTGGTGAGGGCTCGCTTGTAGATACGAACCTCGTCCAGCGAGCCGTCGAAGTGATGCGCGCCGTCGAGCCGCTGGCCGACGTACATCTTGAACGGCCGACCCGGACTAACCGAACCGGTGGGCGCAGCGACGGACGCTGCCTGGGTTCCATCGACCCAGATGGACAGTGTGCCGACCTTGCGTTGCAGGGCGACGTGGTGCCACGTGTTGTCGTTGTAGGACTTGGTCGTCGCGACCGACGCGGTCTGGCCGCCGGTGGTGATCAAACCGCGGATCCGGTTGTCCCCCGGCTCGGCGCGCAACCAGAACTGAGAGAACTCGTTGATCCCATAGCCCCAGAAGATCGCCCGGTTCGCCGTACCGGCGCCGTACTTGATCCACGCCATCGCGGTGAAGTCGCCGGCGCCGACCGCGAGCGATTCGGCGAACGGGAGCTGGATGGCGTCGTCGACGCCGTCCAGGTCAAGGGCCTGGCCGAACTTGCCGGCGACCGACGTCGTGCCGCCGCGCAGGTAGCTGTTGTTGCCGAGACCCGAGATGTCCGGGGTGGTCGTGCCGAGCGGCGCGTCCGGGTGACCGATGTCGTTCTCGGTGAAGCGTGCGAAGCGGATCTGATCACGGGCGTCGACCGCACCGCCCTCGTACAGCAGGCCGATCTCGCCGGTGTCGAGGATCGCCATATCGGAGTACCCGGACCAGTCGCTGGTGATCCTGGTGCCGTCGGCAACGGACTGCCAGGTCTTGCCCTCGTCGAAGCTGGACCGGATCGTCATGTACCGGCGGCGCTCCGGATCAGCCGGGGCGGCGAACAGGATCCGGTTGTACTTGTCACCGCGATCGACCGCCCGCAACCGTTGCAGCGAGCCCTGCACGGTCGGCGTGGTCAGCCCGGGGATCGTCGCGTACGGCGCCGCGTAGGTCTGACCACCGTCGTTGCTCACCGCAAACATTCGGCTGGCTCCCGCACTGCCGGCGTTGTTCCGGGCACCGGCATAGATGCCGCCATCAACCTTCTCGACAACGCTGATCTCCTGCGGCGTCGCGTCGGAGCGCAGGTCGGTCGCGCCCTTGTGCCAGGTGTCGCCGTGGTCGTCGCTGTAGACCAACTGGCCAGCGTTCTTACCGGCTCCGTTGTCGTAGTTGGTCCCGGCGACCAGCCGTCCGGCGTGCGCACCGCGGGTCAACTGGATCCCGTGCACCGGCCCGGTGGCGTACCAGCCCCAGGCCGGATCGTCGATTTGATCACCGATATTTCTGGCCTTGCTCCACGTCCTCCCGTCGTCGTCACTGAACTGCACGTACGGCGTCCGCGGGCGCGTCGTCGTACCGGGGTCCATCGTGGTGAGCAGGACGATGCGGCCGGTCTCGTAGTCGACGATCGGCGCCGGGTTGCCCCGGGTGGCGACCGCGTTCGGGTCGGAGTCGGTGCCGGCCAGTACGGTCTGGGCCGCCGACCAGGTGCGGCCGTCGTCCTCGGACCGGCGCAGGACCAGGTCGATCTCCTGGGAGTCGGCACAGTAGGACCGGCGGGCCTCGGCGAACGCGAGCAGTGTGCCCGCCTTGGTCTTCACGATCGCGGGGATGCGGTAGCAGCCGTAGCCGGCATCGCCTTTGTCGAAGAGCACGGTCTGGGTGATAGCCGCCTGCGCGGGCGCGGCGGGTACGGTCAACCCGGCGGCGGCGAAGCCGATCGCCGCGGCGGAACTGATCAGGGCTCGGAGTCTGGGCATGGGCGGATGCCTCCACATGAGCTGAAACAGGACGTTGCTTGTCACTTCACGATGCGGTGTTCCGAGGATATAGGACGTCCTATGTCCAGGGCGATCCCCTAGCGTGGACTTTCGAGGAGGACTTATGGATCTGCTGACCGAACTCCGGCACCGCAAGGTGCTGGCCATCATCCGCGCCGACGGGCCGGATCGCGCCCTGGACTGCGTCCGCACGCTGGTCGACGCCGGGATCACCGCTCTGGAGGTCTCCCTGACCACCCCGGGCGGCGTCGACGCGATCGCGAAGGCGCGCTCGGAGTACGACCCGAACATCCTCATCGGGGCCGGCACCGTCGTCACGGCCGCTCAGGCCGACGAGGTCGCAGCCGCCGGGGCGGGCTTCGTCGTCACCCCCGCGATCACCCGCGGCGCTCATCGGAGCGTGGACCTCGGTCTGCCCCTTCTGTGCGGAGCTCTCACTCCGACCGAGGTTGTCGCCGCGCTGGATCTCGGCGCCACCGCGGTCAAGATCTTCCCCGCCAAGGTCTACGGGCCCTCGTACTTCCGCGAGCTCCGTGCACCGTTGCCCGAGGCTCCGCTCCTCGCCGTCGGCGGGGTCGATGCGCAGACCGCACCGGAGTACCTGGCTGCCGGCGCCCTGGCTGTCGGTGTCGGCTCGCCGCTGCTGGGGGACGCGGGCACCGGCGGATCCCTCTCCGCTCTCGCCGACCGCGCCGCCGGGTTCCGCGCCACCCTCGGCGTTTGACCTTCCGCACCGCCCTCGACGTCTGAACCACTTCGGAGTTGTGAGATGACCGACCTCCTGACGATCGGCGAGACCATGGTCTCGTTGCGGACCGCTCGCCCGATGCGGCTGGGTGGCGACGCGCACCTGTCGATCGCCGGCTCGGAGAGCAACGTGGCGATCGGAGTGTCCCGGCTCGGGCACCAGGCTGCCTGGGTAGGTGCTGTGGGCAACGATGAACCGGGGCGGCTGATCCAGCGCACGCTCCGGGCCGAAGGTGTCGACACGCGTCGGGTGCGATTCTCGGACGAGTCGTTCACCGGGTTCATCGCCTTCGATCAGCCGTCGCACGACATCACCCGGGTCAGCTACCACCGTCGCGGCTCGGCTGGTTCGACGGTCACTGCCGACGAGTGCATCGCCGCTCTCGAGGCGACCCGACCGCGCCTGCTCCACGTCACCGGCATCACCCCGGCGCTGTCCGCGACCACTCGCGCCGCGACGCTGGCCATCGTACGGAACGCATGCGCCGCAGGCGTGCAGGTCTCACTCGACGTCAACTACCGCGCGCGGCTCTGGTCCCGCTCGGACGCGGCGACCGCACTCCGTGAGCTTCTCCCCCACGTCCACACCGTCTTCTCCTCGGACGACGAACTCGACATCCTGACCGATGCACCCGATGCGGTCGCCGACCTCCTCGGTTCGAGCAGCGTCGACCAGGTGATCGTGACGGCCGGCGGCAAGGGCGCCTGGGCTCACACCGCCTCCGGCACCATCCACCGCCCAGCCCTCCCTGTCACCGTCGTCGACAGCATCGGCGCCGGCGACGCCTTCGTCTCCGGCTACCTCTCCGCCACCCTCGACGACCTCTCCCCCGACTCCCGCCTCGACCGAGCCACCACCTCCGGCGCCTTCTGCGTCACCGCCACCGGCGACTGGGAGTCCCTCCCCACCCGCCCCGACCTGACACTCCTCACCCATACCCAAGGCACCGCCCTCCGCTGACGCCCACTGTGGGACCCTCGAAGTGGTGGGAGGGGGAGCTGTGGACGACGCGGCCGAGAGGTATGGGACGAACAGTGAGTTGTACGCCGACACGTCGTTGGCCGAAGGCGCCGACTACGGTCGGCGGTACCGGCGGCACGAGTGGTTCGACGACGACCTGGCCGGGCGGGTCGAGGTCCAGCGGACGACGATCCTGGCGCCGCATGGTGGAGGGATCGAGGCCGGTACGTCGGAGCTGTGTCTGGGGATCGCCGGCTACCACCCGGCCGACCTCGAACCGACACCGACGGATGGGCCGGTCCACGACTACTGGATGTTCGAGGGTCTGCGCTCGACCGGCAACGCCGACCTGCACGTCACCTCGACCGGCTGTGATGACCACGTCGCCTTGTCTTTGACCGGTGGATCGCTGAACGCCGTTGGTCTGCACGGATGCACGACGGCTCAAGCCGAACTACCCGACGACACCAAGGCAGTTCTCGTCGGCGGTCGCAGCGCCGCCTTCAAGTCAGCTCTCCTCGAGCGCCTGATCGAGAGCGGAATCCTGGCGATCGACGCCGCCGCCGTCCCGGCCCTCAACGGCGACGAGCCGACCAACATCGCCAACCGCACACTGCTCGGCGCCGGTGCTCAGCTCGAACTGACCACTCCGCTGCGCCGGGCCATGTTCCGCATCAACACCCGCGAAGACCGTAAGAACACCACCCGGCGGCTCTTCTGGACCTTCACCACAGCCGTCCGCACGGCCATCGCGGACCTCGAATCCATCCAGCCCATCCCCTGACGTACCTAACGACAGGAGGTAGTCGGTTGCACGCCGGACCCTGAGCGTGCGAGACGAGCCGGCCAGCCCATCGACGGCACCACCTCCTGTCCTTATGCACCTCACCGCTCGTCGACGATCTCGCCGTTCAGGGCGGAGGACGTGGAGGCCAGGGCCCAGGCTGCGACGGCCTCCGGGGACTGGGCGAGGGGGAAGGCGGCGGCCATGGCCTGCATCGAGGTCCATTGCCACGTGTCGGAGTAGGTGCCGTCTTCGAGGTGGACGAGGCGGGTCGCGACCAGCCCGGGGTGGGCGGCGCGGATCGTGTCGACCACCGTGGCGCGGGCCTTCAGGAACTCGGCGACATTCTCCGGATCGACGCTGTAGTTGTGCATTCGTACGACGGCCTGCTCAGTGGTTGACATCAGTCTCTCCTGCTCCTTGGGGTACATCGTTCTGACGTTCCCCCGCAAGAGAATGTGACTGCTCTGCAAGGCGATCGGCAGCCCTTGCCGCCATCTGACCAAGGGCTAGGACAGCAGCGAGGCCTCGGTCTCGACCTCCTCCTCGGGATCGAGCGGCAGGATGATCTTGAAGCGGGTGTTGCCCGGCTCGGACTCGACGCGGAGGTCGCCGTGGTGCTTCTTCACCACGATGCGCCAGGAGATGTCGAGGCCCAGGCCGGTGCCCTCGCCGATGGGCTTGGTCGTGAAGAACGGCTCGAAGATGCGGCGGCGGATCTCCGGCGGGATGCCGGGGCCGGTGTCGCCGATCTCGACGAGCGCGTACGCGCCGTCCCGCTTGGTCCGGATCGTCAGGGTGCCGTGCCCGCCCATCGCGCTGACCGCGTTGTCGATGATGTTCGTCCACACCTGGTTCAGCTCGGCGGCGTACGCCGGGATCGGCGGCAGCTCCGGGTCGAAGTCCTTCACGACGTCGTACCCCTGCAGCTTGCCCGACATCATCACCAGCGTGCTCTTCAGCAACTCGCGCAGATCAACGGTCTGGTACGGCGCTCGGTCGATCTGGGAGTACTGCTTCGCCGCCCCGACCAACGTCGAGATGCGGGTGACGGAGTCGTCGATCTCGTTCATCAGCGACTCGGTGTCGATCGTGTACATCAGCCAGCGGACCGCGCCCTCGATGTACGTCGGCCCGACCGCGGTCAGCACCTCCTCCATCCACGGCACGTCCAGCCCGGCCGCGGCGAGCACCGGCGCGACGTCCCAACTGGCCTGCACGTCGTGGTCGTCGAGCCAGTCGGTCAGCGCGTCCTCGGCGTCGGACAGGTCCATCGGCGAGATGTCCCTGTCCTTGTTCTTCTCCAGCCGCTCGACCGCATCGTCCTGCAGCGCGACGATCTGGTGCAGCTTGGTCGCGTCCAGGGTGCCGTCGGCGAGCATGGCCAGCTTGGATCGCATCCCGGAGACTCGCTGCCGCAGTGTCGCCGCAGCCCGGACCGCCGCGGCGGCCGGGTTGTTCAGCTCGTGGGTGAGACCGGCCGACAAGGAGCCGAGGGCAAGCAACCGCTCGCGCTCGCCCAGCGTCTCGTTGGTCCGGCGCATGCCCATCACGAAGCCCTCGATCAGGTGCACCGCCATCGGGAACCAGGTGTTCATCATCGTCGCCATCGTGTCGGCACCGATGACGAAGAACTCCGACGTCTCGGTCACCCGCATGGTCGCGGTGTAGGCCTTGCGGTCGGCGGCACCGAAGAACGCGTTGAACGCACCGGCGTAGACGCCACGCTGTGCGGTCCGGTTGATCTCCACCTCTTCGCCGTGCGACAGCTTGCACAGCCGGATCTCACCGGAGAGCAGGACGTAGCAGCAGGTCGCCGGGTCGCCCTCGTTGAACACGAGACCCTCGGGGTAGGTCTCGACGTACCCGGCGTCGGAAAGCCACTGCAACTGCTCGTCGGTGAGGCTCTCGAACAGGAAGAGCGTGCGCAGTTCGTCCGGGCTCAGCCGGCGCGCCTCGGTCTCGGCAGTCATCAGAGCATCTCCAGGTATCGGTGCACCAGTGTCACGGCCATCGCTCCGTCGCCGACCGCGGAGGCGACCCGCTTGACCGACTCCGCCCGTACGTCGCCGGCGGCGAACACGCCAGGCATGCTCGTCTCCAGGTGGTACGGCTCCCGGTCCAGCGCCCAGCCCGGAGGCTTGCCGCGCAGGTCAGGACCGGTGAGTACGAAACCGCGCTCGTCGCGGAGCAGGTCGCCGGGCAGCCAGTCCGTCCGTGGGGCCGCACCGATGAACACGAACATCCACTCCGTGTCCACCTCGCGGCTCTCGCCGGTCGCACTGTTCTGCAGGGTGACGCGCTCGAGATGCTCCGAGCCCTTGCAGGACACCACCTGCGTACAGGTGTGGACCTCGATGTTGTCGATGTCGTCGATCTGATTGATCAGGTACGACGACATCGTCGCCGTGAGCGATGGTCCTCTCACCAGCATATGCACGGTCTTGGCGTGTTTCGAGAAATACACCGCGGCCTGGCCGGCGGAGTTCGCCCCGCCGATGATGTAGACCTCCTGGCCGGTGCAGCTCGGGCCTTCGGTCGTGGCGGACCCGTAGTAGATCCCGCGGCCGCACAGGTCGTCGACGCCGGGCGCGTCCAGGTGCCGGTAGGCCACCCCGGTCGCCAGGATCACCGAGTGGGACGAGATCTCGCTGCCGTCGGAGAACATCAGCTTGCGGGCCGACCCGAGCGTCTCGAGGCCGACCACCTGACGGGCGGTCAGCAACTCGGCACCGAACCGGACCGCCTGCCGCCGGGCCCGATCGGTCAACTGCGCCCCGGACACACCGTCAGGGAAGCCCAGGTAGTTCTCGATCCGGCTCGACTGGCCAGCCTGACCGCCGGTCGCCAACTGCTCGACCAACACGGTCCGCAGTCCCTCACTGGCGCCGTACACAGCGGCGCCGAGACCGGCCGGTCCGCCGCCGACCACGACGAGGTCGTAGAAGTCCTTCGTCGGTGAGGTGGAGAGCCCCACCTTGTCGGCGAGCTCCGCCTCGCTCGGGGCGACCATCACCGTGCCGTCCGGGGTGATCACCACGGGCAGGGTCGAACCGTCGATCCCGGCCGCGTCGAGGAGGCGCTTGCTCTCCTCGTCGTCGACGCTCAGCCAGCGATACGGCACCGCGTTGCGGGCGAGGAAGTCGCGGGCCGTGAACGACGGCGCCGACCAGCGGTGACCGATCACCCGGGTCTCGTCGCTGGACGGCTCCGGGGTCGTCTTCCACAGGTCGAGCATCGCGTCGACGACCGGGTAGAGCTTCTCCTCCGGTGGGTTCCACGGTTTGAGCAGGTAGTGGTCGAGGTCGACCACGTTGATCGCCTGGATCGCGGCGTCGGTGTCGGCGTACGCCGTCAGCAGGACCCGGCGGGCGAGCGGGAACAGGTCCATCGCGGCCTCGAGGAACTCGATGCCGGACATCTGGGGCATCCGGTAGTCGGCGAGCAGCAGGGCGACCGGTTCGCCACGCAGCTTGAGCTCGCGCAGGGCCTCCAGCGCCTGGGACGGGTGCTCGGCCCGGACGATGCGATTCTCCTCGCCGTACCGACGGCGAAGGTCACGGGCGATAGACCGGGAAACACCCGGATCGTCGTCCACGGTGAGGATCACCGGGCGGGTCGTCGACGCTGTCATGCCTCCTTCATACCAGCGCAACACCACAAAGCGGGATCGGTAATCCACAGGCACTGGCCCGGTTCGCGGGGCTGGTCACGAACCGGGCCGGCCTGGGCGGGTCTCAGGGCAGGGCCGCGAGGTACGGCGCGTGGCTGTTCCGGGACTCCCAGTTGTCATAGCGGTCCCAGTTGATCGACCACGTCATCAGCCCACGGAAGGCCGGTGAGGCACCATCGGACCTCCTCGAGGTCCATTTAGTAGAGACGCTCCATAACTAGAGGTCAATGCGTCACCGGATCGGCTTCCCGACGTTGTCGGGAAGCCGCCTGCTGTTTGGCAGGTTTTCGCCAGCGGCTAGTTGAAGCCAAAACAGTGTGGTCGGCGCCGTGGGTTGGCAGGCTCTTCCGCGTCCGGGCTCGGGGGCGGGCGGCCGGGGCGACAGCCGCGGTCAGGACCTGAGGGACGCACATCCGCCCGTCCCTCCAGCACTGGAGGAATCGCGTGAACCACCTGTCCTTGCGTCGACGGACCGCGCTGATCGCGGCCGCCGTCCTCAGCACCGCCGCCTTCGCGGCTCCGGCCGGGAACGCCGTCACCACGGCTCCCGCGCCCGGCTCGCCGCCTCCGGACGATCTCGCCACCTCGATGCGACTGCCCCACTTCGCCCCCGGCCGGTACGTCGTGACGCTGGCCGACCAGCCACTGGCGACGTACTCCGGTGGTGTAGCGGGGCTGAAGGCCACCAAGCCGGCCAAGGGCCACAAGGTCGACACCGCGAACCCCGACTCGAAGCGCTACAGCAACTGGCTCGACAGGCGCCACAACACGGTCGCTGCGACGGTCGGCGCGAAGGCGACCCGGCACTACTCGACCGCGGTCAACGCATTCGCCGCCAACCTGAGCAGCCGGCAGGTCAGCGAGCTCAGCAAGACACCGGGCGTCATCGCGGTCACTCCGGACCAGTTGCACCAGGCCCTGGACGACAAGACGCCCACCGACTTCCTCAAACTGTCCGGCGAGAACGGCGTCTGGTCCGCGCTCGGCGGCAACGCCGAAGCCGGCAAGGGCGTCGTGGTCGGCGTCGTCGACACCGGCATCTGGCCGGAGAGCGCCTCACTGTCCGGACCGGAGCTGGACACCAAGCCCGCCACTGCGGCCGACCCGTACCGGCCGTACCGCTCCGGCGACAACATCGTCATGCACAAGGCCGACGGCAACGACTTCACCGGCTCCTGCGAGGCCGGCGAGGACTTCACCGCCGACCTGTGCAACACCAAGCTCATCAGCGCCAAGTACTTCGGCGACGCCTGGCTCGGCGCCACTCCGCCCGAGGCCCGCGCCGACTACGCCTCCCCGCGCGACGGTGAAGGCCACGGCACGCACACCGCGACCACTGCGGCCGGCCGCGCCGGTGTGGACGTTGCGGAGAGCGGCATCAACTTCGGCACGATCTCCGGCGTTGCTCCGGCCGCCAAGATCGCCGTCTACAAGGCGTTGTGGACCGGCAAGGGCGGTGTCGGCTCGGGCGGCTACACGTCCGACATCCTCGCCGCGATCGACCAGGCCGTTGCCGACGGCGTCGACGTGATCAACTACTCGGTCGGCTCGATCTTCGAGTCCGCGCACACGGACCCGGTACAGCTCGCCTTCCTGTCCGCGGCCTCCACCGGCATCTTCGTCTCCGCAGCAGGCGGCAACTCCGGTCCGGAGCCGTCATCGCTCGACAACACCTCTCCGTGGGTGACCACGGTCGGCGCGAGCACAGTGGCGCCGTACGACGCGACTGTGGTCCTCGGCAACGGCGAGAAGTACGCCGGGCTGAGCACCTCCATCCCCGCGACGGTCGGCCCCAAGTCGCTGGTCACCGGTGCTGCCGCCCGTGTGGAGTCGGCGACCGAGTACGACGGTTCGCAGTGTCTGCCGAACACGCTCGACTCGGCCAAGGCCGCCGGGAACATCGTGGTGTGCGACAGAGGCGTCGGAGCCCGGGTCGACAAGTCGGCCGAGGTCAAGCGCGCAGGTGGCGTCGGCATGGTGCTGCTGAACCTGACCGACCAGGACATGGTGGCTGACTCGCACGCGGTGCCGACCGTGCACCTCAACACCCCGGGCTCGCTATCTGTGAAGGCGTACGCCGGTACTGCCGGAGCCACCGCGCAGCTTGTGCCCGGCAACCTGACGGCACAGACCACGCCGTACCCGCAGATGGCGGACTTCTCCTCGCGCGGCCCGTCGCTGTCGAGCCATGGCGACCTGCTGAAGCCGGACCTTGCCGCGCCGGGTGTGAACGTCCTGGCCGCGGTGGCACCGCCCAGCAACGGCGGACACAGCTACGCCTTCCTCTCCGGTACGTCGATGGCCGCACCGCACATCGCCGGCCTGGCTGCTCTCTACCTGGCCAAGCACCCTGACTGGACTCCGATGATGGTCAAGTCGGCGCTCATGACGACCACCAGCGACGTCAAGACCGCCAGCGGCGCTGTCGACAACGATCCGTTCGCGCGAGGCGCCGGTGAGGTCCAGCCGTCGCGCATGCTCGACCCGGGTCTCGTCTACGACTCCGGTGACGGCGACTGGCTCGGCTATCTGGAGGGCAGCGGTGTCAACACCGGCACCGGCGTACCCGCGATCGACCCCAGCAACTACAACGCACCGTCGATCGCCGTCGGCGAGCTGGTCGGCACGCAGACTGTCACCCGCCGCGTCACCGCGGTGAAGGGCGGTCTGTACCGCGCGACCGTGTCCGTCCCCGGCATGAAGGCTGTCGTCACTCCGTCGATCCTGAACCTGCAGGCCGGCCAGACGAAGTCCTTCACCGTCAAGCTGACCCAGGACACGGCCCCGTCGCACGACACCACCAGCGGCTGGCTGACCTGGCAGGGTGCCGGTACGTCGGTCCGCAGCCCGATCGCGGTCGTCCCGACCTCGGTCATCGCACCGACCAACGTCACCGGCTCCGGCGCGGCCGGCTCGGTCTCCTTCGACGTCACGGCCGGCACAGCCGGTACGCCGATCCACGCGTACGGCTTCGCTTCGGCGCCCCAGGTCCCGGGCGAGGTACCGGCGGGAGCTGCTGACGCGGACCTGCCGAACTACCCGGTCACGGTGACCGCCGGCACCAAGGCTGTGCAGTGGAACATCAAGACGGTCGACCCGGCCGGCAGCATCTGGATGGTGCTCTACAAGGTCGTGAACGGCCAGATGCAACTGCTCTCCTTCGAAGGCACCGGGGCGAACCAGGCCTCCGCGACGGTGGCAGCTCCCTCGCCCGGCGTCTGGGGCGTGCTCGCCATCACCCTGTCGAACCCGCCGGGTGCCGACACCACGAAGTACACGATGCAGACCAACGTCGTGACCGGTGGCAACGCCCTCAAGGTGACGCCGTCGGTGGCACCGGCCGCCGGCAAGCCGTTCCAGGTCACGGCGTCCTGGTCGGGAGTCCGCACTGATCAGCGCTCCACCGGGTTCGTCGAGTTCCCGAACCGCGCCGGGACGGTGGTGACGGTGAACTAGATCCAGCGGCGGCGGGCGGCTTGAACGCCCGCCTGGAACCGGGTCTGCGCGCCGAGCGACTCCATCAGCGCGCGGACCCGGCGCTGGGTCGTCCGCGGACTGATCCGCAACCGCCGGCTGATCATGTCGTCGGTCGCGCCACCCGCGAGCAACAGCAGGATGTCCCGATCCGGCGCCCGCAGTGCCGGCACCTCACCGTTCGCCAGGAGCACCGGCATCGGGATCGCCAAGGCCCACAGCATCTCGAACGTCGCGATCAAGCCGTCCAGCAGTCCGGACGAGCGGATCAGCAGGTTGGACTCGGCCGGCGCCCGCTTGGTCAGCCCGATCAGCGCGGTGTCGTCGTCGCCGACCGCCATCTTCATCGGGACCTGCGCCAGCACCCGGCCGACCTCGCCCGCCGCCTGTAACTCCGGCAGCACGCCCATGATGTCCTCGGACTCGAACACCTCGGTGCCGTAGATCGCCCGGTACTCGATCCCGTCGGCGAGCCGCTCCAGCTCCAGCCTCTGCTGGGTGGACGGCGGCGTCGCGTACGGCGGCCGGTCCAGCACCCGGACTTGACGGGTGGAGTTCCTCTGCAGATCCTCGTACGCCCGCAGGAGAGTCGGACCGTCCTCGATCAGCTCGATCTGATTGCCCTCCAGCACCGGAGTCCCGCGGGCACCACGCAGTTCGTCGGCGACACCCCGCAGCCGCGCCAACTGGGCATCCAACTCGTCCAGCGGATCAACAACCTCGTCCGCCACCATCGCCATCCCTCCACCCGGCCGAACCCAAACGAACTCACACTAAACCGGATCAGCACAGGGGCACCCGGTCAGGGACCGCAGCTGAGACAAGGCCACAGCTGGCCGCAGCGCGAACACAGGCCGTCCAGCCCCGGCGCCGGCAACCACACGGTCTCCACCGAGTCCTCGCGCCAGACCGCTTGACCCGTGGCCGGCGCGGCGCTGGCCCTTGTCGTCGCCGTGGCCGACGTGGTCCTGGCCGGTGTCGTGGCCGTGGCGCGGGCCGGCTTGGCCGGGAACCAGTGGACCTGGGTGCGTCCACCGGCACCGTGAACCGCCAGCAGAGCCTCGATCCCACCGTCCCAGGTGGACGTTCCGGGCCAGCGGCCGCGCCACCGGAGGGCGACGGTGCCGTCGGACCACTCCACACCTTCGGCCAGGGTGCCTGTGCCGCGCACGCCGGAGACGTCGGTGTGGCGTACCAACCGGAAGAGGCGAGCCTGCCGCTGCATCGTGTTCACCTCTGCAGAATCGCCCAGCACGCGCTGCCCACAACAGGTGTGGTCTGTGGGCTGTGAGAACAGCCCACACCCCCTCACAACCGGCCGAACTGCTGGGACTGGTTTTGTCGGTGGGGGCTTGTAGTTTCTGGACACGCACCGCAACCACCAGGTGTGGCAGTGAGCGGACGGGGGTGATCCTGTGGCTGAGGCAGCGCCTGTATCAGGGTTCGGCCGGGAGTTGCGGCAGTGCAGGCAGGCGGCCGGCTTGAGTCTGCGGCAGCTGGCAGCGCGGGTCGGCTACGACCACAGCTACTTGTCGCAGGTGGAGCGTGGCCGGAGACCAGGCTCTGCCGACCTGGCCCGTTTCTGCGATCGCGAGCTCGGCACCGGCAGCCGGCTGACCGGGACCTACCTGCGGGCACACCCCGAGCGGCCTGCAGCAGTGCGTCCGGTCGTCTCCGGTCGACCGGCCGCTTCGTTGGCGGCAGTGTGGGACGGGCTGACCAGCGCTCTCGCCGGCGTGGACCGCGTGGAGGCGACTGGCGACGTTCACAGTGTTCCGCCGGCACGGCTGCTGCCGGAGCTCCTGGCAGACCTTCAGCTACTCCAGGCACAGGGACAGGACGGCTTCGGAGTACGGGCGGCCGAGCTGAGCGTCCTGGTCGCCGAGACACTGACCGGGCTTGGCGAGCTGCGCGCGGCGAGGCGTTGGTGGTCGGCGGGCCGAGCGTTCGCGGACAGCTCCGGCGAGGTTTCGATGCGGAGCCTGGTGCGCGCGAGGGAGGCCATCAGCGGACTCGCGGAGCGGCGACCGCTGCCGCAGCTGCTGGAGCTGGCGGAGGAGTCCTTGGCGCTCGCACAGCAGATCCCGGCCAGCGGCGTGCAGGCTCATGCTGTGCGGGCGCGGGTGCTGGCCCAGCTGGGCCGACGGTCCGAAGCACACCGTGCCCTGCAGGAGCTGCTGAGCTGTTCCGATGTGTTGCCCCCGGCAACCACGAGTCCTCTGGGCGACCTCGCGGCGTACGAGGTGCATGCCGCGGAGGGCAGAGTCTGCGCGAGCCTGGGGTACGGGACTGCGGGCTGCTTGATGCTGGGGCGCGCACTGGAGCTGTGCCCCGAGCAGAGAGTCGAAGAGCGGGCGCAGTTGGAGTTGGCGCTGGCCGAGTGCCTGGCCTTGGAAGGTGAGGTCGCGGCTGGTCTGGCGCTGGCCATGCGGGAGCTGGTCGAGCTCCCGGATGAGTGGCACACCTATTACCTGTACGACGAGGCCCGCCGAGTGCTGGCCGCAGCGCGGGACCGGGAGCCAGGACTGGCAGCAGTGCGGGATCTGGAGGTTCTGGTGGAGCGGCGTACGTACGCGACCGGCCGCAGTGTGGGCAGCGGGTCGTGGTGAGGCATGACCCGGGAGTAGCGTGCAGCGGGTGACGAGTGAAACGCAGAGCACGACGGTGACCAGCGGGTGGGACTTCGCGGTCGAGTTGCGGAGTGATCCGGCGAGTGCGGAGGCGCGCTCGGCGATCCTGGCCAAGCCTGCCTTCGGGCAGTCGTTCACGGACCACATGGTGGTAGCCAACTGGACGGACGACCGGGGCTGGCACGACCCGAAGGTCACGGCGTTCGCACCGCTCAGTGTGAGCCCGGCTGCCGCCGTACTGCACTACACACAGGAGATCTTCGAGGGTCTGAAGGCGTACCGGCATGCCGACGGGTCGGTGTGGGCGTTCCGCCCGGATCGCAACGCGACTCGGTTCCTCAAGAGCGCCGAGCGACTCGCACTGCCGCAGGTGCCGGAGGAGGCGTTCATCTCCGCCCTGCGTGCGCTGGTGACGGTCGACGAGCCGTGGGTGCCGTCTGCCGAGGACGGCGAGACCAGCCTGTACTTGCGCCCGTACATGATCGCCACCGAGGCGGCGCTGAGCGTGCGACCGGCACGCGAGGTGCTGTTCGGGGTCATCGCGTCGCCGGCAGGCCCGTACTTCGACACCGGTCCCAAGCCGGTCTCGATCTGGCTGACCACCTCGACCATCCGCGCGACGCCGGGTGGCACCGGCGCGGCCAAGTGCGGCGGCAACTACGCGGCCAGCCTGGCCGGTCTGGCCGAGGCTGTGGCCAACGGTTGCGAGCAGGTCGCGTTCGTCGATGCTTCCGAGCACAAGTGGCTCGAGGAGATCGGTAGCATGAACATGTTCTTCGTGTACGCCGACGGCCGCATCGCGACCCCGGAGCTGAACGGATCGATCCTCGAAGGAGTCACCCGCGCCTCGGTGCTGGAGCTGGCCGCCGATCTCGGGCACGCGGTCGAGGAGCGCCGGATCTCCGCGGACGAGTGGAAGGACGGCGTACGCAGCGGTGAGATCACCGAGGTGTTCGCCTCCGGCACCGCCGCAGTGATCACCCCGATCGGCCGCGTCGCCTGGCCCGACGGCGACCTGACCATCGGCGACCACACCGTCGACCTCGGCGTAGGCCCAGTCACCAAGTCCATCCGCACCACCCTGCTCGACCTGCAGTACGGCCGCACCCCCGACCCCCGAGCCTGGCTCACGCGTCTGGCCTAGATACCTGCCGTTTGTCCCCGGTGGCGGTTAGGTTGACGTCATGGCTGAGTCCAAGGGGAAGGCGAAGTCTCCGGCGGTCGAGTTGGAGGTGGGCGAGCGGACGGTGCGGATCTCGAATCCGAATCGGGTCTACTTTCCTGCCCGCGGGGAGACGAAGCTCGATCTGGTGAAGTACTACCTGTCGGTGGGTGACGGGATCGTCCGCGCGCTGCGGGAGCGGCCGTGCATGCTGCACCGGTTCCCGGAGGGCGTCGCCGGCGAGAAGGTGCACCAGAAGCGGCTGCCGCACGGCGCGCCGCCGTGGATGGAGACCGTCCGGGTGAAGTTCCCGCGGTACAACCGGACCGCCGACGAGCTGTGCGTGACCGAGATCGCGCACGTGGCCTGGGCGGTGCAGATGTCCACCGTCGAGTTCCACCCGTGGAACTCCCGCCGCGCCGACACCGAGAAGCCGGACGAGTGGCGGATCGATCTCGACCCGATGCCGGACTGCCCTTTCGACCGGGTACGCCGGGTCGCCCACGTCGCGCACGAGGTCCTGGACGACCTCGGTGCGGTCGGCTATCCGAAAACGTCAGGCGGGTCGGGGATCCACATCTACGTCCGGGTCGAGCCGACGTACGGATTCTCCGACGTACGCCGGGCCGCCCTGGCGTTCGCGCGGGAGGTCGAGCGACGCGCACCGGACGATGTGACGACGACGTGGTGGCGCAAGGACCGCGACCCGAAGAAGCTGTTCGTCGACTTCAACCAGAACGCGCGCGACCACACGATCGCGGCCGCGTACTCGGTCCGCGGTAACCCCGAGGGCACAGTCTCGACCCCGATTCGCTGGGACGAGGTGGACGACGTGGAGCCGCGCGAGTTCACCATCGAGACAGTGCCGGCCCGCTTCGCCGAGCTCGGCGACCTGCACGAGACGATCGACGACAACGTCTACTCCCTCGACACCCTGCTCGAGTGGGCCGCCCGCGACGAACGCGAAGGCGCCGAGGAGCCACCTCCGCCGGAGGACTAGCCACCGGCCGCCGCGTAAAGCGACCCGGACCTGCCCCACTCACCAACGTCCTCGGTCCGGCCGCGTCAGCTCACGCCCCAGCCTGACCGACGAGGAGCTGACGTACTTGGTGAGTGCCACAGGTCCGCCGCGGCTACTGTCTCCCGGCCAGGCCGTGGTGGAGGAGGTTCGTGAGGGTGTCGATGGCGGTTTCGTCCGGGATGGTCTGGCCGTTGGCGGGATTGACGACCAGCCAGGTGTAGGCGAAGCCTTCCATCAGCGCGTTCATCGCGGAGATCTGCACGAGCGGTTCGGCCGGTGGATTCGGCAGATGGGCGAAGTGCTCGATCATGTGGGCGTCGTCGTCGGCCATGATCTGCTGCAGCCGCCGGCCGAGCTCCGGGTCGACCATCGCGGCCTGTTTCACCGCGATCATCTCCGGCAGGTGCTGCTGATAGAACTGCCAGAACGCGGCCACGTGCCAGCGGATCGCTGAGATCTTGCTGAAGTCCGCGTCATGGCCGGCAACGTCGACGATCGTTTCGTCGGCCTCCGCGAGCATGTCCCTGAGCAGCGCCTCGAGCAGTTCCTCCTTGCCCGCGAAGTGGTTGTAGAAGGATCCCGTCGCCCGGCCCGCGGCCGCGGTGATGTCGGTGATCTTCGTGTTCAGGTACCCGCGCTCGGCGAACACCTCCCGGGCCGCCTGCTTCAGCGCGGCCCCGGTCCCGGCCGCCCGTTCCCGGCGGCTCACCGTGTCGGTCACGACAACCTCCTTGACACCGAACCCTAGTCACGTTCATAGTGAATCTGAATTCAGTGAATCATAATTCAGTCAAGGAGACCAGATCATGACAGTTCTGATCGCAGGGGCGGGCCCGACCGGATTGACGCTGGCGATCGACCTGGCCCGGCGTGGCATCGCCGTCCGGCTGATCGACAAGGCGACCGAGTTCTTCAACGGCTCGCGCGGCGACGGTCTGCAGCCACGGACCCTCGAGGTGTTCGACGACCTCGGGGTCATCGACGAGATCCTGCGGCAGGGCCGGTCGCTTCCGACCATGAAGATCTATCTGGACGGCACGCCGGTCGACGAGCGCCGGATGGCACCGATCCTCGAGCCCACCCCGGACATTCCGTACCCGAACGCCTGGATGCTCGGCCAGTCGCGCACCGAGAAGATCCTGCGCGACAAGCTCACCGAGTACGGCGTTCAGGTCGAGCTGGACACCGCGATCGTCGGGTTCACCCAGGACTCCGACTCGGTGACCGCCGAACTCTCCACCGGCGAGATGGTCGAGGCGCAGTACCTGGTCGGTGCCGACGGCGGCCGGAGCTTCGTCCGCAAGCACCTCGGGATCGCCTTCGAGGGCACCACCGACGAGTCGATCCGCACCCTCCTGGGGGACGTCGCGGCCGACGGCCTGAACCACGACTCCGGCTACTGGTTCGCCGGCAAGGACAACCCGATGTCGGGGATCGCCCTCACACCGCTGGCGGGCGGGGACCAGTTCCAGTTCGGCGCCCCGCTCGACTCCGACGACGCCGACACCTCGCTGGAGGGCCTGCAGGCGCTGGTCGATCGGTACGCCGGTCCGGGCGTGGCGAAGCTGCGGGATCTGACCTGGTCGACCGTCTGGCGGCCGAACGTCCGGTTGGCCGAGCGATTCCGGGTCAGCCGGGTCTTCATCGCCGGCGACGCCGCGCACGTGCACCCGCCGACCGGTGGTCAGGGCCTCAACACCGGCGTCCAGGACGCGTACAACCTCGGCTGGAAGCTGGCCGGCGGACGCGAAGAGGTGCTGGCGACGTACGAGACCGAGCGCCGGACCAACGCGGCTCGCGTGCTCGGGATCAGCGGAGAGCTGATGCAGAAGCATGTCGACGGCGACGAGTCGGCGATGGAGCGCGGCGAGAACACCCGCCAGCTCGACGTCTCCTACCGCGACCTCTCGGACACTCGCGCCATCACCTCCGGCGACCGCGCACCGGACGCGCCGCTGGTAGAAGCCTCAGGCAACAAGCTGCGCCTGTTCGACCTCTTCCGCGGCCCGCACACCACCCTGCTCCGCTTCTCCCCCACTACTCCGTCGACCGACGAGCACACCGTCGACATCGGTCGCGACGGCAGCGCGGCGTACACCAGCCCGGAGGCCTTCACCCACTACCACGCCCAGGACGGCGACGAGATCCTCGTCCGCTCGGACGGCTACCTCGCCTAGGATCGCTGGGATGGAGACCCTGGATTCGGCCGCCGCCTACGACCGCGCCGTCGGCCTCGCGACGCGGGGGCGGCGGCAGATCCTGGGGATCACCGGAGCTCCCGCGGCCGGCAAGTCGACGTACGCCGAGCAGCTGACCGCGAAGCTCATCGGTGACGGGCACCGGGTCGCGCTCGTGCCGATGGACGGCTATCACCTCGCGCAATCGGTCCTGGACGAGCTCGGACTGACCGAAGTGAAAGGTGCGCCGCACACTTTCGACGGGTACGGGTTCGTTGCCTTGCTCAAGAGGTTGAAGGAGTCACCGGACGAGCAGATCTGGGCGCCGCGCTTCGACCGCGGGCTGGAGGATTCGATTGCCGCCAGCATCGGAGTCGGACCCGACGTCACCCTGGTCGTGACCGAAGGCAACTACCTGCTCTTCGACCAGCAACCCTGGGCAACCCTCCGCACATTGCTCGACGAGTGCTGGTACGTCGAGGTGCCCGAACAACTGCGGCACGAACGGCTCGAGGCGCGGCACCGGCGGTACGGCAGGTCGGCCGAGGAAGCGCTCGAGCGCACCTTCGGCACCGACGAACGCAACGCTCGCCTGATCGCGGCGACCGCGCCGGCGGCGGACGCGGTCATTCACTTGTCCTGACAGACCCGGTCAATGAAGGCCGCCACACCATCCAGGTAGAGCTGCAGACCGAAACCGAAGTCCTGGTCGCTCTCGTCCTCGAAATTGCCCACCTCGTCGAAGACGCCGGCCTCGACCAGGCGGGCGACGGCCGGATACTGCCGCGGGTCGGCCACCTGCCTGAGGGTGGCACCGAACTGCAGGAACGCCGCCGGATTCTCGTCGTACCCCGCGGCCAGGTCGAAGGCGACCCGGACCTGACCCTGCACGTAGGTGATCAGGCCCATCACCACACCGACCTTCGCCTCCTCCGGCAAGCCGGTGCCGTTCAGTACGCCGAGCGCGGCGTCGAACCAGGCGAGGTTGTTCGGGCCGGCCGGCGGACCGGAGATCGGGATCTTCGCGTACCACCGGTGTTTTCGGATGGCGGCCAGCACGTTGTCCGCCCAGAACGTCAGCCCGGTCCGCCAGTCGACCCCCTCGGGCATCGGGTCCGGGCGCTCGATCGCCGCGTCCGACATCAGCACCAGCAGGTCGTCCTTGCTCTTCACATGCCGGTAGAGCGCCATGGTCGAGTTGCCGAGTCGCTCGGCGACACGTGCCATCGAGACCGCACCCAGATCGTTGTCCGCATCGGCGATCTCGATCGCGGCCCGGACGATGTCGTCGAGGGACAGCGACGGCTTCGGTCCCCGCCGCGGCGCCTCCCGCAACCGCCACATCAGTGCCACGGCCGGGGGCAACTCGTTCTTCTCCACCGCCCCAGTTTAGGGCTTGCGGAGCGATATAGCGTACCTGTTACGCTATTTAGCGTATTCGATACGCAGTAAGGAGGGGACGATGATCGTCGAGGCAACCGGGCTGCGGAAGTCTTACGGCGTTACCGAGGTGCTCAGCGGGGTCGACCTACGGGTGCCGGAGGGGTCAGTGCATGCGCTGCTCGGGCCGAACGGCGCCGGCAAGACCACGATCGTGCGGATCCTGACCACGCTGACCAGGCCGGACGACGGCGGAGCGACCATCGGCGGGTACGACGTCCTGCGCGAGCCGGCCCACGTTCGCGGGGTGATCAGCCTGACCGGGCAGTACGCCGCGGTGGACGAGAACCAGACCGGCCGGGAGAACCTGGTCATGGTGGGACGGTTGATGCATCTAGGCCGGCCCGCCGCACGTCGACGTACCGGCGAACTGCTGGAGCGATTCGGGCTGACCGACGCGATGGACCGGCGCGTGAAGACGTACTCCGGCGGGATGCGGCGGCGGCTCGATCTGGCCATGAGCCTGATCGCGCGGCCGCGGGTGATCTTCCTGGACGAGCCGACCACCGGGCTCGACCCGGCCAGCCGGTCGACGATGTGGGACGTGATCGGTGAACTGGTCCGGGACGGGACCACGATCCTGCTCACCACGCAGTACCTCGAGGAGGCGGACCGGCTGGCCGACCGGATCGTGCTGCTCGACCATGGCCGGATCGTCGCCACCGGCACCGCCGACGAACTCAAGACCCAGATCGGCGGCGAACGCATCGAGCTCCGCTTCGCCGACGAGGTGCAGTTGCTCAAGGCAACCGGAGTACTGGACGGCGTCGCCGACGATCTCGTGCTGAACATTCCCTCCGACGGTACGGCGGCCCACCTGCACCACGTGCTCGACGTACTGCGCGACAACGGTCTGCAGCCCGAGCGCGTCTCGTCGCACCGGCCGACCCTCGACGACGTCTTCCTCGCCCTCACCGCCTAGGAGTCCGCCATGTCCCATCACGGAGTCGCCGCCGCGTTCTCGGACACGGTGACGATGATCGACCGCAGCGTCCGGCTGTCCCGGCGCAACGTCGAGACGTTGTTCGTCTCGATCCTGCTCCCACTGCTGATGATGTGCCTGTTCGTGTACGTCTTCGGTGGCGCGATCAGTACCGGCACGGAGTACATCAACTATGTCGTGCCGGGCATCCTCCTGCTCACCACCGGGTACGGCGCCTCGTCGACGGCGATGGTGGTCGCGGACGACATGCACAGCGGGATGATCGACCGCCTGCGCTCGTTGCCGATCCGCAGCTTCGCCGTGCTGACCGGGCACGTCACCGCGAGTGTCGCCCGTAACTCCGTGTCGACGGCGATCGTCGTACTCGCGTCACTGGCGATGGGGTTCCGGCCTTCGGCGAACGCCGGCGAATGGCTGGCCGCGATCAGCTTGCTCCTTCTCTACGTGCTCGCGCTGTCGTGGCTGGCGGCCGGTCTCGGCGTGATCGCCAAGTCGGTGGAGTCGGCCAGCACGTTGAGCTTCTTCATGTTGTTCCTGCCCTACCTGAGCAGTGCGTTCGTCCAGCCGGAGACGATGCCGTCATGGTTGCGGCCGATCAGTGAACACCAGCCGATCACGCCGGTGATCGAGACCGTGCGCAGCTTTCTGATCGGCGCACCACTGGGGAACAACGGCTGGATCGCACTCGCGTGGTGTTGTGGTCTACTCCTGTTCTCGTTCACGTTGGCGACGTCTTTGTACCGGCGCCGGACGAGCCGCTGATCGCAAGTTCCACCCCGTTGACCGAAACGTGTTCGAAAGGATTCGGACCTGACCCCTCGCTCGGGTTAGTGTCGAAGTCCCCCCAACGTGTGGTGGTCCCACTCCCCCCGGGACCCACACGGACAAGCGCCCCGGTCATTGACCGGGGCGCTTCGTTTTGTCAGAAGACGAGCAGCGTTTTCAGCACATGACCGGCAGCGCGTGCAGGCCGCGCGTGCGGATCGAGTCCCGCCAGCGCAGGTCACTCCGCGGCACGCCGAGGTGCAGACCGGGCACGTGATCCAGCAGCGCCTCCAGCGCGATCGCGATCTCCAACCGCGCCAACGGCGCACCGAGGCAGTAGTGAATCCCGTGCCCCAGAGCGAGGTGTCCGCCGACCGCGCGATCGAAGTCGACCCGGTCCGGATCAGGAAAGCGTTCCGCGTCCCGGTTCGCCGACGAGATCCCGAGCAGGACCGTCTCCCCCGCCGGAATCACCACGCCATCGATCTCCACGTCCTCGACCGGAAACCGCCTGATCGCCAGCGGCGCCGGGCCGTCGTACCGCATCAACTCGTCGACCGCGGCCGGGAGCTGCGACCGGTCGGACCGCAGCCGCTCCCACAAGGCCGGCTCGTCGAGCAGTGCGAGCGTCGCGTTCCCGATCAGGTGGACGACGTTCTCGTACCCGGCGAACAGGATCAGGAAGATCAGCGAGGTCAGCTCGTCGTCGCTGAGCCGATCGTCGTCGTCCCGCGCGGCGATCAGGTCACTGACCAGGTCGTCGCCCGGGACCGACCGCTTGCCCTCGATCAGTCCGGCGAAGAACCGCAGCATCGCCCCGATCGCGGCCCGCGCCTCGTCCGGTCCTGGCGGCGCGAGCATCGTGTCCGTCCACGCGCGGAAGTCGGTGCGCGCATCCTCGGGTACGCCGAGCAGGTCGCAGATCACCGTGATCGGCAGCGGCGCGGCGTACTCCGCGACCAGGTCGGCCTGCCCGCGACGTACGACGGGAGCCAGCAGTTCGTCCGCGGTACGGCGGATGGGCGCGGCAAGCGCCTCGATCCGGCCGGGCGTGAAGGCGCGGGTGACGACGGAGCGGATCCGGGTGTGGTCCGGCGGGTCCATGTTGAGCAGGTTGGCGTCGAGGGCGGGCGGCAGGTTGAGGCCGCGGTAGGTGCCGGGGAGGGCGTTGCGCTTGTCGACGGACAGCCGCGGATCCGCGAGTGCCCGGCGGACGTCGTCGTACCGGGTGACGAGCCAGGAAGGGCTGCCGTCGGGGCCGGCGACACGGTGCACGGGTCCGGATCGGCGGAGGGCGGAGTAGGCGGCGTACGGATCGCTCGGAGTGATCGTCACCGGCCCAAAATACCGGCAGAAAAGTTTGTCGACGTGTGTCGAATCCGGGCCCTCTTCTCCGACGTATCAGTGAGAGCGACCAAAGGAGAGGGTCAGAATGAACACCACCGCCACCACCGACAGCACAGTCCGCACCATGATCGTCACCATGCTCGCCGAGGGCAGCCCGGTCTGGTACGTCGCCGGCATGGTCAACATGCGAAGCCACGACGTCTACGTGATCGGCCGCGCGGCCGGCTACCCGGACAAGGCCCAACTGCGCCGGGCCGTGTGGGCCGCCAAGAACCGCACCCGCGTCCCGCAAGCCGCCTGACACCCGCTCAGGTCGCTCCACAAACACCGTCGGGGGCGGGGGGGGCCCCCCCCCCCCCCCCCCCCCCCCGGCCCCACCCGCCCCCCCACCCCCCCCCCCCGGCCCCCCCACCACCACCCCCCCCCCCCCCCCCGCCCACCCCCCCCCA